>NZ_JBHMET010000229.1:353491-355939 GCF_042430365.1 Bradyrhizobium erythrophlei
ACGTTGGCGGCCTCCGCGACGGCCACATCGCGTTCAACCTGCAACGCCTCACGCTCGGCCAGCAGCGCCATGTAGGCGCTCGCGAGGTCCGAAGGAAGATCGTTCGGCTTCGATGTCATGAAGCCATTGAATCAGATCAGGCTGCAGATTCAATCGTAAAAAGCCTATCCAACTCGCGTCGGACGCAGTGTTTCTTGAGGGTTGCGCCAGTCGATTCCAGATAAGAGATAACTCAACTGCGCCGGAGAGATCGTCACTGCTTCGCCCGCAACAGAAGGCCAGATGAATCTTCCTCTCTCAAGTCTTTTTGTAAACAGGCATGCCCCCTGGCCATGGTGAGTCGGCCCCGGGAGTTGCACCCGGAGCCGCTCTCCGAACCGTACGTGACGCTCTCACGTCATACGGCTCTCAACAAGTAACGACGCAGAACTCAACCTCGCCCAATGAGCGAACAGCTGCGGCCTACGGCAGCGGATCAATCTGAGCCAGGTGGAGGCTCTGACTTTTCCATTCTTCAGCCCTTTGTATTTGCGTCGCGCCCAGCGGTTAAGAGATTCGTCGACGTATCGATACAGGTTGTGCATTTCTGACCGCCCATATCTGCCGTAGTACTGCATCCATCCACGAAGGACGGGGTTCAGTTCCAAGGCGATTGCGTCGACTTCCGTCTGCGAGCGAAGCCTGAGCCGGAGCTGCCGGATCGTCGTACGCATAGACTTCATCGCCACCCTGCTGGCCGCTGGCGAGAACGTACAGAAGTTTTCTTTCTTCTGATGGTTTCTTGCCCTGCGCGGTCGAAAGGTAAACCCCAGAAAGTCGAATGACTGACTGGCATGGCTACCCGGGCGATTGCTGTCTTTGCAGTAGACGATCTTGGTCTTGTCGGGATGCATTTCGAGTTCGCATTCCTCAAACCTTGCTTGCAGCGCCGCCTTGATGGCTTCCGCTTCAGCCTTGGTTCGGCAATGAACGAGCCCGTCGTCCGCGTATCGACACCACGGTGACTGCGGGAAGTTCCGCGCCATCCATGTATCGAACGCATAATGCAAGAACAAATTGGCAAGGACGGGACTGATCACGCCGCCTTGGGGTGTTCCCCGGTCGCGAGCGGTGATCGCTCCGTCTTTGCCTTGCATCGGCGCTGTTAGCCAGCGTTCGATGTAGAGCAGAGCCCATTCGTCTTGCACATGCTTCCTGACGGCCTTCATGAGCAACTTGTGGCTGATATTGTCGAACAGGCCTTTGATGTCGAACTCCAGCACCCAGTCCATCTTCCAGCACCGTTGCCGGGTGACGCCAACGGCGTCCAGCGCGGATTTTCCGGGCCGGTAGCCGTAGGAATCGGGAAGGAAGATTTCCTCGAGTGCTTGTTCAATCTGCAGCTTGACGACCGTCTGCGCCACGCGATCTGCTACTGTCGGCACGCCTAGAATGCGTTGTCCGCCGTTCTTCTTGGGAATGGGGACAGCCCGAACGGCAGGTGGAAGGTAGCTGCCAGAAGACATTCGATTCCAGACCTTGTAAAGGTTGCCCTTCAAGTCCTTCTCAAAAGCTTCGAGCGACACCTTATCCACGCCGGCCGAGCCCGCATTGGCTTTGACCAATCGGTAGGCCTTCATCACTGTCTGCTTGTCGATATCGTACTGCTTACGTCCGGTTACGCTCACATGTCCTCCTGCTCATCACAGTTGCATATGGGCGCAACCCACTTGTTTCGGCCCCTTCGCTCCAGTCCCATTACAGTACCTTCATCACTACTACGAGCCGATCCGCCCCAGTGTTGTGCTTCGGTACTCTCGTCTCGCGGTGTGCGCCGCTTGAACTTCTCCCTTGGCATCACAACGACTGGTTCCTGCAGTTCTCTACAAGAGCCTGTATCCAGATCGCGTCCCCTAAACGCCGGTCGCCATCCGCGCAGTAATCCAGGCGCCTCACGGATTGATCTCAGGGATGGCACGCGCCCCTGATTTTGGCGACGCTTTAGTAATTTTCGACGCGTCATCGGAAGATTCGCTTTCGCTCGCCTTCTGGATACTTACCTGCCCCGTAAACCCGGGACTTTTGCAACACTTGCTCATGACCACGCCTTTTAAGCGAAGCCACAGTGTCGTGGTTTTGCATCTGCGCCTGAAACGCCGATGCAGGAGGGCCATCCTCCATCTCTCATAAAGCTGTACGCATTAAATTCGGTTATTCACCTCCTTCATGCTCTGCAGCACACCATGCCAAATCACCTTCAAAAGATCGCCGCGTTTTCCCCTGAAGCAGAAAAGACCACCGCCCATGGGCTTGTGCTTGAGCACTTCCTGCACGCGGAGAGCCAGGCTCGGAAAGCCGCACCGCATGTCCGTGTAGCCCGTGGCAATCCAGACCCTGACGCCGCTCGGAATCGGGATCATCGCCGCCTCAGAAGCTCAAGGACGCGCTGCAGCGCTTCACCGTCTACGT
>NZ_JBHMET010000229.1:355949-372967 GCF_042430365.1 Bradyrhizobium erythrophlei
TGCACGCTGCGCAGGCGGCGAAGACGCCGGTTGCGGCGCGCTGATCGATATCGGAGCCGGCGCCGGAGTGATTTCGACAGGAACGAGAACTGGCACGGCGTCACCGCCCAGGCGGCCCTGGCGCGCCTGCCGACGCCAAGTGAACAGCAGGCTCGGAGCTACCCCATGCCGGCGCGCGATCCCGCAGACCGTCTCACCAGCTTGCAAGGTCTCCTCAACAAGTCGGACCTTCTCGTCGTAACTCCATCGGCGCCGGCGCTCGGCGCCCAATACCTTCACCTGCATTAGCGGCATGACCTTAAGGCTAGACTTAAGGTCACATCCTCAGAAAGACGCCCGAACTTCACAAGACGGCCGCCGCCGGAGGGATACGACTCAAAGAAGAAGAGAGCCGTTCTGAATGACCTCTTGCAGGTCCGCTTCGTCGGCTGTGAACCCGCCCAATTGCGTTCCCCACGGAGTTAAGGTGTTCGCCGAACGGCGACGCTGCTTCGATGGTCGATGGGTCGGCACCGCCGAGAGGCCGGCAGGCATCGATCCAATCAACCCCGACGTCTTGGCAACTCGCCACTGATGCGTTGCCGGCGAAGCGGGGATGTGTCGTGCTCCATCGGTTCATCGGCGCGGCCACCGCGGCCCCGCCGGGTAGCGGCGCTGGGCTGCTGTTTTTCCGTCACAAACGAGATGCTCCGCTCTCCGAAGCACCGTCAGCTAGTCGCCGGTCTGTCTGCCGACTGCCCGCCTACGGAGACCAGCCGTTCCCGAGCAATCTCAACGGAGGTGATGGTCGCAAGCACGGTTTCGAGATCGAGCGTCGAGTTCACCGCCTGCGTGACATCGCCAAGCGCTTTCAGCTCCTGAACGATGGCGCCACGATGCTTTACGTCGCCAGCAAGCGCGATTGCGATCGATGCGCATTGAAGTCCCGATGTTGCCCCAAGCAACCTTCACGGAGGGTGCCGCGCTCAATCTATGAGGGCGCTCGCGACATGGCCCGCCAGATCGCAAGGTCGTGGGAAGGACGCACCTCGCGCCGGCTCCGCAAGAAGATCGAGATGCTGTTCGCGCACCTCGAGCGCATTCTCAAGCTAGACCGTTTACGTTTACGAGGCCCAAACGGCGCGCGCGACGAGTTCATCCTCGCAGCCACCGCCCAGAACCTTCGAAAGATGGCCAAGCTGATCCCGATGCCAACCCCGAGGCTCGCATAGGGACCGGTAGGGCGGTCCGGCCATGTCGCCGCGGAGTCATTACAACCAAATACTGCCGGTTTTTTTCAACGGAATCGGCCAAAACCTGAAGAGCAGAGTTTGAGTAGAATGAGTCTCAGCCTATATTCCCGACATACTGTCCGGGCGGCACCCTAGGTGTTTAGTCCCGGCATTTTCTGGAGCGGATTGAGTTTGAATCGTTCTGGCTGGGAAGTCCAGCATTTGCAGATGTATTCGTAGGGCGTGAGGCCCTTCAGGGTCTTCAGCCGCCGAGCGTAGTTGTAGGCGCTGATGAAGTCGGCAAGGTGTACTTCGAGCTGATCGTGTCGATCGTAATGGTAGCGTTGGACGGTCGCTTCCTTGATCGTGCGGTTCATGCGCTCGACCTGGCCATTGGTCCAGGGATGCTTGATCTTGGTCAGCCGATGTTCGATGCCATTCTCTTGGCAGCGCATATCGAACATATGCGTCACGTATCTTGCCGTCGCGCCGTCTCTGGTTGATCCCATAGCGCCTGGCGAGCGCTCTCAGGCTCTCTTGACTATTTTGTATTGCTCGACGGATTGCCTCCGTCGTGGTGGCGCAACCGTGTAAAACTTGTCCCATAGCGCATCCTTCGAATCGTGCGATAAGAATGCACCATCAAAGCCTGGGACTAAACACCTAGTCCACATCTATGGCGAGTACGGTCAATGACAAACCTCTACGACCTTTCCGAGATGGTCGCAGTCGTCACCGGCGGTAGTCGCGGCATCGGCCTGGCTATCGCACGCCATTTCCTGAAGGCCTCGAAGCAGTTGAGAACAGTCTTGGCGTTTCTGATTAAGCTAGAGGCCGAACTATCCTGCTCGCAGCGGTAACGAGTAAACACCGCTCTTATTGTGGTCCGGACGCAGATGCAGCTGCCAACCGCATCACATGGTGCTCGGGAGGCGGCCTCAATGCTTCTTGGCGAGCTCGACCGAGTCTTCGAGACATTAACAGCACAGGCGGTCGCGGAATCCGGTTGTAGGCACCGCACCACGGAACGATCGCGAACCAATACCATAGTAGCCGGTAGCAGCGCGCGCGAGCGAACGCCGGGGCGGCGGAACAGCGCGGGACACTGGACACCCAAAGCCGTTTGGCGTTCGTCGACGCGGCATTGGCCTTCGGATGAAAGCCACCTCTTCCGGAAGAGCGCCTTCGAGAGCGGGGCCTCCCGGAAGTCTCGACAGAGCGTCAGGGGCGTCTTTTTTTGAGCCCAAGTGACTGACTTGTGGAGGCCTGCCGATCGTTGTTGTGCCGCCAAGAAGATCAGACCGCCTTTTGCTTCACATATCGGCCGGGGGCGGGTTCGCCTGGCGGGTAGGCGTTGCTGCCGAGCTCCGTGCGAGCCGGCCACCGGTCTTCAACCGATGGCGTGAGCCAATCGATCCAATCGTTCCACCAACTGCCAGGCTTTTCCTCGGCACCCGCCAGCCATGCCTTCGGGTCTTCGAATTCCTTGGTCGACACCCAAAAGCTTCGCTTGTTCTTCGATGCGGGATTGATCACGCCGGCAATATGGCCGCTCGCGCCTAAGACGAATCGAACGTCACCACCCAGCAACTCTGTCGTTCGATAGGCGGACGTCCACGGCACGATATGATCTTCAGCGGTTGCGAGGACGTAGGCAGGCACATCAACCCGTCCCAAATCGACCGGCGTTCCGCACACTGTCAACCGATTCGGCTTTCGAAGATTGTTCTCGAGGTACATATTCCTGACATACCAACAATACATGGGCCCCGGCAGATTGGTGACGTCAGCGTTCCAGAACAGCAGGTCGAAACGCTCCGGCGATTTACCTTTCAGGTAATTGTTAATCACGTTCGGCCAGATAAGTTCTTTTGAGCGTAGAGTTTGGAAGACGAATCCTAGCTCCGCTCCGCGGTAGATGCCTCCCCTGCCGATCGTCTGTTCGCGCAGTTGCACGCTCTCTTCGTCTACGAATACGCCGAGATCCCCCGGCTCCCGGTAATCCAGCATTGTTGTCAGCAACGTCATGGTTGCGACCGACGCGTCGTCCCGGGTCCTCAGCACGGCAAGCGCGCAGGAGAGTATAGTTCCGCCGACGCACCAGCCCAACACGTTGATTTTGTCGGCATCAGAAATCGATCGAGAGACCTCGATGGCACGCATTACGCCTTGCTCAACGTAGTCATCCCATCCCAAGTGCCCGCTCGAAATGTCAGGGTTGCGCCACGACACCATAAAGACCGTCAGCCCGCGCTCGACCGCAAAACGCACGAAGGAGTTAGCGGGTTGCAGGTCGAGAATGTAGAATTTGTTGATGCAAGGCGGCACGATCAGCAGAGGCCTCGCGGCCACCTGCTCAGTCGCTGGCTCGTACTGAATGAGTTGAAACAGTTCGTTCTCGAATACGACTGCGCCTTTGGATGTCGCGACGTCTCTTCCGACTTCGAATGCCTTTTCGTCCGTGATCGTGATGCCGCCTTTGCTTAGGTCCGCCATGAGGTTGTCCAGACCGTCCATCAGGCTTCGACCTTCGCTTTCCGATGCCAGCTTGATTGCGTCGGGATTGGTAGCGACAAAATTGGTTGGACTCATCGCCTCGACTAACTGGCGTGTGAAGAAGCGGAGTCGATGTTTTTCCTTTTTGTTCAGATCGAGCGCTTCAACGAAGTCGACACAATATCGGGAATTCAGCAGGTAGCATTGCTTCAGCAAATGGTAGAGAGAATTGTCTCGCCATTCGGAACCGCTGAATCTGCGATCCTCGTGCGTCGGTTCAGGCGTTGATTCGGCTTGAACACCTGTAACAAACTTAGTTGCATGGTCGTATAGGCGCATCAGGTGTTCCGCTTGCAATTGAGCAATGCGCTCTGACGAGTTGAGAGCCGAGCCCCACTTTGTACCGCCATCATCGGCTATCGTCATCCGCCCCAGCGACCGCCACAGGCTCACTCCTGCCTTCATGAATCCGTCGATAAACTCGTCCGGCATGTTAAATGGTCGTTTCATCGGTTCCTCCAGGTCGCAACAAAATGGAATGTGTCATGTGTTCTGTGCTGTGGTAGGCGCTTCTTTCCGACGCCCTTTGTTCGCGCGTCCTCCCGCACCTGCCGAGCCTCGGCTATCGCTCGAATCTGGCGGTAGCGACTAGCCATCATCGTCAAGATCCGGAACGCACGTTCGAACCTCCCCTGAATCATTCTATGTCTACAGAAAGACGCTTGATCTTTTCGTACAACGTCTGCTTTGGAACGCCCAAGAGCATCGCGGTCGCCTGGACATCACCCTGCTTGCGCCGCAACGCATCCTCGATGATCGATCGCTCAATGCTTTCCAACTGCCGAGGCAATGACGATTTGGGAGTAGCGTACCCTGGCTTGTTGATCGTCTTGCTATCCAGCACACCAAGTACAAATCGATCGGCGACGTTGCGAAGCTCGCGTACGTTTCCTGGCCAGGAATACGCGAGCAGGCACGATAAGATCTGCTCGTCCAAAATCGGCGCCTCACGCTCATACCGCCAGGCGGCATCCAGGGTAAAATGATCGAACAGCAAAGGAATGTCTTCTCGCCGCTCTCGAAGGGGCGCAGCTCGATGAAAGCGAATCCCAGGCGATAATAACGATCAGCCCGAAACAGGCGCCTTTCGCTCAACTCGAATAAGTTCACCTTGCTCGCCGCCACGACGCGGCAATTCACCGGAATTGGCGTATTGGTGCCGACGCGCTCAATGGATCGATCCTGAAGCGACCTCAGCAGCTTCACCTGCACGCTCAGTGGCATGCTCTCGATTTCATCGAGGGACAGCGTTCCGCCATTGGCATATTCGATCTTTCCGATGCGCTGGCGGGTGGCACCGGTGAATGCTCCAACCTCGTGGCCGAACAACTCGCTCTCGACCAGCGATTCGGGCAGGCCGCCGCAGTTCACTGGAACATAATTGCCGCTGCGCCTTTCGCTGTTCTTGTGGAGACAGTCCGCGACAACATCCTTTCCGGTTCCGGTCTCGCCATAGGTCGTGACGTCGACATTCGTCGAGGCCAGGATGGATACGAGTCGGCGGACCTCCTGACCGCGTACCATTGCTCCGGCGTCATCTTGTGGAACATCCGTCCTTGGTGATGCCCGCGTTGTTGACGAGCACCTCTACCGGACCAAGGTCGGCTTCGACCTGCTTCAGACCTTCTGCACATGCGTCGTAGTTCGAAACGTCCCACTTGTAGACGTTGATACCGGTCTCGCTTTTGAACTTGGCAGCCGCTTCATCGTTACCGGCATAGCTCGCAGCAACCTTATAGCCGGCCGCTTTGCGGGCGATCGAAATCGCTTCTCCTATGCCTCGCGTTCCGCCAGTCACCACCGCAACTTTGGACATCGTTTCCTCCTAGCAGTTCATCTTTTTTTCGCCGGCCCTCAAGCAGCCGTCGTCTTTCGCTGACGGCCTCCCGCCGTCCGCATCTCTCGACCCGCTCGCCACTAGTCGTTCGTTGGCCTAGCACTCGGCGATCAAGGAGATCGCCCATGCCGTCGCCAATACACACCGCAGCAAGGCCCTTTTCGCGTTGTGCTTCTTCGCGGCCGCCGTTTCAGACATTGTGTTACCCCTGATCCCACTGTGCCTGCGTGGCGGTTGGCGACATTATTTTTTCTTCTGCGGCGGCAGATCGGTGCAATGGCCCTCGAAGACTTCCGCCGCCATGCCGATGGACTCTCCCAATGTCGGATGCGGATGAATGGTCTTGCCGATGTCAGCTGGCTCGCACCCCATCTCGATTGCAAGGCAGATCTCACTGATGAGGTCGCCTGCATGCGTGCCGACGATCCCGCCGCCGATGATGTAATGGGTCGTTGTATCGAACAGCAACTTGGTGAAGCCCTCGTCGCGGCCGTTGGCGATGGCACGGCCGGAGGCCGCCCAGGGAAATACGGCCTTGCCGAACTTGACGCCCTCGGCCTTGCACTGCTCCTCCGTCTTGCCGGCCCAAGCGACTTCGGGATCGGTATAGGCGACGGAGGGAATCTGCCGCGCGTCGAAATACGACTTTTCGCCGTGGGCGACCTCGGCGGCTACATGGCCTTCATGCACCGCCTTGTGCGCCAGCATGGGCTGCCCGACGATGTCCCCGATCGCAAAGATGTGCGCCACGTTGGTGCGCATCTGCTTGTCGACATCGATGAAGCCTCGATCGGTCACTGCGATACCGGCGTTCTCGGCGGCGATCTTCTTGCCATTCGGGCTTCGGCCGACCGACACGAGAACGAAGTCGTAGACCTGCGGCCCAGCAGGTGCCTGCTCGCCCTCGAAGCTCACTTCGATCCCGGCCTCGGTCGCTTTCGCGTCAACCGTCTTGGTCTTCAGCATGACCTTGTCGAAACGGCCCGCGTTCATCTTCTCCCAGACCTTGACGAGGTCGCGGTCGGCTCCCTGCATCAGACCGTCGAGCATTTCGACGACATCGATGCGCGTGCCGAGCGTCGAATACACCGTGGCCATTTCGAGCCCGATGATGCCGCCACCGATCACGAGCATGCGCTTGGGGATCGATTTCAGCTGCAGCGCGCGGGTCGAATCGAAGATGCGCGGGTCGTCGGGCAGAAATGGCAGCTTCACGGCCTGGCTGCCAGCGGCGATGATCGCCTTACCGAACTTGACGGTTCTCTTGCCGCCCGCCGAGACGACTTCGAGATGATGCGGATCCAGGAAGGCGCCGACGCCGGTCAGGACCTCGACCTTGCGGGCCTTCGCCATGCCGGCAAGACCGCCCGTCAGCTTCTTGATCACACCGTCCTTGAACGCGCGCAGCTTGCCAAGGTCGACCTGTGGCGCGCCGAAGGAGATTCCGTGGTCGGGGAGATGCCTGACCTCGTCGATCACCGATGCGGTATGTAGCAACGCCTTGCTCGGGATACAGCCGACATTGAGGCACACGCCTCCGAGCGTGTCGTAACGCTCGACCAGTACGGTCTTCATGCCGAGATCAGCGGCGCGGAAGGCGGCCGAGTAACCTCCAGGGCCGGCACCGAGCACCAGCATGTCACATTCGATACCGGCCTTGCCCGAGTGGGACGCTGCGGAGGGCGCAACCGGCGGCGAAGCGGCCGCGGCCAGCTGCGATGCCGACGCGGGCGTGGGCGCAGCGGCAGCGCCAGTGGTCTCCAGAACGAGGATGATCGATCCTTCGCTCACCCTGTCGTCGACTTTGACCCTGACCTCCTTGACGACGCCCGCGTGGGAGGACGGGATCTCCATCGACGCCTTGTCGGACTCGACCATGATGAGGCTGGTATCGACCGCAACGGTCTCGCCAGGCTTCACCATCACCTCGATCACCGCAATGTCCTTGAAGTCGCCGATGTCTGGGACCCTCACATCGATCTGCTGAGCCATGCCGCTCCCCTATCTCAGAACAGCACGCGCCGCAGATCGGCGAGTACGTTGGCGAAGTAGACGTTGAAACGCGCAGCAGTGGCGCCATCGATGACCCGGTGGTCCCAGGACAAGGACAGCGGCAAGGTCAGACGCGACGTCCAAGTCTTGCCGTCAGCCGAATGCTGCTTCCAGTACCCCTTGCACACACCCATGATCGCGACTTCCGGCGCGTTGATGATCGGCGTGAAATAGATGCCGCCGATGCCGCCGAGCGAGGAGATCGAGAATGTCCCGCCCTGCATCTGGTCGGGTTTGATCTTGCCCTCGCGCGCGAGCTTGGCGAGCGCGTTCATTTCCATGGCGATTTCCGGCACCGATTTCTTGTCCGCATCGCGGATCACCGGCACCATCAGGCCGTTCGGGGTATCTGCGGCAAAGCCGATGTGCCAGTAATTCTTGTGGACCAACGTGTCGCCGTCGAGGCTGGCATTGAATTCCGGGAATTTCTGCAGCGTGGCGACGGCCGCCTTCACCATGAACGGCAGGAGCGAGAGCTTGACGCTGCTCTTCTCCAGTTCCTTGTTCATCTTCACCCTGAACTGCTCGAGGTCGGTGATGTCGGCCTCGTCGTGGGTGGTGACGTGCGGAATGACGACCCAGTTGCGGTGAAGATTGGCCGCGGAAATCTTCTTGATACGGCCGAGTTCCTTGCGCTCGACGGGCCCGAACTTCGCGAAATCGACATTGGGCCAGGGCAACAGGTCGATGCCGCCGACGCCGCCCCGGCTTCCGGCCGCTACCTGCGACTTGGCAGGCGCGGGCCCGCCTTTGGCGAAGCCCTCGACGTCCTCACGCAGGATGCGGCCATGATTGCCCGTCCCTTTGACCTTTCCAAGGTCGACGCCTTTTTCACGCGCAAGCTTGCGCACGGCTGGGCTTGCGTAGGCGAGCGCAAAACTCTTTTCGTCAAAGGCACCGACCACCGCCGCTCCGGCGGCGGTGGTCGGTGAGAACGCAGGCGACGACGAGGGAGGAACGTCGGCCTGCAAGGATGCTTCTCCGGTTGCGAGCGATAGAATGATCGCGCCCTCGCTGACTTTGTCGCCGGTCTTCACCTTGACCTCGCGGACCGTGCCCGATAGCGGCGCCGGCACTTCCATCGTCGCCTTGTCCGATTCGAGCGCAATCAGCGGGTCCTCGGCCTTCACGGTGTCGCCGGGCGTGACGAAGATCGCGATGACCGGAATGTCCTTGAAATCGCCGATGTCGGGCACGCGCACCTCGGCGACGCCAGCCGGTGCGCTGACCGGCGACGGCGGCGCGCTGACGACCGGACGCGCGTCGGCCTGCTCTCCGGCTGCGCCCTCGAACTGCACGATCACGGCGCCTTCGCTCACCTTGTCGCCGACCGTCACGACCACCGATTTCACCACGCCGTCCCGCGGAGACGGCACCTCCATGGTCGCCTTGTCGGACTCCAGCGCAACCAGCGGATCCTCGGCCTTCACCTTGTCGCCCGGCTTGACGAACACTTCGATGACCGGAACTTCCTTGAAGTCGCCGATGTCGGGAACCTTGATGTCAATCAGACCACTCATCGCTCTGCCCTCGGGTCCGCTGTCTCACACGGTCCAGGGCGCGGCGCGCCCGGCGTCGATTTGATATTTGGCGATAGCCTCGGCCACGATCGCCGGTTTGATCGCCCCCTCGTCGGTCAGGGCCTTGAGCGCGGCGATAGCCACGTAGTGACGATCGACCTCGAAGAACTTCCGGAGCTTCACGCGATAGTCGCTACGGCCAAAACCGTCCGTGCCGAGCACGACGTAGCGGCGTCCGGCGGCCTGGACGTATTCCCGGATCTGATCGGGATAGTTGCGCATGTAGTCGGTGGACGCCACGACCGGCCCCGGATGCCCTTCGAGCTGCGCTTCCACCCAGCTCTTGCGCCGCGGCTCGGTCGGATGCAGCAAATTCCATCGCTCTGCCGCCATGCCGTCGCGACGCAATTCGTTGAAGCTGGTCGCGCTCCAGACGTCGGCGGTTACGCCGAAGTCGACCTTGAGCAGATCCGCCGCCGCGATCACCTCGCGCAGGATAGTACCGGACCCGACAAGCTGAACGCGAAGCCCCTTCTTCGCCGTCTCGCCGCCGTTCTTCAGGAGATAGAGTCCCTTGAGAATCCCCTCCTCGGCGCCCTTGCCGGCGTCGACGAGGGCGGGATGCGGATAGTTCTCGTTCATCAGGGTGATGTAGTAGTAGACGTCCTCCTGCGCCTCATACATGCGGCGCATACCTTCGCGCACAATCGTCACGACCTCATAGGCGAAGGTTGGATCGTAGGACACGCAGTTCGGAATGGTGCTGGCGAGGACGTGGCTGTGGCCGTCCTCATGTTGCAAACCTTCGCCGTTGAGGGTGGTGCGGCCGGCGGTGCCGCCGAGCAGGAAGCCACGCGCCCGCATGTCGCCTGCGAGCCAGGCGAGGTCACCGACGCGCTGCAGCCCGAACATCGAATAGTAGATGTAGAACGGGATCATCGGCACGTTGTTCGTGCTGTAAGACGTCGCCGCGACGATCCAGCTCGACATGGCGCCGCCTTCGTTGATGCCCTCCTGCAAGACCTGCCCGCTCTTGTCCTCGCGGTAGTACATCAATTGGTCGGCGTCCTGCGGCCGGTAGAGCTGCCCCACCGACGAATAGATGCCGAGCTGGCGGAACATGCCTTCCATGCCGAAGGTACGGGATTCGTCCGGCACGATCGGCACGATGTGCTTGCCGATCGCCTTGTCGCGGACCAGCGCGCCGAGCATTTGCACGAACGCCATGGTGGTCGAAATTTCGCGGTCGCCGGTGCTGTCGAGCAGCCGCTGGAAGGTCGAGAGCGGCGGAATTTGCAGGGACGCAGACTTGCGCCTGCGCTGTGGCAGGCTGCCGCCGAGCTTTTCGCGCTGCGCCCGGAAGTACTTCATCTCCGGGCTGTCTTCCGGCAGACGGACGAAGGGAACCTTCGCCAGATCGTCGTCGGCGACCGGGACCTGGAAGCGGTCGCGGAAGCCGCGCAGCGCCTCCTGGGTCATCTTCTTGGCCTGATGCGCGATCATCTGGCCTTCACCGGACTCGCCCATGCCGTAGCCCTTGACGGTCTTCGGCAGAATGACCGTAGGCTGGCCCTTGTGGTTCGCCGCCGCCGCATAGGCCGCGAAGACTTTTTCCGGATCGTGACCGCCGCGCGCGAGTGCCCAGATCTCGTCGTCGCTCATGTCGGCGACGAGTTGTTTCAGCTCATCGTACTTGCCGAAGAAGCGTTCGCGTATATAGGCGCCGCTCTTGCTCTTGAAATCCTGGTACTCGCCGTCGACGCACTCCTCCATGCGCTTCAGCAGCAAGCCGGTCTTGTCCTTTTCGAGCAGGCGATCCCAGCCCGAGCCCCACAGCACCTTGATGACGTTCCAGCCGGCGCCGCGGAAGACGCTTTCGAGTTCCTGGACGATCTTGCCGTTGCCGCGGACGGGCCCGTCGAGCCGCTGGAGGTTGCAATTGATGACAAAGATCAGATTGTCGAGCTTCTCGCGGCCGGCGAGCGAAATCGCACCGAGTGACTCCAGCTCATCCGTTTCGCCGTCGCCCATGAAGGCCCAGACCTTGCGATTCGACGTTTCCGCCAGCTTGTGGTTTTGGAGGTACCTCAGGAACCGCGCCTGATAGATCGCCATCAGAGGCCCCAGTCCCATCGACACCGTCGGGAACTGCCAGAAGTCCGGCATGAGCCACGGGTGGGGATAGCTCGACAGCCCTTTGCCGCCGGTCTCTTGCCTGAAGCTGAGGATTTGCTCCTCGCTCAACCGGCCTTCGAGGAAGGCACGGGCGTAGATGCCTGGCGAACTGTGCCCCTGGACGAAGATGAGATCGCCGCCATGCGTTTCCGTCGGTGCGTGCCAGAAGTGACCGAAGCCGATATCGTAAAGCGTCGCCGCCGACTGGAAGCTCGCGATATGTCCGCCGAGTTCCGAGCTTTTCTTGTTGGCGCGCAGAACGATCGCCAGGGCATTCCACCGGATGATCGAACGAAGCTTGTGTTCGATCGTACGATCGCCTGGTAGTGCCGGCTGCTGCTGCACCGGAATCGTATTGCAATACGGCGTGGTCAGCGACTGCTTTAATTGAAGGCCGCAGCTTCGCGCCGCCTCGACCATCGTGTTGACGACGAACGCGGCCCGTTGGTTGCCGCGATGGCTCTGGATTGCCGATAGGGCATCGAGCCATTCCTGGGTTTCCTGCGGATCCAGATCGTGCGCGTCCGCGACCTTCATTGCCCTCTCCATTGCGTGTTAAACGGAAGTCAAGCGCTCCCTTCATTGCTGCGCCAGAGGCATGGCTTGTCGTACTACGTGAAGAGTTGATTACTGGATGGCATTCCAACGCCTCCCGCGCCGTGCTTCTGTTGCTTGTTTGCGAATTAAAAGGCAGCTTTCGTGCCAGACGATCAAAGCGTCGGACCGTACCCCCGCATGCCCTTCATTTTGCTAGAGATTGGCATGCGCGCCGCCGACTTCGTCGGAGCGATCGGCCAAGATCCGTCTGGAGCTCCGGAAAACCGGCCGGAGATGGCATCCCAAAGATTGGATCGTTGCGACTGTAGCTTCGCAACGCGGAGGCGCTCGCAGACAAGCCAAGCCGATCCGCGTGAAGGACGAACTCGCGCAGCTCGCGAGAGCAACCTTGTGTCGCGAGAGGGCAGCCGCCCCAACATCCGCGAGTGTCGGGACGAGAAACATATTGCCTTTATGTTCGTGGGCGAGACCTTCATGGGGATCACGCTGATAAAGAGCAACGGTAGGAGGAATTCTGGTCAAGAAACCAACGGCGGTTCGCCCGACCAAACGCGGACGATCAGACCTCGGATGGCCTCCCGCTCGAGCGGCGCGGATTCCAATAAGGATTCGTAACAGCAAGATCGGCGACCTTATCGATGCTATCGCGTGGCATGCCGATGTCCTTCAGCGCGAGCTTTGCCCCGAGCACTTGTGCAAGCTCATAAAGACCTAGCGCTGCGCCATAGAGCGCGTCGGACCGATCGACACGATCGTTGGAGTTTACGACGATCGCCGGCAAAACGCGCGCGATCACGCGAATTCCTTCTTCAGCCATGAGCGAAATGATCGGATTTTCGTCGCGCGCGTAGAGCGTCTCTACCGCATGCGCAATCGCATCCATGCCGGATGTCACAGTCATCCCTACGGGGGGCGACACTGTCAGATTGACGTCGTAGGCAACCGTTTGGGGCAGAATCTTCGAGCTTGATTGAGTGGTTTTAAGGCCGTCACGGGTTTCGCCGAGGATGGGCGTCATCTCGGAGTCGGCATAAGTCGTCGGCACCACGACCTGCGCCAAATCGGTGCGCAGCGCAATTGCCTTGCTGAGACCTATCGTCGAGCCGCCGCCAATTGCAACTATGCCGTCAACCTCGAGGGCCTTCACCTCGTCCATTGCGCGCTGGGTCACCTCGACCGGCGTATCCATGAACAGGCCTGCGGCGCGACCGCCGATAAGGGCTCCCATTTCTCGACCCTGCTTCTCTTGCTGTGGCGTAGTCAGTATCAGCGCACGCGCCATCGACAAGCGATCGAGTTCGGCCGGCAAAAGCATGAGCGTCTCGGCGCCGAACACTGCACGCGCAGGAGCTGTCTGGTGGACGAAGGCGTCCATCGCTTCCTCCTCACATCGTCCGACACAGAAGACACGGCCGGCACGCATCGCGCTCGCCGCAGCTAACTCTCAGGGAACAAGAAGCTCGCATGGCGCCTTCTTGCTTTCGCGAAGTCCTGGGTCTGGGAGGTGATGACGGTATGGCTGACCTATGCTGCGGCACGCCCCAAGCCCCCTCGGGAAAAGCTGACGCGGAAGCGCATGGTGAACGCAGATTGAACTGCAACAACAGAACTGTATCTCGCATCATCGAAGCTCCCCCTCCAGGAACGGGAGCCGCCCCTGGCAATTTGCCGGCCCTCTCGCGCCAGAGAGGGCTTCAAGCAGGACTTTCGTATACAATGGCAGATACTTGATGGACCGAATGGCGTGACTAACGAACCCCTTCATGCAACATGCAGATCACGTTATTAGCTTGTTATAACATGCATTCAATCGACTAGTAAACGGCAGAATACAATATTTGTGACTGGCGAAAGATCCCCAAAGCGCAAGGCGATGAACGTTTTTCGTATACGAAGCTTCATGGGCGGATGTCGGTTCTCGGGCCTGGCCGGTGTTATGCTACGCCTCGTTTGGGGCTCCAGGGATCTGTGGCTCCAATTCACGAATAATGACCTCAAGACTCAAAGGCGAGTTGCGATCATGTGTACTGTTGATCTCTCGGCTGCGCACGCCATGCCGGATTCGCGCACGCAAAACTCACGCCGCGACGCCTTCTGCCGACGACTGCAAGGCTCCATCGGCAGCACGGCCACAAATTGAAATTGAACGGGCAGAATCGCGAAATGGGCGTTCGAGGCAAAACGGAGAAACAGTGGAACAATAATGTTGTTTACAATGTCGGCTTTGCTCTCCAAGGAGAGCGAGAGCCGGTATCCTTCGTAAGATGACGATCAATTGGAGAAGTTCTTTGAAAGCCGCGCCGAAAGGCTCCGGAGAAAGAGGAGGCAAGCAGACTGCCAAAGTCCAACGGGTGCTCCGTGGGTTGCTTCTGGATGGAGCGCTGCCTCTGGGTGAGCGGCTCGTCGAGGAAGAGATGGTGGAGCGGGTCGGAGCTTCGCGGACACCGCTTCGCATGGCTTTGGTGAGCCTGCAGGAAGAAGGACTACTTGATGCACTGCCATCCGGCGGTTTCGTCGCGAGGGCTTTCACCGAACCGGAAGTCCTAGCAGCGATCGAAATTCGGGGCACGCTCGAAGGTCTCGCCGCTCGTTTCGCCGCAGAACGTCACCCCTCGAAACTGGAATTGCAGCCTTTGCGTGAGTGCTTGTCACAGCTAGACGTAGCGATCGGCAATGCCTCCGCGTCGCCAAAAGACCAACTTGCCACCTATGCTGACTTGAACAAACGCTTTCATGCCCATATCGCAGAGCTCGCAAGCAACCAATCTTTGTCGCGACAATTGGAGCGTGCTTCGGCTCTGCCTTTCGCGGCATCGAGCGCCCTGGTAATGGCCCACGAGAAAATCACGGACGTACAGACTTATCTGATTATCGCCCAAGACCAGCATCACGAGATCGTCGAAGCAATCGAAAGGCACGATGGGACTCGCGCAGAAAGCTTGATGCGAGAGCATTCGCGCCTATCGACCCGCAATCTAGCTCGTATCTTGTCCACGCCCGAAGCCCTCGCACTCGTGCCGGGCTCAGCCCTCATCGTGGTCGGAGGCCATAGGGGCACATCCTCGACTGACGATAATCAGGGGGCCTCCTGATCCAAAGCTTCTCAATTGCTAGTCATACGGCTGCACGCAACTCGTCTCGCGCCGACATCAGTACTGGCAAGAAGCGTTCGATTACTTCGTCACACTCCATGCGCGCGGCAGCGACGCTGATATTGACCGCGACTTCAGCTTGACCAGGCCCCCTGAAGACGGGGACGGCAATCGAACGCAAACCAAGCTCCAGCTCTTCATCCGCGAGCGCAAAGCCGAGTTTTCGCACGTCGTTAAGGGCAGCTCTCACGCCACGCTCGTCATACTTAGTTTTTGGGGTCAGCGGAGCCATCTTCACGGTTCGAAAATAGTCGTCCAATTGGGACGGTTGCACGTAAGCGAGCAGGCTTCGTCCGAGCGCAGTGCAGTACGCAGGCAACCGGCTACCCACGCTCAAGTCGACGGCCATAATGCGGCCAGTTGATGAACGAGCGATATAGATAACCTCCGTGCCATCTAAAACAGCTGCGGAGCTTGATTCATGCGTTATGGCTGAGATCTGCTCCAACACAGGCTGAACCCGAAACGCAAGAGCCGCAGATGACAAGTAGGCGTATCCCAACCTGAGGACGCGCGGCAACAGAGTAAAGAATCTGCCGTCAAACGCCGCGTAGCCGTTCTTCACCAAAGTGAGCAGGTACCGCCGTGCGGCCGCACGCGTTAAACCGGTCGCGTTTGCGACGTCTACAACAGTGAGCTTCGGGTGCGCGGCGTCAAACGCCTCAATAACTGCCAGCCCTTTTTCGAGGCCCGCAACAAGGTCACGGTTGGGTATGTCGATTTTCATCACTCAAAAACCTCAGCTCTGTGCGATTAGCGCGCATCTTGATGATATTCGCCCTTGATGTGAGGGTCAAACTGCGGTATTGTGCGATTATAGGAATTTGGTGCGATAATCGCACGTGGGAAGGAAGATGACGAGCGCGATCGAGATCACGGAGGTTGCTGGAGGCGTCCACGCCGCGCTATCGCACGAGTTCTTGAAAGCGTTAGAAATTGAGGCCGCGCTGCAAGGGGTCTCTGCTCGCTTGGCCGCAGAGCATGGAGTACACGAGGATCAGCTTCGCTCTATTAGATCGTGCCTGGCGGCCATCGATCAACTGTTCGGATATCCGATGTCCGTATCCGTGTTCGAAGCATTCGCACATTTAAACGTCCGCTTCCATGAAGCGGTGCTAAGACTGTATCCTTACGCGGCTTCTCTGGCTGGGCCTCGAAAGAGGGATCTCGTCACGCCATTCAAGTTGCCGGACATACTGCCAGCTGTGCAGGCGAATCTCGGCCTGTTTCAGAGAATTTTAGTTCTCGAACAAGAACAGCATCGCTCCATCATCGAAGCGATTGGGCATGGTCATGGCGCACGCGCCGAGGACTTATTAAGAGATCATTCTAGACTTGCCGAGCGGCAACTTGCCCGCGACAGAGCGCTTCGTGCCGATGCCATCGTGAACGGCGGCTCCAACGTGGAACGGCAAGCCTGAGGAAGATTTCAGATCTGGCGCTCGACCAGCTTGAGCTTGAGCTCGGCGATCGCTTCCGATGGGTTGAGGCCCTTCGGGCACGCCTTGGCGCAGTTCATGATGGTGTGGCAGCGATAGAGGCGGAACGGGTCCTCGAGATTGTCGAGCCGCTCGCCGGTCGCCTCGTCGCGGCTGTCGGTGACCCAGCGCGTCGCCTGCAACAGCGCGGCGGGGCCGAGGAAGCGGTCGCTGTTCCACCAGTAGCTCGGGCAGGAGGTCGAGCAGCAGGCGCACAGGATGCATTCGTAGAGGCCGTCGAGCTTCTCGCGCTCCTCGTGGCTCTGCTTCCATTCCTTCTGCGGCGTCGGCGTGGTGGTCTTCAGCCACGGCTCGATCGAGGCGTACTGGGCGTAGAAGTTGGTGAGGTCGGGGACGAGGTCCTTGACGACCGGCTGGTGCGGCAGCGGGTTGACCTTCACCGCGCCGCCGGCGCCGACGTCGTGCATCGACTTGGTGCAGGCGAGCGTGTTCTGGCCGTCGATGTTCATCGCGCAGGA
>NZ_JBHMET010000229.1:373081-386236 GCF_042430365.1 Bradyrhizobium erythrophlei
CCCGCAATCGCTGGTGTCGATATAATAGGTGTCGACGCTCGGATTCTTGCCGTCGTCCGGGTTCCAGCGATACACCCTGAATTCGCGCGTCTCGGTCGCGCCGGAAGGCTTCGGCCAGGTCTTGCCGCCGGAAATCTTCGAATTCTTCGGAAGTGCGAATTCAACCATGCTTGCTAGCCTTCGTTCTCAGTAGACCCGCGCCTTCGGCGGGATGTACTGCACGTCGTTGGTCATCGTGTAGCTGTGCACCGGGCGGTAATCGATCGTGGTCTTCCCGTTCGGATCGTTCCATGCCAGCGTGTGCTTCATCCAGTTCTTGTCGTCGCGCTCCGGGAAATCCTCGCGGGCGTGCGCGCCGCGGCTTTCGGTGCGGTTGGCCGCCGAATCCATCGTCACGATCGCCTGCACGATCAGATTGTCGAATTCCAGCGTCTCGACCAGGTCGGAGTTCCAGACCAGCGAGCGGTCGGACACCGAGATGTCGCCGACGCCGCCATAGACCTTGTGGATCAGGTTCTGGCCTTCGTTCAATAGCTCGCCAGTGCGGAACACCGCGCAATTGGTCTGCATCACGTGCTGCATGCTGTCGCGCAGCTTGGCGGTCGGCGTGTCGCCGGAGGCGTGGCGGAAGTGATCGAGCCGTCCCAGCGCCTTGTCGGCGGAGTCCTTCGGCAGCTCCGGCTGCTTGCCATTTGGCGTCAGCTTCTCCGCGAGGCGCAACGCGGCGGCGCGGCCGAACACCACGAGGTCGATCAGCGAGTTGGAGCCGAGGCGGTTGGCGCCATGCACCGACACGCAGGCCGCTTCGCCGATCGCCATCAGGCCCGGCACCACGAAATTCTCGTCGCCGTTCTTCTTGGTCACGACCTCGGCGTGATAGTTCGTGGCGATGCCGCCCATGTTGTAGTGCACCGTCGGCACGATCGGGATCGGCTCGCGGGTGACGTCGACATTGGCGAAGATCTTCGCCGATTCGGAGATGCCCGGCAGCCGCTCGTGCAGCACCTTCGGATCGAGGTGATCGAGGTGCAGGAAGATGTGGTCCTTCTTCTTGCCGACGCCGCGGCCCTCGCGGATCTCGATGGTCATCGCGCGCGAGACGACGTCGCGCGAGGCGAGATCCTTGGCCGATGGCGCGTAGCGCTCCATGAAGCGCTCGCCTTCGGAGTTGACGAGATAGCCGCCTTCGCCGCGCGCGCCCTCGGTGACGAGGCAGCCCGAGCCGTAGATGCCGGTCGGGTGGAACTGGACGAACTCCATGTCCTGCAGCGGCAGGCCCGCGCGCAGCACCATGCCGCCGCCGTCGCCGGTGCAGGTATGGGCCGAGGTGCAGGACGCGTACGCGCGGCCATAGCCGCCGGTGGCGAGAATGGTGGTCTGTGCGCGGAAGCGATGCAGCGTGCCGTCATCGAGCTTGAGCGCGATCACGCCGCGGCAGACGCCCTGATCGTCCATGATCAGGTCGATGGCGAAGAACTCGATGAAGAACTCCGCGGCATGGCGCAGCGACTGGCCGTACATCGTGTGCAGCATGGCGTGGCCGGTGCGGTCGGCGGCGGCGCAGGTGCGCTGCGCCTGGCCCTTGCCATAGTCCATGGTCATGCCGCCGAACGGGCGCTGATAGATCTTGCCGTCCTCGGTGCGCGAGAATGGCACGCCCCAATGCTCGAGCTCGTAGACCGCGTCGGGCGCGTTGCGCACCATGTATTCGATCGCGTCCTGGTCACCGAGCCAGTCCGACCCCTTCACGGTGTCGTACATGTGCCAGCGCCAGTCGTCCTGATGCATGTTGCCGAGCGCCGCCGAGATGCCGCCCTGCGCCGCGACGGTGTGCGAGCGGGTCGGGAACACCTTGGTGATGCAGGCGGTGCGCAAGCCCGCTTCCGAGCAGCCGACCACGGCGCGCAGGCCCGCGCCGCCGGCGCCGACCACGACGACGTCGTAGGTATGGTCTTCGATCGGGTAGGCCTTGCCGTTCGTGGCCGTGCCACTCCCATTGGTGGCCTTGCCGTTACCTTCTCCGGCCATGGGTTATACTCCCGACGACAATTTGAGGATTGCGTAGATCGAGGCCATCGCGACTGCGAAGCAGAAGAGATTGTTGGCCATCACGCTTGCGAGCTTCAGTTTCTCGTTGTGCACGTAATCTTCGATCACGACCTGCATGCCTATCTTCATGTGCCAGGTGCTGGCGATGATGAAGAGCAGCAGGATGATGGCGATCGGCAGCGAGCCGAGGATCTGCGCCGCGCCGGCCTGGTTGCGGCCGAGCAGCATGATCACGACGACGATGACGGGCACGATCAGCAGCACCATGGCGACTGCGGTGAGGCGCTGCCGCCAGAAGTCGCCCGTGCCGGTGTGCGAAGCGCCGAGATTGCGGACACGCGCCAGCGGTGTGCGCATCGAGGATCGGCCGCTCATCGTCCACCTCCAACCGCGTAGGCAATGATCCAGACCAGCACGGTCAGCGAGATGCCGGCGACCAGCGCGCCCCAGGTCAGCGCCTCGCGCTCATTGGCCTTGAAGCCGTAGCCGAGATCCCAGACGAAATGCCTGATGCCACTGAACAGGTGGTGCATCAGCGCCCACGTATAGCCGAACACGATCAGCTTGCCGATCAAGCTGCCGGTGAAGGCCTGGACGTGGGCATACGCCGTAGGCCCGGATGCGGCTGCGATCAGCCACCAGGCGAGCAGCAGCGTGCCAAAATAAAGCGCCACACCGGTGGCGCGATGGACGATGGACAGCGCCATCGTCAGGGTCAGGCGGTAGGTCTGAAGATGCGGCGACAACGGCCGCGTAACCGGCACTCTTACGTCTGTCATGAATCGTCCTTCTTAGACACCGTACCGCACTACGCACAGGGGAAAGCGAGGTGAACGACGCTCTACGTCGCAGCGCGGAACTTTGCTCCGGTCTGGGCTGTGATCTCCTCGATCGTCACGTCGGGCGCGAGCTCAATAAGGGTCATCTCTCCACCCTTCTTATCAATGTTGAACACGCCCAAATCGGTAATGACCATGTCGACCACTCGTTTTCCCGTTAGTGGCAAAGTGCAGACCCTTAGAAGCTTAGGATCGACCGAGCCGTCTTTTGCCTTCGCAACGTGCTCCATGACAACAACGACCTTTTTGACCCCGGCAACGAGATCCATGGCTCCGCCCATGCCTTTCACCATTTTTCCGGGGATCATCCAGTTTGCCAGATCTCCGATCTCGGAAACCTGCATGGCGCCGAGGATCGAGAGATCGATATGTCCGCCACGAATCATCGCAAAGCTGGTCGCGCTGGAGAAATAACTCGTCGTCGGCAAACCCGTGATCGTCTGCTTGCCGGCATTAATCAGATCGGCGTCCTCTTCACCCAGATACGGAAACGGTCCCATGCCAAGCATGCCGTTCTCGCTCTGAAGCTGAACGTTCACCCCGTCGGGAATGTAGTTCGAGACCAGTGTCGGGATGCCAATACCAAGATTGACGTAAAAGCCATCGCGGAGCTCTTTCGCTGCTCGCGCGGCCATCTGTTCGCGGCTCCATGGCATGACGGCTCTCCTAGGCGGTTTGGCGGCTGCGAGTCGTGCGTTGCTCAATACGTTTTTGAACGTTCGGTGCGTGGATGATCCGCTGGACAAAAATGCCGGGCGTGATGACATGATCGCCGTCGATCTCTCCCGCCTGCACGAGGTGCTCGACCTCTGCGACAGTTACCTTCGCGGCAGTCGCCATCATGGGGTTGAAGTTACGCGCGGTCTTGCGGTAGACGAGATTACCCTCCGTGTCGCCCTTCCAAGCATGGACGAGAGCT
Organism: Bradyrhizobium erythrophlei; assembly: GCF_042430365.1. GTDB lineage: Bacteria > Pseudomonadota > Alphaproteobacteria > Rhizobiales > Xanthobacteraceae > Bradyrhizobium > Bradyrhizobium erythrophlei. The sequence continues at coordinate 376,889 of NZ_JBHMET010000229.1, forward strand.
AGATCGGCCACGATGCCGTGCTCCATCACGTAAGTTTCGCCGTTGAATTCGCGCAGTTCCTTGCCATCGGCGACGAGCGTGCCCACGCCTGTTTTCGTATAAAAAGCTGGGATACCGGCCCCTCCTGCGCGAATCCGCTCGGCAAGCGTTCCTTGCGGATTGAACTCGATCTCTAGCTCGCCCGCGAGATACTGCAGCGCGAACGTCTTGTTCTCGCCCACATACGAGGAAACCATTTTCTTGATCTGTCGCGTATCAAGAAGAACACCAAGTCCGACGGCATCTATCCCAGCGTTGTTCGATACAACTGTTAAATTCTTCACGCCGGAGTCTCGAACGGCATCGATAAGTACTTCTGGAATGCCGCACAGCCCGAAACCGCCGGCCATGATCGTCATGCCATCTTGCAGGAGTCCTGCAAGCGCGCTCGCCGCATCCGAATAGACCTTCTTCATCCTTTGCTCCTCAGCTTGCCGTCTCTCCGATCGGAACGCGATCAGCTTGAGATACCGCCCCAACCGCAGTAAGCGCACTCATGTTGACGATGCCTCGAACCGTCGCCGTTTGTGTAAGAATGTGCACAGGTCGAGCGGCTCCGAGGAGAATCGGACCGACGCTCACGCCCTGTCCACCGACGACCTTAAGCGCGTTGAACGTGATGTTCGCTGCATCAAGATTAGGCATGATGAGCAGATTCGCTTCCTCCCTAAGATGCGCACCGGGAAGGACGCGGTTGAGAGTGGAGCGGCTGAGCGCCGCGTCGGCATTCATTTCACCTTCGACTTCGAGGCCCGGAGCGGATTTCGTTATGAGCGCAAGCGCTGCCCGCATCTTCTCGGCGGAGGCGTTGCGGGCACTACCGAAGCTTGAATGGGAGACGAGCGCGACACGCGGCACCAATCCAAATCGCTCGATTTCGGCCGCAGCGAGCACGGTCATATCGGCGATCTCCTCCGCCGTCGGATCGAGATGGACGTACGTGTCACAGATGAACAATGTATGCCGCGGCAGTTGCAGCAGGTTCATCGCAGCGAACCCATGGACTCCCGAACGCAGGCCGATCGTTTCCTCGATGTAGCGCAGATGGCATGCATAGGCGCCTAATGTGCCGCAAATCATTCCGTCTGCTTGGCCATCCATCAACATCATCGCGCCGATGAGCGTACCATTGCGTCTCATTTCAGCCGAGGCGTCGTCGCGAGAGAGACCGTGGCGTTTCCTCGCGTCATAGTAGATTGAGCTCGCCTTGGAAACGAAGACCTCATCATCGAAGCTTGCTACCTCGATATCGTGCCCGGATCGAATGCGCAGCCCCAGACTGTCGATCTTATCCTTGATAGCGGCAGTGCGACCGACCAGGATGGGCACCGCGATTCCTTCGTCGACGACCACTTGTGCGGCACGCAGCACTCTGTCGTCTTCTCCTTCGGCGTACACGATGCGCTTTCTCGTTGATGCGACGGCAGCCGCGAACACTGGCCTCATGACCATGCCGGAGGTGTAGACGTAGCGTTGCAGCGACCGGCGATAGGCCTCGATATCTGCGAAGGGGTGACTCGCGACCCCGCTCTTGATCGCCGCCTCCGCTACAGCCGGCGCGATCTTCGTGATCAGACGCGGATCGAATGGACGCGGTATGAGATACTCCGGACCGAAGCGCGTATCCTGCATCCCGTATGCCGCCGTGACGACGTCCGATTGTTCGGACCGGGCGAGGTCGGCGATAGCCCGCACAGCCGCCAGTTTCATCTCCTCGTTGATCGTACTCGCTCCAACGTCGAGAGCACCTCGGAAGATGAAGGGGAAGCACAAGACGTTGTTGACCTGGTTGGGGTAATCAGAGCGGCCTGTGGCGATAATTGCATCCGGCCGCACTTCCTTGGCGAGTTCAGGTCGGATCTCCGGCTCGGGATTGGCAAGAGCCAGGATCAAGGGGCGGCTTGCCATTCGCTTGGCCATCTCGGGTTTCAGCACGCCAGCTGTCGAAACGCCGAGGAAGATATCCGCTCCTTCGATGGCATCCGAGAGCGTCCTGGCTGCGGTCGCCTGGGCATAGGCCGCCTTGCGCTCATCGAGCGAGGCCATCCGCTCCTTCGTCAAGATACCCTTGCTGTCATTAACCAGGATATACTTCTTCGAAAGTCCAAGTGTCACAAGAATGTCGAGGCAGGCGATCGCCGCAGCGCCTGCGCCCGAACAGACGAGTTTCACTTCTTCGATCTTCTTACCCACGACCTGGAGCCCGTTCATCACGGCAGCGGCGGCTATGATAGCTGTGCCGTGCTGATCATCGTGGAACACCGGGATCTTCATCCGCTCGCGTAGTTTGGTCTCGATCGTGAAGCACTCCGGTGCCTTGATATCCTCGAGATTGATCCCGCCGAAAGTCGGCTCGAGGCTAGCAATAATGTCGACCAAACGATCCGGATCGGTCTCATCAATCTCAATGTCAAAAACGTCGATGCCAGCAAACTTCTTGAACAGGCAGCCCTTGCCTTCCATCACAGGCTTGCCCGCCATCGCGCCGATATTGCCAAGTCCTAAAACAGCGGTGCCGTTGGTAATCACGCCGACGAGATTTGCGCGAGACGTAAGACTAGATACTTCGAGCGGATTATCTTTAATCGCGAGACATGCGGCGGCTACGCCCGGCGAGTAAGCCAACGCCAAGTCGCGCTGTGTGGTCATGTCCTTGGTTGGCAGGACTGAGATTTTCCCTGGGATTGGAAAACGATGGTAGTCCAAAGCTGCCTTGACCAATTGTTCTTCCACGTCGCTTCTCCTCCGCGAAATTCTCGTGCCCCGCTCAACGCGGCGGCTGTGCCGCTTCGCCGACCGTGCTGCCAAGTTCTTGTATTTGAGTGTTGAGTCGATCTGCGTGTTTCTTCAGGAATTCTTGTTGCAGGGCGAGGACCTCTTGCACGTTGCCCGCGTGAACCAGCTTCTGCGCGAATTCAAACGTCGCGTCGATATTCTCTTCGGCGAAACTTATGGCCTTCGTGCCCAACGCCCTTGCTCCGCCCTGCCTCGCCTGCACTGCAGAGTCTACCGACCCGTAAAGACGACCAGCTTCCTTGATGTAGTGATCAACGGCTTCCTTTGCCTTCGTCAGCGCGCTCTCGGCCAACCGACCGAGCTGCTCAGACACATGTTTATCCACCATCTCAAGCTAAATGCTCTTTGAACTCACCCAGTCAGTGAACCTCACCTTCCGGAGTATTTCTCGTCTGAGAACGCACACCAGAAATCCATTTCCCACCGAGCTCAGACAAAGTATTTTCGATGGCGAGCGCGCTGCAGGATCATCGAGCGAAAGCGATGCTCTATCGCCCGATCACTGTGATGACCGTGTCTTTCAAGCGGGATCGCGTTGAGGTCAGGCGTTGCGGCGGAGTGCGACCGCTTCGCACCGGGCCTGCGCCCTGCTTCAAGCATTTGACTGAGAATGGAATGAGCTTTCTCGGAGCTCTCCACCTCGACGACGGTTCCGATAGCGCCGATCCGCTCCTGCGTTGCGATCGGATCAACATCGCGTTCAGGTATCATTACCCCCCCCAGCGGCGAAATTGCTCGCCCGTCGCCTCCCGACTCAAGGCATTCGTGGCGTCGCGCTAGGATGGTAAGCCGAGCGCAGCACGCGCCTCCTGCGGTGTGGCTGGCCTCGCACCGAAGTCGGCGCAGGTTTCGGCCGCGATCCGGACGAGTTCGGCATTGCCGTTTGCCAGCAGATCTTTGCTAATGCGGATATTGTCTTCTAAACCGGTGCGGATCCCGTCGCCGCTACGCGCTAAGACCCATTTCATGACTTGGCTCTGGTAGCGGCCTATGCCGGCTGCAGTCCATGTTGCTTTGGGGAGCACGTGCTTGAGTTCCCCCAAAAGAATGTCAAGCAAACGCTCTTCCGGTGGCATCGCGTTCTGAACGCCCATGACGAACTGAACGTGAGGCCGCTCGTCCATGAGCCCTTCCTTAACCAATCGGCGTGCACCATGGATGTGGGACAGATCAAAAATTTCGATCTCAGGTCTGACACGGTAATCCCGCATCCGTGTCGCAAGATCCCGAACCAACGAGGCCGAATTCTCGTAAACGATCGTTGGGAAGTTCACGGAGCCAGTTGAGAGCGAACCCATGTCTGGCTTGAGATAAAGGGCGCTCCCGCGCGCGCTCGAATCGCGACCACGACCGCCTGTCGAGAATTGAACGATCATCCCCGGGCAATGCCGCTTCACACCTTCCTGGACCTGAGCAAAAAGCTCCGGGTCTGAAGAGGAGCTTTCGTCCGCATTGCGCACATGAATATGGACAAGCGTGGCACCTGCCTCGAAAGCCTCATGCGTTGACTCGATCTGCTCTGTGGGCGTTACGGGCAGGGTGGGATTGTCGCGCTTTCGGGGAACCGAACCGGTTATGGCGACGGCGATGACAACGGGCCTCAAAGCGCTTCCTCCACTTTTTAGCTTTGTCAGTGATCGGATCATAACCACATTTCGTATACGAGTCTAGAGATTACGGGATCAGAGCGACTGATTGCGAAAGATCCAAATTTCGCCAAAACGTCCGAACGGATCTCTAGAAACTACAATTATATCAAAACGTAACGTCAGTCACGGTCAGCCATGACAATTTTGGAACTCGGATTCCATTGCTGGTTGACCCGAGCAGAATGTATACGAAGATCTCGAGACAACCCGCCTGAAGTAAAGCAAAAAAATCGCCTGGTGCGTCGAGACCGCTTTGGGGAGCGGCGTCACGTTTCAGTCGGCTGTGCGAATGCGATGAAGCCGCAAGTTGTGAGAACAGACGCGCCCGGATCCCACCCACTCCACGGCATCAGATGTGCCAGAATTGTTGCCAAGCAACACAGAGGGGAGTCATCCGCAATGCATCTTATCAGTATCGGCCTCGATCTCGCCAAGCATATGCGGTTCGAGTCCATCAAGAGTGCCGAGCAACAGTCGATTCTGATGCTGCATCGTACGCGAGATCTTTTCGTGCGCCAGCGCACCATGCTGGTCAATTCCTTGTGCGGCCAGCTTGCCGAATTTGGCCCGATCGCCGGCGCGTTCCAGAGCTCGAGGCTCTCGCCCAGAACGGCGAACCTCCGGAGCCGGCTCGCGATGTGCCGAGTTGATCCTGATCGAAAATCAAAGCCATCGAACGAACCATCCTTAGCCGTCATCCCTCCATCGAATTGAGCCAGCGGCTTGCCACCATCCGGGCGTTCGTCGGCAAAGACCCGTTCAGCCTTCTTGACCTCGCTGAAGATGTAGTCGGCCACGATCTCCAGCTCGAAGCCGAGCTTGCCCATCCATTACGCTATCAACTGGCGGTCGAGCTCGAACTTGTCGCGGGCGTAGATGGCCTCCTGCCGGTAGAGCGGCTGGCCATCTGCATATTTGGAGACGGCGATCTGGGCCAGAAGCGCTTCCGTCGGAATGCCTCCTGCAATGATCTGAGCCGGGGCCGACGCCTGGATTACGCCGTCCGCGTTCTTGAAGGCATACTTGGGATGGCGCGTAACGATCACACGGAACTTCGCCGGCACCACATCCAGGCGCTCCGGTTCGTCCCCGCCGATCAGCACCTTCTGCTTGCCGGCATGCTCATCGCCTCGAAGGCACCGACGCGGCCGCTGATCCAGTCGGCGCGCCCCGCAGCGTTGCCAAGATCAACTGCACGATCGACGGCCGGCGAGGCTATCGAGCAGCATGAGTGTGGATTGCCGATTATGCCCTGCCGATCGCCAAATGTTGCTGCTCGCGGTCCGACATTGTGCCAGCCTGCTGATTGTGGGTCCTTCGGTCGGGAAGCGGATAAACATGCGATTGGGCAGTTTCCGGCCGCGCGGGCCGGCCGATCAGGCGACGAGCCGAGGTTCTCCAGCACAGCCATGTGAACCCATCAGCCACTGGAATCGGGCGCGACTTGGGATCGGATATATATCTTCAGTCAGCAAATTCGTGATGTCGCGACCGACACCGTTCCGCTTGCGGCCGCGCCCGAAACGACAAGCATCATGCTGCAGCAAAAAAAGGAGCACCTGCAGCGTTTCGGCTGCAGGTGGTCAAAAATGATCTCGAACCAAATGATCTAGAGATCATCTAGGCGCGTTACTTGCGCTGCGCGCAAGCGTACATGTTGATTTCCATTCCGACGGAGACTTCGACGATTTTTGGTGCTTTCCAAGCCATGTGTGCTTCCTCTCTCAGGTTAGGGATTTATGGTCCGACGAAGATCGTCCAGTGTAGTCGTAATGACCCAGCTGTTTTTGCGACTAAGAGAAGACGACCCCTGAGCGAGGTCGGATCTCCGCTTTTTCTCGGTCAGCGCCCTTTACGCGCCCACACTATTTTGCCTCCCTTAGACTGACAATAAAGGCGGTCAACTCCCAGATCTGATCCTCCGAGAGTCCGTTCTTCCATTTCGGCATGACTGAAGACCCGCGAATCCGTCCGTTCGAAATGGTGTCGAAGATAAATTGCGGCTCCAGGTCAAGGCGGTTCCGCAGAGGCGCGCCTTTACCGCCGACGCCATCCTGTCCGTGGCAGTAGAAGCAAGCCTGATTGAATCGCTTCTGCCCCGCTGCGACGCGTGCGGGGTCGCTCAGATCCGCCGGAGGCTCCGCAAGCGCAGTCGTCGCACACATGAGTAAGAAGGCCGCTGCAGGATATGGCCAACGAAGAGATATCATGGATGCGGCACCTTTGGAGATGTTACTCTTTTTCACGCGTCTCTCACTTCAAGTTGGATGAGGAAGGCGCGACTGTTCATTCACGCCTTCCCATTGACGCTCTGCTGTCGAGATTAGTCCACGGTGAATGCTATCAATGCTGACCCACCATTCACCTTCCTCAAATCGGGAAAGGCAGCTGGAAGGAAGTCCACAGCGTGAGAACCGAGCCCAGTAGGCACGACGACGTACTGTTTACCGCCGGCGGAGTAGCTGACAATCCCGCCACGCACACCGGAGCCCGCGTAGAAGTTCCACAGAACGTCGCCCTTGTCCGCATCATACGCGCTGATGACACCGGTGATGTCGCCGTTGAACACAAGACCGCCAGCAGTTGCGAGCACGCCTCCCAGACCCGGCATCGAGTAGCGCACGCTCCATTTCTTCTTGCCGGTCATGGGATCTATTGCGTCGAGCCAAGCGGAAGCCTCTTTTCCCCGAGGGGCGCTCATTTTGAAGCTATCTACGCCAAAGTAGAGTTGCGCCAATGGCAGCTTTTCCGGGTCCGACTTACCTGCGACGACGGTGTTGCAAGCCTCGAATCTGTTAGTGTACCAGAGACTCGTTGTGGGGTTAAAGGCTCCGGGATTCCAGCTGCGGCCGCCCAAGAGCGTCGGGCAAATATACGATTCCTTACCGGCAACTGGCTCGTTCCTGCCAATAAGCTCTCCCGTTGTCGGATCAATTTTCTCGACGAAATTGATGTTCTCGATGTAGGGCCAGACATTGACGATCTTGCCGTTGTTACGCTCATAAAGGAATGCATAGCCGGACTTGTTCGGATGAAGCAGCAGCTTCTTTCCGTCTCGTTCGAACAAGATCGATTCATAGGGGGAGTCGAAATCCCATACGTCGTGCGGGATCTCTTGGTGGTGCCATTTCAGCTTGCCTGTCTTGGCGTCCAACGCGAGCAGCGAGCTCGTGTACAGGTTATCACCTTTCCGGTCATCACCATAGTAGTCGGGAGCCGGATTGCCTGTGCCGATGTAAACAGTGTCTGTCTCCGCATCGTAGGTGCCGGGCAGCCAGGCACTACCACCGCCGGTATCGCCGGAGTTGCCTGGCCAGCTCGCCTGGTCATTGCGGATCGTGTCGAATTCCCAGAGCTTCTTGCCGGTTTCGGCGTCAATTCCGTAGATTTGCCCACGCTGAGCTATGTCACCACCGGTGGGCCCGGCGACCAGAACCGTCCCGGCCAATGTCGGTGGGGACGTGAAGTTGGCGCCCTTCTTCCTTCTCACGTCGATGAGTTGAGTAGCCCAGAGCTCCTTGCCGGTCTTCTGATCGAGGGCAATCACGCGCCCATCGAGCGTGCTGACATAGACCTTGCCGCCGGCTACAGCGACGCCGCGGCTGGAGACGGAAAAGAACACCTCGCTTGCGACCGGGTCAAGTTTCGTCTCGTATCGCCAGAGCTCTTTGCCGGACGCGGCATCCAGCGCCTGCACCTTGTTATTGGCGGAGACGTAGTAGAGCACACCGTCGATCACGATAGGTGTGGCTTGCAGACCTCCAGTGATGTCACCAGGCTGATGGATCCATGCGACCTTCAATCGCTTCACGTTGGTCTTGTTAATCTGATCGAGTTCGCTGTACCGCCAAGATTTGGAATTGCCATGATAAAGTGGCCAGTCGCCAGGTTTGTTCGCTCCGTCTGCAGCGATCACCACCGTCGAAAGACCAAAAAATGTGAGCACCGTCGCAATGGCAGTAGATGCGCGGCGGCGGTGTGCCAGTCTGCGGACCTTGTTCTCGGCGTCAAATCTAAACATTCACGTCCTCCTCTTTGATAGAATGCTGTCTTGTGTTGTTTTTGGATTGAGCACGGTCGCTGTGCAGAGCGAACGCGATTGGTGCGTTCGTTAGTCCGCAATGGCATGCGCCGAGCGTTACCGCGGCGGCGTCCGTGCGGCTTGATCGAGGCAGTGGAGAATCATTTCATCGGCGGCGGCTTGATCCCTGCATTGCGCGGGATGTCTCAACTTGGCGCGATCGTGGTAGGTGAGACCCCATCGATCATCGAGGTGACCTTCGATCTCGCCGCGACCATTTCATCAACAGCAGGCCGGTCGATGACGTTGTCCCACACCTTCTTGCCGGTCTTGCTGTCGAGCGCGATCAAGTGGCCGTCGGGCGTGCCACGGAACAGCGCGCCGTTCAGCCAAGCGGCGCCACGGTTCACCGGAAAGGGCATGTGCGCGAGCGGCTTGTGGCTCGACTTCCGCAGCATCCTGCAGGTCGTGGGTTCGACAGCGAAGGTGTCGAGCGCGGTCGTGAGGTACATCGTCCCCTCGACGACGATCGGACCGGCCCGCAGCGAGCCACCGTCGGACAGCATAAGCCGGCACACTTCATTTAGCTGCGACACGTTCTTTGTGTCGATCTGCTCTAGCGGCGAGTATCGCTGCCCTGCATAGTCGTTGTGATAGGTAGGCCAGGTGATGCCGGGCGCATCGGGGTCTTCGCCGGGGCCCAGTGCCGCCAAGGCGGCGGCGCTGAGCATGGCCGCGAGCATCGCCAGAGACGTCTTCATGGCGCGCTACCCTCACGCCGTGGCCTTGAAGGCGGCCTGCTGCTTGCCTTGCACGAGCCAGGTGGCGTACATCTTCTTCACT
>NZ_JBHMET010000230.1:0-29793 GCF_042430365.1 Bradyrhizobium erythrophlei
TGCGATGAGGTGATGGAAGAGCGGTTAATTTGCTGCGGTGCATAAGTCAGCTTCTGGCCCATCGCGACGTTTGCTGCGTCTGCGCAAGGGCGGTCGTTATCGGAGCGAAGCGGACATGGCAGAAATTTATGACTACGCGCCCCAGGGGGGATCCGACGATCTCGCACCGTAGGTGCTGAGGCGAAGATGGCTTGCCGCCGGGTGCCGTGCCCGGCAGATTTCATCACTGATTTGCCCGACGAGGCAAGTCCCCTCGGACAAAATATTGCTGTTTTTCGGAAATGAAAATCAGTGTATGACTCCGCCCGTCTCACCCGATTGAGGGGCGCGTCGCGATCGTCACGAGTGTTGCGGTGAGATGCGGTGGACGCCGAGCGCGCAACTGACGAGTGCGTGTGAGGCGGACGGCGAAGTCGTGTGGTCCTGACGCCCCAGTGGCTGGTGTCTCATCAGCAAGTCTTTGCTGGCGACGGTGACAAAAAAGCCCGGTCTCGCCGGGGAGAGCACGAGATAAGCCGTAAAACCATCGCGCAGGGAAGGCCGGGATTCCGGTTACACCTGTGGTCCTACCCCCGTGCTTTTTGTTGCACGGGACCCATGGGTGCGATCGGCGCCTGTGCTTTTTGTTGCACAGGGCCCATGGGTGCAATCGGCACCCGGCTTTCCCTGCGCCCTCTGTTTGAGGAGAGGGCGAAACGAGATGCAAAGCTCGGACACTTGGTGCCGCGAGACCGTAGACGTATGACCCAAAGGCCTTGCAGCAAACGCGATGTCGTCCCGGCCTTGAGCCGGGCCCATAACCACGAATGCGAATTCCTTTGCGACGCTGGAGCCGCAGCTTTCGCAACAACTGCGCCCCGTAGTTATGGGGCCCTGCAGGGACGAGAGTCGTGCGTGTGGCAGGCTTCATTTTCCATCATCGTCGACACTGCGCAGCAACGTTGCAAATTTCGCGATTGCCGATGGCCTCATCTTCAGGCAATCACGGCCGCAATGAACAAGAACCTCGAGGACCTTGCCGCTCGTCTCGCGCCGGCGATCTTTGTCGTGCTGTGGAGCACGGGATTCATCGGCACCAAATACGCGCTCGGCGGCGCCGAGCCGCTCACCTATCTGGCGATCCGCATGGCGTTCGTGGTGGTGGTGATGGCGGTGATCGCCGCGGTCGCGCGGCCGAAATGGCCGGACCGGACCGGCCTGTTCCACAGCGCGGTCGCCGGGGTCCTGGTGCACGGCTTCTATCTCGGCGGTACCGCGGTTGCGATCGCGCATTCGGTGCCGGCCGGGCTCTCGGCGCTGATCCCGGGGCTGCAGCCGATCCTGACCTCGACGATCGCCAATCGCTGGCTCGGCGAGCGCGTCACGCCGCTGCAATGGGGCGGGCTCGTGCTCGGCCTCGCCGGCGTGGTCCTGATCCTGCACAACCGGCCGATGACGGGCGATGCGGGGTGGGGCTGGCTCGCCTCCGGCGTCTCGCTGATCAGCATCACGCTCGGCACGCTCTACCAGCGCCGCTACTGCAACCAGATCGACTGGCGCACCGGCAATCTCGTGCAATACATCTCGGTCACGATCTTCTTCGGGATCGGCGCCTGGCTGTTCGAGACCAACGTCGTGCACTGGACCACCGAGTTCGTGCTGGCGGTGGCGTGGCTGGTGTTCGCGCTGTCGATCGGCTCGATCGGGCTGTTGTACTGGCTGATCCGCCACCATGCGGCGACGTCGGTTGCGAGCCTGTTCTATTTGGTGCCGGCGGTGACCGCGCTGATGGCCTACGTCCTGTTCGGCGAGCGACTGGATTATGTCGCCATATCAGGGATGGCGGCCTGCGCCGCGGCAGTGCTGGTGGTCAACCGCCGCGCCTGAGGGGGCGGGGCGGCCGACAAACGATCGTGGGCGCTCGTGGACTAAACTAAAGATTGAAATACGACAAGAATACAGTTATTCATTGCTTTCTTGGAAGCGGTCGGGAGGTCAGCATGCCCTACCAAATTCCGTCGAACGTCCGTGCCATTCTCGACCCGCTCGCGGAGGCTGTGCTGCCGGTAGCGGCTTGGGTCGCGCAGAAGGCTCCGCCAAACCTCTCGCAATTCATTCCGGCCTTGGCGTCGGTGCCCTGGCGACCGCCAGGGCCGGGCCCCGCGCTGAGCGTGGCTGCCATGGGCATTGTGCGTTACCTGGAGCTCTTGGTTGACGCCGATGCGGACAACGAGGCCTTGGCGCCGCGGTGGCGTCAGATCAAGGCCGATCCCCTGTCGAAATTCCAGTGTCGCACCGGCCAGACTGCGGCCGAATGGCGGGCCGGCCGTCAGGGCTTGAGTGCCGCGGCAAGATTCGGTGCGTTCGACCCGGACAGCAGCAATTTCGCGTTTGTCACCGTGGGGGCCGACGGATCGCCCAAGGATGCGGTCTCCCGCAGGGACTTCTATGAGCTTTGCTGGGGCCCGCTCGCAGCCTCCTATGAGGCGAACCCACCGAGCGGCTCCGCCGGCTGGATCAGTTTTCGTGAAAGTCTTCGCAGCGACAGCCTGCCGAACTGGCCGAGGACGAATGCGGTGAGGTCGTCGGGCTTCGTCGTGCAATTCACCATCGACGTTCTGAACGGCTGCCTCGGGCAGAAGAACGGCGCCATCAGTGCCGGCGACCCATTATTGCAGCGTGCGGTCTTGATCGAGATCGGGGAGAACCGCACTCCCGCAAATGCATATTCGGTGGACCAGGCCGATACGGCCGTCTCGACCTTCGTCAATACGATTCAGTCTGCCAAGGCTTGATGAAAGCTTTCGTAACTTCATTGGAAGGCGGCTCACCATGGCAACACAGCATGACTTCGTCATCGTGGGAAGCGGAGCGGGCGGCGGCACCATTGCCTGGTTGCTTGCCAAGGCCGGCTACAATGTACTGCTGCTCGAGCAGGGGCCAGACTTTGCGGCCGAACGGCGCGACGGCACGAAGGATTTCGATCCGGCCGTTCACGACGAATTCTTCTACCGGCAGAGAAAACCTGATCCCAAGCGGCGCTTGCGCGGCGATTACAACACGTTCAGGAAGCGCGACACCGCCGCGCCCGGCAAGCCGTTTCCGCTTGGATGGACCGGCTCGGTGGTCGGTGGCGGCTCGGTGTTGTGGGGGACCTGGGCGTTTCGGGCACTGCCGATCGATTTCAAGCTGAAGACGCATTTCGAAAGGACCGGCCAACTGGCCGCGATGACCGGCTATTCGATCGTCGACTGGCCGATCGACTATTCGGAGATGCTGCCGTTCTTCAGCGTCGCCGAGGCGTTGCTTGGGGTCAGCGGAGACCGCAAGGCCGTCAACGACAGCATTCGCCAGAGCGACTGGTATCAGCGCTTCAGGAACGAAGCCTATTGGGGCTCCGAAAGTCTGTGGTTTCCGGAGGATGATTATCCGCTTGGACCTTACACCCGTACGCCCGTCGGCCAGTTCGTCTTTGACGGCATCGAGTCGGTTGCGCCGTCATGGAAAGCGTTTCCGACGCCGATGGCGATCGTCCGGCCAGGCAGCGGCGAGCTAAGCACGCAGCGCGCGCTCGCCTATTCGCTCGCAAAGCAGAGCGGCAGTCTGCCCGGTGAGTTCTGGACGGCCAAGGCCGAGGAGCTGTGGTCGGACCGGGTCCGGAAAGCCTGTAACATGTGCGGTTATTGCGGTGAGTATCTGTGCTGGGGTAGCAGCGGTCCGAAATGGGGAACTCAGGATACCACGCTCCGCGAGATCAAATACTCTCCCAACGCGTCCGTTCAACCGAACGCCAAGGCCATTGAAATTGTCGTCGACGATCGATCCGGACGAGCCACCGGGGTTTCCTACCTCGACCTCACCAATCGCGATGATCCCAAGCTCGCCTTTGCACCGGCCAATTTTGTGATCGTATCGTGTGGCGCCGTTCAGACGACGCGACTGCTGCTCATGTCCGGTCCGGCCAAAGGCCTCGGCAACACCAGCGGTCAACTCGGAGCCAACGCGACTTTTCACATGTTCGGGCTCGGCATCAAGGCAACCCTCGACAAGCGTTTCCAGGGATTGCTGCACGGCGAATTGGGGCCGACCGGGAACACGACCACGTTCGCCACCTATTTCATGAAAGAACCCGATAGCGATACGTGGATCAAGGGCGGCCATCTCACGAGCTCGGCCAAGAAGAATCCCCTAGACGATGCCATCGGCGCTTTGACGCGCCAGAATAATCCGCAGATCGGTCAGGGACTGATCGACGAGATGGTGGCGAACAATCGCCGCCTGGAAGTGAGGTTGACGGCCGACGACCTGCCCATTCGGGAAAACCGGGTCTCGCTGGATCCCACTTATGTCGATGAGTACGGCGTTCCCGTTGCCCAGATCACGCGGGCGCTGGGCCCAAACGAGGACAGGGTCAACAAGCTCGGACGAATCTATATGAGCAAGCTCTTCGATCAATACCGGCAGAAGGGCACGTTGGACGGAGACTTGATGCCATCAGATGCAATTCTCACGTTGATCGGCGATCACCAGATGGGGACATGTCGCATGGGGGATGACCCCGCTGCGTCGGTTGTGAACCGGTTTTGCCGTCTGCACGACGCTGAAAACGTGTTCGTCGTCGACTCAAGCTTCATGCCCACGGGTCTCGGACTCAATCCGACCGTAACGGTCGTGGCGAATGCCCTGAGGGTCGGGACGCATATCGTCGACGCCTTGAAGAAGGGCGAGGCACCGGGGCGGGCTTAGGCCCCTGTGGCGCACGGCTCAGCATGTCAGGCGGATTGTTGTCGGATCACGGTGAGGGCGATCTGGACGGCCAATGCAAAGAGGGACGCTCCGCGCGTCCCTCTTCGTCTCATCGGTTCGCCGGCTTACTTCGGCTGCGGCACGATGCGGATGTACGGCTTCGGCGATTTCCAGCCCTGCGGCCAGATCGTCTTGGCCTCGTCGTCGCTGACCGAGCCGGCGATGATCACGTCCTCGCCCTGCTTCCAGTCGGAGGGGGTGGCGACGCGATGCTTGGCGGTCATCTGCAGCGAGTCGATCGAGCGCAGGATCTCCTGGAAGTTCCGGCCGGTGGTCATCGGATAGACCATCACCAGCTTGATCTTCTTGTCCGGCCCGATCACGAACACGTTGCGAACCGTCTGGTTGTCGGCCGGCGTGCGGGTCAGGGGATCGCCGGAGGTCGAGGCCGGCAGCATCTCGTAGAGCTTGGAGACGTTGTAGTCGGTGTCGCCGATCATCGGGTAGTTCGGCGCCGCGCCTTGGGTTTCCTTGATGTCTTCCGACCATTTGGCGTGGCGGTCGACCGGGTCCACCGACAGACCCATCAGCTTGACGCCGCGCTTGTCGAATTCGGGCTTCAGCTTGGCGAGCGCGCCGAGCTCGGTGGTGCAGACCGGGGTGAAGTCCTTGGGGTGCGAGAACAGCATGGCCCAGCTATTTCCGATCCAATCGTGGAATTTAATCTTGCCCTCGGTGGTCTGGGCTTCGAAGTCGGGGGCAGTTGCGCCGATGGGGAGGGGCATGGTTCTACCTCATGTTGTTGAAGTTACTGATGAATTTATAGTCGAGGTGTCTGCGTCAGTATAAGAGCCGGCGGAGGCCAAGTGAATGGGGTATCGAAAAAGGTGAAATTCTTCTCCTCGAAGGTGGAACTCTTAGCACACCTTCTCATGATCCGCGTCCCTGCGGCGAAACAACAGTTGCGACATCAAAAGCTTGTAACTGCCCAGATATTGCCGCTTATGGCCCTCATCACGCCGGCCCCAGTCGCTATACGACTGAACCGTGACGCCCTTCACAGCGACCAAATGGCAACCATTTAAAAATCTCGGAACGCAAGTTTCGAATCATTAACCACTCGTTTACGCCCGCATGGAAAAGCTGGCCTGAGATAGGAATTGAAAGCCCCCGCTATGTCTGCCCCAAGTACCAAGACCGCTGAGTCTCTCAGCGGTGCGTTGCATCCGTCCTGCCGCAAGACTGCCGCCCACGCCCTGACCATTGTGCGCGACGGCGTCATCACCGGCGAAGGCCCGACCACCAAGGGCCGTATCCATTTCTCCCGAGCGCTTGATGCCGATGACGCCGCCTGGTGCGCGCGCATCCTGACCGCATCCGCCGTCGAGCATCAGCCGATCAGCCGCGCCGAGGCCGAGGCGCTGTTCGAGATCAACGAGGCTGCCGCGGAGCGCAGCGACGAAGGCCGCTTCGACGACCTGCTCGCCAAGGCGATCGCCCACCACGCCGCCTCCGAGTCCGGCCTGCCGGTGCCGCCGCGCACGGTCGCGCTGTCGCCCGACACAGATATCGAGAGCTGGGCGCCGACGCAGGCGACCAAGATCGACACCAAGGTTCTGGAGTGGATCGCCGCCCAGATGCGCGGCAAGCGCCGCGTCAACCGCGCGTTGACGGCGATGGTTGCAACGCTGGTCGGCGCCACCGCGCTGCCGCTCGCGGCGCAACTGCCGAACATGCTCGATATCGGGATGATGTAATCACCGTCCCCGAACGGCGGATTTGAACGGAAGCGGCGGGGATTACTTCCCCGCCGTTTTCTGTTTGGCATCGCCGGCCTCGAGCCCGAGCGTCCGCCCCGGGAACCCGGCGACGTCGAAATAGCGGGTCGAGAGCACGCGCTGGAATTTGAGCACGGTGCGCAGGCCGTTGGGCGCGGGCTTCGAGGTGATTGTGCCGTCGGCCATCTTCGGCACGATGCCGTTCGGCAGTGCCTCCGACATCACGCGGCCGATCAGGCCGCCATTGTTGGGGGTGCGCAGGCCGAGCAATTGCGCGGCGGTCATGCCGACGTCGGCGTTGCTGACCGGAAGCGGATCGACATAGCCGGACTTGAAGTCGGGGCCGATCGCCGCGGTGAAGTTGAAGGTGTCGCCGCGGCTGAAGCTGCCGTGCATGCCCTGGCCCTGGCGCAGCACGGTGTCGGCGACCTGCACCGAGCAGTTGGTCGGGATCTCGCAGCCGCTCGACCACGAGCGGAAATTGACCACGATCGACGGGTTCGGTGTCACCGCCTTGCCCTTCAGGTTGAGGGCCGACATCGGCAGCGTGCCCGGGAAGCGGCCGAGCTTGTCATCGACAAAGAGGCCGCTGACATAGTCCTGCTCGAGCAGCGCCTTGATGACGCGGTCAGTGAGCTTCTTGTCCTTGTTCGGCAGGTAAACCAGGTCCGACCCGCCATTGGTCGCAACCACCACGTCGGGCTTGGCGGGGTCCTGGCCGAGCACGCCGTTGCCGGCCTTGGGATGGGCGTTGTCGGCAACCTTCGCGTTCTTGTCGTTGGGATCGTACAGCGGCAGGTTCAAGGCCTTGGCGAGGTCGATCGCCACAAAGCCCATCGGCAGGAAGTCCTTCGGCGTGTCGTCGTAGGCGACCTTGGCGGAGGGGCTCGTCTTGCTCTCCTTCGAGATGGTCGAGAAGCCGTGGTCGGAGGAGACGATGATGTTGGTGGTGGCGGCAAGCCCGAGCTCGTCGAGCGCCTTGCGGAGCTGTGTCAGATTGTTGTCGGCGTTCTTGATGCCGGCCATCGAAGTCGGGCCGTTGATGCCGGGGGTGACGGTGTTGAGGCTGTCGCCGGTGTTGTGCTGGCTGCCGTCGGGATCGCGCGACCAGAATACCAGCACAAACGGCTTGTTGCGCGCCTTGAACATCGGCAGCACCACCTTGGTGGCGACGTCGGCCATATAGGCCTGCTGCGCGACGTTGGCGACGGTGGTGCCCGGCGTCTTGGCGTCGCCCGCCTTGGCGTTGTCGCCGCGACTGGGCGTTACAAGCGGCAGGCCTGCCTTGGTCAGCGCCTCCTTCATCTCGTCGGAGAGCGGAACGCCGGTCTTGCCGCCGGTGGAATCGTCGATCACGATGCTGTTCTTGCCGCGATCGGTGTGATCGAACAGCAGAGTGGGGCCGACCTTGCCGATGGCCGCGGTGCTGAAACCCTGGCCACGGGCCATCTTCAAAAGCGTCTCCTCGTTGAGATAGTCGCCGTTGAAATGCTCGTCGACGTCGCCAAGCACCGCGTCATTCTCGATGAACGGCACCACGGTGTCGCCGGCCGGCACTGACGAGTAGCCGGTATAGATCGTGTTGGAGAAGGTGCCGGTGTCGCCGAGATAGTGGCCGGTCGACAGCGCCGAGCTGTTCGCCATGGTGAAGGTCGGGAACAGCGAGTGCGAATTCTTGAAGTTGACGCCCTTGTCGCGCAGTTCGGCCATCGCCGGCGCGGTTTGTGGCGTCACGATGCCGCCGCGCAGGCCGTCGGGCACGAACAGGATGAGGTTGCGGGGCTTTGCGTTCTGCGCGGAGGCAGCGCCCGCGGACAGCGCGATCATGCTCGCGGACAACAGTGTGATTGCACGGCGCATTATTGTTTCCCCATCAAAAGCAGGCTGCGGCTGATCGCCGCCGCCTCCGTTTAGTTTTGCGACATGACAGAATTGTTACAACGGTTTCGCATCGCGATAACAGCGAAGTTTTGCCTGTGGAGCTCCGGTAAACAAGCCGTCATTCCGCAGGTTGCACTGCAGTGCTCTCATGGCGTGCAACATTGCCGGCATGGCCGTACCGTGCGTAGAGCGCGGGCAGCACCGCGAGAGTCAGCAACGTTGCGCTGATCAGGCCGCCGATCACCACGGTGGCGAGCGGCTTCTGCACCTCGGCGCCGGTGCCGGTGGCGAACGCCATCGGAACGAAACCGAGCGAGGCGACCAGCGCGGTCATCACCACTGGGCGGAAGCGGGTGAGGGCGCCTTGCTCGATCGCGGCCTGCAGCGGCGTGCCGCGCTCGCGCAACTGGCGGATGAAGCTCAGCATCACGAGCCCGTTGAGCACCGCGACGCCTGACAGCGCGATGAAGCCCACCGCGGCCGAGATCGAGAACGGCATGCCGCGCAGCCATAGCGCCGCTATGCCGCCGGTCAGCGCCAGCGGCACGGCACTGAACACCAAGAGCGCGTCGCGCGCCGATCCCATCGCCGCCAGCAGCAGCAAGAAGATCATCGCAAAGCAGGCCGGCACCACGATGCCGAGGCGCTGCCGGGCCGCGGCCAGATTCTCGGATTGGCCGCCCCAGGTCATCCAGTAGCCCGGCGGCAGCTTCACCGATTGCGCCACCTTGGCCCGTGCGTCCTCGACCACCGAGCCGAGGTCGCGGCCGCGGACATTGGCCGTGATGACCATGCGGCGCTTGCCGTTCTCGCGGCTGATCTGGTTCGGCCCTTCGGTGAAGGAGAACTGCGCGACGCGGTTGAGCGGCAGGCTCTGCACCGGCGCGTTCGGCGTCGCCTTGGGCAACGCGACGGGCAGGTTGCTGAGCGCCTCAAGATCCGAGCGCACGCTCTCGGGCAGCCGCACCACGATATCGAAGCTGCGGTCGCCCTCGTAGATGACGCCGGCATCCTGGCCGCCGACGGCGGCGCCGATCACGTCCTGGACCGCGGAGACACTGAGGCCGCGCCGGGCGATCGCCGCCTTGTCGACCTTGATCTCGAGCACGGGAAGACCGCCGGCCTGTTCGACCTTGACGTCGGTCGCGCCGCGGACCGTGCGCAGCGCAGACGCGAGCTCGTTGGCGGCCTTCTGCATCAGCTCGAATTCGTCGCCGAACACCTTGACCGCGATGTCGCCGCGAACGCCCGCAAGCAATTCGTTGAAGCGCATCTGGATCGGCTGGGTGAATTCGTAGACGTTGCCCGGCAGCCGGCCGACGGCCTTGGCGATGTCCTCGATCAGCCTTTCCTTCGTCATCGCGGGATCCGGCCACTGCTCGCGTGGCTTCAGGATGATGAAGGTGTCGGAGGCGTTGGGCGGCATCGGATCGCTGGCGACTTCGGCGGTGCCGGTCTTGGAGAACACGAACGACACCTGCGGGAAGCGGCTGACGGTCTTCTCGACCGAAAGCTGCATCGACTGGGACTGCGACAGCGCCGTGCTCGGAATCCGCAGCGCGTGCATGGCGATGTTCTTCTCGTCCAGCGAGGGGATGAACTCCTGGCCGAGGCGGGAGAAACCGAACAGCGCGGCTGCGAACAGAATGACCGCAGTGGCAATGACCGGCAGCGGCGCCGCAACGGCCCGACGCAGGAGCGGCTGATACCAGTGCTTCAGCGTCGCGACGAGACGGTTCTCCTTCTCCTGCACGCGTCCGGTGATGGCAATCGCGATCAGCGCCGGGACAAGTGTCAACGACAGCACGAAGGCTGCGGCTAGCGCAATGATCACGGTGAGCGCCATCGGCTCGAACATCTTGCCTTCGACGCCGGTGAACGAAAGCAGCGGCACGTAGACCAAGAGGATGATCGCCTGGCCGTAAAGGCTCGGCTGGATCATTTCGACGGCCGAGGCGCGCACCGTCGCGAGCCGCTCGTCGCGGGTGAGGACGCGGCCGAGCGCCTGCTGCTTCTCGGCCAGATGACGCAGGCTGTTCTCGGTGATGATGATGGCGCCGTCGACGATCAGGCCGAAATCCAGCGCGCCGAGGCTCATCAGATTGGCGCTGATGCGTCCCTGCCACATGCCGATCGCGGTCATCAGCATGGCGATCGGGATCACCAGCGCCGTGATCAGGGCCGCACGGAAATTGCCGAGCAGCACGAACAGCACCGCGATCACGAGCAGCGCACCTTCGGTGAGGTTACGCGCCACCGTTCCAATAGTCGCGTCGACCAGGTGGGTGCGATCGAGCACTGTCTTGACCTCGACGCCCGAAGGCAGCGACGGCGCGATGGCGCGGAGTTTCGCGTCGACCGCAGCCGACACGGTCCGGCTGTTGGCGCCGATCAGCATCAGCGCCGTGCCGACCACGGCCTCGCGGCCATTCTCGCTGGCGCTGCCGGTGCGGGTCTCGCCGCCGATCGAAACGATCGCGATGTCGCGGATCCGCACCGGGACGCCGCCGCGGGTGGTGACGACGACCGCGCCGAGTTCCTCGATGCTCTCGAGCCGTCCGCCCGAACGCACCACGAAACCTTCGCCGTTGCGCTCGATGTAGCGGGCGCCACGGCTGACATTGTTGCCCTCGATTGCCTTGGCGACATCGGCAAAGGTGAGGCCGAGCGCGATCAGCTTCGCGGCGTCCGGATGGACCTGGTACTGCTTCAGATAGCCGCCGATCGAATCGACGCCGGCGACACCCGGCACCATCTTGATCTGCGGCTTGATGATCCAGTCCTGCACCGTGCGCAGATAGGCGTCCTTCTCGATGTCGCTCTGCAGGAACTGACCATCAGCCGTGAGGAAGCGGCCGTCGCTCTGCAGGCCGGGCGCGCCATCTGCCGTGGCCTTCTGTCCGGAGAAATGGACCGTCCACATGTAGATTTCGCCGAGGCCGGTCGAGGTCGGCCCGATCCGCGGTTCGACGCCTTGCGGCAGGCGGGCGCGGACTTCGGTCAGGCGCTCGCCGACCTGCTGGCGGGCAAAATAGATGTCAGTCGACTCGCTGAACACGGCGGTGATCTGCGAGAAGCCGTTGCGCGACAGCGACCGTGTGCTCTCGAGGCCCGGCGCGCCCGCCAGCGCCGTCTCGATCGGGAAGGTGATCTGCTTCTCGATCTCCGCCGGCGACAGTGCGGGCGCCGTGGTGTTGATCTGGACCTGCTTGTTGGTGATGTCGGGCACCGCATCGATCGGCAGCCTCGTCAGCGCAATGCCGCCGGACAGCATCAGGATGGCGGCAAGGGTGACGACGACCCAGCGGCGCTGGATCGCAAGCGCGATGATCCGCTCAATCATGGTCGTGCTCCGCCTCGTCCTTCTCCAGCTCGGCCTTCAGCGTGAAGGTATTGCCCACCGCGATGGTCTCGCCTGCGGACAGCCCGGCCACGATCTCGATGTCGTCGTCGTCCTCGCGGCCGGTCCGCACGGATCGCGCCTCGAAGCCGTCGGCATCGCGCACGAAAATGGTCGGCGTGCCCTTGATGGCCTGCAGCGCCTTCTTCGAGACAACAACGGTCGACGGCGCTCCCGCGAGCGGCACCTCGGCGGTGACGAAGGTTCCGGGCTTCCAGCGATGGTCCTTGTTCGACATGGTTGCGATCACCCGCGCGTTGCGGGTGTCTCGGTCGAGCAGGGGGCTGACGAAGATCACGTCGGCGGTTGCCTCATCGTCGCTGCCGATCGCGCGGATCTTGACCGGAACGCCCTCACGGACCGCGCCGATATCTTCCGGCGAGACCGCAAGGTCGACCCAGATGTCGTCGAGATTGACGATGACGAACAGCTCGCTCTCCTGGCCCTCGCGCCCGATCAGTCCGCCGAGATCGACGCGCCGTTCGGAAACGCGACCCGAGATCGGCGAGCGCAGGAACTGCTTGCGCAGGCTCTCCGGCGGCTGGTTCGGCAGGTCGGCGATCTCGCCTTCCGACAAGCCCAGCGCGAACAGCTTCTGCCGTGCGCCGTCGAGCTTGATCTGGGCGTCGTTCGCCGTCAGTCGTGTCCGCAGGAACTCGTTCTCCGACACGGTGCGGCTTTCGACCAGCGTCTTGTGCCTGTTGTAGAGCGTCTGCTGCAGGTCGTTGGTCAGGCGTGCGGCGAGGTATTCGCTCTTGGCGTCGGCGACCTCGCGGCTCTCGATGGCTGCGACGATCTCGCCTTTCTCGACGCTGTCGCCAATGCGCTTGCGCAGTTCCGTGACGGCCGCCAGCACGCGTACCGAGACGCGGCCGATATGGTCGGCATCGGGGACGAGCGAACCCGGCGCAAGGAAATGCCGCTTCAGCATGCCGCCGCCCGCTTTCGCGAGCGTGATGCCGGACTCCCGAATCTGGTGTTCGCTCAGCTCAATGTGTCCGGGCGCGCCGTGCCTGGCCTCCGGTTTGGCGGACGCGGTGGCGGCCGTCTCCCGCGTCGCTGTCGGGAATGAGACCGGCCAGCCGACCCATCCGGCGGCCAGAATGACAAGCCCAATGCCGGCGGCAATGCCGGCGGAAAATAGAACGATACGTTTCATCTGCGCCTCTTCGCAGCGCGCGCCAAAGGCTTTTGCGCTGTCGCAACATCGATATGTGCGGGGACATGCTCGCTACCCTACGGGCAGCGAGACGTGATCGGTCATGTGGACCGGATCAGGCGCGGGGCGGCTTGAAAGGTGAGAGGCGATCCGCCGATGCCGGCAGGTATATGCAGACATCGCCATAAGTGTGTGGCGTGTATTCGATGGCGAGCGCCGTATCCTGCGGAGCGACCGAGGCGACGTGGGTCAGGCAGTGATCGCCGTGGAGCGCGGCCGGATGGGCCGGCGCCTTGCCGCCATTGTCGTTGGTCGACTGTGCGATCGAGAAGGTGGGCCCTTCGTTTTCGCCGTCGGACGTCCAACCGTGGAAGAAGGACAACACCAGCGCGAGCGAAATCAATCCCGCAAGCAGGCTGCGCCAGCGGCGCGATGCTGCCTTGTGCTCGAAGGATTGATTAGTGGCGGGCGAAGCGTCCATGCGTTCTAGTTAGCGCCGCGAGCGCGTGCATTCAAGTTCATGCGCGGCGGAGAATTGCCGCGAATGCTATAACGTTACACGCTGACCACATTGCGACGCATCAGCCATCGCCGTGCGGCGACGACCGCCCAAACCGCTTCGACAAGGCCAAATGGCCACGCGCCCTGCAGGAATCCGTAAGCCGAGCCAAGCGCGCAGGCGAGAGCGAAAGCGAGGACGAACCAGTGGCTGCGATCCTCGGCCGCATAGCAGACGAGCATCATCGTCACGGCGAACAATCCGAACAGAGTGAGTGCATCCATCGTCTGGAAGGCTCCAGATCACACCAGCGTCGGTATCTGACGCACCGGCGGCCGAACCACAAGGTGGCGCGTCGCGGCGCTCATCAGCGCGCAAGTTTCGTCGACAGGGTGAAGGGGGCGGCGCATGTTCCGGCCCACCCAGCTACCGCCGTAAGCAAAGGTTTAAGCCCTGCGACATATTATCACCCTATCACCGTGACCACTGCTCCGCGCAAACCGCCGGTTAACCATGCGGCTTCTGCCAATCAAGGACCCCGAGCGGTCCTGGCGCAACATCAAGGCACAATGGAAGAAGGACGCTGAAGGCGTCGGGGAGGATTTTGCCACCTTCGGCGGCATCGCCGCCTTCGATGCGCTTGCGAGCAAGGAGGGCGACAATCAGGGCCTGTATTATCTGACGGATGGCGAACGCGCACACGCGGTCTGCCAGGTGAGGCGGCTCCTGATGAGCAAATACCCGACGCCGGCCCTGCGCGCGCGCTTCGTCAATGTCTCGCCGGTCTACGACCTCGGGCTCGCCGCGATCGGCGATTATGCCCAGATGCTGGTGGCGCTGTTTTCCGGGATCGTCTGGCTGTCGCGGGATGCGCTGTCCGCAAGTCATATCCGCTTTTTCCTGAAGAGCCCGGGCGACTCGCAATTCTTCACGGCGCTGCAGGCCGCGACCCCGCTATCGCCGTTCTCGAAGTTCACCATCGAGGGGTCGCTGATCGAGTGCAGCCTGAAAGAGGCCAACGCCGAACCCGGCGCGGCGAAGGCCGCCTCCTGACGGCGGATCACTCGGCCGAAACAGAGCCGTACGTGCACCTGATCTTAACCGTCCGATAACTGCCTTTCCTAACCGCCCCTTGGGTTGTGTTCCCGTACAAGGGGCACCTCTAGGGGCAGGAAAATGTCGACTCATTCAACGGGCAGCATGATGCCGGGGCGCTGGCGGCTGTCGAACATCGGTGCGCTGCGCGGACTGCGGTTCGGTGCCATTCAGTGGCTCGTGCTGAGCGCAGCGCTGCTGGTGCTCGCGATCACGCTCGGCACCGGCTATCTCGCCCTGCAATTCCGCGAACGCGCACTGGAAGTGTCCGAGCGCGAGCTCAACAACACCGCGCTCTTGCTGTCGCGCCATTTTGACCAGCAACTCGCCGATCTCCAGTACGTCCACGACGACGTCGTCAGCTACATGCAGGCGGGCAAGATCGAGACTGCCGATCAGTTCGAAAAGACAATGTCGCTGCTCACCGCGCATGAGATGCTGCGCACGCGTCTTGCGGCGCTGCCGCATGTCGGCGGGCTCAATCTCTTCAACGCCAAGGGATGGCTGATCAACTCGTCAGAGATGTGGCCGGTGCCGGACGTCAACATTGCGGAGCGGCGCTATTTCCAGGAGTTCACCTCGGGACGGCCCACGTCGCCGATCATCGTCGAACCGGCAATGAGCAAGGTGACCGGAAACTGGACCACGATCTTCGCGCGCAAGATCACCGGGCGCAACGGCGAGATCATCGGCTTTGCCAGCCGGGGCGTGGAGCCTAGCCATTTCGAGGATTTCGTCGCCTCGCTGGCCCTCAACGGCGACACCGTGATCTCGATGATTCACCGCGATGGCACGATCATCGCCCGCTATCCGCAGGAGACCACCGTCGTCGGCCGCAACATCTTCAACGAGCCGCTGTTCCGGAAGGTCCTGAGCCTCGGCGGCAACACCTCGGGCCGCTTCGTCGGTGAGTCGGGCGAAGAGAATGTCGGAGCCGTCAGGTCGCTGTCGCATTTTCCGATCCTGATCGTTGCGACGACGAGGGCCTCCAGTGCGCTGGAGGACTGGCGCGCGCAGACCAAGCTGCAGTTCTTTGCCGCGGTGCTCGCGGTTGTCATCGTCGTCGTCACGATCTTCCTGATCGTGCGCCAGTTGCGGCGCCAGCACGCTGCCGCCCAGCGCAGGCTGTCCGAGAAGAGCCAGCATCTCGACACCGCGATCAACAACATGACGCAGGGGCTTCTGCTGTTCGACGCTTCGGCGCGGCTCGTGATCTGCAATCAGCAGTATATCGACATGTTCAGCATCTCGCCCGATGTGGCCAAGCCGGGCTGTCATCTGCGCGACCTGATCCTGCATCGGCAGGCGACCGGTTCTTTCGTTGGCGACGTCGACGAATATTGCGCGCGGTTCACCAACCGCGACAGCGACAAGGCCCGGGACACGGTGATCACGACGCCCGATGGCCGCACCATCCGTCTGATCTACAAGCGCTCGCCCGACGGCGGTTGGGCCACTACGCTCGAGGACGTGACCGAAGGGCGGCGGGTCCAGGCACGGATCGAGCACCTCGCGCATTACGATGCCCTGACCAATCTGCCGAACCGGACGCTGTTCCAGCGTCATGCCGAGGGGCTCTTGCTCGATACAGCCGCCAGCGAGTTCGCGATCCTCTATATCGACATCGACGAGTTCAAGCGCATCAACGACTCGCTCGGGCATCTGATCGGTGACGAGTTCCTGAAGGGGGTTGCGGAGAAGTTGCGCCAGTCGGTCGGGCCGAATGATTTCATTGCGCGCCTCGGCGGTGACGAGTTCGCCATCATCCAGCGCGACATTGTCTCGGATCATGATGTCAGCGACCTGGTCGCGCGCATCTATCAGGCGATGCGCACGCCGTTCGACTGCCACGGCCACCGGCTGTCGAGCGACGCCAGCATCGGGATTGCCGTCGCGCCGCGCCATGGCTCCGACCTGTTCGACCTGCTCAAGAGCGCGGACCTTGCGATGTACGCCGCTAAGGCGGCCGGACGCAGGACCCATCGCTTCTTCGATCCGGCCATGGAGAAGCAAGCCAATTCGCGCCGCGAACTGGAAGCGGATCTGCGGAGCGCGCTCGCCGAGGGCGGCTTCGAGCTGCATTACCAGCCGCTGGTCGATCTGCGAAGCGACGAGGTGACCGGTTGCGAGGCGTTGCTGCGCTGGCGGCATCCGGTGCGCGGCATGATTTCGCCAGCGGAGTTCGTGCCGGTCGCCGAGGAAACCGGCTTGATCGAGGAGATCGGGCAGTGGGTGCTGCGCACCGCCTGCATGGAGGCGGCCACCTGGCCGGCGCATGTCCGCGTCGCCGTCAACGTCTCGCCGGTCCAGTTCAAGTCGGAAACGCTGTCGCTGAAAGTCGCGAGTGCGCTCGCCGAGAGCGGGCTCGACCCGCGCCGCCTCGAGCTCGAGATCACCGAGGCTGTGCTGATCGCCGACGACGATGCGGCGCTGGTGACGCTCGACCAGCTCCGTGCACTCGGCGTGCACATCGCGCTCGACGATTTCGGAACCGGCTATTCGTCGCTGCAATATCTGCAGCGCTTCCCGTTCGACAAGATCAAGATCGACCGCAGCTTCGTCAAGGAAGTCGCGCGCAATTCGGGCTCGGCCTCGATTATCCGCGCGGTGGTGTCGATTGCGGCCGACCGCAACATGATCACGACCGCAGAGGGCGTCGAGACTGACCAGCAGCGTGACACTGTGCAGATGCTCGGCTGCACCCAGATGCAGGGCTACCTGTTCAGCAAGCCCGTTCCCGCGGCGGACGTTCGCGCATTGCTGGAAGCCGAAGGGGTCGAGGACGCGGCGTAAGGGCCCTGCGGCCGTCGCAATTTCATTGAACCTTCGTTGGAACCGTTGTCCCGCGACGGCGTTCCCTTGCCGGGGCTGCTACCGGCAGGCGAAATATGAGATCCGCAGCAATGTCCGCGGTCCTCCTGCTGTTTGCCACGTCTACGGCAAACGCAGAGAGCGGCCTTGCGTCCTACTATCGTGGCATCGGCAAGGGTGGCGAAATGACCTGCGCGCATCGCTCCAGGCCATTCGGCAGCATGGTGAGGGTGTCCTACCGGGGACGCGCGATCCAGTGTCGCGTCAACGATCGCGGTCCATTCATACGTGGGCGGATCATCGACATCTCTACCAGCGCGGCGCGGGCGCTCGGCATCCTTCAATTCGGTGTGGCGCATGTGACGATCGAGTAGGGCGGCACGCCGCGCGTCATGGTCAGGACTTCGGGGCGGCCGCTCTTTGCTCGACGATCGCCTTCCTGAGCGTGCGCGACAGCGCCTCTACCGAATAGGGTTTCTGGATCAGCTCGAAGCCGGAATGCACGTTCTCGGCGAGGACGTTGCTGTAGCCGCTGGTCAGCACCACGGGCAGGCCGGGGAAGCGGTGGCGGATGATCCCGGCGAGCTCGACGCCGTTCATGCCGGGCATGATCACGTCGGAGAACACGAGGTCGGCGGAAAACTCGTTCTCCGACAGGATTGCGAGCGCCGCATTGGCGTTGGCCGCGCGTTTGACCGAATAGCCGAGGTCTTCAAGGAGTTCGGTGGAGAAGCGGCCGACATCGTCATTGTCCTCCACGACGAGGACGCGATAGCCGCGCCCGATCGAGGCGTGTTCGCCGCCGGAAACGATCGTCGCCTTGATGTCGGCGGGGCGCGTCGCCTGCGGCAGGTAGATCGTGAAGGTCGCGCCATGGCCAAGCGTGCTGGTGACCTCGATGTCGCCGTCGGACTGCTTGGCGAAGCCGAAGGCCTGGCTGAGCCCGAGGCCGGTGCCCTTGCCGACCTCCTTGGTGGTGAAGAACGGCTCGAAGATCGCGTCGAGATTCTCGGGCGAGATGCCGGTGCCGGTGTCCTGGATCGAGATCGCGACGAAATCGCCGCTGCGCGGAGCCTGGGCCCGCAGGGCAGGGATGGCGCCGGCCTTCGTCACGCCGATCGTCAGCTGGCCCTCGCTGCTCATGGCATCGCGGCCATTGACCGCTAGGTTGATCAATGCGGTCTCGAACTGGCCGATGTCGGCGATCGCAAAGCAATCGGGATCGTCGATCTGGACTTCGATGTGGATTCGTCCACCGACCAGCGGGCGGATCAGCCGCGCCACGCTGTCGACGTGCGCGCCTACGTTGAACACCTCGGGCTTGAGCGGCTGCCGACGCGCGAAGGCGAGCAGCTGAGCGGTGAGCTTGGAGGCCCGTTCCACGGTCTCGGAGATCGCGTCGATGTAGCGCCGCCGTCGCTCTTCCGGCAACTCGCGGCGGCGCAGGAAGTCGGTCGCGGAGCGGATGATGGTCAGGAGATTGTTGAAGTCGTGCGCGACGCCGCCGGTGAGCTGGCCGACCGCTTCCATCTTCTGCGACTGCCGCAACGCCTCTTCGCCGCGACGGCGGTCGGTGATGTCGATGGCTTCCGGCACTGCACCGATGATCGTGCCGTGCTGGTCGTGCAGCGGCCGCATTTCGAAATCGAAATAGCGATCGCCGATCGGCAGCTGCAGCAATATCTCGGTCTTGACGTCTTCGCCGCGCATCACCGTGGTGAAGGCGCTCTTGATCGTCTGCGGAGCGTCTTCGGTCGCGCTGAACCACGGCGTGTCCCAGAACGGCTTGCCGATGACGTCGGCTGCACCCGCGCGAATACCCGCCAGCGCCGTCCTGTTGACGTACAGGACGTTGCCATCTGCATCGAGCAGCCCCTGATACTGGTGGCTGGTCTCGAAGATCGCGCGTATCTGCGCTTCGTTCGATTCGAGCTGCGCGGTGCGTTCGGAGATGCGCCGCTCCAGCGTCTCGTTGAGCTTCCTGAGCTCGATCTCGGCCTCCTTGGCGGCCGTGATGTCGTGGGCGACGCCGATGAAGCCGATATGCTTGCCGTTGGGATCCCAGCGCGGTTGCGATTCCGAGCGCAGCCAGCGCCACTCGCCCTTGGCGTTGCGGTAGCGCGCCTCGAGCACGAACGGCTTGAGCGAAAGCTCGCCCGTGATCTGCTCCTGCAGGATGCGAGGCAGATCATCGGGGTGCAGCGCCTTGCGCCAGTCGAAGACGATCGCCTCCTCGAACGGCAGTCCGAGGAAATCCAGATAGGCCTGGTTGGCGAAGGAGCGGGTGCGATCGAGCTTTGTCACCCAGACCGGGACTGGCGCGCTGTCGGCGATCAGTCGGAAGCGTTCCTCGCTCTCGCGCAAGGTCTGCTGCGCCAGCATTTGATCGGTCACGTCGAGGTCGGCGCCGACCAGCCGCTGCGCGCGGCCGTTGCGGTCGCGCTCGATCTTGGCGACGACGCGGATCCAGCGGCTCTCGCCGTTGCTCGGGCGGATGATGCGGTATTCGTCCGTATAGTCCTCGGTGCCGCTCTTCAGCACCCCGAACAGGTGCTTGATGGTCTTCTCGCGGTCCTCGGGATGGATGCGCGCGACCCAGTTCTCATAGGTTTCGTTGGCGGCCTCGGGCGGCAGGCCATGGACCAGCAGATATTCGGGCGAGCGGCGATTGCGCACGCCGTCGCGGAAATCGATCTCGAGCCCGCCAACCCGCGCGATGCGCTGAATCCGCGCCAGCTCCGCCTCGCGCGCCTGCAATTCGCGATGCGCCCGGTCGCGCTCGCGCGCGATCTCCTCCAGATGCTGCCGCAGCCGTTCTGCTGCCGCAGCTTCGGGGAGGACATCGGAGGGTTCGGGAGGGGTCATTCGCGCCGGCAACCTCTGGGATCAGTCTCACACACGACGAGGCGGCTTTTCCAGCGCTGATTTGCTGCGGCTCATTTGGCCTTGCCGCCGGAGCGGCAATTATAGGCCCTGCGGAACCCGGCGGCCTGCGCATCGTCCTCCGTGCAGAACCAACGATCCGGATTGGTTAAGCCCGGGTAGCTGCGGCAGGCCTGCAGGTGATAGATGCCGACATTGCCGGTGACGCGGGCGCGGACCGCGTACTTGCCCTTGATGTTGCAGCCGGCGGGCATCGCGAGATCGTCAGGAAAGAGGGCGTCGCGGATCTGCTTGTCGCGATCAGCCGGGCAGGAGCCGCCGAGCAGGGCGCCATCCTTCTTGCCGACACGAAACTCGCGCGGCGCCACGAAGCATCCCTTCCACAGACCCTGGCGGTTGTCCTTTGCGCTTGCCTCGTCGGGCTTGAAGCGGCCGGTGGCCGACGCCTCGACATTCAAGGCATAGCCCCGACGGACGAGCAACTGGCTCAGGCTGGTTGGATCGCCCTCGATCTTGCAGACGCCGAGGCGGCGCTTCTTGTACGTGGGGTCGACACCGATATCGTCGCAATGAACCTGCTGGCCGCCGACCAGCTTCGCGAGCTGGTCGCGGGCCTCGACGCCGCAGCTCCAGACGTCGGCGTGCTCATCGATGCAAAGCTGATCGGGAGCCGGCGCGTCGATCCCGTCGAGCCGGTAGGTCGTGTTGTTGATCTGGACGGTGCTGGCGTCCTTGACGATCGCCGTTGCGGCAAGGCCGGGGGTGGCAGACAGGCATGTCAGGAGGAGCGTCGCGACAGCAGAATTTCGAAACCGCATTTTTTCACTTCAGGTCTTTGGCGGGCAGGTGAACTTCTAGCACAGGCTGGCGGGATCGAACCAAGGGCTGTTGGATGGACAGCGGCCGACGGGTCATCCCGGCGGCCGCCGACGATCGAAAAGGAGCCGGGGCGTTGTAAGAGAAGGATGCGCGCGCATGGCCGAATTGGTCATTGATACCATTCTGGAGGTCGGCGGCGTCTGGCTCTGACCAACCGGCGGCGGAAGAGACCGGGCCGAGGAGGCGACACTACGTCAAAGGGCGGATTGACTTGATGAGAACAAAATAGGAACATGGGGCGTCAACTGATCCCGGATACTCCATGATGTCTGCACGGCCCGAACACGAAGATGATGACGGGCTGGAAGCGGCTGTCGACCAGGCGATTACGGCCTGTGGCGGGGACATGCGCTCGACCATCCGCGCGCTGATCGTCGCCAACGAATTCCTGGAGAATGAGGTGAGCGAGCTGATGAAGGCGGTCTCACACGCCCATCGGCGCGGCCGATTCCAAACCTATTCGGGCTGAAATCCCCCTCCGGCTACCGCCGGGTAGCCGGCACAGCCGCATTAGACCGTTGCCTCCGCAGCGTTTTGCTGTACCACGGACTGGCGACGCACAATCGCCCGTGCCAGATTGCGCGGGGAGGAATCCTGCCCAAATCCAAAGCCCAAGCAAGAAGAGCATGTTCAAACGAATTCTGATCGCCAATCGCGGCGAGATCGCCTGCCGGGTCATCAAGTCCGCGCGCCGTATGGGGATCGAGACGGTCGCCGTCTATTCCGAGGCCGACCGTGACGCGCTGCATGTCGAAATGGCCGACGAGGCCGTGCTGATCGGCCCGCCGGCGGCGGCCGAGAGCTATCTCCTGATCGACAAGATCGTGGACGCCTGCCGCAAGACCGGCGCGCAGGCGGTGCATCCCGGCTACGGCTTCCTGTCCGAGCGCGAGGCATTTCCGCGCGCGCTGGAGGCGGCCGGCATCGTGTTCATCGGGCCCAACCCGGGCGCGATTGCCGCGATGGGCGACAAGATCGAATCCAAGAAGGCGGCCGCCAAGGCCAAGGTCTCGACCGTGCCGGGCCATCTCGGCGTCATCGAGGATGACAAGCACGCGGTGCAGATCGCCGAGGAGATCGGCTATCCCGTGATGATCAAGGCCTCCGCCGGCGGCGGCGGCAAGGGCATGCGCATCGCGCATTCGAAGGCGGAGGTCGCCGAGGGCTTCAACCTCGCGAAGGCCGAGGCCAAATCCTCGTTCGGCGACGACCGCGTCTTCATCGAAAAGTTCATCGTCGATCCGCGCCACATCGAAATCCAGGTGCTCGGCGACAAGCACGGCAACGTCATTTATCTCGGCGAGCGCGAATGCTCGATCCAGCGCCGCAACCAGAAGGTCATCGAGGAGGCGCCGTCGCCGCTGCTCGACGAGCAGACTCGGCGCAAGATGGGCGAGCAGGCGGTCGCGCTCGCCAAGGCCGTGCATTACGATTCCGCCGGCACCGTGGAATTTGTCGCCGGCCAGGACAAGAGCTTCTACTTCCTGGAGATGAACACCCGCCTCCAGGTCGAGCATCCCGTAACCGAGCTGATCACCGGCATCGACCTCGTCGAGCAGATGATTCGCGTCGCCGCCGGCGAGAAGCTCGCCATCGCGCAGAACGACGTGACATTGACAGGCTGGGCGGTGGAATCGCGCGTCTATGCCGAGGATCCGTTCCGCAACTTCCTGCCCTCGATCGGACGGCTGGTGAAATATCGCCCGCCGGCGGAAGCAAGTCATGACGGCATCACCATCCGCAACGACACCGGCGTGCAGGAGGGCGGCGAGATATCGATCCATTACGATCCGATGATCGCCAAGCTCGTGACGCACGCGCCGTCGCGGGCAGCCGCGATCGAGGCGCAGGCCACCGCCCTCGATGAGTTTTATGTCGACGGTATCAGGCACAACATTCCGTTCCTGTCGGCCTTGATGAATCACCCGCGCTGGCGCGAGGGCCGGCTGTCGACCGGGTTCATCTCCGAGGAATTTCCGGCGGGTTTCTCGGCGCGGCCGCCAGAGGGCGAGATCGCGCGGCGGCTCGCCGCGGTCGGCGCCGCCATCGATCACGTGCTCGGCGAGCGTAAGCGGCAGATTTCCGGCCAGATGGGCGGTCGCGTGGTGCAGCGTGAACGCCGCCGCGCGGTGTGGCTCGATCGCGAGGAGATCGCGCTCGACGTCGCGCGCGAGGGCGATGCCATTGCGGTGCGCTTCGTCGGCGCTGACGGCTTGCCGGGCAACCCGCATAATTTGGTGTCGAGCTGGGCGCCGGGCGAGCCGGTCTGGCAGGGCACGATCGACGGCAATTTCGTGGCGCTGCAGGTGCGCGCGATCAATAACGGCTTCCGCCTCGCGCATCAGGGCTTTGAGGTGCCGGTCTACGTCTTCACCGAGACCGAGGCGACGTCGGCGCGGCTGATGCCGGTGAACTCGGCGGCCGACACCGGCAAGAAGCTCTTGTGCCCGATGCCGGGGCTCGTGGTGTCGATCGCCGTGACCGAAGGGCAGGAGGTCAAGGCCGGCGAGACGCTGGCTGTCGTCGAAGCCATGAAGATGCAGAACGTGCTCCGCGCCGAGCGCGACGGCACCGTGAAGAAGATCCACGCGGCTGCCGGCGCCACGCTTGCCGTCGACGCGTTGATCCTCGAGTTCGCCTAGGCTCGTCACGGCAAGCCATCGGGTCGCGCGAATGCGCGCCCGATGATAGGCTCCACGAAGCTAAATATCGCGCGGCGAAGCAAGGCTGGGTTGCTCCGTCGCTTGCGCTCCTCGCAATCACGTGGACAGAGGGAGACGATGGCCTTCCGCAAACGACGCGAAACCTTGCGTTCGATCCTGGCCGGATCGGCCTGTATCCGTCCGGGCTCGGTCTATGACGCGACCTCGATCCGGATTGCCGAGGATCTCGGATTCGAACTCGGCATGTTCGGCGGCTCCGTGGCCTCGCTCGCCGTGCTCGGCGATCCCGATATCGCGCTGATCACCCTAACCGAGCTTGCCGAGCAGATGCGGCGGATGTCGCGCGCCTCCGATGTGCCCGTGCTCGTCGATGCTGATCACGGCTATGGCAATGCACTCAACGTTCGTCGCACCGTCCAGGAGCTCGAAGCCGCCGGTGCCGCCGGCCTGACGATCGAGGATACGCTGCTGCCGCCAGCCTTCGGCGAGGCCAAGATGCAGTTGATCTCGCCCGAGGAGGGGGTCGGCAAGATGAAAGCCGCGCTCGACGGACGCGGCGATCCGTCTTTGGTGATCATGGGCCGCACCGGCGCGGCCTCGATCACGGATCTCGATGATGCGATTGCACGTGCGCGGGCCTATGAAGCCGTCGGCGTCGACGCGTTGTTCTTCACCGGCATCAGGACGCGCGGCGAGCTCGAGGCGATCTCGGCCGCGACGCGGCTTCCGATCGTGCTTGGCGGCGCGCCGGAGGAGATGACGGCGCCGGATTATCTCGCAGGCCTGCGGGTCCGGATCGCGCTGCAGGGCCACGCGCCGTTCGCAGCCGCCACGCAGGCCGTGTACGAGACGCTGAAGGCGTTGCGCGAGGGCACTTCGCCGAAGAATCTGAAGGGAATTGCATCGTCTGAACTGACCAGCCGCGTGATGCGCGAAGCGGAAACCAAAGCGCGCAGCGGCGAATTCCTGGGCCTGAAA
This sequence comes from Bradyrhizobium erythrophlei, assembly GCF_042430365.1. Classification (GTDB taxonomy): domain Bacteria; phylum Pseudomonadota; class Alphaproteobacteria; order Rhizobiales; family Xanthobacteraceae; genus Bradyrhizobium; species Bradyrhizobium erythrophlei. Next base: position 24,752 of record NZ_JBHMET010000230.1, read on the forward strand.
AAGTGAGCGGCGCGATTCGCCACGTCACCGTGCGGGGCCGGGTGCAGGGCGTCGGCTATCGCGCCTGGGTCGAGGACGAGGCGATGTCGCGCGGCCTCGATGGCTGGGTGCGCAACCGCCGCGACGGCAGCGTCGAGGCGGTGTTTTCGGGAGCCGAAGATGTCATCTCCGAAATGGTCGAGGCGTGCCAGCGCGGACCGGCGCTGGCGCGGGTGGACGCGATGCAGGCCGACGTCGGCTATCCCGACCTGTTGAAGCTGCGCCGGGCAGGTGAGCAGTTCTCGGTCCTCCCGACCTTGTGAGACGCAATCCTCACGCGACCGCGGAAATCACCAGCGCCTGAAGCCGGCCTTCGATTGCCCCATTGCCAAACCGGCGCGCGACGGCCGATGTCGCGTGGTCCGTCGTTGCGTCGAGGCCGACGCCGCCGCGCGCCTCGATCTCGCCGCGCAGTGGCGAGCCCTGACAGAAGCCGATTGCCGGATCGCTTGGCGAATTCGCCCGGCCTTGATGTCGGACCACGTCGATCTCAACCTTGCCGAAGCCTGCGGCAGCAAGGTCCGCACGGATACGGTCGGTCGCGTGATAGCCGTAGGGCGTCCGCGGCAGGAAGCGCGGCGGATCGTCCGGAAAGACTTCCGCAACGGCCTGGTTGACCACGTCGGCAAAATGGTTGTCCTCGATGCGATCCCAGACGTTGAACAGGAAGCGGCCGCCGGGTTTCAGGACGCGGCGCGCTTCCGAATAGCCCTTGGGCCTGTCGGGGAAGAACATCGCGCCGAACTGGCAGGCGACGAGGTCGAAGGTCGCGTCATCAAAGGGCAGGGCGAGCGCGTCGGCCTGTTGCCAGTTGATGTCCGGCTTGCCCGGCATCTGCGACTTTGCGCGCACGAGCATCGGTTCGTTGAGGTCCGTCGCGACGATCCTTGTGTCGTGGCCGAGTTCTGACGCCAACGCGCGCGTCACGGCACCGGTACCCGCCGCCGTCTCAAGGAGGTCCCGCGGATGATACGCCTTCGCGCGCTGCGCGAGGTCGCGTGCGTAGGGCTCAAAGAGCATCGGGACAAGAAGCTGGTCGTAGAGTTCGGGAATGGAGCCGACGAATTCCTTGTCGGACGCGGCCATGCTTGATCCTCCTGGCGTCTCATTGAACCGGCAACCGACATTTCTTTGTGTCGGTCCCGGGTTACTCCACCCGGCGCAAGCTTGGACGAAGGTTTCCTTTGCCGCAAAGGAAAAGTCGTCACCTGCGACGAGCCAGGCTCACCCGTGGGTCACACAGGTATCACACAGTCGGGAGTTCGCCGCGTTGCCCGGTTCAGGAGCCGCCCCGGCGGTTCTTGACTTTCGCTCCGAACTGTCTGATATTTCTGTCATGACAGAAATAACCGCCAAAAAGAAACTCCCGACCATCGTCGAGCGCTTCATCCTGTATTGGGGCGACATGGGCGACGAGTGGGGGGTCAACCGCTCGGTCAGCCAGATCCACGGGCTGCTCTACCTGGCGGAAGCGCCGATGACGGCCGAGGACATCGCCGACACGCTCGGCATGGCACGCTCCAACGTCTCCAATTCGATCAAGGAGCTGCTCTCCTGGGGGTTGATCCGGCGCGTGCCGATCCTCGGCGACCGCCGCGACCACTTCGAGGCGGAGACCGACATCTGGGAGGTCGCGGCAAGGATCGCCGCCGGCCGCAAGGAGCGCGAGATCGATCCTGCGGTCGCGGCCCTTCGCGCCTGCGTCTCCGACGCGGCCGATGACCCGGCCATTAGCCCGGTCGCAAGCAAGCGGCTGAAGGAGATGCTGGCTTTCACTGAGCTCGTCGACCGCTGGTACACGCAAATGCTCAACGTGCCCCGTCCGCGGCTCGTCGCGCTGATCAAGCTCGGCGAGAAGATCGTAAGTTTCCTGCCCACAGGCAAAGCCAAATAGGGGCGGGGGTGTAACGGGAGTGTGCGATGGCGTCAGCAAGGAGATCCACCTTAAGGACATCGCCGGCTTCCGATACAAAGCTCCTCGACGATTATCGCTTCCGCGCATTGCTTTCCCCGCAGGTCATTCATTCCGCAAAGCGCTTCGCCGGCCCGACCGGGCTCGAGGAGTATGTCGGCTTCGGCGTCAGCACGGCGCTGCGCATTGCGGTTGAGCAGGAGGCGCTGGTGTTTCGCAGCGTCGGCTATGCGGTGCAGATCGGCCGGCTGCGGATGCCGCTGCCGGCCTGGCTCACTCCCGGCGATCTCACAGTGACCCATTCCGATCTCGGCGGCGGCGCCTTCCGCTTCACGCTCGAGATCATCCATCCGCGTTTTGGCCGGCTGATCCGTCAGTCGGCCGTGTTCAGGGAGGCCTCATCATGACGCCGCTGCTTTGGACGCTGATCGCAATTCAGATCGCGATGGGCGTGTTCGACACCTTCTATCACCACGAATTCACCGAGCGGTTGGCCTGGCGGCCGTCGCAGCGCTTCGAGCTCAAGCTGCACGGCCTGCGCAACACGCTCTATGCGCTCCTGTTCCTGGTGTTCGGCTGGCTTGAGGTGCACGGCATCTTCGCGATCGCCGTCATCGCGGTGCTGGTCGTCGAGGTCGTCATCACGCTGATGGATTTCGTCGAGGAGGATTTGAGCCGGAAACTGGCGCCGAGCGAGCGCATCAATCACACGCTGCTCGCGCTCAACTACGGTGCCATCCTTGTCCTGCTGCTTCCTGTCCTGATCGGGTGGGCGATGCGGCCGACCGGGATTGAACTGGCCGATACCGGACTTTTGAGCGTCGTCGCGGCCGCCTCGGCTGCGGGTGCGACGCTTTGCGGTTTGCGCGACTTTGCAGCCGCCAAGCGGCTGGAGCGAATGGCGAGCGTGCCGGCACGGACGCTGGTCGAGAAATTGCCGACGCGGCAGACCGTGCTGGTCACCGGCGCCACCGGCTTCATCGGCAGCCGGCTGGTCGCAAGTCTCACCGCATCGGGCCATCAGGTGATTGCGTTGATCCGCAACCCGGCCAAGGCCGAGATGCTGCCGCCGCCGATCACGCTGATCACGAGCCTCGACCAGGTGCGTGCCGACGCCAGGATCGATGCGATCGTCAACCTCGCCGGCGAGCCAATCGGCAACGGACTGTGGACCGAGGCCAAGCGCCGCGAAATCCTGGCGTCCCGCGTCACCATCACGACCGAGGTCGTCAGGCTGATCGCACGGCTCGGGCGCAAGCCATCCGTGCTGGTGAGTGGGTCGGCGATCGGCTGGTACGGGCTCTGGCAGGACCAGGTGCTGACTGAGTCCGCGAAATCCCATGCCTGCTTCAGCCATGAGCTTTGCGAGGCCTGGGAGACTGCGGCGCGGCCCGCGGGCGAGTACGGCGTGCGCGTTGCCTGCTTGCGCATCGGGCTGGTGATCGGCACCGACGGAGGCTTCATCACGCGGATGTTGACGCCGTTCGAGTTCGGCCTGGGTGGTCCGCTCGGCTCGGGCAAGCAGTGGATGTCCTGGATCGAGCGCGACGATCTCGTGCGCCTGATCGCGCATGTGATCGCGAAGCCCGAGCTGTCGGGGCCGGTCAACGCCACCGCGCCGATCCCGGTGACCAACACCAAGTTCACCGAGGAGCTGGGGCGCCGCCTGCGCCGGCCCGCGATCTTCCGCGTGCCCGCTGCGCTGTTGCGGGCGGTCGGCGGCGACTTCGCCAACGAGCTCCTGCTCGGGGGCCAGCGCGTGCTGCCGAACAAGGCCTTGAGCAACGGTTTTGTGTTCCGCCACGAAAGCCTGCGCAGCGCGTTCGACGCGATTCTGTGAGGCATGTGATATCAGGCGACTGCGGCGACGCTGCGGAACGTCGCCGCCAGCGTCCGCAGCGCGGCCAGTTTGGCGGGATCGCTGACCTTCGAATGCAGCATCACCTTTGATGCGCCGAGCCGCGGCAATTTGTGCGCCGATCCGATATCGATCAGTCCCGGCGGCGCGATCCGGCGGGCAAGCGGCGCGACCGCAAGGCCTGCGAGTGCCGCGGCCGCCACGGCGGTGACGCCGCCGCCGACGAAGCTTTCGGTCCAGGCAATGCCGGCCTTGTCGAGCGCGCGCACCGCCAGGGCGCGGACCCCGCAGGGTGGCGTCAAGGTCGCGATCGGCAGCGCATCGCCGCGCGGCCATACGAAGCGTCGGATCGCGAACCAGCCGAACTCGTCCTCGGCGAGTTTCTCGCCGCCGCGGCGGCTGCCTTCCTGACGCACGATCACCGCGTCGAGCTCGCCGGCGTCATAGGCATCGAGCATCTCGCGCGAGAAGCCGATGGTGACGGCGAGTGCAAGCTGCGAGGCCATCGCATGCAGCCGCTCCAGGAGCGGCACCAGTTCAGGGCCGGCGGCGTGGTCGCTGATCCCGAGCGTGAGTTGTTGGCGTGCCGGCTTTTCGCCCGACAGCGCGCGGTCATGCGCCTCCATCAGCGCGCGGGCGTGATGCAGGAAGGCCGAACCGTCGGCAGTCAGCCGCACCGCGCGCGGCGAGCGCTCCACCAGCCGCTTGCCGAGCAGCGTCTCCAGCCGCTGCAGCTTCATGCTGATCGCCGCCTGCGTCGTGCCGAGTGCTTCCGCGGCGCGGGTGAAGCCCTGTAGTTCGGCGACAAGCAGGAAGGCCTGCACGGTGTCGATGTCGAGCGCGGTCATGATCAACTATCGTTATCATTGCTATTGGCATAGATAAGATACCAAGATGATGCGGAACGGTCTAGCTAGAAGGGGCGCGGTTCGCTCGCGCCAACGGAATTCAAGGAGAACGACCATGCCCCTCATCACCGTCACCTATGCAACCTCGCGCGAGACGCCGTCGCTGAAGTCCGATATCGCTGCCGCCGTCTCGGAGCTCACCGCTAAAGCATGATGAAGTTAGGTTCGTCCATATCCTGAGTTTGCGAAGTAGCTTGCGCATTCCTTGGGTGAGAAAAGCTGCAGGGCCTCGCCAATTGCTCGGCAAACAGCTTCGACGGTTCGGGCGGCAGCTTTTCGGAGCAAGTGCTTGAGCTTGGCAAAGACCTGTTCGATGGGGTTCAGG
>NZ_JBHMET010000231.1:0-1166 GCF_042430365.1 Bradyrhizobium erythrophlei
ACCACCTGCCCAAACACACAGCAATGCTTCAATTTCTGGGCTTTTCAGCAGACTGCTAGAAGTCCATGCCGCCCATGCCGCCGCCTGGAGGCATTCCGGCGCCGGCTGAGGCCTTCTTCGGCAGCTCGGCAACCATCGCCTCGGTGGTGATCAGGAGCGCCGCAACCGAAGCGGCGTTCTGGATCGCGGTGCGCACCACCTTGGTCGGATCGATGATGCCCTTGCTCACCAGGTTGCCGTATTCGCCGGTCTGGCCGTCGAAGCCGAACGCGTACTGGTCCTTCTCCAGGATCTTGCCGACGATGACCGAGCCGTCTTCACCGGCATTGATCGCGATCTGGCGAGCGGGCGCCGACAGCGCCTTGCGCACGATCTCGACGCCGGTCTTCTGGTCGTCGTTCTTGGTGCGGATGCCCTTCAGGTGTTCGGAGGCACGGAGCAGGGCGACGCCGCCGCCCGGCAGGATGCCTTCCTCGACCGCCGCGCGGGTCGCGTGCATCGCGTCATCCACGCGATCCTTGCGCTCCTTCACCTCGACCTCGGTCGCGCCGCCGACGCGGATCACCGCGACGCCGCCCGCGAGCTTGGCGAGACGCTCCTGCAGCTTCTCACGGTCGTAGTCCGAGGTGGTCTCCTCGATCTGCGCCTTGATCTGGGTAATCCGGGCGTCGATGTCGGCCTTCTTGCCGGCGCCGTTGACGATCGTGGTGTTCTCCTTGTCGATCATCACCTTCTTGGCGCGGCCGAGCATCTGCAGCGTGACGTTCTCGAGCTTGATGCCGAGGTCTTCCGAGATGGCCTGGCCGCCGGTCAGGATCGCGATGTCCTGCAGCATGGCCTTGCGGCGATCGCCGAAGCCCGGGGCCTTGACGGCCGCGACCTTCAGACCTCCGCGAAGACGGTTCACAACGAGCGTGGCCAAGGCCTCGCCCTCGACGTCCTCGGCGACGATGACCAGCGACTTGCCGGTCTGCACCACGGCCTCGAGCAGCGGCAGCAGCTCGTTCAGCGAGGAGAGCTTCTTCTCGTTGATGAGGATGTAGGCATCGTCCATCTCGGCGCGCATCTTGTCGGCGTTAGTGACGAAGTAGGGCGAGATGTAGCCACGGTCGAACTGCATGCCCTCGACGACGTCGAGCTCGGTCTCGAGCGACTTGGCTTCCTCG
>NZ_JBHMET010000231.1:1313-68160 GCF_042430365.1 Bradyrhizobium erythrophlei
GGCCTCGACCGCCATGTCGATGCCTCGCTTCAGATCCATCGGGTTCATGCCGGCGGCGACCGACTTGGCGCCTTCGCGGACGATGGCGGACGCGAGCACCGTGGCCGTGGTGGTGCCGTCGCCTGCCGCGTCAGCGGACTTGGAGGCGACTTCGCGCACCATCTGGGCGCCCATGTTCTCGAACTTGTCCTCGAGCTCGATCTCCTTGGCGACGGCGACGCCGTCCTTGGTGATCCGGGGGGCTCCGAACGACTTCTCGATCACGACATTGCGGCCCTTGGGGCCGAGCGTCACCTTGACCGCATTGTTCAGAATGTCGACGCCGCGCAGCATCCGGTCGCGGGCATCGACGCCGAATTTGAGTTCTTTGGCTGACATGTCTGTCTCCCTGCGTTGATCTCTGTTCCTCGTCCCAGGATGAGGGAACGGGGCGTGCGGCTTATGCGGCCTTCTTCTTGGTGGAGGTGTCGATGAGAACGCCCATGATGTCGCTCTCCTTCATGATCAACAGCTCCTGGCCGTCGATCTTGACCTCGGTGCCGGACCACTTGCCGAACAGAACGCGGTCGCCAACCTGAAGGTCGATCGGGATCAGCTTGCCGCTCTCGTCGCGGCCGCCGGGGCCGACGGCGATCACTTCGCCCTGCGAGGGCTTTTCCTTGGCCGTGTCGGGGATGATGATGCCGCCGGCGGACTTCTCCTCGGCTTCGATGCGCTTGACCACGACGCGGTCGTGCAGCGGACGGAACTTCATGCGGTCCTCCTTGGCTTTTATGACTATTTTCGGGGTTGGCAGTCGCAATGGGCGAGTGCCAACCGCCATTCACTTATGCCTGTGAGACTCCGGAGCAAGGGCACCGGCCCGCGATATTTGACGGCAACCAGCGCCGGTGGCGGGCCCGTTTTGCGCCGGGATCAATGACCGCGGGGTGACGACGCAACGCGCGGCGTCCGCGGCCGGCTAAAGCGCGATGAGATTTGGGTGAATCGTCATCGCGCTTTAGGTCTTTGTTTGAGCATGATCTTTTCGGAAAACCGCTTCACACTTTTCCGGATTATGCTCTAGGCGGCGCCGCGATCGACGGCGGATGCCGGGCTCCTTTTCGTCAGCCGGCGCAGGGCCGCGACATTGGTCGCGACCGAGGCCATGCGGCAGCGCGCCTTGCCCTCCGATTTCGCCTCGTAGAGGGCGGCATCCGCAACCGCCAGCAGTTCCTCGGCCTCGGTGCCGTGCTCCGGGGACACGGCAACGCCGACGCTGACGCCGACATTGACGCTGGTCTGGGCGGCGACGCCGTCGGCAAGCTGGTAGGGCATCGTGACAGTCTGGATGATGCGCTCCCCGACCGCGAGCGCCTGCGCGCCGGAGGCGCCGTTCGCCAGCACGACGAACTCGTCGCCACCGAGCCGCGCGATCACGTCGGTCTCGGGCAAAGCGCGCCGCAGCCGCTCGGCGGTGAGCATCAGCACCTGGTCGCCGGCCGCGTGCCCATAGGTGTCGTTGACCGGCTTGAAATTGTCGAGGTCGAAGAACAACAGCGCAAACGGCCTGCCGCCGCCTTCGGACGCCTTCAGCCTCGCGTTCAGCGCGGCGACGAACCCTGCGCGATTGCGCAAGCTGGTCAGCGTATCGTGGTGGGCGAGGTGGCCGTTCTCGCGCTCGGCGCGCATGGTCGCGATCAGCATCTTGTTGAGGCGGAAGGCCGCGACCGTCATCGCCGACAGATAGAGCGGCACCTGCAAGGAGACGATGTAAAGCAGCGGCTCGCCGGCGAGCGCGGCGCCGGGCATGATCGGGCCGAGGCTGAGCAGGATCATGGTGCCGGCGAGACGCGGCGCGCTGAAATTCCGGAAGCAGATGCCGCCGACCATCGCCGCCGCCGACAGCGAGGCCAGCATCGCGACCACCCAATCGCCGCTGGCGAGGCTGATCAGGATGCCGAAGCCGACGCTGGCGCTCCAGGCGACCGCGAGCACGAGGTGAAGGTCGGTCGGCGTGCGGCGGCGTTCGCGCGCCGCGCGATTGGCGACCACGAGCACCGCCAGTCGCGACAGGCAGATGACGAGTTCGAGGATGACCCAGGCGATGAAGAGCGCGGTGGGCTCGCGGATCGCGATCACGGCCGCGACCGCAACGGTGTTGACCGCGCCGGCGGCGAACACCGGCAACGAACCGTAGAGGTCCGCGATCAGCGCGGCGCGGATGTCGTCCGGAACGCCCGGGCCGGCATCGGCAAGCCAGCGCGTCACGCCCCAGCGCGGCTGGCTGTATCGTCCTTTTTCGGACTGCATTGTTGTTGTCCCGTCGTTGCGGACGGCACCTGACCCGAGCGCCCCTAACAGGCTTTTAAAGCCGTCTTCGATCGCGTGACGTGCTTGACGGCCGGTAAACCCGGCGGGGCGGTGGAGATCGACGCGGCGCCGATCGGCCGCAGCAGCGACGGTTGGTCGCGAGAATTTGCGCAGCCCCACTGGCGCGAACGCGAATTTTGTCTTGCGGCGCGGGATTATTCGGCATCGGGGAGGGTTCATGGACGCACAACAACCAGCCCACAGGGAGCTTCCTCATGCGTCGTGCCAGTCTGGCCCTCTTTGCCTCCGCAACCGTTCTCGCCGCCACACCCGCGCTGGCGCAGGCGCCGCAGGTCGAGAAGAACATCTCGATGGCGCTCTCGATGGCGATCATGCAGGGCGCGCTCGATCAATGCACCAAGGACGGCTACAAGGTGTCGGTCGTGGTCGTCGACAAGGGCGGCAATGTCGCAGCTTCCGTGCGCGGCGACGGCACCGGCCCGCACACCACGGAATTCGCGCGGATGAAGGCCTACACCGCGCGCACCCGCAACCAGACCTCGCTTGCGACGATGAAGCAGATGGAGGATCCGGCCTTCTCCTTCCTGAAGCAGATCCCCAACGTGGTCGGCGTCGGCGGCGGGGTGCCGATCAAGGCCGGCAATGAGGTGATCGGCGGCGTCGGCGTCTCCGGCGCGCCGGGCGGCGAGAAGGACGAGGTCTGCGCCAATGCGGGCCTCGCCAAGGTCGCGGACGCGCTGAAATAATCGATCGCGGCGCGGCCACGTCGCATCCCGGCGTGCCGGATGCGACGTGGGCCGGCCCTGGTCATGCGGCACCGGTCCCTTCCGGTCCGCATTGTGGCATGCTCCTTGCTCGCTGATGCGCCAGTACAACGCCCAGGGAGACTGCCCCATGAAACGATCCGACCTCACCGAAAAGCTGCTCGACATCAAGCGCGAGAAGGGCTGGAACTGGAAACACATCTGCGAAAAGATCGGCGGCTATTCCGAGGTCTTGATCGTCGGTGCCATTCTCGGCCAGATGAAACTCACAAAACCGCAGGCCGCCAATGCCGGTGAGCTGTTCGGCCTGTCGAAGGCCGAGACCGCGATGCTCAACGAGGTGCCGATGCGCGGCACCGGCACGCCGATGCCGCCGACCGATCCGCTGATCTACCGCTTCTACGAAATGGTGATGGTCAACGGTCCGGCCTGGAAGGCGCTGATCGAGGAGGAATTCGGCGACGGCATCATGTCGGCGATCGACTTCGACATGGCGATCGAGCGCGTCGCCAATCCGAAGGGCGACCGCGTCAAGATCACGATGTCCGGCAAGTTCCTGCCCTACAAATATTACGGCGCGAGTGGCAACGTGCCGGAATACGGCTTCAAGGAGGAGTGAGGGGCGGTCGCGAATGGTGAATTGCGAGTGGCGAATGGAATCTTTCCCGTTCGCTACTCACTATTCGCTCCAGTGAATGCTTCACGCCGCGCGCTCTTCGGGCGCGCCTCGACATCACAGGATCGCGCCCGGCGTGTAGCTGGCCGCCTCGGGCTTGGCCCGGGCCAGAGCTTCGACTTGCTCGGCGAAGTAATTGACCTGAGCGCCGGCGTCGCCCGAATTGGCGCGACCGTGATCGAGCAGGCGCTGCAGTTCGGCCTCGCTCAAGCCAAGACGCTGATCGGCGGCGAGACGCTGCAGAAGGTCGTTTTGCACGATCTTGCCGGTGCGCAGGTCGCGAATCGCAGCGACGGCATGTTCCTTGATTGCCTCGTGCGCGCCTTCACGGCCAGCGCCCTTCTTCACCGCTTCCATCATGACCGTGGTCGTCAGCAAGAAGGGCAAGTAACGGTTGAGCTCGGTCGCAACGACAGCTTCGAACACTTCCATCTGATCAAGCACGGAGAGCAGGGTCTCGAGCAGGCCATCCATGGCGAGGAAGGCATCGGGCAGCATGACGCGGCGGACAACGGAACAGGAGACATCACCTTCGTTCCACTGATCACCGGCGAGTCCGGAGGCCATGGCGAGATAGCCCTTCAACACCACATGCAAGCCGTTGATGCGCTCGCAAGAACGGCTGTTCATCTTGTGCGGCATGGCGGAGGAACCGACCTGGCCTTTGGCGAAACCTTCGCTGGCGAGTTCATGGCCCGCCATGAGGCGCAACGCCTTGGCGAAGTTGCCGGGACCGCTGGCGAGCTCGGTGAGCACACTGACTGCACGGAAGTCGAGGCTGCGCGGATACACCTGGCCAACGGCATCAAAGGCTTTCGGCAGGCCAAGGTGAACGAGAATGCGTTGTTCAAGCGCGCGCGCCTTGCCGGCATCGCCATTGAACAGGGTGATCTGATCGAGACGCGTGCCCACTGCGCCCTTCAAGCCGCGAGCCGGATAGGTTTGCAGCACGTTGACCAGGCTCTGATGCGCCAACAGCATCTCTTCACCAAACATGGCGATGCGCTTGCCAAGGGTGGTGACCTGCGCGGCCACGTTGTGCGTGCGTGCGGTGAACGGAATGTCGCGCAATTGCCGAGCGTGCTTCGCAAAACGAATGAGCGCGGCGATGCTCTTGGTCTCAATGAGCTGCAGCCCGCGGTAGACCTGCAGTTGCTCCACGTTCTCGGTGAGGTCGCGGCTGGTCATGCCCTTGTGCAGGTGCTCATGACCGGCAAGACCGCAGAACTCCTCGATGCGCGCCTTCACGTCGTGGCGGGTGATCCGCTCGCGCCGCATGATGGATTCCAGGTTGATCTGGTCTTTGACGCGCTCGTAGCTTTCGATCACGCCATCCGGCACCGGAATACCGAGATCGCGCTGGCCCTTCAGCACAGCGATCCAGTAGTCGCGTTCGAGGCGAACCTTGCCTTCGCCACTCCAGATGGCGCGCATGGCGGGTGAAGCATAGCGTTCGGCGAGGACGTTGGAGATGTGATCTTGGGGCATGGTCCTGCTCTCTTGGCATTGCCCGAGGCTGGCTGCAAGTCCGGCGCCATCATACCCAATCCTGCCACGTTCCGCCTCCGCCAATCCGATGCGGCGCCGGCATGGTCTGCGCTGGCCGACGGCTTGTCGCCAGCGCTCCTCGCTATGAGGGTGATCAGCCAAATGCCGCCCGCACCTCCTTGATCGGCGCCATGTCGCGCACATAGGTGAACGATCCCTGATCCTTCATCTCGCGGGCACAGCGCAGGAACGCGGCCAGCGCGTGGCGCTCCATCGCACCGCCGACACTGATGCGCTTGACACCGGCGGCCGACAGTTGCTCGACCGTCAAGGTCGGGTCGGCAAAGCCCATCACGAGGTTGAATGGCCGCTGCACTGCCGAGACCACGGCCTTGATGGTGGCGAGGTCGTAAAGGCCAGGCGAATACAGCACGTCGGCGCCTGCGGCCTCGAACGCCTGCAGCCGCTTGATCGTGTCGTCGAGATCCTTGCGGCCGTATAGAAAGTTCTCCGCCCGCGCCGTCAGCGTGAACGGGAAGGGTAGGGCGCGCGCGGCCTCGACCGCCGCCTGCACCCGCTCGACCGCGAGCGAGAAATCGTAGATCGGACGCTGCGGGTCGCCGGTCGAATCCTCGATCGAGCCGCCGACGGCGCCGGCTTCCGCCGCGCGCGCGATCGCCTTGGCGGCGGTCTTCGGATCATCAGCGCCGCAATTCTCGAGGTCGGCGTTGACGGGCAGGTCGGTGGCATCAGCGATCTGCCGGCAATTCTCGATGATGGCATCGAGGCTGACGCTGACGCGGCCGAGCGTGTTGGCAAGGCCGAGGCTCGTGGTCGCGAGCGCCTCGAAGCCCATGGCGGCGAGCAGCTTCGCGGTGCCGGCGTCCCACGGGTTCGGGATGATGAAGGCGCCTTGCCGCTGATGCAGCTCGCGAAACCGTGCCGCCTTGTCCGCCTGGGTGCGCATGTTGAGCTCCTGTTGGTTGCCGGATCGACTGGGGCTGAGCGATAGGGCTGTATCGCCCATCAGGCAAATTTGTTATTTCTCTCGATGTCATCAGCTTTTTGCATGAGGGTCCGATGGACAGCGACGCGCTGAATACCTTCTTGGTGGTGCATCGGCGCGGCGGCATCTCAAATGCCGCGAAGGCGCTGCACCGCTCGCAGCCGGCGATCTCGCGGCGCATCGCGCTGCTCGAGCAGGAGCTCGGCGTGCCGCTGTTCGAGCGGATCGCGGGCAAGACCAGGCTCAGCGACGCCGGGCGGGTGATGGTGCCCTATGCCGAGCGCGCGGTGGCGGCGGCGCAGGACGCGGAGAACGCGGTTCGCGCCTTGCTGCGGGACAGTGCCGGGCCTGTCTCGTTTGCGGTGGTGGGCACGCTCGCCGGCGGCCGGCTCGCCGAGGTCCTGAAGCGCTTTGCGCGCGAGCATCCGGATGTCGCCCTGACGCTGCGCACGGCGACCAGCGCCGAGGTTAGCGACCTCATCAGGCGCGGCGAGGCGACGATCGGCCTGCGCTATGACCGCGACCGCTCGCGCGATCTCGATTGCGAGGTGCTGTTCGCCGAGCCGCTTCAGGTCGTGTGCGCGGTGGACCATCCGCTGGCAGGGGGACGGGTCGCAAAACTCGCCGATCTCCGGGCTGAGCGCTGGATCGCCTTTCCCGAGGTGCCGGGACGCCGCGAGATCACGGCCTCGCATGTGTTCGCGCTGTTCCAGACCGCGGGGATGGGCGAGATCGACTGGACGCCGGTCGACAGCCTCACGGCGCAAAAGCGGCTGGTCGAAGCCGGGCTCGGCATCGCGCTGCTGTCGCAAAGCAATGCGGCGGAGGAAATGCGCGCATCCACCATCGCGACGATTCGGGTCGACAACCTGACCGCAAGCCACGACGTCGTCGCGGTGACCAGGCGGGGCGGCTTCCTCAGCGCCGCCTCTCGCCGCCTGCTGGAGATTATCCGCGCGGACTTCACGCGGCGGAAACCGGCGCAGCCGCGGGCCGGGTCAAGATCCGGCGCGCGGAGGCGTTGAGCGTCGCGGGGGCTTATGTCCCCGCCTTCACCTGGGCCACGGCCTGCGCCAGCAGCTCGTCCATCTTGGCACGGATGTCGGCCTCGGTGACGGCATTGCCCTTGGCGGTGAGGTCCTTCAGGACCTTGTGGAGAACGTCCCCGTCGCCGGCTTGCTCGAAGTCGACGGCCACCACGTCCTTAGCGTAGGCGTTGGCCGCGTCGCCTGACATGCCAAGCTGGTCGGCGGCCCACAGGCCGAGCAGCTTGTTGCGGCGGGCTTCGGCCTTGAATTTCTGCTCCTCGTCGAGGGCGAATTTCTTCTCGAAACCTTCCTCGCGCTTGTCGAATGTGGTCATGGCCTGAAGTTCCAATCCCCGGCTGAATGGCTGGCTGCCGCGCCGTTGCGGCGGCCCTGATCCCTGCCTAGATATGTGGGAGGAATCGGCAAGACAACGAGCCGTTAAGCCGCAGGCAAAACAAGCGGAATCAGGCCTTTACGATAGGGCGGTATAAGTTCACCTAAAGGGGCCGTATCGATTGTGCTGGATAGGCCAATCGGATAGGTTGCCACCAGGCTCGGTTCTTGTTCTGTTTCCTGTTGGCGTACACAAGTTCCTGGCCTCCGCGGCAGCTCCGTCGTGGGTCGCAACCCCAAGTCACCCGGAGCACACCAAATTCATGGATTTCAACAAAACACGGTACATCCCAATGAGCCGTCGACGCCGTATTTATGAAGGCAAGGCCAAGGTCCTGTATGAAGGCCCGGAGCCGGGAACCCTGATCCAGCACTTCAAGGACGACGCGACCGCGTTCAATGCCAAGAAACACCAGGTGATCGAGGGCAAGGGCGTCCTCAACAACCGGATTTCGGAGTACCTGTTTCAGCACCTCAACGACATCGGGGTGCCGACCCACTTCATCCGCCGTCTCAACATGCGCGAGCAACTGATTCGCGAGGTTGAGATCGTGCCGCTCGAGGTGGTGGTGCGGAACGTCGCCGCAGGCTCCTTGTCGCAGCGGCTCGGCATCGAGGAGGGCACGCAGCTGCCGCGCTCGATCATCGAATTCTACTACAAGAACGACCAGCTCAACGACCCCATGGTGTCGGAAGAGCACATCACCGCCTTCGGCTGGGCCACGCCGCAGGAGATCGACGACATCATGGCGCTCGCCATCCGCGTCAACGACTTCCTGACCGGTCTCTTCCTCGGCATCGGCATCCGCCTCGTCGACTTCAAGATGGAGTGCGGCCGGCTGTTCGAGAACGAGATGATGCGGATCATCGTCGCCGATGAGATCTCGCCGGACTCCTGCCGGCTCTGGGACATCAAGTCGAACGAGAAGCTGGACAAGGACCGCTTCCGCAGGGATCTCGGCGGGCTCCTGGAGGCCTATACCGAGGTCGCCAAGCGGCTCGGCATCCTGATCGAAAATGAACGGCCGGCCGGAAGCGGCCCGGTGCTGGTGAAGAGCTAAAGGGGCGACCGTGAAGGCACGTGTGACCGTTACGTTGAAGTCGGGCATCCTCGATCCGCAGGGCAAGGCGATCGAGGGTGCGCTGAAATCGCTTGGCGTCGATGGCGTCGCCAGCGTCCGCCAGGGCAAGGTGTTCGACATCGAGCTCGCCGCCACCGACAAGGCCAAGGCGGAAGCCGCGCTGAAGGCGGCAGCCGACAAGCTGCTGGCCAACACCGTGATCGAGAATTACCGGGTCGAACTGCTCTAGGCCGCACATCCATGAAATCAGCCGTCCTCGTCTTCCCCGGCATCAACCGCGAGCGCGATATGGCGCGCGCGCTCAAGCTCGCCTCCGGCAACGAGACAGCGATGGTCTGGCACGCCGAGACTTCGCTGCCTGCGGGGACCGACCTCGTGGTGGTGCCGGGCGGCTTCTCCTACGGCGACTATCTGCGCTGCGGCGCGATCGCGGCACGCGCGCCGGTGATGGATGCGGTGCGCGACTTCGCCGCCAAGGGCGGGCTCGTGCTCGGCGTCTGCAACGGCTTCCAGATCCTCTGTGAAGCCGGACTGCTGCCGGGCGTCCTGATGCGCAATGCGCGGCTGAAATTCATCTGCAAGGACGTGCATCTGCGCGTCGAGCGCTCGGACTCGCCGTTCACCCGCGGCTACAACGCCGGCCAGGTGATCCGCGTGCCGGTCGCCCATGGCGAGGGCAATTACGAGGCCGACGAGGAGACGGTCAAGCGTCTCGAGGGCGAGGGGCGCGTGCTCTACCGCTACTGCTCAACCGAAGGCGTGGTCGACGAGGCCTCGAACATCAACGGCGCGGCGGATTCCATCGCCGGCATCGTCAGCGAGCGCGGCAACGTGCTCGGCATGATGCCGCATCCGGAAAACCACGTCGAAGACATCATGGGCTGCACCGACGGCCGCGGCCTGTTCGCAGGGCTGGCCCAGCATCTGAAAAAAGCGGCGTGAAGATCGCATAGCGTCTTCGAGCGAACCGGGGGCCAGGTCGCGTGCAGAAACTGCGTCAAAATAAGGGGGGCGCGCGGTGCCTTGCCGCGCTCGCGGCGCTGTTGATTGCGACGGCGGCGCACGCCGAGGATTTCCCGAAGCGTCCAATCAGCATGATCGTGCCGTTCGCGGCCGGCGGCACCTCCGACGTGATCGCGCGCGCCGTCGCCGATCAGATGGGCGTCGCGCTCGGGCAAACGATCGTGATCGAGAACGTCGCCGGCGCCGGCGGCTCGACCGCGCTGACGCGCGCGGCGCGCGCCGAGCCTGACGGATACACCATCGCGATCGGCAACGCAGGCACCAACGCGGCCGCCTACACGATCTATCCGAAACTGCCGTTCACGCCCGACTCCTTTGCGCCGATCGCCGTCGTCGCCAAGACCTTCGGCATCGTCGCCTTGCGCAAGGACTTTCCGGCCAAGGACCTCAGGGAATTCATCGACTACGCGAAGAAGAATCCCGGCAAGGTCAATCTCGGCCATGCCGGCGTCGGCTCATCGAATTATCTGATCTGCAAGAGCTTCGTGCACGCCGCCGGCGTCGACGTGACGCTGGTCGGCTATCGCGGCGCCTCGCCTGCGTTGACGGATGCGATCGGCGGCCAGATCGACGGCGTCTGCGATGCCGCCGCCTCGGTGTCGCAGGCGGTCAGCGAGAAGCTCGTGAAGGGCATCGTGGTCGGCTCGACCGTGCGGCTTTCGACGCTGCCCGATGTGCCGACATCCGCTGATGCTGGCCTTCCCGAGTTCGAGGCGCAAGGCTGGAACGGCCTGTTCGCGCCGAAGGGCACGCCTGGCGAGATCATCGCCAGGCTCAACGCCGCCGCGCGCAGCGCGGTTGCGAGCGAGGCGGTGAAGAAGCGGTTTGCCGACCTCTCGACGGTGGCACCCGACGCAGGCGAGCTGACGCCCGACGTGCTCGAGCGGCTCGTGACGCGCGACGTCGAGAAATACAAGAAGCTGCTGGCGGACGATCAGAAGTAATCACGCGACTAGCTTCGCAGCCGGGAAAGCCCGCGCTTGATGACGTCGCCCGGTACGGTCATCGCCGCGACACCCGCCATGACGAGGATGAGGCCCAGCGCCAGGTTCGACGGCACGGATTCGCCGAGCAGCACGACCGACAGCGCAACCCCGATCGGAATGCGCAAGTACCCTTGCGCATTGGTGGTGAGCGTGCCGAGCCGCGTCAGGCACATGTAGAACAGCATCAGGCCGAATGCGCTCGAGAAGATGCCCATGACGACGGTGGCGACCATCGCCTGCGGCGTCGGGTGCAGCGTCCAGGGCTGGTCGACGATCATGGCAACCGGCAACAGCACCGTTCCGCCGAACAACAGCGAGCCGGCCGCGACCACCATCGGATTGTAGTCCGACAGGCGCAGCCCGAAGATCGTGGCGCAGGCAAACGAGATGGTGGCGAGCAGAATCGCGATCTCGGCAAAGATCTCCTTGCCCATGCCGCCGAGCGCGTCGAGGCCGATGATCGCGACCGTGCCGGCAAGGCCGAGGATCGCCCCGATCAGCTTCAGCAACGTCGCCGGCTCATGCCGCGTGATCGCCCAGGTGATGAGGAAGGCGAAGATCGGCGTCGTCGAGGCCAGCACCACGGTGTTGGACGCCGGCACATATTGCTGTGCCCAGGTGATCACCAGGAAGGGGATCGTGGAGTTGATGGTCTGCTGGAAGGCGAACAGCTTCCAGGCCTTGGCATCGGTCGGGATGCGGATACCGCGGATTTTCAGCACCACGAGCAGGAAGCTCGCGGCGACCAGCGAGCGGGCCGAGATGAAGGTGATCGGCGGGATCGAGCCGAGCCCGATCTTGGTCAAAGGATAGGTCGAGCTCCAGCAGCAGGCGAGCGCCAGCAACAGCGCATAGTCGCGCCCACTGCGGCGGGCCGGCGCGGCGATAGACGCGGTGGACTTTTGCACGGGAGCCGTCACGCCACCCGTCTTCGTCGTGCTCTTCGGCACCTTGATTGGCTCCCCGCGCGTTGGCGCGCGATGGAGCGAATTTAGCGTGGCTGTGGATTGAAAGGCCAGAGCGTTTTGCCGAGTGCCAATGTCCGCTTTCTGGCGCAGTGGCGACATGCGCTTAGTACCCGAGCATGTCGCCTTTTGGACCCAGAACCGACGTGTCGCTTTCAAATCGGAGTGGCTTCGATAACGCTGAATCCAGTTGCTCCCGGCAGCAAAAGAGTGCGTCTCAACTCGAAATTTGCCGCGGCCAAAACCGACCGAAACTCCTCCTCAGTCCGCTCACGGCCGCCGAGCATAACGAGCATGTGCATGTCGAGCATGGTCCATCGTTGGTGGCCGGCTGAAGCATCGATCCGAGCCGGCATCACACGCTCAATCAGCAGGAGTCTACCGTCTGCCGATATCGCCTCCCGGCAGTTTTTCAAGATCGTTACACTGCGTTCATGTCGCCTCGCCAAAGGCTTCGAGGCAGCATCCATCCCCAGCGCGGAAGCTTAGTCCTGATCGCCAGCGTGCGGCTGCTTTCTCGGCGCCTCGCAAAACCCTGATATGGCAAACGCCTATTTTGGGTCGGGCTCTCGGAACGAGGGGCAGGTTGGTGGCTTGAGGTTCCGGATAGCCACGAAAGCCTACGATCTGGCTCACAGCGATGAACGCAAACTAAATTTCCCGTTCTGGTGTCATTCAAGTCACGGCCCCTAAGGTTTCGATCCTTTGTCCCACAAGGAAAATCCCTCGTGGGCACGAGAACTGGAGGAGATGACAATGAAAATCAAGTTAGTTGCTGCAGCGGCTTTGGTTGCGTCGTTCGCTGTTCCCGCTTTCGCAGCCGACGAGTTCTATGTCGTACAGGACGTCAAAACAAAGAAATGCACCGTCGTCGACAAGAAACCGACCGAGTCGTCGATGACCGTTGTGAGCCCAGCCGGCGCTGTCTACAAGACTAAGGCCGAAGCGGAGGCTGGGATGAAGACCGTCAAGGCCTGTTCCTGAAAAATCACTTAGTGGTCCGATTCTAACATTCGCATCCCGTTTCGGCAGGCGCTTTTGCGAATGTTAGAATCGATGGACCACTAGCAAATATAGGGTTCTAGTGGAGTTTTGGACTGGAACAGTTTAATGGCAACGACCTATTGTTGCGAACTTAAAACTCGGTGAGCAGCTTTCGATGCCTAAGTTGGCGACAATTTCTGCAACGGCTCTCGGCCTCACGTGCGCAATCTGGTGACCTCAGCTTCTGCCATTACCGTGCCTGTCGCTATCCGAACAGTTTCAGCTACTCCTCTCGCCGTTGAAAGCGCGGCGCTGATCTGCCGCGAGCGGTGCGGCTACTATGGCTGTCGGCAAATCTGCGTCCATCGGCCTGGATTCTACGGAGTGTACGGGCCGGGCGCTTACGGGTGGCGTGGATACGGCAGCGAGCCCTGGCGAGGTCGTTGGTGGCGTCATCACGAGGACGAACATGAACATTGGGGCCGTTACAAGCATCAACGTGAATACGAGGATGAGGACTGAGCCGCTCATACTTGAGTGTTCTTGACCAACCGATGGCGGCGGCCGTTGTGGACCGCAGTGACCCAAAATCGAAGCAAAACCGCGCGTGCGCGTCGCACTTACTTCATGCGCGGAGAATCCGTAACAGAGCCCATCTCCATCCTTGCTGGCGGTCGCCTTTGTTATGCCGCTGGGTCTGTACCATCGATACGATACCCCCGGCGCTGAACAATCCGGCGATCAACTTAATGTCGTGACATGCCCGAAGTTGAGCTGGTTTGCTGCAGTCAGAAATTGGCTCCTTGGCGGAAGTGACCGGCTGGCTTACCGATGCACGCTCAAGCGGGCAAAGCAGACTTCGCGCGTGAGACGTACGCTTGTCGCGGCATTCAGAGGATTGCGCTGCTCGCCAGGGTCTGCCGTTGCTTCCACCAGTCACCCAGGGCATCGACCAGCGGCACGAGGTTGTGACCGGCCGACGTGAGCTTGTATTCGACGCGCAACGGATATCCCTCGAACGCGGTGCGCTCGACGATGCCGGCCTCTTCCAGCTTGCGAAGCTCCGATGTCAGCATCTTGTGCGAGATGGTCGGGTTGTCCCTGCGCAGGTCGCTGAAGCGCTTCGCGCCCTTGGTCAGATAATAGATCAGCAGCGTCGGCCAACGGCCGCTCAGGATCTGCATGACTTCTTCGAT
The DNA here is from genome assembly GCF_042430365.1 of Bradyrhizobium erythrophlei. Classification (GTDB taxonomy): domain Bacteria; phylum Pseudomonadota; class Alphaproteobacteria; order Rhizobiales; family Xanthobacteraceae; genus Bradyrhizobium; species Bradyrhizobium erythrophlei. The sequence goes on from NZ_JBHMET010000231.1 coordinate 15,218, forward strand.
CGGGCAGCGGGAGACGAGGTTCTTCATGGCCGCTCTTGGTTACAAAAAGGTGCGTAATTTACTCTACGGGCGGGCGATTAGGGTCCAGTTGCTGCGCAGCGTGATCGTCAGAAGTCACCGGAAACAACATCATGGAACCTATTCTACTTTACGGCTTCCCTTTGGGAAGCTCCATGGGACTCGTCGCAGCCCTCGAATGGCTCGGCAAGCCGTATCGCCTTTGCCGCGTCGACATGCTCGGTGAAATGCGGCATCCCTCCTACGCGCGGGTCAATCCACGGCATGAGACGCCGGCATTCGTCACCGATCGAGGCGAACTGCTCACCGAGAACATGGCGATCGCGGCCTGGCTCGAGGCAAGGGATAGCGAACGTCGCATCAGCTTCGACCCGCTGTCGCCGCGTGCCGACCGGATGCACCAGCTGATGGCGTTCGTGAACACAGGCTTCACCGGCGCGTTCAGCCCGCTCTGGGCTGCGATGGAGATGAAGACGCCGGACCCGGCATTGCAGTCCGCCTTGCGGCAGTGGGGACGCGACACCGTCGTGAACCGGCACGACAAGCTCGAGGGGCTGATCGGCGACGCCGCGTTCCTGCTCGGCGACCGCCCGACATTGGCAGACGGCCTCTTCATCGGCGTGGCACGCTGGCTCGACTTCCATGCCGTGGCTGATGGCGGCCGATGGCCGAAGCTCGCGGCGCTGCGCCGGCGCCTGGAGGCCGATCCGGCCGTGATCTATGCAACGGCGCTGGAGAGCGGCGAGAGCAGGCCGGGGACGGGCGCCTGCCGCGGGCATATTCCACTTGCCGAGGTCATCGACCAATTCGGGACGTCGAGCGGATGAGCACAGCGCTCGGGCGGCCATGCGCTACATTGAAGGGCTGACCGATCCGCAGGGCTTGAGGGTTTTGATCAAGTGCCCGTTCCAGCACTCATGGTGCTCCTGGGCGTAGACAAGCACGCCCATGAAAATCAAAGCCGCCAGGACACATCCGGCTACGAGGTTCTTCACCATGGCTGCCACTCCACGGGGTTAGCGCATTATTGTGGTAGGCGACCGCGCGGCCAAGGATGATGAACGCCATGGCTGCGGCCGTCAATGCGCCGACCGATCGAGCCGCATTACGCTCCAGCCTCCGCCGGCGACCTCCGCTTCATCCGCTTGATCGTCCCGGAGAAGGTGAACAGGATGCGCGCGCCTGCGCGCAGCGTGCCGCGCAGGAAGATCAGCGAGCCGCCGGAGCGGGTCACCTCGCCGTCGCATTCGACCAGGTCGCCCTCGCGTGCGGCGTCGAGGAATTCGCAGGAGAAGCCCACCGTGACGCCCGGCCCCTGCAGCTCCGAGGAGGCAATCGCGAACAGGCAGTAGTCCGCAAAGGCCATCAGGCAGCCGCCATGGACGTTGCGCATGCCGTTGAGGTGCTTCTTCTCGACCCGGAAGGCGCACCCGACCCGGCCACTCTCGTCCATCCGGTGCCAGAACGGGCCGACATGGGTCTCAAAACTGTCACGGGTCCAGGTGCGCCAGCCGGCGAATTCGCCCTCGGTCTCGACATGCAGGTCGGGGCGGTTGCGGAATGCAGGTTTGGATAGCTCGTTCACGCGAAAAGGCCTTCAAATTGGAGTTCCGGTCCTTAAATCCGATCCTGCCGGGCCGTGCAAATCCCGTACCCGCGCGCCGCCGCCGCAAAGCTCTGGACAGGCCGAAAATGCCCCCTAAAAGGCCTTTTCGACCCCTGTCGATCTACCTAATAAGGGACCCATGAACGAGCCCCAGATCACCCCCGAACTCGTCGCCGCCCACGGGCTGAAGCCGGACGAGTATGAGCGCATCCTCAAGCTGATCGGGCGGGTGCCGACCTTCACGGAGCTCGGGATCTTCTCGGCGATGTGGAACGAGCACTGCTCGTACAAGTCATCGCGCATTCATCTGCGCGGACTGCCGACCAAGGCGCCCTGGGTAATCCAGGGCCCCGGCGAGAACGCCGGTGTGATCGATATCGGCGACGGGCAGGCGGTGGTCTTCAAGATGGAGAGCCACAACCACCCGAGCTACATCGAGCCCTATCAGGGCGCGACGACAGGCGTCGGCGGCATCCTGCGCGACGTCTTCACCATGGGCGCGCGCCCGATCGCCTGCCTCAACGCGCTCTCCTTTGGCGCGCCGGAGCATCCCAAGACCCGCCATTTGGTGTCCGGCGTGGTTGCGGGCGTCGGCGGCTACGGCAATTCCTTCGGCGTGCCGACGGTCGGCGGCCAGGTGCGCTTCCACACGCGCTATGACGGCAACATCCTCGTCAACGCGATGGCGGTGGGCCTCGCCGACGCCGACAAGATTTTCTATGCGGCCGCCTCCGGCGTGAACATGCCGATCGTCTATCTCGGCTCCAAGACCGGCCGCGACGGCATCCATGGCGCCTCGATGGCGTCGGCCGAATTCGACGATGCCTCGGAGGAGAAGCGCCCGACCGTGCAGGTCGGCGATCCCTTCGCCGAAAAGCTGCTGCTCGAGGCCTGCCTCGAGATCATGGAAAAGGGCTGCGTGATCGCGATCCAGGACATGGGCGCGGCGGGCCTGACCTGCTCGGCGGTCGAGATGGGCGCCAAGGGCGACCTCGGCATCGAGCTCGACCTCAACGCGGTGCCGACCCGTGAGACCGGCATGAGCGCCTACGAGATGATGCTCTCGGAGAGCCAGGAGCGCATGCTCATGGTGCTCAAGCCCGAGAAGGAGCAAGAGGCCGAGGCGATCTTCCGCAAATGGGGGCTCGATTTCGCCATCGTCGGCTACACCACGCCGACCAAGCGCTTCGTCGTCAAGCATGGCGGCGACGTGATGGCCGATCTGCCGATCAAGGAGCTCGGCGACGAGGCCCCGGTCTATGACCGCCCGCACGTCGCCTCGAGCGCGCAACCGGTGATCCACGCGCGCGACGTCAAGGCCCCGCTCGGCATTGCGCAGGCGCTGGAGAAGCTGATCGGCACGCCGGAGCTGTGCTCGAAGCGCTGGGTGTGGGAACAGTACGACCACGTCATTCTCGGGAACACCGTGCAGCGCCCCGGCGGCGATGCCGCCGTCGTCCGCGTCGAGGATGGCCCGAAGGGGCTTGCACTCACCGTCGACGTCACGCCGCGCTATTGCGAGGCCGATCCGTTCGAGGGCGGCAAGCAGGCGGTGGCGGAAGCCTGGCGCAACATCACCGCGGTCGGCGGCCGGCCGCTTGCGATCACCGACAATCTCAACTTCGGCAATCCGGAGCGGCCCGAGATCATGGGCCAGTTCGTCGGCTGCCTGAAGGGCATTTCGGAAGCCTGCCGCACGCTGGACTTCCCGGTCGTCTCCGGCAACGTGTCGCTCTACAACGAGACCAATGGCCGCGGCATTTTGCCGACCCCGTCGATCGGCGGCGTCGGCGTGCTCGACGATTTCACCAAGTCGGCGACCTTGGCGTTCAAGGCGACGGGCGAGGCAATCCTGCTGGTCGGCGACACGCATGGTTGGATCGGCCAATCGGTCTATCTGCGCGAGGTCTGCGGCCGCGAGGAGGGCGCTCCGCCGCCGGTCGATCTCGCCGCCGAGAAGCGCAATGGCGATGTCGTCCGCGGCATGATCCACGCCGGCACCGCGACCGCAGTGCATGACGTCTCCGACGGCGGGCTATTGATCGCGCTCGCCGAGATGGCGATCGCTGGTGGCATCGGCGCGCAGTTTCTGGCGGCGCCGTCTTCGATCGTGCCGCATGCCTACTGGTTCGGCGAGGACCAGGCGCGCTACATCGTCACCGTGCCGGAGGCTGAAGCCGGCCGCGTGCTCGCCAAGATGAAGGGCGCGGGCGTGCCCTGCGCGCGCATCGGCACCACCGGCGGCGACGCGATCGCGGTTGCCGGCGAGCCGCCGGTTACGGTCGCGGCGCTCAACACCGCCTTCGAGGCCTGGCTACCTTCCTATATGGGCGGCAAGGCGGCGTAAGTCTCTCCGTCATTGCGAGGAGCGAAGCGACGAAGCAATCCATTCTTTTCGCGGGCAGATGGATTGCTTCGCTTCGCTCGCAATGACGATGTTGGGTCTACCGGTCCTCACAGCACGTGATTTGAGCCGGGGATCTTCCGCAGCGCCGCGGTCGCGCCCCAGCTTAGGATCACCGTGGCAACGAACGCGAACGCAGCCTTCGCAATCGCCGGCAGCTCGAAATCGAACAGCCAGTATTGCAGCCACAGCACGATCGGATAGTGCACCAGGAACATGCCATAGGCGTCGGCCTGCATGCGGTCGAGCAGCGTCGGGCCCGGCGCCTTCGAGTGCAGGAAGAAGGCGAGGATCGCAAACAGGATCGAGGCGCTGAACAGCACGAAGAACGTACCATAGATCGCGAGATACCAGGACGGCAGCGGATCGGGGTTACCGATGATCTCGCGCTTGATGTAGATCATGACCCACAGCAGGGCGTAGGGGATCACGGTCACGCCGACCCAAAGCCAGCGCTGGTTCGGCAATTGACCTCTGGCGCCGAGGACGCCGCCATCGAAATGTGCCGCGCCGATGCCTGCACCGATGAAGAAATAGGACGCATAGAGCAGCACACGGCTAGCCTGCACGGAGAACGGTCCGAATTCGAACCAGCGGTTTTGGCCGTAATAGACGAGCAGCGGGATGTAGAGAATCGCGCTTGCGACGGCGAGAAACAGCCAGAACGTCGCCGGGCGATCGAAACCCTTCAGCGACAGCCGGTTGATCGGATCGAGCAGGTTCGGCGACAGGCGGTAGAGCAGGCTTGCGGTCACGTCGAACGCAAGCAGCACCCAGACGAACCAGATCGGGCCGCTCGCCCAGGGTCCGACGCTGACGGTCTTCCACCAGAATTCCGAGAAGGTGACGTCGGGCGATTGCCGCAGCTCGATCGCATAATAGGCGAGCGGAATGAGCGTGAAGGCACAGATCACGAAGGGCAGGCCGAGCCGCAGCAGCCGGTCGCGCAGGAAGATGTGCAGCGCCTTGTGACCGAGCCCCGGCCAAACGAACAGCCCCGACACGAAGAAGAACATCGCCATGAAGAAGCTATCGGTGGCGAGCACGACGACGTCGAAGCCGATCCAGGATGTCGGATCGGTATGCCCAAAATGAGTGTAGGGGATCACCGCGTGATGCAGCAGCACCACCAGCGTCAGAAAGGTACGCGCGCGATCGAGCGCAGCGTTGCGCGACCTGGTACGCGGCGTCGCGTGGACATCCGCGGCTGCAGCATTTTGAGAAATGGACGACATCAAAATCCCCGGCAAGGTGAGCGGGCGAATTGTTGCAACCGCGAACCCGATTCAGCAAGGCCCAAGCATTCGACCGACGTTCGGGCCAACGGGCCCGCGTATCACTGGCAGTCTCGATTCGGGAACGAGCGCGGTCGTTTCCGTCGTGATCTTCCTGGTGCTTCTGATCCTCGGGCTCACGATCATCGTGGATGTTGCGATCGGCGAGGCCAAGCAAGCGTCGTCATGCCCGGGCAAGAGCGCGAAGCGCGGCTTCGCGCGAGATGTCCGTGCTTCCACGTCTTGTGTGCGTCGAAGAAGAGAGACGTGGATGGCCGGGGCTTCGCCCGGCCATGGCGGAGGGCGAGCGCATCCGTTACGCCACTTCCTCGATCTTCACCTTGTCCGGATAGAAGGCGAGATGGCCGGCGATCTCGGCCATGGCCGGAAAGGGCGTCTCGTAGGTCCAGATCGCGTTGTCCAGCGTCGTGCCGTTGGCCTTGATGCTGAAGTAGTTCGCGTCCCCCTTGTAGGGGCAGTGCGTGGTCCGCTCGGTGCGGGCCAGGAGCTCCATGTTGGCGTCCTGGCGCGGCACATATTGCACGGCGGGATAGCTCGCTTCCTTCAATGTCAGCGCGTGGGTGGTATCGGCGATGACGACGCCATTGGCGGTGACGCGGACGCGCTTGGGATTGGCCGTGATCGTGATCGGGTGGTCGGGACCGGGTAGCTTCATGGTTCTGCGCCCTTTTTGGTCATTTCGGCCGAACGGCTTGTGACCGATTGATGCAGGTTTAAATCGCTGGGAATGGGAATATAGTATCGGCCGGGATGACCTAGAAGACCGCAGGCGCTAGGTTTCACCGTCCCGGCCGCGACAGCCGGCCGTGATTCGAATGACCTTATGGAGGTGTACTGGGATGCCGATGGACGCCCGCGATATCGAATCGATGATCAAGGCGGCTATTCCGGATGCCGAGGTGACGATCCGCGATCTGGCCGGCGATGGCGACCACTACGCGGCGACCGTGATTTCGGAGTCGTTCCGCGGCAAGTCCCGCGTCCAGCAGCACCAGATCGTTTACCAGTCGCTCAAGGGACAGATGGGCGGCGTGCTGCACGCGTTGGCCCTGCAGACCGGCGTGCCCGAAGGCTAGAACCGGCCGCCGGCGAGGGCCGCATCGATGGTGGACAATCCGCGCGGTGCGATGTTCCGCGTCATCGTGCCGAACCAGCACAGCCGCGTCACCAATGCCGAGCTGTTCTACGACCTCGTCTTCGTCTACGCGGTCACGCAGCTGTCGCACACGTTGCTGGCCCATTTCAGCCTGATCGGCGCGGTGCACGTCACGCTGCTGTTCCTCGCGGTGTGGTGGGTGTGGGTGTTCACGACCTGGGTCACCAACTGGCTCGACCCGGAGCTCACCCCCGTCCGCGTCATGCTGTTCCTGATGATGCTCGGCGGGCTTGTGCTGTCGACCTCGATCCCGACCGCGTTCGAGGGGCGCGGGCTGTGGTTCGCCGGCGCCTATGCGGCCATGCAGATCGGCCGCACCCTGTTCTGGTTGCTGGTGACGCCGTCGCACCGGACGCTAGTGCGTCACAATGCGATCCGCATCCTGGTCTGGCTATCGGCCTCGGCGGTGTTCTGGATCCTCGGCGGGCTTGCCGAGGGGCAGTCGCGCCTCTGGTTCTGGGTCGTCGCGGTCGCGATCGAATATGTCGCGCCGGCGGTGCGTTTCTGGACGCCCGGACTGGGCTTTTCCTCGGTCGAAGCCTGGGCCGTCGAGGGCGGCCACATGGCCGAGCGCTGCGCTGGGTTCATCATCATCGCGCTGGGCGAGGCGATCGTCGTCAATGCCGCGACCTTTGCCGACCTGACCTGGACCACTGGGAGCGTCGGCGCGTTCCTGTCCGCCTTCGTCGGCAGCATTGCGATGTGGTGGATCTATTTCCACAAGGGCGCGGAGGCCGGCTCGGCGGCGATTTCGCAATCGCAGGAAACCGGGCGGATGGCGCGGCTCGCCTACACCTATCTGCACATGCCGATCGTCGGCGGCATCATCCTTGCGGCGGTTGCCGACGAGGTCGTGCTCAAGCACCCCGCGGGCCATTCCGATCTGAAGACGGTGTTCAGCGCCGTCGGCGGACCGCTCCTGTTCCTGGTTGGAACGATCCTGTTCAAGCATTCGATCCGCGGCTTCCTCCAGCTCTCGCATGGCGTCGGCATCGTCGCGCTCGCCGTCACCGCCTATTTTGCCGGCGAGATGTCGCCACTGATGCTCTCGATCGTCACCACCGCGATCATGATCGTGGTCGCGGCGTGGGAATCGATCTCGCTGCGGTCACCGGCGGAGCAGTAGCGGCCCCGACGTCTCAGTCGGAGGCCGCCAGCGCATGCACCGAGAACATCCTGGCCGCATCGGTCCAGGTGTCCCGCACCGTCCAGCCCGCGCCCCGGGCCAGCGCGGTGAAGCGCTCGAGCGAATATTTGTAGCTGTTCTCGGTGTGGATGCTCTCGCCCGGGCGGAACGCGAAGCTATTGCCGAGGATGCGCACCGTCTGCGCCTTCCGGCTGATCAGGTGCATCTCGATGCGATGGTGGTCGCGGTTGTAGATCGAGCGGTGCGTGAACGCCGACAGGTCGAAATTGCCGCCGAGCTCGCGGTTGATGCGAACCAGCACGTTGAGATTGAAACGCGCAGTGACGCCTGCCGCGTCGTTGTAGGCGTCGTACAGCACGCGCTCGTCCTTTTCGAGGTCGACGCCGATGATCATCTGGGCGCGGCGGCCGAGGATCTTGCGCGCGCTGCGCAGGAAGGCGGCGGCCTCATGCGGCTCGAAATTGCCGAGCGTCGAGCCCGGGAAGAAGCCGACCTTGGGCAAGCCGGCGACGGCTTCCGGCAGCGCGAACGGCGTCGTGAAATCGGCGGCAACCGGATGGATGTCGAGATCGCAGAAATCTTTGCGCAAGCCGTCGGCCTGCGCATTGAGGAAGTCGCCGGAGATGTCGACCGGCACGTAGGCACCGAACTCGCAATGCTCGAGCAGGAGGCGGACCTTGGTGGTCGCGCCGGCGCCGAACTCGACGAGTGCCGCACCGTCGGGGATGAGCGCCGCGATCTCGCGGCCGCGGTCGCGCAAAATCCCGAGCTCGGTGCGCGTCGGATAGTATTCCGGCAGCACCGTGATCTGCTCGAACAGCTCGGAGCCGGCGGCGTCATAGAAATATTTCGGCGACAGCCGTTTCGGGTGGCGGCCGAGATCGCCGATCACGTCGCCGGCAAACGCCGAGGTCGCTTCGTCGAACGGATACCCTTTGGCCAAAGCGGCGGCGTGCACATTCATGATACTCTCCTGAACGCGCTTACCGGCGCGCTATTGATGGCAACTGGAATCAATCAGGCGTAGTCTGCGAGGCGTAACCCCGTGAATTGCCAGCGATGGTGCGGATAGAAGAAGTTGCGGTAGGTGACGCGGCAATGGCCTGATGGCGTCGCCAGCGAGGAGCCGCGCAGCACCAGCTGGTTGACCATGAACTTGCCGTTGTACTCGCCGAGCGCACCCTCGATCGCGCGGTAGCCCGGATAGGGCGAGTAGGCGCTGCGGGTCCACTGCCAGACGATGCCGAAGGCATCGTTGAGCTGGCCTGAGCGTGCGGCGACCTCCCATTCCATTTCGGTCGGCAGGTGCTTGCCGGCCCAGCGGGCGAAGGCGTCGGCTTCGTAGTAGCTGACGTGACAAACCGGCGCCAAGGGATCGATCGGCTGCACGCCGCCGAGCGTCATGATCTTCCATTCGCCGTCGATCTCGCGCCAATGGCCCGGCGCCTGCCAACCCTCGTTGTTGACCACGGCAAAGCCGTCCATCAGCCACAGCGTCGCGGTCGAATAGCCGCCGTCCCGCATGAAGGCGAGCCATTCGGCATTGGTGACGAGATTCTTCGCGAGCTTGACCGGGCCGACGAGGGCGCGGTGCGCGGGCTTCTCGTTGTCGAAATGGAAACTGTCGTCGCCGTGTCCGACAGTGTGGATGCCCTCGTTCAGCGTCACCCACCCCTCGGCCCCGCGGTGCGAGGCCGGGAAACGCCATGCCGGATCGTAGGCCGGCGGGATAGGGTTTTGCGCAAACGCATGCAGGATGTCGGTGAACATCAACTCCTGATGCTGCTGTTCGTGATTGAGGCCGACCTCGACCAGCGGCACCAGCTTTTGCAGCGTCGCTTCGCCGGCGCTGTGGAAGAACTTGACCACCTCGGCATCGACATGGCGGCGGTACGCGGTGACTTCATCTGTTGTCGGGCGGGTCAGGTGGCCGCGTTGGTGGCGGGCATGCCGGGGACCGGCGCTGACGTAATACGAGTTGAAGAGATAGGCATAGTCGGGATGGAAGGGCGTGTAGCCGGCGACATGCTCGCCGAGCAGAAACTGTTCGAAGAACCAGGTCGTGTGCGCGCGGTGCCATTTGGCCGGGCTTGCGTCCGGCATCGACTGGATGAGCTGGTCCTCGGGCGACAATGGCGCGGCCCGGCGCTCGGTCTCGCCGCGGACTGACAGATAGGCATCCGCCAGTCGCTGGGCCAAAGGCCCGGACTCGGAAAGCAGTGACGGGGAGGGGGCGGACATGGCGGCCGCAGCAGATCCTGGTTTCGTCACGATGGTCTCCGATTCGGGAGAGAACGTTGCTTCAGCAAACTGGTTCCTGACGGACAGTTCGTCCTAGATAGGGGTTCCCATTCAGGAAAAAAGCCCTCCACCGTCGATTATATTGATGTCGTCAGACTATGGCCGGCGGGGCCGGCGCGGCCATTTTGGGGCCGCGGCCCAACCCGGGCGGCATGCCAGCCCCTCCATTTTGCTTTGGATGCACAATGGTTTGGGCTACATATATGGCAAGTCACGGGTTAAACAGGGCGGGCCGGCCCGTTGAGGCGTCAAGGCACCGCCCCATAAGGAAGCGAAAATGAGCATCGAGCAATTCATCGACAACGAAGTGAAGTCGAACGACGTCGTCCTGTTCATGAAGGGCACGCCGCAATTCCCGCAGTGCGGCTTTTCCGGTCAGGTCGTCCAGATCCTCGATCACATCGGTGTCGGCTACAAGGGCCTCAACGTTCTCGAGTCGGCCGAACTGCGCAACGGCATCAAAGTGTATTCGAACTGGCCGACCATCCCGCAGCTCTACGTGAAGGGTGAGTTCGTCGGCGGCTGCGATATCATCCGCGAGATGTTCCAGGCCGGTGAATTGCAGAAGCTGTTTGCCGACAAGGGCGTCCCGGTCAACGCGGCGGCCTGAACTTGTTCGCGCGCCAGATCGGCAAGGCGCGGCTTGAAGTCATCGTTGCCGACATCACGACATTACGCGTTGACGCCATCGTCAACGCGGCAAATTCGTCGCTCCTCGGTGGGGGTGGCGTCGACGGTGCGATCCATCGTGCCGCCGGGCCCGACCTGCTTGCCGAGTGCCGGACCCTCAACGGCTGTAAGACGGGCGATGCCAAGATCACCAAGGGCTACCAGCTTCCCGCCAAGCACGTGATCCATGCCGTCGGTCCGGTGTGGCATGGCGGCACGCAGCACGAAGACGAGCTGCTTGCGTCCTGCTATCGCCGTGCGCTCGAGCTCTGCCAGGCGAACCGCCTCGCCTCGGTGGCTTTCCCCGCGATCTCGACCGGCGTCTATCATTTTCCCGCCGATCGCGCGGCCCGCATTGCAATCGGCACGGTGGCGGATGCATTGGCCGCCTCGCCCGCGGTGACGCGCGTGGTCTTCTGCTGCTTCTCTGCCGCGAGCGGCCAATTGCACCAGGAGGCATTGGCGACCTTTGGCAGCCCTTGTGCCGACTGACGCGGCAGCTACACTCGCTGCCGATTACCCGGGGAGGGGGGCTTGATGAATTTATCTCAATTGTGGCGCGCAACGGCGGTCGGCGCGGTGTTGCTGGCGGCGCCGTCCGTTCGCGCCGAAGGCACCTACGAGATTCCGGCCGGAGCGCATTTCAACCAGGAGAAGCTCGGCAAGATCGGCGAGTTCTTCAGGAATGAGGTTGCGACCGGCAAGATCCCCGGCGCGCTCGTGCTGATCCAGCAGCACGGCAAGCCGGTCTATCACGAGGCGTTCGGCGTGCAGGACGTGGTCAGCAAGGCGCCGATCACGGACAAGACCATCTTCCGCCTGTTCTCGATGACGAAGGCGATCACCGCCGTGGTGTCGATGCAATTGCTCGAAGAGGGCAAGTACAAGCTCGACGATCCCGTCTCGAAGTACGTTCCGTCCTTTGCCAATGTGAAGGTCGGCGTCGAGAAGAAGGCCGAGGACGGCACCAAGACGCTCGAGCTGGTGGCGCCCAAACGGCCGATGACCATCCAGGATCTGATGACGCACACCTCCGGCATCACCTACGGCTTCTATGGCGACAGCCTGGTGCGCAAGGCCTACAAGGACGCGAATATCTATACCGGCGATTTCGACCTCGCCGAGTTCGCTGAACGGATCGCCAAGCTGCCGTTGCACAACCAGCCGGGCGGGCTCTGGCAGTACGGCCATTCGACCGACGTGCTGGCGCGCGTGATGGAGGTCGCGACCGGCAAGTCGCTGCTCGCGATCGAGCGGGAGAAGCTGCTCGATCCGCTCGGTATGAACGACACCCGCTTCTTTGTCACCGATCCCGAGAAGCAGAAGCTGATGGCGGAGCCGGTGCCGAACGACAGCGATTTCCGCGTCGGGCGGATCAACGATCCGACCAAGGTAAAGAAATGGGAGTCCGCCAGCGGTGGCATGGTCTCGACCATGGCGGACTATTCCCGCTTCGCGCAGATGCTGCTCAATGGCGGCACGTTCGAGGGCAAGACCTATCTGAAGCCCGAGACGTTCAAGGAGCTGACGACGGATCATGTCGGGCCGGGCTCGGGGGTCGAGCGCGACTTTTTCTATTTCCCCGGCGACGGCTTCGGCTTTGGGCTCGGGCTTGCGGTGCGTACCGATCCGGGCAATGCCAAGCCGCCGCCGCCCGGCGACCTCGGCGAGCTGAAATGGGATGGCGCCAGCGGCTGCTATTTCGTGGTCGACCGCAAGCAGGACATGTTCTCCATCCTTCTGGAGCAGACGCCGAGCGAGCGTCAGCGCATCCAGCGGACGCTGAAGCAGTTGATCTATGAAGCGATGGAGAATTGACCCGATCGGGCGCCGCGCGTTCGTCGCGGCGCTCGTCCTGCTGCTCGGCGCGCTCGGTGCACATGCGGGCTCGCCGGCCCGTGGCGCCCGCAGCCTTTCGCCCGAGGGACTGGCGAAGGTCTCCGATTATATCCGCAACGAGATCGTGACCGGGAAGATCCCCGGCGCCATCCTGCTGCTGCAGCAGCACGGCAAGCTGGTCTATTACGAGAATTTCGGCGTGCGCGATGTCGCCACCCAGGTCTCGATGAGCGCCGATACCATCTTCCGCCTCTATTCGATGTCGAAGCCGATCACCTCGGTCGCGGCGATGATGCTGGTCGAGGACGGCAAGCTTGCCCTGAACGATCCGGTCGCGAAATACATTCCGGCATTTGCCGACATGAAGGTCGCCGTGGAGACGCGCGGCGAGGACGGCAAGCTGAGACAGGCGCTGGAGCCGCTGAAGCGTCCGGTCACGATTCTGGACCTGCTGCGCCATACCGCCGGCGTGCCCTATGGCTATTACGGCGGGGGCCCGGTGAACAAGCTCTATGCCGACGCCGGGCTCTTCACCGGCGATCTTTCCAATGCCGAGCTCGTGGCCAAGATCACCGCGCTGCCGCTCGCCGAGCAGCCCGGCACGCAGTGGGATTACGGCCATGCCACCGACGTGCTCGGCCGCGTCATCGAGGTGATCTCGGGGCAATCGCTGTTTCAGTTCGAGAAGGAGCGGCTGCTCGATCCGCTCGGGATGAAGGAAACCACGTTCTATGTGGCCGATCCGGCAAATTGGCCGCGCATCGCCGAGCCGATGCCGGGCGATCGCGCGCTCAGCCCGATCAACCAGATCCGCGATCCGAGGAAGCCGCTGAAATGGCAATCGGGCGGCGGCGGGATGGTCGGCACCGTCGGCGACTATGCGCGCTTCGCACAGATGCTGCTGAACGGCGGCACCTATGAGGGACGGCGCTACCTCAAGCCGGAGACGATCGCGCTGATGGCGTCCGATCACATCGGCCCGGAGACCCACATTGCGCGCGACCAGAACTATTATCCGGGCGCGACCAGCGGCTTCGGCCTCGGCTTTGCCGTGCGCACCTCGGTGCCGCCGAACACGAGCTGGCCGCTCGGCGAATATCGCTGGGACGGCGTCGCCGGCACCTTCTTCTTCATCGATCCCGAGGACGATTTGTTCGGCATCTTCCTGGTGCAGACGCCGTCACAGCGCGGCCGGATCCAGCTCGCGCTCAAGACGCTGATCTACGAGGCGATGGGTAGGTGAACGCGGCCGTTTCGTAGCCCGGATGAAGCGAAGCGCAATCCGGGGATCAATGCCCGGGTTTCCCCGGATTTCGCTGCGCTTCATCCGGGCTACGGGTGGATGTTACGCCCCGCGCACGATATCGCGGACGTGCCCGATCATCTCCTCGATCTGGCCCGCGGTCACGTCGAGATGCGTGCAGGCCCTGATCCGGCCGTCCATCATCGCGAGCATCACGCCGCGCTTGCGTAGCTCGGCGACCATCTTGTCGCCGGCGACGCCGGCGCCGTCGGGCTTGAAGAAGACGAGGTTGGTCTCGGGCGCCTGCACCTCGATGCCGTTGATCTGCGCCAGCCCGCGCGCCAGCGCGCGCGCATTGGCGTGATCGTCGGCGAGGCGGTCGACGTGATGGTCGAGCGCATGGATGCAGGCAGCGGCGCAAACGCCGGACTGCCGCATCGAGCCGCCGAGGCGTTGCTTCCAGCGCCAGACGTCATCGATGAAGGCGCTTGTGCCGGCGATCACGCCGCCGATCGGCGCGCCGAGCCCCTTGGAGAAGTCGATCCACGCCGAATCCCACCCGGCCGCCATGTCGCGCGCGGAGATGCCAGTGGCGACGGTGGCGTTGAGCAGGCGCGCGCCGTCCATGTGGGTGGCGAGCCCGTGCGCCTTCGCGATCGTCACGATCTCGTCCAGCGCCGCCTTCTTCCAGATCGTGCCGCCGCCGATATTGGCGGTCTGCTCGACGCTGACCACGACCTGCGGTGGTTGATAGCGCGTGCGCGGATGCAGCGCGGCGCGGAAGTTGTCCGGCGTGAACTGGCCGTCGGCGCCGGGAAGCGGCGTGATCTGGAAGCCACCGAGGGCGGCATGCGCGCCGCCCTCGCGGGCGATGATATGCGCGGTCGCGTGCGCCAGGATCTCGTCGCCCGGCCGGCAATAGGCCAGCGTGGCGGCGACGTTGCACATCGTGCCCGACGGCATGAACACGGCGGCTTCCTTGCCGAGCAGGTCGGCGACGCGTTCGCAGAGCTCATTGGTGGTCGGATCGTCGCCGACCTGCTCGTCGCCGACCTCCGCTCTTGCCATCGCCTCGCGCATCGGCGCCGTCGGCTTGGTCTGGGTATCCGACAGCAGGTTGATGCGGACGGGCGGCGCCTTCGGATCGGGCGGGGCGGGGGTGTAGGACATGCTGAACTCTCTCGCTCTGATCGCGCGACGACTTTACCCAAACAAAAAGGCCCCGGCAAAACCGGGGCCTTTCGTATCTCGCAATGCTGCAGTGATCAGCGCGAATAGAATTCGACGATCAGGTGCGGCTCCATCTGCACCGGGAACGGCACGTCGGAGAGGCCGGGGATGCGGGTGAACTTCGCGGTCATCTTGGAGTGATCGACCTCGAGGAAATCGGGCACGTCGCGCTCGGGGAGCTGGGTCGCTTCCAGCACCGGGGTGAGCTGCTTGGAGGATTCCTTGACCTCGATGGTGTCGCCGACCTTCAGCTTGTAGCTGCCGATGTTGACGCGGCGGCCGTTCACCTTGACGTGGCCGTGGTTGATGAACTGGCGCGCGGCGAACATCGTGGAGACGAACTTGGCGCGGTAAACCACGGTGTCGAGACGGCGCTCGAGGAGGCCGATCAGGTTCTCACCGGTGTCGCCCTTGAGGCGGCCGGCCTCGACATAGATGCCGTGGAACTGGCGCTCGGAAATGTTGGCGTAGTAGCCCTTGAGCTTCTGCTTGGCGCGGAGCTGCACGCCGAAGTCGGAGAGCTTGCCCTTGCGGCGCTGGCCGTGCTGGCCAGGGCCGTATTCGCGGCGGTTCACGGGGCTCTTCGGGCGGCCCCAGATATTCTGGCCCAAGCGGCGATCGATCTTGTATTTCGCCTCACTGCGCTTTGTCATCGCGGTCCTCTTGCATCAGGTTTCAGGTTTTGAGGAAACGCGCCCTCCTGTGCACCGGCCGAAAGGCCTGCGCCGACAGGTCCGCCTCGAAAGCTCGAGGGCAAACCACGGGTCGCGAAACGCTTCGCGGGCCGAAACCGGCCCGCGAGCAAGGGGGTTCTTAAGCAGAAAGCCCCGTCCTGTCAAACAAAACGGCCGATCTTTCGGGCCCATTTGGCGCCAAAATCGGCCTTTCTGCGCCCTTACGACCCTATTCCGACGGCCCGAACCGGCTTCGGCTCGGTTTGCGGACGGATCGCGCGCAATTCGGCCGCTATCTCGCCGTTCAGCACCTGTTCCAGCTGGGTCAGCGTCCGTGCGATCAGGGCCGCATCGCAGACCCGGTGGTCCCAGCGCAGCACGGTCGCGACGGTCTGGTCCGGCCGGATCACGCCGTAGCTCAGCACGAACGGCCCCGGGCTCAGCGCGTGCAACTGGCCGGGGCCAAAGGCCGCGACCGAAGTCACGCCAAAGCTGCCGGAGAAGTTGGCGCGCTGCCGGCCGAAATTCATCCCGATCGCCCACGCCAGGCGGCGCAGCGGCAGCGGCAGGCGCGCCACGCACAGCATTTTGCGGAACGAGGGGATATCCGTCAGCGGGGCGCTCTTGGCGTGCCGGATCAGCGCGTCGATGTCGGCGAGCGCCATCTCGTCCGGCGCGCAGACGCGCTCGAACAGCACGCAGTCCTCGCCGTCCTCCTTGCGGGCGACCGCGACCATGCCGACGCTGCGCGGCAGTTCGTACAGCGCCGGCCACGGCCATTTGACGTAGAGCGTGCGCAGCACCGGCTCGCCCTTGGCGACCAGCGCAAACGCTTTGATGAAGATGGCGGCCCAGCCCGGCGCCTGCGCGGCCTGCGCGCGCGCCTCGACGACGGCGTGGACGTTCAAAGGACGGGTCAGCGAGACGAACGGCACGCGCATCGCGGCGTGCATGAGGTCGGTGACGAGGCGGCGCGGCAATGAAATTTTACAGGGCGTACCGCGCATCCGTTCCGCTCAAATTCCCATAATCAAACACCCGGCGAGCCAATATCGGTCGCTCGCCGACCCCCTGATAGCACGAAACAACCGGCTCGGGGCCAATTGGTTCTGCTTATGGCGTCGGCTTTGCCAGCGGCTCGCCGGCCTTGACCAGGTAAACCCCGAGCACCTTCATGGGCTTGTCGCCGGATGCCTTGGCGTCATGCACGGCACCTTCCGGAATCTGGTAGGAATCGCCGGCCTTCAGCTTCACCGGCGGCTTGCCGTCGATCAGAAGTTCGAGCTCGCCTTCCAGCACATAGCCGGTTTCCATGCCAGGATGGGTGTGACGGCCTGCCGCACCGCCCGCGGAAACCTCGGCAATCGCGGTCACCGTGTTGAAGCCGGCCGGGAAATCGAGTTTTTGCAGCGGCGTCCGCTTGATCCCGCTTTGCTGGGCAAAGGCGAGGCCGGCGCCGGCAAAGGCGATCACTGTGAGGCCGATCACAAATCTCTTCAGCATATGGTTGTTCTCCTTATTGCAACGTCCTGGCAGGGCCCTCTCGGGCCGAAAAAACTGCAACCTCATTTCGCCTGACGCGCGACGCGGACGCAAGCCCGCGATCTCGCGGCGCCTACCGCCCGAGTGTTGCGTGTCGCTTGCGCCTTGAAGATGAACAGAGGGCGCAGGGAAAGCCGGGCGCCGATTGCACCCGCGGGTCCCGAGCAACAAAAAGCTCGGGGGTAGGACCACAGGTGAAACCGGGAAACACGCCGGCTTTCCCTGCGCGATGGTTTTACGGCTTGCTTCGTGCTCTCCCCGGCTAACCGGAAACTCCGGCTTTCCCTGCGCGATGGTTTTACGGCTTCCTTCGTGCTCTCCCCGGCGAGACGGGCTTTTTTGTCACCGTCGTCCGCGAGGCGCTTTCGCGTCTTGCGAGGAGACACCAGCCACTGGGGCGTCAGGACCACACGACTTCGCCGTCCGCCTCACGCGCACTCGTCAGTTGCGCGCTCGGCGTCCACCGCATCCCACACCACGTTCGTGACGATCGCGAGCCGCCCCTCGTGTCGGGTGAGACGGCGGATTCATACACTGATTTTCAGTTCGCAAAAACAGAAATATTTTTGCGCCGAGGGCTTGCGCCGTCGGGCAAATCAGTGCCAATGCGCTGGTGCGTAGGGCAGATTAGCGCAGCGTAATCCGTCATTCCGTCCGCGTGACGAGCGGCGGATTACGCTGCGCTAATCCGCCCTGCGAAACTTGCTCTATCCCCGTCATTGCGAGCGGAGCGAAGCAATCCATGGCGCTATCCGGGGATAGATGGATTGCTTCGCTCCGCTCGCAATGACGAGGTGCGGTTCGAATTCGATCGTCAAGCAGTGCGCTCCGCGCTATTGAAGCGCGTCGAAATGCTGCGCGAACTGCGAGGACGAACTGTCCTGCATCCTGACGTCGACCTCGGCGTTGCCTTTTGCCTCATAGGTGAAGGCGATCGATGGGTCCTCGCTCAACGAGATGCCGCCGTCCATGTCGAACACGTTGACGCCGCCGACGCTGACGGTGACACGCTCCAGATAGCGCGCGGGGGTGTAGTCGCCGCTCGCGGTCTGCTGCATCCCGCTATAGTTCGGATGGCTGATGAGCAGCCGCGACGGCACCAGCGAGGGGTCGATCGAGCGATCGCGCCGCAACTGCATCTTGCCCATCCGCGCAAGCACGTCGGCCGATGCGGTTGCGCTCGGCGCCGAGCAGCCGCCCGCCGCCCTGATGTACTGCGACACCGCGTAGAGCCTGCCGTCGTCGGTCTCGGCGACGGCGTGGATCAGGGTGAATTCGTTGACGCGCACGCGCAACTTCAAGTCCTGCCGCGCAAAGGCCGGCCCGAGCCGGAACCGGCCCGCGAGCGGCATCGGATTGTTGTCGACGATAACCGACACCACGGCGATCGGCCGGTCGCCGATGAATTCCACGCTGACCGGTACCAAGGCCGCGTCCATCGCCTGCTCCGGGATATTCAGCTTCAGAAGCTGGCGGCCGTCTTCGATCGGCCGCTCGCCGAAGATGTCGCCGGCCACGTTCTTCCAGCGCGCCTCACGTTCGGCGCCGTCATCTGCTGCGGCAAGTGTGATGCCGGCGATGGCGAACAGGGCTGCGATCAGGAGTCGTCTCATCATCACTCTCCTTGGTGACCGGCTATTGCGAAGCCGGGCCTTCCGGCTCGGTGACGGCGGTGGGTAATCCTGAGTCCCGCCATGCCTCGATGCCGTGCGGATACCAGGCGACGTGCCGATAGCCTTCCGAGATCAGGCGCTTGGCGGCGTTCCAGCTTGCCCAGCAATCGGCGCGGCAATAGACCACGATCGATCTGTCGCGGTTGCCTTCCGTGAGCTCCGTCAGCCGGGTTCGGATGTAGTCGGTCATCGCCGCCGAGATGACGCCGGTGCCGGCGCCCGGAATCCAGACGCTGCGCGGGATGGTCCGATGCGGCATCGGTAGCCATGGTGACGACAAATGTTCGGGGCGCCGCGGCGCGGGAGAGACATCGATCAGCACCGTCGCTTCGTCGCCCAGCAGCCCGGCGAGCTCCTGCGTCGCAATGACGGTGCCGCCGGCAATCGTCGCCGGCAACCGGCCGTTCATCGGCCCCTGCCAGTAGCCCTTGGGTTCCGGCGGCGGACCCTCCTGCGCGCGTGCGCTCGACACGAGAGCCGCCATTGCGAGCATGGCGCAAATGACCGACGCGCAGCGCTTCCACGTCATTCCCATTCCAGCCGCCGATAGGCCTCGATCACGTTGCGGCCGTTATAGGCGTCGAACAGCGGCCAGCGCGTCCGTTCGGATTGTGCAACCGAAATGGCCGCGTCCTCGATCGGCAAACCCTTTTTGATCGCGGCGCGAGTCTCGTCGCGCAGCAGGGCGAGGTAACGTTCGAGCGGCGCGATCGCGTCCTGCACCTCCACCAGCGGCGGTCCGTGCCCCGGCACGGCGTGCCGGATGCCGGACGCGCGCATCGCCGCGAGCGCGGCGAGCCAGCCGTTGAGGTCACCGTCGAGCGCGGGCACCCGATCGACGAACAGCAAGTCGCTCGCCAGCAGAATGCCGGACGGCTTGTCGAGCACGCTGAGGTCGCAGACGGTGTGCGCGGGCGGATGCGCCGTCAGCACCAGGCTGCGGCCGCCGAGATCGAGTTCGAGCGGCTGGCCGTGTCGCACCAGCATCGTCGGAGACACGACATCGCCGGCCTCCGCCGCGCCAAGCAGCCGTTCGAGACCGGCGCGATAGAAGTCGCCGCGGGCGGCGAGCTGCTGCGGCAGCTCGGCATGGCCGATGAAGATCGCCCCGTCCTGCCTGAAGGCGGCTGCGCCGAAGATGTGGTCGGGATGGACGTGCGACAGCACGACATAGCGGATCGGCAATTGCGTGCGCGCGCGGATCGCCAGCAGCAGGCTCCTTCCGTCATGCAGGCTGCCGCCCGGATCGATCACGGCGACCGCGTCGCGTCCGATGATGAAGCCGAGATTGGCGATGCCATCGAAATTGCCGGCCGCGGCGTCCTCGGTCACGCCCCGGCGAACGTGAAGTCCGGGCGCGACCTCGATCATCGGCGCGGGGAGGGGCGCGAGCGACGCCGTCGCGCGCAATCGCGAGGGCACGCAGCACAGGCAAAGGCCACCCAGCAATGCCGCGCGACGCGACAGCGCCTTGTCCAAAGCGAAACCCATCAGTCCTCCCGCCGGAACTATAGCGAGGGGTCACCGACGTTGATCGGTACTTTGGTCGTAGGGAAGCTGTGGCCGACGACGAAGAGCGTCACCATGGCGACAGTACGTTCGCACTGCCGCCGTCGCGTTCAACGCTTGATCTCGACCTCACCGCAGGCCGATCCGCATCACGGCCTTCTCCGCAATGTCCCGCGGCTCGCTCACGCCGGTCGCGCAGACCTCGATCACCTTGCGAGCCACCATCTCGCAAAGCGGGTCGTTACGATCAACGACGCCCATCGAGCTCAGGGCGAGCTTAAACGCGTTGTTCAAAAGCTCGACCTGTTCCGGCGTGTGTTGGCCGTCTTTCAGCAGCCGATTGATTGGCATTGTCCCGCCCTCAGCCGACGCAACAAAACCTGGTACCGTCCGAGCATTATACCACTGGAACTTCCGCGCATTGGAACTTTGTTCACGGCCGGAGAACTACGTAAGTAATCCTGTCCTATCCCTCGGGCGCGTACGCCTTGCATTGGAACCGAAGGAACCGCGCGACAGCCTGTGGCTTGTCCCCGGCGCTCGGGGACCGGACACACACTCATGGAGATGATCGATGCGCCAACTCATGCTCGCCGCTGTCGTGTTCCTGATCGGAGCGTCATCGTCACTCGCGCAGGGCCATATGGGCAGCCCACAGGAACAGCAGGCGTGCAGGCGCGACGCGCAGCGATTTTGCCGGCAGCAATTGGCTGACGACAACGCGGTTCAGCAATGTTTGCAGCAGAACCGCGCCAAGCTGAGCAAGGCTTGCGCGAAGGTGTTCCAGAGCCACGGAATGTAGTTGGCGGGTGCCAGCTCAGCGTAACGGCAAAGAGCCGTGAGGCTCAGGCCGGGACGCGGCCGCCGAAGAACGGCGTCAGGGCTTGCGTCAGCGTGTGCGGGCGCTTCGAGGTGAAGATCATCTCGCCGCCGGCCGTGTCGCTCTCGGAGCCGGGAGGGCCGAGCAGGTCGGAGACGCGGCGGGCAATCGCAGGCGCCGGGTCGATCCAGTCGACCGGCCACGGCGCAAGCCTGGTCAACCGATCGAGCAGCAGCGGATAATGCGTGCAGGCGAGCACGACGGTGTCGGTGCGGGCAAGGTCGTCGGCGCCATCGCCGACAAAGCAGGGCTTAAGCTCGGCGGCGATGTCCTCGTCGCGCACCGGATGGCCGCTCAGCGCCTGTTCCGCGAGCGAGGCGAGCTCGCCCGAGCCGACGAGGGTGACCTCGCAGCCCTGCGCGAAATCGTGGATCAGCTTGCGGGTGTATTCCCGCTTCACGGTGCCGCGGGTGCCGAGCACCGAGACGCGCTTGGTCCTCGACGATGCACAGGCCGGCTTGATCGCCGGGACCGTGCCGACGAACGGCAGCGTGTAGGCGTCGCGCAGATGCGACATCACAAGCGTCGAGGCGGTGTTGCAGGCGATCACGACGAGGTCGGGCGCGTGGCGCGCGATCAGCTCGCCGACCAGCGGCACCACACGGGCGATGATCTCGTCTTCGCCATGGTGGCCGTAGGGAAAGAAGGCGTCGTCGGCGACATAGACGTAATGCGCGTCGGGCCGGGCCTGGACGACCTCGCGCAACACCGTGAGGCCACCGAGGCCGGAATCGAACATGAGGATCGTCGGGGGAGCTACCACGCGGGCGAGTCTAGCCGATCCATGGTTACGATTCAGTTGTTTTTGGCCATCCGGGCCCCGAACCGGGAAATTTCGCATGGCCTTGGCCGATACCTGCCGGTATCACAGCAAGCTATTGCTGTGACGTGCGAAATCCAAACCGGGCGGCGGCCGCAGGGGGCCTATCGACCATGATCCGCAATACCACCTCGAACTGGGGCTCGATCGCCCGCGCATTCCACTGGGTGCTGGGCGCAGCGATCATCGGCATGCTGGCCTATGGCTGGTGGATGAACCACGTCCCGGCGCGGCCGGATCGTTTCTTCTACCGCTCGATCCACGCCGATATCGGCTATCTGGTGCTGCTCTTCACCGTGCTCCGGCTCTTCTGGCGCGGCGTCAATCCGACGCCGGAGCTGCCGGCCGTTATGCCCGGCTGGCAGCGGATCGCCGCCCGCGTCAGCCACGGCGCGCTCTATGCCGTCACCATCCTGGTGGCGCTATTGGGCTGGGCGCATTCCGGCGCCCGCACGCCTGACTATTCTGATTTCTTCGGCCTGTTTCACGTTCCCCAGATCACCTCGCCCGACAAGGCTGCGGCGGATGCCTATGAGGATCGCCATATCTTCTTCGCCTACGTGCTGCTCGCGCTGATCGTGCTGCACCTCGCCGCGGTGGCCTTCCATCATTTCGTCAAGCGCGACCGCATCGCCGCGCGGATGATCGGGACGGGCGAGGCTGACCGCGCCGGTTAGGCCTGCGAGGGCGGGCTCGCTCCGGGCAGGCGGATGGTCTCGAAATGGCCTTGTGGGCAGGATAACTGCGCTACCCTGTTGGTGAATAGGGGCGGCCATCGCGGCCAGAATACTCGTGAATGATCTTGCGCGGGATAACGCGAACTGGCGCATGCCGGACGAGGGCGCTCCACACGCCGCGACCTGGATGGCCTTTGGCGCCAGCGCAAGGATCTGGGGCAACAAGCTGCTTCCCGTGGCAAGGGAAAATCTCGCCAATATTGCCAAGGCCATCGCTGCCCATGAACCCGTGAACATGCTGGTGCGCGAGGAGGACTACGAGATTGCCTCGCGGCTTTGCGGCCCCTCGGTCAGCCTTGTCGTTCAACCGATCGATGATGTGTGGATACGCGACACGGGCCCGGTTTTTGTGCTGGGCGCTTCGGAGCAACTCGGAGCCGTCGGTTTCAATTTCAACGCCTGGGGTAACAAGCCGCAACCATACGCACGCGATGCCAAGGTTGCGGAGAAAGTGGCCCAGAGCGCGAAGGCGACGTTCGTCAAGACGGGCCTGGTGCTGGAAGGCGGCGGTATCGAAGTCGACGGTGAGGGGACTGCAATCATCACCGAGAGCTGTGTCCTCAACCCAAATCGCAACCCCAGTGTGTCCAGGGACGAATGCGAGGCCGAGTTGGCTCGTGTCCTCGGGCTGGACAAGATCATCTGGTTGCCCGGCATTGCCGGCAAGGACGTCACCGACGCGCATACCGATTTCTACGCACGTTTCGCCAGTCCCGGGGTTGTCGTGGCCGGTCTGGAATTGGACCCGTCGTCGTTTGACCACGCGGTCACGAAACGACACCTTGACATTCTGCGCCAGTCGACGGACGCGAAAGGCCGGCGCTTGAACGTCGTGGTGCTGCAGGGACCGTCAACCTGGCGTCCGAAGTACAGCAACGCGGACTTCGCCGCCGGATACATCAATTTCTACGTTTGCAACGGTGCCGTCATCGCTCCCGAATTCGGCGATGCGACGGCAGACCGCAATGCGCGCGATACCTTGCGAGAGCTGTTCCCGGATCGGGAGATCATCCAGCTCAACATCGATGCGATCGCCGCCGGCGGCGGCGGCATTCACTGCACGACACAACAGCAGCCGCGTTCATGACATCAGCGGTGCCGGCCGCAAACCGCGGCCGTGCGTGATGTCACGAGCTGCGCGGCCGGCGTTAGCCCGCCGGCATCGTCTTCTCGACCAGCCGCACCCAATAGGATGCGCCGTGGCCGAGGATGTTGTCGTTGAACGTGTAGGCGGGGTGGTGGCACATCGGGCCGTCGCCCATGCCGAGGAAGACGAACGCGCCGGGGCGCGCTTCCAGCATGAAGGAAAAGTCCTCGGCGCCCATCACCGGCACGAGGCGCTCGTTGACGCGGTCGGCGCCGACGACGTCGCGGGCGACCTCGGCGGCGACGCCGGCCTCGCGGGCGTGGTTCATCGTGACCGGATACATCCGCGTGTACTTCGTCTCGGCCGATCCGCCAAAGGCGCGGGCGACGTTCGCGGCGACCTCACCGATCCGGCGCTCGACCAGATCGCGCACCTCGGGATCGAGCGTGCGCACGGTACCACCCAGCTTGACGGTCTCCGGGATCACGTTGAACGCGGTGCCGGCTTCGAACATGGTGATCGAGATGACGGCCGATTTGAGCGGATCGACGTTGCGCGCAACGATCGACTGCAGCGCATTGATGATCTGGGCGCCGATCAGGACGCTGTCGATCGCCTCGTGCGGAGCGGCGCCCGCGTGGCCGCCCTTGCCGTGGACCGTGATCTCCAGCGAGTCCGACGAGGCCAGCATCGCGCCCGGCGTGGTGGCGAAATGGCCCTCGGGGAGGCCCGGCATGTTGTGCAGGCCGTAGACCTCCTGGATGCCCCAGCGCGTCATCAGCCCGTCTTCGACCATCGCCTTGCCGCCGCCGCCGCCTTCCTCGGCCGGCTGGAAGATCACGATCGCGGTGCCGTCGAAATTGCGGGTCTCGGCGAGGTACTTCGCGGCGCCCATCAGCATCGCGGTGTGGCCGTCATGGCCGCAGGCGTGCATCTTGCCGGGAATCTTCGAGGCGTAGGTCACGCCCGAGGCCTCCTCGATCGGCAGCGCATCCATGTCGGCGCGCAGCCCGATGGTCTTGCCCGAGCCGTTCTTGCGGCCGCGGATCACGCCGACCACGCCGGTGCGCCCGATGCCGGTCACCACCTCGTCGCAGCCGAACTCGCGCAGTCTGTCGGCGACGATGCCGGCGGTGCGGTGAACTTCGTAGAGCAATTCGGGGTTCTCGTGGAAGTCATGGCGCCAGGCGGCCATTTCATCCGAGAGGGCGGCAATGCGGTTGACGATGGGCATGGGGAGTTTCCGTTTCTTGTGAGTTTCGTAGGGCGGGTTAGCGTAGCGTAACCCGCCGCGTCGTCACTGGGAATGGCGGATTACGCTGACTCTAACCCGCCCTGCGATTCCTTACGATTCCCCGAACACCCGCTGGAAGATCGTGTCGACGTGCTTGAAGTGATAGCCGAGGTCGAACTGCTCTGCGATCTCGGCGTCGGTCAGGTACTTCTTTACGTCGGCATCCTTCTTCAACAGCGTCTGGAAGTCGCCTTCGCCGCGCCAGACTGGCATCGCGTTGCGCTGCACGAATTTGTAGGCGTCCTCGCGGCTGGCGCCCTTCTGCGTCAGCGCGATCAGGACGCGCTGCGAATGCACGAGGCCGCCGAGGCGGTCGAGGTTCTTCTGCATGTTCGCAGGATACACCAGGAGCTTCTCGATCAGCCCGGCGAGCCGGACCAGCGCGAAGTCGAGCGTCACGGTGGCGTCGGGGCCGATCATACGCTCGGCGGAAGAGTGCGAAATATCGCGCTCATGCCAGAGCGCGACGTTCTCCATCGCCGGCAGTGCGTAGGCGCGCACCATGCGCGACAGGCCGGAGAGGTTCTCCGACAGCACCGGGTTGCGTTTGTGCGGCATTGCCGAGGAGCCCTTCTGGCCCTCCGAGAAGAACTCTTCGGCTTCCAGCACCTCGGTGCGCTGCAGATGGCGGATCTCCACCGCGAGCCGTTCGACCGAGGAGGCGATCACGCCGAGGGTGGCAAAATACATCGCGTGGCGGTCGCGCGGGATGACTTGCGTCGAGATCGGCTCCGGCTTCAGGCCCATCGCCCTGGCGACGTGCGCTTCGATGCGCGGATCGATCTGGGCAAAGGTACCGACCGCACCCGAGATCGCGCAGGTCGAGATTTCGTCACGCGCGGCGGCCAGGCGCGCGCGGGCGCGCGAGAACTCGGCATAGGCATAGGCGAGCTTGAGGCCGAACGTCACCGGTTCGGCGTGGATGCCGTGCGAGCGGCCGATCGTTGGCGTCATCTTGTGCTCGAAGGCGCGCACCTTCAGCGCCGCCAGCACGCGGTCAAGGTCGGCGAGCAGCAAATCGGCGGCGCGCTTGAGCTGCACGTTGAGGCAGGTGTCGAGCACGTCGGAGGAGGTCATGCCCTGGTGCACGAAGCGCGCCTCGGGGCCGACGATTTCGGCGAGATGGGTCAGGAAGGCGATGACGTCGTGTTTGGTCTCGCGCTCGATCTCGTCGATCCGCTCGACATTGAAGGTCGCATCCTTTGCCTTCGCCCAGATCGTCTTCGCCGCTTCCTTGGGGATCACGCCAAGCTCGGCCTGCGCGTCGGCGGCATGGGCCTCGATCTCGAACCAGATCTTGAAACGCGTCTGCGGCTCCCAGATCGAAGCCATTTCCGGGCGGGTGTAGCGGGGGATCATCGAAAACTCCGGACGAGCGGGGGCGGGGCGCACGCGCAACTCCCGGCCAATTTGTTTTTACGCAGCGATTTAGCAGAGCGTCCGAGGGACCACAAACAAGCTGCGAAACGTCTTTGGAGGTAATTAAACACCTCTTCATATCAGAAATATTCGATGACAGATATTGAAATCTGTCAGCGAGATGGTCTATATTCACCTTGGCGCCTGGGCTGGGCGTCACGTGGCTTTACCGGCGTTTGGCCGGGGAGTCGGCCGAACCAAGAAGACGACCTCTAAGGACTACCTCCATGACTACAGAAATCATTCATTTGACCGCCCAGATTCAACAGTGGCTCAATCTTCGTGTCGCCCGCCATTTGGCCGCGCAGGCCGCCAAATTCACCCGCGGGCAGGACAGCGATAACCAGACGGTGAACGCATGAACGAGGCGGTGGTTTTGACACCCGAGCGGATCCTCGAAGCAACCGAGGATGTTTTGCGGCGCTTCGGGCTCGCCAAGGCCACCGTCGTCGACGTTGCCCGTGCGCTGGATGTCAGCCACGGCAGCGTCTACCGCCACTTTCCGAGCAAGGCGTCGCTGCGCGACGCGGTCGCCAAGCGCTGGCTCGACCGCGCCAATGAGCCGCTCTGCAAGATCGCGGCCGACTCCGGCCCCGCGCCGGAGCGGCTGCGGAACTGGCTGCGCACGATGTTTGCGATCAAGCAGAAGAAGGTCTGCGACGATCCCGAGATGTTCGCGACCTATCTGGCACTGGCGCAGGAAGCGCGTGAGGTGGTGGAAGCCTACAAGGACAAGCAGGTCGACCTGATCGGGAGGATCCTGACCGACGGTGTCACCCAGGGCGTGTTCGAGATCGACGACGTCAAGGCGACCGCCCGCGCCGTGTTCGACGCGACCGCCCGCTACCACCACCCGGCGCATGCCGAGGAATGGGCCAAGCCCGAGTGCCCGTCGCGGATCGAAGCGCTGATCGCGCTGCTGCTGAAGGGCCTGGAAGCCCCGCGCAAGCATTAGTCTGCTCCGGCGACCCTTCAGGCAGTAAGCGGTACCCGCTCTTCCTAGCCTCCAGAGCGAGCTTCGCTCGCCTCGGACCCCCGCAAGGGGAATCATATATTTGAAAATTCCAGCAGGAGCGGCTCGTCTATCGACTGCCGGCTTTTTCGCAGGGGAAGGTATCCTGCAGGCCCCATAGGAGCAGGGAAGCGACCAACATATCACCCTTCGCTGCGCGTTTGTCGGCTGACTTGAGCATGATCTCTTCGGCTTGCTCAGTCGTCATTGCGAGGTTTTCGGGCATGCAGAACGACATTTGGCCGCCATGGTTTCTCAACCAGGCATTGGTAGCCATCAGGCCACCCTTTACGCCATCAAGGTACATCTGATTGAAGTAGCGAAACGTCTCATTCTTTGGATTGCGATACGAATCCAGGCGCACATCGGCGGCAGCAACAGGGGCTGCCGTAAGCGCCAAAAAGCACGCCGACAATATCCACTTGTTCATCGATACTGTTTCCCCTGCCTTTTTCGGTGGCGTCTTTGCCAGCCGCTCGATCAGTTTATCCGCAGCCGAATGCTCAAGTATATGATGGCGAAGGTCGCGGCGTCGCGCACCAATGGCTTTCGGACCTGCCTGGCCGGATTGCGAGCCAGGGGCCGCGTGTGCTTGATATCGGCTGGGACCAGGAACGCGGACGACGATGCGGCTTGCGCTCTTTTCGGACATTCACGCCAACCGGCAGGCCTTCGCCGCCTGCCTCGAGGCGGCGCGTGCGCGCGGCGCCGAGCGACTGATCTGCCTTGGCGACATCGTCGGCTATGGCGCCGATCCCGAATGGGCCGTCGACACCGTGATGGATCTCGTCGCCGGGGGCGCGATTGCGCTGCGCGGCAACCATGACAATGCGATCAATGCGCCGGATAGCGGCATGAACGACGATGCGCAGGCGGCGATCGACTGGACGCGCGACCGCCTCAGCGCGGCGCGGCGCCGCTTCCTCGCCGAACTGCCGATCAGCCATGAGGAGGACAATCGCCTCTATGTCCATGCGGAGGCGTCGGACCCTTCGAAGTGGCACTATGTCCGCGACACCTCCGGCGCTGCGCGCAGCATGATGGCGACAGAACTGCAGATCACGTTCTGCGGCCATGTCCACCGTCCCGGGCTCTATTCGATGTCGTCGGCTGCCAAGATGACGAGCTTCGTTCCGACGACGGGCATGCCAGTGCAACTGCTGACCGGGCGGCGCTGGCTTGCGGTGCTGGGCTCGGTCGGGCAACCGCGCGACGGCGATCCGGCCGCGTCGTTTGCGATCTTCGACACGAAAAGCCGCGAGATCACCTATTTGCGCGTGCCCTACGATGTCGCGAGCGCGGCGGCGAAAATCAAGGCGAACGGTCTGCCGCACTGGCTCGCCGATCGCCTCTTCCTCGGCAGGTAATCCGTGGCGCCGCTTGCAATGCAGCCGGGCGCTGACATCGATGGCTTCACCATCGGCGAACGCGTCCACCGCGGCGGCATGGCGACGCTGTGGACCGTCACCCATCCCGGCATCAACGTGCCGCTCCTGATGAAGGTGCCGCTGGTCTCCGAAGGCGAGGATCCGGCCGCGATCGTCAGCTTCGAGATGGAGCAGATGATCCTGCCGCGGCTGTCGGGGCCGCATGTGCCGGCCTGTTTCGGCACCGGCGATTTCGAGCGGCAGGCCTATGTCGTGATGGAGCGCATCCCCGGGCAAACGCTCTACAAGCGGCTCGGCGATCTGCCGCTGCCGTATGAGGAGGCGAGGGGCATCGCCGGCCGGATCGCGTCCGCGCTCGCGAGCCTGCACCGGCAGCACGTCATCCATCACGACATCAAGCCGAGCAGCATCATGTTCCGCGAGCGCGGCGAGGCGGTGCTGATCGATTTCGGCCTGTCGCACCACAACCATCTGCCCGACCTGCTGCAGGAAGAGTTCCGCCTGCCTTACGGCACCGCGCCCTACATGGCGCCGGAACGCCTGAACGGCGTGCGCGACGATCCGCGCAGCGACCTGTTTTCGCTCGGTGTGCTGCTCTACTTCTTCACCACCGGCGTCCGCCCGTTCGGCGAAACCGAGAGCCTGCGCGGCATGCGCCGCCGGCTGTGGCGCGATCCCTATCCGCCGCGCAAGCTAAGGGCCGACTATCCGCCCTGGCTGCAGGAGATCGTGCTGCGGTGCCTTGAGATCGATCCCGCCGCGCGCTACCCGACGGCGGCGCAACTTGCCTTTGATCTCGCCCATCCCGAACGGGTGAAGCTCTCCGCGCGATCGCAGCGCCTCAACCGCGATGCGCTCGGCACCGTTTGGCGCCGGCGGTTCAATCGCGGGGCGATCCAGCCGCAACCAAAGTCCAACGTCGCGGCTCAGCTTGCATCGAGCCCAATCGTCCTAGTCGCGCTTGATACCGTTGACGGCTCCGAGGCCCTGAACGAGGCCATTCGCGTCACCGCCGAGCAGGTGCTGTCGACGTCGCCGTCGGCGCGACTGGCCTGCGTGAACGTGCTGAAGCTGAACCGGGTCGCGATCGACCGCACGCTCGATGAGCAGGGGCAGAACAGGCATGTCGACCGGCTGGTGAGGCTGCAGCATTGGGCGCGGCCGTTCGGGCTCGACGAGAGCAGGCTGACCGTGCACGTGCTGGAGGCGTTCGATCCCGCCGCCGCCATCCTGGAATTCGCAGCCGTCAATCTGGTCGATCACATCATCGTCGGCGCGCGGCAGAACTCGATGATGCGGTCGCTGCTCGGCAGCGTCTCGGCCAAGGTCGCATCCGAAGCGCCGTGCTCCGTGACGGTGGTGCGGCCGTCGCGGCTGGCGGCGCAAGGCGAGGACGGATCGACGCCGGACCTGGCGACCGGTGAGGCCGAGATCACGCCGCCTGGATTGTTTTGATCAAGCGCCCGTGGGGAACCGGAGGATTTGCCGTCAGGCCCGGCGCAGATGCACGTAGAGGATGCGAGTCGCGGCGGTCCGACGAGGCATCGTCACATAGGCGCGCCGCGCAACAAAAGCTGCGTTCAAGCCGAGCCAAAATGCCACTCCGGTCCACACAAGGGTCATCGTCATGATGCGCGCCTCCCTTATTTTATTGGAGTGGAGTGTGCATCAATTTGGATGAGTCTGTGAAGACCGGATGACCACGGGGCCCCGCACGAATATTGTGCAGGCGGGAATGCGGCATGTTGGTGTGTGCCGCGCGCGCGGGCATGGCGCGCGACACAATCCTCGCGTGAAGACTAGATCGCCTCTCCGCGCGCCTGCGCGGCGGCATTGCGGATCGCGGAGATGTTGGTCCGGTAGGCGTCCACGGTGCCGCCCTTGAATACCGCAGAGCCCGCCACCAGTGCGTTGGCGCCGGCGGCGGCGAGCTGGCCGGCAACGTCGGGGGCGACCCCGCCATCGACCTCGATGTCGATCGGGCGGCCCGCGGTCATCGCCTTGATGTCGCTGACCTTGCCGAGCGCGGAGCGGATGAAGGCCTGGCCGCCGAAGCCCGGATTGACCGACATCACGAGCACGAGGTCGATCAGGTCGAGCACATACTCGATTGCGCTGGCCGGCGTTGCCGGATTGAGCGAGACGCCGGCCTTCTTGCCAAGCGCGCGGATTGCTTGCAGCGAGCGATGCAGATGCGGGCCGGCCTCGGCATGAACCGTGATCTGGTCGCAGCCCGCCTTGGCGAAGGCCTCGAGATAGGGATCGCAGGGCGAGATCATCAGATGCGCGTCGAAGAGCTTCTTGGTGTGCGGGCGCATCGCCTTGATGACGTCGGGGCCATAGGAGATGTTGGGAACGAAATGCCCGTCCATCACGTCGAGATGGATCCAGTCGGCGCCGGCCTGGTCGACGGCACGGACTTCCTCGCCGAGCTTGGAAAAATCCGACGCCAGGATCGACGGAGCGATGACGAGGGGACGCGGGGTGAAGGCTTGAGTCATGAGCT
Organism: Bradyrhizobium erythrophlei; assembly: GCF_042430365.1. Classification (GTDB taxonomy): domain Bacteria; phylum Pseudomonadota; class Alphaproteobacteria; order Rhizobiales; family Xanthobacteraceae; genus Bradyrhizobium; species Bradyrhizobium erythrophlei. Next base: position 46,667 of record NZ_JBHMET010000231.1, read on the forward strand.
CTTCCGAGACTTTCGAGGGCGCACGGGTGTCCCCGCCTAACATGCAGTGATGGGCAATGCGATAGGGATGACCAATGGCGGGCGGAAAAATCTGCCGTTGGCGGCAGTTCCTGCCCGGTGCCCGCAGCCCTGCGAATTGCAGAAAGACCCAATTTTGCTGGGTTTTCCCATGGCACGGCGCTTGCTGAGGAACTTACAGGCGTAGAGCCGCCACGCGCGGCGTTGTCGGAGTATTGCCAATGTTGTTTGCCCTTGGCGCCGCGTCGTCGGCCATCGACCTTCTGAAGTCGCTGACGTCGTCGAAGCCGTCGTCCGCGCAGTCGGTCGGCCTCACCCAGGGCGGTGGCGGCCTGTTCGATGGCTCGGCCTCCGTGTCGAGCCCGCCCGGCAGTGGCTCGCCCACCGGATCCGGCAGCGGCTTCGGACAGATCTCGCCGGAAACCATGAGCGCGCTGCTCGACGCGCAGGGGCAGTCGTCGCAGGGCGGATCGGCCGGCTTGGCCTCGAAGAGCCGATCCGACGCGCTGAAGGACCTGTTCTCGCAGATCGACGCCGACGGCGACGGCAAGATCACCAAGTCGGAATTCGAGAATGCGCTCGGCGCCGGCGGCGCCAACATCGCGCAGGCCGACGACGTGTTTTCGAAGCTCGACAAGGACGGCGACGGCTCGGTCAGCCTGGGCGAGATGGCGTCGGCGCTGAAGGGCAAGGGCCATCACGGCCACCATCACAAGATGGGCGGCTCGGGCGAGGGGACTGGTTCCGGCAATGGGACCTCCGATCCGCTGACGCAGGCGCTCGACGGCGCGACCAGCACGTCGGTGACTAACAGCGACGGCTCGACCACGACGACGATGACCTATGCCGATGGTTCGAAGGTGACCATGACGACGCCGGCTGCGTCGTCCGCCTCCGGTAACGCGACCTCGTCCTACAATTTCATCGAGCAATTGATCCAGCGCCAGGCCCAGGCGATCTCCGCGCAAGCCAAATCATCGGTTTCGGTCAGCGCCTGAGGCGCTGGGCATCGTGAGATGTGGTTGAACTCCCGCCGCGCAGGGATTGCACTCCCTCTCCCGCTTGCGGGGGAGGGCTGGGGTGGGGGTGCCGCCGCGAGTCATGTTGTGGAGAGAGCCCCCACCCGCATCGCATCTCTCGATGCGATGCGACCTCCCCCGCAAGCGGGAGAGGTGAATCGAGCCTGTGGCTTGATGGTTCTAACCGAACTTGTCCTTCCAGCTCGGCAGCGCGCCGGGGAAGGGGAGCGCGGTGGCTGAATAGACGCCGCGTGCGATCGCGCGCGCCACCACGTTGGCCGCGACCATGCCGAGACCGGTCAGCCCGAACAGCGGATCGATCGGCTTCACGCCGGTGGCGGCGGCAAACACCACATCGCCGTCGAGCGGCGCGTGCACCGGATAGATCGCGCGCGCCATGCCGGTCTGCGCGATCATCGCCAGCCGCTTGGCCTGCGGCTTTGTCAGCTCCGCATCGGTCACGACCACGACGAGCGTGGTGTTCTCGGCCGGCGTCGCATCCGATCCGCCCTTCAGCCGCAGCTTCAGCATCTCAGGGGTGAACGACGGCGGCAGGCCGCGTCCGCCGAATTCACCGTCAACCTCGAACGGTGCGGCCCAGAACCAGGGCCCGGTGCCGACCGTCACGCTGCCGACCGCGTTGACGACCGCGAGCGCCGCGACAATGACGCCGTCATCGGTCGTGGCCGACGCCGATCCGAGGCCGCCTTTCAGCGTGGCCGTGGTCGCGCCGATGCCGGCGCCGACGCTGCCGAGGTCGAACGCGCCGCCCGCCGCATTCGCCGCGGCGTAGCCGAGATCGCGATAGGGCGGGAAGCGGCCCCACGCCTTGTTGCCGCCGTTGAGCAGATCGAAGCAGATCGCGCCGGGCACGACCGGGATCACGGCGTCGCGAATCCGGAAGCCGCGGCCGCGCTCGGCGAGCCACGCCTGCACGCCGCCGGCGGCATCGAGCCCCAGCGCGGAACCGCCCGACAGCGCGATGGCGTCGATCGCCTCGACCACGTTCTCCAAGCCGAGCAGTGCTTCCTCGCGCGTCCCCGGACCGCCGCCGCGGACGTCGATCGAGGCCACCGCCGGTCTGTCGAAGATGATGGCGGTGACGCCCGAGGCGACCGCTCCGTCGTCGGCGTGGCCGACGCTGACGCCGGCAATATCGGTGAGAAGGTTTTTCACGATGCGTTCCCTCTGCGCCGGCGCTCCCGGTCAAGGCCGGTATAGCAGCCGCAACGGATGCATCAACTGCCGAGCGCGGTCCGCAGCATGCGCGCGAGCTCGGACTTGCGGTAAGGCTTTGCCAGCAGCAGCACGCCGGTGTCGAGCCGGCCGTGATGCACGATGGCATTCTCGGTATATCCCGAGGTGAACAGCGTCTTCAGCGCAGGCCGCCGCTTCAGCGCCTCATCGACGAGCTGGCGGCCGTTCATCGCGCCCGGCATGATGACGTCGGTGAACAGCAGATCAATCCCGGCGTTGTCGTCGATCACCTGCAGCGCCTCCGCGGCGTTGGCGGCCTCGAGCGTGCCGTAGCCGAGGCTTGCGATCTGGGTGACGACATATTGCCGGACCAGCGCATCGTCCTCGACCACCAGGATGAGCTCGTCGCCGCCGCCGACGTCGGCGGAAGCGGTGGCCTCCGCCGCGGTCTGGCCGACGCCGGTGGCCCGCGGCAGATAGATCTTGACCGAGGTGCCGTGGCTTTCCTCGCTGTAGATCTTGATGTGGCCGCCGGACTGCTTGACGAAGCCGAACACCATGCTGAGCCCGAGGCCGGTGCCCTTGCCGACCTCCTTGGTGGTGAAGAAGGGATCGAACACCCGTTCCATCAGATTGGCGGGGATGCCGGTGCCGCTGTCGCTCACGGCGATCATCACATAGTGGCCGACCGTGACCTCGTCGTTCAATTCGGCATAGCCTTCGTCGAGATAGACGTTGCGGGTCTCGAGCGCGAGCTTGCCGCCATCGGGCATGGCATCGCGCGCATTGAGCGCGAGGTTCAGGACGGCGGTGGTCAGCTGGTTCGGGTCGACCATCGCCGTCCAGGCGTCGTCGGCGAGCATCGGTGTGATCTCGATATGCTCGCCGAGCGTCGGACGCAGCAGCTTGGCGGCCTCCAGCACCAGCCGATTGACGTCCACCTCGATCGGCTGCAGCGGCTGCTTGCGCGCGAATGCAAGGAGATGCTTGGTCAGGTTGGCGCCGCGTTCGGCAGCCTCGTCGATCAGCCGGGCGACCGCGATAAGGTCGGGCCGATCAGCGACGGCTTCCGCGAGGATACCGATGGTGCCGGTGATCACGGTCAGGATGTTATTGAAGTCGTGGGCGATGCCGCCGGTCAGCTGTCCGACCGCATCCATCTTCTGCGCCTGGCGGAACTGAGCCTCCGCGGCCTGCTTCTCGGTCAGGTCGCGGCCGATGAAGAAATGCCGGCGCACCGGCTCCGACCAGGTTCCCATCCAGGTCAGCGTCACCACATGTCCGTCCTTGTGGACGTAGCGGGTCTCGAAGTTGCGCATCTGGTGGCCGCGGCGGGCGGCGCGCATTTCGTTACGGGTGTTTTCCAGGTCGTCGGGATAGATGAACTCGACCGCGCTATGCCCGATCATCTCGGTGGGCTGATAGCCGAGGATTGCCGCTGAGCTTGGGCTGACCTGAACGAAGGTGCCCTTGGTGTCCGTCACCAGGATCAGATCCTGCGACGTCTCGAAGACGCGCCGGCGCTCCTCGATCTCCTGGCTCAAAGCCCTGCGCGCGTGCTTGCTCTCGGTGATGTCGCGCGCAGTCTTGGATGCGCCAACGATTTGCCCGGTCGCGGAGTGAAGAGGGGAGACGCTGAGCGACACGTCGACGGCGCGTCCGCTTCGATGGAGCCGCGTGGTCTCGTAATGTTCGATCTTTTCGCCGCGACCGACGCGTTCCAGGATATCGCGGACTTCGGCGCGGCGTTCCGGGGCGACGATGATGTCGATGCTCTGTCCGACCGCCTCGCCGGCGGAATAGCCGAACAACTGCTCGGCTGCACGGTTCCAGGCAGTGATCGTGCCATCGAGCGCCTGCGCGATGATGGCATCACTGGAGGATTCAACCACTGCGCTGAACAACCGCTCGCGCTCGGCGTGATGATTGCGTGCGGTGGCGGCCTCCCGGCGGGCGAGGCCGAGCAGCCGCGACATCTCGGCCTGCAGCGCGAAATTGTCGATTAGGAGCACCGTCAGCACGAAGCTCGCGGCGCACAGCCCGTAGAGGCGGCCGAGGTAAAAGCCGAGATCGAAGCGCGCCGCGTTCAGCATCGCCGACAATGCGATGTCGAACAGCCAGGCGCACAGCACGACCATGATCCAGACGTCGAGCACCGAATGCGGCCGGCGGAAGAACAGCACCGCCAGCGCGCCGAGGCAGAGGCACAAGATCGTGGATACCACGCCGATCATGGTCAGCGTGTAGTGTCCGCCGCTCAGCAGCACAGGCAGGGCATCGTGATGTTCGGTGACAAGCCAGGCGAACGCGGCCAGCGCAATGACAACCGCGACGACGCTGGCGAGGATCGCGCCGGTGGTCGAGGCCGGCACCTTGACGCCGCCGTCCTTGCCTTTCGACAGCGCATAGCCGAGCACGAGCAGCGGAAACACGCCGTGCCAGATCATGTAGAGCCAGACGGTGGTTTGCGGGCCCGCGCCGAGCAGCCCCGACGGCGCGAAGAGGCCGGGGAAGGTCAGTGCATGGGTCACCGCGGCGCCGGCCGTGAACAGATAGCCGCTCGCCAGCATGAGCAGCGCCCGCGAGCGAAGCACGCTGAACTGCGAGAACAGCAGGACGGCGGTGAGGATGTCGTTGATCGCGAGCGCGGATTGATAGCTCGCCACGAATGCCGGCACCGGCGCGAGCTGCGTGCCCGCGAACGGCACGGCGATTGCGAAGAGAACGGCCGAGATCGCGACCACCGCCACCGCCGTGGTGCGCTCGCTGCGCGACGCCGGCAGGGTCGAAAGGAAGATGCTGCGGTCGTTATCCGTCGGCACTCATGGTCTCCCGGAAGCCGGCAACAAAGACGCCAGGGAGGGAATTGCGGCAGGCGCGCACAATACTCCATCCGCGAGGGCGGAATATCTAGCCGATAGATGAATGCCTGCCAAAAACGCCCCGGCAAGCCGGGGCGTTTGCTGCGATGTTCCGATACAGATCAGCGCCAATGCGCTGACGGACTTCAGGACCCCTTCGGGTTGATCTCGGTGTAGTTGCCCTTGGCGTCCCACTTGTAGACGACATAGTCGATCGCCTTGATGTCGCCCTTGGCGTCGAAGCCCATCTTGCCGAGCACGGTGTCCCATTCGCCGGCCTTGATCGTGGCCATCACCTTCTTGGCGTCGGTGGTGCCGGCCTTGGCAGCGGCCTGCGTCCAGACCTGCATCGCGGCGTAGGTGTAGAGCGTATAGCCTTCGGGATCGATGTTCTTCGACTTGAACTTCTCGACGATCGCTTTCGCGGTCGGCTTGTTGCGCGGATCGGGGCCGAAGGTGAACAGCGTGCCTTCGGCGGCCGGGCCGGCGATCGTGGCGAACTCCTTGTCGTTCAGGGCGTCGCCGGCCATCAGCACGGTCTGCAGGCCCTGGTCGCGCATCTGGCGCAGGATCAGGCCAGATTCCTGATGATAGCCGCCGACATAGACCAGATCGATATTGTCGCGCTTTAGCCGCGAGACGATGGCGTTAAAGTCCTTGTCGCCCTTGTTGTAGGACTCGAACATCTTCTCCTGGAAGCCGGCCTTGTTCAGCGCCTTCTTGGTCTCGTCGGCAAGACCCTTGCCGTAGGTGGTCTTGTCGTTCAGGATCGCGACGTTCTTGCCCTTGTAGTTCTTCATGATGTAGTCGGCGGCAACCAGGCCCTGCTGGTCGTCGCGGCCGCAGACGCGCGCCACGTTCCAGAGCTTGCGCTCGGTGAACAGCGGGTTGGTCGAGGCCGGCGTGATCTGCAGGACGTTGCCGTCGGCATAGGCTTCGGACGCCGGGATCGAGGACGACGAGCAGAAGTGGCCGGCCACGAACGGGATCTTCGAGCCCGCGACCTTCTCCGCGATCGAGCGCGCCTGCTTCGGATCGCAGGCATCGTCGTTGGCTTCAAGCGCGAGCTTCTTGCCGAGCACGCCGCCGGCTGCGTTGATATCGGCAACCGCCTGCTCCGCGCCGTTCTTCATCTGGCGGCCGAAGGCGGATTCGGAGCCCGTCATCGGGCCCGCCACTGCGATGGTGATGTCCTGCGCAAACGCGCTCGCCGACAGTGCGAACGAAGCGCCCAATGCCAGGCCGATGAGCTTTAGTGATTTCATGACAAGTCCTCGTGGTCGTTGCCCATATGGAAGCACCCGGCAGGCCGGGTGCGATAACCGGCGCCATTCTCGGCTGATTTTGCGGCGAAGTCACCGGCAATTTTCCGGCAAATCAACAATCTGCCCGCAGCGTCTTGCTGCAGGATTGTGGCGGGCGGCAGCGACGCGCGCGCCGGGCGGCAATCAGCCGCGGCGGCCGCCTTCCAGATAGGCGGCACGGATTTCCGGGCGCTGCAGCAATTCGGCGCCGGTTCCGGCCAATGTAATCAGGCCGTTGACCATGACATAGCCGCGATGGGCGAGCTTCAGCGCGTGGTTGGCGTTTTGCTCGACGATCAGCACGGTGAGGCCGTCCTGCCGGTTCAGGGTGCGGATCGCGTCGAAGATCTGCCGCGCGATCAGCGGCGCAAGCCCAAGCGAGGGCTCGTCCAGCATCAACAGGCGCGGTCGGCTCATCAGCGCGCGGCCGATCGCGAGCATCTGCTGCTCGCCGCCGGATAGCGTGCCACCACGCTGCGCGACGCGCTCCTTCAGGCGCGGGAACAGGGCGAAGACGCGTTCCAGTCCGGCGGCGCGCTCGGCGTCGCTGCTATCGGTCGCGTCGGCGCCCATCTGCAGGTTCTCCGCGACGCTCATCCGCGGAAAGATCCGCCGTCCTTCCGGCGATTGCGCGATCCGCAGCCGGGCGATCTCGTGGGTCGGCACGCCGGTGATGTCCTGGCCGTCGAACTCGATGTGGCCGGCGCGGGCGCGCGGCTTGCCGAAGATCGTCATCATCAGCGTCGACTTGCCGGCGCCGTTGGCGCCGATCAGCGCCACGATCTCGCCGGCGTTGATCTCGATATCGACGCCCTTGAGCGCCTCGATCTTGCCGTACGCGGCGCGCAGCCCGCGGATCGCGAGCAGGGGTGTTGCTGCCAGTGCCGCGCTCACGTGCCGCTCTCCATCACGGCGATCGCTTCCTCTTCGTCCGCGCCAAGATAGGCGGCGATCACCTTGGGATCGTCGCGCACCGCCTGCGGCGTGCCTTCGGCGATCTTGACGCCATAGTCCATGACCACGACGTGATCGGAGATCTCCATCACGACCGACATGTCGTGCTCGATCAGGAGGATCGATGTGCCCTGTTCGGCACGGATCGAAAGCAGCAATTCGTTGAGCGCGCCGCTCTCGCGCGTATTCAGGCCGGCCGCCGGTTCGTCGAGGCAGAGCAGCGCGGGTTCGGTGCACATCGCGCGCGCGATCTCGAGCCGCCGCTGGTCGCCATAGGGCAGGTTGCCGGCGGCGTCGTCGGCGCGGTCGAGCAGCCCGACCCGGTCGAGCCAGGTCCGAGCCAGATCGATGGCGCGCTGCTCGGCATCGCGCCATGACGGCACGCCGATCAGGCCGAGAAAGGTCAGGCCCGAGGCGCGCATCAGCATGTTGTGCTGGGCGACCATCAGGTTTTCCAGCGCGGTCATGCCGGGAAACAGGCGGATGTTCTGGAACGTGCGCGCGACGTTTGCCCGCTTGGCGATGCGGAAATCGTTGAGGCGTTCGAGCGCGATCGTGCGGCCGTCGTCATGGGTCAGGCGGATGGTGCCGCCGCTCGGCCGGTAGAAGCCGGTGATGCAGTTGAACACCGTGGTCTTGCCGGCGCCGTTCGGTCCGATCAGCGCCGTGATCTTGCGCCGCTCGGCCGCGAAGAAGAGGTCGTTGACGGCGACGATGCCGCCGAAGCGCATCATCAGATGGTCGACGACGAGGATATGGTCGTTGCTCATCCGTGGCCCTCCTTGACGAGGTCGGATGAGATCGCCTGGCTGCGCTCCAGGAACACGGTCGGGGCGCGGTGCCCGATCAGCCCGCGCGGCCGCCAGATCATCAACAGCACCATCGCCATGCCGAACACCAGCATGCGGAACTGCTCGAAGCCGCGGAACAATTCGAAGCCGCCGATCATGGTGAGGGCTGCGAGCGCTACGCCGAGCTGCGAGCCCATACCGCCGAGCACAACGATCGCCAGCACCAGCGCCGATTCCTGGAACGTGAAGGATTCCGGGCTGATGAAGCCTTGCCGCGTGGCGAAGAACGCGCCGGCGAGGCCGCCGAACAGGGCACCGGTCGCAAATGCGGTGAGCTTGGTCGTGGTGGTGTTGATGCCGAGCGCACGGCAGGCGACCTCGTCCTCGCGCAGCGCCTCCCAGGCGCGGCCGAGCGGCAGGCGGCGCAGCCGGATCGTCACCCAGTTGGTGACGAGCGCCAGCCCCAGGATCACGTAGAACAGGAAGACGATGCGGTGGGTCGGCGAGAATTCGATGCCAAGAAGCGCCGCGAGCCCGTCATCGCCCGCCGTCAGCGGAATGCCGAACAGGGTCGGGCGCGGGATGCCGGATACCCCGTTGGGGCCGCCGGTCAGGCTCTGCCAGTTGATGATGACGAGGCGGATGATTTCGCCGAAGGCGAGCGTGACGATGGCCAGATAGTCGCCGCGCAGCCGGAGCACCGGGAAGCCGAGCATTACGCCCCAGCACGCGGCCAGCATGCCGGCGAGCGGTAGGCAGACCCAGAACGACAGTCCGAAATTGGTGGCGAGCAGCGCATAGGAATAGGCGCCGACCGCGTAGAAGGCGACGTAGCCGAGATCCAGCAGGCCGGCGAGGCCGACCACGACGTTCAGCCCCCATCCCAGCATCACATAGGTCAGGACCAGGATCGCAAGGTCGAGAATGTAGCGCTGGTTGTAGAAGATGACGGGGACGAGGAGGGTGAAGATCAAGAGCGCCGGCGCCAGCCAGCGTCCGGCGAATCCCAGCGCGGCCTGCACGGGTTTCGGAACGATGCGGTCCTTGTCGACTGGCCCCCACCACTGCCGGAGCAGTTCGATGATGATGCTGCCGCCGAACACGGCGCCGACGATCGCGGCGAGATCGCCGAACCGCGTCCAGTAGATCAGGCCGCCTTGCGGGCCGGCCTCGGTGCGCACGCCGATCATCAGCGAGAACAACACCAGCGCAACCAAGGCGCTGATCAGGGCTTTCTTCAGGATGAAGGCGCTGCCCGAGGGCTGCGGGGCGTGCGAGGGGCGGGCTGGGGTCGCGCTCACTAATGCCGCCCGTCAGACTTTTTCGACTTCGGGGCGGCCGAGCAGGCCGGTCGGCATGAAGATCAGCACCACGATCAGGATCGAGAACGCCGCGACGTCCTTATACTCGACCGAGAAATAGGCCGACCAGAACGTCTCGATCAGGCCGATCGCAAGCCCGCCGAGCATCGCGCCGGGCAGCGAGCCGATGCCGCCGAGCACCGCCGCGGTGAAGGCCTTGATCCCGGCGACGAAGCCCATGAAGAAATCGACCAGGCCGTAATAGAGCAAGTACATCATGCCGGCGACCGCGGCGAGCGCAGCCCCGATCACGAAGGTCATCGAGATGGTGCGGTCGACGTCGACGCCGAGCAGCGCAGCCATGGTCTGGTCCTGCTCGCAGGCACGCATGTCGCGTCCGAGCCTTGTATTCGAGACGAGCCAGGTGAACAGCGCGAGCAGCACCACCGTGGTCAGCACGACGACGATCTGGATGTTGGAGAGCTGCACGACGAAGCCGCCGGCGCCCTCATGCAGCGTATAGCCGCCGGTGATGATCGGCGGGATCGGCTTGACGCGCGCGCCCTGCGAGACCTGGGAGTAGTTGGTCAGCACGAAGGACATGCCGATCGCCGACAGCATCGGTGCAAGGCGGAACGAATGCCGCAAGGGGCGGTAGGCGATCCGCTCGACGGTCCAGCCGTAGAGCGCGGTGATGGCCATGGCGACCAGCAGCATGACCAGGAGGATGACCGGGACCGCGGAGAGGCCGAGCGACACCAGCACCAGGAACGAGATCAGGGCGATGAAGCCGCCGATCATGAAGATGTCGCCGTGGGCAAAATTGATCATGCCGACGATTCCGTAGACCATCGTGTAGCCGATGGCGATCAGGCCGTAGATCGAGCCGAGCACGAGGCCGTTGATCAGTTGCTGGGCGAAATAGTCCAGTTGCTGGGCGATATGATCCATGCGCTGCCGTTACTCGCGGAGTGACGCGGCGAGGGCTCCCGGCAGCCTTTTTCGTCGCGTCGTGCCATTTTCTAACAGTGGAACACCGGGGGCGGCAACAGCGCCGGCCGCCGCCGAAAGGGCTTGTACATAACAAGTTTGGCGGGTGCGGTTCCTTTGTCACAGGGACGACATGGCTTTGCCTTGCAATGATCACGCCGGAACTGCTGTTCCGTCGCAACCCCCCTTGTTGCCGTCGCGTTGTCCTTATGCCTCCAAATGCAACAAGGGAGATCAGTGGATGAGCAGCCAGAACCCGGGCCAGCAGAGCCCAGGCCAGCAGAACCCTGGCCAGCAGAAGCCAAGTCGGAAGCCCGGTCAGCAGCAGCAGGGCGGCGGGCAGAAACCCGGCCAGCAGCAACAGGATCCGGGCCGCCAGGGCCAGAGTCCGGATAAGGACCCTGGTTCGGAACCAAGGCAGCCGTAAGTGCAGTGAGAAAAGCCCCGCGGAAGCGGGGCTTTTCCTCTTGGGACGCCGGCCGGGCTGTCCACGGCTCCATTAAGGTAAACAAAGGGTTTAAATTGCCGCCCGCAGTTTATCGGCGTTACGTCGCAGGCCAACCGCCGCCTGCCCTAAGGCTGCGGAAACAGCGGGAAGCGACATGTTCAGCAATTGGCGGATCAGTTCGTTCAACGGCGCGCTGCTTGCGGCCTATTTCATTCCGGTCTGGACGCTGATTGCCTTCAACATCATGGTGTCCCCGATCCACGGGCTCTACGAGCGGCCGAGCGTGTCGATCGCGCTGTTCGCCAGCGACCATTGGCAGCTCGCCAAGATGACCACGGTGCGGCTGGCCTGGCTGCTGGCGCTGGCGCGGATGACCGTCGTAGCGTTCTTCGCGATCTTCCTTGCGATGCTGGTCCGCCCCTCGTTCCGCAAGAGCGGCGCCTGCAACGAAGCGCTCGGCATCGCGCTTGGCCTCGGCAGCGTGCTCTGCTTCGTCAGCATGCTGATGGCCTCGAAGGTCGGCGAGGTCGAGGCGCTCAGGATGCACGCGGCCGAGCTGCTAATGCTGCTTGGCACCACAATCGTGATGGCGCTCGAGCGGCCAGCGCAGCCGCGGGTTGCGGTCAGCGTGCCCGCCGGCCAGCTGTCACTTCAGCAGTCCTAGCTCGGCGATGATCGCATTTGCTTCCTTGACGGCGTGGTTCGCCGCAGGCACCCCGCAATAGATCGCCTGCTGCAGCAGGATTTCCTTGATATCATCGGGCGTGAAGCCGCCCTCGGTGAGCGCGGCGCGCACATGCAGGCGGAATTCGTCCCACTGGCCGAGCGCGACCATGGTGCCGATGACAAGCACGCGGCGGGTGCGATGATCGAAATGCGGCCGCGTCCAGATGTCGCCCCATGCATAGCGGGTGATCAGGTCCTGGAAATCGGTGTTGAACGCGTTGCGGTTCTTGATCGACTTGTCGACCCATTCATTGCCCAGCACCTTGCGGCGCTGAGCCATGCCGTCGTCGCGGCGTTGATCGTCGTCCATGACGCTCTCTCCCCGTCATTGCGAGTCATGAAATCGTAGCCCGGATGGAGCGCAGCGCAATCCGGGGTTCAGCGTTCGCGGCAGGGCCGGTCCCGGATTTCGCTTCGCTCCATCCGGGCTACATGCTGTCCGTGTTACCGTTGCGTCAAAAAGCCGACCACGGCTTCCGTGAAGGCGTGCGGCTGCTCGACGTTGGAAATGTGCGCGGCGTCGAGCAGCGTCATGCTGGCGCCGGGGATGTTGCTGCGGATGAGTTCGGCGTCGGCTATCGTCGTCGACATGTCCTGCCGTCCGGCGATCACCAGCGTCGGGCTCTTGATCCTGGGCAGCAGTGCGCGCTGGTCGAGCGTCGACAGCGCCTCGCAGCAGGCAAGGTAGCCCTCGACCGGCGTGGTCAGCATCATTGCTTTCATGTTGGCGGCGACTTGAGGTTCGCGCTCGCGAAAATCCGCCGTCAGCCAGCCCGCCATCACGGCGTCGGCGACCGCGGCGATGCCGCCGGCCTTCACCGCCTTGATGCGGTCGTGCCAGCGCGTCGGGTCGGGATAATAACAGGACGTGTTGGCGAGGATCAGCTTGCCGAAGCGATCCGGCGCGTTGGCGCCGAGCCATTGGCCGACCATGCCGCCCATCGACAGGCCACACCAATGCGTCTTGGCGATGTTGAGGTCGTCGAGGATCGCCAGCACGTCTCGGCCGAAGCGCTCCATGGAGTACGGCCCGGGCGGTACGCTCGACTTGCCATGGCCGCGGCGGTCGTAGCGAATGACGCGGAAGACCTGCGTCAGCGCCTTCATCTGCGGCTCCCACATCTGCATGGTCGAGCCCAGCGAATTCGACAGCATCAGCGTCGGTCCGCCGTCGCGGCCTTCCACGGACACGTTGAGCAGGCACCCGTCGGCGTCGATCATTGGCATCGGCTTGATCCTTCTGTCATGCGCGGCGAAAGCGCGAAGCGCGTCTTTTCTTCATGCGACCCGCGCATCCGTCCAAAATGAATCTCTTCCTGATGATGGATTGCCGGGTCAAGCCCGGCAATGACATCCTCGTTACTTCTCATCGAGCGAGGCGAGCAGGCGGTCGATCAGCGCTTGCGAGGCGCCCTGATATTCCATCGGCTCGAACAGCTTTGCGATCCTGCCGGCGTCGAGATGCGCGGTGACCTTGGCATTCGCGCTCAGCACGTCGCGCAGATGCCGCTTCTCGGCGACCGCCGTCTTGCTCGCGGCCTCGATCAGATGATGAGCGTCGCTCTTCCCGATCTTGTCCGCGAGCGCCATCGCCACCGCTTCGGCCATGATCAGCCCGCCGGTTGTATCGAGATTGGCGCGCATGCGCGCGGCATCGACCTCGAGCCCTTCGGCGAGATCGACGATCGCGGCGAGCGCCCCTGACGTCACCAGCATCAGGCTCGGCAGCGTCGGCCATTCCGCGTGCCAGGGACCGGCGCTGCGTTCATGGTCCTGCACCTGTGCGGCGAAAATCGTGGCGGCGAGGTTGGGGGCCATGGTCGCCGCGCCGAGCGCGCTCGCCGCCGCCACCGGATTGCGCTTGTGCGGCATGGTGGAGGAGCCGCCGCGGCCGACGCCCGCGGGCTCGAAGGCCTCGGCGACGTCGGTCTGCATCATCAGCGAGACGTCGCGCGCGATCTTGCCGCAGGTGCCGGTAATGATGGCGAACACAGACGCCGCGTCCGCGATGCGGTCGCGATGGGTGTGCCAGGGCGCGTCGGGCAGCGGCAGCTTGAGCTCACGGGCGAGTTGTTCGGCGACCACGAGGCCCTTGTCGCCGAGAGCGGCCAGCGTCCCGGCCGCGCCGCCGAATTGCAGCGCCAGCGTCTCGTTGCGCAGCCGTGCGAGGCGCTTGCGGGAGCGGTGCAGCGCCGCGGCATATTCGGCGAGCTTCAGGCCGAACGGCATCGGCAGGGCGTGCTGCAGCCAGGTGCGCGCCACCACCGCGGTGTCGCGGTGTTTCCGCGCCAGTCCGGCAAAGCCTGCGACGGCGCGATCGAGGTCGGCACGCAGCGCGTCGATGCCGGCGCGCAGGGAGAGCATTGTCGCGGTGTCGATCACGTCCTGGCTGGTCGCGCCCCAATGCACATAGCGGGCGGCGTCCTTGTCCGTCGTCGCGACATTTGCGGTCAGCGCCTTGACCAGCGGAATCGCGAGATTGCCGGACCGTGTCGCGGCCTCCGCCAGGGCAGCGCGGTCGATTGATTCGGCCTGGCAGGCGGTCCCGATCGGCCCCGCCGCCTGCGCGGGGATCACGCCGCAGGCCGCTTCTGCGCGGGCCAGCGCGGCCTCGAAGTCCAGCATGTTCTGCAGATAGGCGGCATCGTCGCACACCGCGCGCATGGCGGCGCTCGACAGCATCGGCGCAAGCAGGGGTGAGAGGGCTGTGCTCATGTTGCGCGACCTAACCATTCCCGCGCGCGCCTGCCAATGCCTGAAGGCGGTTTGCCCAAATTCTCAACCGCAAGGGTAATCGCGCGAATTTGTGAACGATGGGATGGTCTTGCTGCGCTGCGAATATGCATCGCTCATCCTCCGAAGGTGCCCTTTCCTTTGCGCGCCGGCTGCTTTACTTGGGGGAAAAGGTTTCAAGCAATCCAGGAGGCCCCTCATGGCCATGACGATGACCGGCGAAGTCCAGCTTCCGGCGACCCGCCAAGCTGTGTGGGACAAGCTCAACGACCCCGAGGTGCTGAAGGCCTGCATCCCCGGTTGCGAGGAGCTGGAAAAGACCGACGAGCATGGCTTCCGCGCCACCGCCAAGATGAAGGTCGGACCGGTCTCGGCCCGCTTCAAGGGCAAGGTCACCTTGAGCGATCTCGATCCGCCGAACGGCTACAAGATCTCGGGCGAGGGCGAGGGCGGGGTGGCCGGCTTCGCCAAGGGCGGCGCCTCCGTCGCGCTCGCCGACAAGGATGGCGGCACTCTGCTCAGCTACAACGTCGAGGCGCAGATCGGTGGCAAGCTCGCCCAGCTCGGCCAGCGCCTGATCAACGGCGCGGCGAAGAAACTGGCCGACGAATTCTTTGCCAATTTCGCCAAGGCGGTGCAGGGTTAGCCCTGCCAATAGCCCAGATCAGTCATATCTGGCCATGCCCTGGATGAGTGGCTCGAAAGGTTGCTCATTGCAGGGCCCGCCCATATTATGCCGCCTGGAATGATTTTAAACCGCCTGTTCTGCCGATATGCGGCAGGGCAGATAAGAGAGTGCTGATGGCCAAGATTTCAATGATCGTGAACGGCAACCCCGTTAACGCGAACGTCGACCCCCGTACCCTGCTCGTCCAGTTCCTGCGCGAAAACCTGCGGCTGACCGGTACCCATGTCGGCTGCGATACCTCGCAGTGCGGCGCCTGCGTCGTGCATCTGGACGGCAAGGCGGTGAAGTCGTGCACGACGCTGGCGGTGATGGCCGACGGTCACGAGGTCAAGACCATCGAAGGGCTCGCGGCCGACGGCGGGCCGCTGCATCCGATGCAGGAAGCGTTCCGCGAGCATCACGGCCTGCAGTGCGGCTTCTGCACGCCCGGCATGATCATGACCGCGGTCGACATCGTCCACCGCAAGGGCCACGACCTCTCCGATGAAGTGATCCGCGAAGAGCTGGAAGGCAATCTGTGCCGCTGCACCGGCTATCAGAACATCGTCGCTTCGATCGCCGCCGGCGCCAAGGCCATGGCGAAGTCGGACCTCGCCTAAAGCATGATCCGGAAAAGCGTGAAGCGGATTTCCGAAAAGATCATGCTCCAGTAAATATCGCGACAAGCGATCAGGACATTCCAATGTACGAATTCAAATATCATCGTCCCGCGACCGTACGGCAGGCCGCCAACCTGCTGGTGAAGAACGAGGACGCCAAGGTGATTGCCGGCGGTCATACGCTGGTGCCCGTCATGAAGCAGCGACTGGCGAGCCCGCCGCATCTGGTCGATCTCTCTCACATCGAGGGCCTCGACACCATCGAGATGAAGGGCCGCTCGCTGGTGATCGGCGCCACCGCGACGCACGCCGACGTTGCCAGCTCCGCCACCGTCCGCGAGGCGATCCCGGCGCTTGCCGAGCTCGCCGGCATGATCGGCGATCCCGCCGTGCGTCACCGCGGCACCATCGGCGGCTCGCTCGCCAACAACGACCCGACCGCCGACTATCCGGCCGCGGTGCTGGCGCTGGGCGCCACCATCGTCACCAACAAGCGCCGCCTGAAGGCCGAGGAGTACTTCCAGGGCCTGTTCACGACCGCGCTCGAGCCGGACGAGATCATCACCAAGGTGATGTTCCCGCTGCCGAAGAAGGCGGCCTATGTGAAGTTCCGCAACCAGGCCTCGCGTTATGCGTTGGTCGGTGTGTTCGTGGCCAAGCGGCCGTCGGACGTCCGCGTCGCGGTGACCGGTGCCGGTTCCGACGGCGTATTCCGCGTCACCTCGTTCGAGGAAGCGCTGAAGAAGCGCTTCTCGCACAAGGTGCTCGACGGCATGACGGTGCCGGCCGATGGCCTGAACAGCGACCTGCACGGCAGTGCCGAGTATCGGGCACACCTGATCGGCGTGCTGACGCGCCGGGCCGTGGAAGCCGCGACCGCGAAGTAGCGGTTCGGGCGTGATCAAGGCCTGATTTTGCTGACGACTGCTCTAAGAACGACTGCTCCAAGAACTGCTCCAAGAACTCCTGCGCGAAGACTGGCTGTCCCATGAGTGCATCGGCGTTACCCACTTCCGTCGATGCGCTGCTGGAACTCCTGACATCGCGCGGCTATCTGGCAGAGCGGTCGCTCGCGACGGTGACGTATCTCGCGCTGCGGATGGGCCGGCCGCTGTTCCTTGAGGGCGAGGCCGGCGTCGGCAAGACCGAGATCGCAAAAGTGCTGTCGGCTGCGCTCGGGCGCAAGCTGATCCGCCTGCAATGCTATGAGGGCCTCGACGTTGCGTCGGCGGTCTACGAGTGGAGCAGTGCGGCCCAGATGATCGCGATCCGGCTGGCGGAAGCCGCCGGCGATACCGATCGCGACCAGCTCGCCAGCGACATCTTCGCCGAGCGCTTCCTGATCAAGCGGCCGCTGTTGCAGGCGCTGGAGCCTGATGTCGCCGGCCCGCCGGTGCTCCTGATCGACGAGCTCGACCGCGCCGACGAGGCGTTCGAGGCCTATCTGCTCGAGATCCTCAGTGACTTCCAGGTCACCATCCCCGAGCTCGGCACCGTGAAGGCGCCGGCGCCGCCGATCGTGATCATCACCTCGAACCGGACGCGCGAGATCCACGACGCGCTGAAGCGCCGCTGTCTCTACCACTGGGTGGAATACCCGACTGCCGAGCGCGAGCTTGCGATCGTCAAGTCGCGCGTACCCAACATTTCCGCAAAGCTGTCGCAGCAGGTCGTCCGCTTCGTGCAGGCGCTGCGCAACCAGGATTTCTACAAGTCGCCGGGCGTGGCAGAGACCATCGACTGGGCGACCGCGCTCTCCGAGCTCGATGCGCGCTCGCTGACCCCGCAGGTGGTCGGCGACACCCTCGGCGCGCTGCTGAAATACCAGGACGACATCGCGCGCCTGCAGGGCGATGCGCTGCAGAAGACCGTGAAGGAAGCGACGAGCGAGACCTGACGGTATCAGTCGCAAACCGAGGTGTCCGATGGCGATCAATCACCTTGCGCCTCCTACGGGCCACATGGCCGACAACATCATCGGCTTTGCCCGCGCGCTGCGGGCGGCCGGGCTCCCGGTCGGCCCCGGCTCGGTGATCGATGCGCTCAACGCGCTGCAATTGATCGAGGTCGGCAACCGCGCCGACCTCTTCACCACACTGGAATCGATCTTCGTCAAGCGCCACGAGCATGCGCTGATCTTCCGCCAGGCCTTCGACCTGTTCTTCCGCGCCGCCGAGGAGTGGAAGAGCATGCTCGATTCGGTGGCGCTGCCCGACCACGCCAAGAAAAAGCCGCCGCCGGCCTCGCGCCGGGTCCAGGAGGCGATGTCGCAGCCCGCGATGCGCGAGGAGCGGCCGCAGGCCCAGGAGCAGGAGCTGAAGCTCTCGGTCTCCGACAAGGAGGTGCTGCAGAAGAAGGATTTTGCGCAGATGACTGCGGCCGAGATCGCCGAGGTTGTCAGAGAGATCGCCCTGATGCGGCTGCCGCAGGCCGAACTCACAACCCGCCGCTACCAGCCGGATGCGCGTGGCTTGCGCCTCGATATGCGCCGCACCGTGCGCAACTCGCTCCGCACCGGCGGCGAGATCATCGATATCCGCAAGCTCGGCCGGATCGAGAAGCCGGCGCCGATCGTGGCGCTGCTCGATATCTCCGGCTCGATGAGCGAATATACTCGTCTGTTCCTGCATTTCCTCCATGCCATCACCGACGCCCGCAAGCGCGTCTCGGTGTTCCTGTTCGGCACCCGCCTGACCAATGTGACGCGTGCGCTGCGGCAGCGTGACCCGGACGAGGCGCTGGCGAGTTGCTCGTCCTCGGTCGAGGACTGGGCGGGCGGAACGCGGATCGCGACCTCGCTGCATACCTTCAACCAGCTCTGGGCCCGCCGTGTGCTGGGGCAGGGGGCGATCGTGCTCCTTATATCCGACGGACTAGAACGGGAGGCGGACGCCAAACTGGCCTTCGAAATGGACCGGCTGCACCGCTCCTGTCGCCGCCTGATCTGGCTCAACCCGCTGTTGCGCTACTCCGGCTTCGAGGCCAAGGCGCAGGGCATCAAAATGATGTTGCCGCACGTTGACGAATTCCGCCCGGTGCATAACTTGACGTCCATCAAGGGGTTGATCGAGGCGCTATCGTCGCCGCCGCCGGCGCATCACCGCAGCCTGATCCGCTCCGTAGCCTGAGAAGCATCCGAATTAAAGGAGGCCGCTTTGCTGAACCGCGACGAAGACATCCTTCAGGCCGCCGAGACCTGGCAGAAGCAGGGCCACGGCGTCGCGCTCGCAACCGTGGTCGAGACCTGGGGCTCGGCACCGCGGCCGGCGGGCTCGAGCCTCGTCATCAATGATGACGGCACATTCCTGGGGTCCGTCTCCGGTGGCTGCGTCGAGGGCGCCGTCGTCACCGAGGCGCTCGATGTGATCGCGAGCGGTCAGTCCAAGATGCTTGAATTCGGCGTCGCCGACGAGACCGCCTGGAACGTCGGCCTGTCCTGCGGCGGCACCATCCGCGTCTTCGTCGAGAAGGTCGGCTAGCCGTGAAAGTCGAAACGCTGAAAGAGTTGAACGCCGAGCGCGCCGCGCGCCGCCCGGTCATCATCGTCACCGACACCGCCAATGGCGAGCAGCGCCTGGTGAAGGCCAAGGACATCGCCACCGACCCGCTGCGCGCCGAGCTCGCAAAACAGCTCCGGATGGGCAAGAGCGGCAATGTTGAGGTTGGCGGCAAAAAGCTGTTCCTCAACGTCTATGCGCCGACCGCAAAACTCGTGATCATCGGCGCGGTCCATATCAGCCAGGCGCTGGCGCCGCTGGCGCGCTCGCTCGACTATGACGTGACTGTGGTCGACCCGCGCACCGCGTTTGCGAGCCCGGAGCGCTTCCCCGACGTGCCGCTGGTCGCCGAATGGCCCGACGTCGCGCTGCCGCCGCTCAACATCGATCACTACACCGCCTTCGTCGCCGTTACGCATGATCCCAAGATCGACGACCCGGCGCTGCTGCACGCCTTCGATCGCGACTGCTTCTATATCGGCGCCCTCGGCTCGCGGAAGACGCACGCCAAGCGCGCCGAGCGGCTGCGGGCGCAGGGCGCCAAGGACAGCGACATCGCGCGCATCCATGCGCCGATCGGCCTCGACATCGGTGCGGTGTCGCCGTCGGAGATCGCTGTTGCGATCATGGCCGAGATCACCGCGCAGTTGCGTTTGCCCCCCAAGGAAAAAGAAGAAGCGGCATGAAATTCGGTCCCGCCAGTCCGGCCGACGCGATTGGCGGCGTCACCGTGCACACGCTGCGCCAGGGCTCGTTGGTGCTCAAGAAGGGCACGACGATCGGGCCGGAGGAGGTCGAGGCGCTCACCAGGGCCGGGGTCAAGGAAATCGTCGTGGTGCGGCTGGAAGAGGGCGACGTCTCCGAAGACGTCGCGGCCGCCAGCATCGCGCAGGCGGTGGCCGGCGACGGCGTCAATGTCGAGCGCGCCTTCACCGGCCGTGCCAATCTGTTCGCAGGCCGCGCGGGCGTGCTCGTCGTCGACCGCGCCGCAGTCGATCGCATCAACGGCGTCGATGAAGCCATCACCTTTGCGACGCTGTCGGCGTTCAAGCCGGTCGTCGAAGGCGAGATGATCGCGACCGTCAAGCTGATCCCGTTCGGCGTCGAGGGCAAGCTGCGCGATGCCGCGGTCGCGGTCGCGGCTAAGGATACGCTGCGGATCGCGCCCTACACGATCAAGAAGGTCGGCGTGGTCTCGACCTTGCTGCCGGGGCTCGCGCCCAAGGTGGTCGACAAGACGCTGCGCGTGACCGCGGAGCGGCTGGCGCCGGCGGGAGCCGCCATCATCGCCGAGCGCCGCGTGCCGCATGACGGGACCGTGCTCGCCGCATCGATCAAGGAATTGCTCGGCCTCGGCGCTGAGCTCGTCATCGTGTTCGGCGCCTCGGCGATCGCCGACCGGCGCGACGTGATCCCGGCCGCGATCACCGGGATCGGCGGCGCTGTCGAGCATTTCGGCATGCCGGTCGATCCCGGCAATCTGCTTTTGATCGGCAGCGCTGGCGGCGTGCCGGTCTTGGGCGCGCCGGGCTGCGCGCGCTCGCCGGTCGAGAACGGTTTTGACTGGGTGCTGATGCGGCTGCTTGCCGGCATCAAGGTCACGCGGTCCGATCTCACCGGCATGGGCGTCGGCGGCCTGTTGATGGAGATCGTGACGCGGCCGCAGCCGCGCACCGTCCCCGACACCGAGGGCAATCGCAACGTTGCGGCGATCGTGCTCGCCGCCGGGCGTTCGACCCGGATGGGCGGCCCCAACAAGCTGCTCGCCGAGCTCGACGGCAAGAAGCTGGTGCGCATCGTCGCCGAACAGGCGCTGGCCTCGAAGGCGTCTGAGGTGATCGTCGTCACCGGCCATCAGGCCGAGCTGGTCGAGCAGGCGCTGGCCGGGCTCAAAATAAAATTCGTCCGCAATCCGGATTTCGCCGGCGGGCTTGCGAGCTCGGTGAAATCAGGCATCTCGGCGGTGCCTGATAGTGCCGACGGTGCCGTGGTCTGCCTCGGCGACATGCCGCTGATCGATGCGCGGCTGATCGACCGCCTGATCGAGACCTTTGCGCCGGACCGCGGCCACCTGATCGCAGTCCCCGTCAGCGAGGGCCGGCGCGGCAATCCGGTGTTGTGGTCGCGGCGCTTCTTCAGCGAGCTGATGACGCTCGATGGCGACATCGGCGCCCGCCATCTGATCGCCAAGCACGCCGAAGCCGTCGCCGAAGTCCCGGTCGAGGGCGATAGCGCCTTCCTCGACATCGACACCCCGCAGGCGCTGGAGGCGGCCCGGCGGGGATAAGTCTTTGCGTCGTCCCGGCGCAGGCCGGGACCCATATGTGGACGGCCCCCGTGGCACAAGAGCTTTCTGGAATTGGTCGGA
>NZ_JBHMET010000232.1:0-103856 GCF_042430365.1 Bradyrhizobium erythrophlei
CACCTGCCCAAACACACAGCAATGCTTCAATTTCTGGGTTTTTCAGCAGACTGCTAGACCAATCGGTATAGTCGTCTGTCATCACGTTGTTATGCCCGCAATTGAAGTTTGGGTCGCTGGGGAATTTCAGCATCACCAGCTAGGAAGCGATGCCGCGCCGGCGAAGATAGTCCGTCAGCGCGACATTGCCTTTCAGAGTCTTGTCCCGGGAAATCGAGCCATGTGGTACGCGCTGCTGGGTCTGGGTGTTGGTCTTTGCGCTGTGATCGTCGCTACGCTTCTCTCGCCCGTTTGGCTTGGTGCGCTGGTCACCGATGACGTTCCGGACTTGTTGGGAAGCGACCGCAACAGTGAACCAACGGATACAGGATCCCGCACGCAGGAGAGCGCTATCGACTCCGATGCCCAACAGGATCTAGCGCTTCCCGGTTGAACTCGCGACGTAGCCAACAACTGGCCGGAATGGTTGGATCTGCATCCAAGGGTTCGATTACCTTCGGCTGCTCCGAGGCTCCTCGCATGCATCGAGGTCGGGGCGCGTACGTCGTTGCGTGGCTTGCGGTGAAGCGGACTGTCGCCTAGCTTCTTGCGATAAATTCCCCGTCATCACGCACCCAAGGTCCCGATGTCGCAGCCGCTTCTGTTTCAGCCCATCACGCTTCGCGGGGTGTCCGCAAAGAACCGCGTCCTGATTTCGCCGATGTGCCAGTATTCGGCGATCGATGGTGTCGCCAATGACTGGCATCTCGTGCATCTCGGCAAGTTCGCGCAAGGCGGCGCCGGGCTTGTGATGGTCGAGGCCGCGGCGGTCGCGGCCGAAGGGCGGATCACCCATGGCGACCTCGGCATCTGGAACGATGCCCAGGTCGCGCCGCTGAAGCGCATCGCCGCGTTCCTGAAGGCGAACGGCGCCGTGCCGTCGATCCAGCTCGCGCATGCCGGGCGCAAGGCGAGCATGCAGCGGCCCTGGTACGGCAACGCCGCGCTCGATGATGCCGACCGCGCCCGCGGCGATTTGCCGTGGCGGGTGGTGGCGCCGAGTGCGATCCCGATGGACGAGGGCTGGCTGTTGCCGCACGCGCTCGAGGCGGGCGATCTTGCCGCTCTGCGCGAGCAATGGCGGCTCGCGACCTTGCGTGCCGTCGAGGCCGGTTTCGAGTTCGCCGAGGTGCACTGCGCGCACGGCTATCTGCTGCACGAATTCCTTTCGCCGCTGTCGAACCGCCGCACCGACGCCTATGGCGGTGATCGTGCGGGGCGCATGCGCTATCCGCTCGAGATCATCGAGACCGTGCGCGCGGCCTGGCCGGCGGACCGCCCGCTGTCGGTGCGGATCTCCTCGGTTGACGGCGTCGATGGCGGCTTGCAGCTCGAGGACCAGATCGCCTTTGCCCGCGAAGCCAAAGCACGCGGCGTCGACCTGATCGACTGCTCGTCCGGCGGATTGCTCGGCTCCGCCACCGCGGCGCGGATTCCGCGCGGCTACAGTTTCCAGGTGCCCTATGCCGACGAAATCCGCCGCTCCGCCGATATTGCGACGATCGCCGTCGGCCTGATCCTGCATCCGCAGCAGGCGGAGGACATTTTGGCGAGAGGCCACGCCGATCTCGTTGCGATCGGACGCGAGGCGCTGTTCGATCCGAACTGGCCGCTGCACGCTGAACTCGAGCTCTCCGGCGGACGCGGCGAGATTTTCGCCTCGTGGCCGAAGCAATATGGATGGTGGTTGGAGCGGCGCGAGCCTGGCCTGCGCAAGCTCGACGGGCCGCCGCTGCCGTTCCGCAAGGTGTGAGGCGTCGCGCGAGGCTTGCGCCCTGCAAGCGCGTCGGGCTGATCGAGATCGCGCGGATGCTGGCCGGGCGTGCTGTGCTGGAGCGTGAGCGAGGTGCCTGATCAGGCGCCCTCGCGCAGCATCGGCACTTCCTCGTTCCCGCGCAGGGCCATGGCGACACGGAGCAGCCGGCAACATTATATTAGGACATCGGCCTCATAGTCATCTGGCCTGGTCGGTCACCCGGCATTTTCATTTGGAATTGGAATTTCGGCGCCGCCACGTTCTCAGCGTGGAGGGCCATCTCCTTTTGACGATGAAATCGAAGGACTAGCGGTGTGGACGACCACGATACGCCTCTAGAACGGCTGACCGTTCGGATCTGGGTGACTGTCCTCGTTGTCAGCTCGATGGCCCTTGCCGCTTGGGTGGCACATGAAGTGGGACCGTAATCAGTCGAAACGATCTTGGGGCTGCAACGCGATGGGGACGCTCTTACAAACCTGGTATGTATCCTTTAGAGCATCGAAAGATCCGCGATCGGATCGCAGATACCATGCTCGGAAAACCAGAACCTTCGCGAATGAAAGCGAAGCAAAACGCTTTGCCGGCGAGCTGCTTGCCGGAAGCATTGCCGACGTATCGGCCGGGACGATAAATCCGCATCAGCCAAAGCGCGTGATCGCCTCGACCAATATGACGGGGTGGCTTCTAGGCGAGAGTGCATAGCAGCGCACGAAGAGACCGCTGGCGCTGGACAGCGGTCTCCTGGACCCGCCTCAAATGTCTTCGAGATAAAAGCCCTTAGCCCGGGTCCGCGAATATCAAACGCCGGACACGCTGCACAGTGAAGTCGAAATCGGCTTGAAGACCGATGGAACAGTTGTGACGTTGCGAACGCGACACACTTAAATCCAGCAACGTGCAAACAGAGCCGGCGGCGATGCCGTGTCCAGGCTCACCGCGAAGAAAGCCCGCCATTCGCGACGGGCTCAAGGTCAAGGAGAGTGCGCCATGAAGGCGCGGCCAGAGCCTATCGTGAGTCGCGCCCCCGGCGATGCGGCTCGACCAGCATGTGCACAGCAAAAGTCCTCCGAACTCCGCGAGCGGGCGCAACTGACATGGGACGCGGTATCTCAGGCGTCCCACGTCACCGGCAGATCGAGCAATCCGCGGAACGCCCAGCCGCCGATCCGCGGCGGCTTGCCGTCCACCAGCCGCAGGTTCTTGAGCCGCTTGAAGATCGCGGGCAGCGCGACGTCGGCGACCATCGCGCGCGAGGCCCAGGCGCCGGCGCAGAAATGCGGGCCGGCGCCGAACGCGATGCTCCTCGAGGCGTCGCGGCGGATGTCGAAGCCTTCAGGGTTCTGAAAATGCTTCTCGTCGCGATTGGCCGAGCCGAACATCAGGAACACGCGCTCATTGGTCTCGAAGGCGATGTCCCGGATGGTCCAGGGTTTTGCGATCCGCCGCGGCGACATGCCGATCGGCGAGATCCAGCGGGCATATTCCTCGAACGCCTGCAGCCACGGGATGTCGCCGTTTCTGACCAGCGCGAGCTGGTCGGGATGGATCAACAGCGCCCACACCGTGCCGGCGATGGCGTCGCGCGGCTCGTTCTGGCCGCCGGAGATCGCAAGCTTGATATTGGCGCGGACGCTTTCCATCGGCATGCCCGATTGCAGCATGACGCCGAGCAGGCTGAGGTCCGGCGTCTTGCGCAGAACCGGTACCATGTCGTCGATCGCAGCATCGATGCCTGAGGTCGCGGCGTGGCAGCGCGCTTCGACGGCGGAATCGCCGGTATAGTTGGCGATGCCGTCGATCATGCCCTGCGACCACGCATTCATGTCCTGGAAGCGCATGTTGGTGAGGCCGGTGATCGATTTCAGGCACTCGGCCGAGAACGGCAGCGCGAAGGCCTGCACGAAATCGATCGTGCCATCCGGCTTGAGTTCATCGAGGATGCGCGCGGCGTGTCCCTCGAATTGCGCGGTCCAGTGCGATTTCACCGTCTTCGGCGAGATCGCCGGGAAGATCGCCTTGCGCTCGTTCATGTGCGCATCGCCGTCTTTGCGCATCATGTTGTGGCCCATCAGTCTGTTCATCAGCCCTTCCGGTTGATGCGACGAGAACACGTCGATCTGCTTTTCCGAGACGAAGATGTCGTCGCGATTGCAGAGCAGGGTGCTGCCGAGCTGCGGCACGAAGGCGATCGGCGCCTGTTTCCGCAGCCGCGCCAGCGTTGGATAGGGGTCCTGCCAGAACGCAGTTACGTCGATGTCGATGCGGGGCGCGGTGCTCACGGCGGTGTCCTCGGGGCTCGATCTTCGCGCGAAGATAGGCCGAAGCCCGTCTTCTGTCTGTCCCCACGGCATGGGACAGGCCGCCGCGCCCGCGAGCTCAGGACAAGGAATCCGCGCCGAGCGCGTCGGCGAGCGCGGTGAAGGTGTCGACATGGATGTCGAACCAATCCTCCGGCGCCACATCGGGCTTCACGTCCGGACCAAACTCGAGAGGACGCGCAACGAACGCCGTGCGCATGCCGAAGGCCCGCGCGGCGTTCAGATCATATTTGTGGCAAGCTACCATCACGATTTGATCCGGCTGATAGCCGAGGAAATCGACCGCCAATTGGTAGACTGCCGGTGCCGGCTTGTAGCTCCGGGCGAGCTCTGCGGTGAGGATCGCATCGAACGGCAGGCCAGCATGCTTGACGACGGCGACCACCGCCGCCATTCCGGCATTCGACAACGTTGTCGTCGTGAACCGCCGGCGCAGGCGGGCAAGTCCCGCAACGGCATCAGGCCAGGCATCGAGCCTGGTCCAGACGTTGTTCAGTTCGTCGCGCTCCTGCCGGGTGAAGGCGTCGGCGAGGCCGCGTCGCTCCAGCAGGATATCAAGCGCTTCGCGGTAGATCTGGTCGACCCGCAGCCACGGCCGCTGTCCGGCGATGACAGCATCAAGCGCCACGCGATAGAGGTCGCGCCACTCGGCTAAAAGCGTCGTCCAGTCGATCGCCAGCCCCTTGTCGCGATTGATTGCCGCGCCGGCGCGCAGGACCGGCTGATAGAAGTCGACGCAGGTGCCCTGGACGTCGAATGCGAGCGCCTTGATATCGTTGGCGTCGCGAAACTGCGTGAATGCCTGCACCTGCACTGTCCTTCCAATTCCTGCGGCGGCCAGCTAATCCCGCGGGATCGTCAGCCGCGTGTTTGAAGGGCACACCACTAGCAGCCGCGCCGGGAAAGGGCATCTCGTGGGGACGCAAAAGAAAGAGAGGATGTCACAAGTGTCACGCGCATTCTGTAAGGTTGTCACATCCGGATACGCGTATCCGTTGCTCCGGTGCGCGTGTGACACCGGATGCCCGCGCGAGCGATCAGCGCTTTAGTTCAGGCTGCGGGTCGAGGCCATCAGGCGCAACGCGATGCCGAACAGCCCGTTCTGCGAGGAGATGCCGAGCTTGTCATAGGCGCGCTTGCGGTAGGTGAGGGCGGAGTGCAGGCCGATGCCGAGCTCGGCGGCGATCGCTTCCGAGCTGAGGCCGGAGAGGATGCCAAGGCACACCTCCTTTTCGCGCCCGGTCAGCGCCGCGAGCGGTGCGGCGGTTGCGAATAGCGACTTCAGCCGGCCCATCGGATCGTTGTCCGGTAACGCCTCATGCTGGAAGTGACGCGCCACGGCGGCGCTCACTGCCGGTGCCACCGCGGTCAGGCGCTGGATCTGCTCGCGAGTGAAGCGGCCCTGCGCGGTGACGCGGTAGAAATTCACGTAGAAGCAGGTGTCGTCGACCCAGATCGCGGAAGCGAATTTGTCGACGATGTCGGAATCGTCGAAGAAGAGCTTGCGGTAGCTGTCAGAGTACATGCGGCGCGCAAAGGTCGGCAGCACGATCGGCACCGCACGCGCCTGCCCCTCGAACACTGCGTCGCGGTTGGGGTCGGACTGGTGAAAGTGCTCGGCATAGGCGATGCCAAGGTCGCGCCCGGTCGGGATGTTGCCGACGTCGAGCAAACACGCGGTGGAGCGCGCGCCTGCAAACGAGAACACCATGCAGTGGCCGACATCGCCGACGCGCCGGAGCGCGCCGATCAGCGCCTGCGGAAACGCCTCGCGCCCGATCGCCAGCAGCGTCGGCGTGATGTCGCTGATCACAGAACTCTTGAAGGCCAAATCTGCCTTCATGGCGTCCTCCCCGGTGTTTCGGGGAAGACTAGCAGCGACATCGTTCGCGTGGAAGCGTTACGCCCCTGGCACCTGGTCCAGGAAGCCCGTGATGCTCCTGATACGGCCCTCCTTCAGCACGGCGAAATCAGTGCCCTTGATCGGGCTGTCGACGCCCTCGGGGCCGAGGCCCCAGGAGAAACGGACATGGTCGCCGAATCCGTTCGGCTCGCCGATCAGCTTGAAGGTGAAGTCGGGGAACTTCTGCTGGACGCCGGCGATCAAAGCATCGACGCCGTCGTGCCCGTCGCCGCTCATCAGCGGGTCGACATAGCGCGCATCCGCGGTCCAGTTCTCGCTCAGCATCTCGCGGCGCCGGCTCGCCGTCCGCTCGTTCCAGAGCGCGATATAGCGGCGGGCGACGGTTGCGTGGTCGGTCATGTGTGCTCTCCTTCGATGGCGCCGGACTGTTCGGCTGACCGCACTATCGAAGGTTCGTGCATGCCGATCGATTACCTCTGACGTCATCGCACGCGCTACGGCGCGATGGTCAGCACCGCCTTCATGTTGGGATGGTAGCGGCAATAATATTCGACGGTGCCAGGCTTGCTCAGAACCGAAGTGGCCGTCTTCTTCGGTGCGATCGTCACGTCGAAATCGCCGTTCATCGCGGTGGCGGTGTGGGCGAAGATGTCGTTGTTGACCCATTCGATGGTGTCGCCGACCTTGGCTGACGCCTCGGCCGGCGAGATCACGAGATTCTCCATCACGATCTGGATGGTG
Source organism: Bradyrhizobium erythrophlei (assembly GCF_042430365.1). GTDB lineage: Bacteria > Pseudomonadota > Alphaproteobacteria > Rhizobiales > Xanthobacteraceae > Bradyrhizobium > Bradyrhizobium erythrophlei. The sequence goes on from NZ_JBHMET010000232.1 coordinate 6,722, forward strand.
GCCGCATGTGCCGGGACGGCCATCATGCCGAGCACGAGCAAGGTGAGCGTTGCGAGATGGCGTCCTGGCGACATGCGATCATTCTCTACTTCAAGCTGGCCGCAACGTGCTCGGCGTGCTGCTGGTGGCCCTGGAAGATCTTCAGGCCGGTCTGCAGCAGGCCTTTCAATTCGGCATTGCTTGCCGACGGGATCAACTGCGTCTCCAGCGCGCTGTTGACGGCCTTGTGGTAGGCGACCTCATTGGCGATGTAGGCCTTGTCGTACTCGGCCCCCTTCAGCTTGCTGAGTTCGGCGAGCTTGTCGGCGGCCTGTTTCGACAGCGCCTTGCTGGTGTCGTTGTCCTCGGGCGTCACATTCAGTTTCTTGACGAGGTCGAGCGCCTGCTTGTTCACCGCCTCATGGTCGCGCTCCATGTCCTTGGCGAACGCCTTGATCTCCTTGTTGGAGGCCTTTGAGTCCGCCTGCTTGGCGGCGTTGATGTCGAGCACGCCCGCCGTATAGGCGATGTGCGCGATCTGCGGGTCGGTCAGCTTGGCGGCGCCTTGCGCGAGCGCGGCGCTGCTCGCGAGGCTGAGGGCCGCGGCCGCAATGGTCAATCGAACGAACATGGTTTGACACTCCTGTGGCGCCGTGCGTGGAGCCGGCGCGTGGTTGGTTTCACAGGCATTGGATGATGCTGATATGAGGAGGTTCCCGAAAAAACCTGCGAGGTTCCCAGAAACCTAGGCCGGGTAGCCGAGCCGCTTCAGCACCGCTTCGGTCAGGCGCTCGCAGCGCTTGCCGGCGAAGGGAAAGGCTTCCAGCACCACCGGGCCGATCTTCTTCTCGACGATGTCGCGCAGCATGGCGCGGGCGCGGTGCAGGCGGGTCTTCACCGTCTCCGGTTTCAGTCCGAGAATGTCGGCGGTTTCCTCGGTCGTCATGCCCTCGATCACGCGGGTGATGAAGACGAGGCGGAAGGCCTCGGGCAACTCGTCGATGGCGTGCTCGACGACATGCTGGATCTCGCGCTGCGCCATGGATCTTTCCGGATCATCCGCTGACGATAGGGGGAATTGGATGATTTGGGCCTCGAGCGTGCCAGGCGGCAGCGCCGACCACTCGACGCCCGCTCGCTTGCGGCGCAGGCGGCCGAGCGCCTCGTTTATCGCGATCCGGGACAGCCAGGTCGACAGGCTGGAGTCGCCGCGGAACTGGTCGAGATGGCTGAAGGCGCGGACATAGGTGTCCTGGACCACGTCCTCGGCTTCCGCGTCGTTGCGCAGGATGCCACGTGCCAGCCGGAACAGCCGGCGATTGTTCGCCTGCATGATGGCGCGGGCCGCGGCCTCGTCGCGGGCGAGCGCGCGCCGCACCAGCTCGGCATCGCTTGAGCCGATCGGCGCTACGGTCGTTGGCTGGGCCTGATGCATGGTCGAGATGCCTTCACCGGTTGCGGGATATTGGCATTGGATGCCGCCGGCTTGAACAGGTTCCCGAAAAAATTGGCGATTGGCAAAAACCCACCCGATCGCCGTTTATGGCCTGATATAGGCCTCGGGATCGCCGCGCGCATGGGCTTCCATCGCGTCGAGGAAGCAGCGCACCTTGGCCGGGACGAATTGTCGCGCCGGCAGCAATGCATGCACGTTGAGCGGCTCGCAGCCGTGGTCCGGCAGCAGCCGCCGCAACTGCCCGGCCTCGACCGCGGCGCGGGTGTAGCTTGCGGTCACCCGCAAGACGCCGTGGCCGGCGAGCGCCGCCTGGAGGCGGACATGGGCGTTCGACGAGGTGAGGCGGGCATGATCGACCGCAAGCTGCTCCACCGCGCCGCCGGGCGCGGTGATCGCCCATGGCGGGTCGTTGGGACCGGTCAAGAGCGGCAGCTTCCTTAAGTCCTCCAGCGTGCGCGGTTCGCCAAATCGCTCCAGCAGCGCCGGCGCCGCGAACAGGCCGCGCTCGAGGGTGAAGACGCGACGGATCACGATGCCGGCCGACGGCAGGGGCGCCTCCAGCATCGCGAACACGATGTCGTAGTTCTCGGCGATGGGATTGACGATATCGTGCTCGACATCGATCCGGATCGCGAGCTCCGGATAGCGGCTCATCACGTCGCAGGCGACGGGGCCGGCATGATGCGCGCCGAATTCATAGGGCGCCTTGATGCGCAGCGTGCCGGCGATCGCGCTGCTCATGGCGAGCGCCTCGCTGTGCGTGTCATGCAGCGCGGCGAACAGCGGGCGGACCTTGCGATAGATGGTCTCGCCGGCGTCGGTCAGCCGCAAATGGCGCGTGGTGCGCTCGATCAGCCGCAGGCCGAGATTGCCTTCCAGTCGCTGCACCGCAGCACTCAGGCTCGATTTGGGATGGCCGAGCACGCGCGCAGCAGCGGTGAAGCCGCCATGCTCGACAACCTCGCAAAACAGCTCCCAGTCGCGCCACTCCATGGGAACGATTGTCCATGCAGCGGTACAGTGTGTCCAGATAAATCGGATTATCGAGAGATCACCGATCACCTAACGTCGCCGCAACCAACATTGCATCGGGAGGGTGAGATGGCTGATGACGACGGAATTTTCCTTCGCAACGCCTGGTACGTGGCGGCGCTGAACCAGGAGCTGATCGACGGCAAGATGGTGGCGCGCACCATTCTGGAACGGCCGATCGTGCTCTATCGCGGTTCGAGCGGAAAGGTGGTTGCGCTCGACGACCGTTGCTGCCATCGCGCCGCGCCGCTGTCGATGGGGCGCATCGAGGGTGACGACATCCGCTGCATGTATCACGGCATGAAGTTCGCCGCCGACGGCAAGTGCATCCAGATCCCCGGCCAGGACGCCATTCCCGCCAAGCTCGGCGTGCGCAGCTATCCCGTGGTCGAGCGCTACAACATGGTCTTCATCTGGACCGGCGATCCCGAGAAGGCCGATCCGAAATTGATCCTCGACTATCCGCCGCTGGAGGACGCCAAATGGCGGGGCCTGCCGGGCTATATGCACTACAAGGCCAATTGGCTGTTGATCGTCGACAATCTGAGCGACTTCGCCCATCTCGCCTTCGTGCACACCAACACGCTCGGCGGCTCCGAGGAATATGCCTACAAGACCAAGCCGGTTGCGATCGAGAAGCTGGATGACGGTTTCCGCGTCGAGCGCTGGCACATGGACGCCGAGCCGCCGCCCTACCACAAGAAGGTGATCCCGAACAAAGCCGACAGGATCGATCGCCGCAACATCGGCCGTATGATCGTTCCGGGCATCTTCACGCTCGACACCACTTTCGCCCCTGCGGGGCAGGGCGTGGAGAAGGGCGTTCAGGTCCCCGGGACACGGCAATACCGCAACGCGCAGTTCATGACGCCGGAAACGCGCTCGACCACGCACTTCTTCTGGAACTATCTGCACGATTTCGACATCGACAATCCGAACATCGCGTTGTCGCTGCGCCACAGCCTCGAGGAAGGCTTCAACGAGGACAAGGCGCTGATCGAAGCGCAGCAGCGCGTGTTCGATGCCGATCCGAACTACCAGATGCTTGCCATCGGCGCCGATGCGCCGCTGACCTATTTCCGCTGGCTGTTCGCGCGGAAACTCGAGGCGGAGCGCACCGCCGCCCGGGCGGCGTAGCAGGAGCGGGCAGGTTTGCGCTCTTTCTGGCCGCAACGCCATGCCGGGATCGCGAGATCGTGAAACCCCGGCATGGCTGGCGCCCGCGCCGGATCGGCGTAGAGTGGTGAAGTTGAATTCGTCGGTTCTTGATCGGGGTCAAGGTTTTGACTCGTGCCGGCCGGACCATATCGGCGGCGATCAATCGGTGAATGAGCTTGACCGAAAAAACGCAGCTTCCCGAACGCGACGCAGGCGCCAGCCCGGCGCAGCACGCCTGGTTGTGGCCGTTCGAGGCTACGAGGGTGGTGCTGGACGCTTATTGGAAGTGGTACGCCGACCACGCGCCCGGGTCTGCGGACGCGCCCGTTGAAGCGTCCTGGACGACGCCAAACACGATCGCGCTGCAGTTGCCGTCGATGCGCCTGCTGGATTTTTCGCAGAGCGCCGAAGGCCGGCCGCTGCTGGTCTGTGCGCCCTATGCGTTGCACCGCGCGTTGATCGCGGATTTCGCACCCGGCCACAGCCTGATCGAGGCGCTGCAAAAGACGGGCGTCGGGCGTCTCTATCTCACCGATTGGCGCTCGGCCACGCCCGAGATGCGCTATTTCTCGATCGATACTTATCTCTCCGATCTCAACGTTGCCGTCGATGCGATCGGGCCTCCGGTCGATCTTGTCGGCCTCTGCCAGGGCGGGTGGCTGTCGCTGCTTTATGCCGCGCGCTTTCCCGGCAAAGTGCGGCGGCTCGTGCTCGCAAGCAGCCCGGTCGACACCTCGGTGCCGTCGCAACTCTCCACAATGGTGAGCTCGCTTCCGCAGCAAGGCTTCGAGGCGCTGGTGCGCCAGGGAGACGGCATCATTAGCGGCAAGTACATGCTGCAATGCTGGAGCATTCCTTTCAGCCCGCATGACGTCGAGGCGGCACTGCAAAGGGATCTCGGCGATCAATCGGAAGAGGCCAGGGCGCTGGTCGATCGATTCGCGCGGTGGAATCGCGAGACGCTGGATTTGCCGGGGACCTATTATCTCCAGGTGACCAACTTGATCTTTCGCGAGAATCGCATCGCCGATGGCGGCTTCGTTGCACTTGGCCGCACGGTCGATCTCGCCGAGGTAAAGGTACCGGTCTTCCTGCTTGCCGCGGAGGACGACATCGTCGTCCCGCGCGACCAGGCGTTTGCGACCAGGCGGCTATTGGGCACGCCATCGGCGTGGCTGGAATGTGCCAGCGAGCCGTGCGGTCACCTCGGTCTTTTCATGGGCTGCAACGCCTTGGACAATTCGTGGCGCCGGGTCGCCCGCTGGCTGCAGGCCGACCTCGGCGATACGTCGGGCGAGACACCGAGGATGAGCGCGTGAGGTGCCGCTGAAGCATGCCCCGAATTGCGATCAGCAATCCGGGGCAGCAGATTCATCTCGGTATGCGCCGCGCGCTTACTTCGCCGCGACCACCATGATCTCGACATTGTACTGCGGCGCCGCCAGCTTGGCCTCGACGGTCGCCCGCGCCGGGGTGTTGCCCTGCGAGACCCAGGTGTCCCACACCGCATTCATTTCAGGGAACGTCTTCATGTCGGTGATGTAGATGGTCGCGCTGAGGAGCTTCGACTTGTCGGTGCCGGCCTTCGCCAGATGGCCGTCGATGATCGACAGGATGTCCTTGGTCTGGTCGGTGACGCTGCCGCCGGCGGCCTTGCCGGCGACGACGCCGGCGAGATAGACGGTGTTGCCGTGCACGACGGCCTGGCTCATGCGCGGGCCGGTTTCGAAACGTTGAATGCTCATTTGGGTCTCCACTTGAATGGCGGGCGTTATCTACCGCGTCAAAGGCGCCGCCGCCACTGCGCAATTTGCAGGCCGCACCTCACGGAAATCGCTTGAAGAAGGCCCAGATCGTCTCGGCGCCGTCGATATCATGGTTCTGCGGGCCGAGGATGTTGTCGGCAAGGCGCGTGAAGCGCGCATCGGCAAAGCCGCCCGGCATGCGGTGGCCGCCGCCATTGACGCGGTAGAGCACGATGTCGCGCCCGACAGGGCAGCGCGAGTCGATCCTGGTCACGGTCGAGCGGTCGGACCTGTCGCGATCCTCGAGCTCGGCCGTTGCGGCGTCCTTGGCGTCGCAGCCGTTGACCCGGCGCCAGAACGCCAGCGTCTTGTCCGTCGACCAGAATCCGTCGACCGCAAAACTGCTGGTGCCGCGGCCGCCCTGATAGGGGACCAGCGGGTCGGTGGTGCCGTTCATCATCAAGAGCGGAACGGGGCGTGACGGCCGGCAGGCGCGGGCCGACTCGTTGGTGAGGTTCATGATCACGCTCGCCGCGGCGGCGAACAATTCGGGACGCTTGCACAGCAGCGTCATCGTCATCGCGCCGCCATTGGAGACGCCGGTGACATACACCCGTTTCGGGTCCGCGGCCCCGTCGTCGATAAATTTCCGGATCAGCTGCGCGATGAAGGCGACGTCGTCGGTGCTTTTTGGCGGCCCATCGCCCGCACGCTCTTCGTCAGGTCGCAGGTCGGCCCAGGCACGGTTGAGCCCGTCGGGAAACACCACGGCAAAACGCTCACGCTTGGCTACCGCGGGCCAGGACGTCCGGCTCATCATGTCTGCCCCGCTCTGGGTCTTGCCGTGCAGCACGATGACGAGAGCGGCGGGCTTCGTGTCCGGCAGCCGCGCCGCGAATGTCCGCGTGGTGCCGTCGATCGAGATCGTGTCCGCATGCGCGGGCAGGATGGAGCAAGCGAGCGCAGCCGCGGTAATGATCCCGATCTGCGGTAATGATCCCGATCTGGGCGTGCCTGCGCACCGCCTAACCCACCGCCTTCGCCGCGGCGCGTCCCGCATTGCGGCCCGAGAACAGGCAGCCGCCGAGGAACGTGCCCTCCAGCGACCGATAGCCGTGCACGCCGCCGCCGCCGAAGCCCGCGGCTTCGCCGGCCGCATAGAGGCCGCGGATGATCTGGTGGTCGTGGCCGAACACCCGCGAAGAGAGGTCGGTCTCGAAGCCACCGAGCGTCTTGCGAGTCAGGATGTTGAGCTTCACCGCGATCAGCGGACCGTGCTCGGGATCGAGGATGCGGTGCGGCTTGGCCGTGCGGATCAGTCTGTCGCCGATATAGCGGCGCGCATTGTGCAGGTTCATCACCTGCGCATCCTTCACATAGGGATTGGTGATCTCGCGGTCGCGCGCCTCGATCTGCGTCTTGATGGCGTCGAGTTTGAGCAGGTCGTTGCCGGCGAGCTTGTTCATCGCGGCGACGAGATCCTCGAGATTGTTACGCACGATGAAGTCGGCGCCGTGCTGCTTGAAGGCCTCCACCGGCGCCGGCGCGCCTTTGTTGGTGGCGCGCTTGATGGTCATGCGCCAGCTCTTTCCGGTCAGGTCCGGGTTCTGCTCCGAGCCTGAAAGGGCGAACTCCTTCTTGATGATGCTCTGGGTCAGGATGAACCACGAATAATCGTAGCCCGTGCTCATGATGTACTGCAGTTGCCCGAGCGTATCGGAGCCGGGGAACAGCGGTGCGGGCAGGCGCTTGCCTGACGCGTCGAACCACAGCGACGACGGCCCCGGCAGAATACGGATGCCATGGCGCGGCCAGATCGGGTTCCAGTTCTGGATGCCCTCGACGTAATGCCACATGCGGTCGCGGTTGATCAGCCGCCCGCCGGCGGCCTCGGTGATGCCGATCATGCGGCCGTCGACATGTTCGGGCACGCCCGAGATCATGAATTTGGGCGGCTCGCCCAGACGTTTGGGCCAGTTCTGCCGCACCAGGTCGTGGTTGCCGCCGATGCCGCCGGAGGCGACGATCACCGCCGGGGCGCGAAGGGAGAAGTCGCCGACCACCTTGCGCGAGGAGCTCTTGCCGCGTTCGACAGCGGTCGGTTCCAGGATTGAGCCACTGACGCCATCGACCGCGCCGTTGGTGGCGCTGAGCGCATCGACGCGATGGCGGAACTTGAAGGTCAAGCGCCCGGTTTTCGCCGCCTCGCGCGCGCGGCGCTCGAACGGCTCGACAATGCCGGGTCCGGTGCCCCAGGTGACATGAAAGCGCGGCACCGAATTGCCGTGGCCCATCGCGTCATAGCCGCCGCGCTCGGCCCAGCCGACGATTGGGAAGATGCGATGGCCCATCGCGCGCAGCCAGTCGCGCTTCTCGCCGGCGGCGAAGGCGACGTAGGCCTCGGCCCATTTGCGCGGCCAGTGATCCTCGTCACGGTCGAAGCCCGCGGTGCCCATCCAGTCCTGCAGCGCGAGCTCGAAGGAGTCCTTGATGCCGAGCCGGCGCTGCTCCGGCGAATCGACCAGGAATAGTCCGCCGAACGACCAGAAGGCCTGGCCGCCGAGGCTCTGTTCGCCTTCCTGGTCGAGCACGATGACGCGTCTGCCGGCGTCGGCGATCTCGGTTGCGGCGACCAGTCCCGCCAGTCCGCCGCCAACCACGATCACATCTGCATCGTCTGCCATCCCGATCCTCCCCAGCCTGCCGCGATTCAAGACCGTGTCTTTGCGTGCGGTCAACGCCAAATGGCTCTTGCCTGTGGCGGTCGCGCATCAAACGGAAGCGGCAAGCTGTTCCAGTTTGGGACCTTAAGGAGTGTGACTGCAGCGCGCGCGCAACACCCAATTTGAATTTGTTTTGACGTGGTTCGCTTGGCTGGACAAATTTCGACTCTCGCAACACGCTGACGCCAATCTTGCATCACAAGACGAACAGATTCGGTTTCGACTGGGGCAGGCAATGAAGTTGATCACGGGGGTGCTCGCGGCGGTCCTTCTGCTGGCGGGGATGGGGGCGTCTCACGCAGTGGTCCGGATCGCCGACGATCGTGGCGGCCGGATCGGCACCTACGTCGACAAATATCAAGGCCTGCGTACATCGGGCGAAACTGTCATCATCGATGGCCTCTGCGCGTCAGCCTGCACCATCGTGCTCGGCGCGGTTCCCCACGACCGGATCTGCGTTACCTCGCACGCCAATCTCGGTTTCCATGCCGCCTGGGATTTCGGCGCCAACGGCCGCGCCATCACCAATCCCGAAGCCACCCAGATGCTGTACTCGATGTATCCGCCGGCGGTGCGCCGATGGATCGCAGCCCGCGGTGGCCTGACCCCGCGCATGATCTTCCTGCGCGGCAAGCAGCTGCAGGCGCTCTACAAACCCTGTTATCTCGACGCCCAGGCCTCCGCGAACCGGCCGTCGTCGCGCTAGACATCTCCCGCGTTTCTTCGTCATGCCCGGCCTTGGGCCGGGCATCCACGTCTCTCTTGTCGCGCAGGCAAGGCGTGGATGGCCGGGACAAGCCCGGCCATGACGAGTCGGGGCGAATGCCGGAAAATCGCTCCCCATGATGTGACGTTCACGGCTGCCATTATGCTTGCCGCCCGGCGGAACCGGCCTTATCTGAACCGTATGGTTCAGCCGATCTCCGCCCAGCCTCATCTCGTCGTCGCCCCGGCGCAGAGCAGGGTGGCATCCGCACTGATTTGGGGTGCGGCAGGCCTCGGCGGGCTTGCGCTATTGGCCGCCGGCGCGCTCTGGTTCCACTACAGGACCGCGGTGTTCTTCGAGATGATCACCGCCGGCGTGTCCGCCTGCTTCTGACGATTAAGGAATCCTTCCCATCATGCCCCAGACCACGCGCCCGCTGGTGATCTTTGCCGCCTTCGCCGGCAGCCTCGTGGTCGGGCTTGTCATCATGCTGTGGGCGCTCGGCGGCCTGCGGACCGTCACCGCGCCGGCCGCGATCGGTGGTCCGTTCCAGCTCACCGATCAGGCCGGCCAGGTCATCACCGACCAGAGCCTGAAGGGCAAGCCGACGCTGATCTTCTTCGGCTTCACCCACTGCCCCGACATCTGCCCGACCTCGCTGTTCGAGATTTCCGAGGTGCTGAAGGCGATGGGCAAAGACGCCGACCGCGTGAACGCCTATTTCGTCTCGGTTGATCCCGAGCGCGACACCACGGCCGCGATGAAGGGCTATCTCTCGAGCTTCGATCCGCACCTGAAAGGGCTCACTGGCGACCCGCAAGCGGTCGGCAAGGTGCTGTCGGCCTATCGCGTCTATGCCAAGAAGGTGCCGCTGAAGGATGGCGACTACACGATGGACCACACCGCGCTGATCTACCTGATGGATCGCGACGGCCGCTTCATCTCGCCGTTCAACCTGAAACGGACGCCCGAGGACGCAGCGGCCGATCTGAAACGGTATCTCTGACCTGTTCTGCCGTTCGGAATTAACCAATCGGCGCTCGCATCAGGCGCTGGATGGTCTATAAGGCCGTCCAATTCCCTCGAAATCGTCGGTTTATGCCTGTTTTGACCACAAAGCCCTTTGCGATCCTGCCATGCCCGGCCGCCCGGCTGGCCGGGTGGCTGATTGCGGCCGTGGTCCTGGCCACCGCCGGCACGGCGACGGCGCAGACGCCTCCGGCCCCGGCCGCGCCCCAGCCCCCAGCTGCAAGGCCGGCTCCGTCTCCGGCCCCAGCTGCGCAGTCCCCCCCGGCAAAGCCAGCCCCGGCGCAGACTGCGCCGGCGCCATCGGCGCAAGCCGCGCCGTCCAAGCCGGCCGTGGAGGCCGCGCCCCAGGCGGTGCCGGGCTTCTGGGATCCGCGGCGGCGGCCGGACCGGCCCGACCTGTCGCGCATCACCGTGATCCGCTTCCTGACCGAGACCGATTATCCGCCGTTCAACTTCACCGGTCCGGACGGCAACCCGGCCGGCTTCAACGTCGACCTCGCGCGCGCGCTCTGCGACGAGATCAAGGTCACCTGCACGATCCAGATGCGCCGCTTCGAGACGCTGGTCGATGCGCTCGCGACCAATCGCGGCGATGCCATCATCGCGTCGCTGGCGGTGACGCCGCAGCTTCGCGCCAAGGTCGATTTCACCGATCCCTATTACCGCGCGCCGGCGCGCTTCGTGTCGCGGCGCGACGCCGTGATGCCGGAGATCCGTCCCGAATATCTCGAGGGCAAGAAGGTCGGCGTGATCGGCGGTACGGCGCACGAGGCCTATTTGAAGGCGATGTTCACCGACGCCGAGATCAAGTCCTATACCAATGACGATGCGCTGCGCGCAGCACTGCGCCGCGGCGAGGTCGACTTCATCTTCGGCGACGCGATCTCGCTGGCGTTCTGGATCAACGGCACCGATTCCGGCGAATGCTGCGCGTTCTCGGGCGGCCCCTTCGTCGAGAGCCGCTATTTCGGCGAGGGCATCGGCATTGCCGTGCGCAAAGGCAACGACCTGTTGCGGCAGTCGCTGAACTGGGCGCTGTTCCGGCTTTGGGAAAAAGGCCGCTTCACCGATCTGTGGCTGCGCTATTTCTCGATCAGCCCGTTCTGAGGGAATAAGCGCCGTGCTGTCGGCCGTCATTGCGAGCGAAGCGAAGCAATCCACGCCTCAACGCGGGGATAGATGGATTGCTTCGTCGCTTCGCTCCTCGCAATGACGGATGGAGCCGGCCGCTCGTCATTTTGCATTTTGCCGCAAAAACGCTAGTTTTCGTGGCCTTGGAGAGAACCGAAAGATGTCCGTGATTGACCTTGCCGCCAGCCCGAGCGACCTGCGTGCGCTCGCCGAACAATCCAACGCCTGGCCGTTCGAGCAGGCGAAGGCGATCGTGGCGCGGCTGAAGAAAAATCCGAAGGACGAGGTGCTGTTCGAGACCGGCTACGGTCCGTCGGGCCTGCCGCATATCGGCACCTTCGGCGAGGTCGCGCGCACCACCATGGTGCGCCACGCCTTCCGCGTGCTCACCGAGGACAAGATCAAGACGCGTCTGCTCGCCTTCTCCGACGACATGGACGGCCTGCGCAAGGTGCCGGACAACGTGCCCAATCGCGAGATGATGGCATCCCATCTCGGCAAGCCGCTGACGCGTGTGCCGGACCCGTTCTCGAACGAACATCCGTCGTTCGGCGCCGCCAACAATGCGCGGCTGCGCGCCTTCCTCGATCATTTCGGCTTCGACTACGAGTTCGCGAGCGCGACCGACTTCTACACGTCGGGCCGCTTCGACACGACGCTGCTCAAGATGCTCGCCGCCTACGACAAGGTGATGGCGATCATCCTGCCGACGCTGGGGCCGGACCGCCGCGCGACCTATTCGCCGTTCCTGCCGATCAGCAAGACCACCGGCGTCGTGCTGCAGGTGCCGATGATCCGTCGCGACGTCGCGGCCGGCACGGTCACCTATGTGGATCCGGACGCTGGCCAGGAGGTCGAAACCCCGGTCACCGGCGGCAACGTGAAGTGCCAGTGGAAGGCTGACTGGGCGATGCGCTGGGTCGCACTCGGCGTCGACTATGAGATGGCCGGCAAGGACCTGATCGACTCGGTCAAGCTCTCGGGCCCGATCGCCAGGGCGCTCGGCGGCACGCCGCCGGAGGGCTTCAACTACGAGCTCTTCCTCGACGACAAGGGCCAAAAGATCTCGAAGTCGAAGGGCAATGGCCTGACCATCGACGAGTGGCTGCGCTACGCCTCACCGGAATCGCTGTCGCTGTTCATGTATCGCGAGCCGAAGGCGGCGAAGCGCCTCTACTTCGACGTCATCCCGCGTAATGTCGACGACTACCAGCAATTCCTCGACGGCTTCCCGAAGCAGGAAGCGCGGCAGCAGCTGCAGAACCCGGTCTGGCACATCCATTCCGGCACGCCGCCGCAGGCCGACATGCCCGTCACCTTCCAGCTTCTGTTGACGCTGGTATCGTCGTCGAACGCGGAGAACGCCGAGACGCTGTGGGGCTTCATCGGCCGCTATCGGCCGGGCGTGACGCCGCAGTCGCATCCGAAGCTCGATGCGATGGTCGGCTACGCCATCAATTACTACCGCGACTTCGTGGCGCCGACGAAGCAGTTCCGCGAGCCGACTGAGGGCGAGCGCGCCGCGCTGCAGGACCTGCGCGACGCGCTCTCCAACATGCCGGCCGGCGCGACCGCGGAAGACATCCAGAACGTCGTCTACGAGATCGGCCGCCGCGAGCCGTTCCTCGACCTGAACAAGAAGGGCAAGGACGGCCGCCCCGGCGTCTCGCTCGACTGGTTCAACATGCTCTACCAGGTGCTGCTCGGCCAGGAGAAGGGGCCGCGCTTCGGCTCCTTCGTTGCTGTCTATGGCGTGCAGAACGCGGTGAACATGATCGACGGCGCGCTGGCGCGGTCGTTGTAGCGGTCGCGTAGGGTGGCACAGGCGCGTAAGCGCCTTGCCCAGTGTTCACGAACGGTGCAAGAAAGGGCGGGCACGCTCGCGCTTTTTGCCCACCCTGTGGCTCCGGTCATTGGGCCGGTTGAGCCCCTCGCAATGACGGGTTCGTATCGCGGTCAGCTCGATTGCAGCACGTAGCGGCGGTTGCTCTTCTGCGCCGGTCGCGCGTTCATCGGATAGAGCTTGGCGAAGCCGGCGACGTCGGAGGCCGCGACCTGGATCGGGTCTGACAGCACCAGCCATTCGACGACTTCAGCGCAAGGCGGTGTGGTCAGCGATCCCGAATAGCGGTAGTAGCCGAGCTTCGCCGGCAACAGCCCGTTCGGGTTGATCGCGGCGTCCGCCTTGACCGCCGGACCTTCCTTGGCCGGCATGGTCGCGACGATCTTGCCGAACGTCGCATTCGCCTTACCCTCCGCCATCAGCACGCCGACCACGGCCAGGGCGCCGGACTCGGCGCGATGGACGAAATGCGCCTCCATCGCGAAATTCATGCCACCGATCAGGTGCTCGCTCGGCCGATGGAAGTGAAGCTGCACCAGCTTGTAGGTGGTGTCGCCGAGCTTGAGCGTGCTGCCCTCGGAGAAATTGAGCTGGATGGTGTGGCCGTTGTTGACGATGCTGTCCGCCGTCTTGGCCCATGAAAGCTTGAGCGGCGGCAACTGCGACTTGACCGGCGCGATGATGTCGATCGGCGATTGCTGGGAGCCGATCGAGCACGCCTTGTTGGCCGCGTCGAGATCACCCCATTTGGCGGGGCCGGCGTCTCCCTCGTAGCTCCAATGCGCGCCCTCCGCGGCGAAGCCGGTGGCTGAACAGAGCGGACAAACCGCAAGCCCGGCGAGTGCTTTCAATAAATTTCGACGATCCAAGTGAGCCCCCTATGGTTGAAAGAACGAGTTTGCAGATACCTGATTCCGGGTAAACGCAAGCTTGCACTGCAGCCAGTCCGATCTCATTCCTTCGCGGCGCATCATCACACGACCCAGGCGGGCCCGCAAAATCCGGATGGCTGGTCATCGGCAATGTCGGCCGAGGCCGGCGCTGGATTGCGCTAGACTGGCCCCTACAAAAACAGCCGGCAAGGGCCGGCATAGATGGGAGCACGCGCATGCAGTTCAGGATTTCGCCGCAATCGCTGCAGAACGACAGCAGCGCCGAGGAATGGCAGGCACGGGTCGATCTCGCCGCTGCCCATCGGCTCGCCTTCATCCACGGTTTCTCGGAAGGCATCTTCAACCATCTCACCTTCGTGGTGCCCGGTCGCACCGACCGCTACTATCAGATTCCGTTCGGCATGCACTGGTCGGAGGTGACGGCGTCGTCCTTCATGGAGGTCGGCATCGACGACGGTCTGGTGAAGCGCGGTGAGGGCGAGGTCGAGCGCTCCTGCTATTGCATCCACGCGCCGATCCACCAGGCGCTGCCGCAGGCGAAAGCCGTGTTCCACACCCACATGCCGTTTGCCAGTGCGCTGACGCGGCTCGAAGACCCGCGGATCAAGGAGATCGGCCAGACCGAGGTCGGACTGTCGGAAGCGATCGCCTATGACGACCTTTACACCGGGCCTGCGCTCGATCCCGCCGAAGGCGCGCGGCTCGCCAAGGTGATCGGCGACAAGACCGTGCTGTTCATGGCCAACCATGGCATCTCGACCGTCGGCGAGACCATCGCGGACGCCTACGATAAGCTCTATTACATCGAGCGCGCCGCGCAGGTGCAGATCTACGCGATGTGGACCCACCAGCCGCTGAAGAAACTGCCGCCGCACGTGGTCGAGAAGACCAAGCGCGATTTCCGCGACGATCATCTCTACAAGGGCCCAACCCCGGCGCAGCGCCATTTCGACGCGCTGAAGCGGATGCTGGATCGGAAAGAGCCGGACTACGCGACGTAGGCTAAGTGGTGGGACAAACACCGCGGTCGTCCCGGCGAAAGCCTGGACCCATACTCCGCGGCTTGTGTTGTGAACGGGGCTCGTCGATCCAGCGTCGCGCAACAATCAGCATTTGTGGTTATGGGTCCCGGCCTTCGCCGGGACGACAACTAACTACTGGCTCGCCCACACGATCCGCGCAATCCACTCGACCTCCTCGGCATCGAAGGTGCGGTCTTCATGCGCCGGATTGAGGGAGGCGAGCTCCAGCAGCTTGGCGGTGCGGCGCTTCAATTCCTTCACCATCACCTCGCCGCCGGTCGTGCGCACCACTACGCGGTCGCCGCGGCGGATCGGCGTGCCCGGTGAGACCACGATGATGTCACCCTCGCGATAGGCGGGTTTCATCGAGTCGCCCTCGATCTCGAGCGCGTAGGCATGCTCGTCATTGGTGGCTGGCAGCGCCACCTCGTCCCAGCCCTTGCCGGCGGGAAAGCCGCTGTCATCGAAATAGCCGCCGGCGCCGGCCTGGGCGAAGCCGATCAGCGGCACCGACTGGGCGGCGCGGCCACCGTCCCCGATCAACTGGACGAAGGTGTCGATCGAGGTGTTGGTTGCAGCCAGCGCCTTGGAGACCGATTCGGTCGAGGGCCAGCGTTCGCGGCCGTCGCCGGTGACGCGCTTCGACCTGTTGAAGGTGGTGGGGTCGAGGCCGGACCGCTTCGCGAGGGCAGAGGGCGACAGGCCGGCACGCTCGGCGAGCCGATCGAGCGCGGCCCAGACCTGGGCGTGGGTAAGGGGGCGGGAAGATTTGGGTTGTTTGACCATCGCGTAAATCCGCTGCAATCTAGGAATTATTACCTCAATCCGGCGGTTTCCGCAATTCTGACGTGATGCGCCGCCAAGCACCGCTTGAGTTGCGCCGCAGCCGCCGATACGGTCGCTCGCTCGCCCGGTGACCGTCTGGGGCAACCCCATCAAATCCGGACAAAACCCCAAGAGACTCAACGACAAAAGGGACTGCCGGCACGTGCCTATGATCTACAAAATCACCCCCGCTTCGGCTTGGCGCGAGGCCGAACGACAGGGCGTGTACCGGGGCAGTGCGGACGACACACGCGACGGCTTCATCCATTTTTCCACGGCCTCTCAGGTCGCCGAGACCGCGCGAAAGCATTTTTTTGGCCAGACCGGCCTGTTCCTGGTCGCAGTCGATGCTGATGCGCTGGGCGATGCGCTGCGCTGGGAGCCGTCCCGCAACGACGAGTTGTTTCCCCATCTCTATGGCGAGCTCGACCTCGGCGCGGTCACCGAGATTCTCGACCTGCGCGCCCGCTCCGATGGCGGCCATGACGTTCCGGAGCTCAAGCCGTGATTCGCGCCTTCGACGCCTTCTCGCTGCCGCTGCTCCGCTGGTTCGATCCCGAGGATGCCCATCGCATGGCGATCCGGGGCCTCAGGCTGCTGCCGCCGATCCGGCAGCGGCCGGACGATCCCAAGCTTGCGGTGCGCGCCTTCGGGCTTAACTTCCCGAACCCGATCGGCATGGCGGCCGGCTTCGACAAGAGCGCCGAGGCGCCGGACGCGCTGCTGCGGCTTGGCTTCGGCTTTGTCGAGATCGGCTCGGTGACGCCGAAGCCGCAAGCCGGCAATCCGCGGCCGCGCCTGTTCCGGCTGGAGCGGGACGAAGCCGTCATCAACCGCATGGGCTTCAACAATGACGGTGCCGACGCCGTGCTGCGGCGGCTGGCCTCCCGCGCCGGCCACGGCGGCATCGTCGGCGTCAATGTCGGGGCCAACAAGGATTCGCCCGATCGTGTCGCCGATTATGTGAAGCTGATCGAGACGTTTGCGCCGGTCGCGAGCTATTTCACGGTCAACGTCTCCTCGCCGAACACGCCGGGCCTGCGGAATCTGCAGCAATCGGCGGCGCTCGACGATCTGCTCGCGCGTGTCATCGACACCCGCGAGCGCGTGCGCAAGAATGCGGGCGACTCGCCGGTGCTGCTCAAGATCGCGCCGGATCTGAGCCTCGCCGAGCTCGACGATGTCGTGCACATCGCGCGCTCGCGCCGTGTCGACGGCATGATCGTCGCCAACACCACGCTGGCGCGTCCGTCGACGCTGCGCGAAGAGAATCGCGCCAAGGAGCAGGGTGGCCTGTCGGGTCGGCCGCTGTTCCGCCTCTCGACGCGAATGGTGGCGGAGACCTATGTGCGCGTCGAGGGCGCGTTTCCCCTGATCGGCGTCGGCGGCATCGACTCTGGCGGCGCCGCGCTGACCAAGATCCGCGCCGGCGCCAGCCTGATCCAGCTCTATTCCTCGCTGGTCTACAAGGGCCTCGGCCTGGTCGACGACATCAAGCGCGACCTCTCCTCGACGTTGCTGCGCACCGGCCGTGACTCGCTTTCCGAAATCGTCGGCGCCGATGCGGCGACGATCACGGCCGAGGACTGGCCGGTAAAGTAGCTGCTTTGCGTAGCCCGGATGGAGCGCAGCGAAATCCGGGGACCCTGTACGCGCGGGGCGCACTTATCCCGGATTGCGCTGCGCTCCATCCGGGCTACGGGGGCTACGGCGCCTTGAACGTCTTCCTCAACAGCGTCGGGTAGCGCAGGCCCTGCAGGCCGCCGCGCGCGACATAGAAGCCGAGCATTGCGGTCCACAGCCCGGCATTGCCGAACGAGTTCAGCGCCCACCAGGTCACAAGGAAGATCAGCAGCGAAGTCAGCATCAGGTTGCGCATCTCGCGCGCCCAGGTCGCGCCGACATAGATGCCGTCGAAGCCGAAGGCGAAGACGCCCGGCAATGGTGCGAGGATCACGAACAGCAGGAAATCACGCGCGCTGCGGCGGACGTCGTCGCTGGTCGTCATCAGGTCGATCAGGGCCGGGCCGAACAGCGCGAACAGCACCGAGACCACGATCGCAAAGCCTAATCCCCAAAGGAGCACCAGCCGGGTCGAGTCCGCAAAGCCTCTCGCGTCGCGCGCGCCGAAGGTCTTGCCGCAGAGCTGCTGGGCGGCGTTGGCGAGGCCGTCGAGGAAGAAGGCCGAGACCAGCAGGAAGTTGTTCAGCACCGAATTGGCCGCCAGCGTCACGTCGCCGGCGCGCGCGCCCTTCGCGGTGAAGAACAGGAACACCGTGATCAGGGCCGCGGTGCGGATCATGATGTCGCGGTTGACCGCGAGCATGCGCATCAGCTTCTCGCGATCGAACAGCGTCGCGCGCGGCACCGCGAAGCCGCCCTGTGCGATCCGCCAGGCAACGACGATGCCGGCAACGAATCCGGCCGTTTCGGCCAGCACGGCGGCGATCGCGGCCCCCGCGATGCCGGTGTGATAGGCCTGCACCAGCAGCACCGTGGCGATCATGTTGATGATGTTGATCACGATTTGCAGCGCCAGCGCCAGATTGGCGCGCGCCTGGCCGACCAGCCAGCCCAGGATCACGTAATTGGCGAGCGCCAGCGGCGCCGACCAGATCCGGATCTTGAAATAGGTCTTTGCGGCGCGCGTGACGCCCTCGCTGCCGCCCATCGCGTCGAAGGTGACTGACGCGAGCGGGATCTGCAGCGCAATCAAGGCGGCGCCGATCAATCCGGCCACGATGAAGCCGCGCACCAGGATCGCGCTGAACTCGCCCGTCTCGCCGGCGCCCTGGGCCTGCGCCGTGAAGGCCAGCGTGCTCATGCGCAGGAAGGCGAACAGCCAGAACAGGCAGTCGAAGATCACCGAGGCCATCGCGACACCGCCGAGCAGCGCCGCATCGTTGAGGCGGCCGATCGCGGTAGTCGAGACGATGCCGATCAGTGGCGTCGTCAGGTTCGCGACCATCGCGGGGCCTGCGATGGCGAATACCTGCCGCGTCGTGATCCTGGGATGAATGGGCGCGTGCATAGTCAGAATTCGATCGTCGCGCCGTCGCGCGCTGCCACGTAGGGCAGGCTGTCGACGCGGCCGAGCATGTCGTCGCTCATGTGGGTGAGCACCACGCGCCTGGCGTTGATGGCAGGCAGATGCGCTTCGAGCACCTTCAGGCTGAGGTGGTTCTTGACCATTTTGTCGTAAGTATAGGCTTCCGCGATGAAGAGATCGGCGTCTCTGGCCGCAGGGATCAGCGCATCGGTCCATTCGGTGTCGGCGCTGTAGGTGATGATGCGGCCGTCCGCCTCGATGCGGTAGGCGAGAAAAGGTCCCCCGGATTCGCCGTGCACCACCGCATAAGGTGTTACCGTCACGTCACCGAAGCTGCGCGTCTGTTCCGGCGTGAGCGCGACCACCGAGAGATCAAAGCGTTGCTTGGTCTTCGAGGAATGCTCGAACATCACCTCCATCAGCTGCGGCAGCTTGGCCTCGATGCCTTGCGGTCCCGCAATCGTCAGCGGCCGGGTGCGGCGAGAGAATTGTGCGTCGAGCAGCAAAAACGGCAGGCCGGCGAAATGGTCGCCGTGGAAATGCGTGATCAGGATCAGGTCGATCGCATCGCGATCGATCCCGAGCTGTTTCATCGCCGGCAGCGACGAGGCGCCGCAGTCGATCAGGAGATTGACGCGCGCTCCGGTGACGTGGAAGCAGGTGTTGAAGCGGCCGCCGGAGCCGAACGCATCACCGCAGCCGACAAATCGTACCTGCATCGGCTGTCAGCTTTCCTCGATTACCGGCCGCGCGGCGCGCCGAACAGCCGCGACAGGAACCAGACCGGGACCACGATCACGGCGCCGAGCAGGAAGTAGCGCCAGGCCCAGTTGATGGCGTCGAAGCCGAAATCCCAGATGCGCTGGAACAGCATACGGATGCTGTGGATGATGTTCCAGGGATCGAATCCGATCGCGGCGAGCACGACGCCGACCAGGATCGACAACAGGATCAGCCGAAACGCCACCGACAGCGGCGAGCCACCGAGGAAGCGGTGCAGCCCGTCGGCGTTGCTGGCCGGCAAGTCTCTGACGTCGTTTTGCATCATCCTCTCCTGGCGGAATCGCCCGCCCATTATAGGCCACGGCAGGGCACATGGGGAACCCGGGAACCGCGGTCAATGGCTGCCATGCATCTGCGCGGCTTAATTTCCCGTCAAGGTCATTAACAGCCGTTCAAGCGTCTCCAGCCGGTCGGCCTCGCGCGGCGGCTTGTCCCAGCGCAGCCGGTTGATCCGCGGAAAGCGCATCGCGACGCCGGATTTGTGACGCGGCGAGCGTTGCAATCCCTCGAACGCGACCTCCAGCACCAGCCCCTGGTCCGGCTCATGCACGACATGGCGCACCGGGCCGAATTTCTCCGTCGTGTTGCGGCGAACGAAGCGGTCGATCTGCAGGAGCTCCTCGTCGGTGAAGCCGAAATAGGCTTTGCCGACCGGCACGAGCTGTTCGCCGCCCTCGCCGGAGGTCCAGACGCCGAAGGTGTAGTCGGAATAATAGGACGAGCGCTTGCCGTGGCCGCGCTGCGCATACATCAGCACCGCGTCGATGATGTGCGGATCGCGCTTCCACTTCCACCATGGGCCCTTCGGCCGTCCTGGCAGATAGGGCGCGTCGCGCCGCTTGAGCATCACGCCTTCGACCGCGTCGGCGTCGTCGCCGGCACCCGCGCTCCTGGGATCGGCGCGCGCCGCGGTCAGTTCCTCCCAGCTTGCGAACGGAACCGTCGGCGACAGGTCGATGCGCGGATCGTTCAGCTTCCCGACGAAGTCCTCCAATCGTGTGCGCCGCTCGGTGAACGGCAGCTCGCGCAGGTCGTTCGCGTCGTCGCCGAGCAGGTCGTAGGCGCGCAGATGGATCGGAAATTCCTTGATCAGCTTCGGCGATACCACTTTGCGATTGAGCCGCTGCTGCAGCACGTTGAATGTCTGCACGCGGCCGTCGCGCAGCACCAACAGTTCGCCGTCGATCGCGCCGGGCAGATGCAGCGACGGCACGAGGTCCGGGAAGCTGCCGGTGATGTCCTCGCCGGTGCGCGAATAGAGCCGCGTCTGGACGTGGCCGCGCGCGTCGCGGCCGGACACGGCCTGCACACGGATGCCGTCCCACTTCCACTCCGCGCTGAAATCGGCGGCGTCGAGATTGGCAAAGTCCGCATCCTCGATCGCATGCGCCAGCATCACCGGGCGGAACGGCGTCGGATCGCGGTTAACCGGCTTATCGCTGCGGCCCTCCAGCCAGGCGAACAGATCGAGATAGGGCGGCGACAGGCCCGGCCACATCAGTTCGATCTCGTGCGGATCCTTGTTGCCGAGCGCGGCTGCCGCCGTCTTCGCCAGCCGCGCCGAGATCCCGATCCGCATCGCGCCGGTGACGAGTTTTAGCAGCGCCCAGCGTCCGGTCTCGTCGAGCTCATCCAGCCAGCGCGCGAGCTGCGCCGGCAGCTCGGCCTTGCCGAGCGTGCGCAGGGTGGTGACGACCTCGGTGAGGGTGGGGGGAGGCGGGTTGTTGTGGCGGCTGTTGGACGGCTGGCTTTCTTCACCTCTCCCGCTTGCGGGGGAGGTCGGATCGTTCGACGGCGCGTAAGCGCGGTCGGGCAATCCGGGTGGGGGTTCTTTCCGCTTGTCGACTGTGGGGAGAGACCCCCACCCCGACCCTCCCCCGCAAGCGGGAGAGGGAGAAGATTTCGGCCACATCAGCGCCACCGTCTCGGAGAGATCGCCGACATAGTCGTAGGACAATCCGAACAGCACCGGATCGGTGCGCTCCGTGATCAGGTCGCGGATCAACCCCGGTTTCGCGTGCTTGAACGACAGCGCGCCGGTCAGCGCCGCCAGCGCATAGCCGCGATCGGGATCTTCGGTCTCGCGAAAATAGGCGGCGAGCAGCTTGATCTTGTTGTTGCGGCCGGGCTCGTAGGCGAGGCGGTCGAGCAGTTCGGCGAAGCGGTTCATGTCTCGGCCTCGCCGGCAGGCGCGGCCTCGCCTTCGTCCTCGTCGCCATAACCGACGAGGTCGAGTGGCCGCGCCGCAAGACCTTTGGTCTTGCACCAGTGCACCAGCGCGTCTTCCTGACCATGCGTGACCCAGATCTCGCCGGCGCCGGTCGCGCCGATCGTCGCGGTCAGCCCGTCCCAATCGGCATGGTCCGAGATCACCAGCGGCAGCTCGATGCCACCCTGGCGGGCGCGGGCGCGCACGCGCATCCAGCCCGAGGCGAACGCGGTGACCGGATCAGGAAAACGCCGCGTCCAGACATCCGACGTCGCGCTCGGCGGCGCCAGTGTGATGGTGCCGGCGAGCTCGGCCTTCTTCATGCCGCGCACCGGCTTCAGCTCGCCGAGCGCAATGCCGCGCTCCTGATAGTAATAGGTGATTTTTTCCATCGCGCCGTGCAGATAGATCGGTGCGTCGTAGCCGGCCTCGCGCAACAGCGCGATCACGCGCTGCGCCTTGCCGAGTGAGTAGGCGCCGACCAGATGCGCACGCTCCGGAAACAGTTTCACCGAGGCAAGCAGCTTGTTCACTTCAATGGCCGCATCGCCATGGCGGAAGACCGGCAGGCCAAAGGTTGCCTCGGTGATGAAGACGTCGCACGGCACGAGCTCGAACGGCACGCAGGTCGGATCGCGCGCGTCCTTGTAGTCGCCGGAGGCGACGATGCGGGTGTCCTTGCAGGTCACGGCGATCTGCGCCGAGCCGAGCACATGGCCCGCGGGATGGAATGTCGCGGTGACGTCGCCAAGCCTGGTTTCCTCGCCGTAGGCGATCGCCTGCGTGCTGCCTGCAAAATGGTCGCCATAGCGCAGCCGCATCATGTAGAGCGTCTCCTGCGTGGCGAGCACCGCGCCATGGCCGGGTCGGGCGTGGTCGGAATGGCCGTGTGTGATCAGCGCGCGCTCGACGGGCCTGACAGGGTCGATAAGAAAGCCGCCCGCCTTGCAGGCGAGGCCGGCCGGAACGGGCATCAGGATGTCTTGCGGGCGCATTGCTCGTATATAGGCGTTCGATCCGCGATGTTTAGCCGTCATGCGCGGGCTTGACCCGCGCGCCCATCTTCGGAAGAGTCCGGCTTTCTTGATGGATTGCCGGGCTTCGCCGGGCAATGACGAGTTCGGTTCCTGCAAAAATGCCTGCGCGCCTCTTCCTGTCCTCCGGCGATCTCGTCGCCGACCGCCGCTATGAGTTCGCGCGCGACCTGCAATTGAAAGGCGATTTGCCGGCCGCGGCCGACCTGCTCGAGCAGGCGATCGAGCTAGCGCCAAAATTCACCTCCGCCTGGTTCACGCTCGGCGAAATTCGCCGGCAGCTCGGCCAGCGCGATGCGGCCATCAAAGCCTTCTGCGCCGCGCGCGATGCGGATCCCGAGGACCGCCACGGCGCCAGCCTACGTCTGATGCAGCTCGGCGCCGAAGCCGTCGCGTCAATGCCGTCGGCCTATGTGCAGGTGCTGTTCGACCAATATGCGCCTCGCTTCGAGAACGCGCTGGTCGGCGATCTCGGCTATCGTGGCCCGGCGCTGTTGTTCAAGGCGGTACTGTCGGTCCGTGCTGCGGCGAAGAAACCCGCCTTCTTCAAGTGCGCGATCGATCTCGGCTGTGGCACCGGCCTTGCTGCGGGCGCGTTCGCCAAGAATGTCGACCGCTTCATCGGCATCGACTTGTCGCCGCGCATGATCGACAAGGCGCGCGCAACCGGCCTCTATGCCGAGCTCGAGGTCGACGACATGCTGAAGGGTATTTCGAGCAAGCCAGATGCCAGCGCCGAGTTGATCCTTGCGGCAGATGCGATGGTCTACGTCGCCGATCTCGCCCCCGTGCTCGCGGAAGCGAGGCGCGTTCTGGTCGGAGGCGGCGTGCTGGCGTTCACCACCGAGACCCATGACGGCGAAGGCGTCATCGTCGGCGAAGGGCTCCGCTACGCGCACGGCGCGGCCCATGTGCGCGCCTCCGTTGCGGCGGCGGGGCTGACACTGGCGCAGCTTGAAGACCTCTGGGCTCGCAAGGAAGACAATGTTCCGGCACCCGGACTGGTCGCGGTCGCGATCAAGCCGTGAGCTTTCACCTCACCATGAGCTTTCACCTTCTCTCACAAGGGGAGCAGGGAAACCCAAAACTTGAGTCTAGACGCTACGCGCGTGCCGTATAGCGGCATTGCGTCGCAAAGCCGCGAGATCGCGCTTGCCCGTCGTGAGGTGGAATGCGAGAGCTTTCCCATCAGGGAGAGAACAACAATGAAAAAGCAAACCCGGCGCGAGTTCGGCGCCACCGCATTGTCGGCCATCGCAGCGTCCGTCCTGCCGGCGCCATTCGTCTGGGCCGCGGACAAGAAATACGATCCGGGTGCGAGCGACACCGAGATCAAGCTCGGCCAGACTGTGCCGCATTCCGGCCCCGGCTCGCTCTATGGCGTGCTCGGGCGCGTCGGCGAAGCCTATTTCCAGATGCTGAACGAGAAGGGCGGCATCAACGGCCGCAAGGTGAAATTCCTCACCATGGATGATGCCTACAGCGCGCCGAAATGCGTGGAGGCGACGCGCCGACTGGTCGAGCAGGAGGAGGTGCTGGCGCTCTACGGCTCGCTCGGCACCGCGCCGCAGACCGCCGTGCACAAATATCTCAATTCCAAGGGCGTCCCTCAATTGTTGCTGAACACCGGCGCCTCGAAGTGGAACGATCCGAAGACCTACAAATGGACCATGGCGGGCCTGCCGCTCTATCCGACCGAAGCGCGCATCCTCGCCAAGCACGTCGTCAGCGTGAAGCCGAGCGCCAAGGTCGGCATCCTCTACCAGAACGACGATTTCGGCCGTGACTTCCTCGGTCCCTTCAAGAAGGTGCTGGCCGATGCCGGCGGTACCGCGCAGGTGATCATGGAGCAGACCTACGATCTCACCGATCCGACGATCGATTCCCAGCTCATCAACCTCTCGAAGTCCGGCGCCGACGTCTTCTATAACATCACCACCGGCAAGGCGACGTCGCAGTCGATCCGCAAGGTCGCCGAGCTCGGCTGGAAGCCGCTGCAATTGCTGTCGGCAGGCTCAACCGGCCGCTCGATCCTCAGCGCCGCGGGGTTGGAGAACGCCAAGGACATCGTCGCGATCCGCTACAACAAGGAAGTCGGCGTGCCCCGCTACGAGAAGGACCCGGACGTGATCGCGTTCGAGGAGCTGCGCAAGAAATATCTGCCGAACATCGATCCCGACAACACCATCGCCTTCGCCGGGTACGGCCAGGTGGTGACGATGTCGGAAATCCTGCGCCGCTGCGGCGACGATCTGACGCGCGCCAACGTGCTGAAGCACGCGGCAACGCTCGCCGGCTTCCACTCGCCCTATTTCCTCGACGGCATCAACTACAGCTACACGCCCGACGACTACACGCCGATGAAGACGCTCTATGTCTCGATCTTCAACGGCAAGGACTGGGACCTCGCCGGCGAGCCGATGACGGAGTAGTGGCGGGCAGTCTGCCTCCTCTCCCTCGCCCCGCTCTTGCGGGTCGAGACGAGCGAAGCTTGCTCTTAGAGGGTTGAGGTGAGGGGCTGTCTCCGCGAGGCGGTGTGAGCCGAGAGACCTGTACCCCCTCACCCGGATCGCATCTTGCGATGCGATCAGACCTCTCCCCGCGAGCGGGGCGAGGTGACTTCTAGGCAATCGCCTTGCAGTCTCCGCAAACGGGAGCGAGGTCGTGCCACCTGCTGCCATTCTCGCGCCCCTCGACGAAGCCTCCCCAACCGCTTACCTCTTGGGCGTGTCGACGCTCGATCTATTCTCCGTCACGCCGTCGGAAACGGCCGATTTGCTGCCGCGCCGGTTTCGCGACTGGTTCGCCTCGCGCGGCTGGTCGCCGCGCGAGCATCAGCTCGCGCTGCTCGCCAAAGCGCGCGAGGAGCGCTCGGCGTTATTGATCGCGCCCACCGGCGCCGGCAAGACGCTGGCGGGATTTTTGCCGACATTGGTGGAGTTGAGTGAGAGCGTGAACCTCCCCCTGAAAGGGGGAGGTCGGCGCGCGCTTGCGCGCGACGGGTGGGGGTCAGCCGCAGGCGCGGAGCAAGCGGCTGACCCCCACCCCAACCCTCCCCCTTTCAGGGGGAGGGAGCCTGACGAACTCGCAGGTGGAGAAGGAACTGGATCGGAGAACGTCCGCCCAGCCCTCATCTCCACCGGCCGCTCGGTCCGCCGCAGCGGGGGCCTGCACACGCTCTACATCTCGCCGTTGAAGGCGCTCGCGGTCGACATCGCGCGCAACCTCGAGACGCCGGTTGCCGAGATGGGGCTGCCGATCAGGATCGAGACCCGCACCGGCGACACGCCGGTGTCGCGGCGGCAGCGGCAGCGGCGCTATCCGCCGGATATCCTGCTCACCACGCCGGAGCAGCTCGCGCTGCTGCTCGCCTCCGACGATGCGCCTTATCTGTTCTCGTCGCTGAAGCGCATCGTGCTCGATGAGCTGCACGCGCTCGTCACCTCCAAGCGCGGCGATCTCTTGTCGCTCGGGCTCGCCCGCCTCTGGAAGATCGCGCCGCAGCTGCGGGCCATCGGCCTGTCGGCGACGGTCGCCGAGCCCGAGCAGCTTGCGTGCTTCCTCGTGCCGCAGCCGGGTGGCGACAGCGCATCCGCCGACGTCGTCATCGCGGGCGGCGCCGCGCCGCCGGTCGTCGAGATGCTCGACACGCGAGAGCGCCTGCCGTGGTCGGGCCACAGCGCGCGTCATGCGTTGCCTGAGGTCTATGAGCTGATCAAGCGCAACAAGACCACGCTGGTGTTCGTCAACACGCGCAGCCAGGCCGAGATGCTGTTCCAGGATCTCTGGCGCATGAACGACGATGGGCTGGCGATCGCGCTGCATCACGGCTCGCTCGACGTCGCGCAGCGCCGCAAGGTCGAGGACGCGATGGCGGCAGGCCGCCTGCGCGGCGTGGTCTGCACCTCCTCGCTCGACCTCGGCGTCGACTGGGGCGATGTCGATCTCGTCATCAACATCGGCGCGCCGAAGGGATCGTCGCGGCTGATGCAACGGATCGGCCGCGCCAATCACCGGTTCGACGAGGCCTCGCGCGCGGTGCTGGTGCCGGCCAACCGCTTCGAGGTGCTGGAGTGTCGTGTGGCGATCGATGCGATCGCGGAGAATGCTCAGGATACACCGCCGCTGCGATCGGGCGCGCTCGACGTGCTGGCCCAGCATGTGCTCGGTTGTGCCTGCGGCGCGCCGTTTCTGTCGGACGAGCTCTACGCCGAGGTCAGGACCGCGGCGCCCTATGCACCGCTATCGCGCACGGATTTCGACGACGTCGTCGAGTTCGTCGCGACCGGCGGCTACGCGCTGAAAACCTATGAACGCTTTGCCCGCATCAAGCAGGACAAGCAGGGCCGCTGGCGGGTCGCCAATCCCAAGGTGCGGCAGACTTACCGCCTCAACGTCGGCACCATCGTTGAAGAGACCATGCTCAAGGTGCGGCTGGTGCGCTCGCGCGCCGGCGGTACCGGCTCGACCGGCGCGATTGCGCGCGGCGGGCGCATGCTGGGCGAGATCGAAGAGGTGTTCATCGAAGGCCTCGTGGTCGGCGACACCTTTGTGTTCGGCGGCGAGGTGGTGCGCTACGAGGCCCTGGTCGAGGACCAGGTCTATGTCTCCCGCGCCAATGACAAGGATGCGAAGGTGCCGTCCTACATGGGCGGCAAGTTCCCGCTCTCGACCTATCTCGCCGAGCGCGTCCGCAAGCTACTCGATAACAGCCGTGCGTGGAAAGCGCTGCCGGATCAGGTCCATGAATGGCTGTCGCTGCAGCGGAAATTCTCGCGCGTGCCGGCGGTGCGCGAACTCCTGGTCGAAACCTTCCCGCGCGGCGGCAAGCACTATTTCATCTGCTACCCCTTCGAGGGCCGGCTCGCGCACCAGACGCTCGGCATGCTCCTGACGCGGCGGCTGGAGCGCGCCCGTGCCCGTCCGCTTGGCTTCGTCGCCAATGAATATGCGCTCGCGATCTGGGGCGTCGGCGACCTCTCTTTCATGGTCCGGCGCGGTCAGCTCGATCTCAACGCGCTGTTCGACCCCGACATGCTCGGCGACGACCTCGAGGCGTGGCTTGCCGAATCGGCGCTGATGAAGCGGACCTTCCGCAACTGCGCCATCATCTCCGGCCTGATCGCGCGCCGCTTCACCGACGAGGAGAAGTCGCGCCGCCAGGTGCTGTTCTCGACCGACCTGATCTACGACGTGCTGCGCAAGCACCAGGCCGACCACGTGCTGCTGCGCGCCGCGCGCGGCGATGCCGCAACTGGATTGCTCGATCTGCGCCGTCTTGGCGACATGCTGTCGCGCATCCACGGCCGAATCACCCACAAGGAACTCGACCACGTTTCGCCGCTCGCCGTTCCCGTGCTGCTGGAAATCGGCCGCGAGTCAGTTTATGGCGAAGCTTCCGACGAACTCCTGGCCGAAGCTGCCGAGGAGCTCGTGCGGGAGGCGATGACATAACGCGACGGGACAGAAAGTGACGGCAAACGCGCAGGCTTCGGGAGACGTTGACGACATGCGCGTTTCGAGGGTCACGGTTGCGGACATCGGCTTTGTTGCCGATTTCTCCGGCGCGCTGTTCTGGGAAGAGCAGAGCCTGCTGGTCGTCTCCGACCTGCATCTGGAAAAGGGCTCGAGCTTTGCCGCGCGCGGCGTGCTGCTGCCGCCCTATGATACGGTTGCGACCTTGAGTCGGCTCGCCGCCGTGATCGCGCGGCACGACCCGCGCCGGGTGATTGGGCTCGGCGACAGCTTTCACGATCGCGATGCCCATGAGCGTTTGTCGACGTCCGATCGCGAGGCGCTGGCCGCATTGCAGGCGCGGCGCAACTGGATCTGGATTTCGGGCAATCACGATCCGGCGCTGCCGTCCGATCTCGGCGGCGTGGTCGCGACCGAAGTCGCGATCGGCCCGATCGTCTTCCGCCACGAGCCGACCGGGTCGAGCGGCGAAATCGCCGGCCATTTGCATCCCAAGGCGCGCGTGCCGACCCGCGGCCGCTCGATCGAGCGCCGTTGCTTTGCCAGTGACGGCGAACGCGCGGTGATGCCTGCCTTCGGCGCATACACCGGAGGCTTGAGCATCCGCGACGCCGCGTTCGCGAAAGTGTTCGGATCGTCCGGCTTCACCGCCCACGTGCTCGGCGACAACCGCGTCCACGCGTTTGATGCGGCACGGTGCTATTAACGCTTGGCGCGTGCCGAGGAGCGCGTTGCTCCGTAGGGCGGATTAGCGTAAGCGTAATCCGCCGCCCTGTATGGAGTGGCGGATTACGCCTCCGGCCAATCCGCCCTACACGCGTTTGCGCTATCTCGGCCCTACGCTGCCTTCGCCTGCACCGAATCGCAGAACTCCGCGAGCCGGTCCGCCAGCCGCAATGTCGCAGGGCTGGCCTCGGGGGCTGCGACGAGGGCGACCTCGGTCTTGTCGATCGGCGCAAAGCCGTCCTTCGCCGTCAACACGCGATGATCGGCCTGGATCGACATCTCCGACAGGATGCTCAGCCCGAGCCCTGCGGCGACCGCGGCCTGGATGCCGGCGAGGCTGGAGGAGGTGTAGGCCATGTGCCAGTTGCGGCCGGCGCTCTCCAGCGCGTGGATGGCGCGGGCGCGATAGAGACAACCCGAGGCGAAGCCGATCAGCGGCACCGAGCCGGTGGACGTGTCGCGCGGATGGCTCTTGCTGGTGACCCAGTGCACGCGCTCCGGCCACACCGCGATGCCGCCCTTCTCGTTGGCGTCGCGCTTGACCAGCGCGAGATCGAGATCGCCCCGCTCGAGATCGCGGTATAGAAAGAGGCTCTGGCCGGCGCGCACGTCGAGCCGCAGGTTCGGATGGCTGCGCAGGAAGGTCGCGAGCAATTTCGTCAGCCGATAGGCGGCGAAATCCTCGGTGATGCCGAGCCGGATCGCGCCTTCGCTGCCGGGACGCGAGAGCACGTCGCGCGCTTCCTCGGCGAGCGACAAGAGCCGCCGCGCATAGGTCAACAGCCGTTCGCCGGCCTCGGTCAGGGTCACGTCCTTGCCGCTGCGGATCAGCAGCGGCTGACCGACATCCTCCTCCAGCCGCTTGATCTGCTGGCTCACCGTCGATTGCGTGCGGTGGACACGCTCGCCGGCGCGGGTGAAGCCGCCGGCATCGACCACCGAGACGAAACTGCGCAGCAGCTCCAGATCGAGCATCGCAGCCTCCATTCATAAATCAACTGAATGTCAGTCTATCATTTAATTTCCAAATAGCAAGGTATGCGCCTAGATCAGGGGCAAGGGAGAATTCCCAGGAGAAAATCCCATGTCAGCCGCCCCCGCCGTTGCAATGCCACGCACTCGCTTCAACACGCTGCCGTTCCTGATCGCGCTGTTCTGCCTGCTCTGGAGCTATGCCTTCGTCGCCGGCAAGATCGGCGTCACCGATTGCCCGCCGCTGATCATGCTGGCCGCGCGGTTCTCGCTGGCCGGCGTCCTGATCCTCGGCATCTCGCTTCTGCGCCGGGACAAGTGGGACCTCTCCTTGCGCGACGTGGCGGTTTTCGCCGTGCTCGGCGTCGCCAACAACGCGCTCTATCTCGGCCTCGGCTACACCGGCCTGAAGACAGTGTCGGCCGGGCTCGGGGCCCTGATCGTGTCGGCCAATCCCGTCTTCACCGCGGTTCTGGCGGCGCTGTTTCTTGGCGAAGCGCTGACCTTGCGCAAGGTGACGGGCCTGGTGCTCGGCATCGCCGGCGTCGCCTTCATCGTCTGGCACCGCCTGTCGGTCGGGTCGGACAGTCCGCACGGCATCCTGTTCACGCTGGCCTCGCTCGCGTCCATCGTCGCCGGCACCATTTTGTTCAAGGTGCTGGCGCCGAAGGGGAGCCTGTGGATCGGCAACGGTATCCAGAACATCGCCGGCGGCCTTGCGGTGATGCCGTTCGCCTTCGCGTTCTCCTCTGTCAGCGACATCGTACCGAGCATGCGGCTCGCCGGCGCCTTCGCCTTCCTGGTGCTGGGCGGCTCGATCCTCGCCTATCTGCTCTGGTTTCATCTCCTGAAGGTGTGTGGCGCCACCGCCGCGAGCGCCTATCACTTCCTGATGCCGCCGCTCGGCATGCTGTTCGCCTTCCTGGTGCTCGGTGAGCACGTCGAATTTCGCGATCTGCTCGGGATCATTCCGGTGGCGCTCGGCATTTACCTGGTAACCCGGCCCGCGGCGGTTGCGTCGCCCGAGAGGAGCGCATCATGACCCTCACCATCACCCTGATCGGTGGCCCCACCGCCCTGATCGAGATCGACGGCTTCCGGCTCCTCACCGATCCGACCTTCGACGCGCCCGGCGACTATCAATTGCCGCATGTGACACTGGAGAAGCTGACGGGGCCGGCGCTCAGCGCACGCGATGTCGGCGAGATCGATGCGGTGCTGCTGAGCCACGATCAGCATTCGGACAATCTCGACCATTCCGGCCGCGATTTCCTGAAAGACGCGAAGCGCGTGCTGACGACGGAAGCCGGCGCAAAGCGGCTCGGTGGCAAGACCGAAGGCTTTGCCCCCTGGCGGTCGACCGAGCTGACCAAGGCCGGTCAGTCGCTGACCATCACCGCGACGCCGGCGCGGCACGGGCCGGCCGGCATCGAGCCGCTGTCAGGCGACGTCATCGGCTTCGTGGTGGAGTCGCGCAAGGCGGGCAACCGTCCGATCTATATCAGCGGCGACACCACCTGGTTCGACGGCGTTGCCGAGGTCGCGCGCCGCTTCAAGGCCGGCGTGGTGCTGCCCTTCGCGGGCGCGGCGCAGACCCGCGGGCCGTTCCATCTCACCATGGACACCAACGACACGATCGAGACCGCACGCGCCTTTGCCGACGCCGTCATCGTCCCCGTGCATACCGATGGCTGGGCGCATTTCCGGCAGAATGCCAACGACCTGCGCTCGACCTTCGATACGCTCGGCTTCGGCCGTCGCCTGCGTATCCTCGAGCCCGGCGTCGCCACCGTCATCGAGCTGTTATCGAAAGGTTGATCCAGCGCAATGCTGGCGAGCGACCATCCCGGCGAACCTCAATGATGGAACCGGGCGATATCCGGTTCGTTGTCGCGATACCGGCATGACGCAGCACACACCAATCTCGCGGAAGCAACACGACAAGTCTGGCCATGCGCCGGCAGCCAAGGCCAAGTCGCGCGAACCCTTCAGTTTCAGCCGCGCCGTGAAGGCGCTTGGTCCTGGCCTGATCACCGGCGCGTCCGACGATGATCCGTCCGGGATCGGTACCTACAGCCAGGCCGGCGCGCAGCTCGGCTACGGCATCGGCTGGACCATGCTGCTGACATTTCCGCTGATGGCCGCGATCCAGGAGATTTCCGCGCGGGTCGGCCGCGTCACCGGGCACGGCATCTCCGGCAATGTCTGCCGGCATTATCCACGCTGGCTCTTGATCGCCGTCGTGACCATGCTGTGCGTCGCCAACACGATCAACATCGCGGCCGACCTTGCCGCGATGGCGGATGCAGCGAAGCTGCTGGTCGGCGGACCCGCGCTGCTCTACGTGATGCTGTTCGGCGTGACCTCGGTGATTGCGCAGATCTTCATGGACTACAGGCGCTACGTCGCGGTGCTGAAATGGCTGACGCTCAGCCTGTTCGCCTATGTCGCAGCGCTGGCGTTTGCCAAGATCTCCTGGAGCGAGGCGCTGCTCGGTACGCTCGTTCCGCGCCTCGCCTGGAGTGCGGATTACTTCACCACCATCGTCGCGATCTTCGGCACCACGATCTCGCCCTATCTGTTCTTCTGGCAGGCCTCGCAGGAGGCCGAGGATCAGCGTGTCGATGCCGCCAAGCATCCGCTGATCGAAAAGCACTACGGCGCGCGCAGGGAGTTTTCCCGGATTCGCGCCGACACCGTCGTCGGCATGGCGTTCTCGAACCTGATCGCGCTGTCGATCATCGTCACCGCCGCGGCGACGCTGCACGCCTCAGGCAGGACCGATATCCAAACCTCGGCGCAGGCGGCCGAGGCGTTGCGGCCGATCGCCGGGCCGTTGGCGGAAGTGATCTTTGCGCTCGGCATCATCGGCACCGGCCTGCTCGCGATCCCGGTGCTCGCGGGTGCGACGGCCTACGCGGTGGGCGAAGGGCGGCAATGGCCGGTCGGGCTGGCGCGCAAGCCGAAGGAAGCGATCGCGTTCTATTCGGTGCTGGCGCTGTCGGGCGCGATCGGGATCGCGCTCAACTTCACCTCGATCAACCCGATCGCGGCCTTGTACTGGAGCGCGGTCGTCAACGGCGTGCTCGCGGTCCCCGTGATGGTGCTGCTGATGTTGATGGTCCGCCACGGGGACGTGATGGGCCATTTCGTGATCGGCGGGCCGCTGTACTGGCTCGGCTGGGTCTCGACGGGCGCGATGCTCGCCAGCGTGCTCGCGATGGGGGCGGGGCTCTTCCTCTAATCCTTCCGAAACACGATCGAGGCCATCCAGCCGGTCATCAGCGCCATGAATGCGGTGACGAGGCCGTAGGCAAATCCGTTCTGCCGTGCGGTGGTGGCGACGAACTGCTCGAAGCCGACCTTGACGATCTCGAAGGCGGTGTCGGTCTTGGTCACCAGCGCGCCGTCGGAAAACAGCTTGATCTCGACGTTATAGGTGCCGATCGGCACTTCGGCAGGCAGCGGGATGCCGGTGCGGAACAGCGTCGGCGTCAGGAAGGTGACCGCGGAGGTTGCCTCGCGGTAGAGCCCGTGCTCCGAGCGCAGCCTCACGAAGGCGCTGCGGAACGGGTCGTTCGGCACCACGTCGGCATAGTCGGCACCGACCCGCTGCATCAACAGCACGTTGTTGAGGCCGAGCTGCTGGCGTCGCTGCACCTCGGGCGAGGCGATCTGGTCGAACGGACGGTTGGAGAACAGCGCGAGATAGCCCGGCACCTGCAGGAACTGCCGGGAGTCGGTGTTGATCCAGATGCCGAATTTGC
This sequence comes from Bradyrhizobium erythrophlei, assembly GCF_042430365.1. GTDB lineage: Bacteria > Pseudomonadota > Alphaproteobacteria > Rhizobiales > Xanthobacteraceae > Bradyrhizobium > Bradyrhizobium erythrophlei. Next base: position 40,279 of record NZ_JBHMET010000232.1, read on the forward strand.
GCTCCTTGCGCCGCGTCACCATGTCGGCGCGCGGACCGGAGACGGTGACGACGAGATCGTAATTGCCGCGATTGGGCGGCGTCTTGTCGTCCCTCTCGACCGAGCCGAACAGCACCAGCTCGCCGCCGGAGTAGTTCGGCGTCACCGTGACGCGGTGGTTCGAGACCGACACGATCAACCGCTCGGCACGAACAGGCGCAGCCACCAGCATGGCGATCACGAGGCCTGCGATGGCGAGCGGCGCGCGCGATCTCACGGCGGGCCTCCGCCGCTGCTTTCGCGGATGGTGAAGAGGTCCTGCGGCCGGATCACGAGCTCGATCGCAAAGCGGATGCCGACCGCCAGCACCAAAAGGCCGAGCAGGAGGCGCAGATGCTCGCCGCGGATCCTCTGACCGGCGCGCGCGCCGAACTGCGCGCCGGTGACGCCGCCGACCATCAGGATCAGCGCCAGCACGGCGTCGACCAGGTGGTTGGTCATGGCGTGCAGCATGGTGGCGAACACCATGGTGACGAGCGTGAGCACCATCGAGGTGCCGATCACGGTCGAGGTCGGCACCCTGAGCAGATAGATCATCAGCGGCACCAGGATGAAGCCGCCGCCGATGCCCATGACCGCGCCGATGAAGCCGATGACCAGGCCGACGACGACGACAGGGATAACCGAAAGATAGATCTTGGAGCGCTTGAAGCGCATCTTCAGCGGCAGGCCGTGGATCCAGCCATGACTGCCCGGCTTGCGGACCGAGACCGCGCCGCCGCGGCGGACGCGGACCATCGCGCGCAGGCCTTCCCAGAACATCAGCCCGCCCACGGTGCTCAGCAGGACGACGTAGGACAGCGCGATCATTAGGTCGAGCTGGCCGAGCGAACGCAGGAAGGTGAAGGTACCGACCCCGAGTGCGGTGCCTATCGTGCCTCCGGTCAACAGCACCATGGCCAGCACGGGATCGATCGCACGTCTTCGCCAGTAGGAGATCGCGCCGGAGAACGAGGAGGCCGCGATGTGGCTCGCGACCGAGGCGACCGCAACCGCCGGCGCGATGCCGACAAAGATCAGGAGCGGGGTCATCAGGAAGCCGCCGCCGATGCCGAACATGCCGGAGACGAAGCCGACGGCCGCGCCCATCGCCAGGATGAGGAAGACATTGACCGGAATGTCGGCGATCGGGAGGTAGAGCTGCACGCGCGTCGCTTCTTGTCGGTTTTCGCCGCAAGAAGGGCGCGAGGCCGCGTCACGGCGTGGTGTCCTGGTCGGGGCATTCTCCGGCAGAACAATCCGGTTGGCGCGCAAGAAGCAGGCGAACGCGGGTCGATTGCCGCGTCCCTGCATAACCGAAATCGGCGGGAGGAGGGACTAAAGAATCCGCTTCCCGCTGCTTTTTTGCCGCAGGTCGCCTAAGGTCCTGCGGACGTGGTTGATGATTCAGATTAATGACGGCCGCCGGCTCAGTGCGGGTTGACCGGGGTGGTGACGAGGTTGATCGCGAGAGCTTCCTTCGGGGTCAGCCAGCGAATGTCCGATGTCTGCGACATCGCTTCCACGATTGTGGAGGAGACGCCCATGTCCGTCATGTAGCCGAGCACCATGCCCTGGATGCGCTGGGCCTCGGCCACGGGATCGTCGATCGGAGTTGAGTAGGTAAAGCGGTGGACGCCGAGCATCGACCCGTGGATGCCGTAACGGGTCTTGCCGCCGGCAAAGACCAGCACACAGGCGCTAGCGCAGGAAGCAGGCCGCACCTGTCCGGATGGGCCGGCCGTGCCGACGGCGGTGACGAGCCCGCGCTTGCGAATGATCTCGCCCATGAGGGCGGCCTGGTTCAGTGCGCCGCCGCCGGACGACAACAGCACCGCGTCACCTGCCGAGAGGCGGGCCTTGTCGAGCTGATCGCGGAACCAGCTCGTGCTGGCGGTGCCGATCCTGCCGCTGATCGCAAGCGCACGCCGGCCACGACCCGATCCATCGATGTCGGCATTGGGAACGACGGTCGCTGTCATGCTCGCCGAGACATAGGTCTCGCGCCAATAGTCCCAGGTGCTCGGCTGCGACAGGTCCCGATAGGCGCGGATGCCGACGCCCGACAGCAGCAGCACGAAGATGACGACGGACCAGACGGAGGGGCGGAAGACGCCGTGCGAGAAGACTGCGTTTGCCCGGCGAGATGGCTGCGGCCGCGGCGGCATCGGAGGCGGCGGCTCCTGCCGCGGCGGCACTATCCGGGGGCCGGTCGGCGAGGCGCGGTGCAAACCCGGTCCTTCGTCCTGACGATCGTCGACAGACAAGCGTGATCCTCCCGCCACCATGGGCCGCTCGCGCGGTGCGTGTCTGTCTACACGGCTGGCGTGTGGAGGTACAGGTCAGCGACGCCAGGGCGGCGTCGTGAAAGGGTTAAATCAATGCGCGGCCAGTGCCGCGGTCCGCTTCGTGGGCTGCTTGGCGGGCTTGGCGGCTGCGGGCTGCGGTTGCGCGGGGGCAGAGTCCCAGCCGCCGGCCGGCGCGGCGACGTTGATCGCGTCGGTCGGCTGCGGCTCGGCGGTGAAGGTCTGGATCGCGAGCTTCGCCGCCGCCAGCGACTGGGCGTCGAGGCGCTTGGCGATGTCGTCGCGTTTGTGTCCGGCGTCGGCATCGCCCTGGGCAGCGGCCAGGCTGAACCACTTGAAGGACTCGGCGAGGTTCTGTTCGACGCCGATGCCGCGGGCATAGAGGATGCCGAGGTTGAACTGGCTGTCGGCGACGCCGCGGTCGGCGGCCTTGCGGAACCACTGCGCCGCGCTCTTGTAGTCGGCGCCCTTGCCGCCGCCATCGGCGTCGAGCACGGCGAGGTTATGCATCGCCTTGGCGTTGCCGCGCTCGGCCGCTTGCACGTAGTAGCGCCGCGCGACATCGACGTCGCGTTTCACGCTCAGGCCCTTCTCGTAGAAGGTGCCGAGCCGGAAGATCGCCGGCACCACGCCGGCCTGCGCGGCGCGGTTATACCATTTGGCGGCTTCATCGAAGTTGGAGGGAACGCCCTTGCCCTCGGCGTAGCGCATGCCGACCTCATAGGCCGCGGCCGGGTCACCCTTCAGCGCGGCCGCACGCAGCACCGGTCCGCCGATCGTGTCGGGCAGCTTCTCGCCCTGCGGGATCTGGATCGTCGCAAGCCTGCCGGCGGCAGGCTGCGGCGTTGATGGTGTCGGGATCGCTCCGGTGATGTCGCTCGCGCTGATCGGCGTTGCCGTGATGGGGGCTGCGGCAGGCGCCGGGGCTGGCGGGATCGTGACCTGCGCGCTGTCGAGCGTGTTCGGCGCGGAGCTGTTGTTCGACTGCCGGCCGAGCGGGGTCGGCGTGGTCATCGACGGCGCGGGCGCAGCCGACGGCGCGGCGGGCGCCGGCGCCGGAGCGGCGGAATTCTCGGCGGGGGCCTGCAGCGGTGCCGCAGCCGGCTCGCTGCTTTCCATCGCTGGCATCTGCGGCGGCGTGCCGGTGTCGAGCAGGTTCATCGCCATCTTGAAGGTGCCAAGCACGATCACGACCACGCTCGCGCCGACCAGCAGCGAGCGGATCTTGGATGTGATGGTCGACGGCTCCGCCTCGGTGCCACCGGCCTTGATCGCGGCCTTGGCCTTCTCGGCCTTCTCTTCCTTGGCCTTGGCCTTGGCGGCCGCCTTGCTGGCGGCGCGCGCGGCCTTCTCATTGACCGGCTGGGCCGCGGCGGCGGCCTGCGCGGCGCGGCGCGCGGCGGCGATGAAGCTCGAGGTGGAGACCGGCTCCTTCTTGCCGGCGGGAATCTCGCTGATCGCACTTTCGGACGCGGCGATCCGCTCCGACGGCGACGACGTGCGTCCGCTGGGACGGGTGCCCGGCTCGAGCGGATGATCGGGCGGCAATTCCGGCGCGATCGCGGCGCGCGCCGGCGCGGCGTGCGGCTCGAGGATCTCGCTTATGGCGCGCGGCGGGGCAGGCGGCATCGGCGGCGGCATTGCTGCGGCCGGCGGTTGCGCGGCATGGAATTCGCGCGGCGCGGACGCGAAATGCTCCTGCGCCAGGGCGGGATTGGGCAGCTCGGGCTTCGGCTGGGCGACCGGCTGCGGCATCACCGGCCGCGGCATCTCGATCCGCGGTTCGAACACCGGGGCGGGCGGCGGTGGCGGCGGCGCGGTGCGGACCGTGCGCAGGTCGTTCTCGATCATCGCCAGGCGGTCGACGACATGACCGAGCGTGTTGTGCACGGTTTCCAGCGAATCCTGGGTGCGGCGATCGGTTTCCGACTGGCTGAAGCGGATGTCGGACAGCTCGCGCTTCATCATGTCGACGATGCCGGAGTCCATCATCGGCTGCGCCGACGGGGCGCTGAAATTGCGCGTGGCGTCGGCAAGCGAGGCGATATGGGCGTGCTGGGCCTCGAGGTGCCGCATGATGTCATGCAGCCCTTCCTCGACCCGGCCGAGATTACCGGCGCGCTGGTCGGAGGGCGAGGTGGCCTCCAGCCGCTCGAGCAGATACGACACGCGCTGTTCGAGATGGGCGAATGCCGACGCGCTGTCATTGCCGACCTGCAGGCGGTCGATCCGTTCCGACAGCGCGCGCACCGCGTTCTCGATGGCGTCGGAATTGTCGTAGCCGGCCGGCCGCTCGCGGCTCTCCAGCGTCGAGCTCAGCGCGGCGATGCGCTGTTCGAGCATGGCGAAGGCATCGCCGTGGCTGTCGGATCGCGACATCTGCGAGAGCTGATCGACTTTCGCCGACAGCATGTGCACGTCCTCCGACAGCCGCAGCAGCGCGTCGTTGGAGGCGACATTGGAGACGATGGCGCGCAGCGCTGCGATCGCGCCTTCGAGCTGATGCACCGTCGACGGATCGTCGTTGGCGCGCAGGATCATGTCGAGCTTGGCGCCGAGATTGCGGATCGCCTCGTCATACCCGGTGAGCTGCTCGGCCGGGGTCAGCGTGCGCAGCACCTCGCGGATCTCCGACAAGGCGCGCTCGATGCCGGCGATCGCCTGGCCGTTGCCGTTGTTGCTTTCCAGCCTGATCTCGTCGATCCGACGGTGCAGCGAGCGGATTTCGTTCTCGATCGATTCGATCGCCCGCCGCGGCATCGCTTCGGTGATAGCCTGGCGGATCTCGGAGAGCTCGCCGCGGAAGGCGGCGATCGACTGCTCGATATGGTCGGGACGCTGCAGCGCCTCGATCTGGCTCGTGATCTTGAGCAGATGACGCTCGAGCGAGGAGAAGTCCGGACCCGGTGGCGCGGGCGGGGGTGGCGGCGCGTAGGCGGCCGCAGACGCCATCGGTGGTGCGCTGCGCGGCGGCATCTGCCGCGGCGCGGGCGCATCGAGTTCGGTCTGGCGGGCCGCGATTTCCGCGATTGCGGAATCGAACGAGGCCGGGCTCAGCGGCGGCGAGGGTCGATAGACCTGCGCAGCGGCGCGCTCGACCGCGTCGGCCTGGCGCTGCCGTTCCTGCTGCTGGCGGTCCTGCAGCGGCCGATCCTGCATCTGCGGCTCGCGGGGCTGCGGCCGCGCAATCTGCGACAGCCGCGCGTCGAGGCGCGAGATGGCGTCGTTCAACTGGCGTGCGACGGCAGGCTGGCCGCGCAGCGCGTCGGCGCGCGTGGCATCGTTGCGCTGCGCGGCATCGTTTCGCTGCGCGGGCCTGGCAATCTGCTCGATTTGGCGGGTGATCGCGTCGAGCCGCTGATGGATGTCGGCGACCTCGCGGCTTTCGCGACTCGGCATCGGCGGCCGTTCGTCATAGGGGGTGCGGAAGTCCGGTGGCGCGGCTTCGCCGACGGTCGAATTGAGCCAGTCGTTCAGCGACATGCCGGCACGGCGCGCAGCCGCTTCAGCCCTTTCGCGGACGGAGGGATCGATGCCGTCAACACTCCACGATACGCGCGAATTCATGATTCCGTCCGGTCCCGACTCCGGCGCCACACCCTGCGCCTGCAGCCTCCCCGCGCGTCCCAGTTAAGAGACAATCGAATTCTGCGCAGGTCGTCTGCCTCAGGTGCTGACTTTTTCCCGTCACGGTAAATAACGGGTTAAGGAATTGGACCAGCGCGCCCGAAAGTTGCTGGCGCTGGAACCAATTGCGCCGGATCAGGACAGGCTGTGCGCGAACTCAGCCTTTGCTTTCGCGCCCGCTGTTGTCGTCGAATGACAGCACGTTGCGGCGGCCTGTGATCGCCGACAGTGCGTCGAGCGCCTCCTCGCACCACTCGACCACCACGCGCTCGTGGCGCATGCCGAGACGCAGGCTGAGCATCTTGCCGAGATCGGCCGGCGGTGCCGCGCCGTCCGGGAAGCGCTTGTTGAGCAGCCGCTCGTAACGCTCGTAGCGGTCGCGGTGGTGCTCCAGCCGGGCCATCAGGTCGGTGCGCAACGACTCGACGTCGACGCAGTCCAGCGCGTAGAGCCGGACCAACAGGTCGTCCTTGATCGAGGGCGGCACGCTCGGCCGCGCCGCCCAGTACTTCAGCGCCGCGCGGCCCTCGGCCGTTAGCGTATAGACCAGCTTGTTGGGCTTGCCGGTCTGCACCACCTCGCGGCCCTGGACGTGGCCCTTGTCGCGCAGCCGGGAGAGCTCGCGGTAGATCTGCTGGTGGTCGGCCTTCCAGAAGAAGCCGATCGAGGCGTCAAACGTCTTGGCGAGCTCGTAGCCCGTCATTGGACGTTCCGTCAGGCAGGCAAGGATTGCGTCACCGAGTGCCAACGCCCACCTCCATGTCAGTTCCCGAGTCCGCTTTCCAAGATCGCTTGACTTTATGCGTCGTGGTGCATATGCGTCAATATGCATATGGAGATCGGCGCGCCGCCTGTTGCGGGCGCCGATCTGTGTTCAGGCTTCCCAACCCACCTTAGGAGACGTCCGATGAGCAAGCCGGGCCTCGACAAGTGGTACGCCTACATGAAGTCCCACGACACCGCCGGTTTGTGGGACCTGCTGCACCCCGATGCGGTGTTCGAAAGTCCCGTCGTGCACACGCCGCAGCGCGGCCGCGACATCACCTTCAAATATCTGACCAGCGCCGCCAAGGTGCTCGGCGGTCCCACCTTCAAATATACGGGCGAATGGACCAGCGATCGCGGTGCCGTGCTCGAATTCGAGAACGAGATCGAAGGCATCAAGATCAATGGCGTCGACATCATCTCCTTCGATGCCGACGGCCGGATCACGCATTTCAAGGTGATGGTGCGCCCGCTCAAGGGCATCAACCTGCTGCATCGGCTGATGGGAGACGAGCTGATGAAGCAGGGCGGCGCAACGTCGCAAGCGCAATCTCGATAGTCACTGCCGCGGACCTCCGGAAGCGGATAAGGTCCATTCAAGGAAACCCCAGGAAAAAACTGCGCTGCCAACGCCAGCCAGCCGGGAGAACATCATGCCGACTTACAAAGCCCCCGTCGAAGACGTCAGCTTCCTGCTCAACGACGTCTTCCAGATCGATCGCTACGACAATCTTCCGGGCTTCACCGACGCGTCGGCCGACGTGCGCGAAGCGATCCTCGGCGAAGCCGCAAAGCTCGCTGAAGAGGTGCTGCAGCCGCTCAACCGTGTCGGCGATCTCGAAGGCTGCAAGCGCAGCGACGACGGCAGCGTCTCCACGCCGAAGGGATTCAAGGACGCCTTCAAGCAGGTCGCCGAGGGCGGCTGGCTCGGCCTGTCGGCGCCGACGGAATATGGCGGGCAGGGCCTGCCGGTGACGCTCTCCCAGGCGGTCAACGAATTCCAGATCTCCGCCAACATGGCGTTCTCGATGTATGGCGGCCTCACCATGGGCGCGACTGCGGCGCTGCTGGTGCACGGCACCCCCGAGCAGAAGAAAACCTACGTGCCGAAGATGGTGGCGGGTGAGTGGACCGGCACCATGAACCTGACCGAGCCGCATTGCGGCACCGACCTCGGCCTGCTCCGCACCAAGGCAGCGCGGCAAGCCGACGGCAGCTTCAAGATCACCGGCACCAAGATCTTCATCTCGGCCGGTGAGCACGACCTCGCCGACAACATCATCCATTTGGTGCTGGCGCGCATCGAGGGTGCGCCCGCCGGCATCAAGGGCGTCTCGCTGTTCGTGGTGCCGAAGGTGCTGGTCAATGCCGACGGCTCGCTGGGGGCGCGCAACGGCGTCACCTGTGGCTCGATCGAGCACAAGATGGGCATCCACGGCAACTCGACCTGCGTGATGAACTACGACAACGCCACCGGCTGGCTGATCGGCGAAGAGAACAAGGGCATGCAGGGCATGTTCGTGATGATGAACGAGGCTCGCCTCGGTGTCGCCGTGCAGGGCCTCGCGCAATCCGAGGTCGCCTATCAGAACGCGGTCGCCTATGCGCGCGAGCGCTTGCAGGGTCGCGCGCTGACCGGCGTGCAGGCGCCCGACAAGCCGGCCGATCCGATCATCGTGCATCCCGACGTGCGCCGCACGCTGCTCACCATCCGCGCCTTCAACGAGGCGGCGCGGGCCATGGTGATCTGGACTGCGCTGAAGAGCGACGTCGCCCATCGCTCCGACGACCCGAAGGATCGCCAGGCCGCCGACGACCATATGGGCTTGATGACGCCGGTGCTGAAGGGCGTCCTGACCGACACCGGTTTCGCCAACACGGTCTCTGCCCAGCAGATGTTCGGCGGTCACGGCTACATCGCCGAGCACGGCATGGAGCAGTTCGTGCGCGATTCGCGCATCGCCATGATCTATGAGGGCGCCAACGGCATCCAGGCGCTCGACCTCGTCGGCCGCAAGCTGCCGCGCGACGGCGGCCGTGCCGTGATGGCGTTCTTCGGCGAGGTCTCGGCCTATGCCAAGGAGCATGGCGGAGACGAGGCGATGAAGCCGTTCCTCACCCCGGTTGCGACCGCGCTCGGCCATTTGCAGCAGGCGACCGGCTGGCTGATGCAGAATGCGCTGACCAAGCCCGACAACGCCGGCGCCGCTGCGACCGACTTCATGAAGCTGTTCGGCCTGGTCGCGCTCGGCTACATGTGGGCGAAGATGGCCAAGGTGGCGCAGGACAAGATCGCCGCCGGCGACAAGTCCTCCTACCTCGCAACCAAGCTCGTGACCGGCCGCTTCTTCATGGAGAAGCTGCTGCCGGAAACCGCCGTGCATCTGGCGCGGATCCAGAGCGGCAGCGCGACCACGATGGAATTGGCCGCGGAAGCGTTCTGAAAAATTGCCGCCGCACCCCCCTGCGACGGCGGCCCGTTTGGCTATATATTATGATCCTCATATAAGGAGGGCGTCATGCCTGAGGCATATATCTACGATCACGTTCGCACCCCGCGCGGCCGCGGCAAGGCCGATGGCGCGCTCCATGAAGTCACCGCGCTGGCGCTCGCCACCGTGCCGCTGAAGGCGCTGAAGGAGCGCAACAACCTGCCTGAGGACTCCGTCGACGACGTCATCCTCGGCGTGGTCGATCCGGTCGGCGAGGCCGGGTCCGACCTCGCTCGCTTCGCCGCGCTGAAGGCCGGTCTCGGCGAGAAGGTGCCGGGCGTGCAGATCAGTCGCTTCTGCGCCTCCGGCCTCGACGCCGTGAATTTCGCGGCCGCGCAGATCATGAGCGGCCAGCATGAGCTCGTGATCGGCGGCGGCGCCGAATCGATGAGCCGCGTCGGCATCGGCGCCTCCGGCGGCGCCTGGCCGATGGACCCCTCGATGGCGGTGCCGGCCTATTTCATGCCGCAGGGTATCTCGGCCGATCTGATCGCGACCAAATACGGCTTCTCACGCGATGACGTCGACGCCTATGCCGTGCAGAGCCAGCAGCGTGCGGCTAAGGCTTGGGACGAGGGCCGCTTCAACAAGTCGGTCGTCCCGGTGAAGGACATCAACGGGCTGACCATCCTCGCCAAGGACGAGCACATGCGCCCCACCACGACGATGCAGTCGCTGGCGCAGCTGCAGCCGTCGTTTGCGGCAATGGCCGCGATGGCCGGCTTCGATGCGGTGGCGACCCAGTCGCATCCCGAGGTCGAGAAGGTCAACTACGTGCATCACGCCGGCAACTCGTCCGGCATCGTCGACGGCGCCGGCGCGGTGCTGCTCGGCAGCAAGGAGGCCGGCGCCAAGCATGGCCTGAAGCCGCGGGCAAAGATCCGGGCGTTCGCCAATATCGGCTCGGAGCCCGCGATGATGCTGACCGGCCCGGTTGACGTCACCGAGAAGCTGTTCGCGCGCTCCGGCATGAAGACGTCGGATATCGACCTGTTCGAGCTCAACGAGGCCTTTGCCTCGGTGGTGCTGCGCTACATCCAGGCCTTCGACATCGACAACGCCCAGATCAACGTCAATGGCGGCGCGATCGCGCTCGGCCATCCGCTCGGCGCGACCGGCGCGATGATCCTCGGCACCGTGCTCGACGAGCTCGAGCGCACCAACAAGCAGACCGCGCTGGTGACGCTGTGCATCGGCGGCGGCATGGGCACCGCGACCATCATCGAGCGCGTGTAACTGCCGTAGGGTGGGTTAGCCGAAGGCGTAACCCACCATGCCACGGAAAGAAGCGGTGGGTTACGCTTCGCTGACCCACCCTACGAGATCGCAGTCAACCCGCCGCGCCTGAGATCGGCCGCCGGCATTGAGGGAGCAGCATATGGCTTACAAGAATTTCAAGTTCGAAACCGACGCCGACGGCATTGCGCTCGTCACCTGGGATATCCCGGGCCGTTCGATGAATGTGCTCGACGAAACCTCGATCAACGAGCTCGAGGAGATCGTCAAGCAGACGACCAATGATGCCGCCATCAAGGGCGTCGTCATCACCTCGGCCAAGGACGCGTTCTGCGCCGGCGCCGACTTGTCGATGCTCGAGGGCATGAGCCGCACCTATGCGCAGCTCCTGAAGGAGAAGGGCGAGGAAGCCGCCAACCAGGTGCTGTTCGACCAGAGCCGCCGCTTCTCGCAGGTGTTCCGCGGAATCGAAACCTCGGGCAAGCCGTGGGCCGCCGCGATCAATGGGCTGGCGCTCGGCGGCGGTTTCGAGATCACGCTGTCCTGCCACTACCGCGTCGCCGCCGAGAATCCGAAGACCCGGCTCGGCTTGCCGGAAATCAAGGTCGGTCTGTTCCCCGGCGCCGGCGGAACCCAGCGCGTGCCGCGCATCGTGCCGCCGCAGGATGCGATGCAGATGCTGCTGAAGGGCGAGGCGCTCAACCTCAGCCGCGCCAAGGCGCTCAACCTGATCCACGCCGTCGTGCCGGCCGCCGACCTGATCAAGGCCGCGAAGGACTGGATCAAGGGCGGCGGCAAGGCGGTCGCGCCGTGGGACGAGAAGGGCTTCAAGCTGCCCGGCGGCCCCGTCTTCTCCAAGATGGGCATGCAGATGTTCCCGGCCGGCAACGCGATCTATCGCCGCGAGACCTACGACAATTATCCGGCCGCGCGCGCCATCATGAGCTGCGTCTATGAGGGCCTGCAGCTGCCGATCGACGCCGCGCTACGGGTCGAGTCGCGCTATTTCACCCAGATCCTGCGCTCGAAGGAAGCGGCGGCGATGATCCGCTCGCTGTTCCTGTCGATGCAGGAACTGAACAAGGGCGCGCGCCGCCCGGCCAATGTGCCGCCGACCAAGGTGAAGAAGCTCGCCGTGATCGGCGCCGGCTTCATGGGCGCGAGCGTCGGCTACGTTTCGGCGCAAGCCGGCATCGACGTGGTGCTGGTCGACCGCGACCAGGAGAGCGCCGACAAGGGCAAGGGTCATGCGAAGACCGTGATCGACGGGCAGATTGCCAAGGGCCGGATGAAGCAGGAGGCGGGCGACGCCATCCTGGCGCGGATTTCGGCGACCGCGGATTACAACGCGATCAGGGATTGCGACCTCGTCATCGAGGCGGTGTTCGAGGACCGCAAGGTCAAGGCGGACACCTATGCCAAGGCGCAGCCGCTGTTGAAGGACGGCGCGGTCTTCGCCTCCAACACCTCGACATTGCCGATCAACTCGCTGGCCGAGGAGTTCAAGGACCAGGGCAAGTTCATCGGCATCCATTTCTTCTCGCCGGTCGAGAAGATGATGCTGGTCGAGATCATCATGGGCAAGAACACCGGCGACGTGGCGCTGGCGACCGCGCTGGACTACGTGCGCGCGATCGGCAAGACGCCGATCGTGGTCAACGACTCCCGTGGCTTCTTCGCCAACCGCTGCGTGATGCGCTACATCGCCGAAGGCAACGAGATGCTGCTCGAAGGCGTGCCGCCGGCGATGATCGAGAACACCGCCAAGATGGCCGGCATGCCGGTCGGCCCGCTGTCGCTGCAGGACGAGGTCGCGCTCGACCTCGGCTTGAAGATCACCAAGGCGACCGAGGCCGACCTCGGCCCCAACGCCGTCGACCAGGCGCAGAAGAAGCTGATGGTCGAGATGGTCGAGAAGCAGGGCCGCTTCGGCCGCAAGAACGGCAAGGGCTTCTACGATTATCCGGAGAAGGGCAAGGGCCAGAAGAGCCTGTGGCCGGGGCTCGCCAATTTGCAGCCGAAGCATCTCGATCCCGATACGCTCGATGTCGAGGAGTTGAAGCAGCGCTTCCTGGTGGCACAGGCGGTGGAGGCCGCGCGCACCGTCGAGGACCACGTCATCACCGACGTGCGCGAGGCGGATGTCGGCTCGATCTTAGGCTTCGGCTTCGCGCCGTTCACCGGCGGCACGCTGTCCTATATCGACTTCATGGGCACGAAGAAGTTCGTCGAGCTTTGCCACACGTTCGAGAAGAAGTACGGCTCGCGCTTCACGCCGCCGAAGCTCCTGGAAGAGATGGCCGCCAAGGGCGAAACCTTCTACGGCCGCTTCCCGCCGAAGAAGCCGGCGGCGCAGGCCGCGGAGTAGTCTCTACCCCGCATGGTGGTTCTCAACCTCCCCTTGAAAAGGGGAGGTCGCTTTGCTCGTCAGAGCAAAGCGGGTGGGGATCATGTCTCCACATCCGCCGTCGCCTGTGGCTTGACCCCCATCCCGACCTTCCCCCTTTCAGGGGGAAGGAGAAGAGTTCGTAGCCCGGATGGAGCGAAGCGAAATCCGGGACCGGTTTTTCCGCGGATAGACCTGCCCCGGATTGCGCTGCGCTGCATCCGGGCTACGCAACAAACAAAAAGGGCCGGATCATCGATCCGGCCCTTTCGTTATTCGAGAAGCGAACAGCTTACGCCGCCTTCAAGAGCCCTTCCTTCTTCAGCGCCTCCTGCACCTGCGGACGCGCGGCGACGCGGGCCTTGTAGGCCATCAGGTTGGGCAGGCCGGAGAGATCGAAGCCGAGCCGCTCTTTCGCCCACAGCAGCATGGTGAAGAGATAGCCGTCGGCCACCGTGAACTGCTTGCCCATGAGGTAATCGCGATCGCCGAGCTGGGTCTCCAGATATTTGAACTTGCCCATCGCGCGATCCTTGAAGAAGGCCTTGGCGTCGTCGGCCAGAACAGGCGAGAACATCGGTCCGAGGTTCTTGTGCAGCTCGGTCGTGATGTAGTTCAGCCATTCGAGCAGCTTGTAGCGCTCGTTGGAGTCGCGGGCGGGGGCGAGGTTCTTGCCCGCGGCCTTGTCGGCGATCATCTGGACGATGATCGGCCCCTCGGTGACGAGCTCGCCCGAATCCAGCGCCAGCGCGGGCACCTGGCCCTTGGGGTTCACCTTCAGGAAATCGTCACCGTTTTCGAGCTTCTTGGCGCGCAGATCGACCTTGACCAGGTCGTAGGGAAGGCCGGCTTCGAGCAGTGCGATGTGGGGGGAGAGGGAACAGGCCCCGGGGGAGTAATAGAGCTTCATCGGTATTTTCCTTCCCTTGTTCTTGGCGTCCGGAGGTGGAATGACTACATGCACCTGCATGAAATAGTCAAGATTGATGCAGGTGCATCGAGTGCGGTAGACTTGTCCGTGGGACCAATGGAATAGACCATGAAGCGCAAGCCGTCGACCGAGGCCACCGCGGCCTGGATCCGCCTGATGCGGGTGCCGAGCCGGGTGCTGGATTGCGTCGAGCATGATTTGAAGAAGGCCGGCTTTCCGCCGCTTGCCTGGTACGACGCGCTGCTCGAGCTGTCGCGCGCGCCGTCCGGCGAGCTGCGCCCGGTCGAGCTCGAGCGGCACATGCTGATCCCGCAATATTCGACGTCGCGGCTGATCGAGCGCCTGGTCGACGAGGGCCTCGCCGCGCGGCGCGAATGCAAGATCGACAAGCGCGGCCAGTTCGTCGAGATCACGGAAGCCGGGCGCGAGCTGCAGAAGAAGATGTGGAGCGCCTATTCCGCAGCGATCGAGAAGCATATCGGCTCGAAGCTGTCGGATGCCGAGGCGACGAAACTCTGCGGTCTGCTCGACCGGCTGGGTTGCTCATGCAGTGACGCCAAGGCAGATACCAAGGCAGATACCAAAGCCGAGACCAAGGCGGCCTCAACGCGAGACGGCGTGCCCGCCCGATGATATCCTTGTCCCCATCATCCGCAGCCCTTCGGGCCCGCGGATGTCCCTGCCACCGCGCGCGTTCGATCGAAGCGCCCTTGAGTTGGATTTCGTATGGCGCGTGACCAGATCGATATGACGCCGCTGCAGTCGCGCGACGAGCTCGTGGCGTGGCTCGAAGCCGGCGTGAAACCCGAGTCCGAATTCCGGATCGGCACCGAGCACGAGAAGACGCCGTTCACGCTCGAAGGCCACGAGCCGGTACCCTACGCGGGTGCGAAGGGCATCGGCGCGCTCCTGGAAGGCATGAAGCTCCTGCTCGGCTGGGAGCCGATCATGGAGCGCGGCAACATCATCGGGCTCTACGACGTCACCGGCGGCGGCGCGATCTCGCTGGAGCCGGGCGGCCAGTTCGAACTGTCGGGCGCGCCGGTCGAGACCGTGCACCAGACGCAGTCCGAATTGATGGCGCACTTGGCGCAGGTGCGCGAGATCGCGACTCCATTGGGCATCGGCTTCCTCGGCCTCGGCATGACGCCGTCCTGGTCGCGGGCGCAGATTCCTGTCATGCCCAAGGGCCGCTACAAGATCATGACCAACTACATGCCGAAGGTCGGCAAATACGGCCTCGACATGATGTACCGGACCTGCACGGTACAGACCAACCTCGACTTCTCCTGCGAAGCCGACATGGTGAAGAAGCTGCGCGTGTCGCTGGCGCTGCAGCCGGTCGCGACCGCGCTGTTCGCCAACTCGCCCTTCACCGAAGGCAAGCCCAACGGCTTCCTCTCGTTCCGCTCCGAAATCTGGCGCGACACCGACAATGCACGCGCGGGCATGCTGCCGTTCGCGTTCGAGGACGGCATGGGCTTCGAGCGCTATGTCGACTACGCGCTCGACGTTCCGATGTATTTCGTCAAGCGCGGCGATGAATATATCGACGTGGCCGGCTCGTCGTTCCGCGCCTTCTTCGACGGACGGAACAACCGCTTGCCGGGCGAGCGCCCGACCTTGTCGGACTGGGCCAATCATCTCTCGACGATCTTCCCCGAGGTGCGATTGAAGCGTTATCTCGAGATGCGCGGCGCCGATGGCGTGCCGTGGGGCCGGCTGCCGGCGCTGCCGGCGTTCTGGGTCGGCCTGCTCTACGACAATGACAGTCTGAATGCGGCCTGGGACATCGTCCGGCACTGGACCGCGGCCGAGCGGCAGGCGTTGCGCGACGATGTGCCGCGTTTCGGCTTCAAGGCGCGGATCAAGGACCGCTATCTGTTCGAGATCGCCAAGGAATGCCTCGTGCTGTCGCATGCCGGATTGCGGCGGCGCGGCCGCATCGACCATCTCGGACGCGACGAGAGCCGCTACCTCGAGCCGCTGGAACGCATCCTCGAATCCGGCCGCTCGCCGGCGGAAGAGATGCTGGAGAAGTTCAACGGGCCCTGGCAGGGTTCGGTGGAACCGGCGTATCAGGAATACGCTTTCTGATCTGACAGTGTCATAGCGCCCTAACCGTCACCCTGAGAGCCTGACTCACAAGCGATCGATGAGAGCAGGCTCTTTCACTTAGTTCCGTCATGCCCGGCCTTGTGCCCGCCTTCGCTGAAGCTCTGGCGAGGCTGAGAGCTGAGCACGGCGAAGCCTTGGCGTAGCCGGCTGCCGGGCATCCACGTCTTTGCTCCAACCACAGAAGAAAGACGTGGATGGCCGGGACAAGCCCGGCCATGACGAAAACGAGTCGCTTTCGTCGGCGGGCTGGGGGTCCTCTCGCAGGAGAGCGCCTCCTGCGTAATCACGCCTCCGTTGCCGGCCGTTCATCCACCGTACAGGTTGATGGCGCTCAAATGACGGATCGTCAAAGGCGCGGGGCTGCGCGAATTTGAAAGCAATATCATGGAGATAGGCCGCCTCTTGAGGGCGTCGGTGGTGACGTTCGCCGTTTTGGCGGCGGTTCTCGCCACGCGTCCGGCGTTGGCGCAGACCAATTTCGATCGTCCCGGCAGCGACTACCAGAGCGCGCCGGTGACGTCGGGCGATCCCGCCGATTGCGCGCTCACTTGCGAGCGCGACCGGCGCTGCCGGGCGTGGAGCTTCAACTATCCGACCGACGTGACCTCGAGCGCGGTGTGCTGGCTCAAGAGCAGCGTGCCGCCGCGGGTGCAGAGCGATTGCTGCGTCTCCGGCGTGCGCGGCGCCGGCGTGGTCGAACCGCGCAACGGCGCGATCGAAAGCTCGATCGACCGCTTCGGCGGCGACTACAAGAACTTTGAATTGAAGAGCAGCGACGGCGATGAAGCCTGCCAGGCCGCCTGCACCGCCGACAACAAATGCCGCGCCTGGACCTATGCCCGCCCCGGCTATGCCGGCCGCGACGCGCATTGCTTCCTGAAGAAGGACATCAAGCCGCCGCGAAGGAAGGCCGGGTTTACCTCGGGCGTGGTGCGGTGAATGCGTAGCCCGGATGGAGCGAAGCGCAATCCGGGAACACTTAATCCGCGTTGGACGGCCCCGGATTTCGCTTCGCTTCATCCGGGCTACAAAGTACGCGCTCATCCTGCGCAGCCATCACCGTGATCTCCGGCCACAGCGCCTTCCACCGTGCGGCCTTCGTCGTGTAATTCGCCGCCGAAAAATTCGCGGTGCGGTTCGGCCGCACGATCATCTCAGCGACATCGTCGAAGCCATTCGGCGCGTAGATGTCGTAACCGTCAGCGATGCGGCGGAGGCCGATGCGGGTGGTCCTGGAGAGGAAGCGGTCGATGCCCTCGGTCGAACAGGACAAGGCCGGATAGGGCACGCCGTGCTTGCCGGGATACCAGAGATGGACGCGGGCCTGGTTGCGCGCCTCGATCGCGACGCCGAGAGGAGCGAGGCGATCCTGCAGTCTGTGGATCACGGCGTCCTCGGCTTCCCATGACGTGTCCGGATCGAAATAGAAGATGTCGTAGTCGTTGATGCCGTAGTCCACCGGGCGCTGCGTCAGCACGTTCCACACCGTCTGCATCAGGCATCCGGAGACGAGCCATGGGTCGGGAAGGGCCATGGCAAACAATTCGCCGACGATGATCTCGTTCGCGGTATTGCGTAGCGCAAGGGAAAGGAATTCGTCAGAGTTCATCGAGCTGCCGTAGGGTGGGCAAAGCGCAGCGTGCCCACCATCTCACGTTCGGTGCAAGAAAGGTGGGCACGTCGCTACGCTCCTTTGCCCACCCTACATTCTATGCTTCCTGAGCGTCGAGTTCCTTCACCGCCTTCTTCGATGCCAGCGTGCGCCAGTGCCGGCGTAGCAGCGGCTCGACGGTCGCGCGCTTGGCCTTCGACAGGCGGATCAAGACGATCGGGTAATCGCGGTAGTGGTCGGTGAAATAGAAGACCCTGGGCTGGCTCTCGATGAGCATGTCGCGCTCATCTAGTGGCACGCCCTGCATCACCAGGCTGTCGCCGTCTTCCTTCAGCCGCGCCAGCATCTTCTTGCGGACCTTCAGCGCCGGTGTGCCGTAGGAGGTGCCGTCCTCGACCTCCGGCCACGCCAGCGCGATATGTCTGACGTCGTCGAAGGTCATGGCCCTGCCCCATGAAGAAACGTAGCCCGGATGGAGCGTAGCGTAATCCGGGGATCTCGCAGGATGAGGGACTTGTCCCGGATTGCGCTGCGCTTCATCCGGGCTACGTGAGCCTACTGCACCGAGGTGAAGAACCGTGCGAGACGGAAGCCGGAGAGCCAGGTCCAGACCGGCTGGCTGCGCATGCCCATGTCCCAGGAGCCGACCACCGCGTCGGCGCGGCCGATCAGATTGTCGATCGGAAGCAGGCCGACGCCGCCATCGCGCACCGGCACACGGCTGTCGGCGGAATTGTCCCTGTTGTCGCCGAGCACGAACAGCTTGCCTGATGGCACCGTCACCTCGGCGGTGTTGTCGAGCCGGCCGTTGTCGCGCATCTTGAAGATCGCGTGGCTGACGCCGTTCGGCAGCGTCTCGACATAGCGATAGGCTTCCTCGCCGCCGCCGCGGTCGTCCTCGGCGAAGCCGGTGCCGTCGGGCTTCAGCGTCGCCGGACGATCATTGATGAAGAGCTGACCCTGCCGCATCTGGATGCGGTCGCCTGGCAATCCCACCACGCGCTTGACCCAGGCCTGCGAGCGGTCGCCCGGCCAGCGGAACACCACGACATCGCCGCGCTTCGGCGTCTCGCCGAACAGGCGGCCGGTCTCCGGCAGCGTGATCTGGATCGGCAGCGAGGCCGCGCCATAGCCGTAAGGATATTTCGAGGCCACCAGCGCATCGCCGATCAGAAGCGTCGGCTCCATCGAGCCCGAGGGCACGTAGAACGGCTCGGCGATCGCGCCCTTGGCGACGAACACGACGGCCACGATCGCGGCCAGTTGCGCCGCCTGCGACCGCCAGCTCGTCGGCTTGGCCGCCGTGATCTCGTTCCCGCTGGTGCTCACTAGCCTGTTCCTCCGACCGTAATCCGTTCCATCCGCAGCGTCGGCTGGCCGACGCCGACCGGCACGCCCTGGCCGTTCTTACCGCAGGTGCCGATCCCGGTGTCGAGCGCAAGATCGTTGCCGATCATGGTAATCCTGTGGAGATCGGTCGGCCCGTTGCCGATCAGCATCGCGCCCTTCAGCGGCGCCCCTAACTTGCCGTTCTCGATCTTGTAGGCCTCGGTGCACTGGAAGACGTATTTGCCTGAGGTGATGTCGACCTGGCCGCCGCCGAAATTGGCGGCGTACATGCCGTTCTTGACGGAGGCGATGATCTCGGCGGGGTCGCGGTCACCCGCCAGCATGTAGGTGTTGGTCATGCGCGGCATCGGCACATGGGCGTAGCTCTGCCGGCGGCCGTTGCCGGTCGGCTTCATGTTCATCAGCCGCGCATTCTGGCGGTCCTGCATGTAGCCGACCAGAATGCCGTCCTCGATCAGTACGGTGCGGTTGGTCGGCGTGCCCTCGTCGTCGATCGAGAGCGAGCCGCGGCGCGAGGCCATGGTGCCGTCGTCGACCACGGTCACGCCCTTGGCCGCGACCTGCTGGCCCATCAATCCTGCGAAGGCTGACGTCTGCTTGCGGTTGAAATCACCCTCGAGGCCGTGGCCGACCGCCTCATGCAACATCACGCCGGGCCAGCCGGCGCCCAGCACCACGTCCATCTCGCCGGCAGGTGCGGGCACCGATTCCAGATTGACCAGCGCCTCGCGCAGCGCGCCATCGGCGGCGTCGCGCCAGGCCTTGGTCTCGATGAAGCGCGCGTAACCCTCGCGGCCGCCATAGCCCATGCTGCCGCTCTCCTGACGGTCGCCCTGGCCGGCGACGACGGAGATATTGACGCGCACCAGCGGGCGGATGTCGCGATAGCTCTCGCCGTCGGGCCGCAGGATCTCGACCACCTGCCAGGTCGCGGTGAGGCTGGCCGAGACCTGCCGCACCCGCGGATCCTTGTCCCTGACATAGGCGTCGATCTCGCCGAGCAACTTGACCTTGGCCTCGAACGCTGGGCCGTCGAGCGGGTTCTCGTCGCCATAGAGCTTGATGTTGGTATGCGCAGGTGCGGCGGCGAAGTTACCGGAATAGCCGCCGCGGACGGCGGCGACCGCATCCGCGGCCCGGATCAGCGCCGGGACCGAGACGTCGGAGGAGTGTGCATAGCCGACCGCGTCATCCTTGACCGCGCGCAAGCCGAAGCCCTGCGAGGTGTCGTAGGTCGCCTGCTTCAGCCGGCCGTTGTCGAACACCAGTGCCTCGGTCTGCCCGAACTCCAGGAACAGTTCGCCGTCATCGGCTCCGGCAAGCCCGCGCGCCACCTCGCGGCGGACGGCATCGCGGTCGAGATTGGCACGGTCGAGCAGGGAGGTGGTGGCAGGGTTGGTCATGGTCACTCCAGCGCAGTGCGAATGTCACGGTCGTCCCGGCCGGTTGCAACTGCGCAACCGGGGCAGGCCATCACCACAGGTTCACGATCTAAGCAGAGACAAGCGGCGGGCTCATCTTACAATCCGGAAACCTGTCGTTCGGCCCCGACCGGGGCCGGGACAACGATCATGGAAGATAGTGCCTATGACCGCAAACCGGGAGAGGCTGCGACAGTGCGGTCGATCACGGCAGCTTGTCATACCCCTCGCCGAGCCCGTTCAGGCTGAGCGGAAAGCCGATACCCTCTTCCGGCGTCTCGAAGATGATGAAGGTTGCGGTTTTCGCGGTCTTGAGCTGACCGAGCAGCTTGTCGTCCATCACGACCTCGGCCACGCAGCCATTGGGCAGGCAGCGCACAAACCCGGCGCGGCCGACGTCCTGGTTGTCGAGCTTGAGGCCGAGGCCGGAGGGCAGGAGCACGCCGAGCGGCGCCACCACCCGCATCAGGCGGCTCTTCTGGTCGGCGGTCTTCAGCACGATCACGGTGAGGCCGGCGTTGGAGCGGTCTTCCGCTACCACGCTCTGGATCAGGGCGCATTGCTCGCTTTGGGCGCCGGGCGGGGTGTCGCAGCGGATCTGCCAGTCGCCGTGCACCGAGCGCACCGCACCTTGCGCGTTCGCCGCCTGGGTCAGGCCAAGGAAAAGGGCCGCTGCGAGCAGGCAGCCCAGCCCGCCCGCCAGCGCCGTGCGTCTTGCCTGCGTGTTCGAAGTGCCCATCCGGGTCGGTCCTCTGATGTTGGGTCCAAGGATGTTAGGTCCAAGCCCGGCCGTCCGTTCGGCCGCCGGCAGCACGCTACCCATCGACTGATACCGCAATGACGGCGCCTTGAAGGCGTTCCTCAAGCAATTCCCGCGCCGGTCAGGGCTCCGCGAGCCGAATCAGGTTCCTGTGGAGCATCCGGTCTGTGGGTACATCCGGCAATCCCCCTGTCAAGCAGGGCCGATTACCGAATCCGTTCCTTTTGCCTGATTTTGCGGGAAAATCCGAGGGCGGCAGGTTCATCGCGGACGCATGGGCTTCGGCCCTACTACTGCATTGCGAGCGCCTGCGAATTATGGTTTGAGAGGCTGGATTTCGACGCGTTCTAGCGATCTGGCTCCCGTACCCACCGTCCTTGAAGACGGGTACGTCCGGTTAAGCCGTTTGTCAGGGCGGATCGTGCTGCATCTTTGGCCGTGCGCCGGGGTGCTTTGGGGAATTATCAAGGGAGCGCGAGCGGCATGAAGATGTCGATTGGCCAGTTTGGCCGGCAATTGCTGGGGTTTGCGGCGGCGGGGCTGTCGCTTGTGGCCGGCGGAACGGCTTCTGCCGAAATGGGACAACCGGCGCCGTGGGAGTACAAGCTCCAGGAAGCCGCGACCCCGGTGATGGAAAACATCATCTGGTTTCATAACTTCCTGTTCGTGCTGATTACCCTGATCACGCTGTTCGTGCTGGCGCTGCTTGTGATCGTGGTGATCAAGTTTAACGCCAGGGCCAATCCGGTCCCCTCCAGGACCACCCACAACACGCTGATCGAGGTGGCCTGGACGCTGATCCCGGTGCTGATCCTGGTCGGCATCGCGGTGCCGTCGTTCCGCCTTCTGTTCCTCGAGCTTGACGTGCCGAAGCCCGATCTCACCGTGAAGGTGACCGGCAAGCAGTGGTACTGGTCCTACTCCTATCCGGATAACGGCAAGTTCGAGTTCGATTCGCTGCTCGACAAGGACAAGCAGCCCCGCCTGCTCGGCGTCGACAACGAGATGGTCGTGCCGGTCAACAAGGTGGTGCGGATCCAGACCATCGGCGCCGACGTGATCCACTCGTTCGCGGTGCCGGCCTTCGGCGTCAAGATCGACTCGATCCCCGGCCGTCTCAACGAAAGCTGGTTCAAGGCCACCAAGACCGGCATGTTCTACGGCCAGTGCTCGGAACTGTGCGGCAAGGACCATGCCTTCATGCCGATCGCGGTGCGGGTCGTCAGCGAGCAGGAATTCGCGACCTGGGTCGAAGGGGCGAAGAAGAAGTTTGCGACCAACCCGGCGAATTCGTACGCCTCGGCTGGTCAGGCAGCGCAGTAAGCCACCGGCTTTCCGCGCATAAGGGTTAAGGGCGAGGGGACCGCGAGGTCCCCATAGGGACTGCAAGGCAGGATTTGGAACATGGCTACAGGCGCAGCGACACACGACGATCACGCCCATGATGATCACGCGCACCATCCGACCGGATGGCGGCGCTTCCTCTACTCCACGAACCACAAGGACATCGGTACGATGTACCTGATCTTTGCGGTGTTCGCGGGCATCATCGGTGCCGCGATGTCGGTCGCGATCCGTGCCGAGCTGATGTATCCGGGCGTCCAGATCTTCCACGAATCGCACACCTTCAACGTGTTCGTGACCTCGCACGGCCTGATCATGATCTTCTTCATGGTCATGCCGGCGATGATCGGCGGCTTCGGCAACTGGTTCGTGCCTTTGATGATCGGTGCGCCGGACATGGCATTCCCGCGCATGAACAATATCTCGTTCTGGCTACTGCCGGCTTCCTTCGGGCTGCTCGTGATGTCGGCCTTCGTCGAGGGTGAGCCGGGCGCCAACGGCGTCGGAGCGGGCTGGACGATCTACGCGCCGCTGTCGACCTCGGGCCATCCCGGGCCAGCGGTCGACTTCGCGATCCTGTCGCTCCACCTTGCTGGTGCGTCCTCGATCCTCGGCGCCATCAACTTCATCACCACGATCTTCAACATGCGCGCGCCGGGCATGACCCTGCACAAGATGCCGCTGTTCGTGTGGTCGATCCTGGTGACGGTGTTCCTGCTGCTGTTGTCGCTGCCCGTGCTCGCCGGCGCGATCACGATGCTGCTGACCGACCGCAATTTCGGCACCGCCTTCTTCGCGGCCGACGCCGGCGGCGATCCGGTGCTGTTCCAGCACCTGTTCTGGTTCTTCGGCCACCCCGAAGTGTACATCCTGATCCTGCCCGGCTTCGGCATGATCAGCCAGATCGTCTCGACTTTCTCGCGCAAGCCCGTGTTCGGCTATCTCGGCATGGCCTACGCCATGGTCGCGATCGGCGGCATCGGCTTCGTGGTGTGGGCGCACCACATGTACACGGTCGGCATGTCGTCGGCGACGCAGGCCTATTTCGTCGCCGCCACCATGGTGATCGCGGTGCCGACCGGCGTGAAGATCTTCTCCTGGGTCGCCACGATGTGGGGCGGCTCGATCGAGTTCAAGACGCCGATGGTCTGGGCGATCGGCTTCATCTTCCTGTTCACGGTCGGCGGCGTCACCGGCGTCGTGCTGGCGAACGCCGGCGTCGACCGCGTGCTGCAGGACACCTATTACGTGGTGGCGCACTTCCACTACGTGCTGTCGCTCGGCGCCGTGTTCGCGATCTTCGCGGGCTGGTACTACTGGTTCCCGAAGATGTCGGGCTACATGTACTCGGAGACCATCGGCAAGCTGCACTTCTGGGTCACCTTCATCGGCGTGAACCTGGTGTTCTTCCCGCAGCATTTCCTCGGTCTGTCGGGCATGCCGCGCCGCTATGTCGACTATCCGGACGCGTTCGCC
Organism: Bradyrhizobium erythrophlei; assembly: GCF_042430365.1. Lineage (GTDB taxonomy): Bacteria > Pseudomonadota > Alphaproteobacteria > Rhizobiales > Xanthobacteraceae > Bradyrhizobium > Bradyrhizobium erythrophlei. Next base: position 64,121 of record NZ_JBHMET010000232.1, read on the forward strand.
GGCTGGAACCTGATCTCCTCGATCGGCTCCTACATCTCTGCCTTCGGTGTTCTGATCTTCATCTACGGCGTGATCGATGCCTTCGTCCGCAAGGAGCAGGCCGCGAACAATCCGTGGGGTGCGGGTGCGACCACGCTGGAGTGGACGCTGACCTCGCCGCCGCCGTTCCACCAGTTCGAAGTGCTGCCGCGCGTGCAGTGAGTTGAGACAGCGCGGCGCACCTTAAGGTGCGCCGCGTTCTTGAAGGAAGCGAGACCAGTCTTGTCGGTTGTCGATCACCACGCCATCGAGCTGCCCCGGATCTCAGAGGCCGGGGTGGGCGACTACATCGCGCTGCTGAAGCCGCGGGTGATGTCGCTGGTGGTGTTCACGGCGCTGGTCGGATTGCTGATCGCGCCGGTGCACGTCCACCCCGTGCTGGCGATCACCGCGATCCTCTGCATCGCGGTCGGCGCCGGCGCCTCCGGCGCGCTGAACATGGCCTATGAGGCCGATATCGACGCCAAGATGTCGCGCACCGCCAACCGGCCGATCCCGCGCGGCCGCATCACGCCGCAGGAAGCGGCGGCGTTCGGCATTACGCTCGCCTTCTTCTCGGTGATGACGCTCGGCATCCTGGTCAACTGGGTGGCGGGCGGCCTGCTCGCCTTCACGATCTTCTTCTATGCCGTGGTCTACACGATGTGGCTGAAGCGCTTCACCGCGCAGAACATCGTGATCGGCGGCGCCGCCGGCGCCTTGCCGCCGGTGGTGGCATGGGCGGCGGCGACCGGCTCGCTGTCGATGGAGCCGATCCTGCTGTTCCTGATCATCTTCTTCTGGACCCCGCCGCATTTCTGGGCGCTGGCGCTGTTTCGCAGCGACGACTATGCGCGTGCCGGCATCCCGATGCTGCCGGTGGTCGCCGGTCCCGACGCGACGCGGCTGCAGATCCTGCTCTACACCGTCGTGCTGGTCGCGGTCGCGCTGTCGCCGTGGCCGCTCGGCTATTTCGACGCAATCTACGGCATCACTTCGCTGGTATCAGGCGCCGGCATGCTGTGGCTCGCCGTCAACGTCTATCGCCGCCGCGAGGGCGTCGAGGCCAACCGCGCCTGCCGCAAGCTGTTTGCCTTCTCCATCCTTTACCTGTTCGCGCTGTTCGCCGTTCTCCTCGCCGAGGTCGTGGTCCGCGCAATTGCGCCTGTCATCGTCGGGTAGGGGCGAGATGGGAGCCCTTGGGACAGCCATGGACGACAAGCAAGAGCCAGAAGGAATCGTCCTCACCGAGGCGCAGCTCAAGAGCCGTCGCCAGCGTTCGGTCGCCATTGCGCTCGCGCTCGGCGTTCTCGTCTTGCTGTTTTTCGCCGTCACCCTGGTCAAGGGGCCGGCTGTCCTGGTGCGGCCGCTGTGAGTGAGATGGCGAACCAACCGACCACGCAAGGCGCCGACAAGGCCAAGGTCTCGCGCCGCACGCTGACGCGCGACGCGGTGGTCGCCTCGATCTGCGGCTTCGTGGTGGTGCTGATGGTCGGCGCGTCCTATGCCGCGGTGCCGTTCTACAACTGGTTTTGCCGCACGACCGGCTTCAACGGCACCACGCAGGTCGCGACCTCGGCGCCGTCGGAGGCGCCGCTCGAGCGCACCATCACCGTCAGTTTTGACTCGAATGTCGCGCCGGGCCTGCCCTGGAAGTTCGAGCCCGAGCAGAACAACATCGAGGTCAAGATCGGCCAGGTCGTCACCGTGTTCTACACCGTGACCAACCAGTCGGCGCGGACCACCACGGGGCAGGCCGCCTACAATGTGGCGCCGCTGACGGTCGGCGCCTACTTCCAGAAGATCAACTGCTTCTGCTTCACCGAACAGACCATGGCGCCGGGCGAAAAGCGCGAGATGCCGGTCGTGTTCTATGTCGATCCGCAACTGGCGAAAGACAGCGAGAACGACACGCTGAAATCGATCACGTTGTCCTACACCTTCTTCCCGGTGCGCGAACCGGCGGCGAAGCCCGTGGCTGCGGGCGAGCCGGACCAGCGCAAGGGCAACCTCTGAGTTTTTGGGACGAATACGTGCCTTGACGGCACGCGAATGGAGAGACGGCAATGGCTGAGGCGCAAGTCAAGCATCACGACTATCATCTCGTCGACCCGAGCCCGTGGCCGGTGGTCGGCTCGATCTCGGCCTTCATCATGGCGTTCGGCGCGATCGGCTGGATGCATCACATGTATTCGGCCGCGCCGATCGTGTTCGGCATCGGCACCGTCGGCGTGCTCTACACCATGGCGAGCTGGTGGGCCGACGTGATCAAGGAAGCCCAGTACAAGGGCGACCACACCCGCGTGGTGCAGATCAGCCACCGCTACGGCATGATCCTGTTCATCGCCTCCGAGGTGATGTTCTTCGTCGCCTGGTTCTGGGCCTTCTTCAACTCCGCGCTGTTCCCGGCCGACGCGGTCCACGCCACGCGCGATGCGGTGTTCGGCTGCGGCGCGGGCACCGCGGCGGGCGCCTGCAGCGTCCCCGGCACCTGGCCGCCGAAGGGCATCGAGACCTTCGATCCCTGGCACCTGCCGCTGCTCAACACGCTCTTGCTCCTGACCTCGGGCACCACGGTGACCTGGGCGCACCATGCGCTGCTCGAGAACAACCGCCAGGGCCTGAAATACGGCCTGATCCTGACCGTGCTGCTCGGCGCCACCTTCACCTGCGTGCAGGCCTATGAGTATGCCCACGCGACGTTCTCGTTCGGCGGCAACGTCTATGGCGCGACCTTCTTCATGGCGACCGGCTTCCACGGTTTCCACGTGCTGGTCGGCACCATCTTCCTGCTGGTCTGCCTGATCCGCGCCTATGCCGGCCACTTCACGCCGAAGCAGCACCTCGGCTTCGAGTTCGCCGCCTGGTACTGGCACTTCGTCGACGTGGTCTGGCTGTTCCTGTTCGTCTGCATCTACGTCTGGGGCCGCGGCGCCGAGACCATGGCCCACGCCGCGCACTAATCGCACGTGACGTGCTAAGAAAGGGGCGGCCGCGATGGCCGCCCCTTTTGCTTTCGCTGCATGATCCGGAAAAGTGTGTAGCGGTTTTCCGAACGGATCATGCTCAAACAAGGAGCTAAGGCGCGATCTCATCGCGCTTTAGAGAGAGCCGATGACCGAGACGCCACCCACCGTAACCGAGAGCGCGCTGCGCGGCATCGCCTGCAAGTGCCCGCGCTGCGGCAAAGGCAAGCTTTATGCGGGCTTCCTCACATTGGCGCCGCGCTGCGAGAATTGCGGCCTCGACTACGCCTTCATCGATGCCGGCGACGGGCCGGCGATCTTCATCATCATGCTGGCGGGCGCCATCGTGGTCGCCGCGGCGCTGATCGTCGAGGTGAAGTACCAGCCGCCGTTCTGGCTCCATGCGGTGCTCTGGCTGCCCTTGATCGCCGCCACCACGCTGCTGCCGCTCCGCGCCATGAAGTCGCTGCTGATCGCGCTGCAGTTCCACCACAAGGCCGCCGAAGGCCGCCTGATCGAGCGCGAGCCGAAATGAACGACGTGACGACACGCCGGCGCAGCGCCGCCGGCTTCGGCATTTTCACGCTCGTGCTGGTGGCGTCCTTCGTCGCCCTCGGGGCCTGGCAATTGCAGCGCCGCGTCGCGAAGCATGCGCTGATCGCAGCGCTCGACACAAGGCTCGCGGCGCCGCCGGTCGCCCTGCCGTCGCCGTCGGCATGGCCGACGCTGACCTCGGCGAAGGACGAGTTCCGCCGCGTCGCGTTCAGCGCGACCTACGCGCCGCTGCCGGATGCGATGGTCTATGGCTCCGGCTCCGCAGTGCGCGACGACATCTCCGGCCCGGGCACCTGGGCGTTCCTGCCGGCCAAGCTTGCCGATGGTGAAACCGTCGTGGTCAACACCGGTTTCGTGCAGAACACGATGCAGGATCGTGCCTTCGAGGATCGGGTGGCCGGCCGTCTCGTCACCGGCGCGCCGCTGACACTCACCGGCTACATCCGCTTTCCGGAAGCCGCGGGCAAGCTGACGCCCAATGAGGATGCGGCGAAGCGGCTGTGGTTCAACCGCGACCACCGCGCGATGGCGCGCGCGCTCGGCTGGGGCCAGGATAGTGCGCAACTCGCGCCGTTCTACATCGATCTGGAGGCGCCGGTGCCCGAAAGCGGCATCCCGAAGCCGGGTGCGCTCAAGGTGCATCTCAAGGACGACCACATGCAGTACGCCATCACCTGGTTCACGCTGGCCGCAGCCGTCGTGATCGCGTTCGGCATCTGGTGGCGGGGGCAGCGGCGCAAGGCGGCGTGAGGACGCGGCGTCACCGACGGTCCGTCACCGGGCTCAACGGGCCGCCCCGATCGGCCGTGCCAAAACGTCAGGCGTCACGGCTTGACGTAGATGCTCTGCGACGCCCCGGCGTAAGCTTCCTTCCAGCCCCGCTTGTCGACGAGAAACCGCCGCAACTGCTGATGCGCCTTGACCCACAGCACGGTATCGATCCTGTACTTCTCGAGCACGGCGTCCCAGGCGGCCTCGTCGATCTCGCGTTCGGGCAGCTTGAAATAGTCGCGCAGCAGGGAATCGGGATACGCGGTCGCTGCTCGGCCATCCACGAACACCGGCACGGCACCTCGGGTGCGGAAGATCAGGATGCCACCGACGTTCCAGTGGTTGAGAAGCCGCGCATGCGGAAAATGCGTTTGAAGATAGAGCGCATCCTGCTCTGAAAGCATTTGCGGAAGCCCGAGCGCCGGCTTCACGTGCATGAACGTCAGCGGCAGCGCGCAGGCGGCGATGAGGCCGGCCGCCAGCAACGCGCGCTGGATCCTGGTTTCATTCAGCCGTTTGGGCAGCAACCGATCGATGTGCAGCGCCAGCGGAACCGTGGAGAACACGATGAACAGCGACATGTACCTGAACTGGTAGAATCCCAGCAGCAGGAACAGCCAGGACAATAGCCGCGCCTCCAGCGGAACCGGACAGGATGCCCGGTCGCGCAGCTCGAGCCAAACGAACATCACGATGTAGACCATGCCGGGAATGCTCCCCGGCATCACCATGTTCTCGGAATAGGACTGCCACTCGGTGATGTTGGCTTGCACGAAGTGGCCGAGCGTCGCCGCGACGCCATCGTAGACGTGCCAGCCAAGCGGATTGATCAGGATGGCAAGCAGGCAGCCAATTCCCGCGAGGCTGTAGGTCCTGACATCAACCCAATCCCGCCGCAGCAGCGCCACGGCGGCAAAGGCGCCGATGATCGGAAAGCCGAGCAGAAAGCCGCCATGCAGATTGGTCCAGAGGACCATCATCACCGGCAGCAGAAACCAGCGCGTTCTCTTCAAGCACTCTGCGTAGAAAATAACGCAGAACAACATCGTCGCCATGTTTGGCGAAGCAGCGAGATAGATATTGGGGGCCGTCGAGAAGGTGGGGTAGAGCAGGGACGCGGTGAAGACGGCGATGCAAACCGCAGTCGTCGAGGCGCCGCTGCGGAGGCCCGTGGACGCCAGGTATCCGACGATGATTGCGCCACATGCGACGACAAAGACGACGAGCCCACCGAAGCCTGTGTATTGAAACACGACGCTGGCGATCACGTCCCACAGCCACGACAGATTGTACCACTGCTTGTCGCCATGGGTGAATGACCATGGATCCTGCAGCGGGACATGGCCCCGCTCCCTGATGAGGTCTCCGGCGGCCAGATGCCAGCCCAGATCATAGTGGCCAAGCAGCAGCGGCGCGTTCAGCAGGTAGTACACGCATGCGAATGCGATCACGAAGACGTAGAGTCCGGACCTCTGGACCAAAGGACTGATGCTCATCGGCCCTCTATCGAGCCCGGGCTTGCCCCAGGCCTCCAGCGCGTCCATGGCTGAGCCTCTCACGGTCGAAGCGCGCCTCCGGCGGGCCCTGCATGCTCTGGGCGTGCACGGCCAGATGCAAACGGCGGCGACCTTAAGCAGGGTCGATTTAAGGTTGGGTGAAGATCAGCCGTGCAATTGGACCGCCGCAGGCCGAGGGATGTCCGGAGAACGGTATGGAGCGGGCATGTTCTCTATAGCGTCATGAGATTTGGTCGAATTGGCGGACCGGGAAGACGCTGCCCTCCCTCCGCTTGCGGGGGAGGGCCGGGGTGGGGGCTCTCTCCACGAATCGTACTGTGGAGAGAGCCCCCACCCGCCGCGCTACGCGCGTCGACCTAAGAGCGAGCTTCGCTCCTCTCGACCCCGCAAGCGGGAGAGGTGCAGCGAGTCTGCAGACAAGCCGATTCAACCAAGAACCATCGCGGTCTAGCGGCCCGGCGGGTCATCTCCCCGGTTGCAGCGCTGCGATGGTTTCCCTGACCAGGCGCTCGGTCGCGATGCGGTCGTCGTTTGGGGTGTAGGCCCAACCGATCCTCACGATTACGACGTCCTCGGAGGGGATGATGATCGTGTACTGGCCCTGGCTGCCGACGGCCATGAAGCTGTCGGCCGGCATGCCGGCTGCAATGCGCGCGCGGGCGGCGGTCGAGTTCCCGCGCTGGGTCCAGAAGCCCGCGCCATAGCCATACTCGTCGCCGCTTTGCGGGGTGAGTTCGGCGGAGTAGTCGACCCAGCCTTCCGGCAGGATCCGTTGCCCGCTCTCGGTGACGCCGTCGCGCAGGCACAACTGGCCGAACCGCGCCCAATCGCGGGCGCTGGCCCACAGATGGATCGATCCCAGCGGCACTCCGGCGCTGTCATATTCGAGCGTGGCGTGCGCGAAGCCGAGCGGCGCGAACAATTCCCGCGCGATGAAGTGTCGCGCGGCGTTGGCGTCGCCGCCGGCCAGATCGCGGATGATCCGCGACAGCAGCACGAAGTTGCAGTTGGTGTACCGCCACTCGCTTCCCGGCCTGGCCCGCAGGCCTGCATGGGCCGCGAAGGCCGACTGGTCGGCCATGTCGAACTCCATCTGGGTGTCGGCATCGAACAGCGTGGTCAATCCCGTATGCAGCGACTGGCCGCAGCCGATGCCGCTCATCATGCGCAGCATCTGGTCCGGCGTGATCACCTGGCGCGGATCGCCCGGCGTCGACCATTCGGCAACCGCTGCTGGCTTGTGCATATCCAGCATTCCCTTCCGCACGAGAATGCCGAGCAGCGCGTTGGTCACCGACTTGGTCATCGACCACCCGATCAGCGGCGTCGCCGGTGTCACGCCCTCCGCATAGCGCTCGCCGACGATGCGGCCGCGATGCATGACTACGACGGCCTTGGTGAAGCGACGCGGCCCGGAGACGGATTCGGCAAACGCGTGGCCGAGTGCCCCGGACAATCCGTCGTTGACAGGCGCGACAAGTCCGGGAGCCGTGAGCGGCGGCGCCGGCGCGCCACCTTCCTGGTGCTCGTCGGCTTCGCCCTTGAAGAACCGCGCCTCGCGTCCGGGATGCAGCACGCGGCATCCGAAGGGACCGTCATGGACCGCGCGGCTGTGCATCAGGCCGGCAAGGCTGACGCGGACCTCCTGCTGTTGCCGGTCGATGTCGTAGCGGAGCAGAGCGCCGAGCGGGCCGAGCTTGGGCTTGATGGCTTCGTTGAAGAACTGCGTGGGGTCGAGGCCCGCCACGAATGACGCGGAGCAGAGCTGGTGGCTCGTGAAATGAACCGGCACGCCGGCCACACGTACCAGCGCGGCGCGCCCCATGAAGGCTGCAGCCGCCGATCCCAGGCACGCCAGCGTCGAAGCGAGTTTCCAGTTTTTCCGCAGCCAGATCATCCACTTCATCCCCAGTGTTGCGCGGACGATGGCATAGCCGCATCATGCGCCGCCCGTCTGTCGGCGAGCCGACACAGCGCGAGGACCGATTGCAGGCAGGACAAGGGATGAACGAGGTCGTCAGGTCAGCTGCGATGACGCCGGAGCAACTGGCCGTCCTGAACAGCAGCGAATGGTTCGCCGCGCTCGATTCCGGCTTTCAGCAGGCTGTGCTCGGATCGTCGCGCATCATGGTGTTGGCCGCCGGCGAGTCGGTCTTCCACCGCGGCGACCGAAGCGACGGCATTTATTGCGTCATGTCGGGCGCCGTCTGCTTCGGCGCTATCGCGCCATCGGGCAAGGGAGCGATCGCCGCGCTCGCCGAAGCGCCGCAATGGTTCGGCGAAGTGGCGTTGTTCGACGACGGGGTGCGCACCCATGATGCCTGGGCTGACGTTGCATCGACCTTGCTGCACCTGCCGTTGCGTCACCTGACGAGAATTCTCGCCGACGATCCGCTCCGCTGGCAGCAATTGGGACGCTTGCTGGTGCGCAAGCTACGCATCGCGCTCTCGCTGCTTGAGGACATGGCGCTGGAGTCGCCTCGGGTCCGGCTGGCGCGTTGCCTGATCCATCTGTTCGAAGGGTATGGCCAGCGCAAGGCCGCGCCGTCGAGCAGCGTGCGCGTCTCGCAGGAGCGCCTCGGAATGATGCTCTCGCTCAGCCGCCAGACCGTCAACGAACTGCTCCGGCACCTGGAGCAGGACAGGATCATTCAGTGTCAGCGCGGCGGCGTCCGTATCCTCGACCCGAACAGACTCAGGGATGCGGCGCGGGGGTCTTCCTAAGAGTCTGACCGGACGAACGCGCGGTACTTTCAGTGCCTTTCCAATCGACTGAGAACGACTCGTTTTTCTTTCGTCATGGCCGGGCTTGTCCCGGCCATCCACGTCTTTCTTTTGCGACTAAGGCAAAGACGTGGATGCCCGGCCCAAGGCCGGGCATGACGGCGCTAGATGAAAGAGCCGGATTTCAACGTTCGCTTTTTCAGTCAGCCTCGAAGGCGCGCGCATCATGCGCGTCGCCGGCGGCGCTTACTTGATCAGCGCAATCGCGTCGCGAAAATTCCGATGCTCGGCGGTCTGAAGCCATTCGAAGACGGCCATCTCGGTCGTGACGATCTCCGCGCCATGGCGCTCCATGCGCCGGATCGCGGTCTCCTTGTCTTCCTGACGGCGCGAGCCGAGCGCGTCGCGCACCACGTAGACCTTTCGGGACGCTTGCAGCAGGCCGAGCACCGTCTGCTGGACGCAGACGTGAGCCTCGCAACCGGCGACGACGACCTGTGCGTCGACGGGAATGCGTTCGAGAAAGCCGCCCTCCCGGCACGCGTCGAAGAACTGCTTGTGAACCAGCCGGTCATTCTCGACCGGTAAGCCCGCGACGGTCGCCCCCAGGCCCTTCGCGTTCTGTTCGGTGAACACATACGGGATGTCGAGCAGCTTCGCAGCCGCAAGCAGCCGGTTCGCATGTCGGACGGCGGCCTCGCCGTCATGGATCGCCGGCATCAACCGCGCCTGGAAGTCGACGAGGAGGAGGAGGGAACGTTTGGGGTCGATGGTCAGCATGATGTCACCCTTCCGAAAGGTGGGCGATCCGGTCCTTGACATAGGCTTCCATCAGCTCCGGCGCCGATGCGCCGAACATCCGGATGCGGCCGGTGTGGAGCAATAGCAGCAGTCCCGTGGCGTGCGCGAAACAATCGACCATCAGGAGATTGGCCTTCTGCCTGGAGGCCCCGAGCGCGATCGCAGCCTCGGCGATCGGCCGCAGCGCGGCCTCGAGCGCCGCGTTCAAGGCCTCATCCCGCTCATGCCCGAGACCCGCCGGCTTCATGCCGCCGCGGAACAGGTAGAAGCCGAGGTCCAGATCCCGCGGATGTTCCGCGTAGAAGCGAAAGAACGCGATCGCCGCGGCCTTCAGCTTCTGTGCCGGCGTCCGCGCTTGCGCGACCGCCCGGTCGACCGTGGCGCCCAACGAAGCGAGGGAGGCCTTCAACAGCTCCGCATAGATCGCATCCTTGGACTCGAAGTGGAAGTAAAGCGCCGCCGGTGTGTAGCCGGCGCGGACCGCGATCGCCCGGAGGCTCGCGCCCTCCAGCCCCTCCTCCGCGAAGACCTGCTTCGCCGCGTCGAGGATGAGCTCGCGTTTGTGCCCGCTGACCGCCTCGCGCCGGCTCTGCCGCTTCTCGCCCATCTGCCTCCTCGGATCTCGCTTGACAGTAATTCTAACGGTGTTAAAATTTTAACATCGTTCAATTATTTAAACAAGAGGGATGGCCGTCATGCTGATGTCGGGTGCCGACTACCGGGAATCCCTTCGCGCCTACAAGCCGCGGGTCTTCGTCAACGGAAACACCGTGGCGAGCGTCGCCGACGAGCCGCTGCTCGCGCCCGGCGTCGCCGGCGTGGGCGTCACCTACGATTTCGCGCTTCGCAAGGAGCACGTGCCGATCATGACGGCGCGGCAAGGCACCTCCGGCAAGACCGTGAACCGGATGCTGCACATCAACGAGACCTCGCAGGACCTGCTGTTCAAGCTCGAGGCCGTACGCCTGGTCTGCAAGACGGTCGGATGTGCGCAGCGCTATCTGACCCATGACGCGTTGAACGGCATCTATCAGGCGACCAAGCTGACCGACGGCCGGCACGGCACCGACTACGGCCAGCGTTTCCTCGCCTATCTCCACGACGTGCAGGACAAGGATCTCACGCTCGGCGTGGCGATGACCGACGCCAAGGGCGATCGATCGAAGCGTCCGGGCAAGCAAGCCAATCCCGACGTCTACGTTCACATCAAGGAGCGCCGGCCAGACGGCATCGTCATCCGCGGCACCAAGGCGATCGTCACCGGTGCGCCCTACATGCACGAATTCCTCGTCATGCCGTGCCGAACCCACAGTCCGGAGGACAAGGATTTCGCCGTGTGCTGTGCCGTTCCGTGCGACGCGCCCGGCGTGACCATCATCGCCCGTCCGGCCGGGCGCCCCGGCGAAGCTGCGGCAAAATTTTCCGCCAGATATGGCCAGTCGGTCGGCGTCGTGATCTTCGACGACGTCTTCGTTCCGCACGACCGAGTCTTCCTGGCCGGCGAGACCGAGGAGGGCGGCTTCCTCACGACGTCCTACGCGACCCACCACCGGCATTCCTGCATCGGCGCCCGCGCCGGGTTCGGCGATCTCCTGATCGGCGCCAGCGCCCTGATGATCGAGGCCAACGGGCTCGACGTCGAGCGTCACGCCCACATCCGCGAAGCGATGGTCGAGCTCATCACCATCACCGAAAGCTTCTATGCCTGTGGCGTCGCCTCGTCGGTCTACTGCACCAGGGATCCTGCCGGATCGGTGATGCCCGACGCGGTGTTCTCCAACATCGGCAAGCTGCTGCTCGCCACCAAGATCTACGACATGCACCGCGTGGCGCACTACGTCTCGGGCGGCCTGATCGTCGCCCTGCCGGGACCGGAGGAAGACCACAATCCGGAGACAAAAGCGTCGCTGGCCGCGGTCATGGGCGGGCGGCCCGATATCCCCGCTGAGCAACGCGCCGAGGTCGCGCGCCTCATCGAGGACCTGACGATCTCGCGCGAGGCCGGGTGGTATTCGGTGATCTCGCTGCACGGCGGCGGCTCGCCCGAAGCGATGAAGCGCGAGATCTGGCGCAACTATCCGGTGATGGAGAAGGTCGAGCTGGTCGAGAACCTGCTCGATCGCGGCATCCTCGACGAGGGACGCCGCGTCTCGAAACAGCCCGGCCGCTGTTGCGCGACCGGATGCGAGGTGCCGGAGCCGCCCCAGCATGCGGCGGCGTTGGAGGGCGCGGCGGAGTAGCTCGTGGTGGCGCGGCCGGTGGCCCCGTGATCGGGGACGATCAACCGGCAGTGCCACGTTGATCCGGTCTGCGACGACCCGCCCGGCGCCTGCAGTCCACCGCAAGGCGCGCCTTATCGGCTCAGCATTGGGGGCGCCTACCCTAAGGAGGCGAAGCTATTTCTTCTTCCCTCCGCCCAACTGGCTCAAGGCCTTGGCGGCGGAGGCATCGCCGCCGGCGGCCGCCATTTCGAGCCATTTCCTGGTCTGCGCAAGATCCTTGGCCACGCCGTGTCCCTGCAGGTAGAGGGCGGCGATCTGTATCATGGCGTGAGTCTGGCCACCGGCCGCCGCTTTCTCATACCAGGCGCGCGCTTGCGCATAATCTTTCGCAACGCCGCGGCCGTCGCGATAGAGGTTGCCGAGGTTTATCATCGCGTAGAGCTGGCCGAGGCTTGCGGCTTTCTCGTACAATTTGCGTGCTTCATCGAGATTCTTCCCAATCCCGCTACCCTGTTCATACAGATAGCCGAGATTGTTCATTGCCGTGGCGTCGCCTGCGGCCGCCGCCTTCTCATACCACTGACGCGCCTGGACGGGATCCTTGGGAACTCCCATGCCGCGGTCATATAGAAAACCGAGCGACCTCATGCCGGAGGGCTCGCCTGCGTTGGCGGCCGTCTCATACAGGCTTCGTGCCCGCCCCGAGTCCACGGGCACGCCGCTACCTTCCTGGTAGAGGCGCCCGAGATTGGCCGTCGCCATTTTCATGCCGGCCGCGCTGGCTTTCTCGTACCATCTGCGCGCTTCACCGTAATCTTTCGCAACGCCCTTGCCCTGTTCGTAAAGCCAGCCAAGATTGTTCATCGCGGTCGTATCTCCGCCGGCTGCGGCCTTTTCATACCATTGACGTGCCTGCACCGGGTCCTGCGCGACGCCGATTCCCCGGTCGTGCAGATAGCCAAGCAACCGCATGCCGCTCGGCTCCCCGGCGGCGGCCGCCGTTTCAAACAGCCTTCGCGCGCGCGCGGGGTCCTGCGCAACGCCTTTCCCTTCCAGATAGAGACGGCCCAGGTTGGCGTTTGCGATGTTCGCACCGGCCGCACTGGCCTTCTCGTACCATATGCGCGCTTGCGCGTAGTCCTTCGGCGCCCCGTTGCCTTGCTCGTAGAGATGACCAATCGCGTTCAGGCCCGCAGGATCGTTGGCGGCAACCGCTTTTTCATACCAGTTGCGTGCCGCGTCGTAGTCCTTCGGCGTTCCGCTTCCCTGAAACGAGAGCGCGCCGAGGTTGACGTAGCTTGCGACGTAGTTCTGGCTGGCGGCTTTTTCGTAGAGTTGCTTCGCGAGCGGGAAATCCTTCTGGGCGTGCGCAACCCGACCGGCCTGATACACAAAACGCACGACGTCGGGATATTGCCGCAAGGCCTGGTTACAGGCAGCGAGCGCCGGGACGATCTGAATTTCACCGAGCTTCACGCCCCTCACGCCCTTGGGGCGTTGCGGATCGGCGGGATTGGCGGCCTGCCGGTCGCAGTCGGTGATGAAGCCATCCGCAGGCGCCGGCTCTGTCGGCTCGGCCAGCCGCGCCTCCTGCCGCGCCGGCTCCGGCGGCGGCGCATCCTGGTGGGGCATGATTGCGGTTGCGGACGCGGCAGGAGGCGAACCTGTGAAATAGAAGCTGCCGTCTATCGGAGAGGACGAGACCCAAGGCTGTTGAGCGCCGCCGGTCATCCGCTTCACGGAGAGACCGACCTCGTTGAAGGTCTGAAACAGGTCAAGCGCCGGCCGTTTCATCGTCGAGGCCAGCGCGCGCGTGTAGGGACTGTGGCCATCGCTGCCGTCCTGCGCCACGTTGCCCGGCTGCGTGGCATACGAAATCAGCGTGCCATCGGGTGCACGGAGCTGTGCAAGCCCGCCTTCCGAGGAGCGCAGGCCGCGACCGCCGAACGGATTGTTGCGGCAGGCATCCAGGATGATCACGTTGAGCCGCGTACCCGAGCCCTGCATCTGATTGAGCACGACATTGAGGTCGACCATCTGGAAATCAACGTCGGCTTCACGCGTCGGATTGGCATTGACGGGAACAAGGTAATTGGAGCCGCGCACCTGGACGCCGTGTCCCGCATAGTAGAATAGAGCAACATCGGCGCCTTGGACCTGACGTCCGAACGCCTGCACCGCTTCGTCCACGGCCCGCTTGTCCAGGTTGAGCTGGGCGCCGCCACCCGTCAGATTGAACCCGAGGTCTTTCAGCGTCTCCGCCATCAGCGCGGCGTCGTTGGTCGGATTGTCCAACGGCGCGACGTTCCGATACGAAGAATTGCCGATCACCAGCGCGACCCGCTTCTCGGCCAGCGCCGGGCTTGCCAGGCTGACGGAAAGCAGGATCGCGAAGAGCAGGCGATATTTCATCTCGAAAAATCCTTGGACCGGCAGCAAAAAGCGAAGCGCAAATCAATCTAACCTGCCGGAGCATGGCCATTGAATTGGGTTGCGGCAAAACTCTCGGCGTCCAGGTCCATAGCCTGACGGGTTGCAATCGAAAAGGATCGAAGCATCCCTTTGATGTGTTGTCCTCACGTGGCGCCGATTTCCGGATCAAGTTCGGGGCAGGCGCGAGCGGGCGACCTTTGCTCTGCACCATCAATGCCGGGGAGGCGACGGGCAAATCAGCAAAAACCTGTCGAGCCCTCCTTGAGAAAATATTCCGCTTCCGTCGTCGGGCAAATCAGTGATCTAAATTCGCCCGTCTCACCCGATTGAGGGGCGCGTCGCGATCGTCACGAGTGTTGCGGTGAGATGCGGTGGACGCTGATCGTGCGCAAGACGAGCGCGCAACGCAGCGGACGGCGAAGTCGTGTGGTCCTGACGCCCCAGTGGCAGGTGTCTCCTCGCAAGACGCGGAGCGTCTTTGCGAAGACGGTGACAAACAAGCCTGGTCTCACCGGGGAGAGCACGAAATAAGCCGTAACCCATCGCGCAGGGAAAGCCGGCGTGTTTCCGGTCTCACCTGTGGTCCGACCTCCGGTGCTTTTTGTTGCACCGGACCCATGGGTGCAATCGGCGCCCGGCTTTCCCTGCGCCCTCTGCTCAAGTGGAGTGGCGAAACGAACGGCAAACCTCGGACGCATCGCGCCGCGAGAACGCGGATTCTTGCTCAAATGCCAGGCACCGTCATTGCGAGCGAAGCGAAGCAATCCATGTCTCCACTTGCGGAGGCATGGATTGCTTCGTCGCTTCAGCGCAAAATTGCTTTGCAATTTTGTCGCGAGCTCCGCGCAATGACGCGCGGGGCGGGGGGCCCGCCGCACCCGATTTGAGCGCCCCCACAGCGCATCCTCGGGCTACCCTTTGCCGCCTCTATCTTCTATGGTGCCTTGCTGGTTCGCATTGGACGAACTCGATAATTCCAAGATATCAAAGGCTTAAGGCTCGGATCGAAGCCTTTGGAGGGTGGTTTGACGCGGTATATTTCGACACGGGGCGAAGCCCCAAGCCTGGGCTTCTGTGATGTGATGCTGACCGGGCTCGCCCGTGACGGCGGTCTCTACGTGCCGGAGACCTGGCCGCAGCTCACGCCCGAGACCATCGCCGCCTTCTTCGGTCGCCCCTATTGGGAAGTCGCGGTCGAGGTGATCCGCCCGTTTGTCGCGGGCGAGATCTCCGAGGCCGATCTCGGGCGCATGGCCAACGAGGCCTATGCCACCTTCCGCCATCCCGCCGTGGTGCCGCTCGACCAGATCGGGCCGAACCAGTTCCTGCTTGAGCTGTTCCACGGGCCGACGCTGGCGTTCAAGGACGTCGCGATGCAATTGATCTCGCGGCTGATGGATCATGTGCTGGCCAAGCGCGCGCAGCGCACCACCATCGTGGTCGCGACCTCGGGCGACACCGGTGGCGCCGCGGTCGAAGCCTTTGCCAATCTCGACAATGTCGACCTCATCGTGCTGTTTCCGAACGGCCGCATCTCCGAGGTGCAGCGCCGCATGATGACGACGACGGGCGCGGCCAATGTGCACGCGTTGGCGATCGAGGGCACCTTCGACGATTGCCAGGCGATCGTGAAGGAGATGTTCAACAATCACCGCTTCCGCGATGCGGTCGCGCTGTCGGGAGTCAACTCGATCAACTGGGCGCGCATCGTGGCCCAGGTGGTCTACTACTTCACCTCGGCGGTCGCGCTCGGCGCGCCGCAGCGGACGGTGGATTTCACGGTCCCGACCGGAAACTTCGGCGACATCTTCGCCGGCTATGTGGCCAAGCGCATGGGCTTGCCGATCCGGTGGCTGCGGATTGCCGCCAACGTCAACGACATCCTGCCGCGCACGCTGAAGACCGGCAACTATGAGGTGCGCGAGGTGCACGCCACGACGTCGCCGTCGATGGACATCCAGGTATCCTCGAATTTCGAGCGGCTGCTGTTCGAGGCGAGCGGGCGCGATGCCGCGCAGATCCGCCGCCTGATGGCCTCGCTGAAGCAGTCCGGCCGTTTCGTGCTGCCGGATGCGACGCTGGCCGCCGTGCGCCGCGATTTCGATGCCGGCCGTGCCGATGAAACCGAGACCTCGGCCGCAATCCGCGCGGCCTGGCGCGAGGCCGGCGATCTCGTCGATCCCCACACCGCGGTGGCACTTACGGTCGCCGACCGCGACACCTCGGATTCGACGATCCCGAACATTGTGCTGTCGACCGCGCATGCGGCCAAGTTCCCCGATGCGGTCGAGGCGGCGTGCGGCGTACGGCCGCAACTGCCGGCCTGGCTCGACGGCCTGATGGCCAAATCCGAACAGATAACGGTGATGAAGAACGATTCCGCTGAAGTCGAACGCTTCGTGCTGTCGGTCAGCCGTGCGGCCAAGCAGGGAGCCATCGGATGAGCGTTGAAGTCACCAAGCTTCCGACCGGGCTCACCGTCGTCACCGACACCATGCCGCATCTGGAGACCGCGGCGCTCGGGGTCTGGGCCGGCGTCGGCGGGCGAGACGAGAAGCCGAACGAGCACGGCATCTCGCATCTCCTGGAGCACATGGCGTTCAAGGGCACCACGCGGCGCTCTTCGCGCGAGATCGTCGAGGAGATCGAGGCGGTCGGCGGCGACCTCAATGCCGGCACCTCGACCGAGACCACGGCCTATTATGCGCGGGTGATGAAGGCTGACGTGCCACTGGCGCTCGACGTGCTCTCCGACATCCTCGCCAATCCCTCCTTCGTGCCCGACGAGCTCGAGCGCGAGAAGAGCGTCATCGTGCAGGAGATTGGCGCTGCGCAGGATACGCCCGACGACGTTGTGTTCGAGCATCTCAACGAGCTCTGCTATCCGGACCAGGCGATGGGCCGTTCGCTGCTCGGCACCGCGAAAACGCTGAAGAGCTTCAACCGCGACATGCTGCGCGGCTACCTGTCGACGCATTACCGCGGGCCCGACATGGTGGTGGCCGCCGCCGGCGCGGTCGATCACAAGCGCATCGTCGAGGACGTCGTGCAGAAGTTTGCAAGCTTCGAGGCGACGCCGGCGCCGAAGCCGGCGCCTGCCATGTTCGGCAAGGGCGGATCGCGCGTGGTGCATCGCGAGCTCGAGCAGGCGCATCTGACGCTGGCGCTCGAAGGCGTGCCGCAGACCGATCTGTCGCTGTTCTCGCTGCAGGTGTTCACCAACACGCTGGGTGGCGGGATGTCGTCGCGGCTGTTCCAGGAGGTGCGCGAGAAGCGCGGGCTCTGCTACTCGATCTACACCTTCCACGCCCCCTACACCGACACCGGCTTCTTCGGCCTCTACACCGGGACCGATCCGGCCGATGCGCCCGAGATGATGGAGGTCATCGTCGACGTCATCAACGACGCCGTCGAGACGCTGACGGAGGCCGAGGTGGCGCGGGCCAAGGCGCAGATGAAGGCCGGCCTGTTGATGGCGCTGGAGAGCTGCTCGTCGCGCGCCGAGCAACTGGCACGCCACGTGCTTGCCTATGGCCGTCCGCAGACCGTGGACGAACTGGTGGCGCGGATCGATGCGGTCAGCGTCGAATCGACCCGCAATGCAGCACGTGCACTGCTGTCGCGCAGCCGCCCGGCCGTCGTCGCACTTGGCAGCGGCAGAGGGCTGGACACGGCGGTGTCTTTTGCGGAAGGATTGACGAAGTCGAAGGCAAAGACGCTTTTGCACTAGGGCCACGGCCGGACAGGCTGGGCTGACAGGGCAGGGGCGTCGCGCCCGGATCCGGGCGGGGGAGTGTTGGGCCATGGCCCTGTTTCGTTTGCCATCCAGTGGACCTGCCGCGCTGATGCCCCGCGGCCACGGGCTGTTGCTGCGCGCGCCGCAAATGTCGGACTTTCCGCAATGGGCGCAGTTGCGCGAATTCAGCCGCGCCTATCTGACCCCGTGGGAGCCGATCTGGCCGTCCGACGACCTGACCCGCGCCGGCTTCCGCCGCAGGCTGCGCCGCTACGCCGAGGACATCGCCGCCGACCGCTCCTATCCGTTCATCATCTTCCGCGAATCGGACGGGGTCATGATCGGCGGCATCACGCTCGCCAATGTCCGGCGCGGCATCGTGCAGGCCGGCACCATCGGCTATTGGGTCGGCCAGCCTCACGCGCACCGCGGCTACATGACGACCGCGCTCAGGGTGCTGCTGCCGTCGCTGTTCGGCGAGCTCAATCTGCACCGCATCGAGGCCGCCTGCATCCCCTCCAACACGCCGTCGATCCGGGTGCTGGAGAAATGCGGCTTCACCCGCGAGGGCCTGGCGCGGCGCTATCTCTGCATCAACGGGGTCTGGCAGGATCACCTGCTGTTCGGCCTGCTGCACGAGGATTTCCGCGGCTGATCCCGACTTTCGGCTGATCGGCGGGTGCCTTGGGTTCGCCGCCATTGCCCTGCTATAACGCCCGCGAAACGGGGAACCCGGGACTTGACCCGGTACTTGGAGGCTTTGGGAATTCGAATGGGTGACGGACGCGTGGTCAGGTTGGCGCTGGTGGCGGCGGTTTCGATCGGGCTCGGCTGTGGATGGTTGGCGACGCCGGCGCCGGCGCAATCCCTGAGCGATCGTTTCAAGAGCCTATTCGGCGGCGGCTCGTCCGACCAGCCGAGCGACAAGCCGCCCGCGGCGCCGCCGGCGCTCAGCGACAGCGATGCGGAATTGACCTGTCCGCCGGTCACGATCCGCGCCGGCGCCTCGACCTATGCAGTGGCCGCGCCCGGCAAGCAGCCGGTCGGCAACGACCTCAAATTCCTGGCGTCGATCACCCGCACGGCGCGGCAATGCAACCTCGCCAATGGCCAGATCACCGCCAAGATCGGGATCCAGGGGCGGGTGATCGCCGGGCCTTCGGGCGCGCCGCCGACGGTGCAGGTGCCGCTCCGCGTCGCCGTGGTCCGCGGCGGCGTGTCGGAGAAGACGATCGCCACCAAGGCCTATCAGACCACGGTCCAGATGGACGAGAACGGCAGCGTGCCGTTCAGCCTGGTCGCCGAGGACATCATTTATCCGGCGCCGCCGCCGGCCGAGAACGACAACTACATCTTCTATATCGGCTTCGATCCGCAGGCCCTGAAGCCCGAGCCGAAGCCGCGCGCGCCGAAGAAGAAGTAGCGCTCCGGGCGACGCTTGGACGATAGCCAACAAAAAAGCCGGCGCGATCATCTCGCGCCGGCTTTCTGTCGAATTCGAATTGCTTCAGTTCAGCTTGGCGCGAACCTCGGCGATGCCCTTGCCGACGAGGTCGTCGGCCACCGAGCCCTTCACCGACTGCG
Organism: Bradyrhizobium erythrophlei; assembly: GCF_042430365.1. Lineage (GTDB taxonomy): Bacteria > Pseudomonadota > Alphaproteobacteria > Rhizobiales > Xanthobacteraceae > Bradyrhizobium > Bradyrhizobium erythrophlei. The sequence continues at coordinate 83,448 of NZ_JBHMET010000232.1, forward strand.
ACAGGATGGTCGAGGCGGCGGCGACCGCGGCGTTGGCCGCGGCGGCGCGGACGTCGGCCAGGGCCTGAGCCTCGGCCATGGCGATCTTGCTCTCGGCGGTCTTGGTCCGCCGCGCGACAAAATCCTCCATCTTGGTCTTGGCTTCGGCCGCGATCCGCTCAGCCTCGGCCTTGGCGCCCGAGATGATCTCCTCGGCCTCGCGCTCCGCGCTGGCGCGGCGAGCCTTGTACTCGCCGAGCAGCTTGGCGGCCTCGTCCTTCAGACGGCGGGCGTCGTCCAGCTCGGCCTTGATGCGCTCGGCGCGGTGATCGAGCGCCGTCAGCAGCGTGCGGTGGACGCCGAGATAGGCGAACACGATCATCAGGATGACGAACGCGATCGCAACCCAGGTTTCCGGTTCGAAAAACATCCGCTTATCCCTTCAGCGAGGCGTCGACGGCGCTGTTGACCGCATTGACGTCCGGCGTCACGCCGGACAGCCGCTGGACGATGGCGCCGGCCGCATCCGCCGCGATGCCGCGGACGTTGCTCATGGCATTGGTCCGGGTCGTTGCGATCTGCTTCTCGGCGTCGGCGAGCTTGCTCGCCAGCTTCGCTTCCAGCGCCTTGCGTTCCGCTTCGGAGGCCGCGTTCAGCTTCTCGCGGGTCTCGTTGCCGATCGCCTGCGCGCGGGCGCGCGCATTCGCCAGCTCGCTCTCATAGGCCTTCAGCGCAGCGTCGGATTCGTCCTTCAGCTTCTGCGCCTCGGCCAGATCGCCCTCGATCTTGTTCTGGCGTGCATCGATCGTCCCGCCGACACGCGGCAGTGCGATACGCGACACGATCAGGTAAAGCGCGACGAACGCAATGACCAGCGACACCAGCTGCGAGGCGTAGTTGGACGAATCAAACGGAGGAAAGGTTCCGCCGTGATGTCCGCCGTCCGTCTCGGTGTGGGCGCCGGCTTTCTGGCCTTTTGCCTCGCCATGACTCTCAGCCATGGTGTTCTCCTGTTGCTGTCATGCGCGCCGCCCTGAAGGCGGCGCGAAGGGGTGCCGCTCGGATCAGAGCGGAACGAACAGCAGGAGCAGCGCGATCAGCAGCGAGAAGATGCCGAGCGCTTCGGTCACGGCGAAGCCGAAGATCAGGTTGCCGAACTGGCCCTGAGCAGCCGAAGGATTGCGCACCGCCGCGGCAAGGTAGTTGCCGAAGATGATGCCCACACCGACGCCCGCGCCGCCCATGCCGATGCACGCGATGCCCGCGCCGATAAGTTTAGCTGCTGCCGCTTCCATTTTTAGCTCCTTGGAAAGAAAGACTGATGTGAGGGTGGAATTCCCCGGACCGCTTAGTGTCCCGGATGAATGGCGTCGTTGAGGTAGATGCAGGTCAGGATCGCAAACACATAGGCTTGCAGGAAGGCGACCAGCAATTCGAGCGCGGTCAGCGCGACGGTGAGCGCCAGCGGCAGCACGCCGCCGATCCAGCCGATCGCGCCGAGCGAAACGCCGAGCATGGCGACGAAGCCCGCGAACACCTTCAGCGCGATGTGGCCGGCCAGCATGTTGGCGAACAGACGCACGCTGTGCGAGACCGGCCGCAGGAAGAACGACAGGATCTCGATGAACATGACCAGCGGCAGGATGTAGATCGGAACGCCCGACGGCACGAAGATCTTGAAGAACTTCAAGCCGTTCTTGTAGACGCCGTAGATCAGGACCGTGAAGAACACGAGCAGCGCGAGCGCCGCGGTGACGATCAGATGGCTCGAGATCGTGAACGTGTAGGGAATGATGCCGACCAGGTTCGAGACGCAGATGAACATGAACAGCGAGAAGATCAGCGGGAAGAACTTCATGCCGTCCGCACCGGCGGTGCCGCGAATCGTGCTGGCGACGAATTCGTAGGAGATCTCGGCGATCGACTGCAGCCGTCCCGGAACCAGCTCGCGGCCGCTCGCCAGCATCAAGAGCGCGATCACCAGGACCGCGATCAGCATGTAGAGGGACGAATTGGTGAAGGCGATCGTGTGATTGCCGATATGCCCGATCGTGAAGAGGGGCTCGATATTGAACTGATGGATCGGGTCGATTTTCATCCGCGCGGCTCTTGGTCCACCGGCCGTCCTGCCGGTTATCGAATTTCAAATGTCGTGACTTCCCGCCAGCGCTCAACGCTTGCCCGAGGCCACGCCAGCGGACCTCACCACGTTGACCACGCCGGCGACGAAGCCGAGCAGCAAAAACACGATGAAGCCGAATGGCGATGTCGACAGCAAACGGTCGAACCCCCAGCCAATCGCCGCCCCGACGGCAACGCCCGCGATCAACTCCGAGGAAAGGCGAAAACCGAGCGCCATCGCCGAAGCTCTGGCCGCACTGTCCCCGCTTTCAGTTCCGGATTGATCAGTCCTCTTTCTCCGGCTGTCGCGAACTTCAGACAACCGATGATCGAGATTTCCGAGCCTTGCGGAAAGCGCAGCTTCGTCGGAGGACGAAGGATCGCGATTCCCATTTGCGTCGTGGTTTGTGTTTTCAGCCATGCTGCAAACACTAACCGAAGCCGCGGTTGATGGAAATTACGCCCGTCCCCGTCAAAAGCCGCGCGGACCATACTTACCGAGTCTAATCAAGTCAAGATTACGTCGTAACCAGTTATTCCTTTGATTTCATTGGATTTATCTGGAGATATTCAACGGCAGAGTGACGCAGTGTTCGCAGTGCAGCAGCTGTTCTGCAATGGAACGAACTTGCGCGTGTGCGATCGCTCTGTTGGGATGGCCGAAAGTCACCCTCGTTTGCGTTCGGGGATCCTCATGCCGCGTCAGGTCGATTACTACTTCTCGCTTCAATCGCCGTGGGCTTATATCGGCCACAAGCCCTTTATGAAGCTCGTAAGTACTTACGATCTCAAGGTAAATTACCGCCCCGTGCTGCTGATCGATCTGTTTTCGGAGACCGGCGGCCTGCCGCTTGCCAAGCGCCATCCGGTGCGGCAGCGCTATCGGATGATCGAGCTGCAGCGCTGGCGCGACAAGCGCGGGCTGAGTTTCCACCTTGAGCCCGCGAACTGGCCGTTCAACCCGCGGCTCGCCGATGGGGTCGCGATCGCGGCGATCGAAGCGGGCCTCGATCCCGATCCCTATCTGCAGCGGGCCTATCCCGCGGTCTGGGAGCATCAGCTCAACCTGGCCGATCCGGCAATTGTGGAAAAACTCGCCGATGATGCCGGTTTGCCCGGCAAGCAACTCGTCGCGCGTTCAGGAACGGACGCAATCAGCGCGGCCTATGAGCAGAACCGGCAGGATGCAATTTCAGCCGACGTGTTCGGCTCCCCCGGCTATGTGCTCGACGGCGAGGTGTTTTGGGGGCAGGACCGGATCGAATTGCTGGAAGACGCGTTGAAGTCGGGCCGCAAGCCCTATAGCTCAGAAGTCTAGGGCAGGGTTCTGATTGAGACGGAGCAAGCCCATGCGCATGGCGACGTCGTCCTCGAAATTCCCCATCGCGATCGCGGTTGGCGCCCTCTTCGTCTGCGGCGTGGCGGCCGCTCAATCGGCGCCGGACACCGAGAACGGTCGCTATGTGCTGTCGCCGGCGGCCGATGGTTTCCTGCGGCTCGATACGCGCACCGGTGCGGTCTCGACCTGCAGCAATTCCGGTGCGGGTTGGGCCTGTTATGCGGTGCCCGACGAGCGGGCGGCGATGGATGTCGAGATCGGCCGCCTGCAAGCCGACAATGACAGGCTGAAGGCCGAGCTCGCGGCGCGCGAGCCGACCGTACCGGGCAAGATCGAGGAGGCGCTACCGAAAGCGGACGCGCTGAAGAAGCCGGAGCCGAAGGTCGCCGAGGGCGAGCGCAAACTCGAGATTCCGTTGCCGAGCGACCGCGACATGGATCGCATGATGTCGTTCCTGGAGCGCGCGTGGCGTCGGCTGATCGAGATGGCCAATCGCGTGCAGCGCGACGTCAACGGCGGCAAGATTTGATGTCGCACTTTGACGTCGTCCCGGCGAAGGCCGGGACCCATAACCACCGATGCGCATTGGTTACGGAAGATATCAACTCCGAGCCTTCGAAATCGAAGGGCCGCGGCGTATGGGTCCCGGCCTGCGCCGGGACGACGGGTTGAGAGAACGCAGACAATGGCACCGAAAGCAATATCGCGCTCTGCGCCTTCGTCCGTCGCCGCGACCACCATCATCTCGTCGCGCCTCACGGTGCAAACCTCGGGCGCGGGCTTCTCCGACCTCACGCGCGAGGTCGCATCGTTCCTGCGTGACGCGCACGCCGGCGAGGGCGTCGTGACCATGTTTATCCGCCACACCTCGGCGTCGCTGACGATCCAGGAGAATGCCGACCCCACCGTGCTGGTGGATCTGATGACGGCGCTCGACCGCGCCGCGCCCGAGGACGGAGGGTGGCGTCACGATACCGAGGGTCCCGACGACATGCCGGCGCATATCAAGACCATGCTGACCGCAACCTCGCTCCAGGTCCCGGTGCTTGACGGCGAGATGGCGCTCGGCACCTGGCAGGGCATCTACCTGATCGAGCATCGTGCCCGTCCGCACCGGCGCGAGATCGTGCTGCAGTTCGTCGGCGCGACCAGGGCCTGATCGCGGATCACGCCCGAAAAATGAAACCGGCCGCGGATCGCTCCGCGGCCGGTTCGTCGAAAGGCCTGTGTCAGCCGATCAGGTCTTGCTGATGTCGACGTCCTTGGTCTCCGGCAGGAAGAGCGCGCCGACCACCGCAGTGATTGCCGCGAAGATGATCGGGTACCAGAGGCCGGCGTAGATGTCGCCGGTCGAGGCCACGATCGCGAACGCGGTCGCGGGCAACAGGCCGCCAAACCAGCCGTTGCCGATGTGATAGGGCAGCGACATCGAGGTGTAGCGGATCTTGGTCGGGAACAACTCGACCAGCATCGCGGCGATCGGGCCGTAGACCATGGTGACGAAGATCACCAGGATGAACAGCAGGCCGATGACGGCGGCGACCTGCGGCCGGAAGATATCGAACGGGTTCGACATCTTCACGATGCCGGCGTCGCCGGTCTTCGGATAGCCGGCGGCGGTCACCGCGGCGGTGATCGCCGGGTTGCCGTCCTTGGCGTTGGCGTAAGGGACCTCCTTGCCGTTGACCATCACCTTCACGCCGGAGCCGGCCGGGCCGTAGGTCGTCGAGTACTTGACCGACGACTGGGCCAGGAAGGCGCGGGCGGTGTCGCAGGGCGCGGTGAAGACGCGGGTGCCGACCGGGTTGAACAGGTCGCCGCAGCCTGCGCGATCGGCAACCACCTCGACCTTGGTCGCTTCGATCGCCTTCTCCAGCGCCGGATTGGCGTTGGTGGTGATCATCTTGAAGATCGGGAAGAAGGTCAGCGCCGCGATCGCGCAGCCCGCCAGGATGATCGGCTTGCGGCCGATCCTGTCGGACAGCGCGCCAAACACCACGAAAAAGCCGGTGCCGAACACGAGCGACCAGGCGATCAGGAGGTTCGCGGTGTAGCCGTCGACCTTGAGGATCGATTGCAGGAAGAACAGCGCGTAGAACTGGCCGGTGTACCAGACCACGCCTTGGCCCATGGTGCCGCCGAGCAGCGCGAGCAGCACGATCTTGGCGTTTGACCAGTTGGCGAAGGCCTCGGTCAGCGGCGCCTTCGAGCTCTTGCCCTCTTCCTTCATGCGCTGGAACACCGGCGATTCATTCAGCCGCAGCCGGATCCAGACCGAGATGCCGAGCAGCAGCACCGAGACCAGGAACGGAATGCGCCAGGCCCACTCGGCGAAATCCTTCTCGCCGGTGATGGTTCGGGTGAACAGGATCACCAGCAGCGACAGGAACAGGCCGAGCGTCGCCGTGGTCTGGATGAACGAGGTGTAGTAGCCGCGCTTGCCCTGCGGAGCATGCTCGGCGACGTAGGTCGCCGCACCGCCATATTCGCCGCCGAGCGCGAGGCCCTGCAGCAGGCGCAGCGAGATCAGGATGACCGGCGCCGCGATGCCGATGGTCGCGGCGTTGGGCAACAGGCCGACGATGAAGGTCGACAGGCCCATGATCAGGATGGTGACGAGGAAGGTGTACTTACGGCCGACGATATCGCCGACGCGCCCGAACACGATGGCGCCGAACGGGCGGACCAGGAAGCCCGCGGCGAAGGCCAAAAGGGCGAAGATATCGCGCGTTGCCGGCGGATAGGCCGAGAAGAACTGCGCGCCGATGATGCCGGCGAGCGATCCGTAGAGATAGAAGTCGTACCACTCGAAGACGGTGCCGAGCGACGAGGCGAGGATGACGAAGCGTTCGTCCTTCGTCATGCCGGCCGGTCGTGCCGAAGTTGCAGTCACTGTGGACATCTGGATCGTTCCCCCAAATTTATTGCTGCCGAACTGGCCCACCTGCCGAGTTCGGCTTGGTTAAGCTCTGGACTTGGCAGGAAGGTAACATCGCCGTGAAACGCGCCCATATAAGACTTTCGGCTTTTGCACGTCCTGATCCCCCGGGGGAACATGACGGCACCGGCTGCATCTATTGCGGCGCACAAGCCGCTGAGTTAACTGCATTGGCATGTGGTATTATCGAGCGCTTGCACGGTATTGCTGCTCGGGAGAGAACAGGGCCTTGTGGGTTCGCCGTGACCCGCGCGTGAGACTGAGATGACTGCCGTAACCAATACTCATCTTGTCATCGCCGACGATCATCCGCTGTTCCGCGATGCGTTGCGCCAGGCCGTTGCGACCGTCGTGAACTCGGCCACGATCAGCGAGGCCGGATCGTTCGAGGATCTCACCACGCTCCTGGAACGGGACTCCGAAGTCGACCTGATCCTGCTTGACCTGTCGATGCCGGGGATCAGCGGCTTCTCGGGCCTGATCTATCTGCGGGCGCAATATCCGGCGATCCCAGTGGTGATCGTCTCCGCCACCGACGATGCCGGCACGATCCGCCGCTCGCTCGATTTCGGCGCCTCGGGCTTCATTCCCAAACGTTTCGGCGTCGACACGCTGCGCGACGCCATCATGAAGGTCATGGAAGGCGACGTCTGGGTTCCGCCGGACACTGACCTGTCGGCCGGCGGCGATCCCGACATGACGCGGCTGCGCGATCGCCTGGTGACGCTGACCCCGCAGCAGGTGCGGGTGCTGATGATGCTGTCGGAGGGGTTGCTCAACAAGCAGATCGCCTACGAGCTCGGTGTTTCCGAGGCGACTATCAAGGCTCATGTCTCGGCGATCCTGCAAAAGCTCGGCGTCGAAAGCCGCACCCAGGCCGTGATTGCCGCCGCCAAGATCGCCGGCGGCCAGTGGCGTCAGGGCACGCCGACCACCTAGCGCCGCAGTGGTTCCGATCGAATCGGCACCGGGGGCGCCAGCTTTTGTTTCGACCCGCAGTTCCGGCGCGAGCCGCAATCCACCTCGCTTGAAGACAACGTGAGCCCCGCAATGGAGCAGGACCAGATCCGGGAGGGATGGCGATCGCTCCTCAGACGGGAATGGATCCCGACGCTCGCGGTCCTGCTCGGCGGCGTGCTGCTGCAGTCCATGAACGTGCTGATGCTGACGACCGTGTTGCCGTCGATCGTCGGCGAACTCGGCGGCGTCACGATGCTGAGCTGGCCGACCACCGCCTATCTTGCCTCCTCGATCGTCGCTGCAAGCTGCGCTGGCGTGCTCGCCACGGCGCTTGGCGCGCGCGCCGTCTATTGCGCGGGAGTGACGATATTCGGCCTCGGCTCCCTGCTGTGTTCGCTCGCCCCGGCGATGGGTTGGATCGTTGCCGGCAGGCTGATTCAAGGGTTCGGCGGCGGGCTGGAGGCCGCCGTGGCTTACGTCCTGGTGCGCGGAACGTTTCCAGAGATGGTCTGGTCGCGGACCATCGCGTTGATGTCGACGAGCTGGAGCATGTCGGTGTTGATCGGCCCGCTCGTCGGCGGGATGTTCGCCCATTTCGGCAACTGGCGCAGTGCCTTTGTTGCGACCGCCGCGACCGCAATGGTGTTGGCGGTCAGCGCCTTCTTCATCCTGCCGCCGGTCGCGGCGGAACGTCGCACCGCGTCCGCGCGTGTCCCCGCCGGTCGTGTCGCCCTGGTCTGCCTCGCCATCGCCGCGACGTCCGCCGCGTCCGTCGTCGCCTCGCCGGCTGCGAAGCTCGCGGTGATCGCGGCGGCGATCGTCGCATTCGCTCTGATGCTGCGGCTCGACCGTTCGTCGTCGACCCGGCTATTGCCGAGCGACGCGTTCTCCTGGCGCACGCAAACGGGCGTCGGGCTGTGGCTGGCGCTGCTGCTCTGCATCACCTTCAGCCCGCTGCAGATCTATGTGCCGATGTTCCTGCAGCAGCTGCACGGGTTCGATCCGCTCTCGGCCGGCTTTGCGGTGGCCAGCGCCTCGCTGGCCTGGAGCGCCGCCTCGCTTGCGACCGCCGGGGTGTCGGCCCCCTGGCGGGATCGATTGATGCTGACCGGGTCGGCGATCATGGGCGTGAGCCTGCTTGGGCTCGGGCTTCTGGTGCCGCAGGCCGCGGCATCGGCATTGCTGCTGGTTCCGCCGATTGCCTTGCTCGGTGCGGGCATTGGTCAATGCTGGCCGTTCGTCGCCCACCGCATCATGGATGGCGCCAAGGCGGGCGACGAAGTGGTCGCGGCATCGTCGGTCCCCACCGTGCAGCAGATGGGTTTTGCATTCGGCGCCGCGATCGCGGGGCTGGTCGCAAATGCCTGCGGATTATCGGCCGCGGTTGCCGATGCGACGATGGCGCGGGCCGCCTTCTTTGTGCCGGCGAGCTTCGTGATACCGGCGATCCTCGCCTTTGCGGCCGCGTTGCGCCTCTACGGCTTGCGCAAGTCCTGAATTCAGCGCTCGGTTGCTACTCCGCCGCCACCATCTGCTGGGTGCGCCACTGTCCGAGCAAAGCGCGCAGCGAGGCCGGTTTGACCGGCTTGTTCAGCACCGCGATGTTCTCCTCGCGCGCCGCGGCGCGGACCGGTGGGCTGCGGTCGGCGGTGATCAGGATCGCCGGGATATTCTCGCCGAAGCGGCGGCGGATCTCGCGGATTGCGGCGACGCCGTTGCCGCGGTCGAGATGGTAGTCGACCAGAAGCCCGGTGACGTCGCCGCCGGCTGCCTCGATCGCGGCGATGGCCGCCTCGGGATCGGCCACCGCGATCACCTCGGCATCCCAGGCGGTCAGAAGCGTCTTCATGCCGTCGAGGATGGCGGGGTCGTTCTCGATGCAGACGATCAGCGCGCCGCTCATCGGCGTCTTCGACAGCGGCGTCGCGCTGGTGACGGCGGCGGTGTGGTTGATTGCGGTTGCGACCGGCACGGTCACCGAGAAGACCGAACCGCCGCCGGTGTTGGCGTCGATCGCGATGCGGTGGTTGAGCACGCGTGCCAGCCGTTCGACGATCGACAGGCCAAGGCCAAGGCCGCGGGCGATCCGGGCGCCCTGCTCGAGGCGATGGAACTCCTTGAAGATCTCGCCCCGCTTCTGCACGGGGATGCCGACGCCGGTGTCGTAGATGCCGATCTGCAGGCTTTGGCCGCGGCGGCGACAGCCGACCAGCACGCGGCCCCGCGGGGTGTATTTGATCGCGTTGGAGACGAAGTTCTGCAACAGCCGGCGCAGCAGCGAGCGGTCGGATTCGACCGGCAGCGAGCAGGGCACGAAGCGCAGATCGAGGCCCTTGTCGCGGGCGATCGGCGCGAACTCGATCTCCAGCGAGCGCATCAGGTCCCCCATCCGGAAGCTCGTGATCGACGGCGTCATGGCGCCGGCATCGAGCCGAGAGATGTCGAGCAGCGCGCCCAGGATGTCCTCGATCGCCTCCAGCGAGTCGTCGATATTCTCGACCAGGCGCGAATCCTCGCCGCCGTTCTGGCGCTCGACCAGGCTTGTCACATAGAGCCGCGCGGCGTTGAGCGGCTGCAGGATGTCGTGGCTCGCTGCGGCAAGGAAGCGGGTCTTGGAGGCGTTCGCGTCTTCCGCCGTGCTCTTGGCGTGCGCGAGCTCGGAGTTCAGTCGCGTCAGTTCCTCGGTGCGGTCGCGCACGCGCTTTTCCAGCGTCGCGTTGGCGCGCTCCAGTGCTTCGGCAGCCTCGAAGCTCGGCGTGACGTCGGAGAAGGTGATCACGAGCCCGCCGCCCGGCATGCGGTTGGAGCGCACCTCGATCACCATGTGGCGATCGGGGAAGCGCTCGAGATAGGGTTCGCCCGCGGTGGTGTAGGCCACCAGGCGCTTGTCCAGCAGGCTGTCGGTGGTCTCGGGGCCGAGCGGGCCCACCGCGCCCATGAATTCGAGGATCTCGGGCAGCGGGATGCCGAGTTGCACCAGATGCGGCGGCAGCGCCAGCAGCTCGCTGAACTGGCGGTTGGAGCAGATCAGCTGCAGGTCCGCATCGAACACGGCGATGCCCTGGCGCACGTGGTTGAGGGCGGTCTGCAGGATCTCGCGGTTGAAGTGCAGCGCGGCGTGGGAATCGTCGAGCAGCTTCAGCGCGGCCTTGGCCGACACCGTGCGCCGGCGCAACAGGAGCGACATCACGATGCGCGAGGAAGCGGCGCCGATCGAGGAGGCGATCAGCCGCTCGGCATGCTGCAGCAGCTCGAAATCCGCGGGCGACGACGGATCGAGCGCGCTGTTGTGGTCGGCTGCGAAGGCCGCGAATGCCTCGCGGGCGCGGTCGGGGCCGAGATACTGCGCCACCGTGCTCTCGATGTCCTGCACCGTCACCGTGGTGCGCCAGCGCCGGAAGGTCGGCGCGATCGGGGTCAGCGTGTTGGGCACGAACAGATCGGCCTGCAGCAGCTCGATCGATGACGGCGCGCGCGCCAACGAGAACACGACATAGGTCAGGATATTGAGCGACAGGCTCCACAGCACGCCGTGCAGCAACGGCGGCAGATCGGCGCCGAACAGCGCCTGCGGCCGCAGCAGCTCGAGGCCGAGCGGGCCGTGCCGCAGCAGCATCAGGCCGGTAGTCGAGGTTTCGAGGAAGCTCGGCACGAACAGCGTGTAGAGCCAGACCGCGAAGCCGACCAGCATGCCGGCCATGGCGCCGTGCGCGGTGGCGCGGCGCCAGAACAGGCCGCCGAAGAACGCGGGCGCAAGCTGCGCGATCGCGGCAAAGGACAACAGGCCGATCGCGACGAGCTGGGTGTTGCCGAGCGCGCGATAGTAGAAATACGCCATCACCATGATGGCGAAGATCGAGAAGCGGCGCACCTTCAGCAGGAAATCGCCGAAATCCTTCTCACTGAGGCGGGCCTCGCTGCTGCGCGGCAGCACCAGCGGGAGCACGATGTCGTTGGAGACCATGATCGACAGCGCGACGCATTCGACGATCACCATCGCAGTCGCGGCCGACAGGCCGCCGATGAACACGGCGACGCTGAGCAGCTGCGAATTGCCTTCGATCGGCAGCGCCAGCACATACATGTCGCTGTCGACGGCGCCGAACGGAAAGATGACGAGGCCTGCGATCGCGATCGGGATCACGAACAGGTTGATGGCGACGAGATACAGCGGGAACAGCCAGCGCGCCCGGCTGACCTCCGCGCTGGTCGAATTCTCCACCACGCTGACATGGAATTGGCGCGGCAGCAGCATGATCGCGCAGAACGACAACAGCGTCATGATCAGGAAATTGCCGATCGACGGCACATATTCGATCGCGCGCACCGCCTCCGGCGTCTTCAGCGCGCGCTCGTACAGGTCGGCGGGCGAGAACATCCAGAACGTGACGAAGGCGCCGACGGCAATGAAGCTCACCAGCTTGACGATGGATTCGGTCGCGATCGCCAGGATCAGGCCGTGCTGGTGCTCGGTCGCGTCGGTGTGGCGGGTGCCGAACAGCACCGCAAACACCGCCATCGCCAGCGTCACGATCAGCGCGATGTCGCCGATGATCGGAATCTTGGAGAGCGCCTGATCCTCGCTCAGGATGGTCTCCAGCGACGCCGCCACCGCCTTGAGCTGCAGCGCGATATAGGGCACCGAGCCGATGATCGCGATGCCGGCCACCGTCGCCGCCACCGCCTGGCTCTTGCCGTAGCGCGCGGCGATGAAGTCGGCGATCGAGGTGATGTTCTGGGATTTGGCGAGGCCGATCACCCGGCGCAGCAGCGGCGTGCACAGCCCGATCATCACGATCGGGCCGACATAGATCGCCAGGAAGTCGATGCTGGTGCGGGTGGCGAAGCCGACGGAGCCGAAGAAGGTCCAGGACGTGCAGTAGATCGCCAGCGACAGCGGGTAGATCCAGTGGCTGGCGCGGCCGCGCTCGCCCGGCGGCATCCGGTCGCCGCGGCTGGCAACGAAGAACAGGAACCCGATATAGGCGAACGCCGCGGCGATGACGCCCCAGTCGTGCAGCATTGCTGCGTGTCTCCTTCCCGGCCCGCGAGGGGCCGATAGGAGGTATATATAAACGCATTGGGCCGGCCGCGCACCGCGCGACCGGCCCAATTTCAGGGACTGGAAGGGAAAAGGGTTACTCGGCCGCCAGCGACTTCTTGTTCAGCGGCAGATCGAGCCGCTCCCAGACCTGCAGCAGGGCTTCGGCGAGAGCGTCGATCAGGCCGTCGTCGTGATAGGGCGAGGGCGTGATGCGCAGCCTCTCGGAGCCCTTGGCGACCGTCGGGTAGTTGATCGGCTGGATGTAGATGCCGTGGTCCTCGAGCAGCATGTCGGAGGCGCGCTTGCACTTCTCGGGGTCGCCGACGAACAGCGGCACGATATGGGTGTCGCTCGACATCACGGGCAGGCCGGCGGCGATCAGGATCGCCTTGGTGCGGGCGGCGCGGTCCTGGTGGCGCTCGCGCTCCCAGCTCGAGGTCTTGAGGTGGCGGATCGCAGCCGTCGCGGCCGAGCAGATCGCCGGCGGCAGCGCCGTGGTGAAGATGAAGCCCGGCGCGTAGGAGCGCACGGCATCGATGATCTCGGACTTGGCAGCGATATAGCCGCCGAGGCAGCCGAACGCCTTGGCGAGCGTACCCTCGAGGACGTCGATGCGATGCATGACGCCGTCGCGCTCGGCGATGCCGCCGCCGCGCGGGCCGTACATGCCGACCGCATGGACCTCGTCGACATAGGTCATGGCACCGTATTTCTCGGCGAGATCGCAGATCTTGGCGAGCGGCGCGACGTCACCGTCCATCGAGTACAGGCTCTCGCAGGCGATCAGCTTCGGCCGGTCCGGGCCTGCGGCGATCAAGAGCTCCTCGAGATGCGCGACGTCGTTGTGGCGGAAGATCTGGCGCTCGCAGCCGGCCTGCCGCACGCCCTCGATCATCGAATTGTGGTTCAGCGCGTCCGACAGGATCAGGCAGTTCGGGATCAGCTTCGCGAGCGTCGAGATGCCGGTCTGGTTGGACACATAGCCCGAGGTGAACAGCAGCGAGGCCTCCTTGCCGTGGAGGTCGGCGAGTTCGGCCTCGAGCTGCACCAGCGGATGATGAGTGCCCGCGATGTTGCGGGTGCCGCCGGCGCCGGTACCGACCCGGGTCGCCGTCTCGACCATGGCGCCGACCACCTTGGGGTGCTGGCCCATGCCGAGATAGTCGTTCGAGCACCAGATCACGACGTTGCGCAGGCCCTTCGGCGAGTGCCAGGTCGCATGCGGGAAACGGCCCGCGATCCGCTCGAGGTCGGCGAAAACCCGGTAGCGCCGCTCGTCATGCAGGCGATTGAGGGCGGTTTGGAAGAACTGGCTGTAATCCATCGGCAATCCTGAAGGCGGAACCTGACCGGAAGAGCTGCCTCTTCTTAGAGCTTTTCCAGCTCCAATGTCCATGCGCTGGCCCACATTTGGGCATGCGCCAGAGGTGGGCAAATTGCCCTAGCCGGGCCAATCCCGGGTTGATTCCGATCAAATCGGCGGGAGCCGCGGAGCGCCGGCCGCCTCCGGGGCGCTCAGGTCGTCCTGAAGCGCAGCACCCCGTCGGCGGTCTCGGCCTTCAGCCGGCCCTCGACCAGCATGTAGTTGACGTGGGCGATCAATTCGCCGGCGGCAAAGCCCATCTGGTGGGGGTCGAGCGCGTGCTTGTGGAAGACCACCGGCACCAGTTCTTTCGAGGTCTGGGGCACCTCGCGGCAGGCGTCGGCGATCAGCCGGCAGCGCTCCTCGTGGTGGTCAGCGAGCTGCTTGATCCGGGTCTTCAGCCCGTAGAACGGCACGCCGTGGCCGGGCAGCACCATCACGTCATAGGGCAGGGTGGTGGTGAGGCTCGCCAGCGACGCGAGATACTCGCCGAGCGAGTTCTGCTCGGGCTCGACCGCCCAGACGCTGACATTGGGCGAGATCTTGCTCAGGACCTGGTCGGCCGACAGGAACAGCTTGTCGGCGGCGCAGTACAGCATCACCTGGTCGAGGGCGTGGCCGCCGCCGGTGATCACCTTGAAGCGCCGCGCGCCGATCACGACCTCGTCGCCATGGGTGAGGCGGTGGTACGACGGCGGCAGCACCGACACCCGCTTCAGATAGTCCTGGCCGCGGCCAAGCAGCTTTTCCGTCAGGTCCTCGTCCATGCCATGACGGCGGAAGAACAGCCGCTGCGCGTTGCGCCGCTCCTCGGTGCCGCGATTCTGGTGGTAAACCGACTGCAGATATTCCACCTGCGACATCAACAGCGGGCAGTTGAAGCGTTCGGTGATCCAGCCCGCAAGTCCGACATGGTCGGGGTGCGAATGGGTCACGATCAGGCGCGTGACCTTCACATGCTTGAGCGGCCCTTCGAACAGCGTGGTCCAGGCTGCGATCGATTCCTCGTTGCCGAAGCCGGAGTCGACCATGGCCCAGCCGTCACCGTCGGCGAGCAGGTAGATGTTCACGTGGTTGAGGCGGAACGGCAGCTTCAGCCGTACCCACAATACGCCGGGCGTCACCTCCACGACCTGGTCGTGGCCGGGATGGTTTTCCCAGGGGTATCGCAGTGCCTCCGCGGAGGAGTGGATGCTGTCGGTCTTTGAATGCATGCTATCGGCTTAGCGGCACACGGCCCCCCGCGCCAGCCGAAAAATCGGCTGCCAGTCCGGAGAATGGGAGTGGCAGGAACCGAAATTCCGTAGCCCGGATGGAGCGCAGCGCAATCCGGGATAAGTCGATCCACGAAGAACGGTCCCGGATTTCACTACGCTCCATCCGGGCTACGGTCTTCCAGCTCACGCCGCCCGGATATTCGACAGGAAGGCGTCGATCTCCGAGCGCAGCACGTCGGCCTCCCGGCGCAGCGCGTCGGAGGCGTTCAGCACCTCGCCGGCGGCGGCGCCGGCTTCCGAGGAGGCGTTGCTGACGCCGACGATGTTGCTCGACACCTCGCTGGTGCCGCCGGCGGCGTGCTGGATGTTGCGGGCGATCTCGCGCGTCGCCGCCCCCTGCTCCTCGACCGCAGCCGCGATCGCGGTGGTGACGTCGTTGATCTCGCCGATCGTGTTCGAGATGTTGCGGATCGCGGAGACCGCCGTGGTCGTCACGTCCTGCATGCTGACGATCTGCTGGCGGATCTCCTCGGTCGCCTTGGCGGTCTGGCTGGCGAGGTTCTTCACCTCGGAGGCGACCACCGCAAAGCCGCGGCCGGCCTCGCCGGCGCGCGCCGCCTCGATGGTGGCGTTGAGCGCGAGCAGGTTGGTCTGCGAGGCGATGGTCTGGATCAGGTCGACCACGACGCTGATGCGCGCGGCGTTGTCGGCAAGCCCCTGCATCGTGGCGTCGGTGGCGCTGGCCTCTTCCACCGCCTTGCGGGCGATCTCCGCCGAGGTGACGACCTGACGGCCGATCTCCGAGATCGACGACGACAGCTCTTCGGTGCCGGACGATACCGTCTGCACGTTGACCGAAGTCTCCTCGGCGGCCGAGGCCACCGCGTTGACCAGCGCGCTGGACTGGTCGGCAGTCGCCGACATGCTCTGCGCGGTGGTCTGCATCGAGTTCGCCGCGGTCTGCAGGCTGCCGAGCGCGGTGCGGACGGTGGATTCGAAATCGACGATCTGGGCCTCCATGCGTGAGGCGCGCTCGGCCTTGGCGATGCGGTCCTGGTTCTGGCTTGCCGAGAGCTCGCGGCCCTCGATCATGCTCTCGCGGAACACCTGCAGCGAGTCGGCCATCGTGGCGATCTCGTCGCGCTGCCGGCTGTGCGGGATCTCGGTCTCGAGGTCGCCGTCGGACAACAGCTGCATCGAGCGTTGCAGGCCGCGGATGCGGCGCAGGATGTTGCGGCCGACATAGAGCCAGACGAACAGGAACGAGCCGACCAGGGTCAGTGCGCCGAGCCCGATCATGACCGTGGTCGCAAACGAGATCTGCTGCCGCGCCTGGAAGGTCGAGGCGTCGGTCTCCTTCTGCACGCCGTCGACGAGCTGCTGCACGCTGATGCCGAGGCCGACATTGAGCTTGCGCGTCTCGTCGAGGATGGTCTGGCCGTAGTCGATCGAGTCGAGCTCCTTCTCGCGGACCTTGAACACGCCGCTCTTGCCCTCGCCGAGCGCGAGCAGCTTCTGCGCGGTGTCGCGCACTGCGACGAGCGAGGGATTGTTGGGCAGGTCTTCGAGATTGGACTTGATGCGCTCGCGGCCCGCCTTGAAATCCTTTTCGATCGCATCGAGCGTGTCGCTGGCATTCGCCGACAGCGCCGCGGTCAAGTCGGCGGCCATCAAATTGCCGACGGAGAGAACGTTGCCGATCTGGCCGACGCTGCGGGCCGCTTCGCCTGCGGCGTCAGCGTCGACCTCGGCCGAGCCGAGGATCGCGTTCAGCCGCGTCTGCGCATCCAGCATCGCCGGGCCCGCCGCGGACACGAAGGCCGCCTGCGCCTTGCGCAGCGCGACGTATTGCTTGTCATGGAGGGCTGCGACCTCCAGCCGCTCGCGCGCCGCCGAGATCAGGCTCTTGGTCGCCTCGTCGGTGTTCTTGACGTTCTCCTGGAGCGCGCTGACTACGGACTTATCGGCGCCGAGCTCAATGATCTCGCCGAGCTTGGCCGAGGTGAGCTGCTGGACCTCCTTCACCTTCTTGGTGCGTTCATTCAGCGCGTCTTCGCTGGGAGCGGCCAACAGGCCGGGTCCCTGCGCGGCGAGTGAGGCACTCTGCGCGGCGAGCTGCAGGCTTGCGGCAAGGCGCGGGATGTCGCGGCCGCTCAGATCGGTCATGGTGCCGCCGAGCTGGCGCAGCACCATGCCGGCGCCCGCGCTGATCACGAGCGCCATGCCCGCGATCACGGCGAACGCCGCGAACAGGCTGCCCCTGACGCCCATCTGCGGAAGGTGGATACGCGTGAGATTGAGTTTGCCGAGCTTGAACCGAAACGCCATTGCCCCTGCCCCGAAAGTGCTACCTTGGATGATCCTCGCGCGGCAGTATCGGGGGAGGCGGTTAACAAAATCGGGAAAATTGCGGCGATCTGCGCGAATTTTGGGCGTGGTCGGCACACTGGCGTATTCTTGCTCACGGCGATCGATGCACGCGATCGAACGCAAAAAGGCCGGCGGATGCCAGCCTTTTCCACGCCTGGTTGTATCATAGCGTTTTCAAGCGAAGTGGATGCCGGTTCGCGTGAAGAAAACGCGTCAAGACAAGAATCTAGGATTGTCTCAGTAGCGCGCGACCACCGGGCCGCCGAAGTTGAAGCGATAGTTGATGCCGGCCTTCACCGTGTGTTCGTCATTGCTGAAGGTGCCGAACGGAACCAGCGCGGCCGGGGCAGTGAAGCGGCTGTCGCCGAAATTGTAGTACTGATACTCGGCCTTGGCCGACCAGTTCGGCGCGAACATGTATTCGATGCCGGCGCCGACGGTGTAGCCGTTGGTGTGGTTGTCGCTGAGCGCGAAGGCCACCGGCACGCCGCCGAAGGTCACCGTCTCGCGGTTGTCGGAATAGGCGTAGCCGCCCTTCACATAGATCAGGCCCGGTCCCCAGGTGTAGCCGACGCGGCCGGTGATCGATCCGATGCCGCGCTGGTTGTTGTTGTAGACGATGCCGCCGGGGAACACCGCGTTGAGCTGGTGGCCGCTGAGCCAGGAATACTGGCCTTCGACACCGACCACCCAGGTCGGGGCGATCTGCCAGTCGGCGCCCGCCTGCACGCCGCCAAGGAAGCGGCCGTCGGTGTTGGTCAACGCGAGGCCGTTGAAAGCGTTGCTGTTGCTGGCGAACGCGCCGCCGAGATGGCCGCCGATATAGAAGCCGGTCCAGTTATAGAGCGGCGCGGCATAGGCCGGCGGCGGATTGTTGTAGTAGGGGCGGCGGGCGCCGAGGTCGGCGGCCTCTGCGGACGCGCCCAGGCCACCAAGGGCGGCTGCGACGGCTGCGGTTGCGAGCAGGTACTTCTTCATTTCGGGACTGTCTCCGGCAATTCGATTGGGACGGCACCCGCATCGGGTGCCGTCCGTGATGCACTTAGACAGCTATTGAATAAAATGCGGTCAGTTGGAGGCGACGGCGGTATCAAACCAAGCTGTTGGCCGATAAACGTTTTCTTGTGCCTAACGAAGGCCTAACGAGAGGTTGAGGAAGGCTTAAGAACCCGACGCGGTTACCGCTTCCGCAAATCCTCGGCGTGCACGATGCAAGACAGCTAATCCAGCCGGCGGAGCACGTCGTCGCGGATCTGCGCGCGGAACGCCTGCTTGCGCGCCGGGCGGTCCTTCTCGGCGACGTCATAGCGATCGAACACGTTGAACTTCTCGAGGATCGGGTAGCGCTCGCTCGCCATCGCCAGAATGCGCAAGAGGTCGGCGGCCTGTCCGCTCGGGCCGCTGACCTCCCACCGGCGGATCGTGTCGGCCCCGCCGGCCGCCGGCAGCCCGCACAGCTTTGCCATGTCGACGGCAGTGAGCGGCCGGCCGATCGCCTCGCCGAGATCTTCGCGCAGTTTCTTGAGCTCTGGGCCGGTCACTCTGGTTCTGCTCCGGGATGAGAAGTGTGAACTGCGTCACGCGACGCAGTTCGGGTCCGGGCTATACGGCGCGCAACCGTTCCGGAAGGAGATCGTCATGCGCGACATCATTGAAAGCCTCAGTCCCGAGGATGGACAGATCGAATGGAAATGGGTCGGCAGTGTGTTCGCGTTCTACGTCGTGGTGATGATCGGCGCGGCGGGGGTGCTGATCGCGCGTTGATCCGGCAGCCGTTAGCAGCTCCGACGAGCGCCGCGCGATCTGGCCGGTGCGATGTTTGCGGCCGGGCAGGATTGAACTGTCGAGAGCCTACGTTTTCGCTGAAATCGTTGAGTTTTTCGGCCTCGCCAAGTTGCCCTGTGCATCAGCCGCGGGTGCAGTTGTCTCGTCGTTGCAGTTCAGGGATCAGTGGTAGTTTCGGCTTGTGGGGCTCTTCACCTCACCCTTCGCTTCCTTCGCGGCGCTCAACAGCTGGGTCGCTAGCATCCGGTCCAGCATGTCTTCTAGTGCGCTCACGTCGATTGCGCCCTCGGTGAGGCGGAGATCGGCAGCTTCGAGCGCGTCGTAGTAGGGCTTTTTATTTCCAGCGATCTGCTCGGGAATTGTTGGAGCACCCGGCAGCAGGCTGTCCAGCTTGGCGCTCATCACAACATACGACACGGCTCGGGCAGTACGCCCGTTGCCATCAGCAAACGGATGGATCCAATTGAGCCGCCACAGCACTAGATGGACTGCAGTTTTCGACCAATTGTCGTTGACGTAGTCGCATAGATGCTCAATTTCCTCGGATACGAACGGCGCTTCCGGAGGCTGATGCTTGCTGCCCTGAATTGTCACATTGGTATTCCGCCACGTTCCCGCCAACGGATGGATACCGTCAAGAGCCGCCTGGTGCAGCTTGAGAATCAAACTCGAGCGCAAACGAAAAGGGCGCTCTGGTTCCTTGACGAAAGACCGGATCATCTCCAGTGCGAGGTCGAATTGACGAATGCCGTTCTCAGCCTCGCGCCGAGCGATTTCGTCAGGATCGTTGAGAAGTGGCGCTGTCTCGGCAACGCTATGCCGGTCCTCGGCCACGACTACTCCTACTCGCCCGAGTGAAGCTTCTTGTCGAGCGCGGCGACCATCTCGCGGGTGATCCGATCGTTCTCGATATGAGTGTTGCCGTAGGCGAAGCTCCGGCGCTGTTCGCCCAGTTGGTCAGGCGTCATCTCAATATGGCGAGCCCGCTCAATCAGTTCCTTCAGATCATTAGTCATCGAGCCACTCCCCGCATCAGAAGCAATCATAGCGAACGGCCTACGTTCCTGTAAAGTTCCTAATCGCACGTAAAAGGACGTACAGTCGCTGATGCGGCGTTTAGGTGACTCGTTCAATCGTGTCGAGCCACCGCGGGCGGAAAGCGAAGTCGACCCCTTGAACGGGCGGCGAGGGGGAGCTCGGACAGACAATCGGAGGTGCCGGCCTCAGGCGGCCGGGTCGTGTCCCAGCTGGTGGTGTAGCTGGAGCGAAGCCGCTCGCGACGCGCGCCCCCCC
>NZ_JBHMET010000233.1:0-27641 GCF_042430365.1 Bradyrhizobium erythrophlei
TTCTGAAATCCGGCGACGATGGCGCGCTTTCGATCAATGTGCCGGTACGGCCGGAAGTCATGGGTCAGCGTATCATCACCGACGATTGCGATTTCGGTTGGGTCACTGCATGGGCGTCGGAAATGGGAGATGCCGAAACGCTACGGGGCCTGCTGGCGCACGCCGATCGCTACATGGCGCCGACCTGGCTCGACGGTGGATTGTACTATCCACGTAACGATATGGTCGAGAGTGCAGACGGTATCCGGACGTTGGTCGAACCGATGTCTGGAAACGTGCTGTTGGGGTACGCTCGGCTTAATATCCCGGACGGGCTTTGGCATCTGTATAATGAGCCTTGGGGGCCGACGCACTTTGAAGAGCCGGCCATCGTCGCTGTCGGATCGGATGTCGATATCAGCCGTGCGATATTTGATTCAAAGAACAATAGGCTAAACTTTGCCGTCGAGCGCCGGCGCGATATTCGCGGTAGCGGTATAGTGCGAATCGCAAAGGCGCTGGCTCGCGGTCCGTGGTCGCTGGCCTGTGATGGGGTGGAAATCGCACACGGCTCGGCAACCGACGTGAATATTGCGGGGGCCGTTCGAGTTGAAATCGACGGTGGCGACGTCCTGCTTCACTGTCCGGAGGCTTTTGCACATTTGTGCGCAATGAGTTTTGGACCTGGCGAAAAGAACTTCAGATGACAAGCGTCGAAATTTCGCCGCTGACGCCGATCGGCGGCTCGTTTTGCCTGATCGACCACGACGGTCGCAACGTCTCTGACGAAACGTATCGCGGCCACTATGTTCTGATCTTCTTCGGTTTCACCCATTGCCGCGTGGTGTGTCCGCGTGCGCTTGCGAAACTGTCCGCCGTGCTGGATTCGCTTGGTCCACTCGCCGACCGAATGCGACCGATCTATGTCACCGTCGATCCGGAACGCGACACGCCGGACGCCATGCGATCATTCCTGCAATCATATCCGCGCTTTACCGGGCTGACCGGCTCGCGCGAGCAGGTTGATCGTGCCAAGAAAGCATTCCGTGTCTTTGCGCAAAGAGTAGATGATCCCGCCGCGGACGGCGAGTACGCGGTTCCGCACACCGCGATAACCTATGTTATGGACCCCCGCGGCCGATTTGTTTGTCACTTTACAGATGCGCTTTCTGCGGAAGAAATTGTTGTCCGCCTAAAGCTGCTTTTAGAAGCCAATAGCTCGTCTTGCGGAGCCGGCTCGGTCAAGACAACTTGACCCGCCTCTCCTTTTTGCCGGAGGCGCGCTGCGTAGGCGCGGCACAATCTGTTGAGATCACGCTTCCAGCATCGAAGAAATCGACCTTCAGGAAAGCGGCGAGCGCTCTATACTGGTTGGCGAGATCGATAGTCTTGTGCCCGCCCTCAAACATTCCTTGAAACCACGGATCCGGCAGTTTGGCGAGTGGCGGCGGCGAGACGATGAGCACCTTTGGCGCGGGATAGATGGTGCCCACTCCGCCGCCCGAGGTGAGCACCTGTCCCACCAGCTTCGACATACCGACCGCGATCTCGTAGGACGTGCGGCGGAAACAGCTCTTGGTATCGTTGGTCCCGAGCATGATGATGATGACGAGATCCAGCGGAAAATGACTTGCAAGGGCAGCTGGAAGATAGGAGTTTTCTGGGGTCCGTTGCGGGGAGGCGCAACCACCATCTTGGCGAGGCGATCCCTATTTTCGTTGTGTACCCGAGCGACTGATGACCTCTGGCGGCTTCTACTGAGGTTCGCCGGACGTCTCGCGCGGCCGAGACGACAATCTGATCCGTGTGGAATTGCTAATCATGTGGAAGTTGCCAGTGCTCACCGCGTATGCCAATAGAAGCCACCCTTGGGGCTACACCAGCAAGTCCCGGTGTGCAGACAAGCCTGATTTTGCGGGGCTTTCTCGAAGCCGTTTTATTATGGCGGAGAGGGCTGTGCAAGCATCAGCGCGATGCCCATAGCTGGCCGCGAGGCTTTCCAGGCGCGCCGCGACCGCCTCGTCATTGATGGTCCCGACAATTCGCCGCAACGTATTTGCGATGTCCATGCAGGCTTTGTTCCGCATAGGTCACTCCGGAGTGCAATCGTTGGATCGCGAACTAGTGGCCTCAATGCGACTTTCCGAGAACGAAAGCGAAGGGAACAACGAAGAGCTCGTCGCCGAGGTCGTTGCTGACGTGCAAAACCCAGTCACGCCAAGCCTCGTGACTGCGCGTCTTGGCGAGGGATTGCACGAATTGGGTGGCATGATCCCGCGCCTCGGCAAGATCATCCACCACGGCGCCGCGGCGATCGACGAAAACCTTATTCGTGTTGGAGCAATGGAAATAAACCTGGGTCACGTTCGGCCTCCTTTGAATGGGATGGACAGCAACGCGACGCATGCGTCGCAGGTGTCATCAAGCAGACGGCGCGACGATGATCGCGCTGATGCTCTGAGGATCTGGACCACATCCAAGCGGTTATGAAAGGAAAGAGGATCATCTGCTTAATCTTCGTGCATTCTCATTTGCGAAGAGTAGAGGGACTCAACCGTCCCACTTGATCGCTCCCTGATCGTTAGAGGCTCACCATGGGCTGGGAATGCAGCCAGGCCGCGCCACAGCACCACCAATCAATTCAGAGAAGCTCGCCTCAAGTTCATTGCGCACTCTTTGTAAGAGCGTACCACCCTCGCCATCCGTGCCGTTCCGGATTGTGACAGTCGCGGTCAAGCCGGACACCAGCGGTACCCCAGGCGGCACCTTGTCGATCGCAATGCGGACCGGCACTCGCTGCGCCAAACGCACCCAGGTGTAAACCGGATTGACGTTGGGCAAGCCCTGCGTAGCAGCCGCTGCGTTGGATACGCTGACGCCACGCGTCACCGTTGCGACGTGGCCGATGATCGGCTCTGAATAGCCCATCAGTTTTGCCTCGGCACGGTCACCCACGCACAGGCGGGCCAGCTTGGTCTCCTCGAAATAGCCGTCAATCCAAAAACTGTCCGTGTCGACGACCGAGATATTACTGGTCCCCTGTACCGCGTAGTTTCCCACTCGGAGCAAGAGATTGGTGATGAACCCGTTCACCGGACTGCGCACCTCGGTGCGCCGCAGGTTGATCTCGGCCTGCTTCACCTGCTCTTGCGCAGAGTCGACAACGGCCGCCGCCTGAACTGCATTTCCCTGATAGGTCTGCTTCTCCTCGACGCTGGCTGCTAGATCAGACAAGCGGTTCCGTCGCTCCGCCTGCAATTGCTTCACGTCCCGGTCAGCCATTTTTTGCTGTAGGGCCGCCTTGTTTGCGCGCATTGCGACCTCGAAATCGAAAGGCTCGATGACATACAAAACGTCGCCTTTGTGAACGAATTGATTGTCAACGACTCGCAGCTCCACGATCTGACCGGAAATCTGCGGCGCCACATTCGCAACCTGGACTCGCACGCTCCCATCGCGCGTCCAGGGCGCGGCGTTGTACAGGTCCCAGGTCGCGAGCGAGCCCAGCACCGCAACGGTCGCGATGCCGGCTGTCGCCAATTTGCGCAACAGGAGAAGCATTGTTCGCGTGGCGTCGTTTGGCCGCCGTGACCTGGATCTTGCCGACGGCGAGACACTTTGTTCGTCGTCCGGATAATCCTCCGGGATCCTTGGCGCGATCTCGTCAGACGCGCTCGTTTGAGCCGATGCCGGCGAAAAGCGCGCGGCGTTCGCCTGCGTCTCGTCTTGCCTGCCAACTTCATCACGAACAATCGCTTCCATGGCGCTCTCCTCTAGAACAACAGCATCAACAGGCACAGAATCGTCACGTAGAGACTGAGCTGTGCAATTGCGGCGTGACTGAACATCTTTGCAAGACCTGCAACATGCAGGATCGGCCGAAGCGCGATGATGACAACAAGGGCTGCCACCAGGTAGGTGACGAAGGGCGCAACCAGAACGCCGCCGACGACCAGCTCTCGAAAGGTGTGTGCCATTAGGTTGCCTCCCGAGATGACTCCAGTCCGCTGTCCTGGTCGAAAGCATCGCTTGTCAGGACAAGGCACGCCGCGGTCTCTGCCTCGATTGAATCCCTGTGCGGGGCTTTCTCGCGCAGCACACTGGCAACGGTGCGAAGCGTGGCTGTGTCGCGCGTGACGATTGCTGCGCGTGCCTGGGCGGCGAGCGGCACGAAAGGCCCGTCAGAAAGCTGGATCAGTTTCGAGTCGCAAAGCCGGACCATCGCCGATTGATCGAAGCAGGAGAGCATTTCCGCGAGAGCGCGACTGTCCTGCGCTCCGCCCGCGGAAAGAAATTGTCCGATGCGCGAGGCGTCGCGGAACATCGCTTCCTCCGGAGCTTCACCATTCGTGAGGTCCGGCCGCCCCAGCTCGCCGCGAGCTTCGGTGAGCAACCGCATCCTTTGTTTGTCATCGGAGACGGGAGGAATGAGCATCTGTGCCGCCAGCAAGACCGCAGCAGCCGTGAAAAGGAACAGAGACGTGAAAAGGAATGTTTGCGGGTTGTAGCTCTGGGGATTGCTCGGCGCCAGGATGGTTGCGATCCCGACGAGATTGATGCGACCGAGTCCCGACCACAGAGGATTTTGCGATGCAGTGAGAAGTGCTGCGCAGATCGTAAAAGGAGCCAGGGCGATCGCCAGCACAGAAAAACCGTCGGCGCCGTTGAGCACAATGAATTCGAGTATGCCGGCAGACACAGCCGCGATCGGTATACCAATAAGGGCGATCGCGGTGAAACCACGCGGGTTCGGCGTTATAATTGCCAATGCGGCAAACTGCGTGAAGGAGGATAGCGAAGCGCTTGCCGCAGACCAGCCGGCCCAGACGAAAAACGTCGAGGCGATGGCAAACCATAGAGCGGCCCGCAAACCAGTTTCCGCTGCAGTTCGATAGGAACGGTATATCGGCGCGCGCCACAATCGTGAGGGCCATTTGATTGATCTCAAGGCCAACAGATCTTGGCGAACGCTTTCGTCCTGACGCAGAAACTCCCTGATTTTCCATGCCGAGGTTTCGGTCGGAACGCCAGGTGCGCGGCGTTGTCCGCTGACCAATCCCACCGGCATGCGCGTTTTCGAGCGAGAACTGTCAATCGGGTCGACCTTGGCGTTTGTCTGGTCGCGGGTGGCGACGTCGAGATGAATAGGAGCAGTGTTCAAGGTCCGCGCCGCCTGCAGTTCGGCAACCAGTCGGACGACAGCACTCCGGGCGGCGGCACTCCTGACAGGGCCGCTGCTCGACTCGAGAGCGACGCTTCCTATTTCAGGGCGGAGTTCTACGATTTCTCGTACCAGCGCTGGGAAGGTCGCCGGGTTGCTTGTTTCGCCGTGGAAGGAGGCGCTCGCATACTGACGCACGCGGCGATGAATTGCCGCCAATTGCGCGGCGAGCCGTGGATGACGGTCCGGGGCAGACATCAACGCGTTTACGACTGCGATTGACATGATGCCGACCGCGATCGCGGCGCCACGCTCCACGCCGGCGTCAAACACGTTCTGCGGATTGTCGATCTGCTGTATCGCGACGATCGCGACAGTGTAGCCGGACAGCACGGCGGCATAGGCCCGATGGCCGTCCAAAAGCTTAGCTGCAAAGACGCAAAGACCAAGCCACACCGAGCACGCCGTCAGCATCAGATCTCTCGACTGCGAAAAAAGCCCGGTGATTGCGATTGAGGCAATCACCCCCAAAATGGTGGCCATCAATCGGAAGCCTGCCTTGTCCAGCGCCTGGCCGCGGGTCGGTTCGGCAAGGATCGCAACGGTCACCGCCGCCGAGGTCGGGGCTTCGAGCTGGAGCCAAAAGCTGGCAAACAACGCCAGGATGGTGGCCAGCCAAACGCGGATGGCGAAGGTCCAGGAGCTGACCGAAATCCCGACCACACTGAACGGCTCCCGCTGTGCTGCTGTCGCGATCATAACGATCCCTCGCCGAATGTTGCGAATACTCTGCCACTCGCACTCAGTTCTCGCGTTCGGATATCCCGACTGAGCCGACGAATCGGTAGCCACGCCCTTTGATGTTGATGATGAAGCGGTTCCCTTCCCGGCCGTCGCGCAGCGCGCGACGTAGCGCACAGACATGAGTTGTGAGATTGGAAGGGTCGACAAAAACGTTAGGCCAAACGCGAGCCGTCAAATCTTGTTTGGTGACCAGCTCACCTCGGCGTTCAAGCAAAATGATCAGGATTTCCAGAGCACGACTTCCGAGGGGCACCGGCTTGTCGCCTTCAAGCAACAGGAAATGCGCCGGCAACAGGCGAAACCGTCCGAACGAAACTTCTGTTGGCGCGGTGGCGCGTGGTCCGGTTCGCTTTTCGAGGGATGTCCTGGCCGTATCCGGACGCTGAACGGTGCGTCTGACGTCAAGCCCCAGCTCGAGCTGAAATTGCGTCAAGTGGCCGGAAGCTGCAGTCGATCCCGATGCGCGCATTATGACCTCGCGTGCCTATCACAGACCGCCCTAAGGCAGCCTCCTATAGTTGTCTCGCGGGTCTGGACATACAGTCGACCGGGGACATGCGCATCTGTCAGATGACCAGTCCGGTGACGGTCGAGGTCACGTTGCCGGGCGACTGGCCGTGGAGAGGATGGGTGCCAGGCCGGATCGGGAGGTGATCCCCGTCTTAGAAAAGACGTTGTGCAGGTGGTAGCCGACGGTGCGGTGTGACAGATACAGTCTGGCTCCGATGACCTTGTTCGAAAGCCCTTGAGCGGCGAGTTGCGCGATGTGCAACTCTTGTGGTGTGAGCTTCTCCCAAATCTGCTCAGTTCGGCGGAGGCTGGCTTCGCCGGCTGCCCGCAACTCCTCTCGCGCGCGGTCGCTCCAGGGCTTAGCGCCGAGCGCGTCGAAAATGCCGCGGGCCTCGCGCAGTGGGGCCCGCGCGTTGGCGGGCCTGCGCTGTCGGCGCAGCCACACGCCATAAGCGAGCAGGAGGCGCCCTCGCAAGAAAGGCAAATTCCTTGCAGCCGGCCCAAGTCCCTGCAAGAAGAAGCGTTCGGCATCGTCATCGGTCGCGACCAGCGCCTTGCCGTAGAATAACATCGTCTCGACCCACGGCACCGGATTCGGAGCCGAGACGCGCTCGATCTCTTCGATCACGCTACGGGCAGCCTGCAAATTATCGGAGTAGACCGCCGCCTCGATGAAATCGGCCAGCGCAGAAACTTGCACACCGAAGTTAAAGGCCGGATCGGCAGGCGCGAACAGGCGCCGCAGATACTCAAATGCCTCCCCGTGCCGACCGGCACCAATGGCGGCTATGCCTCGCGCCAGCTGCAGCTTCGCCAGCAAAAAGTTGGCGCCCATGGATAAAACCGGGCGTTCTGCTTGGGCGGCAAGCGCTTCGAACCGCTCCAGATCGCCTTGCATTCCCGCAAGCTGAGCCTTCACGATCGTTGCCGCAGCGACCCATAAAACGCCTCCAGTCTCCTCGGCAAAGCGGACCGCTTCCTCGGCTTCTCTCATCGCCCCCACCCAATCGCCGACTTCCATCTCGGCCCAGGCTTGAGTGAATAGCGCATGCGGGAGATCGACGATCCGACCTTGTCTGCGCAACTCTGCACTGGAACCGGCAAGAAAGCTGACGCCGAGATCGAAAGCGCCGACAACGATCGCGCTGACCCCCATGACGCGCTCGGTATAGGGCTCGCCCACCCCTTTTTCGGAGAGCACCTTCAGTTTCGCGTATACCTCGCCCCCTCGTCGGAGCGGCTCGACATAGGCGAATGTTGCAATCAGGCGTGCATTGAGTTCCGGCAACTCCAGTTGGCTTGCCGCAGCAAGGACGCTGGCGCCGACGTCGCCGCTCGCGCTGCTCCACCAGCATCGTTGCGCCGCTCGCCAGAGAAGGTTGGCCGCGAGGCCCTTTGCCCCGGCGGCGTTCGCCTGGTTGGCAAAGCCGACCAGGGCAGGGATCCTACCGGGGTCATTGACCATCGGAGGCTGGCTTATCTCACGACACCACGCGACCCGAGCGGTGCCCAGTCTATCCGACCCATCCACCTCCGCCCCACGCAACAGATGCTCGAGCAACTCCAGACGCCCAAGGTCAATTGCAAATTCGGCGGCCCGCAAATATCGCTCCTTTCTGGCCTCTGCGGTGCTGCTCAGCTTTGCCGCGATTTGCAGGATATCCGTGGCCATGGAGATGGAGCCCCGCCGGCGCGCACGGATTGCCATTAAATCGTGCTCGGCAGCCAGTTCGTCATCGGGGCCGATCGTTGCCGCCGCGCGATGCCAAAGCCGACGATCCTGATCCTCGATGATCGCGGCGAGCGCGGCATGAACCTTTTGGCGTGTTGCAATGTCGGCTGCCTGGTAAATCGCAAATCGTACGAGCGGATGCCGAAACCGCACCTCGGTTGCATCGAGCTCGATCAGCTTGGCCGAGACGGCGGGCGCGAAAGCATCAACTCCGACACTCGCATCGAGCAACACTTCGCTGGCGCGCATGATTTCGTGAGGGGCCGTCCCATCGTTTGCCGCGGCTACGGACAGAAGCGTCCGCGTGGCGTTGGGAAGCTCGGACAGGCGGCTGCAAAAGGCTCGTTCCAGGCGCTCCGTCAACGGAAGCCACCGGGCCTCACGATCATCTGCCGCCTGGATTGCGCGCGGCAGTTCCACCAGGGCCAGCGGATTGCCTGCAGCTTCTCTCAGGACTCGGCTGCGGAGATCCCAGGAAAGGCCGGGCGCCTGGACGTCGAGCAAGCGCGCCGCATCTTCATCGCCGAGAGCCGGAATGACGTGACGCAAGGTGTCAGCATCTCCAAACGGGAGATCGAAACCTTCGCGTACAGCCAGCAGCAGAACGATTGGATCGGAACTCAATCGCCTGGAAACAAAGGACAACACGTCGCGGGTTGCCTCGTCCAACCACTGGGCGTCGTCAGCGACGAGCAGGATAGGCTTTTGATCGGCACCTCCCGTCAGAAGTGTCAGCGTCGCCAGAGCGACCAACCAGATATCCGGTGACCCGCCGGAATCTTCGTTCATGCCAAACGCACTCAGCAAAGCAGACCGTTGCTGAGGAGCCAAGGACTTTGCCTGCTTCATGAGCGGACGCAGTGCCTGCTCAAGTCCCGCGAACGCGATATGGACTTCAGCCAGGACGCCCGTCATGCCGAGTACGGTGATGCCGCATTCACGCGCCCGGCTTTTCGCCTCTTCAAGCAGTACTGATTTTCCGATCCCAGGCGCCCCGCTAATGACGAGCGTCGCCCCACCTTGATCGATCTGGTCGAGAAGCCGATCGATCAGTGCAATTTCTGTCTCTCGTCCTTGCAACCATGTCGATCGCGGGATGCCATCGCGCTGCTTGTCCCGCGATAACGCAGTCTTTTTCAGCCGTTTCGCCATCTTGGGTCCTTGGCGCTTCCCTGCGATGACGTCCAAGCGGACCTCTGGGGCGCATCCTATCATGCACCAGCGACGAGGGGCAGCCCCCGCTCCGGTGCATCATCCCGGCCCGTGGGCGGATTTTATTGAGCGCCTCGCATCCAGCGCCGTCAGGCTTCTTGTCCCCCGTCGGACGCAATAATTCAGCGCAATTCACGATGCTTCACTCGCGACAGGAGCGCATGCGGTTTAGCTATGGGCCAACCGGCAAAGGACAAGGGCCGAGTTCGCGAACTTCGGAAAGCTTCGCGCAGACTTCCATCGGAATTAGCGAGTCTGAGGAGACGAAAACAATGACCAGTAGCCCCAGCAAACGAATGAAGATCGGCGACTTCCTGGTTCGCCGTCTCGAGGAGGCCGGCATACGACACTTGTTCGGCGTTCCCGGCGACTACAACCTGACGCTGTTGCAGCAGCTCCACGATAACGGCACGATGAAATGGATCGGCACGACCGGTGAACTGAACGCGTCCTACGCGGCGGACGGCTATGCGCGGCTGAACGGCATAGGCGCGCTCCTGGTGACGAACGGCGTCGGCGCCCTGAGCGCGATCAACGGTGTCGGCGGCTCATACAGCGAGCACGTACCGGTCATCTGCATCTGCGGATCGATACCGCTCAGATCCATCGACCGTGGCCTCGGAATGCACCACACAATGGCCGATGCGACTTTTGATCACTTCCTTGACGCCTACGCGCCAGTGACTGTCGCGCGTGTCCGACTGACCCCACGCAACGCGGCCGCTGAGATCGATCGGCTGATCCTCACCGCGTGGCGGGAGAAGCTTCCGGTGTACATGGAGCTGCCATCCGACATCGCGTACCTCGACATCGAGGTTCCGGCAGGTCCGCTCGTACTCGCCGACCCGCCAAGCGACCCCGAACGGCTGCGTTCATGCATCGACGCAATCGCGGGACGACTGTCCGCAGCCACATCGCCAGCAATCCTCGTGGATGCGGACGCAGATCGGTTCGGCGTCGCGCCCGAGCTCATGGAGCTGGCCGAGAGGATACAGGCTCCGGTGGCCGTGATCAACGCAGCGAAAGCTGTGATTGACGAGACGTTCCCTCATTACCTCGGCATCTACGGCGGCAAGGCAAGCGAGCCGCAGGTGCGCGAGGCAATCGAGACCAGCGACTGCCTGCTTTCAATCGGCTACCGGCCGATCGAGGTGACCACCGGCGACTTCACGGCCTCGCTGCCCGTCGATACGATCCACGCGCGCGGCCATTCAGTAGACGTCGGCGATGACAACTACCAGGCGGTGACCCTCAAGGAGGTCCTCCGCGGCGTCATCGACACGGTCGCACCCGTCAGGAGCCGTGCTCCTCGTCATGTTGCGGCAGCGGTGGCAGGCACGCAGGCCGACGGCTCCGCCAAGCTGACGCAGGCTGCCTATTGGCGGGCCATACAGAGCTATCTCCGGCCCGGGGACGTCCTGTACGTCGACAATGGCACGTCATTCGTTCTGTTGGGCCTGAAGCTACCGCCGAATTGCACTTTCATCGGCTCAATCAACTGGGGATCGATCGGCTACTCGGTCGGAGCCTTGCTCGGCGCACTGACGGCAGCGCCGTACCGCCGTCACCTGCTCTTCGTTGGCGACGGCTCGTTCCAGGTCACGGCGCAGGAGCTGTCGACCATTCTGCGACACGACCACAAGCCAGTGATCTTCCTGATCAACAACGGCGGATACACCATCGAACGCGGCTATCTCGGCAAGACCGAGCCCTACAACGACATCGCCAACTGGGCCTATGCCGCTCTGCCCAAGGTGTTGTGTCCAGACACCTCGGCGCGATCGTTCGTCGTCAAGACCAACGGGGACCTGCAAAGTGCCCTGAGCGCGCCGAACGATACGATGATCTTTGTCGAATCGATCATGGACTCCTGCGACGCACCCGCCGCGGTCATCAGCAGCAGCAACAAGGGAGCCGAGCTCGACTACGGGCCTCGCGGCCCGCAGCAGCGCGACAACCTGCAGCTCCGGCCGGCAACACACGGTTGATCCTGCGATGAAGCGCCACATTCTCTACGCTCAGCAACTCGCTGGCATCCCCTATGCCGAAATCTCACAAACGCATCGGAGAAATGACATGACCAACACCAACTCCATTCGCAGCATCGCCGTCATCGGTACCGGCGTGATCGGCGCGAGCTGGACCTCGCTGTTTCTCGCCAGGGGATTGCAGGTCGTCGCGACGGACGTCGCGCCGAATGCAGAAGCGTCACTGCGCAAGTTCGTCGAGACCGCCTGGCCGGCGCTGGAGCGATTGGGCCTCTCGCCCGCAGCATCCCAGTCGAACCTGAGGTTCACGGCTGACCTCGCGGAAGCGGTGACCGGCGCCAACCTCGTTCAGGAGAACGGCCCGGAGCGGATAGACTTCAAGAGGAAGCTCTATGGGCAGCTCGACGAGCTGCTGTCTCCCGACGCGATCATCGCCTCGAGTTCGTCGGGGCTTACCATGAGCGAAATCCAGTCGGGCGCCGCATTGCATCCCGATCGCTGCATCATCGCCCATCCGTTCAATCCACCCCATTTGATCCCACTGGTGGAGATCGTCGGCGGGGCTAAGACTTCCGAAGAGACGATCCGGCGTGCATTGGAATTTTATGCGTCGATTGGGCAGCGGCCGGTGCGTCTCAACAAGGAAATGCCGGGCCACGTCGCTAACCGTTTGCAGGCTGCCCTTGGGCGCGAGGTCTATTACCTCGTTACCGAGGGGGTCGTCAGTGCCGCCGACGTCGACACCGCCCTGTGCTGGGGCCCAGGGCTCCGCTGGGGCATCATGGGGAACATGATGCTCAATCACCTCGGTGGCGGCCACGGCGGCATCGAGCACTTCTTCCAGCAGTTCACTGCCCCGACGACGGCCTGGTGGAAGACCCTCGGCTCGCCGGTACTGACGCCCGAAGTGCAAAAGAAGCTCATCGACAGCGTGCACGCCGAGATCGGATCTCGCACTATCGAAGAACTTGAGGCGGAGCGGGACGACATCCTGCTTGGACTTCTCGAATTACGCTCCAGGCGCGCGCAGATGGTCGCTCCAGGCGAGATCGCGGCTGAGTAAGGATGCGCCACAGGCGGCTAACTCTCCTTCAACCGAAAAGGACTTTGCAGATGACCATCGCGACGAGACGTTGGGCAGAACTGTGTCCGCCGAATCAGCCTGAGCAAAGAACAGTGTTCGTCGACGCGCCGCGGTCGGGACGCAAGCGTGTCGTTATTATCGGCGGCGGTTTTGCCGGGCTCGCGGCCGCGCGCGCGCTGCGGCACGCCAATGCCGATGTCGTGCTGATCGACCGGCGCAATCACCACGTATTCCAGCCGCTGCTCTACCAGGTGGCGACGGCGGTGCTCGCGCCTGCGGAGATCGCGGTGCCAATCCGTCAGCTCGAGGTAAGGCAGCGAAACCTCAGTGTCGTCCTGGCGGAGGTCACCGGGGTCAACGTCGCTTCCCGCACGATCGAGGCGTGCGCCGCGGGCGTGGGCGTTCGCAAGATGGCATTCGATTACCTAGTGGTCGCGACCGGCATGCGCCCGAGCTACTTCGGCCACGACGAATTTGCGCGATTTGCCCCAGCGCTGAAAAGCCTCAGCGACGCCGAGACGATCCGAGCCAAAATTCTGAGCGCGTTTGAACTGGCGGCAATGACCGACGACGAGGGCGAGCGCGAGCGACAGATGACTTTCGTGCTGGTCGGCGCAGGCCCCTCCGGCGTAGAACTCGCGGCGTCTCTGGCGCACATGGTGAAGGTCACGCTGCACAGCAACTTCCGACGCATCGATCCGGCCAAAGCAACCATCATTCTGCTCGATGCGGGCAAACGGGTCCTGTCGACTTTTGCTGAGCCGCTGTCTCGCAGGGTGACCAGGCGGCTTACGAAGCTCGGCGTGAAGGTCTTGACCGGGGTCAAGGTCGAAACGGTCGACGAGCAGGGTGTGATCGCCGACGGAAGCAGGATCCCGAGCGCCACGGTGCTGTGGACGGCGGGGGTGGCTGCATCACCGCTTCCAAAGATGCTCGGGACCCAAACCGACCGCGCAGGGCGGGCGCTCGTTGACCCATTCCTCAAGGTGGTGAACGCATCTGGAGTGTTTGTGGTCGGCGACGCAGCGTGGGTCATGCAAGACGAACATCCGGTGCCGGGCGTGGCGCAGGCTGCGATTCAGGGAGGGCGTTACGTCGGGCGGCTGATCGCGCAAGAACTGAAGGGGCGAAAGGTCAAACGACCGTTCCGCTATTCCGACAAGGGCAACATGGCCGTCGTCGGCAAGAACTACGCGGTGCTGGAGCGGGGCTGGTTCCGCACAAGCGGCTTCATGACATTTCTGGTGTGGGCGCTCGTTCACATCCGCTCCCTACCACAGTCGCAGAACCGCCTGCGTGTGCGGCGCCAATGGCTTTGGTCGTATTTCACCGGCCAGCGCAGCTCGCGACTAATACCTGAATCCCCCAGCGTCTCTGCTCCCGCGTCCGACCGTTGAGCCGCTCGCGTCATGGATACTCCGTATCTCTCGGCATTCGCAGCGTTGGCGGGGTCAGCAATCGGCGCACTTCCGTCGTTGGCGTCAGCCTGGCTTACGCAAAGACAACTCTTTGGCTCGATGGAATCGATCATGAACATGACGGCGATCCCGTTTTCGCGCCGCCAGGCTTCACGGCCTGGCTTGTGGGTCCGGTTATCCCACTTCATCACTCTGATGAAGCCGCGCGTGATGGCGCTCGCGGTGTTCACCGCACTGGTCGGATTGAGCATTGCTCCAGTTCGACTTGATCCCTTGGCCACCATTGCCGCCGTTCTCGCCATCGCTGCTGGAGCCGGAGCCGCCGGCGTGCTTAACACGTGGTACGACGCCGATATCGACGCGGTCATGGCCCGCACCGCGATGCGGCCAATTCCCTGCGGCAAGGTTTCCCGGACCGAGGCGCTGATCTTTGGTCTCGTCCTTGGCGTCACCGCGGTTGCGCTTCTCGCGTTCGCGGCAAACGTTACAGCAGCGATTCTATTGGCCGGCACTATCCTCTTTTATGCCGTCGTTTACACAGCCTGGCTGAAACGGACTACGTCCCAGAACATCGTCATCGGCGGCGCCGCCGGCGCGCTGCCGCCCGTGATTGGATGGGCGGCGGCGACCGGACAGATCGGGCTCGAACCGCTTGCGCTTTTCCTCATCATCTTCCTCTGGACACCGCCTCATTTCTGGACTCTCGCGCTCAACCGCTCCGACGATTATGCCCGTGCCGGCGTTCCCATGCTGCCGGTTGTTGTGGGACCGACTGCAACAAAGCGACAAATCCTGATCTACAGCGGCCTCCTTGTTCTCGCTTCGGAGCTGCCCTGGGGGCTCGGGTTTGCAGGCGCGATTTATGGCGTGACCGTCGCGATCACCGACGCGCTTTTCCTTCTGCTCGCACTTCAGCTGAACAGGGGTATTGCAGCCGATCGCCGTGCTGCTCACAGGCTGTTCCTCTTTTCGATCTCCTATCTGTTTGTGCTGTTTGCCGCTCTTCTGATCGACCGCGGTGGTCGCTCATCCTCGCGCGTCTCCGCTGACCTCAGCATCGGATGGGTGCACGCCGAGGCCGTGCCAGGCGCCGCTCGCAGCGGAACCGGCCTCATCCAATCCAGCAGGCGCGAGGTCTGATATGCGATATAGCTTGCTTGCTATAGCTCTGATCGCTGCCTCTATGCTCGGTGGCTGTGATGGGGGCGTGCTCGATCCGAAGGGACCCATCACCCTCGCCGAACGTCAAATACTGTTCAACGCGACCGGCATCATGCTGGCGATTGCGATCCCGGTGGTCGTTGCGACGCTTGGCGTTGCTTTCTGGTTCCGCGCATCGAATGAGCGGGCCCGCTATCGGCCGACTTTTACCTATTCTGGCCGTGTCGAGTTGCTCGTCTGGTCGATCCCGCTGATGACGGTGCTCCTTACCGGCACTGTCGCTTGGCTAAGCTCATATGATCTCGATCCGCCCAAGCCGATTGCCTCTTCGACGAAACCCATCAAGGTTCAAGCCATCTCGCTCGACTGGAAATGGCTGTTCATCTATCCGGAGCAAGGTGTCGCGAGCGTCAATCGTCTGACAATTCCGGTCGGCACGCCGGTAAGCTTCGAGCTGACCTCCTCGGGCGTCATGAACAGCTTCTTCGTGCCGCAGCTCGCCGGCCAGATCTACACCATGGCCGGGATGGTGACGCGCCTGAACCTGCGCGCTGACTATCCCGGAAGCTACCGTGGGATGTCTGCGAATTTCAGCGGCGATGGCTTCGCCGATATGCACTTCAACGTAGACGCCGTACCGCCCGAACGCTTTGCGCAATGGGTGGCTTCGACGGGCGGCACCGGTCCCGTGCTCGACTCGAAGACCTATGCCGATCTCGCCAAGCCGAGTGCCGCCGTGACGCCATTCACTTATCACTCGGTCGCGCCCGGTCTGTTTGACAGCATCCGGATGTCCTCAATGCAGTCGGACGACGCATTGTGCCGTAGCTATCCCACATCGATGAGGGCGGAACAATGACTCTACTGGGCAAACTGGATTGGAGTGCTATTCCCTTCGATCAGCCGATCATCATGGGCGCTGTTGGCTGCGTGGTCGTAGTCATCGTCTCTGTGCTTTTGTGGGTCACGCTCAAGGGTTACGTTCCCTACCTGTGGCGCGAGTGGATCACCTCCGTCGACCACAAGCGTATCGGCGTCATGTATATCATCCTGGCGCTGATCATGCTGGTGCGCGGTTTCGCTGACGCAATCATGATGCGCACGCAACAGGCAATCGCAGCTGGCGGCGCGCAAGGTTATCTGCCGCCCGAGCATTTCGATCAGATCTTCTCGGCACATGGCACGATCATGATCTTCTTCGTGGCCATGCCGCTTGTGATCGGACTGATGAATTTTGCCGTGCCGCTGCAACTCGGCGCCCGCGATGTTGCGTTCCCCACGATGAATTCGATAAGCTTTTGGCTTACCGCTTCCGGCGTTCTCCTCATCAACGTATCACTTGCCATCGGCGAGTTCGCAAAGACCGGCTGGTTCGCCTATCCCCCGCTCAGCGAGCTGCAATTCTCACCCGGCGTCGGCGTCGACTATTATCTTTGGTCGCTGCAAATCTCGGGCATTGGGACCTTGTTGAGCGGCGTAAATTTCGTCACCACGATTCTGAAGATGCGGGCCCCGGGCATGAGCTATATGCGCATGCCGGTTTTCTGCTGGACGGCGCTCGCCTCGAACCTTCTGATTGTAGCGGCGTTCCCTGTGCTCACCGCGCTTTTCACAATGCTCCTTCTCGACCGCTACCTCGGCTTTCACTTCTTTACCGTGGATGCCGGGGGCAACGCGATGATGTATGTGAACCTGTTCTGGGTCTGGGGCCATCCCGAAGTCTACATCCTGGTCCTGCCTGCATTTGGCATTTATTCCGAGGTGACCGCTACATTTTCGGGCAAGTCGCTATTTGGTTATCGCTCGATGGTGCTCGCCACCATGGCGATCTGCGTGCTGTCCTACACGGTCTGGCTCCATCACTTCTTCACGATGGGTGCCAGCGCGAGTGTCAACGCCTTCTTCGGCATCACAAGCATGATCATCGGGGTGCCGACGGGCGTCAAGGTCTTCAACTGGCTGTTCACAATGTACGGCGGTCGAGTTCGGTTCACGGTCCCGGTATTGTGGACGATCGGATTCATGGTGACATTCGTCTTCGGCGGTCTGACCGGGGTGCTCCTGGCCTTGCCCCCGGTCGATTGGCAGGTGCACAACAGTCTCTTCCTCGTTGCCCATTTCCACCACGTCATCATCCCGGGCGTTCTGTTTGGGGCGATTGCCGGCTACACTTACTGGTTTCCCAAAGCATTCGGGTTTAAGCTGGATGAGCGCTGGGGTAGGGCAGCGTTCTGGTGCTGGTTCATCGGCTTCTATCTCGCTTTCATGCCGCTCTACATAACGGGACTGATGGGCATGCCCCGTCGTCTTCAGCACTATGATGTGCTCGCGTGGCAGCCCTGGCTGTTGGTCGCCGAGGCAGGCGCAGTCATCGTTCTTGCGGGAATTGTCTGTCAGATCGTCCAGCTCGTGGTTTCCATTCGCCACCGTGAGCAACTCCGTGACACGACCGGCGACCCATGGAATGGCCGCACCTTGGAGTGGGCTACCTCATCGCCGCCACGGCCTGGAATTTTGCGGTCCTGCCGCGTGTGAATGAGATCGATGCCTTCTGGGAGAAAAAACAGCGAGTGCTCGCAAAGCAAGATCTGCCCTTGCAGCGACATGAGTACAAGCCAATCAAAGTGCCAAGGAACAGTCCGACCGGTTTCGTGACCGCGTTCTTCGTAGTGGTCACCGGCTTCGCTCTGATCTGGCATATCTGGTGGATGGCCGGTGTGGGACTGCTCGGCGCGACCGTGACGTTGCTTGCCTTCTTGTTCCGCGTAGAGGACGAAATCGGGATCTCGGCAGAACGGGTCGGTCGGTTCGATCGGGCGCACCCGGTGGAGGTATCGCTATGAACATCGCAGTCGAGGTGAATGATGTACGTCAGGGCGAGCTGCTAAACGTCAGTGCGGCCGGTCCCGCACCCAAGCGAATCATCGCCGGCTATGGGTTCTGGATCTTCCTCCTGAGTGACATAGTGATGTTCTCGGCATTGTTCGCGAGCTATGCCGTGCTCGCAAAAGCGACTGCGGGCGGTCCGACTGCTGCTCAGTTGTTTGATCAACGCAACGCCGCGATGGAGACCGCTTTTCTTCTACTCTCCAGCTACAGCTGCGGGCTGATGTCGCTGGCGACCAATTCGCGGCGATATTTCGGCACCTTTGTTGGCGCCCTGGTTACATTCCTCGTGGGTGCGGCATTTCTCAATCTCGAGCTTCGCGAATTCCAGGGGATGATTGCGGCGGGCGCGCCCCCGCAACGTAGCGCGTTTCTTTCCGCCTTCTTCACGCTGGTCGGCTGTCACGGGCTGCACGTGGCGGCCGGACTGGTCTGGCTGGTCTTGATGATGATTCAGCTGTCAACAAGGGGTTTCCAGGAGGTGGTGGTTCGCCGCCTGCATTGTTTCTCCCTGTTCTGGCACGCGCTCGACGTCATCTGGGTTCTGATATTCACGGTTGTCTATCTGATGGGAGTCCTGCCATGAGCGAGATACGTTGGGATGTTGCACCGGGAGACAGGCCAGCGATCCCCGCCTCGGAGCAAACAACCTCTTCCGGCTTTCTTGTGTACACGATCGGTTTGCTGCTGGCTGTGATTCTGACGATCACATCCTTTTGGGTGGCAAACACCTCGGTGCTCTGGCCTCCCGGCGTCACGGCTGGACTTGTTGTTCTCGCCATCGCTCAGATGGGAGTGCACCTGGTATTCTTTCTTCACATCACCACGGGACCTGACAGCACCAACAATGTCCTGGCGCTCGCATTCGGCGTGCTCATCGTATTCCTGGTCCTCGCAGGATCGCTCGTCATCATGGCCAACTTGAATGAGAACATGATGGCACCTGGCGAAATGATGAATCTGCAAATGCAACGCTGACCAGGGGGACACTACTCTGCGATCGAGTCCAACGATCGAGGAGGGAGCGCTCAGTGTCATTAGTCCCGACGGGGCTTTGGCGGCGAACCAGAAACCTGGGCGCGGTGGCTCAGGCCCTGAGGAGCCGCCTCATGCAAGCCGCACGAGTTGCATCTCGCAGACCATCCTGCAGCCGGAGCTGTCCTTACGGATGGCAGGTCGGCGTCGACTATTTGCGGCCCTTGCCCGGGCTTGGCCGCGAAAATTCGGCCAGGACGAACTCGCGCACGGCGTCGAGTATCTCGCGTGACAGATGCTTGTCGGAGACTGCCCGGGCCAAACCAAGCGCGCCAGCCATCGCGCTGAAGGCCACGATCGCCGCACGCCGTCGTTCGTCAGGGACGCTCTTGTCGACGAGTTCTCCCAGATCAGCGAAATTGCGCTTGACCTGCTCGGTGTACAGCGACCTGACCTCGTCGTTAGCCCTGGCCACATCGCTCACCAACGCGCTCACGGCGCAGGCCGTCTCGATATCGTCGCGGTGGCGTTCGCTGAGGAAGCCGTCGACCACCGAACGGAGTGTGCGATTGACCTGGCTCGCCGACTTGGCCGACGCGCGCGCCCTCACGGCCTCCTGCAGGGCCCAGTCGATGGCTTCCGCGACAAAAGCGTCGCGCGATTCAAAATGCTTGTAAAAGGCCCCGTTAGTGAGCCCAGCTTCAGCCATCAAGCCCGCGATGCTCAGGCCTTCTAGGCCCACCTCACGAAGCCGCTTCGACGCGATATCAATGATCTTCTTGTGATTTCGAAGCTTTTCGGCCTGTGAATTGGCCACTGACTTAACCTCGCGTCTGATTGCAACATCCGGCTACGCAGTGACGACCCTCCTGCCTATCCGTTAAACAGGATTATGATCAACATCTTCTTTCCTTGTCAATGTCTGGTGAAGGCGCGGCGACGCATAAGGCCCCCGTCCCGGCGCATCGGCGCAGGCCGCACAGAATGGCCGAAGCCGCAAGCTTTCGAATGTGGCCTTGCAAGCTCCATTGCGCAAAGCGCCGCTTCGCAGCGCGCTCATCGACGCCTGCAATGAGCGGTGGCGGGCGAATATCTCGCCCGCTGGTCGCCCCTCACGAACTCCGGGCCCTAACAGGTCACGGTGCGCGGGAGATTCCGTGCGCCGTGACCTGCCCCCGGCTCACCAAACCTCCTTGAACGGGCGAAGCTCCACGTTGAACGACCACGCTCCCTTAGGCTGATGCGCGACATGCCAGATCTCCTCGGCGATGTCGGCGGGCTGAATGAAGAAGTCGTCGGGCGCATCTGGCCGCAGCTTGCGTGTCCATTCGAGATCGATCACGGCATCGATTATGACATAGGCGACATGGACGCCTTTCGGGCCGAGCTCCCGCGCCATCGATTCTGCCAGGATGCGTTGTGCGGCCTTGGTGGGCGCAAATCCCGCAAATCTGCTCTTGCCGCGCAAGGCGGATGTGTTGCCTGAGGCAATGATCACCCCCCTCCCCTTCTCGATCATCGGGGGCGCGACTCGGCGCGCGAGGTGCAGAAAGGCCATGACGTTGATCCGGAAGTTGGCCTCCATCGCGGCAGGGTCGATTTCCATGAAATTGCCGAATACCCCGCCGACGGCATTATGGACAAAGAGCTCAGGTGCGCCGAATTGGCCGAAAATCCGCTCCAACGCGGAATCGAGCGCCGCCGTATCGGTGACATCGACCGTGAACGCGCGTGAATTCGCGACCTGCTGCTCGATTCCCCGCAACCGCTCGGCGTTGCGGGCCAGCATGGCGACGTCATAGCCGCCTTTTGACAGCCGCTGGACGATGGCAAGGCCTGTTCCCGGTCCGACGCCGGACACCAACGCGAGCTTTCTTGTCATGCCGTGGCCCTTTCCACCGGAGCGCCGTTCAATTTCGCTCGGACGAAATCGAGACGATCGTTGCCAAAAAACATCTCGCCGTCGACGAAGAAGGTTGGAACGCCAAACACGCCTTTCTTTGCTGCCGCTTCTCCGCTCTCAGCGAGGCGCTCTGCGATTGGCTTGCTCGTGGCGCAAGACCACAGTTGATCGGCGTCGATTCCATTCTCTGCGATGAATGTCTTCAGCCCGGCCTCGTTCTGTATATCTGCGCCGCTCGCCCAGATGGCCCGGTAGAGCAATGGATGCAGCTCATCAAAGATGCCGATCTCGCGCGCAGCGAGGGCCGCCTTGACCAGGATGGCCCCCTCAAGCGCGCCCGAGCCCATCGCCTGCAACAGGGCACGGTTGGGAGAAAATGGCACGCCGTAGAGCTTGGCCCAGCGCCCTGCGTCGATAGCGCCATACCGCGCCTTGGGTGGACACACGGTTGAGGGCTGGTTGTTCACTTCCTTCATGACCGCGACTACGTCGATGAGCGTGCGCACCACGGGTGCATTGAGGAACTTTAGCTGCGAATCGGCGAGGTATGAAAAAGGGCTGCGATAATCGTAGATGAATTCGACGCTCATGACGCTTCTCCCGAAAAGGCTTCAAGAAGAGGATTATGATTGACATCCTGATAGCTGTCAATCATAAGCCTCATTAAAGCGAGGTGAAATGTCGTGCGCAGGGGCCATTTGCAATGCGTTCGACGACACGAATTGCAGGGCGGCGTGCGCCGACCGCTGGCGGCAAAGGGCGCCTGGTAAAAAAGATGTTGACCGACATCCTTATGGATGTCATTCGTAATCTACATTCGAAACCGTCTAACGGAACGACGCGATGAATATCTTCTCGTTGGAGAATCGAACGGCCCTCATTACCGGCGGATCGCGGGGCATCGGCCGAATGATCGCGGAAGGGTTCGTGGCACAGGGGGCGCGGGTCTACATCTCGTCCAGAGATTCCGATGCGTGCCGACAGACCGCGATCGAGCTTTCCGGGGACGGCGGAATCTGCCGGCCCCTGCCGCAAGATATCTCCACGATGAAGGGCGTGCGCACATTGGCGGAGAAATTCGCCGCCGCTGAGCCGGGCCTCGATATCCTGGTAAACAATGCGGGAGCAGCCTGGGGTTCATCCTTCGAAAGCTTTCCCGAGCAAGGCTGGGACAAAGTCCTGGACCTCAATCTCAAGTCCCCGTTCTTTCTCACCCAGGCGCTACTTGGATCGCTTGAAGCCGCAGCCAGCAAGGAAGCACCAGGCAAGGTGATTAACATCGCTTCCATCGACGGCTTGCGTCCGAATCCGCAAGCGACCTACTCCTACCAGGCCAGCAAGGCGGGATTGATCCATTTGACACGCCGGATGGCCGCCGAACTGATCCGCCGCAACATCTGCGTGACCGCGATTGCGCCAGGCGCCTTTGCATCACGGATGAATAAAGATGCCCGCGACCGTGCCGATGAAGTGGCCGCAGTGATCCCGGCAGGACGGATCGGAACGGCCCGCGACATGCAAGGCGTTGCGATCTTTCTTGCCTCCCGAGCCGGAGACTACCTCGTTGGTGCGACCATCCCGGTCGATGGCGGCGTCGCGCTCGCCCATTTGTCAATCTGAGAGGAGCCGCCCGAATGAGGTCCGGCAGTGCCGGCTCTCATGCTCCCCGGTCTCTAACCAGTGCAAAGGGCGGCATCCATCGCCCGGCATCCCCCGACTCATCGCCCCTAAAGCAGGAGACCTGCCATGTCAGCGACCACGGAGATCGAATACATTGACCACGACCGCCGCCGCCTCCTGGGCACGATTTCCGGCGGTATCGCTGCCGCGAGTACCGCGAGCTTGCTCCCGTCACAACTCATCGCGGCCCCAGCCGGGGATACCATCCGTCCGTTCCGCGTCAACGTATCAGAGGACCAGCTCGCGGACCTTCGACGGCTTAAAGGCAACTCGCTGGCCCGATCGGGAGACCGTTTCCGATCAGTCCCAGGGCATACAGCTCAACAAGCTGACACGTCTGGTTCAATATTGGGGCACCGCTTACGATTGGAGAAAACTGGAGGCGAGGCTCAATGCGCTGCCGCAGTTCATGACGGAGATCGACGGCGTCGACATACACTTTATCCATGTCAAATCACGCCATCCAAACGCGCTGCCATTGATCATGACGCACGGCTGGCCTGGCTCGATCGTCGAGTTGCTCAAGACGGTCGGCCCGCTCACCGACCCGACTGCACACGGTGGACAGCCAGAGGACGCATTCGACCTGATATTGCCGTCCCTGCCCGGCTACGGCTTTTCCGGCAAACCCACCGAAACCGGTTGGGACGCCGATCGGATCGCAAAGGCCTGGGCGGAGCTCATGAAGCGCCTGAACTACACGCGCTACGTCTCGCAAGGCGGTGATGTTGGGGCGATCGCCGCCCAGGCGATGGCGCGAAAGAAGCCTGCGGGGCTGGTTGGAATCCACCTCAACTTGCCTGCGACGATCCCGACCGACGTTGCGGTGGCGCTCGCTACCGGCGGAGCGGCGCCGGCAGATCTCTCGGAGAAGGAGCGCGCGCAGTTCGAGGCGCTCGATGCCTTCGGCAAGAAAGGTAACCGAGCTTACTTCCTGATGATGACGGCGCGGCCGCAGACTATTGGCTATGGACTAACGGACTCTCCGGCTGGCCTTGCAGGGTGGATCCTCGTGCATCCAGGCTTCGACACATGGACCATTGGGGATGATCCCAAGGCCTCACCAACCGTCGATGACCTGCTCGACAATATGACGCTCTACTGGCTGACAAACACCGCGACCTCATCGGCGCGGGTGTACTGGGAAAACAAGGGGCGAAGCCCCGTCGTAGCAGCCGCGCAGAAAACCACCGAAATCTCGCTTCCTGTGGGAATCACGGTGTTTCCGGAGGACATCTACCGTCCGCCGGAGACCTGGGCGCGGCGCGCCTACCCCAGCCTGAGCTACTTCCACGAGGTCGACAAGGGCGGACACTTCGCCGCCTGG
Source organism: Bradyrhizobium erythrophlei (assembly GCF_042430365.1). GTDB lineage: Bacteria > Pseudomonadota > Alphaproteobacteria > Rhizobiales > Xanthobacteraceae > Bradyrhizobium > Bradyrhizobium erythrophlei. The sequence goes on from NZ_JBHMET010000233.1 coordinate 23,821, forward strand.
GAACAGCCGCAACTTTTCAGTGCCGAGCTCCGAACAGCCTTCAAGTCGCTTCGCTAGAAGGAAATGAACATTTGAGACGGTTTACCTCTTCGCTGATCGCCTTGGGAGCGATGACCGGCGGGTCAGATCGCGGAGAACTACCTACGACAGCAGCGCATCCGGCCGAGCGATCGCATTGAACTCGACGCGCTGGATGCGATCGCCGTGCTAAAGCGGGATGAAGTTAGCTTGAATCGATTTGGGATTCCCAAATCGGGCGATTTCTGATTCACCATGCTGGCTGGGCTGGAGGCCAGCATGGATGGGTAAGCCTTACTCTTTGGATTTTAGGAAGCGCGTCGTTGCGGCGGTTGTGAGCGGCGGGCTGTCGTGCAACGAGGCCGGCGAGCAGTTCGGGGTTGCCGTCAGCACGGCCATTGGATGGGTGCGACGGCAGCGCGAGACCGGCAGCCTCGCGCCCGGCAAGATGGGCGGGCACCGGCCGAAGGCGATTTCTGGCGAACACCGTGTCTGGGTGTTGGAACGGATCAAGGCGGGCGATTTCACCTTGCGCGGGCTGGTTGCCGAACTCGCCGAACGTGGGCTGAGCAACCTAGCTTCTGGGCTGCTTTTCAGGTGCTCGGGAAGCTGCTCCAGCAGGCCGGCCGCCGCGCATCGTAGCCTCTGGATGCGCTTGAACTGGTCGGTACCGACCCTCGTGCGGCTCGAATACCGGATTTCTTTTTCCCGCGTCATGGCGTTGAGCATGGTTCGTGGCAAATCCCCTCGCGCGCTCCAAAGATCAACCTGAAAGGCCAAAGTGTCGCGGCGTGGTTCGCTCTCGACGACCCATTGCAACGGCGTATTAGACACCAGACCTCCATCCCAATAGTGTTCGCTCTCGATTTGGATCGCGGGAAAACCGGGAGGAAGTGCGCCGCTTGCCATCACGTGCTCCGGTCGGATCGTGTGTGTCGTCGTATCGAAGTAGACGAAATTTCCCGTCCTGACGTTGACCGCACCCACGCTAAAGCGGACTAAGCCGGCGTTGAGGCGATCGAAATCGACCAAGCGCTCCAATGTACGCTTGAGCTCACGGGTGGCCGCCGGCCTCGTCAAGGGCGAAGGGTTCGCGGTGGATGCGAGCGTGATGGAAGCCAACGCCAGCCGTTATCATGGCAAAGCGCCGGATGAGTTGGACTGGACCGACGCGCAACGACAGAAGCGTGCCGTGGCCGAGTATCTTGCTGGACTTGAGGCCGAGGCGCAGGTCCAGCAAGGCAAGGATAACCGTGGTGGCGGTTCTGATGGGACCCCGACCACAACGCCCGATCGCAAGCCGCCGAAGGTGATCTCGCCCTCCGATCCGTCCTCGGCGTGGACCGCCAAGGCTAACAAGCGCGTGCAGTTCGGGTATGGGCTCAACTATCTCATCGACGTCGAGCACGCAGTCATTGTCGACGTTGAACCAACGCCCGCGCGCACCTATGACGAGGTCGAGTCCACAAAGGCGATGCTCGACCGAACCGAGCATCGCTTTGGTTTGAAGCCGAAGCGGCTCGCTGCCGACACCGCTTACGGAACGGGCCGTTTCCTCGGTTGGCTGGTGGGCCGCGGGATCGCTCCACGTATTCCCGTTCGCGACGCAAGCGAGCGCGATGACGGCACCTTTTCACGCAGTGACTTCCGCTGGGACAAGCGGCGCGGCGTCTACATTTGTCCAAACAACAAAGTGCTGCACACCACCGGCACCGTGCACGACGGCAACATGGTCCGCTACCGTGCCTCCAAATTCGACTGCGATGCCTGTCCGCCGAAGATGCGATGCTGTCCGAATATGGCTGCCCGACAGGTACCCCGTGACATTCACGAGGATGCCCGCGATACGGCGCGACGGCTGATGGGAACAAAGCGCTTCCTCAAATCGCGGGATGAACGCAAGCGCGTTGAGATGCGCTTTGCTCATCTCAAGACCCACCACGGGTTCGAACGCATGCGGCTCAGAGGTCTGTCCGGCGCCCGCGACGAGTTTCACCTTGCCGCCATCGCGCAGAACCTCAAGACGATGGCGCTCCGTCTGCTCGGGCCGCCAACAGGTCGGGTACGCGCGTCGATTGCGTAAGAAGCACGACAATTTGGGCGATGTGTTCGCCGGCCAGGCCGTGACGCCCAGCCAAGGGCCAAGTGAAAACGTCTCCCCAACAGCAAGCGATTTGCGGCAGGGCATTTTTCGACAGCATCGGTCAAACCCGGACTTCCTCCTTGGGGGCCGCACGTCCGCTTCCGCCGAGTGCAGACATTGGTCCACTGCCTAAAAAGGTATCAAGGTCGCAATCTACAACGCACGGCGTGCCCAGCCAGCAGGTATGTTGCACGACCCCACTATGCGATCTTCATATCTTGTCATTCGACCAACGGGACCGAGCGTCAGGCGGGTACCGGCTGAGTCAGGAAGCGGATGCCGCCGCCTCCGCGCAGGATCGCATCGACCGGTGTCTCAGATTGTGGTTGCCAAGCGACCCGCCAGTCTCGCTCACTATTCGTTTGAAGGGGGCCAAGGTGATGGCACTCTGCAAAACTGTAGAGTCTGCCGCCGACGACGCCCGCTGAATACCTGCCGCAGCCTGCGTCGTGGCGCCTGCGGCTGGAGCGCGTGCGCTAGGCAGCGACCCTCCTTACCAAAAAAGCCGATTCCGAAATTTTTAATAAATTCGGACCAGCCTCCTTCAACGACAGGAGGTGTGCCATGCGTAATCATGACTTCGTGTCCGACGGATTTCTCGCGCTTATCGCGACCTGCCTTGTGCTGTTGTGCTCGAGTTTGGTTGTCATCGCATTTAGTTAACCAGACCCCGGGTGCCCTCTCACCCTGGCCGTTCCGGATGGCCCCCGCGGCTGAGCGCCCGCCGCGCACACATAAGCGCGCTGCATTTTCGTCACGCAAAAACGGCTCGCCTGCTCATCCCTCGTTCACATTGAACTTCCTACCGTGTGTGTGACGTTTCAGAAGCCACAGGAGGAAACCATGAAGCTCAAATTTGCACTTGTTGGACTTGCGGCACTCGGTAGCCTAGCTGCCGCAGGAAGCGCGTCCGCAATGCCGCTTGTCCCACTGTCTCCCGCTTCAAACGTCGAGAGCGTCGCTGTGGTCTGCGGCCCGAACGGCTGTGTCCGCACGGCGCCGGTCTACCGACGGTACGGTTACGGCTATCGTGGCTATGGTGTCCGTCGCTATGGTTATGGCGTACATCGAGGTTACGGATACCACCGCGGTTATCGCCGCTGGTAACGTTGGGACTTTTGCCACAAGCAAGCCCGCCGGCGTGAACCGGCGGGCTATCGATCCGGAGGCAATCACGGTGACGCTAGAAGCCACCGCGCGCAAGCTTGCACCGATGCCGGAGCGCGAGGAACTACTTCGAGACATCGCGAGATTTCGGACCCTCGCGGATGAGCAGACTGCCTTATCGATGCTTGCTCTAGCCTTCGGGGTTTCGACAAGCGCCACTGGCGCCCCTGAATGGGTCAATAAACTATCCGCGCGTGTGCCCCGCTGAATGGAAGGCCAGGAAGGTGGGAACGAACGCGTTTGCGCGGTTGCTCCGGGTCAAGCTTCGTCAGGTTGACGCAAGCGGCGTAATCCCGACCTCCTTCCGCCACAGTTGAATAGGCCCGAGGCCGCGCGCCGCATTCTGAATGCCCACCTCTGCGACGGCGTGCGCCCTAGCTAGTTTAGAGGCTATCGCGAAACGCGTCCGTTATCGCTGGCTGGAGCCGCGCGCGGCTCATGACCGGCGCGAGATCGGCCAAGCCATCAAGCAGCTGCTCGATAATGCTGCTGG
>NZ_JBHMET010000233.1:27726-80088 GCF_042430365.1 Bradyrhizobium erythrophlei
CCTCCCCTGTGAGCGCCGAGCGAGCTAACGCTGGCGCACACACCTTGCGTTCAAAATGCAACCACCACCACGGGTGCCAGGGCCCTGAGCAAAACACCGACAAAACTATTGCCAATGCACCAAGTAGACGATCGTCCTGTCCCACAAGACGAGCCTGGCACACTGATCCCGTCGAGCAATCTGCGTGCAGAACTTGCGATCAGGCAAGATGTTGCATCGCGCCGGAACCTTGAAAGGTGGGGATAACCGCTGGCGATTTCGCACCCAAAGATAACGCGGGACGCGCACCCATCGGCTGCCCTGAGGTCGAAGTTATGCAACAATCGTGACGTTGCTGCGCGGCACACCTTGAGACTGCGCCTCGACCAGTCCCTTGTTTGCTGGAGCATCAGCGCCGCGATCGCTTGCGGCTTCTCACCGTGTGCGATCGGCGAGATCGTTGGTCGTGACGCGCGCGCAGAAAATCACCTTCAGAGAGATCCGCTCAATGGGCGTGCTGGTCTACTGTTCGGACCACCGCTGCTGCCACTCCAGCCCGGTTTGACTTGAATTGCTGGGCGGAACCTGCAGCGAGCGAAAAAATTGACTCGTCAGGGAGGTTCCGATGACACAGAAAAATCGGATGCCACGTCGGTCGAGCGCAATGGATGCCGTTACTGGTTCCGGCGCTGGACAGGTTCCCGCTCACCCACACGACTCCGGCAGTCAGGCAAACGAAACCGTCGACGGACTCGACGCCACCACCGAGTCGTTGCGGCACGCCACCGAAGATACGCCCTCCGGGAGTGGCTCCAGCGACATCGAAAAAACGCCAGTATTTGACCGGGCCGGTGCTGCGCCGAAAATCTGAGCGAGGAGACTGCCATGCACTGGCGCAAGGTGCCGAGCAGAACGAACGGCAAGGTCTTCTATGTCGTGGTCTTGGCGTTTACCGCCTTAGTCGCCGTTTCGACTGTCTTGCTGGTTCTGCATTTTCCCGCGTGACTCGGCCGGCGGACCGGGTCCACAAGAAATCTCGCTCGTGTCGTGCCGCCGACCGCTGGGCGGACGACGATGTGAGGCTATCTGGCGTCGAGCTCCGGTATCGGGTGCTCTCGAGTTTCCTGACGTCGCCAACAGGCGGTGACTATTCCTTTGTTTTGGGAGGGGCAAAGCCGTGGGGCCAAAGTCGAAGCGCATCCCGGGTGGTTATCAGTCGAAAGCCATCCGCAAATTCGACTTGGCAACTATTCCTGTTGCCACGGCTCACCACGCGGCAGCGCCGGCCTTTCCAATCTCGCCTGCGCCCGCGATAAACGTAGGGCAGATCGCTCGCAACAAATTTGGCCACGGGGTGATGGCCTTTGCTTGGGAGAACGGCCTCAGCCGGGGGGACATGCTGAGGCCGTTCGGGGTTCTGAGTGCCGGTAAGAGGGACGGCACAACCCCGAAATATCTCATGGCCTGCGGCCGTGAAATCTACCTTTTCCGGTATAACCGAATTGGTGGACTGTCGCTGGACGGCCCCGTCTGCGGCGCGGCAGGATCTGCGAACATCGTGCCGAACTGGCATGACAGGACTGGGCATGCGGTGCCATTCACGAAGGGACGCTTCGCCGTGGGTCCGAAATGGACCCGCGCGGGATGACCGCCCGACGCTTGCCAGGGTCTGGCCGGTGTTCGCAGCGCACTGGCCGGCCCGCCAGCTCGGGCGCGGGCTGCCATCAAATGATGCGCACCTCAAAGCACCAAAACAGGTGCATTTGCGTGCTAGAATTGCCACCCCAAATGGGTGAGTGCGACGCTCATGAACGCTTCAAGCAACGGCGACAAGCGAGCCATGAACATCCTCCGCGAATTGCATGCTGCCGAGAAGGAGCTGGTCGGGAGGACCGTCGTCTTGACCGACGGCAAGGCCGGCACGATCGATGACGTCATCCTCGACGATGAGCACGGGCTTCGCATCTCGATCAGAGGACACGAGGGCAGATGGCCGATCTCGACGGTGACGCGTATCGAGAGCTGATCTCACCATGAGCGATCGGCGCGATCGTCGGTCATGACGCGCGCCCAGAAAATCATCTTCGGCGAGATGCGCTCCAGCGGCGCGCGGGGCATGCTGATCTACTGCGAGGACTATCGCTGCGACGACACGCAAATGCCATAGAGCTAACAATGGCGTCAGTCGGTGGCGGCCTTACATCTGAGAAAGAACTAGGGTGAAGCAGGAAATCAGCGTCGCGGTACTGAGCACAATGACCACAAGCGCCTGCTCGGTACGAGCCTGTAAGGTCTCCCGGCTCATCGCGACACCGCCGGTCCTTCATCGGCCAGCATGACGACGATTTCTCGGCACGCTTCGCAGCGCTCCGTTAAAAAGCGCCTTCCGGTCTTGGTGTCGAGGAACGTCCGGGGGTTCGTCAGTTCGCGTCCACACTTGCAGCGGACGATGGGTTCCTCTGTTTTGAACATCGCATGATCTCCAACGTGAAAATCATGCTCTTCCAACCAACCTAGCTTAGGACCGTTCCGGGCTATTTTTTGAAAAAGTCCGGCGCTGGCCTGTTTTATCCCTTAGTGGCCTAAGTTGAATTTGAGAGTGGCTTAGTTCCAACTAACCTAGGATAAACCGCGCCCTAGCCGATGGCAGTCTGATGATTTGCCCCACATGGGGCGCGGTATGAGTGATCTGGTCCCGCCTGAGCAGCCAACCGGCGAGCTTGCGCCGCCGGAGCCAAAGAATAGGCCGGCCAAATGCAATCTGGCGCCGCCTTGGCGGCCCGGGCAAAGCGGCAATCCCGCTGGGCGGCCACGAGGTTCGCGCAGCAGGTTATCGGATCCACCATTGGTCCTGACGTCTCGTTCAACAAGGCGGGATCAAACGACCAGGATGTCGTTGTGGGATCCGCGACGCTTGGCGCCTCCGCCTGCCGGGCGGCGCATCTTCAGTCCGGTCACGATCGGTATTAATTCCGAAGGATCGAGCGAAGCGACATAGCGTTCCTCATTGGCATCGGCGTAGAGCGTGGTGCGTTGACGCGGCACGCGTCCCATCGCCCTAATCAACGTCTCCATTTCGCGCGGCGACATCTCGTGGCCATACTGCGCGCCGGCGGAACGTGAGATCGTTTCGTCCATCAGCGTGCCGCCGAGATCGTTGACGCCGGCCTGGAGGCAGGCGCGAACGCCATCCTCGCCAAGCTTCACCCAGGACGTCTGAATGTTGGAGATCATGCCGTGCAATGCGAGCCGGCCGACCGCGTGCATGAGAACCACTTCACGGAACGTCGGCCCCTTGCGGGAGCGTCCCTTCAGATAAATCGGCGTCTCCATGTGGACGAACGGCAGCGGCACAAATTCAGTGAATCCGCCCGTCTCCGCCTGAAGATCGCGCAGCCGCAGGATATGACGCGCCCAATGCACGTAGCTAGTGGAGAGGATTTCTTATCCAAACAGTCATCCCAACCCCAAACGACGTCGTTGCACCTCGTGTCGCGCAGGCTTGCATACGAAAATACTGGACGCTTCAAATGCGACCATGACAGTGTTGCACCGCGTATTGCGGCGCGCACGAAGCTGACCTCGTTGCCCTTGATCCCGGTCAGGTCCGCCCCTGTGAAATCCGCCTCGCGAAGGTCGACCGGCGTTTCGCGCTCGAACCCGAAATCGAGCCCAGAGAGATCGCAGTGCGAGAAGATCGCCCGCGCGCCCCGTACACCGTCCACGAGCCACATGGCGTGCCGCTCGATGGCGTCATTGAGGTCGGCCTGGGACACCCGACGCGAATGGCCGCGCGCAGTATTCGGCGTGCAGATCGAAGCCGTAGCAGTGGCCACTGCTCCGACGAGGCGAGTAAAGACATCGCGTCTGCCGAACGGCATTCTTTTCCCTACCCCACTCCAAGCGAACATTGAGGACACGGTGTTGTTCTGTGCCTCTAGTGGAATTCACTGTCGATCTGGACCCGCAGCGTGTTTCCTCCCAGCGGGGCGAACGAACGCGATCGGCAGGTCAGGACAACAACCTGTTGACTTTTGGCGGCACGGCTGAGTGCGTCGAACATCATGTTGATGCGTTCGTCGTCGCAATAGACCAAAGCGTCGTCGAGGATGATCGGCACATTGCCTCCGCGCTCAGCCAGCAGCGTTCCCATGGCCAGACGCACGAGCACCGCGATTTGCTCCTGAGTTCCTCCGGAAAGCCGCCTGAAGCTCTCCGAACGCGTGCGCTTGATCCCGGTGACCGCGAACCCATCGCCCAACTCGAGCTCCGCTCCAGGAAAAAGATCGTTCAGATAAGGCCGCAGGTGACGCCGAACGGGCTCGTAGTAGCGTTCCCGGCCTTCGGCGAGGCAATCGCCGACCGTGTCGCGCAACAACTGCAGCGTAGCGACGCGTTCCTCGATGCGCGCGCACTCGCGTTCGGCGATCTTCCGCTGTTCTTGCGCGGCGGCGTACGCTTCGCCGACGCCGTCGCCTCCAGCCGCCTGGATCTGGCCGGTCAGCCGGCCGATGTCGCGCTCCAGCGACATGAGCTCCGCGTTGTGGTTTTCGAGCGCCTTCTCCAGCCGGGAGCAACGCAGTTCGCGGCGGTCGATCTCGGCGGCATCCGGGGCTGCCTGCCGGACCGCGGCGAGCGTGGCCGCCTTGGTCTGCTGCATGGTTTCGCAGGCAGCCACTTCGGCGACCAGCGCGGCGTCGCGGGCCACGCGGTCGGCGTCGGGACACACGACGAGGTCCTCAGCAATGCTTTTCCGGACGAATTCCAGTCTGGTCGAGACGTCGGCGCGGCGCACGACCACGGCTTCCACGGCCCTCTGATGCTCCTGCCTGGCGGCCGCGAGCTTCTCATGCCGGGCTTCGAGCGAAGCGCGCCTCTGCTCGTGGCCAAGTCTTTCCGAATCTATCTCCGCCTGACCGGGCAGCGCCGCTCGGCCGGTCGCCGCGAGGACGGCGTCGATGGCCGCCTTCACCTCGGCGAGTTCGGACCTCACGGCGGCGCCGGCTCTCGCCGGATCGTCGCTCGCTTCGAGGCCCTTCAGCTCGGCGAGGACGCCGCGACGACCGTGCTCAAGATCGCGACGGCGCGTCAGGATCGCATGAGCCTCCGCAGCGTCTTCCACGCCGGCCGCCGCGAGGAGCGCCGACCTCTCGGCATCGAGGCGCTTGCGCGCTTCATGCCGGGGATGGAGAGCTGGCGTGACCGTGATCGTCGCGAGATCGCCGATCGTGATCTTCGTCGGCGCCAGCACGGCCGTGACGTGGTTGCCGTCGACGCCGAGCGAACCGACCCGCACCTGCCCGGCACCCGCCGGGCCCACTTCGATCGCCAAGGTCGCCGCTGCCGCCGATAGCTGCGCGTCCAACGACGCCAGTTGACGGTCGAGGTCGTCGAGCCTGGCGACGGTCTCCGGATCGACGCGGACCTGCGAAAGCTGGGCGTCGATCGCTCTGAGACTGCCGGCGGCCCGTTCGAGCGCGTCCAGCCGGCGGATCAATTCGTCTTTGCGCGAGGCGCGAAGCACCGCGGCGGCCAGTCGTCCGAGATGCTGCTCCCGGACGGTCAGCTCCTTGGCTTCGCCTTCGGTCGCCGCCGACGCCTCCACGGTGCGAGCGAGCGATGCCCGGGCTTCCTCCTCCTGCGCGAGAATTCCGGGCAGGCTTCCGTTCAGATCCGCTTCGAGAGAACGGTTGCGATCCACGCGCTCGGCGATTTCGCGGAGCTGCCGCAGGCGTTGGGCCGCGCCTTCGAGCGCGCGCCGCGCCGCCGATGTCTCCGCCTCGAGGCTTCGGATTTCCTGGTGCGCGGCCTGCGCTTCGCGCAGCTTGTTTCGGGCGTCCGTGAGTTCCTCTGTCATGTGCGCCACGGCGGCCGGATCCTTGACTTCGCGATGCCGCCTGCGGTGTTGCGAAAGTTCGGCGAATTGCTTTTCGAGAGCGCCGACCTTGGCGAAGCCGTCGGCTTCCGCCTTTTGCCAATGCTCAAGCCGTTCGCGGGCACGGGCGAGCGGGCCGTCGCTACGCGGACCGCGCTCGCTGTCGGTCATGTTTCGCCGTATCTCGCCCGTGATCTCGTCGATCGCCAGCCGCGCGCGCTCCCCGCCAACGAGCGTTCCGACCTCCGATTCGATGGCGGAGTTGAGGAGCGACGAAGCGCCCGAACCTGGAACGGGCGCGCTGAACGAGGCGCCCTGCCCCACCCATAGAAGACCGAACGCGCCGTCGTCGATGCTCCGCCCGCTCCCGGGCGCCATGCCCAGGATGTCCCAGATCGCCTTGTCGGCCTCGCCGGCGCGGGCGATCTCGCGGCCGTCCTCCGTCAGGACGGCCAAGGGAGAACGGAGGAAGCTCTTCCGGATAACGTAGCGCCGCCCCTCGTGGTCGAAGTCCAGTTCGACGGTGGCGGGAAGCTGGCTGTCGTCGGATCCCAGATCCCTTAGCTCCTGGGTCTTGCTGTCGTGACGGAGGAACAGGCACGCCCGGATGGCCTTGAAGAGGGTGGACTTGCCGACCTCGTTGCCCGCCGCCAGTACGTTCACGCCTGCACCGAACCCGTCCACGCGGGCGACGCCGGCGAAGCGGCCGATTCCTTCGACGCTGAGTGCGTTGATGAGCATCAGGCGGCCTCCTCGCGGACGGCGCCGGCCACACGGAGATAGAGTTCGACGAGCGCCTCCTCGGCGCGCCGTCGCAGATCGGGTGCGGCGGAGGAGTCGTCGACGATCTTCTTGAGTCGATCGGCTGAACGCCGCAGCACGCCGTCGAAATCGATCGCCTCCAGATCGGCCAGCGTCGGCCGCGCCGCCAGCGAGGCCTCATCCAGATCCAGATCGAACACCGCGGCGTCGAGATCGATCATGCGGCGTCGGAAGGCTCCGTATGCTGCCAACGGCAGGCTGCCTTCCAGCTTGAGGCGTAGTACCAACCGCGAGAGATCGGGCTCCTCGCGCAGCCGACGATCGAGATCGGCGGATGCCTCTTCGTCGTCGAACCGCTCCGAGCGCGTGACCCAGCGGTAGGTGCCGGTGACGAGCCGGGTGATCGAGGGAGGCGCGCCCGGACCCGCGATGTCGACGAGGAGCGCGGTCCCCTGCTCCTGGCCGCCAGTGCGATCGGGTTCGGGCGTTCCCGCGTACCATGTCTTGGCGCCCACCTGCAGCGTGCGGTGCCAGTCTCCGAGCGCGAGATAGTCCAGATGTGCCTTCGCAGCGCGCGTGGGATCGATCGGATTGGATGCTTCGCCGCCGCTGCCGAAGTCGACCACCGACCCGTGCGCGAGGCCGATCCGCAGCGCGCCCGGCGGGGTCGACGCCGCGTCCATCCATGCCGTTATGTCGTCGAATTCGCTCTTGCGGAGCAGCGGTGCCGGCAGCAGGGCCGCGTTCTCGTCGAGCGTCGCCGGAATCGGCGAGAGATGAAGGTGGATGTTCTCAGGCACGCCGAGCTGCGCGACCCGATCCCAGACGCCCTCCGGACGGTGCGGATCGTGGTTACCCGGGAGCAGATGCCAGTGAACGTCCCCGAACGTCTTCATGCGCTCGATCGGCGCGCGCAGCGTGTGGGCGCAGGGCGCCTCGCTGTCGTAGACGTCGCCGGCGACGAGGACGTGCCGAACACCGTTCTCCCTGGCGTGGACGCCAAGACGTTCGATGGCGGACAGACGAGCCTGTCGCAGCGTCTCTTCCTTTGCGCCGAACTGCTTGAACACCTTGCCGATCTGCCAGTCGGCGGAATGAATGATTCGCATGTCGTGATTCCTTTCGGCCGACGTTGACGCCGCTCTCTCGGTTTAACCAGCGTTTTCGCCGTCGCTGTGGATACCGGGTCGTGTCCGGCGACGCGATTTGACTCCGTCCATCGTTCCGGATTTCTCGCTTTCGCCGTCCGAGTCGCGCCCCGCTCCCAGCCGGTATTCGTGGCTACCGAGATTGACTTTCGGCGGCGGCAGCATCGCTCCCGACGACACCATCTGCGGCGCGCCGAGCTCCATCTGGAACAGTGCAGGGACTTCATTGAGCGAAGCGAGCCGGATGATCTGAGCCAGAACCAGAGCCCCAGTGGCCGCTCCCACGAACGGTACGGCCACGCTGGCCTCTGCGAATTCGAACGTTCCGCAGCGGCCGAGGTGCTGCTCGAGTTCGCGATAGGCCGGACTGTCCTGAAGTTTCGCCACGCGCCGCTCGTCGGTGGCCGTGGGCTTGCTCCATAGACCGTCGATGGACTGGCCCTTCGCGATCGTCCTGATCTGTATTCCCTCGAAATCTCCCGGACCGTGGCCGATGCCGGCATCGATCATGTAGGGAAAGCCGTGCTTGGCGAGGACAAGCCGGGGCTCCACCCTGTCCAGCCCCGATACGAGGTAGGGCGGGTCGTCCGGCGTCAGGGCGATATCGCCGAAGTGCCTTCGCTCGATGACATCCGTCCGCCAGCCGGTCGCCTCTAGCCACGCCGCGCTCGTCCTCGTCTTCTTCCGACTGAGCTGCCGACCGCCCGGCAGCACCATCAGGCTCGTCGCCTCGTTTTCCTCCGCGACGAGTTGGTCGTCCTGCAGCACCGCGAGCCTGTCTCCGGAGCCGCCGAGGAGGCAGAGATTCCAGACGAATGCTTGTCCGAGATGGCCGAGCGCGAGAAGCCAGAGCTTGTCAGGCATGTCGAAGCGCTCCGGGCCGGCATCCGCGCGGTCGGCCTCCCTCCACGGCGTCCACAACGAGACGGTCTCGTCGCGCGGCGGCAGGTTACGGCCGGCGACGGCGCAGGCGAACACCTGCCTGACCGCGAGCGCGCCGGCGAACGTGCCGGCCAATGCGAGCCGGGAATCGCCGGCCGGCTCGTCCGTAAAGGCGCGAGTGCCCGCCGACCAGCGATTCCACCAACATGCGACACTCCAGGCGGCCCTGGCTGGCGCGCTGCCGACGCGGATCTCGTGGGTCGCCTTGCCGCTAGGACTCTTGATGGCCCGGCCGCCGAGTCGCCGCACCGCTTCAAGGAGCGTCTTGCCCAACGGCAACGACGCGATCAACGCGGCGTCGCGATCGGCGACGACGGTCACCCGGCCGAAGCATTTTCGGGCGGTTGCTACCGCTGTGAGCGTCGCGGCCTGTCCCGCGGACGTCGCGAGCTGGTCGGCCGCGACGACGATCTCCAATCTGATGGCGTCCAGCCGCGCCTCGGCCTCCGCGAAGGATCCGACTCGCGATGCGTCGGCGAAGGCCTTGGTGATGCGCGACCGTTTCCAATGGATCGTCATGTTCAACCCTCCAACCTGAAGAACCGCGCACCCTTGCCGCTGTGCGAGGCCCACTCGCCGTTGCCGAGGAACTCGTACATGCCGATCGATCCGGGCAGCGGCCGCCCGCGCGCGAAGTTCGGCAGGATCAGTGCGAGGTGGCCGACGCGAGGAATGACCGGATTGGCCTGGTCGGATTCGCTCTGGCCGTACCCGTGCGGATGGACATGCACGTCTGCGACGACACCTAGGCCGCGGGCTCTGCAGACTTCCCAGAGACGCGGCAACGCGGTCTGACGGATCGTCACGATGCCGGTATCGAGCGCCTTCGGATCGATGTCGTCGTAGAAGACGAATTCCGAAATATCGCGGCTGCCGTCGGATCGTTGGCTTCCGAGTAGATAGGCGCCGCTTTCGCGCCGCCCGCTCAACGTGCGCCGCTCCAGCTCGTCGACGCCTGCGTCCCACACCGCGCGCCGGCAACGCAGCCTAGGCGGCGCTAGACCGAGCCAGCCAAGCAGCGTGTTCAGCAACGAGCGCATAGAGCTTCTCCATGATGAATGTGATGTGACGATCGCGGCGCCAGGCTTCGTCGGGTCGCTTCGCGGCCCAAGCGTTGTGCGCGGCCGCGTGGCGCTGCCACGCGCGGTAGATGCCGCCATGGCTGCCGGGAATATCCCCCCAGTCTTTCAATGCGTCGACTACGCCAGGGGAGCTGTTGGTCGGCGCAGCGGGACGGCACTGGTTGGCGTGGTCCCAGCGCTGGACGAACGGGCCCAGCGCAGGAAAGTTGTCGCACACGAGCTGGAACTGCAGGCTGGCGGTGGCGCCGCCGAACGGATCGGTGGCAGTGACCTCGACCTCGAGGGTGGGGAATTCATAGCGCAGGATCTTCCACCGACCTTCCTCGACCCCGGCCTGGAACGGGACGGAGCCGAGTTGGTCCTCGAGCGAGCGCTGGGAGGCGGAACGCGTCTCCTCAGCCATTGCTGAAGTCCTTGAGCGTGAGATCGACGACCAGCGTGCATTGGCCCGGCTTGACGTACTTGCCGAGGACGTCCTCGCGCGGCAGCGGCGCGTCCGCGCCGGGCAGGATCAGGTTGGCCTTCGCCGCGTTCGTCGGATCGAGGTCGTAGCCGTGCTTGCTGACCGCCCACTGCAGCGCCTTGAACATCGTGGTCGACGGCTTGAAGTGATGCGGCTTGGAGTGCTGCTCGAAGCCGACCTCGAGGGTGACCTGGTGACAGCGATGGGCGACCAGCCGCACGTGCTTGCGGCCGCGGTCGTGATGCCTGAACGACTCGTCGCGGCCGCGCTCGAAGAAGTGGAAGTCCTCGCCGATCGCCAGCCTCTCGCGGATGATCTCGACCAGTTCGACCTCGCCGTCCGGCTGCAACGCCAGGATCTCGACGCGATCCTCGATCTCGACCTCGACGTGGACCGCCTCTTCGACGAGGCCGCCCTCCGTCTGCGGATTGTCGTGAATATTCATAAGTAGTTCTCCGATACCAGCGCCCCCCAATGGGCCGCCTTCAACTGGTCAATCGGAGCGGGATCGGCCGACCGGTAACGTCGAGGCCTCTATTTTTCGAATTTTTTCGCCAGCGGGCCGCCGGGCACCGGACCGCATATAAAGAAGGCGGGGCAGCGCGGGCAGGTCCGCGTCGACTCCTTTCTCGGAAACCGTCCCGCGCGGATCTCCTCGAAGACCGCCACGGCGGCCTCCCTCCTGTTCGCCAGCATCCTCGGCTTCATGGATACCGCGTTGACCGCGGCATCGCTCAGGTGGACCAGTTCTACCGTGCAGCCCGGAAAGGCTCCCTCCGCCGCCAACGCGAAGACGGCCGTAGGCACCGATTCAAGGTCCTTGGAGCCGGCGTGTCCGGTCCGGACGGAGCGCACATGCGTGCGCCCGTTCCGCGCCGACAGCACCTCGTCGGGCGTGACGACGATCTCGCCGCCGGTCACGATCAGGCGCATTTCGGTGGCGGGCAGCCTGCCGTATCCGGAGCGGCATTCCACGAAGTATCCGATGAGTTGCCTGGCTATGCGCTCGAAATCGCCTGAATAGCCCTGGTCGTCGAGACCGTTCTCGTCCCAAGCCTCCGCGAGCCGGCCGTCGAGTTCTGCCGACGATGGTGCGGACGCGCTCTCGATGACCCAATCGACAACCGCTCGCACGGCACCGTGCATGCGCATGAACGGCGTTTCGGTCCTTCGCCCGCCAACCTCAAGCACGTGCGTATAGAGAAATCGCCTGGGGCATCGCTCGTAGAGCCCGAGCTTGTGGTCGGTCAGACGGATTCCCGTAGGAAAGCCGACCGGAATGGGCACGTCGTCCGCAGGAATGGGCAACGAGGATCTCGGGCGGACCGACCCGTGCTCGATCTTGCCGCTCAGTCTGTCGACGAAGGGAGATCGGGCTCGCGTTCTGCCGTTCGCCGTCTTCGTCGGCGAATAGAGCAACAGACGGTCGCGGGCGCGGGACAGCGCGACGAAGAACAGACATTCCTGCTCCTCGACGTGGCCGGCCTTGAGGACTTCGATGCCGGTACCATCGACGCCCTCCACCATCCGGTCGGGCGGCGGGCACCCCCTCACGTGGTTGGGAGAGCGCGGAAGCGTATCGGCGTTCATGCCGGGGATGTGGACCGCACGAAATTCGAGTCCCTTGCTGCCGTGGATAGTCATCAGTCTGACGGCGTCGATGCCCTGCGCCGCAGCCGGCAGCTCGCGGAGGTCCCGCTCGTCCGCGAGGAGGACCAGGCGCCTGATGCGATCGAGCAGGCGCCGCGCTGGCAATCCGGCTCCGGATGGTTGGGATCGCACGAAGTTCATGAACTGCCAGATCGCGACGCCCCGGGCCCGCTCTGACAAACCTGCCGAACTCGCGATCCCGGCCGCGATCTTCGTCCTGTCGAGCAGGTACGTGGCGAGGAAGGGCCAAGGAGCCGATCGCGAATCGAACCCTTGCAACGCGTCGCTCAACCTGGCCAGCGACTCCCGCGCGTCGGGCGACAGGCCTTGGATCCCGCTGATAGCGCCGAGCCATTCCACGGGCTGCTCCTCGGCCTCCTTGAGATGCCGGATCACAGCGGCCACCTCGGAGAGGCTCATCCGGAAGTGCGGCATGGTTGCGATCCGGACCACCCCCATGGCGCGGCGGTCGATCAACGTCGAGAGCAGCGAAAGCAGTTCCTGGATCTCGTCGCGCTCAAACAGGCTACCGAGATAGAGCACGGGCAAACCGAGACTCTCCAGACCGGCGGCGAGTCTCCCAAGCCGCTCGTTGCCCGTGCAGAGCACCGCTTGGTCGCGGTAGCTGATGCCGGCGGCCTTGTTCTCCGCGATCGCTTCCGCCACCGCTGCAATCTCGTCGGACGCCGTGTCGACTGCGCGGTATTGCGGCTTCGCGCCAGAGCGTCCCCGTTCGGGCTCCAGATCTATTTCGTCGCCCGCCGCTGCTCTCATATCGCGGCGGGCGAATTCGACGAACGTATCCACGATCTCACCGGTGGACCGGTAATTGATCCTCAATCTTCCGCGCTTTCCGCCGGCGAAGTCTTCCTTGCCGAAGCGCGCCACGTTCACCGACGAGGCCCCTCTAAATCTGTAGATCGACTGCTTGGCGTCGCCGACCACCCAGAGATTGTCTCCGTCGCCGGCTATGGCCTTGAGCAGCCGCACGCTGGCCCGGTTCACGTCCTGGAATTCATCGACGAGGACGTGACGATGCCGGCCGCGCAGGTACCCCAAGGCTTCGGCGTCAGACTCGACGAGCTCGACGGGCCGCGAGACCAAGTCGCCGAAGTCCAAACACTTCCGTTCGTTCTTCAGCGTCTCGTAAAAGGCATAGACCCTTGCCACTTCCTGGCATTTCTCGGCCGCCGCGATCTGGTCCGCCGTGCTGGCCGCAGCGAGCATGTCGTCCGCCAGCCGGGCGTACTGCGCCGCGCCGACCACCTCGTCCTTGGCGCGCGAGATGGCGGCCAGGATGTCGCTGATCTCGAACGAGGGATCCCAAAGGTTCTGGTAGTGCGTCAGGCCGAGCCGCGGAAACCCATCGGACAACAGATCGATCGCTTCCGTGCGGTCCATCATGCGCGGGTTGGGCGGCAGGCCCAGACGATCGTAGTATCGGCGGATGATGTCGAGCCCGAACGAGTGGAAGGTGCCCACCCACATCGCGGCGGCGGCACGCGGCCGTTTCGCGGCGATCCGGTCCGCGAGTTCTCCCGCAGCCTTGTTCGAGAACGTCAGTACCAGGATCTCGTCGGCCGGCACATTCTTGACGTCGAGCAACCACTCCACCCTCGCCACGAGAGTCTGCGTCTTGCCCGTGCCCGGACCGGCTTCCAGAAGGAAGGGCGTGCCAAAATGCTCCGCCGCCTTCTTCTGTTCGTCGTTGAGCGGCTTTTCCTCCCGCGGGCGCTCGTCGAGAGTGACCGCAGGCAGAAGCAGCGCGTCCAGCAACTGCTGCGCGACGACGTCGAACGGGGCGCCTAGCCGAGAAGCGATGGCGGACGCGGTCATTCCTTGTTCGACATGGAACCGTCGGGCTACCGAACGAGGCAGCAGGAACTCGCGACCGAACAGATCCATCTGGACTTCGCGACGCTCGCGGCGTCCGTAGTCGACGACCCTATCGACGCCGACGGGAGCGGCCTCGGCGGGCCGCGACGGATCGGCTGACAAGGAGACGCTTTCCTCGGCCGAGCCACCCAGTTCGATATGGCCCAATTCGTGGCTGACGAGAAAGGCGTTTGCAAAGTCGTCGCCCGCGTCCTCGTGCAACACCGTCAACGCGTCCGGATCCCACAACGCGAGCGCGCCACGAAGGCGGACGTCGCCTTTCGGCAGCTTCTCAACCGCAATCGTCCGGCGCTTGGCTTCGGCCTTCGCGAAGTCGTAGGGTTTCCAGGGGTCAGCCCCTCGGGATACGGCTTCCAGGTGCAGCCGTTCTGCGGTCTGACGCGCGAGCTCGACGGCATCCATGCTAGTCGGACGCCTCGTAGATATCCGCCTTCTGCTCGGGCGTGACCTGCGAGGAATCAAGTAGACTATCGAATGCCACCTTCGCGGCGTCGGCGGCCGGCTTGGCGTCGGCCTTGTAGTTCACCGCCCCCGCCACGACGGGCGGCAGCTCCAGGTAGGCTACCAGTTCCGCTACGCTCATGCGCACCGCACGTGCGACGCGCGCCGCGAAGGCCGGCGGCACGGTGGACGCGATCACCAGGCGGTCGCGCAACGCGATGAGAACCGACCTCGGCACGCGCAGCCGGTCCGCCAGGGCGGCGAACGACGCGCCCCGGAAGGCCTCGAACGGATTTGCCGCGTTGCGGGGTTCGGCCGTGCCGGCGCCTCGAAGCTGTTTCAATGCGTTCTGGAAATCGTCTTCATCCTCGAAGGCCTCGGCGATGCCGCGACCCTCGACGCGGAGGTCGTGCGACAGAAGGACGATATCCTCGGCGTATTGCGGGTACAGGGCGAGGTAGCGATCGAGCGTGTCCCTGTCGTGGACGGGCTCGACGGAAAATGCGAGGAGGACGTCCTCCAATGGCATTTCCGGCTCTTGGGTCGTCATGTCTCTTCCTCATTGAGTGCCTTGCGGAGCACTTCGATCGCCTTATCCCTTCGGTTGCGCACGGTCTTCTCCGTGCACCCCAGAATGCTGGCGACGCTGTGGACGCCAGGCTCCTGGGACTCGATGGGATAGCCTTTCAGCAGCAATTCCATGACCAGGCGCTGAGGCTCCGGTAGGGTGTCAATCGCCGCGTCGAGCCTCGACCGGTAACCCGGATCGTCCAATTTTGACTCCGAAATCGGATTTTGAGTGGCGGCCGCCTCCTCGATCTCCGCGTTCAGCTCACTCGTCTCATCGTCGTAGGTCATCGGCGCCGACCGATCCTGGTCGCGCCTCGCCTTCCTTTTCGCCGTGGACCTGAGAGCAGCCACCGCATCGTCAAAATTGATCTCGAAGTAGTCGAGACGCTCCTCGTAGCCTTGGCGATCAAGGATCAAGAGCTCCTGGAATCGACCCATGACCGCGTCGGACACGTCGAGGTTGACCCCTGAGACCAGCTCCTTTCCATCGCCCGAACGACCGACCTCCGGCCTGGGCAGGCGGGCGAGGACGCGGCGCCGAAGTTCGCGATAGAGCGCCGCGAAGTGATCGTCGGAATTGTCCGACCTGGATTCCCTGACGAGGTGCAGCAGACATTCGGAGAACACGTAGTCCGAATGCTCCGGGTTACGCACCGAACATCGCTCAACGATACGGTCTCGGGGCTGGCTGGACAGACCATCCAGGGCGGCTTCGACTGCCGCTCGCCGGCGATACGGCGTTCCGTCGCGTCTGATTTTACGAAGTGGCCGGAGCATGCTCGACTACCTGGAATTGCCAGCTTGGCACGACGCTCGCATATAGAGGTGAACGTGGAACCGTGCAACGCGGACTTTGGGCTAATCGGTCGCTGATTCGAACGGATTTCGACCGTGGCGCCAGGCCGCGTCTTCACCGCGTCATGGCAAGGGGGTCCGAGCCCTTAAGAACACGCTTTCCCGGGCCCGCGCCAAGCGCGCGAGGTCGTGCGCGGAGCTCTTCTAGTGCGCGGCACGTAGCCGCTCGATGCGTTGGACGAGGCGGTCGAATTCCCTTTCAGGATCGCGATACCAATCGGTGGACCAAACCCTATGAATTTTCCAGTTCAGGCTCTCCAGGACGTCTTGACGTAGCCGATCCCGATCACGCGCCGACTTGGAGGAGTGATACGTAGCGCCGTCGCACTCGACGCCGAGAATATAGCTGCCAGGCTTGTCGGGATGCACCACTCCGATGTCGATCCGGTACTTCGCGACGCCGACTTGCGGATGCGCGTCATAGTTGGCGGACTTCAGTCGAGACAGGAACCATCGTTCGAAGTCGCTATCCGGCTCCTCCCCGCTTTGGCGGCCGGGGGTGAACGAACCACGGCTGGCATACTCGAGGAATTCCTTCAGCACGCGAACGCCGCGACGGTTGCCGTCGGCCACGATGCGTCCATGGTCGAGGGAGGTGAAGACGGTGAGTTTGCGCTTCGCCCGGGTGAAGAGCACGTTCAAACGCCGGTGGCCGTATGCGCGGTTCAGCGGACCAAAATGCTGGTGGAACGTGCCATCCGCCGTTGGTCCATAGACCGTCGAGATCAGGATGATATCTCGTTCGTCGCCCTGAACGTTTTCGAGGTTCTTGATGAAGAAGTCCTCGAGCTCTCCGTTCCATTTTTCGCGGTATGCTTGGATGTCGGGATCCGTGGCGGCCGTCTCGTCCATCAAGGTTTCGATCAAATCGCGTTGGGCCTGGTTCATGGCAACAATGCCGATCGAGCGGTCGGCGCGCGTACGCATGAGCTCCGCTGCCTCTTCGACAATCGCACGGGCTTCCTTCATGTTCCGGCCCTGCCCGACTTCATAGGCTCCATCGATCTTGCGGCAAGATACCCCGAAATCGGCATCATCGAGGACTGGGCTTGGATATACTAGCAATCGTTCGCCGTAGAACTCGCGGTTGGAATAGGCGATCAAACTTTGGTGCCGCGAGCGATAATGGACTTCAAGCATGCGCATCGGATGCCAGCAGCGGCGTCCGAGCTCGAGGATCGATTCTTCGGGAGCATCCTCTGCCTTCTCGTCGCTCGGGTCGTCCGAAGCGCTGAAGAAATCAGTCGGAGGCAACTGTTCAGGATCACCTACGATCACGGCCTGTTTGCAGCGTAGCATCGCCCCTAGGGCATCCTCGGGCCGCATCTGCGAAGCTTCGTCGATAACGAGGAGGTCGAAGCTGTGCCTACCGGGCTCGAGATACTGCGCGACCGACATCGGGCTCATCATGACGCAAGGGGTATAGGCCCGAATAGCGTTCCCAGCGTTGGAGAACAGCCGGCGCAACGCGATCCGTGGCTGTTGCAAACCAGTTTGATGAGTCAACATCTCATTGTCGGTGTAGTCGCGCGTGGAACCTGCGCGTCGACCTGGCGGTATGGATCGCGAATGAAGCTGGGCGGCGATCAGCTTGCGGTTCAGCTGAAGTATCTCGCGATCGAGGTCCTGGAAGCGCTTGCGTACCTGCTCGTGAGTATTTCCGGCATGCCGGCTCAGTACGGAGTGCTCTCGCATGAGCTTCTCCGCCGCCGATCGGTAGAAGGCGGCTTCGACAGCGTTTGCGACGCCGGCATACCGAAGCCCCGCCGCGGGCCAGCACCCGATGAGCTCACTCAGTCCAAGGTTAGCGGCTTCGAGCTCGGTCGATAGCAGCGTAATCTGTTTTTCCAAACCATCGGGAACTTGGGACGCCCGTTCGCATTTCTGCAATTGCGCGAGGATCGGTGCAGTCCTCAAAGGTCCACCGCACCATTCTTCTGGTCTCAACATGAGAAGTTCGTCCGCCGTCCGAGCGGCTCGCTCAACGTCGTCGATAGCGACCTTCAGATTTCCTGCGGCTTGCTTCAATCCGAACAATCGGTCGCCGTAACCTTCCTGCAAAAGATACCGTGCAACCGACGGCGGAAGTTGAGTCGACTGCACTTTCTCGACGAAACGGATCGTAGCCCGAACATTTTTGGCTCGCTCTAATTCCGATCCTGCCGCGAGCGTCGAGCAACCGTTCGTCGCCATAACGTCGGCCATCATCTGTTGCCGGAGAGCCTTAGCCTCTGTCTGCATTTGCAACGCCTTCGGAAGCGCCGCGATTGGCTGCTTTGGTTGAATGCCGAACTGCTGGCTGGTTCGGACGATCCAATCGAGAGCGGAGGCACGCGCTTCTCGCCTATCTGCCTCCGCGTGAATCGTGGATCGTGCGGCATATGCCGTCTGGAAGGCTTCTAAGAGATTCAGACTTTCGGCGGCTTCCGCGAAACGGACGAGCATCGCGAATTCGTCGGATTCGCTCTCGAAGGCCAACCGACGCAGCTCTCGTGCGCTAGGCTCGGCGAGTGGTGTCACCTTCTGTACCGACCGCATCCATTCCGACACGTCGATGAGTCGGTCAAACGGAGTTTCCGCCCCCTTCCAATGACGACCGCAAGCCGCCTTGGCCTCGGCACATTCGTCAAGTCTTTGCAATCGATCTTTCCACAACGCGGCGGCGAGCAACCGCTTAGCAGCCTCGAGAGGCGGAAGCTTCGGTTCGTCTGGGAACGTTTGGCGGCAGATCGCGCGCGCCGCCCGCCATTCTCCGCCGAAAAGTTTGCCGAGGAGGCCGGTGGAACGAAGGGTTCCTGCGGCTCGACGCAATTCGCCCACGGAAGGCATTGAGTCCGCGAGGCTCGATGTCGCCTGCTCGGAGAATCGAGCCTCAGTGGCGGCCGATCTGGCTTCTTCGGCAAGCCCACGAGCGGCGTTCAGTTCGTCGACTATCGCTTCCGCTGTGAGCGACGGCGAACGATAACGTAGATTGTCCTGTTGGATCTTTGGGACGACGAGAAGATAGCCGGCGGCCATCGCCTCAGATTTTACGTCAGGGACAGCGCTTGGATCGCGCCCCGCCGCGTGCAGTAGCTCCGCCATCAATTGGACGAGGGACGCAAATCCGCCCGCCGATTGCCTCGCTTCGTCGAGAGCCTTTGAGATCTCGTCGACCGGAAGAGCGGCCACGTCGAATGTAGTAGCCTTTTCCATCAGCGGCTCGACGGCGTCACCGCCGGCTTCAAGAGCCTGCTTTGAGCAGATGCCGTCGACCTGCAACTCGAGATCATGGGCTCGAATGCAGCGATCGGCCCAATCACCCAGCGATTTTCGAGCCACTTCGCCGGTCGCGAGGGCAAGCAGCTTTCCCTCAACGTCTGGTCCAGCCTCAGGCAGGTCCTCAATAACCGCCGCCGCGGCAGATGCGTCGGCTGGGGATTTGAGGCCTTCCCACGAGGTCGTGACAGAAAGCGACTCGACGTGTTTGAGAAGCTGCTTCAGCGCATCAGACCAACCAGCGACGACTTCGACCGCCTTAGTGCGATCGAATCGATTCAGATTCAGGTTGCCGATACCCCGCCACGGCTGCTGCGCTGGCTCGGCAGCATTACCCATCGAAGCCGCCCAGTCGTCCAAGGCCTTGCCGATTCCGACCAACTCTCCAAGCTTGAAGCGGTCGATGCCCAATGGGTCCGGAAAGCGGAATTCGACCGCCGGCTTTGGAGGGGCGGGATCCGGCGCGGCTCTGGTGAAGTCACCCCAAAGGACTTGATGCACGCTGAGACCCGTGGAGCCGGCCGGACTGTTCATCAAGCCCGCGTACTCTGTAAGGCGATGTCGCGCTTGTCGGAGAGCTTCGCGGGCGCTTTCAACCTCCTGGATGTTTGCGACGCGGCGAGGAGTTTCCATGCGCTCGCGTATCGATTTGAGCACCGATGCCTTCGACGCCTTCGCCGAGTGCACTTCCAAGCAATAGAGGCCGAGGTCCATGTGGTCGAGCCGATCCTTGACCACCTTCAAGGCGGCCATCTTTTCGGAGACAAACAGGACCGTCTTGCCGTGCCACAGGGCGTTCGCGATGATGTTGGTGATTGCCTGAGACTTACCGGTACCTGGTGGTCCCTGAATGACGAGATTTTTCCCCGCCGTCGCGTCGATTACCCCACTTAGTTGCGACGCGTCGGCTTCGATCACCAGCGCCGGGGCTTGTGATTCGAGTTGCGGCTGATCGACGTCATAGACTGGAGCGACGTTGTCGGTGTGCTCGCCGGCGACATCGCCATAGACTTGACCCAGCAGGGCGTGCACTTCCGGACGGGCATCTACCGGCCATCGAGCTGAGTCGAGATCGCTCCACATCGCCTGGCGAGCGAACGAAAAGAGCCCGATGGTCGCGAAACGCCTTACTTTCCAACGAGGCTTGTTGTTGAGACAACCAGCGACGTTAGAAAGATACGCTTCTATCCCTGCTTCCGAATCGTACTCCGGAAGATCGATGGCAAAACGCTTCAGCTTCTCGCGAAGCGCAACGTTGCTTGCTTCGTCGTCATCGCGGCCCGCGATCGAGTATACGTATTCACCGCTCGCGATGCGTTTTCCCATGTTAACGGGCAACAAGACGAGAGGTGCATAAGCTGGATCGGTCGAATCGTCTTGGTCGTACCATTCAAGAAAGCCGACAGCGAAACACAGAGCACTTAGACCTGCATCTTCCTGGAGCGCACGCGCCGCACTGTGAATGCTGGCGAGCTTCGGCTCGAGGCGGTCAGGAAAGAAGAGAGTCTGCAACGTATTGTCAGCGTGGTGCCGTGGAGCGGAATCTTTGGAGTGTGGCAGATCGTACGAAGGATCGATTCCGAGTTCTCGCGCCCGAGTACGCGGATCGGTCGCGACCCGCCACTCTGGCATTCCGAGCTTCGCACGCACGCGATCGCGAAGCGCCCTTTCGGCCACCTTGTCCTTCGTGCGGCGGCGATTGCCGGCGGCACGACGTGCATCCTCGGCCGCTAACCACTTAGCGTCCGTTTCCTTGGCGGTCTTTAGCGCCGCTCTGAATCCATCTGTCTCTTCATCCCGAGGCACCTCCTCGACGGGCGGAAGCGGCATGATATCGAGCGCCTGGCCGGAGGCCAGCGTACCAACCAGGAACCCTAGATCTTCGTCGACGATCCGAACGTGCTTCGCCGACGTCTCCGAGTGCCGAAAGTTCAGCATGGTGTTGCGCATGCTGAGGTCGATCAGCTTCTCGCGCGCTTTGGCAACACCGTCGCGCACGAGATCGGCTACGGCCGATCCATGCCCGCCAGTTGCAGGCCTGTCCGAATGCGGGAAAGTTTCCTTATTTGCCCCGAACGCCGTCATTTACCGAAATTACCGCCTGAACTGGTTGGCCAGGCATGTCGTCTCGTCCTGTGCGAATTTGCCGACCCGGCTCCTCAGAACAGCAATGCCCCTTGATTTCACGTGCATATTGCCTCACGGACAACCGGCCCGCAAGCCAAAGGCGCACCCTCTTTCGTTCAATGCAGCCAACCGCAATCCCTACGGTTTTGTGCGACTTCGCGGCCCGCTAGACCGGGTCTCGCGCGCATATCTAACCGCGCGGTAACGGCTGCCTATAAACCATTGACATGGCAATTGGCTCGCTTGAACCAGCGCTGCAACATGCATAGATCCGCGGCCGCAGCTTATTTAGGGGAAACTACAATGGCTCGACGGACTTGAAGTAGGCAAGTTCGCTTCGAGTACGACTAGCCCGGGAATTCATCTAGCGTGCCTTGCGTTTCTTCGGCTGCACTAAATCAACTTCTCGTCGAAGCCCTCTCGGCCGCCGCCGACGCTGCCGTCTGTAGAGCCCGGGTGGCCGGTGGGCAGAGGTACGAAGTCGGCTACGAAGCGAAGAAGACCGGTCGTTCAGCCTCCGCCGTGAAGAAGGCGGTTAAGAAGGTCGGCGACGCCCGCAAGCGGGTCGAGAAGCGTCTCGGTCGCCGAGGCCGCGATCGCCGGCGCCGAGCACGGCGCCGGCTGGCTCTCGATTTTCGCAGCGGCGAAGGCTCAGCCAGGTGTGGGTGTGAGCGGCGTCGATTCAGGTTGATCTGCTGCCGTCATGGGTTTCTTGTCGGAGGGCATCGTCACGGTCGCGACTCTGGCCCCAGCGAAGAACGCGTAGAAGATGAACCATGCTATCGACCATCCCGTCGGAATCGAGAACAACTCATCGCGTTTCGGCACAAATGGCGGGAGCGACTCGCTTTCCTCTCTGTAGACGTCGCACAGCGTTCCAATGGTGTCAAAAATCGTCTGCTGCGGCTCTTTGCGGATCGTAGCGTCGCCCGCGAGTTTGTTCCTCGCTTCGCAGAGCAAGGCGGACCTTGTCCCGACTGCCGTTCGGTTGATCCTCAAATGGTCGGAAGCGAAATCGATCAGACCTGATTTTCCCCGAGGCCGTGACGGATCTTCTTGATACGCGAGAATTTTATTGAGATCGGCGTGGATGGCAGTGATGTCGTTGAGACCAGCGGCTTCCTCGTCGAGCACCTTGCAGAGATCCTCGGGTGTTCCGGAAATAGTGATCGATAGCTTCAGGCCCTTGCTCTTGCATTTGGTGGCAACGGCACTCGCCTCGCGAGTCATCTTTGCCACGGCTTGCGTCGTTTTCTCACTGGCATCCAATGCCTGCAGATCTTGCATCAGCCCGGTCGTGCGCGAACTGGAGGAAGCGAACTGTGCGACAGACATGATCACGCCCGCAGCCGTCAGGACGATCCAGGCGCCATCAATTATGGTCTTGAAGGAGGGATGGTATCTGGCGATCCACCAATGACTGATGCTCCAGCCCAGGCCGGCGCTCACGAGGACGTAGACAATGGTAAGCATTGGCGGCTCAGGTGGCCCATTGACAAGGTTCAGTCGATTTTCGGTCGCGGGGCTGTCGATTGGCAAGTCCCGTTTTTGCAACCGCGCCGGCATTCGCACTTGAAGACCAGATAGACCTATTATTTTCGGAGGCGGACTGGATGTTCGCTAGATTGGCAAACCGAGTTGCGCTTCTTCCCGCTCGCCGCCTTGCAGCGACGAAAGCGAGACTCCCAATAGCCGAACCGGTTTGGGGACGGGTATCTCGTTTTGAAGCAGCGAAATCGAAAGGCGTTCGAGGTCGTCGCGGGTTGATATCGGAGCAGGCACCGACCTGCTGCGGGTGATGATCTCGAAATCGTTGAACTTCACCTTCAGCGTCACGGTCCGGCCCCGAGACCCTTTGTCCTCGCAATGCCGCCAGACCTTGTCGATTAGCGGCTGAAGCTCTGCGGCCATGGGTTCGAAGTCGGTAAGGTCGCTGGAGAACGTGTTTTCCGCGCCAACCGACTTCCGGATTCGATTGGCGCGGACCTCGCGGTCGTCGACGCCGCGCGAGATCCAGTAGTAGTGTGCGCCAGCCCTTCCGAAGTTGGCCTGCATGAATTCCATTGTCTGGTTGCGCATGTCGAGACCGGTGTGGAGGCCGAACGAATTCATCTTGGCGCTGGTCGCCGGACCGATGCCGTGGAATTTCCCGACGGGCAGCGCCTCGACGAAAGCCGGACCCATCTCGGGCGTGATGACGTACTGGCCGTTCGGCTTGCGGTGGTCGGAAGCGAGCTTCGCCAGAAACTTGTTGTAGGATATGCCCGCGGAGGCGTTGAGGCCGGTCACCTCCTTGATCTTGGCGCGGATCGCCAGTGCGACGTCCCGTGCAAGTGGGATCTGCTGCAGGTTCTCGGTCACGTCGAGATAAGCCTCGTCGAGTGACAGCGGTTCGATGATCTGCGTGTGCTCGGCAAAGACCTCTCGGACCTGCTGCGAGACGGCCTTATAGACCTCGAAGCGCGGCTTCACGAAGATCAGCTCCGGACATTGCCGCTTAGCCGTCACCGACGGCATGGCCGACCTGACACCGAACGCGCGGGCTTCATAGCTCGCCGCAGCCACAACGCCTCGCTCGCGGGATCCGCTGACGGCGACCGGCTTGCCGCGGAAGTCCGGATTGTCTCGCTGCTCGACGGATGCGTAGAAGGCATCCATGTCGACGTGGATGATCTTTCGCTGACGGGTCGCGGGCTCGGCCTTGCCGATGTCGTCCTCGTCAGTCACGTCGCCGATCCGGCAGGGTCTTCTTTCACGCCGCGAGCGACGACCCGCAGCGCTCCTTCAGGCAGCGGCCGTTGCAGCGTCAGGGCCTCGTCCGGAGGCGCAGGT
Organism: Bradyrhizobium erythrophlei; assembly: GCF_042430365.1. Lineage (GTDB taxonomy): Bacteria > Pseudomonadota > Alphaproteobacteria > Rhizobiales > Xanthobacteraceae > Bradyrhizobium > Bradyrhizobium erythrophlei. Next base: position 51,607 of record NZ_JBHMET010000233.1, read on the forward strand.
TTCGACCTCTTCCGGCGTGGTCAGGATCACCGGCATCGCCTTCGGATGGACGGCGCCGACTTCGGCGTTCGGCTCCGTCGTGAGGAACGCGTAGAGGTCGTTGGTGGTTTCGCCTTCCTTGACCTTCCTGACCGACGTCCAGTTGGTCCAGATGCCGGCGAAGCAGGCCAGCGGGCGGGTCTCGTCGAGCGCGAACCAGATGTCGCCGCCCTCGGTCTTGTTAAACTCGCTGAAGCTGTTGAACGGCACCACGCAGCGGTGCTCCGGACCCAACCACCTCGTCCAGTGCTTGCTCTTCACGTTGCGGATGTTGGTCGTTCCGCCGTCCGGCTCCATCCGGAGCAACTGCTTGAAGTCTACCGGCTTGCCCTTGGCCTCGAGCTTCCCGGCGCGCTTCTTGGTCGCTTCCATCAAGGCGTGCTGCGACGACGGCATGCCCCACCGCGCGGTGGCGAGCTCCCGGCCTCCGGCGCCATTCCGCACGATTGGCGCCTTGCAGTCCGGAAACACGCCGGGCATCGGCGCGAGATTGCCGACGTACCGGTTGACCACTCGGAACAGCGCGCTGATGGCCGCCTGGTTAGTGGTGATCGAGTAGAGGTTGCACATCGGCCAAGGTTCGGTTCGAGAGCTGCAGCATTGTGTCGCTCAGGTTGGGGAGCGTGTCTCTCACTGGCCTACTCAAGTAGATCGATGAACGAGTCCACACCTTTCGACGCCAATACGTTCACGAGCCGGTCGACCCGCCGACGCGTTTTCTCGCATCTGGACGCCTTACCGACGGTCAGCATCTTGCGCAGCTCGACAGGCTGCACCATGAGCGCGTATCGGCTCACCGACGGGTTGGTCGCGAGACCTTCGAGCACTTCGATCACCCTGTCGATCCTGTCCTCGCCAAGCTTGGCAAGGCCGCCGATGACCGTGTAGAGGTCGTTGGGCGCATAGCCTGCGGCCAGAGCGTCGAGAAGCTGTTCCGTAAGCCAATCGGTGTCGACACCCCACAGAAACCAGAGACCTATGGAGCCGATCTCGCGGGCGAACTGGCTCGGGTCGCCGGTCGCCTTGGCCGCCGAAAGCCGGCGCAACCAGTAGCTCTCGGCGCGATCTCTGAAGATCGACGGTTCGGAGCTCCTGTTCGACCCGATTGTCAGCCCGATCAGCCGCATCGCCTCTTGACGTTCGGAGATCGGCGCGCGCTCCAGGAACGGGGTGAGCAATTCTTCCGGCAGCGATCCTCTTAGGAACAGCGTGATCAGAAATCCCGCAAGGCGATGACCGCGTGCCTCGCGGTCCTTAGGATCACCATCCGACATTCTGTAAATCTCGTCCACGTAGCAGGCGCGATAGGGCGGCTCCGCGATCAAATCGTCGACCGGGCCGACGTCGTCCTGTAGGTGCGCGAGCCAGGCAACCATGCGCAGCGGCTCGTCGTCGACGGGCAACAGCGACGGCAGTTGTTCCTTGAGCCACGGCCCTTCGATCCGGTAGAGCCGGTTCAGGTATCTGCCCATGACCATGCGTGGAGCGGCGCTCTCGTCGCTTCGATCGGCCAGGGCTTGCTCCAGAATGGACCGAAGTGCCCGGCCCGGCGGCGCGGCAGCGGCTGAATGCGCGGCCGTCGATCGGTCGGCTTTGGCGTCAAGCCAATTCAGGGCAAGGATGCACAACTCGACGATGCCGCCCGTCAACGTCTGCCGGGCGTCCACGAAGGACGGAGGTTTCGGCCGCCGATGGACTTCTACAGGCTCGCACGTATTCGATGCGATTGTATGTAGCGCCGTCGCGAAGGACAGGATCTCTTCACGAAGCATAACATCGATAGTCTTGGTTTTCCCAAGTCCGGACACCATTAGCGCGATGCAAGCGCGCAAGATCGGATATCGGTCGGGATCGTCCGGCCTGTGCGGCATGCGCCGAGACACCGTAGCCAGGAGAGCAAGGAGCGCCGACCAATCGAGTGGAACGGCGTTGAACGCCGCAGTATCCATGGCTTCTAGGTATCGGCGCACGAATATGGGCGCGAGCTCTGAGATCTCGACCGCGATACTAGAGTACGCAACGGGATCCTTCGAGACTGCGGTCCTAAATTCGCCGGCGAGCGCCGTGGTCTCGCGCGCCGAGTTCTCATCGGCACTCGGATCTCGATCGCTAAGGAAGGCGATCGTTGCCTCGACGCCGGCCGAATGCATCTCCTCGCTCGATCGCGGACTCTTCGCATAGTCGTAGATGCGGAAGTGACGATCGTTTGCCGCGCCGAATTCCGCGACGCCGGCGTCGAGAGCGCGCTGGCGTTCCGCGGGCAGAACGTTGCGCCAGCCGCCGACGATGTCGTGGATGGTGTTGAAGCCGTACTCGCGCGCTTCGGACTCATTCGGTTCTCGATCATGGACACCGACGAACCACTTTCTCCAGCCATCTTCGTCGACGAACGAGTCCACGTGATCAAGAATCGTTTGCTGCCTCGCCGGATCAAGGGTCGGAAACCAGACGTTCGCGATCATATCGTACTCGGTCCGGCACCACGAGGCTCCGATTAGGTCCGGATTCACCAGGTATGCCGTAGCCAGCTCCGGCACGTTGCCGGGGGACGACGCTACGACGCGCATCGCGATGCGCTCGAACAATCCACCACCGCGCGACCGGATTCGGGTGATGACGTCGCCCGTCCGCGATCCGTCGGAATGGATCGCCTGGGTGGCAGCGTCGACGATCGCCGCGGCAAGCGCGGTGGGGATGTCGCGGTGTTGCGGATTGCCGTCGATGTCGCCGAGAAGGTTATGGGAACGATCGCCGTGTTCGTCCGCGGGCAGGTATCCCTTCACGACGGCCACCTGGCGAAGCAGATCGCAGAAAAGTTCAAGCGCCGGTACTGGCGCGGGGGCTATGAGATCTTTAGCCGTGTCCGACAGGAAGTGTTCATACATGAATTGGTCGTGCAGCGTGGCCAGGCGCCCGTCTCTCGAAAAGACCTGGAAGAAGGCGGCAGCGATACGGAGGGCGGGGGCGCCCTGACCGCCGCGCGCGAGATTCTTCATGACGGTAGCGGGGTGCAGGAAAAAGAGCCTGGCGCCCGGCATGAGCCAGCCGGCGATTGTGTCAGCCAGCATGGCCGCGTCATCCGCAGGTAGCACCGCCGCGATCTCCACCCCGCCGAGTTGGACGTCCGGATGTGTCGAGGCGGCCAGCGCCCGGACCGCGGCGACGACGATGGCGCGGGTCGAAGCGTTCGGCGAGGCCGCCATCCGGAGAAGATAGCGTCCGACGGGCCATTGCCGGAAACCGGTGTCGTCCTCCTCCGGAGTGAAGAGCGGCTCGCCGAGCAGACCCTTCTCATCGAGCAGAGGCAGCCAGTCCTCGGAATTCAGACTCTCGTAGAACCCGTGCTGAAGCTGTCCCGCCCCCGGAATTTCGGCGACGAAGGCCTTTATGCCCCGTGCCGGCGGCATGGCCGCGATGTCCATCGCTCTCTGGAGCAGCGCCGCATAACGATCCTCCAGGGCGGAGGCAAGGCCTCGCATCACCACGTCGAAAGGGCGTGCATATCTTTCGCGAAACTCGTCATCGACGCGAAGGCTTTTGTCGAAATGCCGTTGGTGCGCAGAACCGTGTATGTCGCGAAGCGCTTGCCAGCACACGACGACATCTGCGTCGGGGTACAGGCCGAGCCGATCGCAGATACGCTCGATCTGTAGCCTGTGGTTCACTCGAGGCTCCAATTTCCCGGAAACACCCTGCAGTGCATCGTCGTCGTAGCCGAACGCTTTCAGCGACTCCACCGCCTTTCTTCTCTGGATCTTCGCTTCCGGGCTTTCGGCAATAACAGCATCCATCGGTGCGGCGAGAACCGCGCGGACGAGCGCTTCCAGTTCGCGCAGCGCATGTGCCGCGAGCGGCAAGGTCGTATGAAGCGGCAGGGTGCCGCTGACAAGCTCGCAGAAGTCCAGGTAGCGGTTCGCTACGGCGGTCCCCAGCAGAAGCCGGAGGGTTTCCCCCGTCGCAGTCTGTTCGGAAGTGAGCGGTAAACGGCTTTCAGTCTGAGACATCGAAGTACCGGCGGAGAAGAAGTGGCCGACCGAGGCGCGGAATCCCTTCCATGACGTGACAGCGACTGACCAATGGTGGCAATTCCGCGACCAGTCAACCATGCAGACGAATCCCGTGATCCCCCTCCAGACGGCGAGCCGGCGGGTCGAGGTCTCGCGCCTGCCTCTCGGATCTGCTTCCAAATCTACGTCAGGCGGTATCTCCGCCTGTAGGCATCGAGGAAGTCGCGATCGCAGCAGATGCAGCGGCCGCTCGTATCCTTGGCTCGCGGGTCGCCCAGGACCGGCGCGAGCGGTCGCAGCAGGTTGATCCGTGTCGTCGTGGTCGAGGCGGCCGGCATGCCGGCCGCGTGTTTGACGAGATCGGCCGCGAGCATGATCCCCGCGAGCGCCGACTGGAACACCATGGGGACGACGGCCATGCCCGCGTGGGCGCCACCGGTCAGTCCGACCATCAGGCCGCCGCAGATGGCGTTTCGGTAGAAGGTCTGCACCGGCTGGCCGACGAACATCTGGAGCGCATCGAACGGGACGCCGAACGCGGCGGCGACGCGCCGGACGAAGGGCTCGGGCACCGGCCGACGCGTCTGCAGCGGCGTCCGGATTTCCTGGTGCGCATCGGGAATCCTCAGTTCCTCCGCCACCCGTTCGTGCTCGTTCTTCACCGCGCCTGTCGGCAGGTAGAGGCAGGCCAGGCATGCGCCGTCGTCCGCGAAACCGTGCCGGGAAACGCCCAAGTCGACGTCCTGGGTCTAGGCGTTCACGCTCCATTTGGGCAGCGAGGCCTGGAGCGCGATGCGATCCTCGGCGGTGTCGAGCGCCACCGCGACCCGCTCGAAGGCGCGCTTGCGGCGACCGTCGACATAGTCGCTCCACCGTTGCGGATGCGCTCTCACCTTAAGCGCGCCCTGCCCGAACAACGCGCGGGCGAGCCGGACCTACCCGCGACCGACGTCGTGCTGCGTGACCATGACGTAGCGCTGTAGGTTCGAAAGGTCGGCGTTCTCGTGATCGACGAGATGAAGGATGCCGGCGAGACCTGGAACGCGCGACAATGCCTAGACCGCGCCGTTCCCGATCGCGCCCAGTCCCAGGAGATAGCCGTCTCCTAGATCGCAGCTCTCCGGCAGCGCCGATGCGGCCGCGGATCCCTGACCGTAGGTCGACAACGACAGGTCAATCCTGTGGTCGAGATCGCCGCGGGGAAGCTGGTCGGCGAAGATGCTTCTGAAGACGTTGGCGGCGCCGAAGCACGCGGCTGCGACGGCGCCGAACGGATTTGTCGTCGACCCGGACCCCACTGGCCCCTCCCGCGACAGCAGCGCGCGCCATCCATCGGAGCCGATGTAGATGACGTCGAGTCCGGAGGCCACCCCGGTGGTGCCGACAGCGACGACTATGTCGGCGTCGGCAAGCCCGTCCTGCAGTTCGATCGGATCGTTGATGCCAATAACCGAAGAACCTGGAGATCTTGAACGGCGCAGGATGGATTGCGACATCATGACTTCGCCGATAGCACTCCGCGAGCCGGCGTTGAACGAGCGCAAGACAATCAGTGGCTTCTACGATTGCTGGCAGTGTGAGAAACCGTTCGAGAAGAACCAAGTTGTCTTGGTTTGCGCCTGCGCTACGCAGCTTCGTGGCTTTGGGCCTCTTAGCCTTTCCTTTACGAGAATTCATATTTGAACGTCCACAATCGAAGGCAGTTCCGCTCTGTCAGGTACGGGACGTCGACCAACGGCTTTGATGGAGCCCTGACCTACCAAGAGGTAGTGGGACGAGCATGGCTCGTCCCACAGCGCAACGGATTCGCATTGCTTAAGAGCCGCCGCCGAACGTGCTCTCGTATCGGAACTTCGAAACCTCCTCCACCGACTTATTCTTGATTTCGTCGGTCGCCATGTTTCGATACTTGTCGACTTCCTTGCCGCACATAATCGCTGCGGCCGCACCGCCAATCGGATTTCCGGAAATGATCGTTCCGACAATTCCGCAGAGAAGTTGGGCGACCGTACCGCAATTGTCCTCTACGCGCGTGGAAAGTCCTTCATTGATCGAGGCATTGGTGATCGCGAGCCGTCCGCCGCCGCTGCCCACGCTGAACGTGCCGGTTCCCGTTATACGATAGGTTTTAGCGTCCGTGCGAAGGTGAGGATGGCAGATGAGCGTGCTACCAACTTTCTCCCGGATCTTCATGTCGACGGCTTCCTGATCAGCAACGCTCGCAGACACGCCCAGCCCGATCGACCCCTTGGGCACGATCTGCCACTTGCCGGCTGCCGACTTGATCTCCGCGTCGATCTGGATTGGGTCGGCGGCCAGATTGACGACCATTTCCTTGACATCGACATCAGACTTGAATCCGAGATCGCCGCAACATTCCGGATGCTCGGAGCCGCGTGGACTCCGAAGATCGTATTTGAAGTCACGGGCAGTCATCGAGAGTTTGCCGTCACCCTGGCCACGGTAATAACGGGCATCAGTCACCTTGAAGTCCACATTGCCGCGCCGATTGGAGTCATATCGTACTACAATCAGTCCATTCAGAGCCGCCGTGTCTACCCGCAGCTCGTCTCCCGCTACCCTGCTGATCGTCGCGTCCAGCGCTGCATTCGAAACCACGATGTCGCCAATTCCGTCGACCGTCGCGCCGTTAACGCCTCCTTCGACCTTCAGATGCCCCACGGGATAGGGATCGTCCTGAACGAACAGAATGTCATTGCTGGTCAGCTTGACCCTTGCGACGCGGATCTTGTTGGCAGCATCAAGCGAGATGTTCTGGGCCGATGCCTCCAGGGTAAACTCGTCGATACGGCCGAGCAGAAGATTGTCCTTCTTGCGGGTGTCGATGGCGAGTTCGCCGCTCAGGATCTTGCCGCCGTCAATCTGAACGACGCCAGCATTGTTCAACGCGAGTTGCCCGCCCTTGATATCCGAAGCAAGACCGGTCAACTTGCCGCTCAGGGCCGTTCCATTTGGCCCCCAGTTGATCGGCAGGCAGCCGGCCGGCGCTCCGGCCGGACATCCCAAGTCGAAATGAAGGTTGGTGTAGCCCAGGCGAACGCTGTTCGACGGGCTGAACCACAACTCAGCAGATACGATCTGAGTATCGAAGCTGCCAAACTGAGCGCTTACCGTCCTGTTCTTTCCCTGGAACGTCGCTTCGATGCCGTCGAGTTTCACAGCAGCCCTGTCGAGAACGACATTGGAGGGCGTCTTGGGATTCGAGTTGATGCTGAGTACCGAGCCGCTCGCGAGGTATCCCTCAAAGCTGCCGCGTGAGACCTTCAGCTGGCCGTTCGCAGCATCCAGGCTCGCGTTCTGAAAGACGATCTGGCTGCCCTCCGGAAAGTTCAGCGTGGTATCGCCGGCGGAGAGCGTTCCGCCCTTCAACAGCGCGGTCAACTGACCCAGCGTAGCGCTGCCGCGCTCCTGCACGAGGTCGTATTTCAGCTGGGTGACGATCACCTTGCTGCCCTGCTTCAGCTTGAGGAAATTGTTCACTGAAAGCGGGATGACCGCGTTGTCCTTGAACTCCAGCGCGAACGGAGCCAATGGATTACCGGCGGAATCGGTCTTGCCATAGATCGAGACCTGCGTAATCGGCCCCTTGTCCGGGGTCGCGCTGCTGCACGTCGCATTGTTGCATTTCTCGACCGGGGGCTTTCCTCGCGACGAGAGCGCAGCGATGGCGGGAGAAGCGTCAAGCGCAGCGAAGATTCTGCCCTGAAAGAAGTCGGATGAATCGTTTGCGAGCGCCAGGTGCTTTTCAGCCTCAACGACGCCGTCCGCATCCTTGCAGTTCGCGTCACCCTTGATCTTCAGATCGGAGTTTCCGGAGAAGAAGCCGCCTTCCCCATATTCGATGTGCTTGAAGGTCAGCACGGTACAGACGCCGCTGGTATTGCGGATCGTGACCGTGATGGGATTGATGAGATCGACTAGGCCGCGCTTGACCTGCGATTTCGCGTACTCGATCTCGATCCGTGCACGGTTGGCGGACGAAATCTGCCAGATCATCTCGGTATCCGCGACGTTGGTCCGCCAAATTCCCTTCTGAAGGTACGCGATCGCCTGTGCATTCGCGTTGTCGACGCCGGCGGCGATGCTTTCATAGAACGACGCGCCAGCTGCCGAGGCCTGGCTGCTCGACAGACCGCAAATCACAGTAAGCAGGCCAAACGCTTGCGCGACACGGCCTCGATATCTTGGCGACCGCATTGTCAATTGCGGCACGAAGGCGAAACTACGCATCTTTAGAATCTCCCCATTTGAAAGGATTATTCGATAAATCCCGCGCGCCGACGACGAGCGGCCAACCGGATCGGACCGATCCTTTGGCCGCTCCTTCGTCTCGACATTTGCGCGCGCCTGACCAGGGAATCGAGAACCAGGTTGGCCTAGGCGTCACCCAGCATGTCGAGATGCCGAACCGGCTTGGTCACCAGCTCTTCCACGGCGTTCTGCTTCGCGTGAACGCGAACGCCCTTCAGCCATTTCGGCATGCGGCGTACGGTTTGAGCCGTGACCGGCAATACCACTTCGCCGACGATTCCGTCGGGTGCCTTTCCGTTGAAGTCGAAATCCATGATCCCGTCGGCCGGCGGGACAATATAGACATGCGCGTCCAATTCGATCTGAGTCCAGCCGGTCGTAGGAACGTGACCACTAGCATGAACTGCAAAGACCTCCTGCGGTCCCGACTTGAACACGATGACATGAACTTGTTCGACATCCATAATGCGCGGCATAAGGGCTCTCCTTTTGTTGCCAGTGAAATTTCGTATTAGCGATCCATATTGAAGCGGCGGCTGCGGCGATCGTAATAGGCGACCCACCGCTACACCGCGCGGATCGATCGTCCAAAACCGTGAGCGCCGGCTTCATGGGCCCGACACCGTCGGTGCAATCGTCACTCCGATTCTGGTCCAAAACTCCATGGCCTCTCTACCAGCCACCGCCCCGCTTGCGACATGGTCGAGAGCGCCGTCGGGATTGATGACGCCGGCGGCCGACGAGGGACACGGAGTTGCCGTCTCCAGCAACGCCCTGTGAACCTGGTGCGGATCCGGCTGTCGTCCGTTCCTGAGCTGATGACTGAGCAGAAGCCCCGCGATCGCGGCGACCAGTGCTGCCGCGCAACTTGCGCCACTCCTATGCGCGATGCCGCCCTGCAACGCTGCGCCTTCGATGTTGGAGCCCGGCGCCAGCACGTACCGACCACTGCGCGCATGGCCACCAATACGTTCGAACGGCAGATGACCGGGCTCATGGATGGCATCGACAGCAAGGATCGGCTCTGCTGCATCAAGGCCGACCGTCGTTACCGCCGCCACAATCATCACATTGTGGTGCACGCATCTATCGATCGCTCGTGTCAACTCCAGTTGAGTCGTGCCAGAACTCACAAACTCACCCCTGCTAATATCGATGATGTGAGCACCATGCTCGATCGCCAGCTCGATCGCCCGCGCGAGACACAGTTGGGAGCATCGCGGACCGTCGTTTCCGAAGACCGGGACGATCAGGCCGCGGCACCGCGGCGCCAGTCCCGCGACCGAGCTTCCGGGTTGTCCGAAGATCAAACTGCCAGTGTGCGTCCCGCGCGCGCTGGCATCGCTGTCAGCAGTGACCGGGATTTCCAGCGGTCTAAGATGGGCGCCGAGGAAGCAGCCATGCGTAGCATCGACTCGGCCGTCCAGTACGGCAATTCTGACCCTGGGGTCGCCCTGCCCGAGGCATGCCCCGATGGTCTTTCGCAACGTGTCGGCAGTCCCCAAGCCCATCATTGCATTACTTCCCTTGATCAATGTCGTCCAGGAATTGGGAAACGCACATTTCCCTCGACGCTGTGCGGACTGACATTTCCGCCCAGCGAAACGTCGCGATTGATGTTCAGGCGCGGATCACCGCGATCGCCGCCGCTGACGTTGGGATAGCTGGTCGGCGGTGGTGACGGCACTCTGAAGTTCTGCAGGCGCTCGCTGTCGGTCTCGGGATGCGGCTGATAGGTCGGAGCGAGATTCACATCGTCTGCGTAAACAACCGTAGGAGCGACGGTGGATAGAGAAACCGCCGTGGCGAGGACGATAAGCAATTTCATGCGAGCCCTCCTGTCATACCCGTTGCCGGCGCTCTTTCCGGCTGCCGGCACCTTCGCCCGCGGTCGTCCGTACTCCGCGATGGAAGCGTTCAATCCGCGTGAAAAAAGCGTGATCGAACGGTGAAAACTGCTATGCTCGTCTTGGGTGTGGCGGAAAATTCTGGCAATCATGGCGACGGCTCAGCGGTTCACGTTAGGTTTGTTCGGACCATTCCGACTTCTGAAACCTGGAGGTGAGCGCGTTGAAATCCCCAGCAAGAAGGGGGTCGCGGTGGTTGCAATGCTTGCTATGGCGAGAGACGGCGAGCGCACGCGCAGCTGGCTGCAGGACAGGTTGTGGGGAAAGCGACAACAGACCGAAGCGCGCGGCAGCTTGCGGCGGGAATTGTCCAACCTCAGAAAGCTGCTGAACCACGATACGCAGCTGCTCGTCACTGGACGCGATCGTGTAACACTTAACCTTGAGCTGATCGACGTCGACGCACGACGTGCACTAGCTCATCCGCTGCCCGGGGAATTCCTTGAAGGGCTCGACATTGCGGGTGAGGACGGCTTTGAGGAATGGCTTCGAGAACAACGACGCCTGCTCACGCGCACAGCTCTCACCCAGAGCAAACCGTTCAGCGAATCGTCACCACGTCCCGCCTCTGACACGCCGACATCGGCTTCGCTGCTGCCCTTGCATATCGTTGATACATCGCAACCGCCAATCGGATTCGAAGGTAGCTCGGCTCTTGCCGTGTTGCCCTTCTTGAACATGATCGGCGACGAACAGTATGACTATATCGCGGAGGGCATTAGTGAGGAGCTCATCGAGCGCCTGTCAAGAATCCGCTGGTTACCAGTCATATCCCGAAGCTCGAGCTTCTCGTTCTCCGACGCGACCGATCGAAGAACCGTCAGCAAAAGTCTCGGGGCCAGATATCTGCTCGAAGGTCGCCTGCGCCGAGACCGCGACACCCCTCTGATCGTTGCAAGCCTGATTGACGGGACCAACGGACATACCGTCTGGACGCAGCGGTTCATCCTGCCATCATTGACATCAAAGAATTCCTTCGATCAATTCGTCGCAGAGCTGGTGGCTAGTCTTGAAGCCAGGGTCGATCATGCCGAGCAGATGCGGACTCGGGGCAAACGGCAGGATAATTTCACCGTCAACGACTTGATATGGCGCGGCCGCTGGCACCTTAACCGGCTCACCAAGACTGATTCCGAAATGGCGCAGAAGCTGTTTGCCGAAGCGCTGGCACTCGATCCAACGTCATCGGAAGCGCTCCTCCAATCGACCTTCGCCCTCGGCTGGGCGATCTGGGCGGGCCGCCAGCCGAAAGATCGCGTCTACGAGATGCGCAAGTTGGCTCAGGACGCGATCTATGCCGATCGCGATGACGGCCGCGGGTATATGCTGGCCGGCATCGCGGAAATGTGGCTACGGCATCCCTTGGCGGCCCAGGAGCTCCTGCAACAAGCGATTGCGCTTAATCCAAGTCTGTCCATGGCGCATGCCCAATTGGGAGGGAGCTTCAATCTAACCGGCCAGCCAGAGCAGGCCATCATACATCTGCAGGCGGCGCTACGGCTGAACTCGAACGATCTCCAGAATTTCTATGCGCTGACTGAACTTGCTCTTGCGTTCAGCATGCTCGGCAAGTGGAGCAAGGCGATCGAGCATGCGGACCACGCTCTCGCCCTTCGTCCTGCCTATTGGTACGCACATGTCATCAAGGTGAATGCGCTTGCCCGGACCGGCGAATTATCGGCGGCACGCGACGCGCTGGAGGAACTGTTGTTACTAAAGCCGGACTTCTCCAAGCGGTTCATCGACTGGCTGCCGTTCGTCGACAGCAAGTGGACGAGCTACTTGGTCGAAGGTTTGAAACTGGTGCCGATCGAGCGGTCCGCTTGGCTCGAGAACGACGATCAAAGCAGGACCGCATAGTGGATAGCCACTTCATTCATTTTTTCTTGCAGGACAATCGGGGGGCCGATGTTCAAGTCCAAATATTATGCTCGCATCAAGGCAGCACAACGTAAGACCAAGGCTGACGACGCCAATCAACCGTTCGACCTCGACCAACTCGGTGCAGACAGCTGGCGTCGGCGCATAACCGTCTGGTTGACTGGAGCGGCTCTCCCGCCCCTGTTGTTCCTGCTCCGGGAATTCTGGCCTGTCGCGACGATCGGTTCGTTCGTTGTCGTCACGCGTTATGCAGATGTCTGCAGTGTGCTGGCTCACCCTGAACTGTTCGAGGTCCCCTTCGATCGCGAGATGAAGGAGCTAGGCGGCGAACACTTCGTCCTGGGGCTGGAGGGCTCGGCTCATGACGAGCAGAACAGGCTCATCAGGACGGTCCTCGGCGGCAACGGCGAGCAGTCCCGATCCGAGGTGGTCGGCGGGCCAGCGACGACGGACGAGGATCTGCTCAGGGCAGGCTTCGGCAAAGAGGATGCCGAGCACCTCGCGCGATTGAGCAATCGATACGCCAAGGCCTTGATTCGCGCGTCCGGCGGCCGAATTGACGTGATGAAGGATTTCATCACACGCGTTGCCGCAGAGACCTGCATCCGCTACTTCGGACTTCAGGTTGACGACCCGGACATCTTCGCCGAATGGACAATGTCCATCTCGGCCCTGCTGTTTGCGGATCCTTGCGGTGCGCCGGCCACCCGTCAGTTGGCCCTCAACGGCGCAGCCCGCGTGCGCGCCGTCATCGATCGGTCGATAGCCGAGACCAAGAAGCGCCGCAAACTCGGCGCGGACGTTTCCGATACCGTGCTTGGTCGACTGCTGCTGCGCCAGGAAACTGACGGCACGATCACGAATGAAAAAATCCGCGCCATCCTGTTAGGCTTGGCAACAGGGTTCATTCCGACGAATACGCTGGCCGCCGGAAAGATCCTGCAGGAGCTATTACGCAGGCCTGATGCCATGCGCGACGCTGTCGAGAAAGCCCGACGCGCCCGCGAGATCGATGAAAACAGCCCGACGAGCGCCAGCAAACTTGGCAATCCGGACCGAAAGGCGCTGCAAGCCGCCTTGCTGGAAGCGGCACGCCTTAATCCGGCGCTCGCGCCGGGACAGTGGCGCTTCGTCAAGAGCGAGGCCGAGATTGGATCGGGAGCATCGCGCCGCACGATCGCAAAGGGCAAGACGCTGATCGTTTCCACCATGTCAGCCTTGCGCGATCGCCGCGCGATGGATCGGCCCGGCGCGTTCAGGACCAATCGGGAGCCATCCTCATGGGATCTTCTATTCGGCACCGGCGTCCACGAGTGCCTGGGTAAACATCTGGCGATTTCCCAGATTACCGAGATCTTCATGATCCTGCTGTCGCAGGAGAACCTTCGTCGTCGCCCGACAAGCTGGGACTGGTGGGGCGGCATCAGGTGGACGGGACCATTTCCACGCTGGCTCGACATGGACTTCGATCCGCCGACCTCGCCGTCCACCCAGACCATGATGACCATCTGCGCGCCGATCGAGGTAAGCGACGGCGAACGGACGGACACCAAACTCGAGGAAATCCGGCGGCAGATCGCCGAACTGGGAAATCCCTCAGCGCGACCGATGCGCGGCATGCTCGACGAGACCGGCATCGTTCATTTCGCCTCGCTGTCCATGATCGATGCAGGCGATGACGGCAAGGCCGCACCCCATTTGCTGCTGGAGCTCAACGTCGACGGATCGACGGAAGCAGCGATTCAGAAGATCGCCGCTGCGGATCGGGCCAGCCGGACGCTGCATTCGATCTTTCGGAACACGCCAAAGGGCAAGGCCGCGCTCGCCGAGATTCTCAACAGCTATGTACGTGACCTTCGAACCCGCCCTTGGGGCGTAACTGGCATCAACTTCAACGGGACGCCGGAGTTTTCCGTACCTGACATCGCGATGCAGGAGTCCCTGTCCACATTCGCGCGTGACGCCCTCGACCTGTTCCTGATGTTCCACGTCGGCATCGGTAATCGCGCGATGAAGGCACTCGACTTCGTCCGATCGTTCATCGTCCATCCAGAGCGCTGGGCCAATATCAAGCCGTCGGGTGCCATAGGACAAAGGATAGAGGACTTGCTTGCGCGCGGCGCGAAGTTTTCCGAGCACGACGTCCTCGTCGTTCCAAGCAGGCGACGCCTCAAGATCTCCGATTGGCAGCCGTGCACCAAGCGCGAAGCGGTGTTCAAATTCCTCAAGACCTGGGATTACTGGAGCCTCGCGCTCCCCGCCCTCGCACTCGCCGCGCTGTTTGCCGTCGCCGTCTTCCACGCCACCGCGACCGATAGCTCCGCATCAATTGTCCTTCCGGGCAGGATCATCCTGGCCCTGGTGGGTGGTGCCCTGGCGACGCTGTCGGTGCTTGCGATCGTCGGCGTCGGGTTCCTTGCGTTGCTCCGCTACCACGAGACGAAGGACATCCCGGACGACCGAAACCCGGTTCTGCACGATGTTGCTACAATCGCCGGCGTCGAAAACCCGCCCGGCTTTGCCCAAAATCATTTCATGGCCGTGACGGCGCTGAAGCCCGGGTGGTTCAGGAAATTGACGCTCGCGATGTCGCTGTGGGGCATCAAGCAGATGGTGCTCAATTATTTCCGACCCGGCTTCGTCCTCAATATGGGCACCATCCATTACGCGAAATGGTTCCGGTTGCCCGGTCACGACAAGCTCGTCTTCCAGGCAAACTACGACGGAAGCTGGGAAAGTTACCTTGAAGACTTCATCATGAAAGCGCACTTGGGTCAGACTGCCGCCTGGAGCAATGGGGTTGGCTTCCCTCGCACGCGGTACCTGATCCTCGACGGAGCCCAGAACGGCGACCGGTTCAAGCGTTGGGTCCGCCGTCAGCAGGTCCTTTCGCCATTCTGGTACAGCCGCTTCCCCCATCTCACCACCGACCAGATCCGTCGCAATGCGTTGATCCACGATGGCCTGGCGCGCGCATCGACCGATTCCGCGGCGCGCGCCTGGCTCGATTGCTTCGGTTCGATTCCACGCCCCGATTACGTGATCGAAACCGACGAGGTCCAGTCGTTGCTTTTCCGCGGCCAACGCTACTTGCGCTACGCGATTTGCGCGCTGATACGGCTGCCCGACACAAAGGCCGCGCGTGCCGAATGGCTCGAAAAGCTGGTGCCGGGAGCAAAATCACCGCACAGCGTCGCAGAGCTCGACGAGGACGAAGACGGAGCCTTCAGGATAACCTTCGGCGACCATCCGTTTAGCCCCGACCGCCGCCTGCAGAACCTCGCAACCTTCGTCGGTTTCAGTGCCGCCGGTCTGCACAAGCTCGGGCTGTCGGAGGCAACCCAGCACGACGGGCTGGGTGCTTTCCCGAACACCTTCAACATGGGAATGGCCAATCGCAGCCGTAGCCTTGGAGATTTCGGACAGTCCTCACCGGCGGGATGGCGCTGGTCGGACGCCACGCCGAACGCGGGCCCCGACGGATGTAGCGCGAGGCCGTCCGGCGCCGATGCCGTCCTCCTCATCTACGCCCAGGATGCCCTGGAATGCGAAAAAGCCCTCGCCGATCACGTTGCGACGCTCGGCAAAGACGCGTTGATTCATGTCGTCCCGACCCAGCCGGCAATCGAGCGCATCTCCTATGAGCAGGAAGGGCGCGCAAGAGTCCAATGCCCGCTGGGCGAGGATCTACGGAGCGACAACGACGTCGACTACGTTCTCTATGAACATTTCGGATTCCGTGACGGCATTTCGCAGCCGGCGATACGAGGGAGCCAACGCTTTCTGAAGGGCGTACAAAAACGCGACATCGTGGAGCCTGGCGAATTCATTCTCGGATACCGCAACAACCAGGGCTACTATCCGCCCACCGCGACGGTCCGCGCGGACTCCGATCAGAACGAGCACCTTCCCGTCGTCCTCGCGGACGCGCCGAGCGAGTTCCCTTCGTTCGAAGGCAACTCCGCCGTACGTGACTTCGGCCGCAATGGCAGCTTCCTCGTGGTTCGGCAACTTGCGCAGGACGTCGCTGGTTTCGCCGAATTTCTTGACGCCAAGGCGCGCCAGATCGATGACGACTATCCGAACCTCGCGGATACTGTCGGCGCTAGAATCAACGCCAAATGGCTGGCCGCAAAGATGATCGGCCGTTGGCCCGACGGCACGGCCCTGGTCGAGCGGCCGGGTGCCGACCGCGAGGAGAGCCCGCGCAAGGGCGAAGCGCTTGACAACAAATTTAGCTATGGTGTGGACGATCCGCAGGGATTGCATTGCCCGCTCGGCGCCCATATCCGCCGCGCCAACCCGCGGGACAGTCTGCAGCCGGATGATCCGGGTCAACAGTCGATCACCAACCGCCACCGATTGCTGCGGCGGGGACGGCCCTACGCGTACCGCCCGTCAGAGGATGCTGAAACGGAAAAGGGTCTGCTGTTCATGTGCCTCTGCGCCGATCTCGACCGGCAATTCGAGTTCGTTCAACAAACCTGGATTCAATCGCCATCGTTTCACGGCCTGAGAGACGAGCCCGATCCAATGGTGGCATGGTCTGATCCAAAGAGACCGCGTTCTTTCACCATTCCAACGGCGTCAGGTCCCGTTCAGTTGCACGGCATGAAGACGTTCGTGACCGCACGAGCTGGCGGATACTTCTTCTTGCCGAGCCGGTCCGCCATTCAGTACCTGATCGACATAAACCAGCCAGGATAGACGCCAGCGCGATGAACGAGCTCCCAATACTAATCCTGGTAGGAAGACGATCTTCTCTCCCTAGCTTAATGATGTCGGGACGTCTTGTCAGATTATTACGGAAGCGGAACCCCCGCCTGAGGCGGCACTCGCGTACTTGCCTCCGGCAAGGAGGTAAAGCTTCCCTGATTTTTCCGATGGGCACCGCGCGTACGCGAGCGCCTTACATTGCGAACCACTGATTGTTAGCTGGGGGCATACGAAGATGCGATGGCGTGGCTCTATTGCGCTGGGTCTCACGGCAGGCGAATAGTGTACCTACGCAGTGAATGCATTTGCGATGAAGCGGTAGGGTTGAGTGGGAGGAGCCGTATGAATTGGCGCCACAGGAGGTGACTGTGTCAAAGCAGAACACAGCAAATAGAGAACACACTCGCTACCATCGATTTGTCGGGAGTGCTGGACAAGGTCACGAACATTAAGTTCGTCGGATACCATCCGCCTCGACGACTTGGCACTGATCGAGCAGCGTGTCCGACGGAATCTCCCAGTCGCGATACTGCGATTTACGAGATGCAGCCTTGGCGCGAATCCGTCACGCGGCGCGAGTGATCGGCCCGATGACTATCGAGGGCCTCTCGTGAAAGCTGGGAGCCTTCCGTTCCATAGTTGCCAGGATGCGCCCCGCAATCTCAACCAAGTGGACCGTTCCCAAAATCTCTCCGAAAGTCCTTCTAGGCCTGCGGAAAGAGCGGTCGTCAAGGACGATCCGAACCCCCATTGCTCCAAAAGATGGGCAGCGTGTTGTTGGGAACAGCATTGTGGAAGGCCACTAAGGCTCCCATGTCGCCGAAGCCAAGTGGAGCATCTGGGTACAGCTCCCGCCCAATCTGAAGCAGCATATCCCGCGCGAAGCGGTGACTGGCTTCATCCTCGAAAATTGAGGCGTCAGCAGCGAGCGAGCGCAACTCATCGCCCAAGACGTTCGCCGCAACAGCTTGCAGTTCAGGGAACGCTTCGCGGAGTTTCACCAGAGCCTCTGGGAAGGCAAACATCACGAAAACAGAAATCCTGCCGCTCTGTACAAACGAACACCATACTTTAGCCCCCGAGGCCGGCCGCGTCTTGCCAGCGGTCACCGACGAACTCAATCGTTCGAAAACAATTGCTCTCGTACTTGCCTATGACCAAGCATCTTGGCGAAGCGCCGGTAGTCGTTGTGATCGCGCTGCCACCGACCAGCGACGATCGCCGAATGGACTTCGGCTTCCGCCGCTATGCGTACTACGTCTTCCGGAGCCAGTTCGCTCGAAGCCAGCTTCTGCGCAATCTTCGGCGGGATGAGCGTCGATTGCGCAAATTCGTCGGCCTCTCTCTCGATCGCATCGGAGCTTTTAACATCGAGATCGTCGAAGATGAGCTTGGTATCACCAGTTAGATGGCAGCAGACGTGCGCGTACTCGTGGAGAAGGGTAAACCAGAAATTATCCAGTCGGTCATGGCGGACAGTCATCGCAATTATAGGGGTCGCATCGGCTCGACAGAGCGCTGCACCGTCGAGGAACGTTCCGGGCAGATGCTCAAGGATCACGAACGCCACACCGACTTGCGCGAGTGCATCCCTCACAAGAGTCGGACCATCTGGCTTGGTGCTTAGCCGAGCGAGTTCGCGACCAAATTCGCGCGAAATAGCGTGCCGCTTCTTGGGAGGCTTAAAGGAAGCCGCCTTCACGAGGACCGCAGCGCACCAAGCCTCCAGCGCATTAACATCAGTCTTGGCATTAGTCCGCTCTGTGCGCGTCTTCCGCAGCATGGCGGGCAAAGCAGTGCCGGCAAACGCCCTCGCGAGAAAGGCGGAA
This sequence comes from Bradyrhizobium erythrophlei, assembly GCF_042430365.1. Classification (GTDB taxonomy): domain Bacteria; phylum Pseudomonadota; class Alphaproteobacteria; order Rhizobiales; family Xanthobacteraceae; genus Bradyrhizobium; species Bradyrhizobium erythrophlei. Next base: position 70,258 of record NZ_JBHMET010000233.1, read on the forward strand.
TGATGCTCCTTCTGCCTCAAAACTCCGAAGCTCGCGAGCGTCTTCATCGCCGACTTGGTAAGCCGCGGCTCGTTTCGATCGTCCTCGTCTGGTCCGACCAAAGACGCGAGAGGGATTCCAAGGTGACGATGAAGCGCACGGATCATATCGATCGACAGAGGACGACGGCCGCTCAGAACTTCGGACACCTTGGATTTATGCCCGATGTATGGCTCGAGATCGCGAGGCTTCAAGTTGCCCTGCTTCATGCGGAAGCGTATCGCCTCTACCGGGGTAGGCAGGGCCATGACATTGCTATTCTCGCGATCCCATTTCTCTACGAGCGTCTGAAGCACCTCAAGCTCGTCGAGCGAGCGCTGATCGTGCTTGCCAATCAGAACGCTCATCCGTTCGAGCGCGGCTTCGTAATGAGCTTCCGAGCGAATTGGTGTGACGTTCATGAAGACTTCCGTGTCATGAATCACCCGGACGACGCGCGCGAGGTCCCGCGTAGTCGATCAGGGCGATTCCCGTTTCGTAGTTGATCGCGAGGACGACGCAATGTTGCCCGTCAAGGGGAACGACCAGGCTCTGCGTCTCGAGTTTGGCATCGGGGTAGGCGGCAAGGACGTCCTTGGGAGACCGCCAGGCCGCCGCTTCAAGCTCAGCATGAAAGGCTCGATAGGCCCCGGCCGTCTCGTCATTGCACTCCGACGACGCCCGAATCAGCTTGGATTTCCCCGCAATCCTCATTGCTATCCCATAACCGCTGCTCAAGCGCAAGAAAAATGGTTCCCAAAATGGGATCGATTACGTTGCGCTTCGCTCCGAATCAAGCTACACAGACATCGTTCCTATTATGGGAACTAGGAGAAGTCACACGATGCACGATGTCGAGCGCGGCGACGGCAGCAAGCCGGAGAGCGATCGTTTGGACAACCAGCACACCGAGGGCCCCCCCGTCGAACACCTGCACCGCGCTGAACGCAACCTCGAACAGGCCCTCGAAAAGAGCCGCGAAGCCGCCAACGACGTGGCGAAGGCCGAGGCCGAGGTCGAGAAGGCGATCGAGGAGATGGAGCACCCGCACAAGTTCACCGTGAAGGTGCTCTACAACGGCGTCGTCAAGACGTTCGAGGTTCGTCCCGAGGAGACCGTCAAGCACTTACTGGACGAGGCGATCCGCGCGTTCGGCGCCGCCAATCCCCACACGCTCTCGCTCTACAAGGGCGGTGCGGAATTGGCCGACGGGCTGACGCTGAAGCAGGCGGGCGTCGAGCCGAACGACCAGTTGCTGCTGCGCCCTGGCGCCGTGAAGGGCGGCTCATGAGCGCGCCCTATCGCCTCGATCGCGGTGTGCTGGAAGCGACCTTCCGGCACTTCCGCGACTGCGGCTGCGGTCGGGAGGAATGCCAAGTGCTCTGGCTCAGCCCCTGGTCGCAGCCGGACATCATCGCCAAGGTCGTGCATCCGAAGCATGCCGGACATTTCGGCGGCTTCGTGCTCGACGACACTTGGCTGAACGAGTTCTGGCTGGAACTCGGTGCCACCAAGATGGGCATCCGCGTCCAGGTGCACACGCACCCCCGCGAGGCCTTTCATTCGCGCACGGATGACGAATACCCGATCATCCACACCCCTGGATTCCTTTCGTTGGTGATCCCGAACTTCGGGCTCGGGCCGATCGGCTTCGACGAGGCCTACCTGACCGAGATCCAGCCCGGCGGGCGCTGGAAGGAAGTCCCCATTGCTTCACGACTGGTGATGACATGACCCTGCAACTGGCCCTCGACCGCACGATGCGGCTGATGCGCGACGAACTCGACGCATCCACGCCCGACGACGCGCTGCTCGCCGCGTTGATCGAGACGGAGGTAGCGATCGTCGCCGACTCCTCGAACCTGGCTTCGCACTCGGCGCAGACCGCCTTCATGACGCTGGCGATGCTGATGGCGCGGTCGGGACATCGAGTGCATCTGGTCGCACCCGACATTCTCCTCGCTGCCGCGCAACCACCTGTGCCGGCGGGCCTGATGATCACCGGCTTGCTCGCCGTGGGTCGCGACCTGCTGCCTGGCATAACGTTCTCCAGTGCGATGCCGGCCGACCCGGTCGATCTCGTCGTCACGCTCGGCGATACCGAGACGTCGCTGCGTGGGCGCGCGATGATCAGCGTTAATGCGGACGACTGGACCGGCAGGCTCTCCCCGCCGGCGAGGGCTATACGGTGGCGTGCAGGCCGATGGCCGCTGGGCGCCATGGCCGCAGCGGCGATGGCTGCGACCGAGGCCTTCAAGATCGCGATGCGGAAGATCGTGCGCCACGCCCGCAACCCCGCGGTGATGATGGAGACGTTCGCGCCCTCGACCGACATCGAGTTCGCGCTGGCACCGGCCGGCACGCCGATGGTGAGCGCACTCGGCGAGTTCGATTGCGTGAGCGGAGGCGCGATTACCCAATCGGCACTTTTCGCCTTGACGCGGCTGCCGGAGGTCCGCGGGCATGCCCGCGTGATCGAGCCCGAATTCGCCGATCTGACCAACCTCAATCGGTACATGCTGCTGCTGCGATCCCACTTCGGCGCGCAAAAGGCCAAAGACCTCGAAGAGATGTGCGCAGGAACCGGCCTGGCAGTCACGCCCATCCCGGAGCGATTTGGTCCTGAGACCGCCAATTCGATCGGCCTGAGCGAGGTCGTGCTGGTGGGCGTCGACGACATCCCCTCGCGGTGGCTTGTGCAGCGCGGCTGGCCGGCATGGCTCGGCGTCGGCGCAACGACGCACTGGTCCGCCATGGCATCGTTCCATGTGCCCGGCACGGACGGTTGCGCCGAGTGCCTGCACCCCGACGACGATCCTGCCGACGCTCCCATTCCGACGGTGGCGTTCGTCTCGTTCTGGGCCGGACTGCTAACGGCGACTTATTTCCTTCGGCACCGTGCCGGTGTCCTCGGCGCTGCGCTCCCAGATCAGCAGATTTACGCGACGCCTCTTCGTCCGGAGAGCCCTATCTGGGCGATTGTCCCGAAGCGTCCCAGCTGCCCGACGTGCGCATCGCTACGGTCGAGCGCGCAAGTGTAGGCAACGGAACTGCGGTGACATCGTCTCGCCGAGCGGCGATCGCGTGGACGTCGCTGCCCAGGCGGATAGAAAGGACTGTCACGTCAGATTGAATTGAGGTCGCCCGGTCAGCCGGAAATGGTCAAGTGTTTTACGGTATGGGACGCGCTGGCACAGCGGGGCCGCGGCCGCCCGATGTCGCACCGTTCGCTCCACGTCCAAGGGGCAGCCGGTACTGACGACATCTACCGTGTTCAACGGGCGGTTCTAATGCCTTTTGCTGCCCGCTAAATCCGATGGTCGTTGGCCTTGGCCTGCTCCGTAGGCGGCATCAGCGTTTCGTTAATGCGATCCACTCCTCCCGCACCTATGTCGCTGGCTCGAAGGGCTCGATGCTCGCTCAGGTGACTTCGGCCATTTTCCAAGGATTCGAGCTTCCCGCGGACGGCTCAATGATGGCAACTTGACCGGGCCGCGGGACCCACAGGGTCTCCACCGCGGTTCTCCACCGTCCGAATCCGGTGGCTCGAGAAATGCCCGGTTTTATTGGGTTTTTCGCACGTCGCAATCAAGTGGCGGAGAGGGAGGGACTCTCACCTGCTTTTGCGGGCCTCCCCACCGATCAGAAGACTCTCACCTCCGCCCGCTAGCCCCGCTTCTTGCTCCCGATGCGCGCAATCGATGAGCTACGTTGCGGTCGCCAGTCGAGATGCCGGCTGAGATTTTCCTTTCGAATGCTTGCAGAAAAAGCCGATCGACGACAGCGGCTGGATCTTTTCGCGTGACCTAGCCGCGACCAACGCAAAATAACGGCTTGGCCATCACTGAGCTATTCGCAAGCTCGAGGGATTTGGTGCTCGCAGCAGAACCTGAACCGAGGACCCGCCGATTAGAACGTCAGCGGTTGTTCGACTGAGGCGACATACACGTCAGGAGGGGATCGGCATTCGAGTCGCCGCCTTGCGGAAGGATTCGAATACTGACCACTTCAAGGATTAGACTATCGTCCGCCGACTACGCTCGACTGCTACCGATTTGCTACGAGGCCGGCGCCGAAATATCGTGTCCGCGCGACCAGCAAGCAATTAATTGATTTTGCTGTGTTTTTGGTAGCGGGGGAGGGACTCGAACCCCCGACCCCAGGATTATGATTCCCGTGCTCTAACCAGCTGAGCTACCCCGCCACGGCGTCGCGGTCGGCGGCATCAAGCCGCGGGACGCGAACGCGCGGCATATAAGGAGTGGGCCGCACGCCTGTCAAGCAACCCGGGCCCCTCCCGCAACTCATTGTAAGCCTACGCTATTTCGGGCGGATCGAAGGGTCGCCGCCGGGACTGCCGGGCGGCGGAATCACCGGCGTGTTGCCGCCTTCCGGGGTCGGCGCGCGCATTTCGGGATCCACGCCAGCGGGCGGGCACAGCACCCCGTCGGATTTCGCCAGCTTGTCGCCCAGCGGCATCGTGCTCTGACCGGTGGTGGTTCCCTCCGGGACCACAATCCCGGGATGAGCCGGCTGTTGCATCGGGGCGCAGTTCGCCGCGCGCGTCGGCGATGGTGGGGCGGTCTGGGCCGGCGGTGTCGTCGGGCTGGGCGGCGCCTGGGCCGAAGCCACGACGGGCGCCATCAGCGCACATGACAAAAGAAGTGACTGAGTGATCCGCATGGAGAGAAAACCGCGCTGACACGCCGATGTTCCCCCGAGCTTGATCCGAAAGAGGCTGGAACCGGCCCTTCGCGAGAATCATGCCCCTTACGAGCCTCGCAGCCTCACGATTTGCGGAAGCGGATCAGCGAAAAATGTCCCATCGGCGGCATCGGACGGCGCTCTGCAAGGCTCACGCCGCCATGCCTGGCGGCCCAATCGGTCAGCCGCGCCCAGGGGAATTCCGGCCGCCAACCAAGCCGGCGCGCCAGCGGCGCGAAAGCCAGCTCGAACAGGCGACGCGGCCCGCTTTCGGCGCCGATATGATTGACCAGGATCAATTCGCCGCCGGGCTTCAGCACGCGGATGAAGTCGTCCAGCGTCGCCTCGGGATCCGGCACCGCGGTGATGACATATTGCGCGACCACCGCGTCGAAAAACGAATCAGGAAAGGCAAGATTCTTGGCGTCCATCACCGCCAGCGCCTCGACATTGCTCAATCCCAGCGCGCGCACGCGCTGCTGCGCCCGCCGCAGCATCGGCTCGGAAATATCGACGCCGCAGAGCTTTGTCGTGCGCGAATAATCCGACAGCGACAAACCGGTGCCGACGCCGACATCGAGCACACGGCCGCCGATCCGGTCGGCCTCCGCAATGGTCGACTGGCGGCCCTGATCGAACACCTTGCCGAACACGAGATCGTAGATCGGCGCCCAGCGCCCATACGCCTTTTCGACCCCGTCGCGGTCGATGTCCCCAGCCATGCCCCGCCCCGAAATCCTAACCGCGGACCGCTTCTGCGAGCGGCGCCATTGTATCCCGCGTCCCTGCCCGCGCCGCCACGCGGCTTGCGGTCGCGCTCTTGATGAAGCCGCCGCCAAGCACGCGCGCCTGCCCCGAAGCCGCATCGTAGAACACGCAGGCCTGTCCGGGCGACACGCCCTCTTCTCCGGCGACGAGTTCGACCTCGTATCCGCCATCGACGGCGCGCAGCCACGCCGGCTGCGGCGAGCGGGTCGAGCGCACGCGGACATACAGCTCGATGCCGTCGCCGATCACGCGATCCAGCGGCCCGTCGCCGATCCAGTTGACGTCGCGCAGCGCGATCCGATCCATCCGCAATGCCTCGCGCGGTCCGACCACGACGCGACGGGTCGCGGCGTCCAGCTTGACGACATAAAGCGGATGACCCGAGGCGATGCCGAGCCCCTTGCGCTGGCCGACGGTGAAATGAACGATGCCCTGGTGCTGGCCGATGATGTTGCCGGCGAGATCGACGATGTCGCCCGGAGCGATCGCATTCGGCTTCAGGCGACCGATGATATCGGTGTAGCGGCCGGTCGGCACGAAGCAGATATCCTGGCTGTCCTGCTTGTCGGCGACCTCGAGATCGAATCGGCGCGCGAGCTCGCGGGTCTGCGGCTTGGTCATGTCGCCGAGCGGGAAGCGCAGGAAGTCGAGCTGCTCGCGCGTCGTCACGAACAGGAAGTAGCTCTGATCGCGATCGGCGTCGGCTGCGCAAACCATCGAACGCGATCCGTCAGCGAGGCGACGCGATGCGACGTAGTGGCCGGTGGCAAGCGCCTGAGCACCGAGCTCGCGCGCGGTCGCGAGCAGGTCGCGAAACTTCACCGAACGGTTGCACTCGATGCACGGCACCGGCGTCTCGCCGAGCGCGTAGCTGTCGGCGAAATTGTCGATCACCTGCTCCTTGAAGCGGCTTTCATAGTCGAGGACGTAATGCGGAATGCCGATGCGCTCGGCAACGTTGCGCGCGTCATGGATATCGCGGCCGGCGCAGCAGGCCCCCTTGCGATGGGTGGCGGCGCCATGGTCGTAGAGCTGCAGGGTGATGCCAACCACGTCATAGCCCTGCGACTTCAGCAGCGCAGCCGTCACCGAGGAATCCACGCCGCCGGACATGGCGACCACGATCCGTGTGTCCTCAGGGCGGCCTTCGAGATCCAGACTGTTGAGCATCTTAAGCGGTCATCGATCGTTATCGCGACGAGTTTCACTGGCTCGGCGACGGGATTAAAAGGCCTTTATCCAGAAGGCCTTGGGGCGAGCCCAGAAGACGAATCCGGGGCCGGATCGGTCGGTTCGGGACGCGTCGAAGGCCACCCTTTAATATAGGCCGTATTCCGCAGAGGCAATCAGGGGAAGTCACGGAGCGCTGCCGCGGCAGGGCAAATCTTGCCGCCGGGCAAAAACGAGACCGCTCGGAACCCGCCTCGGCAGCCAAGCCGTCCACATAAGCCATTGATATAACACATAATTATCCATCTCCGGGCAATGGCCCGGTCCTTGCTGAATGGAAGGCGGAAGTCTCATCACGAGGATCGGCTGTGGTCAGCGTCACGTCAGAAGCATCGGCAAACCTGTCTTTCCAGGGCTCGCCCCAGCGGTCGCAGCGCCCGGACCCCGCCCCGTCGGCGCGGAACGACAGCTTTGCCTCGCTGGTCGACAGCAACAACACGGCCGCCAACAACAGCGACAATCGCCTGCCCGACTCGTCGAACTCGCCGCCCGCCCCCGCGCGCCGCGCCGATGATTCATCGCCGACCAACCCCCGATCGCGCGACACGGCGCCCGACGGGACGGCGCGGGACTCCGACAACGCGACCGGCGCGCAAGACAATGACAAGGTCGACGGCCGCAGTGACGCGCCACGCAAGAGCAAGCCGAAGTCGGCGTCGAAATCCGACGACCAGAAATCAACCGGCAAGACCGACTCCGCCGACCAGACGCCGGTCACCGGTCCGACCGACGCCAAGCAGGATGCGGCCGCAACGGCTACGACGGATGCCATCGCTGCCGCGATTCCCGTGCCCGCAACGCCGACCGGCGCGGCAGCGGCGTTATCCGACAAGCCCGCCGCCCCGCTTGCGATCGCCGCTGCGGCCATCGCTGCGAGCTCGGCGATTGCCGGCACAGCCGCCCCGACCGGAGCCGACGCGGCGACGGCGGCCACGACCGCTGCGAATGCGGCCGATGTCGCCAAGGCGGCCGGCCTGAAGAGCGAAACGCAAGCCGCAAAGGCCGATGCGGCAACGGTGCAAGGCGTCGCCGCGGAAACCGGCAACGCCAGCACCGGCATCGCGCTGGCCGCAACCGTCGCCACCGGAACGCCGGCCACGAAGACGGCGTCGCCGACCGCGCCCCAAATCGCCGGGAAGGATGGCATCGTCACGACGCCTGCCGAACAGGACGGCGCGACCGGATCCGCCACCACCACCAACAACACCGCATCTGCAACAACGGCCACCATCGTCCCCGGCGTCACCCAGCCGCCCGCTGTCACCGGCAAGGCAAAAGCCGCTGACGGCGTTGTCGATGCCGTCAAAGCCGACGCTCCAAGCAATGCGGCGCCAACGCCCGCGACCAACGGTCATTCGGCCGCTGCGGCACAGGCGCTGGTCAACACGCCCGATGCCGGCGCGCAAGCCGCCAACGCGATCCAACCGCAACCGCCGACCACGCCGGCAACGCCGGCTGCGACGGCACAATTGACCGCAACCGCCGCAACGCAAAGCGCCGCAGTGCCGCTCAGCGGGCTTGCCGTGGAGATCGCGGCATCGGCGAAGAGCGGCAAGAGCCGCTTCGAGATCCGGCTCGATCCGGCCGAGCTTGGCCGCATCGACGTCCGCATCGACGTTGACCGCAACGGCCAGGTCACCTCGCATCTCACGGTCGAGCGGCCCGAAACGCTGTCGATGCTGCGCCAGGACGCCAACCAGTTGCAGCGCGCCCTCGACAATGCCGGCCTATCGACCGGCAATGGCGGCCTGCAGTTCAGCCTGCGCGATCAATCGCAGTCGGGCCAGAACAACAACGGCCAGTCCAATCCAAACGCCCACCGCCTGATCGTCGGCGAAGAAGAGACGATCCCTGCCGCCGTCGCCGGCCGCTCCTACGGGCGCATGTCCGGCGCGAGCGGCGGGGTCGATATCAGAGTGTAAGGAGCTCACGATGTCAGTCGATGCAACCATGCCAACGCCGGTGGTTTCGGCGCCCGCCACCAACACCGGGTCGAGCTCGAGCAGCAACAACACCGCGTCGACGGCGACGAAGGGCATCGCCGATAATTTCCAGACCTTCCTCACGCTGCTGACGACGCAGTTGCAGAACCAGAACCCGCTCGATCCGCTCGACACCAACCAGTTCACCCAGCAACTGGTGCAGTTCGCGGGCGTCGAGCAGCAGCTCAAATCGAACGACCAGTTGAAGTCCCTGATCGCGATCGAGCAGAGCGCGCAATCGACGCAGGCGCTGGTCTATGTCGGCAACACCGTTGCGGTCGACGGCAGCAAGGCCCAGTTCGACAAATCCGCGACCTGGAACCTGACCGCGCCGAAAGGCACCAACGCGACGATCACGATCACGAATTCGACCGGCCAGACCGCCTATTCCGGCAATTTCACGCTGAGCCAGGGCAATGCCAGCTTCGTCTGGGACGGCAAGGGCAACGACGGCACCAAGTGGCCGCCCGGGACCTATACGCTGACCGCAACCGGCAAGGACTCCAACGGCAAGACCGTCTCGATCTCGACCGAGGTCCAGGGCGTGGTCGATTCCGTCGACCTCACCGCCTCGCCGCCGCTGCTCTCGATCGGCGGCCAGTCCTATACGACCGACAAGGTCAAGCGCGTGGTCCGTCCGTCGACCACGAGCTAGTTGTATTGGCGCACGCCGTCCCCACGTCATTGCGAGCGGAGCGACGCAGTCCACGTCGCCACTTGCGGAAGCATGGATTGCTTCGTCGCTTCAGCGCAAAATTGCTTTGCAATTTTGTCGCGAGCTCCTCGCAATGACGGGGAGGAACTCCGATTCAATTGTCAAACAGCGAAGAGGACGTGAGTCCGTATTCTCGCGGCGTGAATCGCCCGAGCTTTGCGTCTCGTGTCGCCCTCTCATCGAGCAGAGGGCGCAGGGAAAGCCGGGTGCCGATCGCACCCATGGGCCCTGTGCAACAAAAAGCACAGGGGTAGGACCACAGGTGAAACCGGAAACTCCGGCTTTCCCTGCGCAGTGGTTTTACGGCTTACTTCGTGCTCTCCCCGGCGAGACCGGGCTTTTTTGCCACCGTCTTCGCAAAGACGCGTTCGCGTCTTGCGAGGAGACACCAGCCACTGGGGCGTCAGGACCACA
>NZ_JBHMET010000233.1:80098-108471 GCF_042430365.1 Bradyrhizobium erythrophlei
GTGCACGCACTCGTCAGTTGCGCGCTCGGCGTCCACCGCATCTCACACCACGTTCGTGACGATCGCGAGCCGCCCCTCATTCGGGTGAGACGGGCGGATCATTACACTGATTTGCGCTTACGAAAAACCGAAATATTTTTCACGCCGGCACTTGCGCCGTCGGGCAAATCAGTGCCAAGGCGGCAATGGCGGCCTGCAGGGCGGGATAGTTAGGGCCTGCACTCATATAGGCGCAGACGTCAGCTTCTGACGGTCAAGCGGAAATCTTACGATCAGTCAGAGCATCGCCGCTCGTGACCCATCTTTGCCATTCGACGATCAATTCTGCTGTGATGCACAACGCGGCATTCCTACAACGATGTGGTAGGCTGTGTTGCTTGAGAGGGGAAGGCCATGAGACGGCGCGAGTTTATCACGCTTGTTGGCGGCGCCGCTGCAGGTTGGCCGCTCGCGGCGCGTGCGCGAGAGAGAGCGCAGCGCATTGGGGTGCTATTGGGACGCTCGCTCGCCGACGCTGAAGGAAAGAAACAGGCTCAGGCGTTTGAGCAAGGCCTTTCGCAGCTTGGGTGGAATCGGGATCGCAATGTCCTGTTTGAATACCGGTGGGCTGGCGGTGACCCTGAACGGACACGGACGTTTGCGAAAGAGCTGGTCAGTCAGCAGCCTGACGTCATCGTCGCTCAGAACACTGCCATAGTGACGGCGTTACTCGGCGAGACACGCACCATTCCCATCGTTTTCGTGCAGGTTACCGATCCAATCGCAAGCGGCTTTGTTGCCAGCTTGGCCAAGCCCGGCGGCAACGTCAGCGGCCTTGTCGATCTGGAGCCTTCACTTGCAGGAAAGTGGGTTGATCTACTGAAGGAGATCGCGCCCCGACTCGCGCGGGTCCATTGCATCTTTAACCCCGAGACCGCTCCGGGAGCCGGATCATATTACTTGCGCCCGCTGGAGGCGGCTGCAAGATCGCTGGGTGTCGAACCGATCGCTGTGCCGGTGCGCGATGCGGCCGGGCTCGAACAAGCGATTGCCGCGGTTGCCAGCGAACCCAATGGGGGGCTCGTGGTGATGCCAGACATCTTCAATGGTATCCATCGCGAGTTAATAATCTCAACAGCGGCCCGCGACCGTGTGCCCACAATCTATGCTTTCCGCTTCTTTGCTTCAGGCGGTGGACTGATGTCTTACGGTGTCGATATCCTTGACTTGTATCGGCGAGCCGCAGCTTACGTCGACCGCGTCCTGAGGGGCTCGCAAATTGCGGATCTTCCCGTGCAGCTGCCGATCAAGTTCGAGCTGGTCATCAATTTGAAAGCCGCAAGAGCGCTAGGCGTCGATGTTTCCCTGTCGCTGCTCGCTCAAGCCGACGAGGTGATCGAGTAGCCCGCCAATGTCGCTGATTGGCCCAACTCGGACCTCTGGTGAGGTCCGCTATTGCGCTGCCATCCGCCGGCCGACATCGCAACGAAGGGCGTTGCAACAGAGCACGGCAAGACCGCACCATGCGATGCCGGCCAGCAGCGTCATCCGTTGGATCGTTGTTTGGGCGGGATTTCCTGACCGCCGCTCGAACCGTCCGCGGCGCGGCTCTCCTGCATTGCGCGCAGATAGTGCTCGGCGTGCTGAAGATAATTTTCCGCCGCGACAAGGTCGCCGTTCAAAGCTTCGGCGCGCGCCAGCTCCAGGTAGCGTTCATAGTTCCGGAGCGCGTTCTGGGACCGCTTCGATTCAGGGAGGCGGGCTCCGGCCGGTTTGCCTTTCCATGATCGTGTTCTTCTCGGCATTGTGGTTGCTGCCAGATTTATCACCGTCGGCGTGCTCTGGTCCGGGCTGCCTTCCTTGCCGCAGCGGAGCGGCGCGCCGGCCCCGGCGCGACGGGCGTTCGCGATCCGGCAGTGATTTCTAAGCTCGCCGTCAAGGAGCTTGGCGTCGGCGAACCGCCGTCGGTCTAAAGCCCGCACGGCGTACTCACGCGGATTGTTTTGGTTTCTCCGGGAGACGGTACAAGGCGCGCCCCCCAGCCTCTATGAGAGCTCCTAGCGTGGTCCTGCCGCTTTTTGCGCATCGGATAATGCCCTGCGCGACGCGCTCGCGAACCTCGTGTTGTTCTCCGAGCGGGGAGTGTTCGCAAACCCGGTCCAGCGCAACATTCATGCAGGCAAGCGTTCGAGCATCGAAGCTACCCTCAATCATGGTAACCCTCGCGAACTTGGTTGACGCCTACCACTAACATGCGTGTCACCAACCTTGATCGGTCCGGCAAATCCCCTCTGTTGTTCCAGCCTGTATACAAGACACAGCAGTTCGTTTGGTTCCAAGAATCGCGTTCCCAAAGTTCTTGTTGAACGTTTATCCGGGGAGCGGCGTTGTGAGAGCGCGTTTCAAAATAGGCAACCGCCATGTTGTCGCATACCCGCGTTAAGCACGAAATCTCGTTTGGTCAGCGCCTGGCAAATGAAGCTCAGCGCGCCCGAGAGATGGCTGCCACCCTGCCTCCCGGAAAGATGCGTGATGCCCTCTTGGAGAAAGCCCGCTTGGCGGATTTGGCGGCACGTATCAATGGCTGGCTGGCCTCTCCCGAACGAAAATCACAGCAGTAGAGCTGGTACGCAATTCGCCACCGCTTGGTGGTAGACTGAAAGTGGTCGGCCCAATTTTTTCGACCGCCGATTTCACGACATATTAGTCGACTTCTCTCCCGTAAAGGCGCACGGTTCCTGTGACACTTGAACTGAAGTGTCCCAACGTTTGCGTAAATCTATCTAAACCACACTCAAGGCGGCCTAACATGCGCGCCCCAGACTCCGTCGTAACGTTTATTGTAGTTCTCGTAATCGGCCTCGCCGCTGGCTTTCTGTTCGACCGGCTTGCGGGGCCATCATGGCTTGCTCGTCAATTCTCCGGATCAACCCGCGGCATCGTCACAAGCGCGTTGGTGGGTATTGCTGGCGCGTTGATTGGCTATCACATCGCTGTGCTTCTCGCGCTCGGCGGCGGGATAGTGACGTCGGCAATTGTAGCGGCGCTCGGGGCGACTGTGGTGCTGTTCGCTTGGCGGATGGCTAGGTAATAAAAATACCTCTGCTCGTGGCGCACAAAACTACCGTGCCACCCCGTTCGACAAAAGCGGTCTAGCGGTAATCCTTTTTTTGTTGCTATCGGAGGTGAGATTGCTTCGAGCGCGTTCCGCCCAGCGGTCTGTGAATACTTTCAAAATTTCCCAGTACCGGTTTCCCAATGGCTTTCCAGTGTTATTCATTGACTGTCGCATCTCAGGCATCCTGAGGCAACGCCATCCGTCCGGCGACACAGTTGGCGGGGTGGGTCAGTGGTCTTCTCGAACCAATAGATCCACCCCTGTACTCACGCCTTCACTTCACTACTTGGCGCAGGTTTTCTCAGCCGCCAAAGCTGTTTGCGCTTCGGCCTGTGACGGATGAGCCATACCGATAACCTTCAAGTTGCCACCAGCGGCAGGCTGGGCATTGACAATTTGACATTTCATCGTCGCGGTATCTTGAGCCACGTAGAACGAGGAAGCACCTGATGGCGGCGCTTGACCGGTAGTTTTTTGCTCCTGCTGCGCGAATGAAGGTGCCGCGAATGCGAGGATAGCGACCGTCGCTAAAAGAATTTTCGTCATGCTGTCTACCTCCTAGTAGTGGACAGCGAGCAAATAGGGGCAGCTGATAAAGGTTCCTCGATAACGGATTTATTTTTGGTACTATGTGCCGTCCGGCTCCGAAGGCATCCCCACAAACGGTGCGGCCGTAACCTTCATGCGGAAACCGGAGCAGAACTGATCCGCAATTTTGTAGCGACCCGAGGCGATGTTCCAGCCGAAGAGCCTGAAAAATGGTTGGACGAATTTCCAGGACTCAACCAAAGCGGCCGATATTTTTCAGCAGTAACCGCTACATTTTCTACGCATTGAAAGCGGCTCAGTTCTTACTCGGCCGTCAACCCGGAAATCCGACGGAGCATCGAAGAGCTCTATCCCCAGTGCGACCAGCGGCGGCGAACGCACAGAGTTTGATCTCGCGAGCGGCGGAACACGCGTGCGCGCGCTGTCTTGGATACGGCAACAGGGTTCGGCCGGACGCGATGAGCAAGGAAGTCAAACGCTTCCGTGAGGAGGCCGACAAGGCCGGCGAATTTCCAGGGCCGCCGTTGATCCAGAGGAGAAGCCTCGGAAAACGAATTGCATTGGTCCGCATCAAGTCAAACGAAGCGACGCGGTTCGTTGCTATTCCCATCGGGTGACCGGCCGCGACATCCGCCGGGCGACATCGCAACGAAGGGCGTTGCAACAGAGCACGGCAAGACCGCACCATGCCACGCCGGCCAGCAGCGTCATCCGTTGGATCGTTGTTTGGGCGGGATTTCCTGACCGCCGCTCGAACCGTCCGCGGCGCGGCTCTCCTGCATTGCGCGCAGATAGTGCTCGGCGTGCTGAAGATAATTTTCCGCCGCGACAAGGTCGCCGTTCAAAGCTTCGGCGCGCGCCAGCTCCAGGTAGCGTTCATAGTTCCGGAGCGCGTTCTGGGACCGCTTCGATTCAGGGAGGCGGGCTCCGGCCGGTTTGCCTTTCCATGATCGTGTTCTTCTCGGCATTGTGGTTGCTGCCAGATTTATCACCGTCGGCGTGCTCTGGTCCGGGCTGCCTTCCTTGCCGCAGCGGAGCGGCGCGCCGGGCCCTTGGTCTTTGCCGCCTTGCGGGCTGCGGCTGAGCGGGCCGACGCGGAGCGGTGCGAGGCGGCGCGGCGCGCCTGTTTCGATAATGCTGCGCGCGAGGCCGTGCTGCGGGGTCGTCCCGCAAAATGGTTCGCCAGTGGTCGTTTTCTCAAGATACTAACGTCCGACCGGGGAAAATGGTCCCTGAAACAGGTCAGGACAATCGGCCGGAGGAGATGTTGCCACAATGGACCTCTGACTGGCTTAACCTGGGTTAGTGACGTCCGGACAGGCCAGCACGAAGCTGCTGCTCCCCAAGGCGGGAGACTGCGATGATGGCCAAACGCAATCGGCGAAAGCCTATGTTGTCATTCGAGGATCGGCTGAGACGATGGGCCGGCAAGGCGCGCCGAGCCGCGAAAGGATTGCCGTGGACAAGAGCGCGATGCACTGTTGCTGAAGGCGAAGCCGGCAGAGACCACACTTCGCCTGAACGAGCTGCCCCGCTCACACGGCGCGTCCTCACCGAGATGACGGCGATGGACCGCAAAGCAGTCGCGTCTTATCCGGTACCCGGTCCGATCTGCGGTTCGCGAGTCGAATTGCATGACGAGAATTGCGCGGCAGTGGGCTGATGTCGCCCGGCGGGCTTGCCAAATGGGGCCGCCCCCGAACCATCGCGCCTCTCCCCGTTGCGGCGCCCCGGGCCCCCGAATCTTGTCGTGTTCCCGGCCGCTCCAACGAGAATCGTATTGAACCCTTGGGCTTAGGCAAATTTTAAGCCGAGGGGCGTAGGTTTCTACCGTGAGTTCAGTGGTTGAGAGTTTGTGAGTACGCCATGACAGAACCCCATCGCCCGAGGGTGAAGTACGTCATCGGGCCTGACGGCAGCCCGTTGACCATCGCAGATTTGCCGGCGCCCGGAACCAAACGGTGGGTGATCCGCCGCAAGGCCGAAGTCGTAGCCGCGGTCCGCGGCGGCCTGCTTTCCCTGGAGGAAGCCTGCAGCCGCTACACGCTGACCGTCGACGAGTTCCTGTCCTGGCAGTTCTCGATCGACCAGCATGGTCTGGCCGGGCTGCGCACCACCCGCATCCAGCAATATCGGCAGTAAATTCTCGCCAAATTGACAGAATTTGACGAAAACCGGCTTCGTTTTGCGAAGCCGGTTTTTTTCATGTCCGCGATTTTGCCGCGGTCCTTAACCTTCGTTAACCAGATGGAAACCATACCCTAGGCAATATTTGCCCAGTCGGACCCGAGCGGGCCGAATCCCTGGGGGCCGTTGGTGCAAAGTCTGGTTGCTTTCCTGAGAGGTCTTGGCGCGGCCCGCCTGGCGGCCATGGTGGCGGTCACCGCCGCCCTGATCGGCTTCTTCGCCTTCGTCATCATGCGCGTCACCACGCCGCAAATGACCACCCTCTTCACCGACCTGTCGACCGAGGATTCCTCGGCCATTATCAAGGAGTTGGAGCGCCAGGCGATCCCCTTCGAGCTGCGCAATGAGGGCGCCGCGATCATGGTGCCGAAGGACAAGGTCACCCGGCTCAGGATGAAGCTCGCCGAGGGCGGCATGCCCAAGGGCGGCGGCGTCGGCTACGAGATCTTCGACAAGTCGGACGCGCTCGGCACCACGAGCTTCGTCCAGAACATCAATCATTTGCGCGCGCTGGAGGGCGAGCTCGCCCGCACCATCCGCGCCATCGACCGCGTCCAGGCCGCCCGCGTCCATCTGGTGCTGCCGGAGAAGCCGCTGTTCTCGCGCGAGACCCCGGAGCCGTCGGCCTCGATCGTGGTGCGGGTGCGCGGGGCGCTGGAGCCGCAGCAGATCCGCGCCATCCGCCATGTGGTTGCCTCCGCCGTCAACGGGCTGAAACCGCAACGCGTCTCGATCGTCGACGAAGCCGGCCAGCTCTTGGCCGACGGCGCCGCCACCGACGCCGAAAGCGCCGTCGGCGACGAGCGCCGCACCGCCTTCGAGAAGCGGACGCAGAAGCAGGTCGAGGACATCGTCTCCTCGGTGGTCGGCGCCGGCCGCGCGCGGGTCAAGGTCGCGGCCGACTTCGACTACAACAAGATCACCCAGACCTCGGACAAGTTCGATCCCGAGGGCCGCGTGCTGCGCTCGAGCCAGACCCGCGAGGAAAGTAGCCTCACCGCCGACAACTCCGGCCAGGTCACGGTCAACAACGAACTGCCCGGCAACCAGAACCAGGACAACGCCGCCCGCGCCAAGGACCAGAGCAAGAAGAGCGAGGAAACCAACAACTACGAGATTTCCCGCACCACCAAGACCGAGGTCACCGAGGCCGGCCGCGTCAACCGGATCTCGGTCGCCGTGCTGGTCGACGGCGCCTACTCCAAGAATGAAAAAGGCGAGATGGTCTACCAGGACCGCGGCAAGGAGCAGCTCGACCGCATCGCAGCGCTGGTGCGCTCGGCGATCGGCTTCGACCAGAAGCGTGGCGACCAGGTCGAGGTCGTCAACCTCCGCTTTGCCGAGCCGCCCGCGGTGGCGCCGCTCGCCGAGCCGACCGGCCTGCTCGGCATGCTGCAATTCACCAAGGATGATGTGATGTACGTCATCGAGCTCGGCGTGATGATGCTGCTCGGCCTCGTGGTGCTGTTCATGGTGATCCGCCCGCTGGTCAAGCGCATCGTGGCCGCCGACGTCATCCCGATGCTGACCGGCGAGGCGGCCGCCCCCGCGCTCGCCGATGGCAGCGCGCACGCCGAAGCCGCCGGCGGATCAGGCCAGGCGCTGCTGCCCGGCGGCAATGCCACCGCGCAATTGATCGACGTCGCCCAGATCCAGGGTCAGGTCCACGCCCAGGCCGTGCACCGGGTGGGCGAACTCGCCGAACGCAATCCGAACGAGACCGCCTCCATTGTCCGTCAATGGTTGAGCGAGCCTGCCGAGAGCTGATATGGCCTCCGTACCGCAGACCACGAACGCCAACGACATCACCAGCGTCCTCTCGACGCTGGCGAGCCGGCAGAGCAACCGGCCGAAGGGCAAGCCGCTGTCCGGACCCAAGCGCGCGGCGATCCTGATGCTGGCGCTCGGCGAGCAATATGGCGGCAAGATCTGGTCCTTGCTCGACGATGACGAGGTCCGCGAACTGTCGATCCACATGTCGACGCTCGGCACCGTCGAGGCCGACGTGGTCGAGGACCTCCTGCTCGAGTTCGTCTCGCGGATGTCGGCGTCGGGCGCGCTGATGGGCAATTTCGACGCCACCGAGCGGCTGCTGCAGCAATACCTGCCCGCCGAGCGCGTCAACGGCATCATGGACGAGATCCGCGGTCCCGCCGGCCGCAACATGTGGGAGAAGCTCTCCAACGTGCAGGAAGAGGTGCTCGCCAACTACCTCAAGAACGAATACCCGCAGACCATCGCCGTGGTTCTGTCGAAGCTGAAGCCGGAGCACGCCGCGCGGGTGCTCGCGATCCTGCCCGAGGACATCGCGCTCGATGTCGTCAACCGCATGCTGCGAATGGAAGCGGTGCAGAAGGAGGTCATCGAGCGCGTCGAGCAGACGCTGCGGACCGAATTCATGTCCAACCTGTCGCAGACCCGCCGCCGCGACGCCCACGAGGTGATGGCGGAAATCTTCAACAATTTCGACCGCCAGACCGAAACCCGCTTCATCACCTCGCTGGAAGAGGAAAACCGCGAATCCGCCGAGCGCATCAAGGCGTTGATGTTCACCTTCGACGACCTGATCAAGCTCGACACCGGCTCGGCCCAGACCCTGATGCGCAATATCGACAAGGACAAGCTCGGCGTCGCGCTGAAGAGCGCCAACGAGGAGGTGCGCAGCTTCTTCCTCTCCAACATGTCCTCGCGCGCCGGCAAGATGCTGATGGACGACATGGCCGCGATGGGCCCGGTCCGGTTGCGCGACGTCGACGAGGCGCAGGCTCTGCTCGTCAACCTCGCCAAGGATCTCGCCGCCAAGGGCGAGATCACGCTCACCAAGAACCGCGCCGACGACGAGCTGGTGTACTGATGGCCGCGCCCGCAAAATTCCTGTTCGATACCGACTTCGCGGCGCCGGACCGCTCCCGCGAGCGCGCGGCGACGCCGGCCGAGATCGCGCAGAAGATCGCCGAGGCCGAGGCGCGGGCCTATCGCGCCGGCTACGATGCGGCTCAGCGCGAGGCCAAGGTCGAGAGCGACCGCCGCTCCGCGCTGGCGCTGGAGGAGATCGGCGTCGCGATCAAGGGTATCGCGGCGCGCTTCTCCGGCATCGAGGCGCGGATGGAGACCGAGGCCGTCGACGTCGCGATCGCGGTCGCCCGCAAGCTCTGCGCCGAGCTGATCGCGCGCGAACCGCTTGCCGAGATCACCGCGCTCGTCAGCGACTGTTTCTCGCATCTGGTCGCGACCCCGCATCTCGTGGTCCGCATCAACGACGCCCTCTACGAGCCGGCGCGCGAGAACATCGAGCGGTTGGCGTCGCACAGCGGCTTCGAGGGCCGGCTGGTGATCCTCGCCGAACCCACGATTGCGACCGGCGATTGTCGGATCGAATGGGCCGACGGCGGCGTGGTGCTGGAGCGCGCGGCGATCGAGACCAAGATCAACGAACTTGTCGGGCGCTATCTGGCGTCCCGCAATCAGGCCGGCTGACGGCCGTGAGGAATGAACCATGAGCGACACCGACGCACAGGTCCCGCTGCCCGATCTGAATTCGGCCGACGCGCCGTCGATCGATGACGTGGGCTACAACGAAGACGAAAACGCATCCCGGATTGCCGCCGACCTCGAGGCGGTGTTCGACGTGCCGGTCCAGGTGTCGGCCGTGCTCGGCCGCTCCAAGATGGACGTCGGCGACCTCCTGAAGCTAGGACCCGGTACGGTGCTCGAACTCGACCGCCGCGTCGGCGAGGCGATCGACATCTACGTCAACAACCGCCTGGTGGCGCGTGGCGAAGTCGTGCTGGTGGAAGACAAGCTTGGCGTGACCATGACCGAGATCATCAAGGCGGAACGCTCGTAACATCCAACGATAGCGCGCGGGACCTGCGCGACCAGACGAACAGGAGATTATCATGCGGCTTCTCATCGTTGGCACCCTGAAGGGTCAGCTCACGACCGCCACCAAGATCGCGATGGACAACGGCGCGTCGGTGACCCACGCCGAGGCCGCCGAACAGGCGATGGGCGTGCTGCGCGGCGGCAAGGGCGCCGACCTGCTGCTGGTCGATGTCGGGCTCGATATCCGCGATCTGGTGATGCGGCTCGAAGCCGAGCACATCCACGTGCCGATCGTCGCCTGCGGCATCTCCAACGACGCCCGCGCCGCGGTCGCCGCGATCCATGCCGGCGCCAAGGAATACATCCCGCTGCCGCCCGATCCCGAGTTGATCGCCGCCGTGCTGGCCGCGGTCGCCAACGACGCCCGCGATCTCGTCTATCGCGACGAGGCGATGGGCAAGGTGATCCGGCTCGCGCAGCAAATCGCCGGCTCCGACGCCTCGGTGATGATCACCGGCGAGTCCGGCACCGGCAAGGAAGTGCTGGCGCGCTACGTCCATTCGCGCTCGGCCCGCGCCAAGCGGCCGTTCATCTCGATCAATTGCGCGGCGATCCCGGAGCACCTCCTGGAATCCGAGCTGTTCGGCCACGAGAAGGGCGCCTTCACCGGCGCGGTCGCCCGCCGCATCGGCAAGTTCGAGGAGGCCACCGGCGGCACGCTGCTGCTCGACGAAATTTCCGAAATGGACGTGCGCCTGCAATCCAAATTGTTGCGCGCGATCCAGGAGCGCGTGATCGATCGCGTCGGCGGCACCAAGCCGGTGCCGGTCGACATCCGCATCATCGCGACCTCCAACCGCAACCTGAATGACGCGGTGCGCGAAGGCACGTTCCGCGAAGACCTGCTGTTCCGTCTCAATGTCGTCAACCTGAAGATCCCGCCGCTGCGCGACCGGCCGGCCGACATCCTCGAGCTGGCGCAGCATTTCGCCAAGAAATACGCCGAGGCCAATGGCGTGCCGGTCCGCCCGATCTCCGCGGAGGCACGGCGCGTGCTGACCTCGAACCGCTGGCAGGGCAATGTCCGCGAGCTCGAGAACACCATCCATCGCTCGGTCCTGATGGCGCAGGGCGACGAAATTGGCGCTGAGGCGATCATCACGCCCGACGGCGATCGCCTCGATCACGCCAGGACCGCGCCCGTCGTCGCGCACGCGACGCTTGCCGCCGAGCAGGTTACCCGCGCGCTCGTCGGCCGCACCGTCGCCGATGTCGAGCGCGACCTGATCCTGGAGACGCTGAAGCACTGCCTCGGCAACCGCACCCACGCCGCCAACATCCTGGGCATCTCGATCCGCACGCTGCGCAACAAGCTGAACGAATATGCCGACGGCGGAATCCCGATCACCCCGGCCGGCAATGGCGCTCCCGACTATCAGCGCATGGCGGGTTGACGATGGATAAGGCCACTTCAGGAACGGCTTCGCGCCGCGAATAGCTCGGCGCATCGGGCCTACGGAAGATGCGGATGGGGTCGCCGGGCGTCATGTCACGCCCGGTGAACGCCACATAGGCATAGAGCCCCAGATAGGCGATCGCGAGCGCGCCGACCAGATAGAACAGCCAGGCTCCCAGGCGCTTCATTGCGTTCTCATTCCGAGCAGCATACCCCGCCTTCTAGTCGGCTGCCCATGAAAACGCCACGGGCAACAGGCCGCGCCGGGGTCACCAAACTTTCATCTCTTGAATCTTGACATCCGTTGCCGTACTCAATCTCTTATTGTCCTTTATTTTTTTGACAACTGGAGAGTGAAAGATGGCATTTTACGCACAGACCACCGGCACCCAGTCCACGGATTCCGAGTCGCTCGTACCGATGACCGGCCTCACCTTCACGATTCCCGAGGGCGTCGGCACCACCGCGATCGTCATTCTCAACGTCCCCTTCGCCTTTGCGACGGGCAGCAACAATCCCGGCGGCACCTTCGGGATCAGCGTCGACGGCGTGGCCTCTTCGGTCATCGGCGGCTTCACCTATAACGAGCAGGTCCCGCCCAGCTCCGGACGCGTTCCCACCACGGTGGTTGTCGGTGTCCCCCTGACCAACCAGCCGCAAACGATCCAGGCGCTGTGGTCCGGCGTCCGCGGCGGTACAGTGAGCATCGATTCCCCGGCGACACTGACCGCGATCATGGACTAGGACGAATCCACATTCAACGGAGCCAAATGCAGATTGCGGCGAGGTGGACGAAGGCGAGGAAGTAGTCTGCCCGTCGGTCATATCGGGTGGCGAAGCGGCGGAAGTGTTTGAGCTTGTTGAAGCAGCGCTCGATGCGGTTGCGTAGCTTGTAGATCGTCTCGTCATGCGGGATGGGGACCTTACGAGAACGGGTTGAGGGGATTACCGCTTCGGCGTTCATGTCTGCGATGGTCGTGCGCAGATCGTTATTGTCGTAGGCCTTGTCGGCCAGCACGGCCTCGGCGGTGAAGCCTTCGAGCAGGGCTTTTGCAGTGAGGTTGTCGTGTCGTTGGCCGGCGGTGAGCCTGAAGCGCAGCGGCCGACCGAGGCTGTCGCAGAGCATGTGGATCTTGGTCGTCAATCCACCTCGGGAACGCCCCAACTCCTGAGTTTTGGCCCCCCTTTCCGCTCGCGGCCTGCTGGTGGACACGAACCAGAGTGGTGTCGAGCATCAGGTATTTGTTGTCGCGATCCTTGATCAGTTCGGCAAACACCTTCTCCCACACGCCGGCCTTGGCCCAGCGGGTGAAACGCGCGTGTACGCTCTTCCACTTGCCATAGCGCTCCGGCAGGTGCTGCCAGTAGGCACCGGACCGCAGAACCCACAAAACCCCGTTCACGAACAGGCGGTTGTCGACACCGCTCCGGCCGGGATCACCCACCTTGCCCGGCAGCATAGGTGCAATCCGAGCCCATTGTGCCTCGCTTAGTTCATAGCGCTTCACGCCCATCAGTACGCTCCGAATCAAAAGGTCCGGAACGCATTGATTCAGCATCATTCAGCTATGGGAATCTTGAATGTGGATTGGTCCTAGCGCGGCCCACGGACATGGACGTGGCGCGACGGCAGGCTGACCTCCGCCAGCCTGGCGGCGTCTTCTTCCCTGTCGATCGCGACGTACTCGCCATGCCAGTACGCCAGCGCGGCGGTGCGTTGCGAGGCCACCACATCGCGCACGCGACCGATGACGATCGCGTGCGAGTGGCGCTCAATGACGTCCTCGACCTCGCAGTCAACAGCCGCGAGCGCACCGACCAGCAACGGCACGCCGGAGGCCCGCGTCGTCCATTCGGCGCCGGCGAACCGGTCGGCACCCCTCAGGCCATCCTTGCCGGTAAAGCGCTCGGCGATATCGAGCTGGTCCGCCGTCAGGATATTCACGCCAAACACGCCGTGGCGCCTGATCAACGGCCATGACGACGCTTCGCGGTTGATGCTGACAATCAGGGACGGCGGATCGACTGACAGCGACGATACCGACGTTACCGTCATGCCGGAAATATCCCGGCCGCGGCCGGCCGTGATGACGCTGACGCCGCCGGTCAGATGACGCATCGCGCCGCGAAAATCATCGGCGGAGACGACCTGGTCGAGCGAGATATTGCGGACGATGGAGTTCATGGCGGCCTCAGGGATGGGTGGCTTCTTCGCTGCCCGCGAGCAGGTGCGTCAGGATCGCGCCCTCGAGCGCGGCGAGCTCGGCCGAGCCGCGCCGGCGCGGCCGCGGCAGGTCGACGGCAAAGTCCTGCGCGATGCGGCCGCCCTCGATCACCAGCACCCGGTCGGCGAGCGCGACCGCCTCGGCGACATCATGCGTCACCAGGATCGCGGTAAAGCCCTGGTCGCGCCAGACTCGCTCCAGCAGTTGCTGCATCGTGATCCGGGTCAACGCATCGAGGGCGCCGAGCGGCTCGTCAAAGGCCAGCACGCGCGGCTGGCTGACCAATGCACGCGCCAGCGCCACGCGCTGCTTCTGACCACCGGACAGCACCGCGGGCCATTGCGCGCGTTTGTCGCCGAGGCCGACCTCGACCAACGCATGTTCGGCACGCGCCTGCACATCGGCAGAGGCCCGCTCGCGGCCGAGCCCGACCTCGACATTGGAGAGCACGCGCGCCCAGGGCAGCAATCGCGCCTCCTGGAACATGACGCGGACGTCCTGCGCCCGCGGTTCCTCGCCAAAGGCGATGCTCCCCGCGCTCGCCGCTTCGAGGCCGGCGATCAGGCGCAGCAACGTGCTCTTGCCGCAGCCGCTGCGGCCGACGATCGCAACGAACTGCCCCGGAGGAATATGCAGGTCGATGCCGCGCAGCACCTCATTGTCGCCGAACGACTTGCGCAAGCCGCGGACCGTGAGCGATAGCCCGCGGGCCGCGCCTAGCGAACCGCGCCGCAACTGCCGCGCCTGCGCGATGATGTCGGCACGCTCGACCGGCTCGGCGTCCACGGACTCGAAACGAAGCGCCTCTTGCATTTGCACTCTCACTGTTTCTGGAAGGCGGGGTGCCAGGACAAGGTCAGCCGCTCCAGCGCCCGCGAGGCGCTGTCGGCGAGCTTGCCGAGCAAGGCGTAGATCAGGATCGAGAGCACGACGACGTCGATCAGCATGAATTCGCGCGCCTGCATCGCCATGTAGCCAAGGCCCGACGAGGCGGCGATGGTCTCCGCCACGATCAGGGTCAGCCACATGATGCCGAGCGCGAAGCGCAGGCCGACGAAGATCGACGGCAGCGCGCCCGGGAAGATCACCCGGCGGAACAATTGACCGTCGGTCATGCCGTAGATGCGGCCCATCTCGATCAGTTGCGGATCGACGGTACGGATGCCGTGCAGCGTGTTCAGATAGATCGGAAAGAACACGCCGAGCGCGACCAGGAACAGCTTGGCCGACTCGTCGATGCCGAACCACAGGATGACGAGCGGGATCAGCGCCAAATGCGGGATGTTGCGCACCATCTGCAGCGTCGTGTCGGTGAGCTTGGCCGACAGCTGCGACAGCCCGTTGGCGAGACCGAACGCAAAGCCGATGCCGCCGCCGATCAGGAAGCCGATGCCGGCGCGCCAGAAGCTGATCCAGATGTTGCGAACGAGCTCGCCGGAGAGCACGAGCTTCCACCCCGCCAGCGCGACGTCGGTGGGCGCCGGCAGCACCCGCGCCGGCACAAAGCCGGTGACGCAAGCGAGCTGCCAGACGAGAATGATCGCGAGCGGGACGATCCAGGGAATCAGGCCGCCCACTTTCGGTAGTTTTGGCACGCCGACGCGCGGGAGACTGTCGATGAGGCTCATGATTGAGCTGCCTGTTTCTGCGGCCGGTAGTCGTTGCCGATGGTTTCGCCGAACGGCCCGGTGTTGACGCGGATCGGCGTCACACTACCTGGCTGGGAGAGTGACAGCAGCGGGAACACCAACTCGGCGAAACGATAGGCTTCCTCGAGATGCGGGTAGCCCGACATGATGAAGGTATCGATGCCGATCTCCTGATACTCCCTGATCCTTGCAGCAACGGTCTGGGGATCGCCGACCAGCGCCGTGCCGGCGCCGCCGCGCACCAGGCCGACGCCGGCCCAGAGGTTGGGACTGATCTCGAGCTTGTCGCGGCGCCCGCCATGCAGCTCGGCCATGCGCTGCTGGCCGACCGAATCCATCCGCGAGAAGATCTTCTGGGCCGCGGCGATCGTATCGTCGGTCACGTGCTGGATCAGCTCGTCGGCGGCCCGCCATGCCTCCGCATTGGTTTCGCGTACGATCACGTGCAAGCGGATCCCGAACGACAGCTTGCGGCCGCGCTGCGCGGCAACCGCCTTCACCCGTGCAACCTTCTCTGCGACCTGCGCCGGCGGCTCGCCCCAGGTCAGATATTTGTCGACGGTGTCGACCGCCACCTCGATGCCGGCATCAGACGAGCCGCCGAAATAGAGCGGCGGCCGCGGCGACTGCACCGGCTGGAACAACAGCCGTCCGTCCTCGATCTGGATGTGCTTGCCCTGGACATTGACCGTCTTGCCGGCGAGCAGATCGCTGTAGATGTCGAGAAACTCGCGCGTCACCGCATAGCGTTCGTCGTGGGCCAAGAAGATGCCGTCGCCCTTGTTCTCGACCGGATCGCCGCCGGTGACGACATTGATCAGAAGGCGGCCGTTCGAGAGCCGGTCCAGCGTCGCGGTCATCCGCGCCGCGACTGCAGGGGATTGCAGGCCGGGCCTGACCGCGACGAGGTAGCGTAGCCGCTCGGTCGTCGGCGCGACGGCCGACGCCACCACCCAGGAATCCTCGCAGCTCCGGCCGGTCGGCAGCAGCACGCCGAAATAGCCGAGCTGATCGGCCGCCTGCGCGATCTGGCGCAGATAGTTGAAATTGACCTCGCGCCCGCCGATCGACGTTCCGAGATAGCGGCCGTCACCGTGGGTCGGCAGGAACCAGAGGATGTTGGCGTTGGTTGGGTTGCTCACGTTCCCGGCCTCCATGCGACATCAGAGATCTTGATTTGTTTGGGGATCAGGCCGAGCGCGAAGAAGGTGTCGGCGACCTGCTGCTGGTCGGCGATGACCGCGTCGGTGACCGGCTTGATGCCGTAGGCCTGGCGCTTCAGCGCGACTTCCACGACCGGGACCGACAGCCCGATCGTCGGTGCAAGCTGCTCGGCCACCGCGTGGATGTCGCCCTTGGCCCAGTCATCGACCTCACCCAACTGCGCGAGCACGAGATCGACGATCTTCGAATCGCTTTGCAGGAACTTCTTCGAGGAGAAGTAGAACTGATAGTTCGAGACGACGCCGGTGCCGTCGGCGAGCGTCCGCGCGCCGGTGGCCGCTTCGGCGGCGGCCTGGAAGGGATCCCAGATCACCCAGGCATCGACCGCGCCGCGCTCGAATGCCGCGCGCGCATCGGCGGGCGCCAGGAACACCGGCTCGATCTCGGAGTACTTGACGCCGGCCTTCTCGAGCGCCTTGACCAGGAGATAGTGGACGTTGGAGCCCTTGTTCAGCGCGACCTTCTTGCCCTTGAGATCGGCGACCGATTTGAGCGCGCTGTCCTTCGGCACGAGGATCGCCTCGCCTTTCGGCGCCGGCGGCTCGTAGGCGACGTATTGAATCGGCGCGCCGGCGGCCTGCGCGAAGATCGGCGGCGCCTCGCCGGTATTGCCGAAATCGATCGCACCGACATTGAGCGCCTCGAGCAGCGGCGGGCCCGAGGGAAACTCGGTCCACACTGCCTTGTAGCCGAGCGTTTTCAGTTTCTCCTCAAGCGAGCCCTTGCTCTTGAGCAGGACCAGCTTGCCGTACTTCTGGTAGCCGATACGGACCACCTTCTCCTGGCCATAGGATGCGCTGACGGTTGCGGCGACAATGCTGACCGACAGCACCGCGCGGGCAATCCAGCGCCGAAACGAACGCGTCATGATGACATTCCCTGCTTGATGAAAGGCCGAGCGATCAGGTCTTGGTGTTGCGCCAGACGATCTCTCGAACCGCGATCTGCTTCGGAACAAGACCGAGCTTGAAGAAGCGGTCGGCCACGCCCTGCTGGGTCGCGACGATGTCGTCGGTGATCGGGCCGACCGAGAAGCCGGCCCGGCGGGCCGCGATGGTCTGGATGTCGAGCGGAACGCCGGTGACGGCGCTCAGCGATTTCGCCACCTCGTCGGGATGCGCCTGCGCCCACACCGCCGTCGAGGTCGTGACGTCGACGATCTGCTGCAGGATGGCCGCGTTGTTCTTCGCAAAGTCGCGGTTGGCGATGTAGAACGAGTTGGTCTTGGTGATCTCGTGGGCGTTGACCAGCATGCGGCCGTTCTGCTTGGTCTCGCCGATCGCAAAATACGGATCCCAGATGACCCAGGCGTCAATCCCGCCATTGGCAAAGGCCGGGCCGGCATCCGGCGGCGTCAGGCAGACCGGCGTGATGTCGTTGTAGGTGAGCCCGGCCTTCTCCAGCGTCTGGATGACGATGTTATGCGCGCTGGATCCCTTGGTGAAGCCGATGCGCTTGCCCTTGAGATCGGCGATGTCGGCAATTGCCGAATTGCGCGGCACCAGGATGCCCTGGCCGTTGGTGATGGGCTGCCCCGCGGCGTAGACGATCGCTGCACCCGCGGCCTGGGCGAAAATCGGCGGCGAGTCGCCGACCGCGCCGTAGTCGACGCTGCCGACATTCATCGCTTCCATCATCGGCGGGCCGGACGAGAACTCGATCCACTTCACCTCGACGCCGAGCGGCTTGAAATGATCTTCCAGCGCCGCGCGTTGCCGCGCGACGACCAGCACGCCGTTCTTCTGATAACCGATACGAATTTCCTTCACCCCGCCCTCGGCGCCCGCGCGGCGCGACAACAGCGCGGCGACGGCGGCGGAACCGAGCGACAGTTTGAGGAACTCACGACGCTTCATTGCAACAATTCTCCTGACGACCGCGCGCAGTTCACTGCGCGATCATGCGATGTCAGGATGATGGGGCGCGCGAATGAAGCTGTCGAGCGCCCGGCAAAAATAGCGATGCCCGCACTCTCGTGCGGGCATCGTGCGCGCGGTTTCTTTCAAGCCGCGAAATGAGCGTAGCGAATTATTTTCTTCACGGGATCGCGATGTCGACGCACGGGAATCGTTCAGCCCGCCGCAACCGCTTTCGGCTGATCGACATTGACCGCGAGTTTACCATAGCGGTCCTTGAACGCCTCGGTCTCGATCTCCTCGAGCTGGATCGCGCCGCTGAGCACGCCCCGTTTCCAGGCATCGTGCTCGGGATCGTTCTGGAACTCCGGCATCACTTCCTTGGCGAACAGCTCGAGCGACTCGCAGATATGCTCGTGGGTGTTCTTGCCGGCCTGGTTGAGCAGGATCACCTGGTCGATATGCGAGGTGCGGAAGCGCCGCAGCTTCTTCCGAATGGTTTCCGGCGAGCCGATCAAGCCGCCGCGCAAGGCGGCCTCCTGCGCCTCCGGATTCTCGCGCTTCCACTTGTTGTACTCGTCCCACATGTTGACGGTCCCGGGCGCCGGCCGCTGGCGGTTCTGCGCAGCGCCGTAATAGCGCAGCGCGAACTGGAAGAAGGTCGCGCCGTCGGCGCGGGCGCGCGCCTCCTCGTCGGTCTTGGCGCACATGAAGAACGAGACCAGCGCCATGTTCGGATTGATCTCGTAGTCGGCGAGCTTTTTCAGCCGCTTGGTGATCGCATTGTAATAGGCGTGCACCCAGGCATGCGCGGCATCCGCGCTGACGAACTGGAAGCCGAGCGCACCAAATCCGTTCTGCCCGGCGCGCTCGATGGTCGGCAGCTGCGAGCACGCCATCCAGAGCGGTGGGTGCGGCTTCTGCACCGGCTTCGGCACTACGTTGCGCAAGGGGATATCGAAATACTTGCCGCGATGCTCGG
Source organism: Bradyrhizobium erythrophlei (assembly GCF_042430365.1). Taxonomy (GTDB): domain Bacteria; phylum Pseudomonadota; class Alphaproteobacteria; order Rhizobiales; family Xanthobacteraceae; genus Bradyrhizobium; species Bradyrhizobium erythrophlei. The sequence goes on from NZ_JBHMET010000233.1 coordinate 99,149, forward strand.
TGCCGACCTTGGTGAACATCGGGAAGATCGCGCTGACCGCGTCCTCGAACACCTCGCGCTTGGTCTCCATGTCGCGGCCGAACGGCGTCAGCTCGGTGATCGAGGCGCTCTCGCCCATACCGAACTCGCAGCGCCCGTTGCTCAGGAGATCGAGCACCGCGACCCGCTCGGCGACGCGCGCGGGATGGTTGGTGGTGAGCTGGAAGATGCCGTGGCCGAGCCGGATGTTCTTCGTGCGCTGGCTTGCCGCGGCGAGGAAGGATTCCGGTGCCGGTGAATGCGAATATTCCTCCAGGAAGTGATGCTCCACGACCCAGGCATAGTCGTAGCCGAGCCGGTCGGCGGTCTCGAGTTGCGTCAGCGCGTTCTGGTAAAGCCTGAGTTCGTCGCCGTCATTCCACGGACGCGGCAATTGCAGCTCGTAAAAGATGCCGAATTTCATGACGTCACTCCCAAGCTCGACCATTTGTTGTTTTCGGTCAGTCTAGTGCCGACACCGACCATGTCTAGCCTCGGTTGCGAAACCCCAATTCCGCGTAGCGGAAGTCGTCTTGATTGGAACGCGCGAATGGTTAGCTTGTGTGCGTTGAGTCGCGGCGCTATCGGTCGCGCGCTCTTCCTTCCGAAAGCCCCATGACCACCTTTACGCCGCACCAGGATTCCGCGCTGAAAGCCGTTGCCGACTGGCTCAAGGCCAAACCCGGCCAGAACGGCACGCCGCCGGTGTTCCGCCTGTTCGGTTATGCCGGAACCGGCAAGACCACGCTCGCCCGCCACATCGCCGAAGGCGTCGACGGCGAGGTGAAGTTCGCGGCGTTCACCGGCAAGGCGGCGCTGGTGATGCGCAACAAGGGCTGCGACAACGCCTCCACCATCCACTCGCTGATCTACCGCGCCCGTGAATCCGGGGTCGAGCAGCCGAGCTTCGAGCTGTGGGACGACGCGCCGGCGTCCAAGGCCAAGCTGATCGTGATCGACGAGTGCTCGATGGTCGACGCCGAGCTCGGCCGCGACCTGATGTCCTTCGACTGCCCGCTCTTGGTGCTCGGCGATCCCGCGCAATTGCCGCCGATCCAGGGCGGCGGCTTCTTCACCGATGCCGAGCCGGACGCCATGCTGACCGAGGTGCACCGCCAGGCGCAGGACGATCCGATCGTACGGATGTCGATGGATATCCGCGAGGGCCGTGAGCTCGAGATCGGCCGCCATGGCGAGAGCGAGGTGGTCTCGCGCAAGGAGCTCGATCCGGATCGGGTGATGGGCGCCGACCAGGTGCTGGTCGGCCGCAACAACACCCGCCGCGCCTACAATATGCGGGTGCGGCAGCGACAGAACATCGAGGATCCCCTCCCCGTCGCCGGCGACAAGCTGGTCTGCCTGCGCAACAACCGCAAGAAGGGCCTGTTCAACGGCGGGCTGTGGCGGGTGAAGGCGCGCGCGCAGTCGAAATCCAAGATCATCACCATGCGCGTGATGCCGGACGAGGATTTTGGCTACAAGGTCACCAAGGTGTCGGTGCGCGGCGAATGCTTCGACGGCGGCATCGAGGGAATTCCGTGGGAGCAGCGCAAGCCCTACGACGAGTTCGACTATGGCTACGTGCTGACGGTGCACAAGTCGCAGGGCTCGCAATGGGACGACGTCGTGCTGTTCGACGAGAGCTTTGCGTTCCAGGACAGCCGCGCGCGCTGGCTCTACACCGGCATCACCCGCGCCGCGAAGCGGCTGAGCGTGGTGGTTTGACGTCGCCATTTTCCTTCCGTCATTGCGAGCGCAGCGAAGCAATCCATCCCCCGCTTGCTTAGACATGGATTGCTTCGTCGCTGTCGCTCCTCGCAATGACGCCCCCTACTTCCCCCACGACAAAATAGAAATCCTCGCGGCCGGGCAGCGAGCCGTAGGTGAACGGCTGCTGCTGATGCTTGGTGGCGGTCCAGACGTCGTCGCGGACGATGTCGAACAGCTTGCGGACCTCGATCTTCGGCTCCTTGATGTCGCGCGCCAGCGCAGTCGCGAAGGGTGAATTCACCGCATCTCCGTCCAGCGCTGTCTCGCCGTGCTTGGCGGCATAGACCACCATGAAGCCGGCTTCCGGCTCGATGTTGGAAAGTCCCTTACTAACCAGCTTGAGCGCGATGGTGTGCTTCATGGTCTTTTCGAACGGGTTGTCGCGGCAGGCATCGAGCATGACCAGGCGCAGCTTTCGCGCGCCGGCAACCGCGGCGATCACCTGCTCCAGCGCAACGGCCTGGGTGTCGGCATCGTGGTCGCTGGCCAGCTTCGCATCGGTCGGGATCAGATAGTTGACGCCGCCGATCTCCATGCCGTGACCGGCATAGTAGACCACCGCCCAGTCCGCCTTCTCGGCCTCGGCGCCAAAATCGCGCAGCGCGGCGAAGAACTTGTCGCGGCTGAGATCCGGCGCAAGCGTCACCACGGCGAAGCCGAGATCGCGGAATGTCGACGCGATCAGCCTGGCGTCACGCGGCGGGTTGGCCAATGGCGGAACGTTCCTGTAGGAGCCGTTGCCGACGATGAGCGCGACCTTACGCGGTCCGGACGGCGGTGTCGGCACTGGCGACACGCCGGGCGCCGGCTTGGCCGGCGGCGGGGGCGGTGGCCGGGCGACCGCCGGCGACAGCGCTGCCAGCCGCTCCTTGGCAAACCGGCGCGCGATCGCGACTTCGGTGTCGTCGACCTTGGTCAGCGCGACGCTGGCGGAGCGGTAGTCGTAGCGCGCGGCAACGGTGTCGCCCCGCTTCTCGAACAGCTGCCCACGCCCGGCATAGGCACGGATGTAGTTCGGCGCAATCTTCAGCGTCCCGTTGTAGTCGTCGAGCGCGGCGTTGAGATCGCCCTTGGCCAGACGCAGATTGGCACGGCTGACCAGCACGAAAGCGTCCTTCGGGTTCGCCGTCAGCGCCGTGTTGCAATCCGTGAGCGCCTCATCGAATCTCTTCATCTCCGTGTAGGTGATGCAGCGCAGCGAGGGCACCCTCGGACCATCAGGCTTGATCTTCTGCGCCTCGGCAAAATCAGCCAGCGCCGCGTCGTAACGCTTGAGCAGGGATTCGGCGCGGGCGCGGTTGTAGAGGTGGATGTACCCGATCTCACCGGTGGAGGCGTATTTGACCGCGGAATTGAAGTCGTTCAGCGCACGCTGCACGTCGCCGGTGCGCATGGAGATCAGGCCGCGATTGTTGTAGGGGCTGGCGAAGTTCGGGCGCAGCTGCATGCAACGCTCGAAATCCGCCAGCGCATGCTCGTTGTCGCCCTTGTTCGAATAGGCGATGCCACGGGAGTTGAGAATGACGACGTTGTCGGGATCGGCGGCGAACGCCGCGCTGAAGGCTGCGATCGCATTGTCATAGTCGCGCTTCTTCGACAGCGTGTCGCCGCGGTACCAATACGCCGCCGCCTTCGACTTGCCGGAGATCGCGTCATCCGCGATGACAGACTCGCAGGCCGTGAGCCGCGCGGCGGCTTCGGCCTGGTTGTTGCGGCAGGTGTCGATATCGCCGGCCGCGCGCGCGGCGCCAACCAGCGCAATCAGAACGATGAAGGAGAGGAAGACGCGTAACATCGCAAGAGAAGCCCCCAGCCGCCTAGAATTTTGTAGCGCGTCGCAAGTCGCGGTTCATTGATGGAAGGGACGGCCGGTTCCGGTCAACAGTGACGCCCCACCCGCCCACGCGGCGGCCTCGCTAAGACGTTGCAGGGCCGTGATTTTATTCACGAAACCGTGTGGCTTCCGCCGTAACAAAATGCGCCCCCGACCGTATCTTGAGGCGTCGGGGGGCGCCGTGCCGATTGCGAAAGCCGGCCCCCGCTCTAAACTGGCTCCCAACCGCGATCCCACGAGGAACCCATGTCCCTCAGCCGCCTCTCGCTTTGCGCCGCCGCGATCGGCGCGCTGGCCGTTGCCGCCTTTGCCATAGCTCCTTCGCGCGCGGCGGAAGACGCCGTGATCATTCCGCCGCCTGCGACCGACGCCCAGGAGGCCGGTGGCATCCAGACCGCGGTCCTGGCCGGCGGCTGCTTCTGGGGCGTGCAGGGCGTGTTCCAGCACACCGCCGGCGTCGTCAACGCGGTTTCCGGCTACTCCGGCGGCAGCAAGGCGACGGCGGACTACAACATGGTCTCCACCGGCGCGACGGGACATGCGGAATCGGTCGAGATCAAATACGACCCGAAGAAGATTTCCTACGGCAAGATCCTGCAGATCTTCTTCTCGGTCGTGCACGACCCGACCCAGCTGAACCGGCAGGGTCCCGACAGCGGCACGCAGTATCGCTCGGCGATCTTTGCGACCAGCGCCGAGCAGAAGAAGGTGGCGGATGCCTACATTGCCCAGCTCAACGCAGCCAAGGTCTATGGCAAGCCGATCGTCACCAAGGTGGGCGCGCTGGATGCGTTCTATCCGGCGGAGGCCTACCACCAGGACTATCTCACGCTGCACCCGAACCAACCCTATATTGCCTACAACGACATCCCGAAGGTCGAGAACCTGAAGAAGATCTTCGCGGACAATTACATCGAGAAGCCGACGCTGGTGAGCACCGCCAAGGCCACCAATTGAGGCAGCGCTTCCCGTCATTGCGACGAAGCAATCCATCGTGCTCCCCTCACACTGGATTGCTTCGCTTCGCTCGCAATGACGCCCTAAACCTGAGGAGTTTCCATGTCTGACAGCAAAACCGACGGCAAGGTCCGCAAGAGCGAAGCCGAGTGGCGCAATGAACTGACGCCGATGCAGTACGCCGTGCTGCGCGAGAAGGCGACCGAGCGTCCATTCACCGGCGAATACGAGCATGACCCCCGCAAGGGCACCTATGTCTGCGCCGGCTGCGGGCAGACGCTGTTCGAGTCCGACCAGAAGTTCGATTCCGGCTGCGGCTGGCCGAGCTTTTCGAAAGCGGCGGTCGAGAGCCATATCGACGAGGAGCGCGATGTCAGCCACGGCATGATCCGCACCGAGGTCTTGTGCTCGAAATGCGATGGCCATCTCGGCCACGTCTTCAACGACGGCCCGGGTCCGACCGGCCTGCGCTACTGCATCAACTCGGCGGCCTTGAAGCTGAATCCGAAATAAGCCCCTCTTCAGGGACGCGTTTTCTTCACGCGAACCGGGACCCACTTCGCTCGAAAACGCTACGCCAGCTTCGAACGCGGTTCCAACCTCGCGCGACCAAGAACCGGTCGCGCGGGGTTTTGTTTTGGCCTCAACGGTCTGCCCGGCGCGCAAACGAGGGAAGATGCGATGCCGCAAATACCAAGAAAGCTTCTGTTCGGTCTCGGCCTTGCCGGCCTCATCATGGAGAGCGTCGTGAGCCTGCCCGCCTGTGCCGCCGACAAGGTCTCGCTGTTCAAGGTGATCACCACCAAGGACGAGATCGTGATCGGTCTCTCCGACGCCGACCTCGCGCAGGTCGACGGCCAGAACGCCGGCGGCATCGCGAAGATGCTGGTTGCCAAGGGCTCGATGAGCGTCTGGCAATATGCCGTGCACAAATCCGCCTCCGGCGATCTCGAGCAGGCGCCGCTGCACAAAATCGGCCTGATCGCCAGCGACTCGCTCCGCGTCGAGCCCTACCCGACACCGCTGAAGGTGCTCCCGATCGACGAGAGCAAGAAATAGCGGGCGCCTTCCTCCCCAAACATCATCGTTATCGGCGGGTCGACCAAGGACTCGCAGCCCGGAATGTGCTTTGTTCCGGGCTGCGGGGCCGCGGGCGTCTCGCCGCACGGCTGCCGCCTGCTCCATGGAGGGCATCATGTCGCTTGGACTGATCCTCATCATCCTCCTGCTCGTCCTCCTCTGGGGAGGCTACAGCGGCCGGATCGGCGGCTATGGCTACGGCATGGGCCACTCCGGCATGGGCCTTTTCGGGGTGATTTTGGTGGTGCTCCTGGTCCTGGTCTTGCTCGGCAAGCTGTAGCCACGGCAAGTAATTGAAATAGAAAAGCTTTTGCAATCGGTTCCGCTGCTATGCGCAGATTCATCATGTGCCCTGCCGGGGCGGTTCTGGGGTTCGCATTTTTGTCAAAGAGGCCTATATTAGGGGCCGAAGTGATGTGTACGGCGCGCCGTCGGTAGCGGCCCACCGTCCTCCAAAAACCCCATTCGTCCGCCCTAGCCGCCAAGAAGATAAGAGGTCTTCGACCATGCGTCCTTTGCGTCCGTTTAACTTCAATACGTCTGCCGAACTTTTCCCCGCCGCGATCCGCAAGAAGAAGCGAGCCGGTTTCGCCTATCGCCGTTTCGGCACCGCCGCCGAAGCCGTGCGCTTCGCGATGGAAGAGCTGCCGGCGGATTCGCTGAACGGCGCCTACCTGCAGGTCGAGGAAGCCCGTTTCGACCAGAACGGCATCCGCTCGCTCTATGAGAGCGAGGCCTTCCCGCTGCCGCGCCGTCCGCGCCCCGCGCCCGCTCCGGCCCAGGCCAACGCCGACGCGGCCTAACGTCCGATCCCTCCTCCCAACGAAAAGCCCTCGAACCTGTCCGGGGGCTTTTGTTTTGGTCGCGGGCCGCTGCGCTAGAGCCTCGGCTGCCGGTCCAGCCAACGGCGCAATAGCCGGACGTTGCGGATATTGGCGCGGAACATGACGTCGAAGGCGTCGCCCGCGACCGGCACCATGCCAACCACGCCGTCGACCGCGACGTTGGCGAGCATCCGCGCGGTGATATGCCAGGGCGCGCCGAGCGCACGCGCCTCGCGCACCAGCCACAGCGAGATCGCGGTCGTGATGATGTCGCCGACCACCGGGATCAGGCCGATCAGCCGGTCGATGCCGTAGCGGATGTTGGTGCCGGGCAGGATGAAGGCGACGTCGAGCAGCTTTGCGATCGCCTCCAGCCGCGCCAGCCGCTGCTCGCGCGTCAGATTGCCGAAGGGATTGGCGGCGGAGTTGCCGAAATCGAAGCGAAAGCCCTCGAACTGTTGAAACGGCGAGCCATCGGGGACTTCGCGCCCGTCCTGGTCGATGACTTTGCCGCGCGCCTGCGCCCCGCCGAACGGCGGCCGCGAACGTGTGCGATGTGGGGTGAAGATGTCGTCGTCGGGCATGGCCATCACATGGTAACGCAATCGGGGGACGCAAGTTGCGGCACATTACCACTGTGTCACGTTCGACACCGCCTCATTTGCCCCGCGCCGCCGACGGCGTCAGGCCGAAGCGGCGGCGGAAGCAGCGGTTGAAATAGGATAGATCGTTGAAGCCGCAGTCGAAGGCGATGTCGCTGATCCGCCGCTCGCCGTCATGCGCGAGCAGATCCGCCGCCTTTGTCAGCCGCATTTCGGTGAGCCGCATCGTGAAGCTGGCGCCGGCCTCATAGAGTAGCTCGTTGACATAGCGCTCCGAGAGGCCGGCCGCCGCCGCGAGCTTGTGCGCCGAGAAATCCGGTTCGGCGAAGCGGTTCTCGAGGATCATCAGCACTGCCTTGAGCCGCACCGCGCGCAGGCCGCCGCGCTGCGCGGCGATGGCGAGATCGCCGCGGGCGCCGAGGCCGAGTGCCGCAAGGTCCATCAGATGCGCGGCGATGACGAAGCCGGCCTCGTCCACCGCATCCGTGTGCTGCAACAGGAGATCGCTGTAGTCCATCGCCAGCGACAGCGCGCCGCCCGGCGCGAGCTCGCGACCGACCAGGTCGTCGACGCCGGCCACCATCGATTTCAGCGTCGCCATCGGCAGATGCACATTAGTGAAGCGCTTGTGGTGGGCGCCGTCGGCGGTGAAGAACGGCTCGTCGAGCTTGAGCAGCACCATCGCGCCCGGCCGCATCGCAAATTCGCGTCCGCGATGGGTCACGGTCGAGGTGCGGTCGCCGGTGTTGCGCGCCAGGCAATAGCGGTCGTCATTGGTCGCCAGTACCTGACGCCGTTCGCGCCGCACGGTGGTGAAGCTGCCGTCGCAGCGGCCGAGCATGGTGGTGCCGATATGGATCGAGTTCATCGCCGCTTTGAACGGCACTGACGGCGACGGGTCGAGCTCACCGGTGTTGGAGAAATGCTCGAACAGCTCGGCAAAGAACATGTAGCGCTGCCGCTCGCTCAGGCCCGGCGGCAGCATATCGGTCGACAGCCTTTTCTTGATGACGGACATCGGAAGGAGCGGACCTGCAGGCGGGCCGCCAGTCTGGCCGCAGCCAGATGAACGGCGGATGAGGAGCTTACCGGGATCGCCCAGCGCCGGACAGTCCAAATCGCCAGACGCCCCGCGCCTCCCAGTCCAAGACAGCGTGGCCGCGGCGGGATTACCGATTGGCCCGGCAGCGGCCGCAAACCCACCTGCGTCCTGCGCCGCGGCCCGGTGACGACAACACTGCCAGCGCTCGAGAACAAAGAAGCCAGAGGAGACAACGACATGACGACATCTTCGGTCCGCAAGTTGCTGCTGGGGGTGGCGATCGCCGCCAGCATGGGGATCGGCTACGCGGTTGGCGCGCAGCCGCACATGGATGAGAGCCTCGCGATGCTGCAGTCCGCGCGCGGCGAGCTCGCCAGGGCGACCCCGAACAAGGGTGGCCACCGCGAACGCGCGCTTGGCCTGATCGATCAGGCGATCGGCGAAGTGCGCGCCGGCATCGCCTTCGCCGGCGGCTGATGTGTGACGACAGACGTTTGACATCACGGCAGGAGAATTCTGATGAATAGATTGATCGCAATTGCTTTCCTTCTCGGCGCGCTCACCAGCGCCAATGCGCTGCCGCTGGCACCGATGGCTCCCGCGCAGACGTCCGACGTGATCACCGTCGCCGGCGGCTGCGGCGGCGGCTGGCATCGCGGCCCCGATGGCGGCTGTCGCCGCAACTACGCACAGCCCTGGATGCACCCCTGCCCGCGCGGCTGGTACCTCGGCCCCTACGGCCGCTGCCGCGCCAATGGGACGTGAGGATTGCAGCGCGTCAGCGATTTGCATCACGGAGGCGGCGGACGGAAAGGACTCCATCCCCACGTCGTCCCGGCGAACGCCGGGACCCATAACCCCGGAATTGAGTCGTTGAAGTGAGCTGTAGCCCCAGTGTCGCGCAATAACTCCCATTTGTGGTGATGGGTCCCGGGTCAAGCCCGGGACGACACCGAATGCGTGGCGCGACTTGTGAGTCATATGTTCGCGTTCTCGCGACATGATTTGTCCGAGTTTTTGCGTTTCTTCTCACCCTCCTCTCAAGCAGAGGGCGCAGGGAAAGCCGGGTGCCGATTGCACCCATGGGCCCTGTGCAACAAAAAGCACAGGGGTAGGACCACAGGTGAAACCGGAGATCACACCGGCTTTCCCTGCGCGATGGTCTTACGGCTTATTTCGTGCTCTCCCCGGCGAGA
>NZ_JBHMET010000233.1:108574-136022 GCF_042430365.1 Bradyrhizobium erythrophlei
CGCGCGCTCGGCGTCCACCGCATCTCACCGCAACACTCGTGACGATCGCGACGCGCCCCTCAATCGGGTGAGACGGGCCGATTCATACATCAATTTCCATTTCCGAGAAACAGAAATATTTCTTTCGCGGAGGCTTGACAGGTTTTGCTGATTTGCCCGACGGGTCGCTGTGACGTGTTCACACAAGTGGCGATGATGCGCTGCGGCACTGACCAATTGTCGACATCAGTCTTCCGCTAGCGATTGTTGTGCTATCCTAACTGTGATCCCTCAATCGAGGATCGTGTTTTCAATGCACTAACATATTTTGGAGGGAATTGCAGATGCGATGGTCTTACGCCTTATGTGTCTTTATGGCCGCATTCTCCGTGCCAGCTACTGCTGCCGATGCAGACTCAAACCTCAAACAGAGGGTCGAACAAATCGGCGCTGCATACGCAGAAAGCTTCAATAAGCAGGATGGTGCAGGGATCGCTGCGCTATTCGTGAATGGAGGCGTTCACGTCAATCCAGCAGGACCACGAAGTGACATTGCAGAATTCTACCAAGGTGCTTTTAAGGCAGGATTTGATCACGAGGAAATAACCGTGGATCAAGCTTGGCCCCTCGGTACGGACACAGCTCTCGCTATCGGCGGATATCGCATCACTGGCAAAAACCAAAGCGGAGCCCCCATCGAAACAGGTGGGATTTGGACGGCGACTTACATTACCGAGGGCGGAAAATTGAAAATTCGCATGCTGTCGGCGATGCCCAAGCCGCCGCAACCTCCAAAATAAGAGGCGTCAGGCGATCGGGGAATAGCCCGATCGCCTCCATCCCGAAGCCATGCCGGTGGTTCTGATCGCTGCAGCGCTTTCTGATCTCGGCGGCGCCCTGTCAATACTCTTACCTATCCAATTGCCAGCCGCCTTGGGCTGCTTTGAAGTAGAGCACTTTGCTCGCAATCAAAACGGCAACGCGACCCCGGTCTTGATCTCCTTCAGGATCACGTTGGTGCGGACGTATCGGATACCGGGAATGCGGAACATGAAGTCGTCGAGGAATCTGTTGTAGGCATCCATGTCGCGGACGACGACGCGCAGGTGATAGTCGGCGTCGCCGGTGGTCGCAAAGCATTCCAGCACCTCGCGGCGCTTCATCACGCGGGAGACGAACTCGTCGACGAACTTCACGTCGTGCCGCTCCAGCGAAACGTGCAGGATCGCCGACGTCGCAAAGCCCGCCTGCTCGCGCTTAACCAGCGCCGAATAGCCTGAGATGACGCCTGATTCCTCCAGCGCGCGGACGCGGCGCCAGCACGCCGAGGTCGACATGCCGACGATATCGGCGAGCTGCTGGTTGGTCGCGCGGCCGTCCTTCTGCAACTGGCTAAGAATCTTCTCGTCCTGCTCCTCGACCATGAACGCGCTCCAATCTGGTAGAATCTACCCCAAAAAGCCACAAACCGAAGCATTCTACCGAAAATCGCCATTCCAGGGAACAGATAGGTATGACCTACCAGGCGCCGGGGCGTACCGTTCTCTCCAGCAAACGCCAGGATTCACAGGGGTCAGTCATGGGCCAGATGCCAGCACTCGACGCCTACCAGCTCTCCGACCGCTACACGCGCGACAGCGGCCGTGTCTTCCTCACCGGCACGCAGGCGATCGTCCGCATCGCGCTCGACCAGGCCAAACGCGACCGCGCCGCGGGGCTCAATACCGCAGGCTTCATCTCCGGCTATCGCGGCTCGCCGCTCGGCGGCGTCGACCTCGAGCTCTGGAAGATCAAGGAGCAGTTGAAGACGAACCGCATCGAATTCCTGCCCGCGGTGAACGAGGATCTCGCCGCCACCGCCGTGCTCGGCTCGCAGCAGGTCGAGACGCAAGGCGACCGCGAGGTCGATGGCGTGTTCGGGCTGTGGTACGGCAAGGGCCCCGGCATCGACCGCTCGGGCGATGCGCTGAAGCACGGCAATGCCTACGGCTCCTCGCCGCATGGCGGCGTGCTTGTGGTCGCCGGCGACGACCATGGCTGCGTGTCGTCGTCGATGCCGCACCAGTCCGACGTCGCCTTCATGACCTGGTTCATGCCGACGTTGCATCCCGCCGATGTCGGCGAATATCTCGCCTTCGGCGAGTACGGCTATGCGTTGAGCCGCTTCTCCGGCATGTGGGTCGGCTTCAAGGCGATCTCGGAGATCGTCGAGTCGGGCGCCTCGGTGGAGCTGCGCCCGCCACGCAGCTTCGCGCGGCCGGATTTTTCGCCGCCGCCGGGCGGGCTGCACTATCGCTGGCCGGATCTGCCGGGACCGCAGATCGAAGAGCGGCTGGAGGCCAAGAAGCACGCGGTCTACGCCTTCGCGAAGGCCAACCCGATCGACCGCCACATCTACGACATTCCGCACGCGACCTACGGCATCGTCACCACGGGCAAGGCGCATCTCGATCTGATGGAGGCGCTGCGGCTGGTCGGGCTTGATGAAGCCGCTTGCCGCCGCTTCGGCATCGACATCTACAAGGTCGGCATGGTGTGGCCGCTCGCGCTGCACGATGCGATGGAGTTCGTGAAGGGCAAGCGCGAGATCCTCGTGGTCGAGGAGAAGCGCGGCATCATCGAAAGCCAGTTCAAGGAATATTTCTACGATTATCCCGGCGCAAAGCCGGACCGCATGGTCGGCAAGCACGACGAGACCGGCGCGCGGCTGATCTCGTGGATCGGCGAATTGTCGCCGCGCATGCTCGCCGGCGTGCTGGCGCGGCGGCTCGATCCGATGTTTCCGGAATTGCAGTTGGCGCGCCGCGTCGCCGCGCTCGCGCCGGAGCCGGAGCGCTTGATTGCCGTCCCCGACGCGACGCGAACGCCCTATTTCTGCTCGGGCTGCCCGCACAATACGTCGACCAAGGTGCCGGAAGGCTCCAAGGCATTGGCCGGCATCGGCTGCCACTTCATGGCGAGCTGGATGGACCGCGAGACCTCGTCCCTGATCCAGATGGGCGGCGAAGGCGTTAACTGGGCGGCCTCGTCGCGCTTCACCGGCAACAGGCACATCTTCCAGAATCTCGGCGAAGGCACCTATTACCACTCGGGCTCGATGGCGATCCGGCAGGCGATCGCGGCAGGCGCCAACATCACCTACAAGATCCTGTTCAACGACGCGGTCGCGATGACCGGCGGCCAGCCGGTCGACGGCCCGGTCAGCGTGCACGCGATCGCGCACTCTGTCCGCGCCGAGGGCGTCTCGCGCATCGCGCTGGTCTCCGACGATCCCACGCATTTCTCGCCGGCGGATTTGCCCGCCGGCGTCACCATCCATCCACGCGACGAGATGGACGCCGTGCAGCGCGAGCTGCGCGATATCCCCGGCGTCACCGTGCTGATCTACCAGCAGACCTGCGCCACCGAGAAGCGCCGGCGGCGCAAGCGCGGCACGCTTGCCGACCCCGCGCGCTTCGCCTTTATCAACGATCTCGTCTGCGAGGGCTGCGGCGATTGCTCGGTGGAGTCGAACTGCCTCAGCGTCGAGCCGAAAGAGACGCCGTTCGGCCGCAAGCGCAAGATCAATCTCTCCACCTGCAACAAGGATTTTTCCTGCCTCAACGGCTTCTGCCCGAGCTTTGTCACCATCGAAGGCGGCAGGCGGCGGGCGAAGACGGCAAGCGCCATCGATCCTTTGGCGCGCGCGGCGGCGCTGCCGGCGCCGCAGTTCGCGACGCTGGAGCGGCCCTATGACCTGCTCGTCACCGGCGTCGGCGGCACCGGCGTGATCACCGTCGGCGCGCTGGTCGCGATGGCCGCGCATCTCGAAGGGCGCGGCGCCTCGGTGCTCGACTTCACCGGCTTTGCGCAGAAGTTCGGCCCGGTGCTGAGCTATCTGCGGCTGGCCACGACGCCCGATGCGCTGAATCAGGTGCGGATCGACCAGGGCGCCGCCGACGCGTTGATCGGCTGCGACCTCGTGGTGAGTTCGTCGGCCAAGGCGTCCGGCACCTATCGCAAGGGCACGCGCGCCGCGATCAACATCGCGGAGATGCCGACCGGCGACGTCGTGCGTTTCCGCGACGCCGACCTCGCTTCGCCGGTGCGACTGCGCGCGATCGCGCGGGTGATCGGCGCGGATAACCTCGCGACGCTGGACGCCAATGCGCTGGCCGAGCGGCTCGTCGGCGACAGCGTATATGCCAACATCATGATGCTCGGCTTCGCCTGGCAGCAGGGGCTGGTGCCGGTGTCGCTCGCGGCGCTGACACGCGCGATCGAGCTCAACGGCGTCACCGTCGAGCGCAACAAGATGGCATTGGCGTGGGGACGGATCGCGTGCGCCGATCCGGATTTCCTGCCGAAGCCGGAGCGCGCCGCGGCCGGCACAGTCGAGACGCTCGACCAGGTGATCGCGCGGCGCGCCGACTTCCTGAGGGATTATCAGGACGCGGCCTACGCCGCGCGCTACCTGGCGACGGTCGAGCGTGTGCGCCGCGCCGAGGCGGCGCTTGGTGTCGAGACATCGGGGCGACGTGATGCGAGCGGCAACCGCGATGGCACTGCGCCCCCTCTCCCGCTTGCGGGGGAGGGTTGGGGTGGGGGTCTCACCACGAGTCGCATCGCGGAAAGAGCCCCCACCCGCATCGCATCTGCCGATGCGATACGGCCTCCCCCGCAAGCGGGAGAGGCGAACCGAGCCTGTGGCGAGACCGAATCAATGAAGCACGATCTCCCCCTCACCGACGCGGTCGCGCGCTCGCTGTTCAAGCTGATGGCCTACAAGGACGAGTATGAGGTGGCGCGGCTGCACATGCAGACCGGCTTCCTCGACGAGCTCAGCCGCGAATTCGATGGCAACTACAGGGTGCAGTACCATCTCGCGCCGCCGTTCCTGCCCTCGCGCAACGATGCGCGCGGACGGCCGCGCAAGCGCGCGTTCGGCCAGTGGATCCAGACGCCGCTGCGCCTGCTGGCACGGCTCAAGGGACTGCGCGGCACGGCGTTCGACGTGTTCGGTTACACGGCGGAGCGGCGCAGCGAGCGCGCGCTGATCACCTGGTACGAGGCGCTGATCGAAACCATGCTCGGCCGGCTCGACGCGCAGCGCCTGCCCGACCTCGTCGCGATTGCCAGGGCGCCGATGGAGATCCGCGGCTACGGCCCGGTGAAGGACGCGACCATCCACACCGCCAAGGCGGAGGTCGCGCGGCTGACCGCTGAGCTCGGCGCGTCCTCAGAAATGGGGACAGTCGCCCGGGCGGCGAGCTGATAGACTTCGACCCGCCAAGCCGCCTCACCTCGGGGGACACCGCCATGGGTCACAATGCCTTCCTGCTCGGATCAGCTATTGCCAACCTCATCCTCTTGGCCACGCCGTTCATTGCGACAGCGGCCGCACAACCCGCGGTCAACCTCGACCAGTTGACCGCGACGCAGGCCGCGGCCGACATCTGTGCCGGCAAGATCACCAGCAAAGCCCTGACCGCGGCGGCGCTGGCCCGCGCCAAGGAGCTCAACAAGCTCAACGCCTTCATCACCCTCGACGAGACGGGCGCGATGAAGGCTGCCGAGGCATTCGACGCGAGCCACAAGCCTGGCGTCGCCTGCAAGCCGCTCGGCGGCGTGCCCATCGTGATCAAGGACAATATCGAGGTGGCGGGCCTGCCCTCGAGCGCGGGCACGCCGGCGCTGAAATCCTATGTGCCGGCGAAGGACGCAGCCGTCGCAGCGAAGCTGCGTGAGGCCGGCGCCATCATCATCGGCAAGACCAACATGCACGAGCTTGCCTTCGGCATCTCCGGCTACAACACCGCGTTCAAGACGGCTGCCGAATTCGGCGTGCGCAATGCCTATGATCCCGCCAAGATCGCCGGCGGCTCGTCGTCGGGCACCGGCGCCGCGGTCGGCGCGCGCATCGTCACCGCGGGCCTCGGCACCGACACCGGCGGCTCGGTGCGCATCCCCTGCGCGCTGAACGGCTGCGCCGCGCTGCGGCCGACGGTCGGGCGTTATCCGCAAGGCGGCATCGCGCCGATCTCGCACACCCGCGACACCGCGGGCCCGATGGCCGCGACGGTGGCCGACGTCGCGCTGCTCGACCGCGTGCTGGCCGGGGGCGAGGCGATCACGCCTGCCAGTCTGAAGGAGGTGCGGATCGGTGTGGTCAAACCGCTGCTCGCCAATCTCGATGCCGACACCGAGACTGCGTTTCGCGCAGCGCTCGACCAGTTGAAGGCGCAGGGCGTCACTTTGGTCGATGTCGAAATGGACAAGCTCGCCGAGCTGAACGGCCAGGTCGGCTTCCCGGTCGCGCTGTACGAGGCCTATGACGACATGGTCGCGTATCTCAAGCACACCGGCACCGGGATCACGATCGAGGCGCTGGCGAAGGAGATCGCAAGCCCCGACGTCAAGGGCACCTATGACGGGCTCGTCATCCCGCGCAAGCTGCCCGGGCCCGACAACACGGTGGTCGACGCCAAGCCGATCTACGACGCCGCGATCGCAACCGCCCGTCCGGCGCTGCAGGCGCTCTATCGCGACACCTTTGCCAAGAACAGGCTCGATGCCATCGCCTTCCCGACGGTGCCGAAGGTCGCGATCGACTCCAACCCGGACGCCTCGAGCCTCGCCAATTTCGGCCTGTTCATCCAGAACACCGATCCCGGCAGCAATGCCGGCATCCCCGGCATCCAGCTCCCGATCGCATTGGGCGCCTCGAGCAAGCTGCCCATCGGCCTCGAGCTCGACGGCCCCGAAGGCAGCGACACCAGGCTGCTCGCGATCGGCATGGCGATGGAGAAGGTGTTCGGCCGGCTGCCGCCGCCGGGGCGATAGACGTGTTCAGCTCCGTTGAGTCCGTCATCGACTTGCCTCGGTGAGGGACGCACCAGTGGATAGGTTCCCTCCCCCCTTGCGGGGGAGGGAGCCTGACTGGCGTGCTCACCTCACGGAATGTGCGGAGAAAGCAGGATCAATGCTTCGCGAACAGGCTGGCGACGCCGCTGCGGCGGCGGACGCCGAGCTTTGCGAAGATGCGCGCGACGTGGGTGCGCACGGTTGACAGGCCGAGCTGCAGGCGGTGCGCGATCTCCTTGTCGCTGAGCTCGTCGGCGATCATCCGCGCGATCTCGAATTCGCGCACCGAGAGCTTCAGGATCGGCGAGCTGCCGCCCACCTCTGCGACATGACCGCCGGCGGCACGGACCAGTGCACCGGTGAACGCCGGCTCGACCAGGCGCAGGAGATCGAGCGTATGCGCGTCAAAATTCCCGCGGTGACGGCCGCGCCAGATCCTGACGTCGCCGATATTGCGGTTGCCGACGAAGCTGTAGGCGTTGACGCCCCAACATAGCCCATCGCGGGCGAGGAAGTCGTTGAAGAACTCGGTCCGCATCAATTCGCGCTGCGGCATCACCTGCGTCACCAGCGTCGCCTCGCGCCGCGCCTGCAGCTTGAAGGTGATGGGATCGTGGTGCTGGAAGTAGCGGTCGTAATTGGCGAGGTTGTTCGGGTCCATGTTGATGAACACGGCCTTGCCGAAGGTCTTGGTGGCATCCTCCCAGACATAGGAGGCGTAATGATCTGCCTTCAGCAAATCGAGCAGATGCTGCCCGATCGCCTCGCGCACCTCGCGCTCGGCCATGTCCTCGGACAACAGTCCGAAGATCCGTGCCAGCACCCGGCTTTCTGCGGCATCGACATACATGAGGGACAAGCCTAGCCGAGGACGGCGGCGTAGGAAACGGGCGATGACTCCTCACGAATACGGATTGATCAGCTTCTGCTGCTCGGTCGAGTGGCGCACCAGGAGGTCGATGAAGGTCCGCACCTTCGCCGAGAGGTGATGGCGGTGCGGATAGACCGCATTCATCGTGAGCTCGACCGGACGATACTCCGGCAGCAGGCGGACGAGCTGGCCGGATTCCAGCTCGTCGCGAACCAGGAAGCCCGCGGCCAGGAAGACGCCGACGCCGGCCAGCGCGGCGAGCTTCAGCGTTTCGCCGCTGTTGGAGATGAGATTGCCCGCCACCTTCACCGATGCCGGCGCGCCCTTGCGGTCGACGAACCGCCATTCGTCACCGAACGGATAATTGACGTGGCGGACGCAGTTGCGTGTCGCGAGGTCGGCAAGCTGCTCCGGCTTGCCGTGCTGCGCGATATAGCCGTGCGAGCAGCACAGCACGTGCCGCCAGGTGGCGATGCGGCGCAGGATCAGGCTGGAATCGCGCTGCGGGATCATCTGCACTGCGAGGTCGAAATTCTCGTCGATCAGATCGACATTGCGCTCGCCGATCGCGAGGTCGATCTTGGCCTCGGGATAGGTCGCGAGGTACTCGGCGACCACGGGCGACAGGAACTGCACGATGTGGGTGTTGGTGAAGATGCGCAGCGTGCCGCGCGGCACCGATTGCAGTGCGCCGGCGATGTCGTCGGCCTGCTCGATGTCGGACAGGATCTGGACGCAGCGGTCGTAATAGGCCTGGCCGACCTCGGTCAGGCTGACCTTGCGCGTGGTGCGGTTGAGCAGCCGCACGCCGAGCCGGTCTTCCAGCGCCTGGACATGGTTGCTCACCATCGTCGTCGACATGTTGAGCTTGCGGCCGGCCGCCGAGAAGCCGCCGGAATCCACGACCCGGACGAAGGCAGTCAGACTGGTCAGGCGATCCATTCGGCAAGCCCCCGATTGTCTACTCTGGCTTGATAATGCTTCCAGTTTTGGCGGGATTATCACAGCGGGGAAGACATTGCATCTAAAGGGCGTACCCGGCGCCCTCCTCGTGAGGACGTGCGCGCCGGTCAGGAGAATGCCATGTCGACTACCACCTATGTCTCTGATGAATCATCAAAAATTAGCCTTCGCCCGTCGCGGCAGGCGGTCAAGCGGGCCGCCCTCGCGCTTATCGCTGCGCTCGGCGTCGCCGCTGTGGGCGACTTCGGCTACGACTACCTGACCACCGGCCGCTACCTCGAATCGACCGATGACGCCTATGTGAAGGCGGACTCCACGATCATCGCGCCGAAAGTGTCGGGCTACATCGCGCGCGTGCTGGTCGGCGACAACCAGCCGGTGAAGGCGGGCCAGCTGCTGGCCGAGATCGACGACCGCGATTTCCGCGCCGCCCTCGGACAGGCCAAGGCCGATGTCGATGCCGCCGAGGCGTCGGTGCGCAATCTCGACGCCCAGATCGCCCTGCAGCAGCCGATCATCGCGCAGGAGACGGCCGACGTCGCCGCCGCCGAAGCCAATCTGAAATTCGCGCAGGAGGAGCAGGCCCGGTACGACGGGCTGATGAAATCCGGCTCCGGCACCATCCAGCGCGCGCAGCAGACCGACGCGGCGCTGCGCTCGAGCAACGCGCAATTGCAGCACGCGAAGTCTGGCCTGTTGGCCGCCGAGCGCAAGGTCGATGTGCTCACCACCCAGCGCGCGCAGGCCACAGCACAGGTCGATCGCGCCCGCGCGGTCGAGCGGCAGGCCGAGCTGAACCTGTCCTATACGAAGATCAGCGCGCCGGTGGACGGCACCGTCGGCGCCCGCACGCTGCGCGTCGGCCAGTATGTGCAGGCCGGCACGCAACTGATGGCGGTGGTGCCGCTCGATGCGGTCTATGTGGTCGCGAACTTCAAGGAGACCCAGCTCACCCATTTGCGCAACGGCCAGCCGGTCGAGCTCACCGTCGACGGCTTCCACGGCACCAGGCTGAAGGGCCATGTCGACAGCCTGTCGCCGGCGAGCGGCCTCGAATTCGCGCTGCTGCCGCCCGACAACGCCACCGGCAACTTCACCAAGATCGTGCAGCGCGTGCCGGTGAAGATCGTGCTCGACGACCACAGCCTCACCGGCCTGTTGCGCCCGGGCATGTCGGCCGAGCCTGTCGTCAACACCAAGGCGACGGTGCTGGCCGAGCGCGAAGCGAAGCGGCGCGTTGCGGTTGATGCTCCCCGTGCCAAAGGCGGCTAGCACTTAAGACACCGTAAGGTGAGCACGCCTCACAGGCTCCCTCCCCCCTTGCGGGGGAGGGTGGGGAGAGGGGTGCGCCCCGGGCGCGAAGCCAGAGATTGCCGGACCGTCTCAATCCTGCCGATGCTTCCCTTGAGGTGCTCGCTATCCGTCGAACGTCAGCGCAAGCGGCACCCCTCTCCCCAACCCTCCCCCGCAAGGGGGGAGGGAGCCTGGCGAGCCTGCTCACCTTATCGAGCCCTCGTCCTTGAGACGATTATCAACCTCGGCCGGACAATCCTTCCATCATTCCCTCGATTATCGAGACCGGCCGCCTAATGCATCCTGTGCTTGTCAAGCAAGGACGACCCCGATGACCGCACTCCAGCCCACCCTCAACGTAGCCGCTTCGGCTGACCTCCCCCGAGCCGCCACGCAAGCGGCGCCGGCGATCCCTGCGAAAACCTGGATCGCGGTCATCGGCGCCACGCTCGGCGCCTTCATGGCGGTGCTCAACATCCAGATCGTCAACGCCTCGCTCGCCGACGTCCAGGGCGCGATCGGCGCCGGCATCGATGATGGCGGCTGGATCTCGACCTCCTATCTGATCGCCGAGATCGTGGTGATCCCGCTCTCCGGCTGGCTCGCCCGGGTGTTCTCGGTCCGCCGCTATCTGCTCACCAACGCGTTCCTGTTCCTGGTGTTCTCCGCGGCCTGCGCGCTGGCACAGGACCTGCCGCAGATGATCGCGCTGCGCGCCGTGCAGGGTTTTACCGGCGGCGTGCTGATCCCGATGGCGTTCACGCTGATCATCACACTGTTGCCGAAGGCGAAGCAGCCGATCGGCCTTGCGCTGTTCGCGCTGTCGGCGACGTTCGCGCCCGCGATCGGCCCGACCATCGGCGGCTACCTGACCGAGAACTGGGGCTGGCAGTACATCTTCTATGTCAATCTGGTGCCAGGCGCGGTGATGATCGGGATGCTCTACGTCTCGCTCGACTCGCGCCCGATGAAGCTGTCGCTGCTCCGCCAGGGCGACTGGGCCGGCATCATCACCATGGCGATTGGCCTTGCCGCGCTGCAGACCGTGCTGGAGGAAGGCAACAAGGACGACTGGTTCGGCTCGCCCTTCATCGTCAAACTGTCGGTGATCGCCTTGGTCGCGCTGACCGCCTTTTTGGTGATCGAGCTCTCGGTCGACAAGCCGCTGCTCAATTTGCGCCTGCTGCTGCGCCGCAATTTCGGCTTCGGCATGCTGGCGAACTTCCTGCTCGGCGTTGCGCTGTACGGCTCGGTGTTCATCCTGCCGCAATATCTGGCGCGCATTCAGGGCTACAATGCCGAGCAGATCGGCATGGTGCTGGCCTGGACCGGCTTGCCGCAGCTCCTCTTGATCCCGCTGGTGCCGCGGCTGATGCAGCGCTTCGATGCCCGCATCCTGATCGGCATCGGCTTTGCACTGTTCGCCGGCTCGAACTTCATGAACATCTTCATGAGCAACGACTACGCCACCGACCAGCTGTTCTGGCCCAACGTGGTCCGCGCCGTCGGCCAGGCGCTGGTGATGGCCCCGCTGTCGGCGGTCGCGACCTCGGGCATCGAGCCGGAGAACGCCGGTTCGGCCTCCGGCCTGTTCAACATGATGCGCAACCTCGGCGGCGCCGTCGCCATCGCGCTCCTTCAGACGCTCTTGACCAAGCGCGAACAGTATCATTCCAACGTGCTGATGCAGTCGGTCTCCATGCTGGAGCAGGCGACCCGCACCCGGATCGAGCAACTGACCCAGTATTTCATCAACCACGGCGTTGCCGACCACGCTGAGGCCACCCACCGCGCGATCGCGGCGATCGACAAGATCGTGCAGAAGCAGGCCTTCATCCTCGCCTTCAGCGATACCTTCTACCTGCTCGGCATGGCGCTGATCGTCGCGCTGGTCGCGGGGCTGTTCCTGAAGAAGCCCGGCCATCTTGCCGGCGGCGACGCGCACTGATTACCATCCACGCCAAGGCAACAACGGAGAACGACCATGAAGCCCCGCATGAACTACTACCAGGCCGCACCCGAGACGATCAAAGCGCTGGTCGCGGTGGAGAACCAGATCAAGGCGAGCGGTCTGGAGCAATCGCTGATCGAACTGGTCAAGACCCGCGCATCCCAGATCAACGGCTGCGCCTTCTGCATCAACATGCACACCGAGGACGCCCGCAAGCACGGCGAGACCGAGCAGCGGCTCTATCTGCTCAACGCCTGGCGCGAGTCGCCGCTCTACAGCGACCGCGAGCGCGCCGCGCTGGCCTGGACCGAAGCTTTGACGCTGATCTCGGAGACGCACGCGCCGGACGCCGACTATGAAGCGGTGCGCGCACAGTTCTCCGACACCGAGCTCGTCAATCTGACCACGCTGATCGGAGCGATCAACGCCTGGAACCGGATCGCGATCGGCTTCCGCGCGGTGCATCCGGTGAAGGTGAAGGCGGCGGTGGCGTAAGGACAGACAAACGATGATCTATCCCCGTCATCCCCGCGCAACGGCTTCGCCGTTGTCGCTGGAGGTGCGAGCCTCTTCGGCGAGGCTCGAAGGATGCACGGCCACAGTCGGGCCGTCGCCCTTCGAGGGCCGCTGAAGGAGCGGCCACCTCAGGGAGGCGGTGAAAGAGCGTCGCTCGGTAGCGCTAAACCGCGGTCGCCTGGGCGAACTCGACATAGATCTGGCGCAGGCGGTCGGTCATCGGACCGACCTTGCCGTTGCCGACCGGCTTGCCGTCGATCGCGACCACGGCCTGGACGAACACCGAGGCGCTGGTGATGAAGGCTTCCTTGGCGGCGAGCGCTTCCTCGACCGTGAAGGCGCGCTCCTCGATGCGGAGCTGGCGCTCCTCGGCGAGCTTGACCACCGCCTTGCGGGTACAGCCGGGCAGTATCTCGTTGCCGTTCTGCCGCGTCACGATGACGTCGTCCTTGGTGACGATGAAGGAGGAGGACGAGCCGCCTTCGGTCACCTTGCCGTCCTCGATCATCCAGGCCTCGCCGGCACCGGCCGCCGCCGCGGCCTGCTTGGCCAGCACCTGCGCGAGCAGCGCGACGCTCTTGATGTCGCGGCGCTCCCAGCGGATGTCGGGCACCGTGATGACATTGATGCCGGTCTTGGCCGAGGGCGCGTTGATGATGTCCTTTTCCGAGGTGAACATCACGAGCGTCGGCTTGACGTCGCCCTTCGGGAAAGCGAAGTCGCGTCCCTTGTCGGCGCCGCGGGTCACCTCGAGATAGACCATGCCGTTGACGAGCTTGTTGCGCGCAACCAGCTCCTTCTGGATTTCCTGGATCCGCGCCAGCGTCTCCGGCAGCGCGAGCTGGATCTCGCCGACCGAGCGCTCCAGCCGCGCCAAATGCGAGGCGTTGTCGATCAGCTTGCCGTCGAGCACCGCGGCCACCTCATAGATGCCGTCGGCGAACAGGAATCCGCGGTCGAAGACCGAGACCTTGGCCTCGGAGTGCGGCACGAACGAGCCGTTGACGTAAGCGATCTGTTCCAAGCGAGTTCTCCTGCGGACCGGACGAGATTTTGCCCCTTCCTATACGCAAATTGTTAACGGCGATAAACCCCGGAGAGGCCATTCCGGGCGCCCTCCACGTCATTGCGAGCGGAGCGAAGCAATCCATAGTGCCGCAAGCGGAGATATGGATTACTTCGTCGCTTCAGCGCAAAATTGCTTTGCAATTTTGTCGCGAGCTCCTCGCAATGACGGCGGAGAGGTGGACGGGCCGGTGCCCGTCAGTGCTGCAAGATCTTCGACAAGAACTTCTGCGCGCGGTCGCTGCGGGGGCTGCCGAAGAAATCGGTCTTCTTGGCGTCCTCGACGATCTCGCCGCGGTCCATGAAGATGACGCGGTCGGCGACCTTGTTGGCAAAGCCCATTTCGTGGGTGACGACCATCATGGTCATGCCCTCGCGGGCGAGGTCGACCATCACGTCCAGCACCTCGCTGATCATCTCCGGATCGAGCGCCGAGGTCGGCTCGTCGAACAGCATCGCGATCGGGTCCATGGCGAGCGCGCGGGCGATGGCGACGCGCTGCTGCTGGCCGCCGGACAGTTCCGCCGGGAATTTCTTCGCATGGTCCTTCAGCCCGACCCGCTCCAAAAGCTTCATCCCCTTGACCACGGCGTCGTCGTGCTTGCGCCCCAGCACCTTCTCCTGCGCGAGGCAGAGATTGTCGACGATCCGTAAATGCGGAAACAGCTCGAAGTGCTGGAACACCATGCCGACGCGCGAACGCAGCTTCGGCAGGTCGGTCTTGGGATCGTTGACCTTGACGCCGTCGAGGATGATCTCGCCGCCCTGGATCGGCTCCAGCGCGTTGACGCATTTGATCAGGGTCGACTTGCCCGAGCCCGAGGGGCCGCAGACCACGACCACCTCGCCCTTGGTGACGCTGGTGGTGCAGTCCTTCAGCGCCTGGAAGCTCGGCCCGTACCATTTGTTGACGTGGTTGATCTCGATCATGATGGCTCAACTTGTTTGTTTAGGCATGACCTTGTCGGAAAACCGGTTCCCACTTTTCCGGGTCATGCCCTATCGAACGATGGCAATGCGCGTCTGCAGGCGGCGGACGAAGAAGGACGCAACGCAGGAGATCGTGAAGTAGACCAGCGCGGCGAACAGGTACATTTCGACCAGACGGCCGTCGCGCTGCGCCACCTTGCTGGCGGCGCCGAGGAAATCCGGGATCGACAGCACGTAGACCAGCGAGGTGTCCTGGAACAGCACGATGGTCTGCGTCAGCAGCACCGGCAGCATGTTGCGGAACGCCTGCGGCAGCACGACGTAGCGCATGGTCTGGCCGTAGGTCAGGCCGAGCGCGCTCGCCGCCGCCGGCTGGCCCTTCGAGATCGACTGGATGCCGGCGCGCATGATCTCGGAGAAGTAGGCCGCCTCGAACATGATGAAGGTGATCAGCGAGGAGGCGAAGGCGCCGACCTTGATCGGCCGCGCCGCGCCGGTCACCCACTGCCCGATATAGGGCACCAGGAAGTAGAACCAGAAGATGACGAGCACCAGCGGCAGCGACCGCATGAAGTCGACATAGAAGCCGGCAAGACGCCCGAGCAGCTTGTAGCCGGACAGCCGCATCAGGGCGATCAGCGTGCCGAAGACCAAGCCGCCAAACGCCGAGAGAGCTGTCAGCGTCAGCGTGAACGTCATGCCCTCGTAGAACAGATAGGGCAGCGAGCGGCGGATGACGTCGAAATCGAGACTGCCGATCATCGCTATTTCCCCGAGATGTAGCCGGGGATCGCGACATAGCGCTCAAGGAAGCGCATCGCCGTGACCACAACGAAGTTGAGCAGGAGATAGAGCACGGTTGCCGCCGTGAAGGCCTCGAACACCTGGAACGAAAACTCCTGCATCGAGCGCGCCTGCCCGGTCAGTTCGATCAGGCCGATGGTGATGGCGACCGCGGTGTTCTTGATGGTGTTGAGGAACTCCGACGTCAGCGGCGGCAGGATGATGCGGAACGCCATCGGCAGCAGCACGTAAGCGTAGGTCTGCACCGTTGTCAGGCCGAGCGCGGTCGCAGCCTGCTTCTGCCCGCGCGGCAGCGAGCCGATGCCGGCCTGGAGCTGCACCGCGACGCGCGCCGACATGAACAGGCCGACGCCGATCGCGGCGGTCCAGAACGGCGCGTTGGGCAATTGCTTGAGCCAAAGCCCGGCGGCCCTCGGCAGCAGCTCGGGCAGCACGAAGAACCACAGGAAGAGCTGCACCAGGAGCGGCATGTTGCGGAAGAATTCGACCCAGCAAAAGCCGATCCACGATGCCGTCCGCGACGGCAGCGTGCGCAGGACGCCGACAATCGAGCCGAACACCAGCGCGATGATCCATGCGAGCAGCGCCGTCTTGATGGTCAGCACCAATCCCGTCAACAGCATGTCGAGATAGGTGCCGGTCCCCATCGGGTTCGGCTCAAAGAAGATGTGCCAATTCCAGTTGTAGTTCACAGGTCCCCCGCGCAACCGCGCCGATCACGCAAACAACGCCGCCTCCAGGCAGCCGCCTCTATGCAAATGTCCGGCCATTCTCCTCCAGAAGGCCGGACCTGCACACTTCCGGTCCCTCATCCCCGGGAGCGGCCTCCTCGCCGCGTCTCGAAGAAGCCCGGATACTGCCCTCATGGATCGAGACGGCGCAAGAGCGCCGCCTCACCCTGAGGGTCTATTTTGCTTACTTATACGCGTCCGGATCGGGCGAGTCCGACGGCTTGGCGAACTCGTTCTTCAGTTCCGGCCCGATCGGCACGTTGAGGTTCAGCCCCTTCGGCGGGATCTTCTGGGTGAACCACTTGTCGTAGATCTTCTGGGCTTCGCCGCCGGTGTAGAGCGCCGCGGTGGCGGCGTCGACGACCTTCTTGAACGCAGCGTCATCCTTGCGGAGCATGATGCCGTAGGGCTCGGGCTTGGAGAACGCGTCCTTGGAGATGACGTAGTCGCCCGGCGCCTTGGAGCCGGCGACCAGGCTCGCGAGCAGGATGTCGTCCATCACAAAGGCGACCGCGCGGTCGGTCTCGACCATCAGGAAGGCTTCGGCGTGGTCCTTGGCCGGGATGATGTTGGCACCGAGGCCGCGCGCGACGTTGGCCTCGGTGAGCTGCTTGATGTTGGTGGTGCCGGCGGTCGAGACCACCGTCTTGCCCTTCAGATCGTCGATCGACTTAAGCCCGCTCGACTTCTTGAAAACGTAGCGGCTAGCGGTCAGGAAGTGGGTGTTGGTGAAGGAGACCTGCTTCTGGCGCTCGGCATTGTTGGTGGTCGAGCCGCATTCGAGGTCAACGGTGCCGTTGGCCATCAGCGGGATGCGGGTCGCCGAGGTGACCGGGTTGAGCTTGACCTCAAGCTTGTCGAGCTTGAGCTCCTTCTTCACGGCATCGACAATCTTGTAGCAGATGTCCATGGCGTAGCCGACCGGCTTCTGGTTGTCGTCGAGATAGGAGAACGGAATCGAGGAATCGCGGAAGCCGAGCGTGATCGCGCCGGTGTCCTTGATGTTCTTCAGGGTGCCGGTCAGCTCCTCGGCCTGCGCCCCAGTCGCGCCGAGCGCGGCGGCGAGCGCGAAGCCGATCAAATATTTGCGTGTCATGCGTGTACTCCTTGCCTGGAAACAGTCGATTTAGGTGATGATGTCGCTGAGGACGGGTGCGATATAGCGGCGAAACTGTTCCGGATTCTCGCTCATCGGGAAATGACCGAGCTTTTCCATGATCGTGACGCTGGCGCCCCCTATTGCCGCTGCCGTCCGCTCTGTGTCCTCAGGCGTGCAGGAGAAATCATACTCGCCCGTGAGCAGGTAGAGCTTGCATACTTTAGTATCGATTGACGCGACCCGGCCGCGCAGATCGCCATCGACCCGGTAAAAGTAAAGATCGCCCTTGAACACGCCGGGGCCGCCCTGCTTGTAGGCCCACAGCGTCTCCATGCGTGCGGCTTGCGGGCTCTGCGGGGCAATCAGCCCGGACACCAGCGCGGCGCAGACCTCCCCGCCATGGACGTCCGGACGGTTCAGCCAGTCGGTGTCGTACCACGGGGTCTGGAAGTCAGCGGCCTCGAGCCCGATCAGGGCGCGGAATTCGGCGGCGTGTTCGATCGCGAGGTTGAGCACGATGCGGCCGCCGATCGAGCAGCCCATCACGACCGGCTTCTCCAGATCGAGCGCGCGGCAGAAGGCGCGGATGGTCTCGGTGTAGCGCGCGGTCGTGAGCTGATATTCATCGCCGGTCCAGCTCATCGGCGGATTCGACTTGCCGTGCCAGGGCAAATCAAAGGCAATGATGCGGAATTTTTTGGCAAACTCGGCATCGGCCAGCAGGTGCCGCCATTGCCGCCCGTCGGAGCCCGCGGTGTGCAAGCAGACCAGCGGAATGCCGGCGCCGTTCTCCTCGAAATAGATGCGGTGCATCACGCCGTCGATCTCGACGTGAACGTAGCGGCCGACCATCGGCTCGATATGGCCGCTCATGATGCGACCGCCGCGACTTGCCCGCGCGGCAGCGCCAGCAGGTCCTTGAAGAACTGCAGATGCGCCATGAACGGATGCAGATCGCCTTCCAGCACCGCCTCGCCGCGCTTGGTCAGCGCCAGCAGATCGTGCCAGCCGGGCTTCGGTTCCGCCTGCCAATAGGCGGTCCAGGCTTGCGGCGACGCGCGATAGGAGAAGCGCCAGGAGCGCATCAAGGCCGGCACCGGCGTCATGTCAACGATGCAGCCGGAGCGGATCGACACGTGGAAAGGCCGATCCATCGGGCCGAGGCGGCAGTCGCAATCGAGCATCCGGCCACGCGCGACGAGCGCCGGGGCGGAATTGAGCAGCTTTGGAATGCCGGCAAACGCCCTGATGACGGCGTCGGTGGCGTCAGGCGATGGCGTCATCTCGTGAGCAGGGTTCCTGCGGGAGGGCGGGCCCATGATGACCGGAAGCCACTGATGCCGCAAGGCGGCGCAGCCTTGAGATTCCCTTGATTATTGGCTTGACCAAACCGGAAACGCCGGGCAACGGCGCCGTCGAGGCGGGCAGAAAGTCGCCACGCCGCGCCGTCGTCATGCGACGAACCGCCAAGATAATTCCGTCCCTCGGCACGGCCCGGCAGGCCAATTGTCGCATGCCATGCCGCGCGGGCGAATAGCCCTTCCGTTGCGCGCACCGATCTGTCCAATGCCCTTTCAATTCCCTGTCGCTTCAGGGATCATCGGGAACAAGCAAGAGATCGGCCGCGATCGCAACGCGGCCGCAAGGGAGAAATCGAGATGTCACAAGCCAATCGTTGGAGGGCCGTGCTCGCCGCCGCCGGCATGTTGGTGTCAGTCGCGGCTCACGGCCAGGATTATCCGACCAAGCCGATCACACTGATCGTGCCCTGGCCCGCAGGTGGATCAACTGACATCTCGATGCGCGCGATCGCCGAGAGCGCATCGAAGGTGCTGGGCCAGCCGATCGCGATCGACAACAAGGCGGGCGGCGGCGGCACCGTCGGCCCGGCGACGATGGCGGCGGCGGCGAAGCCGGACGGCTACACCATCGCGCAGATCCCGGTCACCGTGTTCCGCCTGCCTCTGATGCAGGAGGTCTCCTGGGACCCGGCCAAGGACTTCTCCTATATCGTCCACCTCACCGGCTACACCTTCGGCGTCACCACCAGCGCTGAGTCGCCATTCAAGAGCTGGCAGGACGTGGTCGACTTCGCCAAGAAGAATCCCGGCAAGGTGACCTATGCGACGCCGGGCACCGGCACGTCGCTGCATATCGGCATGGAGCAGATCGCGGCGCTGGCCGGCATCAAGTTGACCCAGGTGCCGTTCAAGGGCGGCGCCGAAACCAATGCCGCCGTGCTCGGCCAGCACACCATGCTGCAGGCCGATTCCACCGGCTGGCGGCCGCTGGTCGATGCCGGCAAGCTCAAGCTGTTGATGGTGTGGACGGCGGCGCGCTCGCCGAACTATCCCGACGTGCCGACCTTGAAGGAGCTCGGCTATCCCATGATCTACGATTCGCCGTTCGGCATCGCAGGGCCCAAGGGCATGGACCCCAAGATCGTCGCCAAGCTGCACGACGCGTTCAAGAAGGCGATCGAGGACCCCGCCGTGATCGCGACGCTGGCGAAATACGACATGGTGCCGAATTACAAGAACACCGAGGACTATAAGAAGTTCGTGGTCGAGGTCACCGAGTCCGAGCGAAAGGTGATCGATACGCTCGGGCTGGCGAAGAAGTAGGATCAAGGCCGCCACAAGCGTTGGCGTCATCCTGAGGTGCGAGCCGCACTTGCGGCTCGCCTCGAAGGATGGAAGCACCGTCGCCCTTCGAGGGCTACGCTGCGCTCCGCCGCCTCAGGGTGACGATACGACGACCGATATCCGGAAGCATCTCACATGACAGACCAAACGAACGTCAAACTCCGCCTCAACAACTCCGAACTCTGGGGCGGGCTGATCGGGCTCGCGCTCGGCGTCTTCGTGATCTGGTCGGGGCTGAAGCTGAAGCTCGGCACGATCAATGATCCCGGCTCCGGCTATGTGCTGTTCTACACCGGCATCCTGATGTGCGTGTTCGCCGGCTCGATCATCGTCGCGGCCGTCACCGAGGGCGGGCCGACCTTCGCTTCGCGCTGGCAGAACGCGCGCTGGGGCAAGCCGCTTTTGATCATCGCCTGCCTCGCCGCATTCGCCTTTGCGCTCGAACCGCTCGGCTTCCTCCTGTCGGCGATCCCGCTGATGGTGCTGCTGTTGCGCCTGATCGACCCGGTGCGCTGGTCGCTGACCATCCCGCTCGCGATCCTGGCGCCGCTCGGCATGTGGTGGGTGCTGAAGCATCTGCTGGCGATCCAGTTGCCCAGCGGCATGTTCGAGATCGGGTGAGCGCCATGGAGACCCTTGTCAACGTCGCCCATGGCCTCGGCGTCGCGCTGCTGCCGGTCAACCTGCTCTACTGCTTCATCGGCGTCTTCATCGGCACGCTGGTCGGCGTGCTGCCCGGCATCGGCCCGATCTCGGCGATGTCGCTGCTGTTGCCGGTGACGCTGTCGGGCACGCCGGAGTCCGGCATCATCATGATGGCCGGCATCTATTACGGCTCGATGTATGGCGGCTCGACCACCTCGATCCTGGTCAACATCCCCGGTGAAGCGGCCTCCGTCGTCACCTGCATCGACGGCCACCAGATGGCGAAGCAGGGCCGCGCCGGACCTGCGCTCGGCATCTCCGCGTTCGGCTCGTTCATCGCCGGCACCTTCGCGCTGATCGCCTTGATGCTGGTGGCGCCGTCGCTCGCCAGCGTCGCGATCGCATTCGGACCGGCCGAATATTTCAGCCTGATGGTGCTCGGCCTCGTCGTGCTGACCTTCCTCACCCAGGGCTCGATGGCGAAGGCGCTGCTGATGGCCTGCATCGGCGTCGTGCTCGGACTGGTCGGGCTCGACAGCATCACCGCGCAACCCAGGCTGACCTTCGGCCGCATCGAGCTGATCGACGGCATCGGGCTCGTGCCTGTCGTGATGGGCCTGTTCGGCATCGCCGAGGTGCTGCTCAACACCGAACAGGCGATCAAGCGCGACATCATCAACGCCAAGATCACCCAGCTCTTGCCGAACAAGGAGGACTGGAAGGCGAGCGCCGGCCCGATCACGCGCGGCACCATCCTCGGCTTCTTCCTCGGCATTTTGCCGGGCGGCGGCGCCGTGGTGGCGTCGTTCGCGTCCTATGCGCTGGAGAAGCGGCTGTCGAAGCATCCCGAGCGCTTCGGCCATGGCGCGATCGAGGGCGTCGCGGGACCGGAATCCGCCAACAACGCCGCGGCCGGCGGCGCCTTCATTCCGCTGATGACATTGGGCATTCCGCCGAACGTCGTGATGGCGCTTTTGCTCGGCGCCTTCGTGATCCACGGCTTGCAGCCGGGGCCGCTCTTGATCTCGCAGAACCCCACGCTGTTCTGGGGCATCGTCGCCAGCATGTATATCGGCAATCTGATGCTGCTGGTGCTCAACCTGCCGATGATCGGGATGTGGGTGCAGCTGCTCAGGCTGCCCTACAACGTGCTGTTCCCGCTGATCATCCTGTTCACGATCATCGGCGTCTATTGCTCCAGCAACAACGTGTTCGACGTCCATGTGATGATCGCCTTCGGCGTGATCGGCTATTTCATGCGCAAGCTCGGCTACGAGCCGGCGCCGCTGGTGCTCGCCTTCGTGCTGGGGCCGATGCTGGAGAACAATCTGCGCAAGTCGCTGATCCTGTCGCAGGGCGATCTGATGACCTTCGTGCAGCGGCCGATCTCGGCGGCGTGCCTCGCCTTCGCGCTGGTTCTGCTGGTCGGCCCCTTGCTGCCGGCGCTGCGCAGGAAGCGCGAGCTGGTGGCGCTGGATGAGGGAGCTTAGGTTGGCTTGACGCCCCGGCCGTTCTTCGGGGTCTGCGCCATCGCGCGGGCCAGCACCTGGGCTTCCTTCTTCAGCATGTCGGCGAGCTCCGCCTCGCGGCGGCGGATGCGGTCGCTCGCCGCGCCGATCGAGAGCGCGGCGACCACCTCACCGGTATCGTCGCGGACCGGAACGCCGACGCCGCCCATGCCGGGAAACGCCGCATCGATCAGCACGGTGTGGCCGACCTTGCGCGCCGACACGATGCGTTCGCGCAGGAATTTTGGCGTGATGCGCGGCGATTTGGCGAGCCGCGGCACGATCACCTCGATGACAGCCTCGATCTCGGCATCCGGCAGCCACACCAGCAGCGCGAGCGCGCCGGCGCCGACGCCGAGCGGACGGCGGCTGCCGATCTGCAGATAGTTCGGCTGCAGCGGATGGCTGCCGACGGAGCGCGCGAGATAGAGCGCCTCGACGCCGGATCGCACCGACAGCAGCGCGGTATCGGCGGAACGCTCGGACAGGCGCAACAAGCTCGGCTGCGCGAGCTCGGCGATATCGACCGTGCGCCGCGCGCCGACCGCCATCACCCGCGCCTCCTGGCCGAGCTCATAGGTCTTGGCGCCGGCGACGCGGGCGACAAAACCCTCCTCGATCAGCGAATTGAGAATGCGCAACGCCGTCGCCTTGTTCAGCGAGGTGGTGTCGGCGATGTCGGTCAGCCGCAGCGGCGAGCGCTGCGCCAGCACCCGCAGGATCGCGCAGACCTTCTGGATCGCGTTGAACTTGTCCGGCTGGCCCGGCTCCGGCTGCGGATTCTTCCGGCCGGCCCGTGCGGGTGCAGTCGTGGACGCGTTCATGCCTTGCCCTTCACCATCGCGAACTCTGATCCGGATGCGACGTCCGCGAAGGACGCGATCCGAAACACCGCCCGCATCCTAAAGCGGTTGGCCGCGGCGGGACATAGTATACTTTCGTCAGATGAAACTCGCGTTTCAACTAATTGCGTTGCTATGCAACATGATTGCTCGCGTCAATTTCGTGACGCGAAATCAGAGTCTCACTGCATGCTACGCAAGCTTGAGCCGCCTGATCGTGACAAGCGCAGCGAGGCTGAGGAGACACACGGCGGTGAGGTAATAGCCCGGCGCCAGCTCGCCGATCAGCGCGAAGCCGCCCATCCAGGTCATGATCGCGGGCCCCATGCCGCCGAACGCCGTGACGCCGATATTGTAGCTGAGGCCGAGCCCGGTGGCGCGCGTCGCCGGCGGGAACAGCTCCGACATCAGCGCGGCGAGCGGCCCGTAATAGAGTCCCTTCAGGAGGCCGAGCCAGAGCACGCCTGCCACGATCAACGTCGGCGTCGGCTGACCGGTCAGCAACAGGAACACCGGGAAGATCGAGACCAGCAGCAGCAGGGCCTTGATGATCATATGCGTGGTGCGTCCGATCCGGTCGGAGATCGCGCCCGCGACCGGCGCCGCGAGCGCCATCGCGAGTTGGGCCGACAGCGCCGCGGCGAAGCCGATCGTCGGCGACAGGTTCAGCGTTTTCACCACATAGGTCGGCATGTAGACGATCAGGTAGTTGACCGCGGTCGACACCGCGAGCGCGCCGATCGCAAGGATCACGGCTCGCTTCTGCCGCGCGAACACCTCGACGACCGGCGACGCCTCCTGCTTGGCCGCCGGCGGCGGCGTCGCATCCTCGACGTGGTTGCGGATATAGATGCCGACCGGACCGATCAGCACGCCGAACAGGAACGGCAGCCGCCAGCCCCAGGACTGCAAATCCGTCGGGTCCATCAGCGCGGTCAACAGCGTGCCGAAGCCGGCGCCGAGCACGCCGCTCAAGCCCTGGCTCGCGAACTGCCAGCTCGCGGCAAAGCCGCGCCGCTCCGGCATGTGCTCGACCAGGAACGCTGTCGACGAGCCGAACTCGCCGCCGGCGGAAAATCCCTGCACCAGGCGCGCGAGGATCACCGCGATCGGCGCCACGACGCCGATGCTCTCATAGGTCGGCATCAGCGCGAGCACGAGCGTACCCACCGTCATCAGCAGGATCGACAGCATCAGCGAGGCCTTGCGGCCGTGACGATCGGCATAGGTGCCGAGCACGATGCCGCCGATCGGGCGGATCAGGAACGACAGGCCGAAGCTGCCGAAGGTCAGGAGCAGCGACGTGGTCGGGTCATTGGCGGGGAAGAACGCCTTGGACAAATAGACGGCGAAATAGGCGTAGATCGAGATGTCGTACCACTCGAGCGCATTGCCGATCGAGGTCGCCACGATCAGGCGGGTGATGTTCTTCTTCGTGGCGACCATGCCGACGTTGCCTTGCGCCTCAACCGGCGTTGATAGTGTCATCGCATTTCCTTTGCCAATTTCAGGCACTGCTCACTCCACTCGTCATGCCCGGCCTTGGGCCGGGCATCCACGTCTTGGCGGCCGCACAGGAAGACGTGGATGGCCGGGACAAGCCCGGCCATGACGCAGAATAGGTCAGGCGTTCATCGTCTACGATTTGCGCGGCGTCTCGCCGAGATCCCAGAACAGGCCGGTCATGATGGTGAGCGCCTCTTCGGTCACCGGCAGCAAGATGTGCTCGTCGGGGGCGTGCTGCGAGCAGCCCGGATAGGAATGCGGCACCCAGATGGTGGGCAGGCCGAGCCCTTCCGAGAACACGTCGTTGGGCAGCGAGCCGCCGAAATTCGGCAGGATCGCGGGCCGCTTGCCGGTCGTCTTGCGGATCGAGTCCGCCGCCCAGTCGATCCAGGGGCTGTCCATGTCGGTGCGCGAGGCGGCAAAGCGCTGCGCGCCCGAGACCTCGACCATCGGAAAGCCGTTGTTGTGCAGATAATCGCGCACCGCGTCGATCACTTCGAGATATCTGGTGCCGACGACGAAGCGGAGTTGCAGCACGGCGCTGGCCTTGCCGGGAATGGCGTTGGCGGGCTTCTCGATATTGCCAGCGGACATCGCCAGCACCTCCAGCGTGTTCCAGGCATAGAGCCGCTCTGCCGCGGTGAGACCTTCCTCGCCCCAATCGGGTGCGATCGCCGGCTCGTCCGCCGATGGCTTGATCTCGACGTCAGCGAGCGCGGCGCGGACGCGGTTGGAGATCGGCGGCGGCTTCAGGATATCGAGCTTCATGCGGCCCTTGCCGTCGACCAGGCTCGCGATGGCGTTGACCAGGATCGTGGCGGGGTTGGCGAGCACGCCACCCCAATTGCCGGAATGGTGCCCGCCCTCGCGCAAATTGACGTCGAGATGGATGCGGTTGCCGCCGCGGCAGCCGAGGAAGATGGTCGGCCGGTCGGCCGACAGCCGCGGCCCGTCGGAGGCCACGAACAAATCGGCCTTCAGCTCCTCGCGATGCGCCTCGCAGACCTGGCGCAGGTCGGGCGAGCCGATCTCCTCGCCGGTCTCGATGATGAATTTGGCGTTGAAGCCGAGCTTGCCGCCGCGCGCCTGCCGCACCGCACGCAGCGCCGCCATGTTGATCGAATGCTGGCCCTTGTTGTCGGCGGTGCCGCGGCCATAGGCGCGATCGCCCTTGGTCGTGATCTGCCACGGACTGAGATTGTCGCGCCATTCGCCGACCATGCCGTCGACGACGTCGCCATGGCCGTAGGTCAGGACGGTCGGCCGGGAGGCGTCTTCCTGGTAGTCGGCGAGCAAATACGGCCCGCGGCCGGTCGGCGATTCGATCAGCCGGGTCTTGAAATCGAGCTCGGCGAAGGCCGGCTGCAGGTTCTCGACCAGATAGGCGCGCAGCGCGTCGCCCTTGTCGGCATTCTGGCTCTCGGTCTGGTAGCCGATCCTGGCGTCCAGCTCTTTAAGGAACTGTCCCGATTGAAATTGCTCTCGCACGTTTGCGATTGCGTCGGCTCTTGTCGCCATGATTGTTCCTTCGCAGCCAGTCAACTGAGCATGATCGTGTCGTCCGGACCATGCCTTGGAGGCGGCCAACCTATCGGGATCGGATCGCGACTGGAAGGGCGGGAAATGCGAATGGCCCTTGCCAAAACATCGGAAGTCGCAACACATTCCGTTCCGCAAAGCCCGGCGTCCGACTGGGCAACAAGGTTTCAGCAATGACAAAGCAAATCCGGCTCAACGCCTTTGCCATGAACTGCGTGGCGCATCAGTCGCCGGGGCTGTGGACCCATCCGCGCGACCGCACCAAGGACTACAACAAGCTCTCCTACTGGATCGATCTGGCGAGAACGCTGGAACGCGGCCGGTTCGACGGGCTGTTTCTTGCCGACGTGCTCGGGGTCTACGACGTCTATGCCGGCAATGCCGATGCCGCACTGCGCAACGCGGCGCAGACCCCCGCCAACGAGCCGTTGATGCTGATCCCGGCGATGGCCGCGGTGACGGAAAATCTCGGCTTCGGCGTCACCTCCAACCTATCCTTTGAGCCGCCCTACCCGTTCGCGCGGCGGATGTCGACACTCGACCATCTGACCAATGGCCGGGTCGGCTGGAACGTGGTGACCGGCTATCTCGATTCGGCGGCGCGCGGCGCCGGCAAGGACAAGCAGACCGCGCATGACGACCGTTACGACATCGCCGACGAGTATATGGAGCTGGTCTACAAGCTCTGGGAAGGCAGCTGGGAGGACGACGCCGCGATCCGCGACGTCGCGCGCGGCATCTTCACCGATCCAAAGAAGGTGCATCCCGTGCACCATGAGGGCAGGAACTACCGCCTCAACGCGATCCACCTCTCGGAGCCGTCGCCGCAGCGTACGCCGGTGCTCTACCAGGCCGGCACCTCGCCGCGCGGCCGGCAATTCGCCGCCGAGCACGCCGAATGCGTGTTCATGTCGGGGCCGTCGGCGAAGGTGATCGGCCCCCGCGTCTCGGCGATCCGCGAGCTCGCGGCCGAGAAGGGCCGCAACCCGGCCGAGATTCTGATGTTCTCGATGATGTGCCTGATCATCGGCCGCACCGAAGCAGAGGCCAGAGCGAAATACGCCGAGTATCGCAGCCACATCAGCCATGAGGGCGCGCTGGCGCTGATGTCAGGCTGGACCGGCGTCGACTTCTCGACCTATTCGCTCGACCAGGAGGTCCGCCACGTGCAGAACGACGCCGGCCGCTCGGCGATGGACAACGTCACCCGCGCCGATCCGGATCGGGTCTGGACCGTACGCGAGGTCGCCGAGCATGTCGGCATCGGCGGCGCCGGCCCGGTCGTGGTTGGCACGCCGGAGCAGGTCGCCGACAAGATCGAGCAATGGTTCGAGGACACCGACGTCGACGGCCTCAACGTCGCCTTTGCGACATCGCCGGGCGATTTCGAGGATATCGCGGACATGCTGGTGCCGGAGCTAACGAAGCGTGGCCGTTACAAGCAGGACTACGCCAAGGGCACGCTGCGGGAGAAGCTGTTCGGCGTGGGACGCGCGCGGCTGAACGACACGCATCCGGCGAGCCGGTATCGGGTGAAGAAGGCTACAGCGGCCGGGTGATCTCCCCTGTCATTGCGAGCGTAGCGAAGCAATCCATCTCACGATGCGGGGATAGATGGATTGCTTCGTCGCTTCGCTCCTCGCAATGACGGGGATAATCCCGTCATCCTGAGAGCTTGTGACCCTATGAGTGGTGACCGCGCCATTTGGCTCAGTAGA
>NZ_JBHMET010000234.1:0-1183 GCF_042430365.1 Bradyrhizobium erythrophlei
AGGCGGCGCGGGGCGAACTGCGGCTGCCCCTACCAGCCGGGCTCGTCTACGATCGAGCGGGCACAATTGTTCTCAATCCCGACGAGGAGGTGCAGGCCCGTCTTCATCTCGTGTTTGCCAAATTCCGGGAACTGCAAAGCTCTCGCCGTGTGATGCGTTACTTGGACAGGAACGGATTGTCCTTGCCGCTTCGACCGCTGCTTGGGCCATCTCCACACGAGATCGTCTGGCGTGCGCCAGATAGTGCGCGCGTCCTTAGTATCCTTCAAAACCCGGCTTATGCTGGGGCGTATGTTTATGGCCGCCGGCAAAAAGATCCGAGCCGGTGCCGGCCGGGATCGCTGACGGGAACGGTCAAGGTGGCGATCGCGGATTGGGCGGTTTGCCTGCACGCCGCTCACCCAGGCTATATCAGCTGGGAGGAGTTCATGGCCAACCAGGGGCGACTGGCAGATAACGTCTTCCGCTATGAGGCGGGACACGCTGGCGTACCGCGCAAGGGGGCAGCCCTGTTACAAGGAATTGCGATCTGCGGCCGTTGTGGACGGCGCATGAGCATGCGCTACACGGGCCCGAATGCCGACTATCCGGTCTATTGCTGCCGGTCGGATCGGGACCAGCAAGGTAGCGTTCTGTGCCAGGAAGTCCGGGCCTTGGCCGTTGATGCCTTGGTCGAGCGGGTAGTCCTCGATGCCCTGGTGCCGGATCAGATTGAGATCGCACTCGCGGCGGCAGGCCAACTGGAGCAGGAGAGCCGTCAGCTCGAGCGCCAGTGGGCGCTTCGCGTGGAGCGCGCCCGCTACGAGGCCGAGCGCGCTCGGCGTCAGTATGACGCCGTAGAGCCCGAGAACCGTCTTGTGGCGCGCTCACTTGAGCGGGCTTGGGAAGACAAGCTGCGTGTCGTCGAGGCGGTCGAGCAGCAGCATGCGCGTTGGCGCGCGCAAGAGCCGCTTCTGATTGGCCCGGCGGAACGCGCAGGGCTACAAGCGCTCGGAGAGAACCTGCCGCGGATCTGGAACGCGGCTACCACGTCGGCAGCCGATCGCAAGCGCATTCTGCGATTTGTCATCCGCGAAGTCGTTCTTGATCAGAAGCGGACCCGAGGTCAGGTGTGGCTCAAGATCGTCTGGCAGACCGGCGCAACCAGCGAGCATCACGTGCAACGGCGCGTTCACACCTACCG
>NZ_JBHMET010000235.1:0-265 GCF_042430365.1 Bradyrhizobium erythrophlei
GTTCGACCGGCCCGGCCTGATCGCGGCGCTGAAGGAACAGACCGCCGAGGTCAGGAAAGCTGCTTAAGGAACGCAACCGATGACCAGCAAGACCGAGATGAGCGAAGGCGCGATGGCCGAATACGTCACCGCGGTGATCGGCGGGCAATTGTTCGGGCTGCCGATCTCGCGGGTGCAGGACGTGTTCATGCCGGAGCGGCTGACGCGGGTGCCGTTGTCGTCGCAGGAGATCGCCGGCGTGCTCAATCTGCGCGGCCGCATCGTC
>NZ_JBHMET010000235.1:429-42775 GCF_042430365.1 Bradyrhizobium erythrophlei
GACGCCAAGGCGGCGTGAGACCGGGCCAACGGAACTGAGAACCAAAGCATCCCGTGCGAGGGGATGAGGAAGTAGAGGTCGCAAATGAGAACATGTCTTGTTGTCGATGACTCAAGCGTCATTCGCAAGGTTGCCCGCCGCATCCTGGAAGGCCTCGACTTCCAGATCACCGAGGCCGAGGACGGCGAGAAGGCGCTCGAGGTCTGCAAGCGCGCGATGCCGGATGCGGTGCTGCTCGACTGGAACATGCCGGTGATGGACGGTTACGAGTTCCTCGGCAATCTGCGCCGCATGCCCGGCGGCGATCAGCCCAAGGTCGTGTTCTGCACCACCGAAAACGACGTCGCGCACATCGCGCGCGCGCTGCATGCCGGAGCCAATGAGTACATCATGAAGCCGTTCGACAAGGACATCGTCACCGCGAAGTTCCAGGAAGTCGGACTGATCTAAAATCTTGTGTTCGATCCGGCGGCGGAAGCCTTCGGCTCAATTGTTGTAACCTGTGCCGTTGCGTTGCTGGTGAAGTTATGAGTATAGCGTTGACAAGTGCTGCGGCCTCGACATCGACCCGTACGGAGAAATTGCGGGTGATGGTCGTCGACGACTCCGTCGTCATCCGCGGAATGATCTCGCGCTGGATCGGCGCCGAGCCCGACATGGAAGTCGTGGCCTCGCTGCGCACCGGCCTCGATGCCGTCAACCAGCTCGAGCGCATCAAGCCCGACGTCGCGGTGCTCGATATCGAAATGCCTGACCTCGACGGCATATCGGCTCTGCCGCGACTGCTGGCGAAGAAGCGTGACCTCGTCATCATCATGGCCTCGACGCTGACCCGCCGCAACGCGGAGATCAGCCTGAAGGCGCTGTCGCTCGGCGCTTCCGACTACATCCCGAAGCCGGAGAGTACGCGGGAGGCGACCGCCGCGGAAACCTTCCGCCATGATCTGATCCAGAAGATCCGCCACCTCGGCCCCAGGGCCCGCCGCAGCGCCGCCCACCCGGCGGTGAGCCCACCGCTGGCACCGGACCACGACAAGCCGCGTGTGTCGGTCACGGGCGCCGCGCCAGCTCATGCCGCGCCGGCGCAGTTCGCGCGCCGTCAGTTCGGCCTGTTGCCGCCGAAGGTGCTGCTGATCGGCTCCTCGACCGGCGGCCCACAGGCGCTGATGTCGCTGGTCGCTCATATCGGACCGGTGATCGATCGCTTCCCTGTGTTGATCACCCAGCACATGCCGCCGACTTTCACCACCATTCTCGCCGAGCATCTGGCGCGTACCAGCAAGCGGCCGGCGCATGAGGCGATCGACGGCGAAACGGTCAAGGCCGGCCAGATCTACCTTGCGCCGGGCGGCCGCCACATGCGCGTCGTCCGCCACGGCATCGATGTCGCGATCGCGCTCGACGACGGCCCGCCGGTCAACTTCTGCAAGCCCGCCGTCGATCCGCTGTTCTCCTCCGCGGTCGAGGTCTGGCAGGGTGGCATCTTGTCGGTGATCCTCACCGGCATGGGCTCCGACGGCATGCGCGGGGGCAAGGACATCGTCGCCGCCGGCGGCAGCGTGATCGCGCAGGACGAGGCGACCAGCGTGGTGTGGGGCATGCCGGGCGCGGCTGCCAATGCCGGGATCTGCGCGGCGGTGCTGCCGCTCAATCAGATCGCACCGAAACTTGTTCGTGTGTTTTCGGGAGACCGCTCGTGACGCCCCAGGACTATGAGTATCTGCGCAAGCTCCTGAAAGAGCGGTCCGGGCTCGATCTCTCGGCCGACAAGCAATACCTCGTGGAGAGCCGCCTGGTGCCGCTGGCGCGCAAGGCGAATCTCGCCGGGATCCCGGAGCTCGTGCAGAAGATGAAGGGCGGCGCCGAGCCGCTGACATCGGAGGTGGTCGAGGCGATGACCACCAACGAGACGTTCTTCTTCCGCGACAAGATTCCGTTCGACCATCTGAAGGAAGCGGTGCTGCCGGCGTTGGCAGCGGCCCGCGCCGCGCGCCGCAGCTTGCGCATCTGGTGCGCGGCGTCGTCGACCGGGCAGGAGCCCTATTCGATCGCGATGTGCTTGAAGGAAATGAGCGCGCTGTTTTCGGGCTGGCGCACCGAGATCGTCGCCACCGACCTGTCGCAGGCGGTGCTGGAGAAATCCAGGGCCGGCCTGTTCAGCCAGTTCGAGGTGCAGCGCGGCCTGCCGATCCAGCTCCTCGTGAAGTACTTCACCCAGAAGGGCGAGCTCTGGCAGCTCAACGCCGACATCCGCGGCATGGTGCAGCACCGCCAGCTCAATCTGCTGCAGGACCTCTCCCATCTCGGCACGTTCGACGTGATCTTCTGCCGCAACGTGCTGATCTATTTCGACCAAGGCACCAAGGCCGGCATCTTCGCCAAGCTGGTGCGGATGCTCGAGCCCGACGGCGTGCTGGCGCTGGGCGCGGCCGAATCCGTGGTCGGCATCACCAACGTGTTCAAGCCCTATCCCGATCGGCGCGGGCTCTATCAGCCGAGCAACGCCCCGGTCGCACGCGCCGGCGCCGCGGCGCACGTGCTGAAGGCGGTGGCGTCGGCCGCGCGCTGAGGTGCAATTCTTCTGAGCTAGAAGGGTAGGCACAGGTCTCTGCCCGTCATCCCCGCGCAACGGCTTCGCCGTTGTCGCTGGAGGAGCGCTAGCGCGTCTCGAAGGATCGACGGCCACCAGCGGGGCCGTGCATCCTTCGAGACGCCGCTTCGCGGCTCCTCAGGATGACGGTGAAAGAACGGCGTTCGTTTCTACGACGTTGAGCTAAAGAATCGCGTGCGGGAGAAATCGCGACGTGTTGCCGGTGATCGGGTTCTCGTCTTCGCGGATCGACAAGCAGCACGGGATGTGATCGACCAGCCAGCTTCCGAGCACCGGATATTGGCCGGAGAAATTCGGCAACGGCGCCAGGGCCTGCCGGATGAAGCCTTCGGCACCGTAAGGGCCTTCCTGTTCGACCAGTGCGGTGCCGGCGCTGACGAGCGCGATGTTGGAGCCCTCGCGCGAATAGATCGGCTTGCGTACGAAGGACGGGCCAAGTTGCGCGGCCCGCGGGTCGTCCTCGAAATAGGCCGGCAGCAGATTGGGATGGTTCGGAAACATCTCCCACAACAGCGGCAGGATGCCCTTGTTCGACAGGATCGCCTTCCACGGCGGCTCGATCCAGCGCGTCGACGCCTTCGCCAGGTTGTTGCCGAAGGCGTCGTGGAACATCCACTCCCATGGATAGAGCTTGAATGCGAGTTCGATTTCGCGGTCGTCGAGATCGACGAAGCTCCCGTCGTCGCGCAGCCCGATCTCCTCGATGTCGAGCAGCGTGGTCTTGAGCCCCGCCTGCGCGGCGGTATCCTCGAGATAGGCGAGCGTGCCGGCGTCCTCGGTGTTTCCGGTCATGCCGGTGAGATGCAGCGGGTGCGTGCCGCCGACCTTGCTCCAGGCCTCGATCAGGCGTTCGTGGATCGAATTGAACTGGTCGGCGCGCTTCGGGATGATGTTGCGATCGATCGCCTGTTCGAGCCAGGTCCATTGAAACACCGCAGCCTCGAAGATCGAGGTCGGCGTGTCGGCATTGTATTCGAGCAGCTTGGCCGGACCCTTGCCGTCGAATTTGAGATCGAGCCGGCCGTAGAGGCTGTCGTCGTCGCGATGCCAGCTCTCCGCGATCAGATTCCAGAAGGCCTCGGGAATCTTCAGGCGGCGCAAATAGCTCTCATCGTCGACCGCGTGGCCGACGAGTTCGAGGCACATTGCGTCGATCTCGCCGGTCGGCGCCTCGATCCCGCGTTCGATTTCGTCGAGCGTGAAGGCGTAATAGGCGCGCTCGTCCCAATAGCGTTCGCCGTCGATGGTGTGGAAATCGAAGCCGGCGCTTTCCGCCGTCGCGCGCCAGTCGTCGCGTTCGGAGCATTCAATTCGCTGCATGGTTCACCACGCTTTCGAGCGAACGGGGCGTCAGCCGCCACCGTGGCCGCCGTGCCCATGACCGCCGTGGCCGTGACCATGGCCGCTGAAACGATGCGGCCCGCCGCCGAAGCCGCCATAATGGGCCGGGCGGCAATAGAGCCTGCCGTCCGGGCCCGGCACCGCGCTGTTGCCGGGACCGCAGTCGCGGCGCGGAGTCAGACCCATCGATACCGCGCCGATCGCGGCACTCCCCATCAATGTCAGCACGACGCGGCGCGAGCGTTTCATGGGCGCGATCCCTCCTCGACGAGCGGCGTCGAGTTTCCATCAGCGGTGACCGCCGGGCAAGCAAAAGCGCGACCGCACGCGACAGCGTGATCGGTCAGCCGCCGCCGAAGCCGAACGCATGTGCGAACGAGCCGAAGCCGCCGCGGCTCACCGATCCCGACGAGGTGGTCGATGACGAGGACGAGCCGCCGCCGGAGGAGGAATCGCCGCTGAAGAAGCTGCTGCGCGAGGAGCTTCCGCCGCCGCTGCCACCATGGCCACCCGATCCGGATGACGAGCTGCGCGGCGCGCAGTCGGCGCCGGGCTGCGGCACCGCGGGGGCGGCCATGCCCGGCGAGGCCGGCCGGCAGTCCTCGCGCGGCATCAGCGCGTAGGCGCCGCCGCCCACGGCAAGCGTGCCCATCACCAGCAGGACGACATGGTTGGAGCGCTTGGGCGGCGGGCCCGGCCGCGGCGGCACCGCGGGCCGGCGCTTGCCGAATGGCGGGTTCGGTTTGTTCGCCATTGTCAGTAGATCATGCAGGCCGCGTTCAGCGCGCCTGCGGCCAGCGAGGACAGACCGAGCCAGATCGCCGCCGCCATCTCGCCGGATGCGATCCGTGCCGACAGGTTCGGCACCGGGACCTTGACGATGTAGTAGACGATGATCTGCACGATCAGCGCGATGACGCTCCAGATCAGGCAATCCACCACATTGGCGGAATGGGCGATGGCGCTAACCACCGGCAGCACGAAGCCGAGCAGGCTTAACCCCAGCGCAATCGCGGCCGCCGGATCGTTGTCGCGGAT
Organism: Bradyrhizobium erythrophlei; assembly: GCF_042430365.1. Lineage (GTDB taxonomy): Bacteria > Pseudomonadota > Alphaproteobacteria > Rhizobiales > Xanthobacteraceae > Bradyrhizobium > Bradyrhizobium erythrophlei. Next base: position 5,420 of record NZ_JBHMET010000235.1, read on the forward strand.
CAGCTGGAACTCGTCATGCGGGGTGACGCGGGTATAGACGAAGAGGTAGGCGACCACGGCGATCAGCGCCGTGCAGAAATAGACCAGGAACGCCGGCAGGCCGGCGAGGGATTGCAGGATCATTTCAAGCCGCCCCGAGACCCGTCACGCTTGTCGCAGCGAGGATCGCACGATTCGTTGGTCGGCGCACGGGGATGGCGGGTTCAACACCGGCGTTAGCAAGCACAGCGGCGCTGCTGCAGGGCAGGAAATCTGGCGAGGTCAATCACAGACCTTTTACATGCAGCTCGACAGGCAAGGCATAGCATCGCGCGAACTGGAAGACTGACGCTCGTTGTCCAACCATGGAAACTGGTCGGTACTCCCGATGGCAAATCACCTGTTGACGCGGCGACAGGCCGTCGGCCGCTGGCTGGCCGCAACCTCGATCGGCATTGCCGCTCGTACGCTCTGGCTGAGTTATCCGGCACAGGCGCAGGTGCTTCCGGAAACGCCATCGTGCGGTCCCGACGATGGCGCCACGATCTCGCAAACCGAAGGGCCGTTCTACACGCCGCACTCGCCGGCCAAGCGCAATTTCCGCGCCGATGCACCGGGAGCGGCCTTTACGCTTATCGGTTTTGTTACCAACAAGCGCTGTCGGCCCATTGCTAATGCGGTTGTCGACCTCTGGCACGCCGATGCGAGCGGTGCCTATGACAACAGCGGCTTCAGGTTGCGCGGACATCAGGCGACCGACGCGCTAGGGCGATATGTCTTCGAGACCATCGTGCCGGGGATGTACCCCGGGCGCACTCGGCATTTCCATGTCAAGGTTGCGGTGCCGGGTCAGCGCGTTCTGACCACGCAGCTTTATTTCCCGGGCGATGCGCGCGCCAACAGCGGCGACAGCATCTTCGACCACCGCCTGTTGATGCGCGTCGACAACGCATCCGATGGCAAGATCGGCCGCTATGATTTCGTGGTGAATGTCGCTTAGTCCGCCGGACGGTCTTGCGTCATCCAAAAACAAAAACCCCGCCATTTGCGGCGGGGTCCAAGTCGGGAGGCGTGAACCGGATGGTTCGCCTGCAGAAGCCAGCTTTAGGCCGGGATGCGCTCGTCGGCCTCGTGCGGCTCGCGCAGCACGTAGCCGCGGCCCCACACGGTCTCGATGAAGTTGCGGCCTTCGGAAGCATTCGCAAGCTTCTTGCGCAGCTTGCAGATGAAGACGTCGATGATCTTCAGCTCCGGCTCGTCCATACCGCCATAGAGGTGGTTGAGGAACATTTCCTTGGTGAGCGTGGTGCCCTTGCGGAGCGAGAGCAGCTCCAGCATCTGGTATTCCTTGCCGGTCAGGTGCACGCGCTGGCCGCCGACCTCGACCGTCTTGGTGTCGAGATTGACCACGAGATCGCCGGTCTGGATGACCGACTGGGCGTGGCCCTTGGAGCGGCGCACGATCGCGTGGATGCGGGCGACCAGTTCGTCCTTGTGGAAGGGCTTGGTCATGTAGTCGTCGGCGCCGACGCCGAGACCCTTGACCTTGTCCTCGATGCCGGCGAGGCCGGAGAGGATCAGAATGGGTGTTTTGATCTTCGACACCCGGAGCTGCTTGAGCACGTCGTAGCCGGACATGTCGGGCAGGTTGAGGTCGAGAAGAATGATGTCGTAGTCGTAAAGCTTGCCGAGATCGACGCCCTCTTCTCCGAGGTCCGTCGTGTAGACGTTGAAACTCTCGGACTTCAGCATCAATTCGATCGACTGCGCGACGGCGCTGTCATCTTCAATCAGCAAAACGCGCATGCCAGTCCCCTATAGTCGCCGCTCCGGGCGTCAGGTCGGCCGCACTTGCGGCACTCACAAAACGCCTTTGAACAACTGATTCGGATCCTGACGAGATATGGTTAACAAAAACTGATTCCTCCGCGCAAGCTGTATCCGTGCAATTTTTGTCGAATCGCCCTAAGATACTGTGCAGAAGAAGCTTTTCCTATCCGTTCTCGCTCAAGTTCCACATTAAGAGACGGGTCTAACCGACTCTCGCGACTCACCGTTCTTCTGAACAGCAAGCGACCTCAGTCACCAAAGACAGTGACGCAATGATTAACGATGCGGGTAAACACGAAGTTAAGCGACTGGGCCAAAAACGCGGAAACTTAAGGTTTTCGCAATGAAGGCGCTCGCGGAGCAAATTGGTGACATCGACGGCGTCAATATTTATGGACGCGTGGTCGGCGTGCGCGGATTGATGGTCGAGATCGCCGGACCGATTCACGCGATGTCGGTCGGCGCGCGCATCGTGATCGACGTCGGCGGCAATCGCTTCATCGCGGCCGAGGTGATCGGCTTCTCCGGCAGCAATGCGGTCGTGATGCCGTTCGGCGGTCTCGAGGGTGTCAGGCGCGGCTGCCGCGCGCTGATCGCCAATGCCGCGAGCCAGGTGCGGCCGTCGCCGGCCTGGCTCGGCCGGGTCGTCAACGCGATGGGCGAGCCGATCGACGGCAAGGGACCGCTGCCGCAGGGCGCCTCGCCGATGCCCTACCGCAACTCGCCGCCGCCGGCGCATTCACGCAGGCGGGTAGGTAGCCCGCTCGATCTCGGCGTGCGCGCGCTCAATACCTTTCTGACCTGTTGCCGTGGCCAGCGGCTCGGCATCTTCGCCGGCTCCGGCGTCGGCAAGTCGGTGCTGCTGTCGATGCTGGCGCGCAATGTCGACGCCGATATCACGATCATCGGCCTGATCGGCGAACGCGGCCGCGAGGTGCAGGAATTCCTCCAGGAAGACCTCGGCGAGGAGGGTCTCGCCCGCTCGGTCGTGGTGGTCGCGACCTCGGACGAGCCGGCGCTGATGCGGCGGCAGGCGGCCTATCTCACGCTCTCGATCGCCGAATATTTCCGCGACGAGGACAAGGACGTGCTGTGCCTGATGGACTCGGTGACGCGCTTCGCAATGGCGCAGCGCGAGATCGGCCTGTCCGGCGGCGAGCCGCCGACCGCCAAGGGCTATACGCCGACCGTGTTCACGGAATTGCCGAAGCTCCTGGAGCGCGCCGGGCCGGGCACCGGCGTCGGCACCATCACCGCCATCTTCACGGTGCTGGTCGACGGCGACGATCACAATGAGCCGATCGCCGACGCGGTGCGCGGCATCCTCGACGGCCATATCGTGATGCAGCGCGCAATCGCCGAGCGCGGCCGCTATCCGGCCGTCAATATTCTGAAGTCGGTCTCGCGCACCATGCCGCGCTCCGCCGATCCCAATTTCCTGCCGCTGATCACCAAGGCGCGGCAGGTGATGGCGACCTATGCCGACATGGAGGAATTGATCCGGCTCGGCGCGTACCGGCCGGGTTCCAGTGCCGAGGTCGACGAGGCGATCCGCCTGCACGAACCGCTCGAGACGTTCCTGCGCCAGGCCAAGGACGAGGCCACCAGCCTCGGCGATGGATACCAGCAACTGGCGCAAATCCTGTCGGGTTTGGAAACGGAACGCTAACTTTGTCAGGCCATCATCTCCGGCACACCATTAGCTATGCCGGCGGGGCCCAGCGGGGAGCCGGCTCTGTCCCGCGTTCCAAATCGGGACTTCTGGGGAGTAAGAGTCGATGAAGTCACGAGAAACGCTGATCCGTCTGAAGAAGTTTCAGGTCGACGAAAAGCGCCGCCGGGTCACCCAGATCGAAGGCATGATCGCCGATTTCCAGCGCATGTCGGTCGAGTTGGAGCGCGAAATCCAGGTCGAGCAAGAGCGGGCAGGGATCAACGATCCCTCGCATTTCGCCTATCCGACCTACGCCAAGGCAGCGATCCAGCGTCGGGAAAACCTGACCCGTTCCGCCGACGAGCTGCGCACCCAGCTCGAAGACGCCAAGGCGCTGCTGGCTGAGGCTTTCGAGGAATTGAAGAAGGTCGAGCTGCTCGACGAGCGCGACCAGGCGCGCGAGCGCGCGGAAGAGAGCGCGCGCGAGCAGGCCGATATGGACTCGATCGGCCTGATGCGCGCCCGCCTCGGCGCCATCGCCTGACACACCTCGTCCATACCAGACGACGACAAAACCCGGGCCCTCGGCCCGGGTTTTTGCTTGGCGATGTCCACAAGCGAGCCACTGGTGGACCGTCTGGCCACAAATTATGCTACGACCATCCCGGACATACGCGGCAAAGAGCCTCGGCACCGAGGGCTTTGGCAACGGACAATTGGCGATAAAGCGGTTGGCAATTTGGCAGTGGGGACGCGGGATTTGGGGGACGCTGGATGTTGACGCCAGCTGAGCTGGTCTGGCTGATCGCTGCCGTTGCGAAAGGGGATGAGGTCGCCTTCGAGCGCCTCTACGCCGCGACGCGGGCGAAACTCTTTGGCGTCGTGCTTCGTATCTTGCGCCGACAGGATCTCGCCGAGGAGGTCATCCAGGAGGCTTACGTCAAGATCTGGAACAGCGCCGGACAATTCAATCCAGCCCTGTCTTCCCCGATCACATGGATGGCGTCGATCGCGCGCAACCGCGCCATCGACGTGGTGCGCAAGCGGAGCGAGCTCTCGCTGGAGGAGGAGCCGGCGGCCATGGAAGTGGCGGCCGAGTCTCCCGATCCGCTGGCGCGCCGGGAGATGACGGAAGATCTGAGGCGGTTGTTGGAGTGCGTCGGTCGTCTGGAGCCGGATCGGCAGAAGCTCGTGCTACTGGCCTATTACAACGGCTGGAGCCGCGAGCAGCTTGCCGCAAAGTTCGAGACGCCGGTGAATACGGTGAAGACCTGGCTACGCCGCAGCATGATGGAAATCCGGGAATGTCTCGGACTTTGAAGGTTCTGGACTTCGAGTGATGGCCTACAGCGAAGACCATATCGCGCTCGCCGCCGAATATGCGCTCGGCACCCTCGACGCCGAGGAGCGCGCGCAGGTCGAGACCATGATGGCCGTCGACAAGGAATTCACCGCGATCGTCCAGGCGTGGGAGCACAGGCTCGGCTCGCTCAACCAGATGGTCGGCTCGGTCGAGCCGCGCCCGATCGTGTGGGAGAACATCAAGGCGGCGATCGGTCATTCGACCGAGCCGCAGCAGCCGCTGGTGCTTCCCGAACCGCCACCGCCTCCGCCGCCACAGGTCGAGCCGGCCGAGATGCGTCAGGCGCCGGCCGTCGACACCGCGAACGTGATCGATCTGAGCGGCCGCGTGAAGCGCTGGCGCAACGTCGCGTCCGCGGTGAGCGCGCTCGCCGCCGCACTGCTCGTGATGCTGGGCCTGCAGATCTATCAACCTGACGCGCTGCCGCAGGCGATCCGGCCGAAGCCGCGGGTCCAGATCGTCGAGGCGAAGACGCCGCCACCGCCGCCGTCGGCACAATACGTGGCGCTGTTGCAGCAGGGGGCCGGCGCGCCGGCCTTCATCCTCACGGTCGACGCCGCGACCAAGAGTTTCACGGTGCGCAAGGTCGGCGCCCAGGCCGAGCCCGGCAAGAGCTTCGAGCTTTGGCTGATCTCCGACAAGCTGCCGCAGCCGCGCTCGCTCGGCGTGATCGGCGGCAGCGATTTCACCGCGCGTCCGGTGCTGTCGTCCTACGATGCCAACACCATCCATGCGGCGACCTTTGCTGTGACCGTCGAGCAGGCCGGCGGCTCACCCAGCGGCCAGCCGACCTCGGCGCCGATCTTCACCGGCAAGCTGATCGAGACCGTGCCGGGCGGGCAAAAGTAGAGCGCCAAAGCGCAAGACGAGACCCGCTAGCGCACCTCACAAAAAGAAAACGCCCGTGGGGAGCGGGCGTTTTCGACAGTCAACTTGGGGGTAGTTGGGGGTCTTCAATTATCCACGTAGCGACTTTGGGGGGCTGTAAAGAGACTACGTGAATTCCGTGAAATTCTCCTTCTATCGGACGAGCGAATTGGCCGAGCTGGTCACCGCGACCGGCTTGCCGGCCTTCATCACGCGCGCGGCCTGGGTGTAACCCTCGTCCGAACCGTTGCGCGTCGAGATACTGAACCCAGCGACCAGGATACCCGCGACAAGAGCCACGACCACGATCTTCAGATGCGTCGAACGATCAGCGCTGTAGATCGAGTGATTCATGGAAGTCTCCTGCCGCCTTCCTGTCTTGCGGATTTGTCGAAGCCATCCGCTGCGGGGTTCAACGCCTCGCGCCACTCAACGTAGGATTTGCTGATTCCGTTCCCCAGAGGCGATCACAAGCCGGTGAAAAGACTTGAACGGGCGCGATCGAAAACGTCGCCTCAAGCGCGAAATCTGGCAAAAAATATAGTGACTACAGACTATTGCCAGTCAGGCGTGTTCCGCAATCCGGAGTTCTCCGGTCCCTACGGGTTCCCCACAAATCATTTGCGTGTGGCGAATAAACCGCGTTCGCGAGCGGGCTGATTTGCCGGGCGACGTGCCGTTCCGGGCAACGGCAACCGGCGTCGGCTCTTGTCGCCAGAAGCGTTTTCAAGCGAAGTGGACACCGGTTCGCGTGAAGAAAACGCGTCAAAACAAGTATCTAGAGCCCCGTTCCGGTTCCATCGGAACGGGAATGGCTCTAGATGCTGCCAACCGTCTTCAGCCGGGCGCGGGGGTGAATTTCGGCCTGCGACAGCACGGTGGTCTGCGAGCGGAACCGCTCGACCAGCGAGCGAACGAATGGCCGGATCGCCGCCGATGTCACCAGCACCGGCGCCTCGCCTTCGCGTGCCGCCTGCTCGAAGGCGTTGCGCACCGCGGTCATGAACTCCGAGAGCTTGGAGGGCTGCATCGCAAGGCTGCGGTCGTCGCCCTGGCCGACGATCGACTCGGCGAAGGCCTGCTCCCACCGCGCCGACAGCGCGATCAGCGGCAAATAGCCGTTCGGCGAGGTGTTTTGGGCGCAGATCTGCCGCGCCAGGCGGGCGCGGACGTGCTCGACCATGGTCGCCGGGTTGCGCGAGAACGCCAGCGCGTCGGCGATGCCCTCGAGGATGGTCGAGAGGTCGCGGATCGAAATGCGTTCGGCGAGCAGGAGCTGCAGCACGCGCTGGATGCCCGAGATCGTGACCTGGGCCGGCACGATGTCCTTGATCAGCTCGCCCTGTTCCTTCGGCAGGTCCTTGAGTAGCTTCTGCACCTCGCCGTACGAGAGCAGGTCCGCCATGTTGGTCTTGAGCAGCTCGGTCAGGTGCGTCGACAGCACGGTTGCGGCGTCGACCACGGTGTAGCCTTTCAGCGCGGCCTCTTCCTTCAGGCCGGCATCGACCCAGGTCGCGGGCAGGCCGAAGGTCGGTTCGATGGTGTGGATGCCGGGCACCTGCACCTGGTTGCCGGCGGGATCCATGACCATGAACTGGTTCGGCCAGATCCGGCCGGTGCCGGCGTCGACCTCCTTGATCTTGATCACGTAGCTGTTGGCCTCGATCTGCACATTGTCGAGGATGCGGACGGCCGGCATCACGAAACCCATCTCGACCGCGAGCGAGCGGCGCAACGCCTTGATCTGCTCGGTGAGCCGATCGGTGCCGTCCGGGCCGTTGACGAGCGGCAGCAGCGCATAGCCGAGCTCGATCTTGAGGTCGTCGATCTTGAGCGCGGCGGAGATCGGCTCTTCGGCCGCGGCTGCGGCGGCCGCCGCCGCGGCCGGCGCTGCGGCTGCGGCGACCTCGGCGGCCTTGGTCACCTGCTGCTGCTTGCGCGCGGTCCAGGCGAGGGCGGCCGCACCGGAGCCGAGCGCCATGAACGGGATCATTGGAATGCCCGGCAGCAGCGACAGCACGATCATCACGCCGGCCGACATGCCGAGGGCCTGCGGATAGCCGGAGAGCTGCCGGATCAGCGCCTTGTCGGCGGCGCCGGTGATGCCGGCCTTGGACACCAGGAGGCCTGCGGCGGTCGAGACGATCAGGGCGGGCACCTGGGTGACCAGGCCGTCGCCGACGGTCAGCACGGTGTAGGTGCGGGCGGCCTCACTGAAGGAGAGCCCCTGCTGGGCGACGCCGATGATGATGCCGCCGATGATGTTGATGAAGACGATCAGCAGGCCCGCGATGGCGTCGCCGCGGACAAATTTCGAGGCGCCGTCCATGGCGCCGAAGAAGCCGCTTTCATCCTCCAGCGCCTTGCGCCGCTCCTTCGCGGTCTTCTCGTCGATCAGGCCGGCGGAGAGGTCGGCGTCGATCGCCATCTGCTTGCCGGGCATCGAGTCGAGCTGGAAGCGCGCCGCGACCTCGGCGATGCGGCCGGAACCCTTGGTGATGACGACGAAATTCACGATCACGAGGATCGCGAACACGATGATGCCGATCACGAAGTTGCCGCCCATCACGAAGTTGCCGAAAGCTTCGATGACGTGGCCGGCGGCGGCGGTGCCCTCGTGGCCGCGGGAGAGGATCAGCCGGGTCGAGGCCATGTTCAGCGACAGCCGCAGCATGGTCGAGATCAAGAGGATGGTCGGAAACGACGAGAATTCCAGCGGCGCCTGAATGAACAGCGAGGTCATCAGGATCAACACCGAGACCGTGATCGAGACCGCCAGGAACAGGTCGAGCACGATCGAGGGCAGCGGCAGGATCAGCACCACCAGGATGGTGAGCACGCCGAGCGCGAGCGCAATGTCGCCGCGCTTCAAGATGTCGCCGATGTCGGTGAGGCTCGGAAGTCCGCCTTTGCCTGCCGTGCCCTGTCCCGCCGTGACGTCGACCATGCTCGCCGCCTCTCCCCGCGATTGACGGCTGCGGCCGCCAAACGTCTGCGCGGCGGCCGAAGGGCCGCCGTTCCGAAAGTGAGGCACCGCACTGGCGTTCACGGGGAGCTCCCTCCCGTTAGGCGCGATCGACGACACTCGACTTCACTGGGCAATTTTTGCCCGGTGTATGGTTAGCAAAGGGTTAATGGGAGCCTTCTGAGGAGCTTTGACCGGATCATTCCAGGGGGAAGGGGCTTCGCAGGCGTGGGCAAGCGCTCCCCCCGCCTGAGCCGGGCAGGTTGGCGTGGGGCCGCCTCGTGCCGGCTTGCGTAGGGAGCTATCTCAGGGCACCGAACACGACCCCGGATGCTGCAGCGACGCACAGCATGATGACGCTCGCGCGCCACAGGAACTGCCGACGCGCAGCCCGCCGGTCGTGGAAGGCGAGCCAGTCGCGAACAAATCCCGCCGGGATGTCGAACACCACCGCTGGCTCTGCGCCATGATGGGTTTCGTGCTCGCAATACATTGTCCTGACCGTCGGCACGCCGAGGCGCTCGAGCTCGCGATGCCACTGCCAGGCATGCTCGCCATTGGTCCATCGATTTTCAAAGGGGATCACGTGTGATTCCATGACGAGCCTCCGGCCCACCTCGAACCTCACGCGACAAGCCTAGCCTATTTTGCGGGCCGGCGCGAGATTGGCGCCGTCCGGGCACGTGCCCCTGCGGCGCGGTGGCGGCGCGGCCGGGCGCCATGGAGCCCCGGCGGTCCGGCGCCGGGTCCACTCATCAGCGGGGTCCAGGCCGGTTACTCGGCGGCCGCTGTCCATTGGCGCCAATGCGTCGGTTGAACGTGGACGTGGTCATTTGAACCACTGACCCAGTCGGCGCCGTCCTTGTGACAAGGGAACATCAGCGCGTGGACCATTCCATCATAGTCCAGGACACAGACCTCGAGATCCCGGTCTGACGGCGCAATTGAAACGGGTAGCCATTCCGCGGACGACATATGCATGATGTACCTCCGATGAAATGCTGCGATCCCTTGATGTGATCCTTCACTATCGCACCAATGGCGAATGGCAAGTGTGAACCAGCTCGCACTGCTTCAATCTTCCTCGACAGGATGATCACCGTCGAGCGATTGATATTCCTGGACGTCACCTTTTCTCAAGTCGCATGCACGAGCACGATCAGCCCCGCCACAATCAGTGCGGCGCCGGCGGCGTAGCTGAGGCGGCGGCCGAAGGGGAGAAGTTTCTCGCAGCCGACATAGAGGGCGATGCCGACGATCCAGAACAGGTTCATGACGCCGCCGACGAACAATAGCGCCATCAGGAACCAGCAACAGCCGAGGCAATAAAGGCCGTGGCGCAGCCCCATGCGCAGCGCACCGGCTGCGCCCGGACGCCAGTACCGGCTCAGGAACAGCACCGGGCTCTGGCAGTAGCGGAGGCAGGCGCGCTTCAACGGCGTGAACTGGTAGAGCCCGGCCAGCAGCAGGACGCCGCCGCCCAGCACGGCGCTGCTAGCAGCCATCGCCATCGACAACAGGCCCGCGCGGTCGAGCTGCCATTGCGCCAGCGTCGCAGCGAGGCTGAAGCCCGTCCAGATCAGGAGATAGCCGCACAGGAAAATCCAGGCCTCAGCGAGGGGCGAGGCGGTCGCCGCTTGCTTGCGCTTCAGCGCCGCGAACAGCAGCAGCATCGGCGCCGCGCTCGACACCATCATGGCGATCATCATCGTCAACCACATGGCGAACACCAGCGCGGCGTAGGATGGCGTCCACGGCATCGGATCCATCGGCATGTCGGCCATGCTCATGTCCATGCCGGCGCCGGCGAGCAGATAGGCCCAGGCCAGCGCCATCACCGCGGCGATGCCGCCTGTAAAGATCAGGCGGTCATGCCGCAGGAGCTGTTCGAGCGCCGACGTCTCGCTCATGGTGGGATCCCAGCAGCCGAACAACCGGACTGCGCTCGCTATAGGCTAGGCCGCGACACCTGCCGGCGTCTGCACGACGTTGGCGAGCGAGCCGTGCGAGCCATTGGTCTCGAACTTGATCGCCCCGGTCGAGCGGATGTTGGCTGAACCCACTTCGGCCTCCCTGTACTCGAATCCCTCGGGCATCAGCACCTCAATGCGATGCGGCGCGCCGGTCACAGGATTCTTGATCGGTTCGACCTCCGTCTCCAGCACGCCCTTGGCGACGAGCTTAGCGACCCGCCCGTTCTTGTCGAAGGAAAACTCGAAGGGCACGAACGCCGGATCGTGGATCTTGGTGACGATCAGGGTGAGGATATGGAATAGCGTGCCCTCGGCCGAGTGCTTGCCCGAGAGAATCTGGAACAGGGCCTCGCGTTGTTCCGCCGTGGCGCGCTCGTCGATGATCGGCTGTATCTGCCCATTGCCCTCATGCAACGGGCCGGGAAAATTGACCGTCGCTATGAAAACGAGGCCGTCGAGCCGGGTGCTCTCGAAATGTCCCTTGGTGATCCGCATGCCGAGCATGCCCTTGCAGAAGCCCAGGGTTGGAGGGGCGTTGAAATCGCAGGGGCAGCCAAACGCACAATTGCAGTTCTTGATCCATTCGCCTTCGAGACGCCAATCAGAAGCCATTGCAACCTCCATAATGACCGTCGGTGAACGATGCGGACGCTAGAGAATTCCTTCTGCATCAAAAAATCCGGATCAATCCGGGCAAGTCGTGATCATATCAGCCCCCGGCCGTGCGGTACAGGACACGCCGCGGCCGCGTTGCCCGAACTTTCTGGCCGGAGCGGCGCCCTGGGACGTCCATCCGGAATGGACGACGGACGAGAATTGAACGTCCGAGGCCCTATATTCGACGAAACGCCTAGCAGGACGTTTCGCCTCGGGAGGGATTGAATGATGCACCAGGCAGATCGTGCGGAGGCAACGACCGGCAAATCCTGGCTGGCCGGTTTCGGAATTGTCGCGGCCGTCACCCTGTCCTTCGCGACGGCCGCTGCCGCGAAGCCGCCGGGCCAGGACGCCGCGATGATGCGCATGCTGGCATGCGACGGCGAAGGCGTCAGGATGGAAATCTATCTGCCGCTGTCAGTTGCGTCCCCGCCTCACGGCCTGCGCGCGGGCCAGACGGTGATCGGCTACTACGCGCTCGATCTGACCGAGGCTAACAAGGGCAAGCCGCTTGAGCCGGTGCGCGTCACGATGAGCGCGGACGAAAAGACCGTGATCGTCGACCAATACACCAGGGGATTGCCGCCGACACGCATTCCGGTCGGCGGCGGTACCGTCGATTTCGACCAGCGCTTCGCGAAACGGGCCAAATGTGGTCCGTTCCAGTCGCAGGATCCGAACTTCGGCAATTGATGCGACGTCGGCCGCGCGCAAATCCGGCGCGGGTGCGTGCCGTTTCAAGGGGCGGCGTCCCCTTGCTCTTGCATGCCTAATCTCTCGGCAACGCGGCTTGACCCGGAGGCAAATGCCGACGAAGTTGCCGCCGCCGTGGAAATTCCTTCTCAATTCTCTCCCGTTTCAGCTGCGTTCATTCCCGACTCGCGTCGGGCGTGGCTGCGGCTTGTCGTCGCCGTGATCATCGGCTCGCTCGGCAGCGTCGGCATGTGGTCGGTGGTGGTCGCGCTGCCGGTGGTGCAGGGCGACTTCGGCGCGACGCGCGGCACCGCCTCGCTCGCTTTCACCATGGTGATGCTCGGCTTTGGCCTCGGCCAGGTGGTGACCGGCAAGATCAGCGACCGCCACGGCATCGTCGCGGCGATCGGGGTCGGGATCGGCATCCTCGGCCTCAGCTATGTCGGTGCGGGTTACGCGCCGTCGGTCTGGGCGTTCATCCTGCTGCACTTCGCGATCGGCCTGTCGTCGGCGGCGACCTTCGGGCCGTTGATGGCGGAGGCGTCGCACTGGTTCGACCGCTATCGCGGGCTCGCCGTCGCGATCGCGGCGAGCGGCAACTATATCGGCGGCACGATCTGGCCGCCGCTGGTCAATTTCGGCATTCAGACCATCGGCTGGCGGGCCAGCCATATCGCGATCGGCATCTTCACTGCGATCGCGATGGCGCTCGCGCTTGTCGTGCTGCGCCGTTTTATGGGAGCCGCCACCCGGCGCAGCCACGCCGGCGCGCCGCCGCCGCAGGTCGATCTGCGGCTGTCGACCAATGCGCTGACGGTGATCCTGTCGCTGGCGGCAATCGCCTGCTGCGTCGCGATGTCGATGCCGCAGGTCCACATCGTCGCCTATTGCGGCGATCTCGGCTATGGCGTGGCGCGCGGCGCGGAGATGCTGTCCCTGATGCTCGGCTTCGGCATCATCAGCCGGATCGGCTCGGGCTTCCTTGCCGACAAGATCGGCGGCATCCGCACGCTCCTGATCGGCTCGGTGGCGCAGGGCGCCGCGCTGTTGTTCTATCTGTTCTTCGACAGCCTGACCTCGCTCTACATCATCTCGGCGATGTTCGGCCTGTTCCAGGGCGGCATCGTGCCGAGCTACGCCATCATCGTGCGCGAGGCGATGCCGGCCAAGGAGGCCGCCACTCGCATCGGCATCGTGATCTTCGCGTCGGTGTTCGGCATGTCGTTCGGCGGCTGGATCTCCGGCGTGATCTTCGATGCCACCGGCTCCTATGCCGCGGCGTTCGCCAACGGCCTCGCCTGGAACCTGTTCAACGTCACCATCATGCTGCTGCTCCTGTTGCGCGCGCGGCAGCATCAGGGCAGCTTCGGTCGCGCTTCAACCGCCCAGCCCGAAACAACCTGAGTTCGCGCGCAGCGCGGCCCGTTCAGAGCTGCTGCCACGCCGCGAAGGCGTCGATCAATCCGGCGCCGGCCGCGCCGGTGTCGCTGGTCGAGGCCGGCTCGCCGACATTGTCGTCGCTCGAGGCGGGATTGGCAGCGCCCCTGATAACGCTGCGCGCGGTGCGGCGCAGGATCGCCTTCGCATCCGACGGTGACAGGCCCGGGTTCTTCTCGACCAGCAGCGCGCAGACGCCGGCAAGCTGTGGCGCCGCCGCCGACGTGCCCGAGAACACGCCCCAGCCGTCGTCGGGCGCGGTGCCGTCGCCCTGGCCGTCGTCGGGCTCGGCCTGCTCACGGTCGATCTGGCAGCCCGGAGGGACCGGCAGCTCGATATAGCTCGCATGCGGCAGCATGCCGACCAGGCCACAGAAATCCGGCACCGAACGTCCCGCATAGATCTTGCTTTGGAACGCGCTCGCATAGTCGGACGCCTGCGTGGCGTTGGTCTCGTCGACGAACACGCCGCCGGCGGAGATCACGTTCGGCATCATGCCGGGGAAGGAGAAGTGGCCGTTGCCGGACGAGAACACCACGATGACGCCGCGCGAGATCGCAGCCTGGATCTCCGCTTCCAGCGCCGCCATGTTGTTCGGCAACTCGCTCATCTGCGTGCCGTCGGGATTGCGCAGATCGAAGCCCATGCTGAGCGAGATGATCTGCGGATCATGCAGCAGCGCCTGCTGGAATCCCTCCAGCATGCTGGCGCCGGAGCGCGGGTCGCTGTCATTGTCGACCTTGATGCCGATGAAGGTGATGCCGGGCGCGACCGCGAGCAGATTGGCTGACTCGCCGGTGCCGTGGCCGTTGACGTCGGTGGCGTCGTTGGTAGCGTGCGGCGCAAGATCGACCGAGGACTTGTAGCCCTTGCTCGCGAAATAGGGATGGCTGTGGGCGAAGCCGGTGTCGACCATCGCGACGCGGACGCCCTTTCCGGTGGTGCCGGCCTTGTGCACCTTGTCGACGTTCAGAAGCCCGGTGACGCCGTCGGGCACGTTGAGATGGAAATAGTTCACCGCCGGCGGCTTCAGCGAGGGCAGCCGCGCGGCGGCGCCGGCCATCGTGCCGGCGCGTCGCGCGCTTCCGCGCGGGTGTGCTGCTTTTTTCGCGCGGCCGGTGTATGCGACCTTCGCCCTGCGTCCCATGTAGATGTGCGGCCATTGGATATAGGCGTCGTCGATCATGTGGCCGAGCTCCGGCGGCATCGACCACGGCGCGCCCTCTGCTGGGTAATAGAGTGACGGGAAGGCGTAGGCGACCTTCGGGTCGAGCCGCACCTCCGACAGGCGCGTGCCGAAGGTCTGTTCGAACAGCGCGCGGGTGCAGCGCACCGACGCGGTGTATTGGCCGCGCCGCGTCGGGCGGAAGCCGTACCGGCTGAGATGATACAGCGCCTGGTCGACGACCATCGGATCGGGCTTGAACTCGGTGACGGTGGATAGCGACAGCGGCGGCGCGAATTTCGTCGGGCCCTCGCGGCCGCCGGCGCGCCTGAACGTCACGGCGATGCGCAGTTCATCGGAGGGGGAGGCGAATTTCGCGTCGCGTGACGACGCGCTGGCACGTTTGTATGCATACATGGCTGAATTCCTTTCCACGACGGGACAAACGACTTCCAAAAATCAATTCGCGAAATACGACGAAGCGAAAACGCCGCTCAGTAATAGGAATGCCCCGGCGCCACCGAGATGCTCTCGACCCATTCGGCAAACGGCGCAGGCACTTTCAGCTCAGGCGACACATGCCCGCTCGCGCGGCCGAACTCGGTGTTGCCGGGCGGCTGCGGCGCGGTCGGCGCAGCCTTGACCCCGAACATCTCCTCAAACTTCTCCTGCGTGATCGCAGCCGACACCGTCGCCACGCCAGACGTCGTCGGCGTCAGGCCGTTTGCGCGCAGGATGTCCAAAACCTTTGCTATTCCTCCCGGCGTCCGCCATTCGCGGCGAAGCAGGATTTGCAGCGTGACCGATGTGTTGGACGTT
This sequence comes from Bradyrhizobium erythrophlei, assembly GCF_042430365.1. Lineage (GTDB taxonomy): Bacteria > Pseudomonadota > Alphaproteobacteria > Rhizobiales > Xanthobacteraceae > Bradyrhizobium > Bradyrhizobium erythrophlei. The sequence goes on from NZ_JBHMET010000235.1 coordinate 20,822, forward strand.
GATGTGTCGGACGTTGGAACCTCCTTGAGGCGCCAGAGCGCCTGTCCGGATTTGCGGTGATCACGCGAGCAGGTCAGCGACACTGTCACGTGTCAACGTTCCCGCGTGTCAACGCATCCATGGTAACGCGTTTCAATCGCGCCGTGCGACGATGTTCGGTCTAACGATAATGTCGGAACAACCTGTGAGCGAATCACAATTTGTTATTGCGCATGTGGCAATCGGCCATAGGCAGATGTGAACCAGGTCATACCGCCTGGCCGGCCTTGAGCAGTGAGCAACCCGTGATCTTGAAGCTGCCGTCCGCCTGACGCTCGAGCGTGTACAGTGCCTCCCACGCCTCGCCATTGGCGTCGATAATGTGGACGCGCTGTGCGATAAAGCCGCCGTCGCTGCGCGCCTCGCCGAACTCGAAGCTCTTGTGGCGATAGACCGGTGCGTAGCTGTTCTGCACCATCAGCATGAAGATGTCCGCGCGCGGAAATATCTCCCGGATCGCCGGCGCAGCATGCGAATACGCCGCGGCCGCGTCGTCGTGGCTGAACGCCTGCTCCTGCGCGCGGATCACGCCTTGCGCGACGGCGACGTCGTCGGCGGAGGCAGGCGCGGCGGTGAAGAGCAGGGCGGCAAGCAGGAGGAGGATGCGCATGAGGATGCTCCGGGGCGGATAGCCGTGCTTACGCGTCACATCCTATCGCGGTTTCGCGCGAAATGGATTTCCGGCGCTTCCGAATTTGATCTGGCGCAAGGCGCCCTCCGGCCGGGGGGCTAGCCTTGCGCCATCAACTTGGGGAGGACCGTCATGACCATTGACACCATTCTCGTCATCATCGCCGTGACCATGATGTTCGGTACGATCGCAGCCGTCATTGCCTGGGGCGACCGGCAGACGGGTAACCTCTGAGGGAGCGCAACAATCGGCGGCTTTCGGCGCGATCGGCTACCTGATCGAGCCCTTGAAGTTGTTGATGTCAGCCGACGGACGGGCAGGAAACAGCCGTGCTGTCGATGAGATGTCGAGCCGGCGCCTGCATTTCTCCTCGTCGGCGTTCTTGTTCTCGGTGCCGTCCTTGTTCGCGTAGCGCTTCTTCGCGAACACATCGTCCTGGCGGTTGACGATCAGCATGGCGTGGTCGCGCTCCAGTGTGTCGGGGTTCTTGCGCTGCTCAGCGGAACGGAATGTGCCGCCCACGACCTTGCCCGTCATGTCGTAGTCGCAGCCTGCCTTCCAGTCGCCTTGATCCCACTTCCAGCCCTCGGCCTTCAGCGTGCCGTCGCCGTCGATCGTGATCCTGATGATCGCGTTGTGGGCGAGCCAGTCGCCGGCGAGGCCCTCGCGCTTGTCGTCAAAGCCCTCGAGCAGCGCGATGCGCTCGCGCTGCAAGGAGTCGACATGGTAGCGGGCGTCGGTCGTGTAGTGCGTCTCCGACGTCTGCTTGTCCCAGGCTGGATGCAGGAATTCCGGGAATTGCTGGGTCTGGCTGCGGACCCAGCCGCGCTGGTCCTCCGCCAGCGCGCGCCGCGTAGCCTCGTCGAGCCGCGGCAGCAGCGCCTTCCAGGCGCGGTTGAGCCTGTTGTCGTTGTCGGCGAGATCAGGGTCGGCGCAGATTTCCTCGTCGGTTGCCGTCGCCGGCCGCGCACAGTCGAAGGTCGGCGCCACGAACGCGGTGTCGGCGGTGTCGGCGGCGTCCGGTTTGCCGGTGGCAAAATAGCTGCCGGTGATCTGCCACATATACTCGCAGTCGGTGAGGCCGTCCCAGCCCTCGTCGCCGTCGAAGGCGACAATGCGCAGCGTCTCGCCCTGACGACGCAGCTTGAGCGTTGGCGGTTTTGCCGGCTCGACCTTGGCGTCCGCTTTCGCCTTGTCGTCGGCCTTGTCCTGGTCGGCCAGCACGGGGCCGGCGAGCCAGCTCGTCGCCGTCGGCTGCACGCGCGCGTTGAACTTGCAGCTCCGGTGCTTGTCGCTGCCATAGTCCGCGCGGATGTCCGCCGCGAGGCGATAGGCGCCGCCTTCGGCCGGCGTCACGGCGATTGTGCCGAACGCGTTGGCCCAGCGTCCAGCAATGCCCGGACGGCCGAAGCCGCCGGCGATGCCGTCCAGCGCCGCGACGCGACGGCGCAGCGTCTCGGCAAAGGCCTGGCGGATCTCGGCTTCGTCGACGTTGCGGACGGTATCGGCGGCCTCCAGGATCATCTCGTTGAACCAGGCCTGGTCGCGCTTCAGGAGCGGCTTGATATTGGCCGGCGTCCTGGCAAGGGCTAGGTCGAACGCCTTGTCGATCTGCGTCACCATTTTGTCGTAGCCGGCTGTCCTGCAATCGGCGGACTTGATCCGGTCGTCGTTCGCTTCGCCGCACAGCTTGATCGCGGTGGGGGCGCTGCTCGCGGCGCGCAAATAGTCGTCCATCGCAAATGATGCGACCGGGGTCAGGGCGGAAACAGCAATGGCGAATGCCGCAAGGCGAGGGAGGGCGGGCATCATTGTCGACCTTCGGGCTGCGACGTGCTGCCCTCGCGGCTTAGGTCGCCTGCGGCGCGGAACCGGTTCAAAACGTCGGCGGCGTGCAGGCTGAAATCACCTCGCAGGGCTTTGCGCCGATGCAGCGGAAGCGGTGGGGACGGCGGCTTTCGAAATAATAGGCATCGCCAGCGTTCAGCACCCGCCGCTCGTCGTCGACCGTGACCTCGAGCCGGCCGGAAACCACGATGCCGCCTTCCTCGCCCTCGTGCACGAGCGGCACGCGGCCGGTATCGCTGCCGGGCTCGTAGCGTTCTTTCAGGATTTGCAGGCTGCGGCCGAACAGATTGTCGCCGACCTGGCGGTAGGAGATCGGCGACTTGCCGATCTCGGTCAGCTCCTCGGCGCGGTAGAACGCCTTGCGCGGCCGCTCCGGCTCGATGGCGAAGAATTCGGCGAGCCCCATCGGGATGCCGTCGAGGATGCGTTTCAGCGCGCCGACCGACGGGTTCATCTGGTTGGATTCGATCAGCGAGATCGTCGAATTGGTGACGCCGGAGCGCTTGGCCAATTCGCGTTGCGACAGCTTGTGGCGCGCGCGGATGAATCGCAGCCGTCCACCGATATCGACGCTCATGCCAAATCCCTGTTGCAGGTGTTGCGGATCGAACAAATCTTCGCAGACCGCCTCAATCAGATCAATGGGTTGCGGTGCGGCAGAAAAGGACTTGTTGAGTGACCCGAAGCGTGGTCCGACTATGGTGTTTTCGAGCGAAGTGCAGCCGGTTCGCGTCAAGAAAACGCAAAACAAGGCCAGAGCCCGGTTCTGATGCAACCGGAGCCGATAGACCCTCTCGGCAAAATCAGCAATGGAGCGCCCCGTGACCGTTCATCAGATTCCGAACACCATCAAGACCGATTCGTTCTGGATGCCGTTCACGGCCAACCGGCAGTTCAAGAAGACGCCGCGGCTGTTCTCCTCCGCCAAGGGCATGTACTACACCTCCGTCGACGGCCGCCAGGTGATCGACGGCTCCGCCGGCCTCTGGTGCGTCAATGCCGGCCACAGCCGCCCGCAGATCGCCGCCGCCGTGGAGAAGCAGCTGTCGACGCTGGACTTCGCGCCCTCGTTCAATATGGGCCATCCGCTCTCGTTCGATTTCGCCGAGCGGCTCGCCGAGATCGCCCCGAAGGGCCTCGACCGCATCTTCTTCACCAATTCCGGCTCCGAGTCGGTCGACACCGCGCTGAAGATCGCGCTCGCCTATCACCGCGCCACCGGTCAGCCGACCCGCACCCGCCTGATCGGCCGTGAGCGCGGCTATCACGGCGTCGGCTTCGGCGGCATGTCGGTCGGCGGCATGGTGGCCAACCGCCGCGCGTTCGCCACCCATCTGCCGGGCGTCGACCACATCCGTCACACCCATGATCTCGCCCGCAACGCTTTCGCCAAGGACCAGCCGGACCATGGCGCCGAGCTCGCTGACGACGTCGAGCGGTTGGTGGCGCTGCATGGCGCCGACACCATCGCCGCCGTGATTGTCGAGCCGGTGCCCGGCTCGACCGCGGTGCTGCCGCCGCCGAAGGGTTACCTACAGCGGCTGCGCGAGCTCTGCACCAAGCACGGCATCCTCTTGATCTTCGACGAGGTCATCACCGGCTTCGGTCGCCTCGGCACGCCGTTCGCCGCGGATTTCTTCGGCGTCACGCCCGACATGATGACGACCGCCAAGGGCATCACCAACGGCTGCGTGCCCTGCGGTGCGGTGTTCGCGAGCCGCCAGATCCACGACGGACTGATGACCGGCCCCGAGGGTACGATCGAGCTGTTTCACGGTTACACCTATTCGGCGCATCCGGTCGCCTGTGCCGCCGGCCTTGCCACCCTCGACATCTACAAGGCCGAGGGCCTGCTGACGCGTGGTGCGACGCTCGCCGACTACTGGCGCGATGCCCTGCATTCGCTGAAGGGCCTGCCGAATGTCATCGACATCCGCAATGTCGGCCTGATGGGTGCGGTCGAAGTCGCGCCGCGCAGCGATGGTGTCGGTGCACGCGGCTACGACATCATGGTCGACTGCTTCAACAATGGCCTTTACCTGCGCATGAGCGGCGATTCCTTCGCGATGTCGCCGCCTTTGATCGTCGAGAAGAAGCACATCGACGACATGGTCTCAATCCTCGGCGACGCCATCAAGCGCGTGGCCTGATAATTGCTAGCTCGATAGCCGCTAGCTCATGGTTGCTGTCGCCGTTGCGAAAGCAGATGTTTTCGCAGCGGCGACAGGCGTTTGCCGCTGCAGGATGTGAGGAACAGTGAAGGTCCTGGTTCTCGGCAGCGGCGTCGTCGGCGTCACGTCTGCCTATTATCTCGCGCGCGCCGGTCACGAGGTTACGGTCATCGACCGTCAGCCCAAGCCCGCGCTCGAAACCTCCTTTGCCAATGCCGGTGAGGTGTCGCCCGGCTATTCCTCGCCCTGGGCCGGCCCCGGCGTACCGGTGAAGGCGGTCAAGTGGCTGCTGATGAAGCACGGCCCGCTGGTGATCCGCCCTAAGGTGGATCCGGTGATGTGGCTTTGGCTCCTGAAGATGCTGCGCAACTGCACCACCGCGCGCTACGCGGTGAACAAGAGCCGGATGATCCCGATCGCGGAATACAGCCGCGATTGCCTGCGCGCGCTGCGCAGCGAGATCGGCATCCGCTACGACGAGCGCGAGCGCGGCACGCTGCAGCTGTTTCGCCATCAGGCGCAGCTCGACGGCACCGGCGACGACATCGCCGTGCTCAAGGAGTATGGCGTTCCCTTCGAGGTGCTCAGCCGCGAGGGCTGCATCGCCGCCGAGCCGGCGCTGGCTGGCGTGAAGGAGAAATTCGCCGGCGGGCTTCGCCTGCCGCAGGACGAGACCGGCGACTGCCACATGTTCACGCAGGCGCTGGCGCTCGAGGCCGAAAAGATCGGCGTGCGCTTCCGGTTCAATGTCGGCATCGACGGGCTGAACACGGATGCGACCCGCGTCACCGGCGTTGCCACCAGTCAGGGCCTGATGCAGGCCGACGCCTATGTGCTTGCGCTCGGCAGCTACTCGCCGCGTCTGGTGCGTCCGCTCGGCATCTCGCTGCCGGTCTATCCGGTGAAGGGTTATTCGATCACGGTGCCGATCAAGGATGCGGCCGGCGCACCGGAATCGACCGTGATGGACGAGAGCTACAAGGTCGCGATCACGCGGCTGGGCGATCGCATCCGCGTCGGCGGCACCGCGGAGATCTCGGGCTATTCGACCAAGCTCTACGGCGCGCGGCGCGCGACGCTCGATCATTCGCTGACCGACCTGTTCCCGCGCGGCGGCGACCTTTCCAAGGCGACGTTCTGGTGCGGCCTGCGCCCGATGACGCCCGATGGCCCGCCGGTGATCGGCGCGACGCGCTACGCGAACCTGCACCTCAACACCGGCCACGGCACGCTCGGCTGGACCATGGCCTGCGGCTCGGGCCGGGTGCTGGCGGATATGCTCTCGGGCAAGAAGCCGGAGATCGACACCAAGGAGCTGTCGATCAGGCGGTACGACCACCGGTTCGGGTAGGTCTCAAGTCATCGCCGTCATTGCGAGGAACTCGCGACAAAATTGCAAAGCAATTTTGCGCTGAAGCGACGAAGCAATCCATGCTTCGGCTAGCTGAGAGGTGGATTGCTTCGCGGAGCCTGTCATCGGGCGCGCATCCGCGCGACCGTTGGCTCGCAATGACGTCGCTTGCAGCTAGCGCGGCTGCTTCCGGCCAGCTTTCTTCCCGGCTGGTTTCGGCTTTGCCGTTGACGCCGCCTCACCCGCCGGCCGCACCCGCAGCCCATCGACGAACACGTCCAACAGCCGCAGCGCGGTCGCCTGCCAGCCGGGCTGGTCGTGCATGTAGCACATGCCGATCAGCGCGCGCAGCACGTCCTCGGCGCTGATGTCGCTGCGGATCTCGCCGGCTGCGACCGCCCGCGCCAGCAGCGCGCCGACCGCCTTGGTCAGGCGGTCGAATGAGTACGCATGCAGTTCGGTGGAGCCGTGCGCGACCAGCGCGAGCGCAGCGACCATGCCCTTCTTGGTCGCGACGAACTCGACATTGGCGCGCAGCCAGCGCCGTAGCGCCGCGACTGGTTCGGGGGCGTTGCCCAACTGCTCGGCAAGCTCGCCGAGTTGCTCGACCTCGCGGCGATAGACTGCTTCATACAGCGCCTCGCGCGTCGGGAAGTGGCGATAGAGCGTGCCGATGCCGACGCCGGCCTGGCGTGCCACGGCCTCGAGAGACGCCTCGCTGCCGCCGGCCGAGAACACGGCCTTCGCCGCCTCCAGCACGCGCTCGCGGTTACGCACGGCATCAGCGCGGGGCTTGCGAGCAATTTCTGTTGATTGACCGGCCATTTCTTTTTCTGCGCACCTCCCTTGTTAAACGGAGGATGCCTCCGTATATGGCGACCAGCATCCGACCTGCCAAGGCGCGCCGATCCTCGTTCGGCGGCCACGGGATCGTGTTGCCCTGCTTCAACCGACCATACACGGATCGGAGCCCTGCATGAATCTCTCCATCAGCTTGACCATCAATGGCGTGCGCCGGGATGTCGCGCTCGACGACCCTCGGGTGACGCTGCTCGACCTCCTGCGCGAGCGCCTCGACCTGACCGGCACCAAGAAGGGATGTGACCGCGGCCAGTGCGGCGCGTGCACCATCCTCGTCGACGGCCGCCGGATCAATTCCTGCCTCGCGCTCGCCGTCAGCCATGACGGTGCCGACATCACCACTATCGAAGGCATCGCGCGCGGCGATCAGCTGCACCCGGTGCAGGCCGCCTTCATCGCGCATGACGGCTTCCAGTGCGGCTTCTGCACGCCGGGCCAGATCATCAGCGCGATCGGGCTGATCGAGGAGGGGCAGGCAGGTCGCGATCCCGAGCGGGTGCGCGAATGCATGAGCGGCAATCTCTGCCGCTGCGGCGCCTATGCCGGGATCACCGAGGCGGTGCTCGAGGCACAGGCCAATCTCGACGTAGCAAACCGGAGGCGCTCCGCATGATGAACTTCGATTATGTCAGGCCGGCCAACGTTGCTGAGGCGATCGCGGCGGCAAGCGAACAGGGGGCGGCGTATCTTGCCTCCGGCACCAATCTGCTCGACCTGATGAAGGGCGGCGTCAGCCGGCCGAGCCGCCTCGTCGACGTCACGCGCCTGCCGGGGCTCGACCGCATCGAGCATCTCTCCGATGGTAGCTTGCGCATCGGCGCGCTGGTGCGAAATGCCGATCTCGCGCATGACGCCGCCTTTGCACGCAGTTATCCGGCGGTTGCCGAAGCGCTGCTGTCAGGCGCATCCGCGCAGCTCCGCAACGCGGCGACCGTCGGCGGCAATCTGTTGCAGCGGACGCGTTGCGCGTATTTCTACGACGTCGCCAGCGCCTGCAACAAGCGCTGGCCCGGCGCCGGCTGCGACGCCCGTCAGGGCGAGAACCGCCTGCATGCGGTGCTCGGCTGGAGCGAGGGCTGCATCGCGACCCATCCGTCCGATTTCGCCGTGCCGCTGGTTGCGCTCGATGCCGTCGTCGAGATCGAGGGCAGGCGCGGGCGCCGCGAGCTGCCGCTCGCCGCGTTGAATCGCCTGCCCGGCGATACGCCGGAGCGCGAGACCGCGCTCGAGCCGGGCGATCTGATCGTCGCGCTGCGCCTGCCGGCTGCGGCCAAAGGGTTTGCCGCGCATGCGCGTTACATCAAGGTGCGCGAGCGCACCTCCTACGCCTTCGCGGTGGTTTCCGCTGCGGCAGCCTTGCGGATCGAGCAGGGCACGATCCGCGAGGCGCGGCTTGCGCTGGGTGGTGTCGCGGCCAAGCCGTGGCGCGCGCATGCGGCCGAGCAGGTGCTCGCGGGCAGCACGCCTGACGTTGCCGTCTATCGCGAGGCGGCACGCGCAGCGCTCGCCGACGCCAGGCCGTCCGGCGACAACGCGTTCAAGATCGAGCTCGCGCAGCGCATCCTCGCCCGTGCGCTGACCTTGGCCACCAGCGGCACGCCGGACCGCATTGCCGCGCTGCCGGGCTCTCCCTTCTCATCCGTATCAGGAGCGTAACGCATGACGCCCGAGATCCATCTGACCCGCGATCCTGCCCACCTCAGGCACGGCTCCAACATCGGCCAGCCGCTGACACGCCGCGACGGCATCCTGAAAGTGACCGGCAAGGCGCGCTATGCCGCGGACAATCATCCGCCCGGCATGCTCTACGCCGTGATCGCAACGAGCACTATCGCGCGCGGCCGCGTCGCCTCGCTCGACGTCGCCGCCGCCAAGCGCCATCCCGGCGTGATCGACGTCATGACGCCGGCGCACAAGCCGCCGCTTGCGGAAGACCCCGACGCCAAGGGCAATCCGTTCGCCTTCCGCATGGAGGTGCTGCAAAGCGACGAGGTGCGCTATGCCAATCAGGCGATCGCGGTTGTCATCGCCGAGACGCTGGAGGCCGCAACCGAGGGCGCGGCGCTGTTGTCGCCGCGATACGAGGTCGCGCCTGCGCGCGTCGGCCTCGACGCCGGCGACAGCTACACCCCGCCGGTGGTCGGGCTCGCCAACCCGGCCGAAGTTTCCCATGGCGATGTCGATGCGGGACTTGCGTCGGCCGCGACGCGCATCGAGGCGACCTACCAGACCCCGGCGCAATATCACAACGCGATGGAGCCGCACGCGATTGTCGCGGTGTGGGATGGCGACCGGCTGCTGATCGACACGCCGAGCCAGGCGATGGCGATGGCGCAGCTCCGCATCGGCGGGCTGTTCGGCATTCCGCCGGGCAATATCCACGTCAACAGTCCGTTCCTCGGCGGCGGCTTCGGCTCCAAGGGATTCATCACCGGACCGCAGGTGCTCGGCATCATGGCCGCGAAGCTCGTCGCCCGCCCGGTCAAGCTCGTGCTGCGCCGTGATCAGATGTATGGCCCGGTCGGCCACCGCTCGCCGACGCGGCAACGGCTCGCGATCGGCGCCGACGGCGAGGGCGTGCTGACCGTGATCGATCATCACGCCAGGGTCGCGACGTCGAGCTTCGACGATTTCTACGAGCCCGCCGCCGATGCGTCGCATACGCTTTATGCGAGCCCGGCGATCCGGACCGCGCATGAGGCGGTGCGCGCCGACACCGGCACGCCGCTGTTCATGCGTGCGCCGGGCGAGGCCACCGGATCGATTGCGCTGGAAAGCGCGATCGATGAGGCGGCGGTCGCCTGCGGCATCGATCCGCTGGCATTCCGCTTGAAGAACTATGCCGAGGTCGAGCCGACCACCGGCAAGCCGTTTTCGTCGAAGGCGCTGCGCGAGTGTTACGCCCGGGGCGCCGAACGCTTCGGCTGGGCGCGACGGCCGCTCGCACCAAAGCAGATGCGCGATGAGAACGGCTTCCTGGTCGGCTGGGGCATGGGCACCGCGACATTCCCCGCGCTGATGTTCCAGGGCAACGCCCGCGCGGTGATCCGCGCCGACGGCATCGGCGTGATGGAGAGCGGCGCGCACGACATGGGGCAGGGCGCGTGGACCGCGTTCGCGCAAATCTCGGCCGACGCGCTCGGCCTCGCGCTCGCGCAGGTCGCGTTCAGGGCCGGCAGCTCCGATCTGCCGGATGCCGGCATCGCCGGCGGCTCGGCGCACACCGCGACGGCGGGTGTTGCGATCCACAATGCCGGCGCGTCCGTGATCGCCAAGCTCGCCGCGCTTGCGACCTCGGACCAGCGTTCACCGCTGTTCGGCGCCGGCAATGCCGGCGTGATCGCGCGGGCCGGGCGGCTGTTCCGCCGCGACGACGATGCGCGCAGCGAGAGCTATGCCGAGATCCTGACGCGCGCCGGCCTCGCCGAAATCGAAGGCAGCGGCAGCGGCGCGGCCGATCCGGCGGCGCAGTCGCATTATGCGATGCATGCGCATGGTGCTGTCTTCGCCGAGGTGAAGGTCGATCCCGATCTCGGCCAGATCCGGGTGACGCGGATGGTCGGTGCGTTTGCCGCCGGCCGCATCATCAACCCGCTGATGGTGCAGAGCCAGCTGTTCGGCGGCATGATCTGGGGCCTCTCCTTCGCGCTGCACGAGGAGGCGGTGACGGACCATCGCTCGGGGCGGATCCTGAACGCCAATCTCGGCGAGTACCACGTGCCTGTGAACGCCGACGTGCCGCCGATGGACGTGATCACGGTCGACGAGCACGATCCGCATGTGAACGCGCTCGGCATCAAGGGCGTCGGCGAGATCGGGATCACCGGCAGCGCGGGAGCGGTGGCCAATGCCGTGTGGCACGCCACCGGCATCCGCGTCCGCCGCTTCCCGATCCGGATCGACGATCTTGTGATGGGGTCGGAGACTTAACGCATGACGGCGGGGTAGGGCGAATCGCGGCAGCGGTCTCGTCATTGCGAGCGGAGCGAAGCAATCCATAGTGCCGCACATTGGATAGATGGATTGCTTCGTCGCTTCGCTCCTCGCAATGACGGTGAATCTGCGGCTAGCTCGTTCCGGTCACGCAATTCACCCACAGCACCACCGTCTTCGCGTCACTGGCCGGATTGGAGAACCGGTGCGGCCGCCGGCTGGCGAAGCGGAAGCTGTCGCCCTGCTTCAGCGTCCAGGTCTCAGCGTCGACCGTCAGCGTCATTGCGCCCTCGAGCACGAGGCCGGCTTCCTCGCCGTCATGGGTGTAGAGCTCGTCGCCGGTGCTGCCGCCGGGTTCAAGATGCACCAGGAACAGATTGAGACGGTTGTCGGAACCGGGTGGGCTCAGCAATTGCTTCGAGATGCCGGTGCGCCACAGCTTCAGCTCGGCGCGCTGCACTTCGCGCGTCACGACGCCACCAGAGGCGCCATCCTCGCGCGGCGTCGCGCCGAACAGCGCGGCGATGCCGACGCCGAGCACGTCGGCGAGCGTCGCCAGCACGCGCAGCGATGGCGAGGACAGGCCGCGCTCGATCTGGCTGATGAAGCCGATCGAGAGGTCGGTGCGGGATGCGACCGTCTCCAGCGACATCTCCTTGGTGCGACGCAGATCGCGGATGCGCCGGCCGACCGCGAGGTCGACCGCCGGCTCGGCCGGCTTCTTCGCCGCACGCCGCGCCTTGGCGGGCTTGGTCGCTGCCGCGGGCTTGGCTGCCGCCGGTTTGCGCATTCTCTTGCCGCCGCTCACGTCACACCGCATCCTTCATGTGCATGAAAACTGCTTGCATTGCGCACGGTTTCGTGTCCACAATTTCATATTGGTGAAAATAGGCCGGAACGGCGTCGCCCGCAACCTTTGAGCTCGAAAGGGCCGGACGACGCGGCCCCGGTGTCAGCCCCGGGAGGTAAATCGATGTCGTTTCAGCGTCTCGTCCAGGCCGCGGTCGCGGCCCTCGCTATTGCCGCAAGCTGGCCCGCATCGGCGCAACAGGTGCTGAAGGTCGGCTCGACGCCGACAGGCATTCCCTTCACCTTCCTCGACACCAAGACCAACTCGATCCAGGGCATCATGGTCGACCTCATCACAGAGATCGGCAAGGATGCGGGCTTTGCCGTGCAGATCGAGCCGATGCAGTTCTCGACGCTGATCCCGTCGCTCACCGCAAACAAGATCGACATCATCTCCGCGGCGATGTTCGTCACGCCGGCGCGCAAGGAGGTGATCGATTTCTCCGAGCCGTTCTATACCTATGGCGAGGGCCTTCTGGTGCCGAAGAGCGACACCAAGGGCTACGTCAAGCTCGACGAGCTGAAGGGCGAGGTGGTCGGCGCCCAGGTCGGCACCGCCTTTGTCGACGCGCTGAAGAAGACCGGCCTGTTCTCGGAGGTGAAGGCCTATGACACCATCGCCGACATCCTGCGCGACGTGAACTCGGGGCGGCTCAAGGCCGGCTTCGGCGACTACCCGATCTTCGCCTATTACCTGAAGCAGGGCGGCTTTGCCGAGGCGCGCATCGTCGAGAGCTACAGGCCGACGATCATGGGCTCGGTCGGCATCGGCGTGCGCAAGAGCGACGGTGAATTGCTGGCCAAGATCAATACGTCGCTGGCGAAGCTGAAGGCCAACGGCACCGTCGGCAAGATCCTGGAGAAATACGGCCTGAAGGCGCAGGGGGCGTAGGGCGGGATGATCGCTGCGTCGAAGCAGCCTGTCGGCGGTCTTGCTTCACCTCCCCCGCAGGCGGGAGAGGGGGCGCAGTGTGCTCGCGGGCGCTATTCGACCCCATCCCGTCACACCATAGAGCGCCGTTGATGCAAAACTTCCTGCACGATACGGCCGAGTTCCTGCCGATCCTGATGCATGGCGTGGCGCTGACGATCATTGTCACGCTGGGATCGCTGTTGCTCTCGACGCTGCTCGGCCTGGTCTGGGCCTTGATGCGGGTGTCCGGCATCGGCGCCCTCGCGGGCCTCAGCGCCACGCTGATCAATCTGATCCGCGGCATCCCGATCATCGTGCTGCTGTTCTATCTCTACTTCGTGATGCCAGATCTCGGCATCACGCTATCGGCGCTGCAGGCCGCGATCCTCGGGCTTGGCATCGCCTACTCGGCCTATCAGGCGGAGAACTTCCGAGCCGGCATCGAGGCGATCGACAAGGGGCAGATCGAGGCGGCGCAGTCGATCGGCATGAGCTGGTGGCAGACCATGCGCCGCGTGGTGCTGCCGCAGGCGGTCCGGATCGTGCTGCCGCCCTACGGCAACGTCATGATCATGATGCTGAAGGATTCCTCGCAGGCCTCCACCATCACGGTCGCCGAGCTCGCTTTGCAGGGCAAGCTGATCGCCTCGTCGACCTTCAAGAATGCCAGCGTCTTCACGCTGGTGGCGCTGATGTACCTCACCATGAGCATCCCGCTGATCCTTCTGGTGCGTCACTTCGAGAAGCGGGCGGGGCGGCGATGATTGAACTGTCAGACGTCCACAAGAGCTTTGGCAAGGTCGAGGTACTCAAGGGCATCACGGCCGCGGTCGAGAAGGGCGAAGTGGTCTGCATTATCGGCCCGTCGGGCTCGGGCAAATCGACCATCCTCCGCTGCATCAACGGGCTCGAGAGCTACGACCGCGGCGATATCCGCGTCGAGGGCGCGCGCGTCAACCGCGATGACGGCTCGATCGTCGGAATCCGCACTCAGGTGTCGATGGTGTTCCAGCGCTTCAACCTGTTCCCGCATCGCACTGCGCTCGAGAACGTCATCGAGGGCCCGGTGATCGTCAAGCGCGAGCCGCGGGCCGAGGCGCTCGAGCGCGGCCGCGCGCTGCTCGCGCAGGTCGGGCTCGCCGAAAAGGCCGAGGTGCATCCGCCGCAACTCTCCGGCGGCCAGCAGCAGCGCGTCGCGATCGCGCGTGCGCTGGCGATGCAGCCGAAGGCGATCCTGTTCGACGAGCCGACCTCGGCGCTCGATCCCGAGCTGGTCGGCGAGGTACTGTCCGTGATGCGCAAGCTCGCCGACGACGGCATGACCATGGTGGTCGTCACCCACGAGATGGGCTTTGCCCGCGACGTCGCCGACCGCGTGCTGTTCATCGACGGCGGCATCATCGTCGAGCAGGGCGCGGCGAAATCCGTCCTCAACCAGCCGCAGCACGCCCGCACGCAAGACTTTCTGCGGCGCGTTCTGCATCCGCTTTGATCCGGTTATATGTGATGAATGCACCCGTCCGCCTGCCGCTGCCGCCGAGCCTCTATGCCGACACTGCCGTGCCGCCGGTGCCGACGCCGCCGCTTACAGCCGACAGGAGTGTCCCGGTCGCGATCATCGGCGGCGGGTTCACCGGCCTGTCGACCGCGCTGCACCTCGCCGAGAAGGGCGTGCTCGCGACCGTGCTGGAGGCGCAGGAGCCCGGCTGGGGCGCCTCCGGCAACAATGGCGGGCAGATCAATCCCGGGCTGAAGCACGATCCCGACCAGATCGAGGCCGATTTCGGCCCCGATCTCGGCCGCCGCATGATCGCGTTCGCCTACGGCACCACGAACTTCACGCTCGATTTGATCCGACGCTACCAGATCCCCTGCGAGGCGCGGCAGGGCGGTACGCTACGCGCCGCCTACAATGACGCGAGTGCCGTCGCGATCGCGGCGACCGCGCAGCAATGCATCCGGCGCGGCATGCCGGTGAAATTGCTCAATGCTGCTGAGATGCGCGCGATGACCGGCAGCGACCGCTATCTCTGCGCCATGCTCGACGCCCGCGGCGGCGATCTGCATCCGCTGAGTTACGTGCGTGGACTTGCGCGCGCCGCGATCGGTGCCGGCGTTGCCGTTCACGGCGAGACGCCCGCGTTGTCGCTGCGCCGCGACGGCGGGCGTTGGCGCATCGAGACCCCGCGCGCGGTGGTGCACGCCGACAAGGTGCTGCTCGCGACCAATGGCTTCACCGATGATCTCTGGCCTTCGCTCCGCCGCACAATCGTGCCGGTGTTCTCGTCGATCACCGCGACCGCGCCGCTGCCGGATGAGGTCGCGCGCTCGATCATGCCGACGCGGCCGGTGCTTTATGAGAGCGGCCACATCACGGTCTATTACCGCATCGACCAGCGCAATCGCCTGTTGATGGGCGGTCGCGGCCCGATGCGCTGGATCAAGACCCCGTCTGATGTCGCCTATCTGATCCGCTACGCTGAGCGGCTATGGCCGCAGCTCAAAGGCGTCGCCTGGACCCACGGCTGGAACAGCCGCCTTGCCATCACCGGCGACCACTATCCGCATGTGCACGAGCCCGCGGAGAATCTCTTGGTCTCGCTCGGCTGCAACGGCCGCGGCGTCGCGCTCTCGACCGCGATGGGCGCGCAACTCGCCCGCCGTCTGATCGAAGGACACAAGGCCGAGATCGATATGCCGGTCACCGGTATCAAGCCGATCCCGCTGCACGCCTTCTGGCGCGTTGGCGTCACCGCCGCGGTGTTGACGGGGCGGGTGCGGGACCGGCTGGGCGTCTGATTCAGACTCTTGCTTCAGGCTTGATCACCGCTTTGGAACCGGCAAGGCGCGCGACCGTTGTTGCGGGCAGAGGCCTCACGCCATGGACATGGTCACGCGCACCGTCGGCCAGGACTTCGCCCCGGCGGAGCTGGTTTCTCCAGTGAACTCGCACAATGAGTGGGATCCGCTGGAGGAGGTGATCGTCGGGAGGCTCGAGGGCGCGGTCATCCCGTCCGATCATCCGGTGGTCACCTGTAACATTCCGGGCATGGCGGCGCGGGCCCAATCGCTGTTCGCCGGCTTCCGCTATCCAAGGATCATGATCGAACCCGCGCGGCGCGAGCTTGATGGCTTTGTCGAGCTATTACAGTCGCTGGGCGTTGTGGTGAGGCGGCCGGAAGCCGTCGACCACACGAAACGTTTCAGCACGCCGGAATGGTCCTCGCACGGCTTCTGCAATTCCTGCCCGCGCGACAGCATGCTTGTGATCGGTAACGACATCATCGAAACGCCGATGGTTTGGCCGTGCCGCTACTTCGAAACGCACTCCTATCGTCCGATCCTTAAGGACTATTTCCGGCGCGGTGCGCGCTGGACTGCTGCGCCCAGGCCGCAACTGACGGACGAACTGTTCGATCCGGAGTTTCGCGTCTCCGAAAACGGCGAGCCAGTCTCGTATATCCTGACCGAATTTGAGCCCGTCTTCGACGCCGCCGATTTCTTTCGCTGCGGGCGTGACCTGTTCGTCACCCGCAGCAATGTCACCAATGCATCCGGTATTGAATGGCTGCGTCGGCACCTTGGCGACGGCTATCGCATTCATGAGATTGAGAGCCGCTGTCCCAATCCGATGCACATCGATACCACCATATTGCCCCTTGGCCCCGGCAAGATTCTGATCAATCCCGAATACATAGACATCGACCGTCTTCCGGCCATTCTGAAGAACTGGGACATCCTCGTCGCCCCGGAGCCGGACCCGATCACCGATCCCATGCTCAGGATCACCTCGCTGTGCGGGAAATGGCTCAACATGAATGTGCTGACGATAGACGAGAAGCGCGTCATTGTTGATCCGCATCACAAGGCGACGATGCGTGCGATCGAAAAATGGGGATTCGAACCGATTCCCTGCGAATTCTTGCACTACGCCGCATTTGGCGGCGCCTTCCACTGCGCCACGCTCGACATCCGACGCCGCGGTACCTTGCAGAGCTATTTTTGAGCTCCGACTTAAGGTCGACATCGCCGGGGTTAAGAGGTGATTTTCAGTCCTATGATGCCCGAGAGAATAAGGCCAATACAGCCAAGTCTGACCAAGGTCGCAGGCTCGTTGAAAAGATAGATGCCGAATACGGCAGCGCCCACGGTGCCAATGCCCGTCCACACCGCATAGGCTGTCCCCACCGGAAGCGATTTGAGAGCCAGGCCGAGCAATCCGATGCTGGCCGCCATGGCCGCAACCGTGCCGATTGTGGGTGACAGGCGCGAGAATCCGTCCGTGTATTTCAGGCCGATCGCCCAAGCAATTTCGCACAGACCGGCAAGGATCAGGAAGAGCCAGGCCATGAGAGATCCTCCTTGAAATGTTTGTTCGTCTTCCACGCTCTTTGCCGTTCGTGCGCAGTTTCCGCATAAGGAAAAAGCTAGGGCAGCGAAAGAATCTTGCACATGAAGAACTTGAAGAGAAGAAAACAGCCTATCCTCGCACGAAGACGGCAGGCTTTCGCAATCAATTTGCCGAGCCGGCTCAGGACATAAAGCACGGCCCGCCTGCGTCCGCTTCCGGGGATAAGGTAGAAATGCTCCACTCAGTACGGGACGACCGGTTCTGACTCCGACCCGACGTTGCATTTTTTTGAGAGTCCACGCGGGCAATTCATCGGGTCGTCCCTATCGTGGCACGGCGTCGTCGAGTAGACTGTCGCGAACCGCCCTGAAGCGGGACGTGCCGAAATCCTCCCTGGGGGATTGGGCAGCGAACGTGCCGTCGGCAAGCAATAGCACTCTGAAAAAATGGAGTAACAATCGCTAGGAGAACCTCATGAAAAAGCTTCTGACCGTAGCAGCCTTGATCGCACTGGCGAGTGTGGCACAGGCGCAAGATGCCGTGACCATCGTCAAGCCAGATGCGCTAACATGGACGGACAATCCGAACATTCCGAAGGGTGGCCAAGTCGCGGTCCTGCTAGGCGATCCAGCGAAAGCTGGCAGCGTGGTGGTCCAGCGCGTCAAGTTTCCGCCCAACTATAAAGTTCCGCCGCACACTCATCCCTATGCCGAGACCGTCACCGTGATCAGCGGTAGCGTCGGCTGGGGCATGGGCGAAAAGTTTGACCCTACGAAGGGCGAGGTGGTCAAGGCGGGTGCCTTGCAGGCGGTGCCGGCGAAGCACGCTCATTATGTTTGGACGGGAAACGAGGAGGCGATTCTCCAAATTCAGTTCATCGGCCCAGGAGGCATCGACTACATCAACCCGGCTGATGATCCCCGCAAGAAGACGCAGTGAAGCATACCAATTCTAATCTGCAAACCTGTGGTATCCATCACTCATCGTGTCTGGAAGCGAGCGTCCTTGCCACCAATGCATGAGACCACCTCCAGACCGGCCCCGCTACGGCCGAAGCCGAGCGGGGCCTTTGCATATTGAGCGAGAGTCTTGCCTCCGCGTTTGCCTAAGCGGCATGTCGGGTTCGCGCCCTTGCCGGACCTCCCGTGATGTCTGCTTTCGTACAGACTCAGCGGACATCGACCCGAAGTGCGTGGCCGTGATTTGTAGCTACACGCCCTGTTTGGCCTGACGCCCGATCGCTACTCTGCAGCGCTCGCCTGGATCGCCGGAGCGGCACCGGTCTCGCTCCGTGCCCGCGCGATCGTCGCTGCGACGATGATGCCGCCGAACAGCACCGACGAGATCGCCACGATGACGAACAGGGTCGACAACCCGGCGCCCCATGTGGCGACTGCGAGCCAGCCGACGCCGGCCGCGACAATCAGGCGCGCGGTGCCGGCGAGCAGCGGTGCGAGCACGCGCCTGGCGCCCTGGCCTGCGAAATAAAGCGCCATGCCGGCGCCGGCCACGCCGTAGAACGGCGCAACCGTGTGCAAATAGAGCGTGCCGCTCGCCAGCACCGGCGGCGCGTCGGTGAACAGGCCGAGCCATGCGGTGGGAAACAATGCGGCAGCAAGCCCGATCGTTTCGGTGACCGCGAATGCAATGGCCGCGCCGGTCCAGGCGACGCGCGTCGCCCGTGCCGTCTGGCCCGCACCGGTGTTGATGCCGGCCATCGTGACGAGCCCGGTGCCGAGTCCGAACAGCAGCGGGATCTGGAGATAATCGAGCCGCGAGGCCAGGCCGTAGCCGGCAATCGCATTCGCGCCGAACTGCCCGACTGCGGCTGTGATCAGCGCGACCGTGAGGTTGGCCTGCACGGTGCCGATCGCCGACAGCAGGCCGACCCCGAGGATGTCGCGGAACAGCCGTCCGCTTAGGGGTGCGATCGTTAGCCGGATCGGGCTCTGCGGCGAGCGCATGAAGCCGATCAGCATCGCCATTGCGATGAGATAATAGATCACGACCGCAACGCCGCCGCCGGCGACGCCGAAGCGCGGGATTGGACCAAAGCCGAAGATCAGGGCCGGCGACAGCGGCACCAGCAGGATCGCGCCCGCCAGCGTGACGACCGCCGGCATGCGGACATTGCCGGCGCCGCGCAGCACCGCCGAGAGCAGGGCGACGATCCAGAGCGGGATCGATCCCGCGAACACCGCGTTCGAATAGGTCAGCGCCGCGGCGAGTGTATCGCTCTCGCCCCCCATCGCATGGTAGAGCCACGGCCCGCCGGAGATCGCGGCCAGGCTGAACACCGCGCCGAGCGCGATGGCCAGCACCACCGCGTGCCAGGCCAGCGCCTCGGCATCGGCCCGGCGGCCTGCACCGATCGCACGCGCCACGGCCGAGGCCACCCCGCCGCCGATGCCGCCATTCGACATCATCTGCATCAGCATCAGGACCGGGAACACCAGCGCGGTGCCGGCGAGCGCCGCGGTGCCGAGGAATCCGACAAAATAGGTTTCGAGGATGCCGACCAGCGTCTGCACCACCAGGACGACGATGGTCGGCAACGCAAGGCGCAACAACGTCGGCGCGATCGGACCATCGAGCACGCCGGGCGGCGCGCGCATCGCTGACGCGGCAAGCGGTCCGGAAGGCGAGGTCTGCGACATCACGCGTCTCCGTGTTCGCGGTCCGTTACGCAGGCAGCTTGGCGTTGGAGAGATCGAGCAGGCCGTTGAGTGCCAGCGTTGCCTCGGTGCCGAGCGCGGTTTCGACCGCTTGCTGCGCCTTGCGCCATTCGGGTGCGGCCTGCAGCAGCCGCTTGCGGCCGGCGTCGGTGAGCGACACCGTGCGCACGCGGCGATCGCTGTCGTCGCGGCCGCTGCGAACGAGCTTGGCATCGAGCAACAGCTTGAGATTCCGCGTCAGCGTGGTCGGGTCCATGCCGTGCAGCTCGGCCAGTATGCCGATCGGAAGCGCCGGCTTGCCCTGCAGGCTTGCGCCCTGCAGCCGGGCCAATAGGCCGAACTGGCTTGAGGTCAGGCCGGTCGGCGCGAGATGCCGGTCGTAGAGCTGGGTGATCTGCCGATTGGCGCGGCGCAGACGCATGCAGGTGCAGCCGAGCGCCTCGCGAACATCGAATTCGGTACCGCGGTCCATTGCCGGTGTCCTCTGAGTCTCGAAAATACATGCATATACATGTTATTT
Organism: Bradyrhizobium erythrophlei; assembly: GCF_042430365.1. Lineage (GTDB taxonomy): Bacteria > Pseudomonadota > Alphaproteobacteria > Rhizobiales > Xanthobacteraceae > Bradyrhizobium > Bradyrhizobium erythrophlei. The sequence goes on from NZ_JBHMET010000235.1 coordinate 40,964, forward strand.
TCGACGTAGTCGAGATGCCGAATTGTCGCTGGATGCCCTGATGCTCGTGCTATTTGGTTCACGAGCAGTTGATCGTCGATCCTAATTTACCTGCAGCTACAGTCAAGATATCTGTATCTACAGATAATGCCACCAGGGAGAACGTCATGGACAACAGAGCATTGATCGGCCTGAGCATTCTGATGAGCCTGATCGCATCCGCCAGGGTGGCCCAGCTCTTCATCTGGCCGCGGCTGCGCGATCTCAGCCGGGAGGAGGCGCTGAACGTGCTGCTGGCGCCGCACATGTTCCGCTTCATTGGCCTGAGCTTCCTGATGCCGGGTGTGGTGTCGCCGGCCTTGCCCCAGGCCTTCGCCTTGCCGACCGCCTATGGGGATCTCGCGGCGACCGTGCTGGCGCTCGCTGCCTCGCTCGCGCTGTCGGCGCGGCTCTCGTCGGCCATCGCGCTGGTCTGGTTGTTCAACATTGTCGGCTTTGCCGACCTGTTGCTCGCCTATTATGACGGGACGATCGGCGTCGGGCTGCCGCCCGGCTCAATGGGCGCTGCGTTCTACATCCCGACCGTGATCGTGCCGCCTTTGCTGGTGACGCATGTGATGATGTTCCGCCTGCTGCTTGGCGCGAAGCGCGCGCAGCGGAATTCACTCCCAGCGTCGTGACGACCGCGGCACTATCAGGTCCGCTGTGACCGCGATAGTGGCGCAATAGCAGACTTCACAAGAGGCCCGGGTAGCGCCAGAAGCAGACATCGATCGCAGCTTCTAACTCAGGGCACCATCGCGTATAGTTCGATCGCGGGGCTCTCTGGGGCGTATGATGAGACGATTGGTTTGATTGGAGGTATGAGCTGGGAGAGCACTGCGCTCTACTACAGACTCATTAACGAGCGAGTTCGCGCCCGCATGGGTCAGCTGCATTCGGCTCCGCTGGTGATGTACTCCTATGACTTTCAAGAGATCAAGGAGATGCAGTATGCTGGCCGATGGCGGGATGCGGCGACCAGCCTTGCGGAGACGGCACGACGTCTAGAAGCCGCTGGCGCAAGAGCGATCGTGTTGTGTACCAACACTATGCACAAGCTCGCGCCCGACATCATGTCGAAAATAACCGTTCCATTTATTCACATCGCTGATGCGACTGCGCAACGTATACGCGCCAAGCAGTATCGGCGAGTTGGACTTCTCGGCACGAAGTTCACGATGGAAGAAGACTTCTACGTTGATCGACTGCGCGCGCATGATCTTGGCGTTCTGCTTCCTTCTGCGGATGAGCGAGCAGATGTGAATCGCATCATCTACGATGAGCTTTGCCTCGGAGTCGTCACTGCTCCCTCTCGCCGTCGCTACCAGGATGTAATGGCCGCGTTGGTGGCGAGTGGCGCGGAATGCATCATCCTGGGATGTACCGAGATCACGATGCTGATCGGGGCGGACGACACCTCAGTTGAAACATTCGATACCACCGCTATTCACGCGGAGGCGGCGGCTGACTTCGCGATTGGATGATTGCGGGCCGGTGGGCCAATCACTGATTTGCCCGACGGCGCAAGCCCCTTTTGATAAAATATTTCGGTTTTTTAGAATCGCAAATCAGTTTATGAATCCACGCGTCTCACCCGCTTGAGGGGCGCTTCGCGATCGTCACGAGTGTTGGGTCGAGATGCGGTGGACGCCGAGCGGGCTACGACGAGTGCGCGTGAAGCGGACGGCGAAGTCGTGTGGTCCTGACGCCCCAGTGGCTGGTGTCTCTCAGGAGAGGCCAAGGTCTCTCGCTGACGACGGTGACAAAAAAGCCCGGTCTCGCCGGGGAGAG
>NZ_JBHMET010000235.1:42785-81732 GCF_042430365.1 Bradyrhizobium erythrophlei
CTTGTTGCACGGGACCCGCGGGTGCAATCGGCGCCCGGTCTTCCCTGCGCCCTCTGCTTGAGAGAGAGGGCGGAACGAGATGCAAAGCTCGGACAAATCATGTCGCGAGAACGCGGATGTATGACTCACAGAGCGTACCACAAAATTCGGTGTCGTCCCGGCCTTGAGCCGGGACCCATAACCACAAATGCGAATTGTCTTGCGACGCGAGGGCCGCAATCCCTCACACAACAAAAGCCGGTGGTTATGGGGCCCTGCTTTCGCAGGGACAACAGATGAGTTACCGCTCCGCGACCGCATCGCTCCACGGCTGGAACGGCTCGGTGGCGCCGCTGTTGGTGGTGCCGTCGCGCAGCACGATGCTGGGGCAGGCGAACTTCATCGGCAGGGTCTGGATGCGCGCCTCCTCATAGTCGAAGCGGCCGCGCAGGCTTTCGCGCACGGCAGACGGCAGCCGCGCGTCGCCGATCACGACCGCGCCCTCGCTGGCGTCGATGCGCGGCTGGTGGATCGCGGCGTCGAGGTCCATGCTGAAATCCATCACGAAGGACAGGAGTTGCGACACCGCGGGCAGGATGCGGCGGCCGCCCGATGCGCCGGCGGCAAGCCTGCGGCCGTCGGCGGCCTCTGCCACCACGGGCGTGTAGTTGGTCAGGCAACGCTTGCCGCCCGCGAGAGAGTTCGGATTGCCCGGCGTCGGATCGAACCACATGATGCCGTTGTTCATGGTCAGCCCGGTGTTCGGCGTCACGAATTTCGAGCCGAAGGTCGACAGCAGCGTCTGCGTCACCGCAGCCATGTTGCCGTCGCGATCGACGGCGGAGAAATGCGTGGTACAGGACGGCGCGATCGCCTCGGCGCCGAGCGAGCGGCGGCCGTCGGCGTCGCCCATGTCCTTCAGCCGTTCGCGATAGGCAGCCTGCAGGGCTTCGGCATAGGCGGTGTAGGCTGCACCATCAGGTCCGCCGCGTGCAGGTTCGAACGCCTTCTGCAACAGGCCGAGCGTGCGCGCCATGGTGGGGCCGGCAGTCAGTTCCGGTGTCGCGTAGACGGTGCCGCCGCGATAGGGGATCTTCAGCGGCTCGCGCAGATGCGCGCGGAACGAGGCGAGATCGCGCACCGACAGCGGGCCGCCGGCGGCCTGGATGTCGTCGGCGATCACGCGTGCGAGATCGCCTTCGTAGAAGTCGCGCGCGCCCGCTGCGGCTAGCTGCGCCATCGTCGCCTTCAGCCGGTCCTGCGGCATGCGCACCACCGACTTGATGCCCCATTGTGCGCTCGGCGGCAGGCCGTCCTGCAGGTACGCCGCGGCGCTGGCCGGATAGCGCCTGAGATCGGCGGTCGAGCTTGCGATCATCGCGGTGGTCCACCAATCGACCAGAAGGCCTTCGCCGGCGAGCTTCACGCTCGGCGCCAGCAGGTCCTTCCACGGCAGCTTGGCGTGGCGGCGATGCGCTTCCTCCATGCCGGCGACGACGCCGGGCACCGCGATCGAGCCGGGGCCGTGCAGATTGCGGTCGCCCTTGACGCGCGCCCAGGGAAACAGGTCGGAGACAGTGCCGTCGCCGATCAGCGGATAGTCCTCGATGCGCAGGCTGTCGGGCGCCCGCATGCCATAATCGATCACCTCGGTGCGGTTCTCGCGGGCGCGGTAGAGCACCATGGCGCCGCCGCCGCCGGCGCCGCTCATCCAGGGCTCCAGCACGCCGAGGGCAAAGGTGGTTGCAATGACCGCGTCGACGCAATCGCCGCCATCAGCCAATACCTCCGCGCCGACCTTGGCGGCCCTGCGCGACTGCGCGGCGACGATGCCGCCCTTCGCGCTCACGGCGGGTTTGCGGATCACTTGCGAGTTGGAGAACTGATCGGACATGGCGCGGTTTCGCTGTTGTTGTTGCGGGTGGGGCACGTTGGCGTAGCATGCCAGGCATGGCACAGTAAGTTCAATAACAAGCAATTCCGGGGAGAGGAAAATGACCGGTGTGAAGCGCGAGCGGGACGGCAATGTCGGCATCCTGACGCTGAACGATCCCGCGAGCCTGAATGCAATGACGCCGGAGCTTCTGGGAGCTCTCGCGACTGCGGTCGGCGAGATGACGCTCGATCCGAGCCTCCGCGCGCTGGTGCTGACCGGGGAGGGCCGCGGCTTCTGCTCGGGGCAGAACCTCAAGGCGTTCCAGTCGCTCGGCGACAACATCTATCTCGGCGTCATGACGCATTACTGGCCGGCGCTGCGGAGCCTGCGCGAATGCCGTGTGCCTGTCGTGGTCGCGGTCAACGGCGTCGCGGCCGGCGGCGGCTTCAGCCTGGCGATGTCCGGCGACATCATCCTCGCGGCGCGCTCGGCGAGCTTCATCCAGGTGTTCAGCCGGATCGGCCTTGTGCCCGATCTCGGCTCGACCTGGCTGTTGCCGCGCCTGATCGGCCGCCAGCGCGCGCTCGATCTGATGCTCCTGAACGAGCCGCTGTCAGCCGAGCGGGCCAAGGAGTGGGGACTGGTGCGCGAGGTCGTCGACGACGCAAATCTGCTCGACGAGGCCAAGGCGCTTGCCCGGCGCCTCGCCGATGGTCCGACCCGCGCGCTGGTCGCGACGCGGCAGTTGCTCGAGGAGAGCGAGCACGCGAGCTACGATGCGCAGTTCGGCCGCGAGCTCGAAATCCAGTCCATGATCCGACAGAGTGCGGACGCGCTGGAGGGCCGCAAGGCGTTCATCGAGAAGCGCAAGGCGCAATTCACGGGGCGCTAGGTCGTGCGTTCCGAAGCCTACGTCCCGATCGAAATGGCGACTTTCCCGAAATGCGCGCCGCTCGCCATATAGGAGAACGCGTCCTTCGCCTGGTCGAACGGGAAGACCCTGTCGATGACGGGCTTGACGCGATGCAGGCTGATGCCGTCGGCGAGCGCCTGCAGGTCCTCGACCGAGCCGACGGTGACGCCCTGCAGGCGCTGCTGCTGCATCACCATCAGCGGAAGCCGTGTGTCGGACGTTGCGGGCCCTGCGAGCACGCCGATGAAGGCGATCGTGCCGCCGATCCTGGTGGCGCGGATCGATTCGTTCAGCGTGCCGACGCCGCCGACCTCGACGACGACGTCGACACCGTGCCCGGTCAGTTCGCGCGCCTTCTTCCCCCAATCGGGCGTGGTCTTGTAGTTCAGCGTGACGTCGGCGCCGAGCTCCTTCAGGCGCGCGATTTTCGCTTCGCTCGACGAGGTCGCGATGACGCGGGCGCCGCACATCTTGGCGAATTGCAGCGCGAACAGCGACACGCCGCCGGTGCCTTGCGTCAGCACCGTATATCCCGGCTTGACATCGCCGAGCTTGACCACGGCGCTCCAGGCCGTGACGCCGGCGCAGGGCAGCGCGGCGGCTTCGATGTCGCTGAGATGGTCCGGCGTGCGCACCAGCGCGTGGGCGGGAAACACCCGGTACTCGGTCAGCACGCCGTCGACGCTGCCGCCGAGCGCGGCGCGCATCCTCGCCTCGCTCGGTGCGCCGCCGAGCCAGTTCTCGAAGAAGCTGCCGATGACCCGGTCGCCCGGCGCAAAGCCTTTCACGCCTGCGCCCACCGCCTCGACGACGCCGGCGCCATCGGAGACCGGCACCAGCGGAAATTTCTGGCGCGAGCCGTAGCCGCCCTTGACCGTCAGCAGGTCGCGATAATTCAGCGTTGCCGCCTTCAACCGCACCAGCACCTCGCCGGGACCGGCCTGCGGAACCGGCTTCTCGACCAGTGCGAGCGCATCGATTCCGCCCGGACCCTGCAGCTCATAGCATTTCACGGGACGCCTCCTCCGACGCGCGCTGGTGGTGGCCGACATCGCCGACGTCGACCGTGTTGCAAAGCATATGTCAGCCCGGGCAGCCGAGGCTATAGGGCAAGAGGCGCGCATTCGCGAGGCGCCCATGCGTGGAACGGTTGGCGTTTCCAGCCAAATCAGGCGAATGTATGCGGACAACAGCGGCGGAAGTCGCGGGCCGCGGGAGGTGATCATGGTTGCATTGCTTGAGACGGGACGGACGCTCATCGCCGGAATGCTCCTTGCGGTCGCCCTGATTTGCGGCACCGGCGCGACGGCGAGCGCGGCCGACGATCTGTATCGCGCTCAGACCGCCGTCACCGGACAGCTTGAGCCGAACCGCCTGATCGGGTTCGCCGCATGTCTGGAGGACGTGTTGATCAAGGTCTCCGGCGCGCCGACGCTTGCCGGCGACCGCCGGCTGGAGCCTTACAAGGCAAAGGCGAAGGAGTTCGTCACGTCCTTCGACTATCACGACCAGTTCGCCGGCAAGCCGCATCGCGACGAGCAGGGCACCCGCGATCGGCCCTACGACCTGACGGTCGCGTTCGATGCCAAGAAGATCGATGGCATCCTCGCCGCGCTCGGCCTCAAACCCTGGCAGGTGCACCGGCCGGTGCTCGGCGTCTTCATCGAGATGCGCCAGGGCGCGAAGGACTATGTCGTCACCTCTGACGGCGCGCAGTCCGACCTGCAGCGCGATGCGCTGGCGGCCGCAGCCAGCAAGCGCGGCATGCGCTTTGTGCTGCCGAGCGAGGCTGCGCTCGCGCAACGGAACATCACCGGCGCCGAGTTGTGGAAGGCGCCGTCGGCAACGTTGACCTCGATCGCCGCTCCGCAAGGCGGGCTTGTCGTGCTGGTCGGGCAACTGGTCTGGGACGACAACGACCTCGGCTGGGTCACGCAGTGGCAGATGGACTGGCACGGCAAGAGCCATCGATGGCAGTTCCGCGGAGTGACCTTCGACGAGGCGTTTCGCCGCGGCATCGGCGGCGCGGCGCAGGTGCTGTCAGGCAACGGCGCGCCTGTTTCCAATCCAACGAACGCGAGGAGGCAATAATGGCGGATGGACAGTACAAGGCGAAGCTGCAGCAGGTCAGGGGCAACGCAGCGCAGCTCTTCAAGGCCGCGCCCGAACCGATGAAAGCGTTTCAGTCGCTTGTCACCGCCACCTCGAAGGATGGGGCGCTGTCGGTCCGGCACAAGGAGCCCATCGCGCTCGCCATCGCCATCGCAACGCGCTGCGAGGGCTGCATCGTCCATCACGTCGACGCCGCAAGGCGCCACGGCGCCACCCGCGAGGAAGTCGCGGAAACCATCGGCGTGGCCGTCGAAATGGGCGGAGGGCCCGCAACGGTCTATGGTGCGACGGCGCTCGCGGCGTTCGACGAGTTCGCCACATAGGCGAGGTGCGCCGCGATGTTCTCGGGGACAATCGATGGATGTGTCAGGTTGGCGCGGTCACGGCAGCCGACAGACCGGGCGGTCGGCGTCGGTGCTCCAGGCAAGATCGCCGCGCCTGATCAGACGGTTCACATGTGCCATGGTTTCGGTGAAGGCGAAGCTCATCTCGTGCGGGGTGAGATCGCGCGCATGAAACAGCGCGGGAACGAGCTCGTCAACCGACTTCGGCCCTTCGCGGCAGGCCTCGATGGCCCGGCGGCAACGCTCTTCGTGATGGCTAAGGATTTCCGCGCAGCGCCGGTGCAGGCCGTGGAACGGCCGCCGGTGGCCCGGCAGGACAAGCACGTCATCGGGAATTTCCGAGGTGAGGCCGCGCAGCGTGCGCATGTAGTGACCGAGCGGATCGCCGGTCGGCTCCATCGCCCACACGCTGATGTTCGGCGTGATCTTCTCGAGCACCTGATCGGCGGCGAGCAGCAGGGACTCCTCGGGGCAGTAGAGCAGGACCTGCTCGGGGGCATGCCCGTCGGCGCTAAGCACGCGGAAGCGGCGGCGCCCGACGTTCAGCGTGTCTCCCATCAAGAGCCGGTAGAACGTCTCGGGAAGCGGGGCCACTTCGCGCAGATAATCGAGGCCGTGGGTCGCGACAATCGACGCCGTCTCCGCCGTCATGCCGTAGCGCAGGTAGAATGACCGGTTCTGCTCGGAAGCCGTCGAGTGCGGGTCCAGCGAGAGCATCTTGCTCGCGGCATAGGTGGAGTAACTCGTGAGCAGCGGGACGTCGAAGCGCGCGCACAGCCAGCCGGCCAGCCCGATATGATCCGGATGGTAATGCGAGACGATAATTCGGGTGATGCGCACGCCCGCGAGAGGACCGGCGAACAATCGGTCCCAGGCGGCCTGCGCCTCCGCGGTGCGGATGCCGGTGTCGAAGATCGCCCAGCCGCCGTCGTCCTCCAGCAGATAGATGTTCACGTGATCGAGGCGATAGGGCAGCGGCACCCGCAGCCAGCGCACGCCGGGCACCACCTCGAACACCTCGCCATAAGCGGGCGGCGTTTCGAACGGGAACGTCAGCGCGCGTGGCTGGTCAGGGCGTGTATGCAGTGTCACGATCGCTCCTCATTCCCCTCAACTTGTTGCTTGCCTCGCTCGGTCCATGACGACGCGTCTTGCCCGCACCTCAGGCAATATACTGGCCAGTATATTTATCTGTCCAACTGTTATGCTATGAATAACGAGCAGGTCTGCCTGGCGAATACGAAGTTCCCGGTCCGGTCTGTAAGAAGGGGTTGGCGCGAGGTCCCGGAGAATCGCGTATCAATAAGACCAGTCCACGAAGAGCCGACATGAGCGTCAAGCAGAACGTCAAGGAATACAAGCGCGAGTTGATCCTGGAAGCGGCTGCAAAGCTCTTCTACGAGAAGGGCTTTCAGAAGACGACGATCGACGACATCGGCTCAGCCCTCGGTGTCACCAAGCCGTTCATCTACACCTATTTCGAGAACAAATACGCGATCCTCGAGCAGCTGTTCGAGCAGGCCTATGGCGAGCTCCATGTCGACCTCATGCAGGTTCTGAACAATCGGAAGGGTGCCGCCAAGGATCGCTTGCAGCAGTTCGTCACGCTCTATGTCGCGAAGAACATCGAGTACCAGAAATTCTCGGCAATCATGCTCGAGGAGGAGAAAAGCCTCAGCGCGAGGAAGATTGGCGACATCAGGCGCAAGCAGCGCGACTTCGACGCCAAGCTCGCGCGTCTCATCGAAGAGGGCGTTTCAAACGGCGAATTTCACGTCGGCGACCCGATGATCGCGTCGCTTGCGATCAGCGGCATGGTCCGGTGGACGCATCGCTGGTATTCGCCGCAGGGGCGGCTGTCTGCAGCGGACCTGACGCGGACAATGAGCGATCTTGCCCTGAACCTGGTCGGGTGCGCTCCGGCCTGAGCGCACCCGACGCAAGGCGGCGCGCCCTCACGTCTTCGCCTTGCGCCGGCTACGTCGGAGCCGCTCCGGCATCGTCCTGGAAGCCGAGCAGGTGAGAGATCTTCCGGCCGGCCTCGACAACCAGTTTCGCGAACTCGGCCACCTTCTCCTCGTTGACGCGTGCGCTCGGACCGTAGATGCCGACCGAGCCGACCACGCCGCCGCGATGATCGAAATAGGGCGCCGACACCGCAACCGCGCCGACGAAGATCTCGCCGCGGCTGATCGTGTAGCCTTTCCGCCTCGCCGCGCGGAGTTCCTCCTCGAGCGCGGCACGAGGCACGCTCTTCGGCATCCGCCTGAAAAAGTCGGCCTGACGATCGCTCGGCATGAAGGCGAGCATGGCCCTGCCGGTCGCGCCCTGCGACAGGGTCAGCGAATGGCCGATGCCGCGACTGATCGCGAGCACGTGGCGGCTTTCATATTCGAGGATGCAGATGCCGCGATCGTCCTGGAGCCTGAACAGCGCGGCCGTTTCTCCGGAGCGCTCGCGCAGATCTTCCAGGATCGGTCGCGCGACGTTGACGACGTCAAGGCCCTTCAGCCAGACATGGGCCAGGCTCATCACGCCATGCGCCAGACGAAAGCGCTGCGGATCGCCCTCGGCCTCGATCAGGCCGCGCGTGGCCAGCGTGTGCAACAGACGATAGAGCGTCGGGCGGCTCAAGCCGACGCGCTTCTGCAATTCGATCACGCTCATCATAGGCTGCTCCGGCGTGAAGGATTGCAGGATCGCGATCGAGCGATCGACGGCCCTTACGCTCGACATCCCTGCATCTTCGACCTTGGGCTTGCGTGCCATGACCCCTGCTGACTGAAAACTCGCCGTGCGATTCGCGCGCGAGACTAGCAAGTGATGCGCGTCGATACAGCGAAAAACCCGAACAGTTTCCGCGCACTGAACACGGCGATTGCGGTCGGCGCAGAACAGATCTGCGCGACCGCGCCGCCGGCGCGCAGACGACCGGCTTGCCGACGCTCCGCATTCATGCAATAAAATATGAGAATGATGTCCATGTAGTGGACATAGTAACGGAGGCTTGGCGATGGGTTGGCCGACGAGGACCGAAGCCGCGGCTGGGTGGGGGCGTGCCGCGGCCGCGTCATTGCTGTTGATCGGCGTGGGGCTTGCGACGGCCCGCGCGGGCGAGGCCGGCATCTCGGACGGTATCGTGAAGATCGGCGTGCTCGGCGACTATGGCAGCGGGCGCGACCTTGGCGGGCCCGGCTCGGTCACCGCGGCGAAGCTCGCGGCGGAGGATTTCCAGAACCAAGTGCTGGGCGTGCCGATCCAGATCATTTCCGCCGACCACCAGAACAAGCCCGACGTGGCGGTCGGCATCGCCAAGAAATGGTTCGATCTCGAACGCGTCGATGCGGTGACCGATCTTGCCGTGAGCTCGGTCGGGCTCGCGGTCGCGTCGCTGGCGACGCAGAGCAACCGGTCCGCGCTGGTGTCGGGCGCGGCGACCTCCGACCTCACCGGGCCGAACTGCTCGCCGGTCATTACCCATTGGGCCGACGACACTTACGCGCTCTCGGCGGGTCTCGTCTCAGAGCTCAGCGCACGGGTGGCGAAGGACTGGTTCTTCGTCGCGGTCGACTATTCGTTCGGCAGCTCGATGCTGAAGGACGGCACCACTGCGCTGAACACCGCGGGCCGCAAAGTCGTCGGCAGCGTGCGGTTTCCGTTCAACACCACTGATTTCTCCTCGTTCCTGCTGGCGGCGCAGGCCTCGAAAGCCAAGGTGGTGGCGCTGGCGAGCACCGGCGCGGACACCGTGAACGCGGTGAAGCAGACCCATGAGTTCGGCCTGCAGGCGGGCGGGCAGACCATCGTCGGCATGCTCACCTTCATCACAGACGTGCACGCGATGGGCCTCAACATGGCTGAAGGTATGTACGTCGCCTCGCAATATTACTGGGACGATGATGAGACGACGCGCGCATTCGCGAAACGTTTTTCGGCCATCGAAGGGCGCATGCCGACCAAGCTTCAGGCGGCGACCTATGCGGCGGTCCGGCACTATTTGAAGGCGGTCCAATCGGCGAGGACCGATGACACCAAGGCGGTCAATGCCGAGATGCGGCGGCTGCCGGTCGATTTCTTTGGACGACCTGCGCGCATCCGCAACGACGGCCGCGTCATCTACGACCTCTCGCTCTATCGGGTGAAGTCGCCGGGTGCGAGCAAATATACCTGGGATTACTACGAGAAGGTCTCGACGATTCCGGGCGACAGGGCATTCCGCGCCGAAGGCGAGGGCGGATGCAACCTCGGCAAGTCGTGACGTTCCGGAACACAAGCTGGTCAGATCAACAGGAGGTGCGCCAATGACGCAGCGCAAGGATATCGATGGCCTCGTGGACGTGGCCAACGGCTTCATCAGCCGCGAGCTGTTTGTCGACGCCGATATCTACAAGGAGGAGCTCGGCAAACTGTTCACGCGGGCCTGGCTGTTGGTCGGCCATGAAAGCCTGGTGCCCAATCCGGGCGACTTCTACACCTCGCGAATGGGCGAGGAGTCGGTCATCCTCTGCCGCGACAAGAAGGGCGAGATCCACGTCTTCCTGAACTCGTGCCGGCATCGCGGCATGAAGGTGTGCCGCTACGAGCAGGGCAACACGTCGCTCTTCACCTGCCCCTATCATAGCTGGACCTACACCACCGACGGCAAATTGCAGGGCGTGCCGCTGCACAAGACGCTGTATGACGGCGTGCTCGACCGCGAAGCCAATTCGCTGGTCTCGGTTGCGAAGCTCTGCAACTACAAGGGCTCGATCTGGGCGACCTGGGACAAGGACGCGCCCGATTTCCTGACCTATCTCGGTGACGCGAAAATTCATCTCGACCAGGCGCTGGACTGCCGCGACGGCCGGGAGGGCGGCTCCGAGATCATCGGCGTGCACAAATGGGTGTTCCCGGCGAACTGGAAGTTCGCGGCGGAGAACTTCCTTGGCGACACCTATCACAATCCGAGCCACCGCTCGGTCGACCTGATCGGGATCGGGCCGAGTGCCGCGTCCGGCAAGAAGGGCCGCCGCGACAACGAGCTCGAACATGCCGAGCACGTCTGGATCAGCTTTCCGGCCGGGCATGGCGTCCACAGCGCGATGCAGCCGGAGGCGAACGAATATGTCGAGGCGTTCCTCGACAATCCGGTGCTCGAGCAATATTTCCGCCACTGCTATGAGGAGCGGAAGCGGCGGCTCGGCGCGGGCGCGCGGCTGCTGCCCTTCGTCGGCACGATCTTCCCCAACACGTCCTATCACGGACGTCAGCCGCGCGGGCTTTGCGCCTGGCATCCGCACAGCCCGACCTCGACCGAGGCGTGGCGCTTCTTCCTCGTCGACAAGGACGCGCCGCGCGAGGTGAAGGACTACATGCGGCGCTACTACATGCGCTATTCGGGGCCGGCCGGCATGACCGAGCAGGACGACATGGAGAACTGGCTCTACGCGACCGCGGCGAGCACGGGGACCATCGCGCGGCGCTATCCCTTCAACTATCAGCAGTCGATGGGCGCCTATGTGACCGATCATCCGCTCGGCGGCGAGGTCAGCCTGCAGGTCACCGAGCAGATCGCGCGCGGCTTCTACAAGCGGTGGGCGTCCTACATGCGCGATGCGGATTGGGGTGAACTGCTCGGGCTTCCGCCCGGCAACCGGGAGGCTGCCGAATGAGCGGCCCGGACAAGGTCGTGATCGTCACCGGCGGCACATTCGGGATCGGCCGCGCCATCACGCTCGGCCTCGCCGCGCGTGGACACAAGGTCGTCGCCTTCGGCCTCGAAACGCCGCAGGTGTCGAGCATTGCCGAGAGCGCGATTCCGGAGTTGCGGCAGGAGCTGCAGCGGCGCGAGCTTCAGGCGGATTTGCTCGAAGCCGACGTCTCGTCCGCGGCCGACGTCGCGCGAGTCACGCAACTCGCAATTGACCGCTTTGGCCGCATCGACGGTCTCGTCAACAACGCGGCGATCGGGCCGCTTGGCACAGTGCTCGATACCGACGAGGCACTGTTTGACAAGATCGTGGCGGTCAATCTCAAGGGGCCGTATCTCACCAGCCGCGCCGTGCTGCCGCACATGATCCGCCAGGGCGGCGGCGCGATCGTCAATGTCGGCTCGGGTGCCGGCTGGGGCAAGCCGAACATGGCCGTCTACAGTGCGAGCAAGGGCGGCCTCGTCGCGCTCGGCACCGCAAGCGCCTACGACTTCCTGCATCACCGGGTGCGGATCAACACGGTGATCCCAGGTGGTGGCGGCATCGTCACCGGCATGAGCCTCGGGCGTGTCGGCGGTGATCGCGCGCGGCTCGGCGTCGGTGCGCCCGGCACCGCCGCGGGGCGGCCGGCGACCGGAGACGACATCGCCAACGCCGTTGCATTCCTGCTCTCGGCGGAGGCGGAAACGATCTCCGGAACGGTGATCGACGTCGGCTGCTTCGCGCATCAGGGCGGCCCGGTGCCGACCCGGCCGGCAACGGCAAACGGATAGCTCGCAAGGAGAAGGCGCAGATGACCGATACGTTCACCCGGAACAAGCTCGCACCCGCCGACAGGCCGAAGGGCAACGCGTCGATTGCGCGGACCGACCACTATTACCGCCTGAAGGCGGATGTCGAGGACTTCTACTATGACGAGGCGGACCTGCTCGACAATCGCCGCTTCCGCGACTGGCTCGAACTCCTGACCGACGACATCAGCTACTTCATGCCGATCCGCCGCAACGTCAAGTTCGGCCAGCATGAGGCGCGCGAGAACACGCGGCGCGGCGAGGGCATCAGCTGGTTCGACGAGGACAAGTGGACCTTGAGCAAACGCGTCGATCAGATCCTCACCGGCGTTCACTATGCCGAGGAACCGCTGTCGCGCATCACCCACATGGTGACCAACGTCCAGATCAGGGACGTCCGCCCCAATCCGGAGGCGCCGCAGGAACTGGACGTCACGAGCCGCATCCTCGTCTATCAGAACCGGGTCGAGTACGAGACCTATACCCTGGTCGGTCGGCGAAACGACACGCTGCGCAACGTCGATGGTGGCTGGAAGGTGTGTCGGCGGGAGATCCTGCTTGAGCAGAACATCCTGCTCGCCAAGAATCTGACCATGTTCTTTTGAACGACAGGCGTCCCGTCCATGATCAACATTATCGCGCTCAGGCCCGGCGATCGACTGCAGCTCCGCGGGCACATCATCGCTGAAGTCACCGAGAACATGGAGGACGGCATGTGGGTGGAGGTCCGCTATGTCGAGGCGAGCGAGGCCAAAGATGTCGGCCGCGTCGAGCTGTGCCACGCCCAGGACATCGCCACGGTCCTGACCGGCTCGCAAGCCCTCTGACGCGGGGTCGCGCCGATGATCAGATACGAATTCATGCCGAGTGATTTCAATCCGATCTTTCTCATCCTGGGCGATCAGGCGGACCTCGCTCGGCTGGCCGCGACGCTCAGGGTGTTTGCGCGTCAGCCCCGGACGATGTCGCTGGCGGACGAGATGCCGGAGTTTCGGCCGCAAACGCCGTTGACGTTCGCGCCGCCGGAGGAAGCGTTCGGGTTGCGCCGGGACGGGCTGAATTTCATCTGGTATCTCAACGACTGGCAGGCGCTGCACGTCGCCGACCGGATCGAGGCGCTGGCCGCGCCGCAGGCAAAATCCGGCTCCAACATATTCGAGATCGGCAGCGATGGAGAAATTCCAGTCAAGGTCTCGCGCGGCGAGTTCGCGGACGATTTCCTGATCTCAAAGCGCTAGCGCGGCACCAAGAAGATCATCCATTCGTGATGCGCGGAGAGCCCCCAATACTCGGCTGATCGAGGAATATCCGAACGTCATCCACAGTCTCCTTGTCCGAAACGCTTTGCGTGACGATGGCTGCAAGGAGACGCTCGATGAACAGGAGCTTGCGCTTTGGCTTGGTCGTAATGTTGTCGACGGTGATCTCGGAGCCGGTGCTTGCGGATACGCTTATCCGAGAGCCGACAGCGGCGCACAAGCTGCCCCACAAAAGTGATGTAACGGCGCAGGCACACGGAATCGAAGGCCGTCAGATTGCGGCGCCACCCTGGAGCGCGGCATGCATGACCGACCACGGCCCCAGCGAATGCGGTGAGCCGATGTGGATGTACGACAGCCGCGATGTGCTTGCACGATACAGAAGTGCATTCTAATCATCAGCCGGCGATCGCGGCGGGCAGGAAGTCGCGGTGACGTGACTTGATACCTATTCGAATCGCAATGCTGCAATCGGATCGAGCCGTGCGGCCTTCTGTGCCGGATAGAGCCCGAACGAGATGCCGACAAGCCCTGCGAACCCGCAAGCCAACATGATGGCCCACGGGCTGATCAAGATCGGCCAACCGGCATTCCATGCGATCGCGATGGCCGCGACGGCGCCCAACACGGCTCCGGCGAGCCCGCCGACCAGCGACAGAATCAAGGCTTCGATCAGGAACTGCCAGCGGATATCGCGGCGTCTGGCCCCGACCGCCGTGCGCAACCCGATTTTCCGGGTCCGCTCGGTCACCGAGACCAGCATGATGTTCATGATGCTGATGCCGCCGACGACCAGCGAAACCGCTGCCACCGCGATCAGCAGAATCCCGAGAGTCCGGACAGCGGCACCACGCGCAGTCAGCACGTCGGCCGGGTTCTCGATCCTGAAGTCATCAGGAGCATCACGGCGAATATGGTGACGCTGCCGGAGCAGGTCCTCGATATCGCGTTGGATGTCCGGTTGGGCATTCGCGTCGGATATCTTGATTGAAATGAAATCCAGGGCCTCGCGCGTGGTGCCGTGCACGGCACCGAGCACACGGCTTTTTGCGGTCGACAGCGGAATGAACACGACGTCATCCTGGCTGCGTCCGGCCGCGCCCAATCCCTTTTTGTCGAGAACGCCAATCACCGTGAAGGGCAGTTTGCCGATTCGAACGGCCCCCCCCCGACGCCGGCGCGCCCGTCAAACAGTTCATCGATGACCACCGACCCTACGATAGCGACTTTGGCGCCGGAGGCGATCTCGTCGCCCGTGAATATTCGCCCCTCCTTCACTTGCCACTCGCGTGCGACGAGGTAGTCCGGATTGATTCCGGCCACCAGCGTCATCCAGTTCCTGTTGAGGGCGACGAGCGGCATCGAGCGCGACAGCAGGGGAGCCGCGACCTGCACGTCTGCCAGCTCGCGGCGGATCGCGGCGGCGTCCTCCTCGGTCAGGGTCGGTTGAGTCCCGGACTCGAGCCTTGCTCCGCCGGAATTCCGCGCGCCGGGCAGGACCAGCAGGAGGTTGGCTCCGAGCGTGCGGATCTTCTCCGAGACCTCCGCCTGCGCGCCCGCTCCGACCGACACCATGCAGACCACGGCCGCGACGCCGATGATGATCCCGAGTCCGGTCAAGGCGCTGCGCAGCTTGTTGGCGCGAAGGGCCCGGGTCGCGATGCGCAGGTTTTCCACGGGGCTCATGGCGGAGAATCCGGGCTGATGGCGTTCGACCGCGATCGTTCGCGTGCCGCGCTCTGGTCGTCGGCAACTCGTCCATCGTGCAAGGTGATCTGCCGCTGCGCGTAACCGGCAACTTCACTTGCATGCGTTACCACAACGAGGGTGCGACCGTCGCGGTGCAGATACTCGAACAGGGACAGGATCTCCTCGCTTGTGCTGCTGTCCAGCGAACCGGTCGGCTCGTCGGCCAGGATGATGGCGGGATCGTTGACCATCGCACGGGCAATCACGACCCGCTGCTGTTCTCCCCCTGAAAGCTGGTTCGGCCAATGGTGACCGCGGGCCGCTAGACCCACGCGCGCGAGCGCGTCCATCGCCTTGCGGCGGCGCGTCGGGCGCGGTACGGATGCGTAGACGAGCGGCAGTTCGACATTTTCCAGCGCGGTGGCGCGCGGCAGAAGCGCCGGCAATTGGAACACGAAGCAGATCTCCCGGCTCCTGATCGCCGCACGCGCGTCCTCGCTCAGTTCTGCGACGTCCTGTCCTTTCAACATGTATTCACCGGAATCGGGCCGATCGAGCAGACCAGGAGATTCATGAGGGTCGACTTTCCCGAACTCGAGCGCCCGCGGATCGCAACGAACTCGCCAACCGCGATCGAGAGCGACACGCCGGCGATCGCGGAGATGACGGCCCCACCGGATGAGTATTGCTTCGAGAGAGCGTTGGTTCGGGACAGAGGCTGCATCTCACAAATCCATTCTCAGAACCCGAGGCGGATGCCGAAGGCACGCCTCGCGTTCTGGGTATTGACAACCCCGATGATGAGGCGCTGGCCGCTCGACAAGCGGGCCTTCCAGCAGTTCTGCCCCATTGTCGTCGGTCGCGCCGAGTTTGACGGCAATCGGCCTGGGTTGCCCGTCATCGCCGACCAGCCAGACCGTAGCGGATGCCTTGACGGATGCTGCTTCGGCCTGACCCCGGCGCGCAGATTGTGCACCGGTCTCCATGGGCTTGAAACGCAGTGCCTGGCCGGGAATCTTGAGCACGGCGCCGGTATCATTGACCACGATCCGAAGTTGCGCGGTCATTCCCGGCAGCAGCAGGAGGTCCGGATTCGGTGCGGCGACGATCGTGGTGTAGGTGACGACGTTCTGCACGACCTCCGGCGACTTGCGGATCTGCAAGACCCGTCCTGCGAATGTGCGATCCGGAAAGGCGTCCACCGTAAACACGGCCGTCTGTCCCACCTTCAACTGCCCGACGACATCTGTTAGTGATCATGCGCCCGCGGGACGTCGTCGCTCCTCACCAACACCGAAAGGGCCGGAATCGTCCCGCACGATCCGGATTGTTCGGATTACCCCTCCCGAAACCGATCACGCGAAGTCCACTCACGACGACAGGGCGATCACCGATGGCCGGGTGGGCCGAGGAGCCCGATCATGCATGGAACCGAGCGGAATATCTGACGTTCTTTCCGCGACTGAGCAGCGCCGTCGCCCCGCTCCAGCGGAGCGCCAAGGCGTTTCGCTTGCGCGGCTGAAGGCCATCGCATCCCTTGCGCTCATGGCCGCAGCAGAAATGATCCGACCGTTGCGCCGCGCTCGAGTTGCGCTTGGGCGTGCGCCGCCTCGGCGAGCGGAAACTCGGCGCCGATCTTGATCTTGAGACCTCGTCCGAGCTGTTCGAACAGGGCCGCGGTGGCGCGGGCGTAGGATTTGGGATCGTTGGCATAGGCAAAGCTGCTTGGCCGTGCCAGCGCGAGCGAGCGGCGCGGTCCCAATTCGCCGAGAGTGACGGCCGGCAGTGATCCGCTGGCCTGGCCGATGCTGATGACCGTTCCGAACGGCTTCATCGCATCGAGCGTGCGCGTCAGCGTCTCTCCGCCAACGCCGTCATAGGCGATGTCGACGCCGGCGCCGTCGGTCAGGCGGCGGACTTCGGCGACGAAATCGGTTTCGCGATAGAGGATCGCGTGATCAAGACCGTAGCTCCGACCGAGTTCTGCCTTGTCGCGCGATCCGGCCGTGCCGATCACGGTTGCGCCGAGGTGCTTCGCCCACTGCGTCAGGATCAATCCGAGCCCGCCCGCCGCGGCATGCACGAGCAGCACCATGCCCTGGCGGATCGGGCATACGCGATCGAGCAACATGTGCGCGGTGATGCCGCGCAGCATCGCGGCCGCCGCGGTTCGATCGTCGATGCCGTCGGGAATGCGCACCAGCCGGCTCGCCGCTATGTTGCGGGCCTCCGCGTAGCCGCCGAGCGGAAGGCCCGCATAGGCGACGCGGTCGCCGCTGCGCAGCGTCGTGACGTCGGCGCCCACGGATTCCACCACGCCGGCGCCTTCGATCCCGAGCACGGCAGGCATTCCGGGGACGGGGTAAAGGCCCGTGCGTTGGTAGATGTCGACGAAATTGACCCCGATCGCGGCCTGGCGCAGCCGCACTTCGTTGGCGGCCGGCGCCGGAAGTTCGGCGCGGACCGGCTTGAGGACGTCGACGCCGCCGGGCGCGGTCATGGCAATGCTGAGGTCATTGGTGATCTCCTTGTGGCGAGATCGACGCTATGGCCGGCACCTGTGCGCGAAAATTGCTTATCGGCGCGCAGCTTCTGTGCAAAAATTCGCACATGGATTGGGACGACCTACGTTTCTTTGCCGAGCTGGTGCGCCAGGGCAATCTCTCGGCGACGGCGCGGCGGCTGCGCGCCGATCATTCGACGGTCGCGCGGCGCATCAACAGTCTGGAGCGAGCGCTCAAGATAAAGCTCTTCGATCGTCTGCCACGCGGTTACGTATTGACGGCGGAAGGCGAACGCATCGCCGAGCGCGTGGGCGCGCTTGAGGACGCCGTATTCTCCATTCAGCGCCTGGAAGGCGGAGAAGCTGAAATCGAGGGGCGGGTGAGGATCAGCGCGCCACCCGCCTTCGCAAGTCTCTGGCTGGTCCCGCGCCTCGCTGGGCTGCGGCGGAATCACCCAGGCCTCGTCCTTGATGTCGTCGGCGCCACTGCTGCGGCCAGCCTCGTGCGCCGGGAGGCCGACATTGCGTTGCGGCTGTTACGCCCCGAGGATAGCGCCCTGAAGGCCCGGAGCCTCGGTCGTCTCCGATACGGAATTTACGGCGCGCGCGCCTATCTCGACGAGGTCGGTGAGGAGGACAGGGTCTTTCTCGCCTATGACGAAGAGCTCGATGCCTCGCCGCAGCAGCGCTGGCTGCGCAAGTTCGCGCAAGGACAGCCCATTGCGATGCTCTCCAACGATCTGGTGTCGCTGATTTCGGCGACGCGGGCAGGGATGGGACTCGCCGCATTGCCTCACCTCCTTGTGGAGGAGGACAAGGCACTGCGCTGCGTGGCCGAGAGCGAGGAAGCCACGCGCGATTTGTGGCTCGTCTATCATCCCGACATCGGCCGCTCGGCCCGTATCCGCGCGGTGATCGACCATCTTGTCGCTGTGACCGAGCCGCTGCGGTAGGCCGCCATACGTTGTCATCGGGACGGTTCTGCGCATCTGCGCGCACGAACTGTGCAAAAACACGCAATTCTCCTCGGTAAGCCCGTCATGCATTGGTCGGGAAGGGCAAATGCCCTGTCGCGAAGGAGGATTATTCGACATGGCTGATGTCTCGTTTTCAGAACGTAACGCCGCTGGGGAATACTGGCTATTGCCGGAAGTGCTGCACGGCAAGGACGAATCCGATCCGACCGATTTCCTTGGTCTCGATTTGCTGCTGTCTCCGGCCGAACGCCATGAGCGTGATCTCGTGCGGCAGTTCGTCGAAAATGAACTGAAGCCCCATACCCGCGAGTGGTTCAGGACCAAGCCGCCGTTGCGTGAACTGGCGCAGCTGTTCGGTCGGCACCGGATGTTCGGCAGATTGGTCGGGCCGGCCGCGCAAACTCCGCCGGCAGTCGTATTCGGCTTGCAGATGCTTGAGCTCGAAGCCGGCGACACGGCCTTTCGCCAGCTGGTGTCGACCCAGGACAATCTCGTGATGTTCGCGCTTGCGGAGTACGGCTCGCCGGAGCAACGCGCCGAATGGCTGCCGCGACTGGCCACGGGCGAGGCCGTCGGCTGTTTCGCGATGACCGAGCCCGATGCCGGCAGCGACGTCGCCGGCATGCGGACGGTGGCGCGCCGCGACGGCCGCGACTGGGTGCTGAACGGCCGCAAGCGCTGGATCACCAACGGCGTCGATGCGGATGTCGCGATCGTCTGGGCCAAGACCGAGGAGGGCATCCGCGGCTTCGTCGTTCCCACCAGGATCAGGGGCTTCAGCGCCGTCGATATTGCCGACAAGGTGTCGATGCGCCACTCGTCCTCGACGGAGCTCGGCTTCTCCGACGTTCGTTTGCCGGAGACGGCGTTGCTGCCGCTTGCGTCAGGTCCGCGCGCGCCACTCTCCTGCACAAGCGAAGCGCGCTATGGCATTTTGTGGGGCGCGGCCGGTGCTGCGCGCGACTGCTTCCATGCCGCGCTCCGGCGTTCGCTCGAGCGGACCCAGTTCGGACGTCCGCTGGCGGCGTTCCAGCTAACGCAACAGCGCCTCGCCGTGATGTGCGCCAAGGTCTGTCACGCCACGATGCTTGCGATTCACCTCGGGCGCCTCAGAGAGCAGGGGCGCGCAACCGCCGCGCAGCTCAGCCTCGGCAAGCTCCAGAACGTCCAGATCGGCCTCGAGGTCGCGCGCGAGGCGCGCGCTCTGCACGGTGGCGACGGCATCACCATGGCGTTCTCGCCGGTGCGCCACATGCTCAATCTCGAGGCGGTCTCGACCTACGAGGGCACGCATGAAATCCATACGTTGGCCGTCGGACGCGCGCTCACCGGGATCGACGCGTTCCGTTGACAAATCTGGTGCAATCCAGCGCGTGACCCCGTCACCGGCGGATTTTGTCGGCGATATCCGATAGCGATCCCCTGTTCATCGGCCCTGCGTCAATTTCTGCTGCGCGCCACCCTTCCGCCTCGGCGGCCCGTCATATATGAGAGATGTCTCACCGGAACGTGCCGATAATGCCAGGAGCGAATTGGTGACGTCGATGATGGCGGCGATTTGTTAATCCAAAGGTCGCAATCTGACATCTGATCGACGAAAAAGCGCGGACAGGGAGTCATCCGGTGCAGGGCATGGCAAATCCACTCACGACGGCGCAACCCACCGTGGCGATGCGGCGTTGGGGGCCTCCCGCCATTGTGACGCTCGCGGCGATGGCCGCGCTAACGGCGCTGACCGCCGGCGCCGCGGCGCGAGAGGCGCGCCCCGCGCCGCCGACCGAGGCTGTGGCGCCGCGCGAGGCCGGCGATCCGATCATGGCGATCGTGTCGATCAAGACCCAGCAGGTCACGTTCTACGACGCTGAGGGCTGGATCCTGCGTGCGCCGGTGTCGACCGGCGTCAAGGGACGCGAGACGCCGGCCGGCGTCTTCGCCGTGATCGAGAAGGACAAGGACCACCACTCGACCCTCTATGACGATGCCTGGATGCCGAACATGCAACGGATCACCTGGAACGGCATCGCGCTGCACGGCGGGCCGCTGCCCGGCTATGCGGCCTCGCACGGCTGCGTGCGGATGCCCTACGGCTTCGCGGAGGATCTGTTCGACAAGACCCAGATCGGGATGCGGGTGATCATCGCGCCGAACGACGCGGCGCCGGTCGCGTTTTCCCACCCCGCGCTGTTCGTGCCGAACAAGGAGGCCATCGCGTCTGCCCCGGCGCGTGCCGAGACGCTCGCCCGCGAGGCCGCGGAGGCCGCGAAGACGGCCGACGAGGCGAAGAAGGCCGCGGTGACGGCGGCGCGCGAGGCCGCATCGCTCACAGCGTCGCTGCGCAAGCTGGAACAGCTCAAGGCCCGCGCCGACGCCGAACTCGCATACGCCGACAAGGCGCTCGCCGCCGCAAAGACGGAGCAAGCCAGGGCGCGGGCCGAGGAGCTGAGGCAGAAAGCCGCGTCCAAGGCTGCGGAGGCGGGAACCCAGCTCGACACCGCCAAGGCCAATGCGAAGTCGAAGCTCGACGTCGCCGCTGCAAAGGATGCCGCCAAGGCAGCCGGCACCAGGAAGGCCGACACCGCCAAGGCGGCGAGCGAGGCGAAGCTCGCGCTCGAGCCAGTCTCGGTCTACATCAGCCGCGCGACGCAGAAGCTTTACGTGCGGCGCAACACGCGCAAGCCGCTGCCGGACGGGGGCGAGATGTTCGATTCGAGCATCGAGGTTCCGGTCACGATCCGCGATCCCGACAAGCCGATCGGCACCCATGTGTTCACGGCGCTGGCGCGCAACGATCAGGGCCTGCGCTGGAGCGTCGTCACGATCGACAACGGCGACGACGCCAAGGCCGCGCTCGACCGCATCACCATCCCGCAGGATGTGCTCGATCGCATCGCGCCGACCGCATTGCCGCGATCCTCGATCATCGTCTCGGACGAGCCGCTGAGCCGCGAGACCAACTATCGCACTGAGTTCGTCGCGGTGCTGAACAACCAGCCCCAGGGCGGTTTCGTGACGCGCCGGCCGACCGCCGATGTCACGGTTGCAAGCCGCGACGGCTGGGGCGAGGACGGCTTCGGCTCGTTTTTCCAGCCCAATTGGGGCTTCCAACCCGTCAATCCGCCGCCTCCGCCTCGGCGTAGCCGCCAGATCTATCCTCAGGTCCAGCCGGGCTGGGGGTGGTGAGAGGCGGCACGCGGCGCGGGCTATCGCTGTGTTCCCCCGACAATCCGAGGCGCACAGTCAGATTGCAGCTAATGGCGTTGACGCCGTCGCGTGGGACCACGACATATCCTGCACCGTCGGATCCGGCTCGCCGCCCAGGAGCAAGACATGAACACGCCGTCAAGCACCGATTCCGTCACTGTGCAGTCCGACAGCGACGTTGTGCGCTGGCTGACAAACGACACGCGCGATGAGCGCTTTATCGACAATATATTTGCTGAGCTGTGCGTCCGGCTCCAGCGAGCAGGCATTCCGGTCAAGCGGGCGACGCTTCATCTCCTGATCTACCATCCGCAATGGCTCGGTGCCCGGATCATGTGGTCCGATGGGATGCGCGAGGCCGAGATTGCGACTGTTGACTACGACGTCAGGGGGCGATCCGAATACATTGGCAGTCCGGCGAACGAGATCCATGACGGTGCCGGCGAGGTGCGCGAGAATCTCGAGCGCGAGCGCGCGCTGGGCCGCAAGCACGCCGTCTATGACGAGATGCGGGCGAAGGGCCTGACCGACTATGTGGCGTGGCCGATGTACCATACGCTCGGCAAGCGGCATCTCGTGACCTTCGCAACCGACCGGCCGGGCGGTTTCACGGAGGCGCACATCGCCGGCCTGTTGAGCCTGTTGCCGGTTCTGGCGCTGGTCAGCGAAATCCGCATGAAGAACAGGCTCGCGCGAACGCTGCTCGAAACCTATGTCGGGTCGCATGCCGGCGAGCTCATCCTCGCCGGCGCGACAAGGCGCGGAAGCGGGACGACGGTCCACGCCGCCATCATGATCTGCGATCTGCGCGATTTCACCCGGATCTCCGACAACTGGCCGCGCGATGACGTCATCGATCTCCTGAACAGCTATTTCGATGCGATGTCGGAGCCGGTTGCGCGACACGGCGGGGAGATCCTGAAGTTCATCGGCGATGGTCTGCTCGCCATCTTTCCGCTCAGCAAGCCTCAGGCCTGCGCAAATCTGCTCCGTGCCGTGACGGAGGCCCGTCAGGCCATGATTGCCCTGAACCAAAAGAACCGCGAAACCGGCCGCGCGCCGCTCAATTACGGCATCGGCATCCATGTCGGAGACGTTATGTACGGCAACATCGGGTCGCGCACCCGGCTCGACTTCACGGTGATCGGCCCCGCGGTCAACATGGCGTCGCGTCTCGAAACCCTCACCAAGCAATTGGGCAGGACGGTGCTGCTGTCCCGCGCGTTCGCCGACCTCGTCAAGGACGATTTCGAGCTCGAACGCGTCGGCGAATTTCCGGTGCGCGGGTTCAGCGACCCGATCGAGCTGTTTGCGTATCACGGCTGAGGATCGATCGGTCGGCCCGGTCAGGCCGGAAACTGCAACAACACATGAAGCGCAGCGTGGCAGCCTTCGCCGCATCGCGAGCGAAGGCACCAGTGCCCCATGCCAGTGCTAGCGTACTGTCTGTAGCGGTTCACCCGGCGCCCGATCGAGCGGCGGATGAGGCCTGGCCAGGCCAATCGTGCCAGCCGGGACATCGTTGCTGACGGCGCGGGTATCGACGTGCTTAAGCGTGGCAACTGTCGCGGCCACGATCGCAACGGCGACGGCGGCCGCGAACAGGATCAACGCAGTCCGGTGGCTGTCCATCGACATGCCCTCCTGCCGCAAGGCGATAACGCAACGCAAGCCTAACGGGTTCCGGCACGGAAATCGGGTGACGAAACAGCGACTGCCGGCTTCACGCAAAGCTTTGGTTTCTAGAGCATGATCCCGAAAAGTGTGAAGCGGTTTTCCGAAAAGATCATGCTTAAACGAGAAGCTAATGCGCGATGACGATTCAACCTGATCTCATCGCGCCAGGCGCGCGTACGGCATCGCGCACGCGAGCAACACAGATGCAATTTTTGTGTCTCCGGGTTGAGTCAGTGGTGCTGCCATATTTGACGCTATGCAACCTGAGCGCTTACGCCAGTGCTTCACAATCGTTTCAAAAGAAACTAACTTGTCGCTCTTTTCGGAATTTCAAAGTTGATTGGAGCGTATTCGATACTGCGTAAGGAGTATTCAAATGCCAACCAACGGAAAGCCGCGTAGAGCGATCACGCTTGGAGGTGGTGGGCCGGCAGCGGGGCTGCACATCGGGGTACTTGAAGCGTTTGCCAACGCCGATCCACCAATAAGGTTCGACGTGTGGTCATTGTCCTGCATTGGTGCCTGGGTCGGCATCGTCTACAACCAATCTGAGAAGCCTAGCGACAAAGAAAAAGTCAAAGAAACATATGAGTTCTTCAAGAATGGCGTGTTCCGAGATGACGAAGGCTACAAACGATTCCCGATAAACACCGTGTTCGGGCCGGATTGGCGCAGAAATATAGATGCTTTCAATCAATTCGTGAGTGACTCCGGCAACTACCGGGAGTTTATGTGGCAGCCCTACAAGATGTTCGATTATGTCCAGCAATCGATGCAGATTGTGTTTGACCAGATGCCCCAGGGCAAAGAGAAGTCCTTCAAGAAATTGGATGAAGGAGATCTCAATCGCTGGATACTCAATCAGGTGATGGCTCCAAATCCCTTCGTCCGTTACCTGACATCCATGATGTACCTGTCCAGCGTCAACGGCCTCTCAAGAATCAATTACCCGGACAGTGACTTCATGAAGAAAATCAAGTTCGAGCAACTATACCCACCCAGGGAGAAGCCGTTCATCTTTCACAACGCGTGGAATCTTCGCGACCACGAACTCACGTTCTTCGCAAACCACAAGATGGACATCGCGAACAAGGCCGACGAAAGCATCAAGAAGAGCTATGGCGGTCCGATCACGGCAGAATCTCTATGCGCGTGTTCGGCGCTTCCCTTCATCGAAGAAACCGTGCAGATCAACGGGGCGACCTATTGCGAGGGGGCTCTGGTCGACACGGTCAATTTCGAGGGCCTGCTGCAACTCCAGAAGCAGCTCGGGTACAAGCTCGATGAAATATGGATAAGTCGCATCGTCGATTCCAAGCAAATCCGCAAGCCGAAAAATCTGCACGATGCGCTGGCAAATCTGTGCCAATTGTTTGCAGCCTCGGTTGGCGAAGATGACGTCAGGCTGTTCAAATATCACGTCCGATATGATGGACGGAATCCGAAAGGCAACAGCGTTACGAAACGTGAAAGCGCGAAGGCTGAAAAATCCGACGCTCAGGGTTCAAGCAATCTGTGGAACGGCACAGTCGTCGAGATTCACGTGCCCGGGCACATCAATTTCAAGTGGAATCACAGCAACCTGGATAACGGGCGAAAGCTGGGGCGAGCAGCCGCGGAACAAGCGATAAAGAGCTATGACAAGGAAAAGAGCAAACCTCATCCGGGGGAGCCGCTCTTTATCAACGAAAGACCGGAGCAAGATGCCGAATGGCGACGGATACGAGACGAATATCATAGGCTGAAGGAAGCGCTCGCTTAGAGCTGGAGCATGATCCGGAAAGCGTGTAGCGACGGCTTTCGGCGCGTCGCGCCGGTCATTGCAATCGATCGAGCAAAGCTTTTGCCTGCTTGAGATCCTGCGTCTCAAAGCCTTCGGTGAACCAGCCGTATGTGGGCGCGAGCACCTTGAGCGCTTCTTCGCGCCGGTCCTGCTCCATCCACAGCGCGGCAAGGTCGATTGCTGCTCGAAGTTCGAGGATTTTGGCGTGCTGGCTTCTTGCCGTCCCTAAGGCCTTTTGCAGCAATTCGATGCCAGCATCCGGCAAGCCGCGGATGATCAGCGCGCGCGCCTTCAGCCGGTACAACTCGGCCTCGAATATCCGTTCGCTGTTGCGGCTGGTTGTCACAAGACCCTGCTCGATAAGTGCCAGCGCAGCGTCGTATTCATGGCTGAGTAGCAAGGCCGGGCACAACAGCACATAGAGCGCCGTGATGCCCAGCTGGTAACCCGCCCCACGATATTCATCCATCGCAGCCCGGATCTCCCCGACTGCGCTGGATGAAGGGTCAAGCAACGTCACGCATATGCCCTGGATGGCTTTCGCCAATCCGTGCCATTGACGGAAGCCGTGCTCCTCCGACAAGACGCGACAGCGATCGGCATAGCGTTGTGCAGTCGCTGTCTCGCCGCGAAGCGCATGAAGAACGGAAGCATAGTAGCAGGCATACGCTTGCGAATGAGGATGCTTTATGGCGTCGGCGCGTTGAACGGAGGCGTCAATGCGCGTGATTGCCGCATCAACATGACCGAGCAGCCAGAGAATCCATGACATCAGTGCAAGGTCGGCCACTCCGGCATCCTGACCGGCCGCGCGGGCGGCCAATCTCTCGTCCTCACGGCTGGCCTCGAATTCGGCGACCGCACGCTCGATGGCTTCGCGGGCATCGGTGAGACGCCCCATGAAAAGCCGAATCATCGACTGACCGCGGGTCGCATTGAGCAGCGCCGGTCGATCACCGCGCGCCTCGGTGAGCTGAAGCAACGCCGCGACCGTTTCCTGGGCGACCGGCAACTCGCCGCGAATGACACTTGCGGTGGCCAGCCAGAACACGATCTGCAATTGCTCGGCGGGATCCCCGAGGCGCTTGCACAGCTCGCGCGCACGAGCGAAGGTCGCCACGGCCTTGTTGGAGGCCGGCCCCTGGGTCGCGATCAGGCAGGGTCCCAGCGCGAATTGAAAATCGAGCTCCATCCTGTCCTTTTGCGTACCGTCGGCCAGGTGGACTGAAGCCTCGATACCCCGCTCCAGGTGTGCGATGGCTTCGAGGTTGGCCGAACGCATGGCGGCATTCCTGCCGGCCTGCAGCCAATATCCGACCGCCTTTTCGAACACTCCGGCCTCGGTGAGATGTCCCGCGACGGTTTCGGGTTGAGTCTCCACGATTTCCGGAAACCGCTGCTCGAAGGCGTCGGCAATCGTGGCGTGCAGTCCTGCGCGGCGGCTTTTCAGCAGTCCCGAGTAGGCAGCATCCCGCACCAGCGCGTGTTTGAAGGTATAGACCGATCGGGGTATCTCCCCTCGGCAAAATACCAGCTCCGATCGAACCAACTGGGCAAGTGCTTCCTCAAGTCTCTCCGCAGGTAGCCCGGCAACGATGCTCAGCAGCTCGTAGGAGAACTCGCGACCGACCACCGCGCCGATCTGTGCGACCTCCCTCACCGGCGCCAGTCGATCGAGCCTCGCCATGAGAGACGCGTGCAATGTCGTCGGAATCGCCATCGAGGGCAGTGGACGACTGAGGACGTAGTGATTGTCGCGCTCGTCCAGCAGCCCGGTCTCGAGCACCGTCTTGGTCAGTTCCTCGACGAAGAGCGGCACGCCATCGGTGCGGGCGAGGATCTGGTCCATGACCTCTTCGGGGAGCGTCTTGCCGGCCGTGACACGCTCGATCAGTGCCGCACCGTTGCGTCGGTTCAGGCGCGTGAGCGAAACGGTCGTCACATGCGCATGACCTGGCCAAGGCGGCTTGAACTCCGGCCGTGCGGTGACGAGGATCAGCACGCGAAGCTGCGGTACCCTTTCCAAGGTCAGCGTGAGCAGCTCAAGCGAGGTCGGATCCGCCCAATGAGCATCCTCAAAGATGTTGAACACTGGTTGCTGCGCAGCGAGAGCATTCAACTGGGTCAAAAATGCCGCAAGCGTCACCTCCTTGCGCTTCTGGGGGCTCAGCTCCGGGACACGGTAGTGATCGCTGAGCGGCAGTGAGAGAAGGTTCGCCAGCGGTGGTACAACCTCGTTCGCATCAGCGCCGGACTTGACGAGCAAGGCCTCGAGCTTGGCGAATTTCGCTGCCGCCGAGTCGGTTCGCTCAAACCGGGCAGCCCGTTCGAGTTGGCGAATGTATGGATAGAGTGCGCTATTGGTGTGGTGTGCCGAGCAGAAATGACGCACCGTGATGTGTGGCCCGGTCTCTTTGAGCCTTTCCTGGAGCGCCAGGGCAATGTGCGACTTTCCGATACCCGGCTCTCCGGTCAACACCACAACGCTGCCCTCGCCGTGCGTGGCCTTGTCCCAACGACGCAACAGCAGATCGATCTCCTCGTCGCGCCCGATCGGCGGCGTCAATCGGGTCTTGTGCTGCGCTTCGAAGCGGCTTTCCACGCCGCTCGTCGCCAACACCTCCCAGGCCGGTAGCGGTTCCGCCCATCCCTTGATGATGGCCGGGCCGACATTGCGGTATTCGAATTGCCCCTCGGTAAGTCGACGGGTACTCTCACAGATGAGAACTGTACCGGGCAGGGCGAGCGCCTGCAGGCGCGCAGCCAAATTCGGCGTCTCACCAATCACTTCCTGCTCCTTGGCAGCGCCTTCGCCGATCAGGTCGCCGACCACGACCATTCCGGTCGCGATGCCAACGCGAACCTGAAGTGTGGTGCCGATATCTGTCTTCAGGTTCGCGACGGCATCTACCAACAGAAGCCCCGCACGTATCGCCTGCTCGGCATCATCTTCGTGTGCCCGAGGAAATCCGAAATAGGCGAGGACGCCGTCCCCCATATAGCGGGCGATGACGCCCTCACTTTTAGTGATGATCTCGGCGATGCAAGCGTGGTAGGCGCCGATGACCGCGCGCAAATCCTCCGGATCGAGGCGTACCGAAAGCGCCGACGAGCCCACCAGATCGCAAAACATCACCGTGAGTTGACGGCGCTCGGCGCCCTCTCGCGATACTGGGTTGCTTCCTATCTGGATTGTTGGAGGAGGGGCCCCTTTAAGTTCAGCGATCGCGCGCAGCATCTTGCGCCGATGTCCGAGCAGGACGCCAAGGTCCTTGAGGTCCTGCTCCGTAAGATCGCCGAGGACCGAAAGGTCAATGGCGTTCTCGACGAACCGCCCCGCATACTCACTCAAGCCGATCGATGCTAGCCATTCCCGAATAGCTGACATGGCGAACCTTTGGCTCAGGCTCGCGACACTACCACGTCTGGACGACATGCGAAGGCCAATCAGTCCGCCGAGCCCCGGTCGACTTCCGCTTGCTCGCACGGCCCGAGCACAGTCGGTCGCTGGCGGCTGCGCGAGTGATAAGCCCGCCAAAATCCGCGATTGAGGCATGGCCCTAATTTGCTTTGCCGGCCGTTGAGATAGAAATGCACGATAGAGGGCGTTTCTGGTGTGGAGCACTGCCGGGTCCGGCTGGCAGCATTCAAGGTCCCGCGCTTCTACGCCCTCGTGGATGACTTCCCTCGAACAGTCTCGAATGAGATCGAGAAGCGTACCCTCATCGCCGGAGTTGCAGATCTGCGTGCCGGTGCTTGGGATGCAGAAGGAGAACGCCCCTAGGAGCCTGTGGTCCGGCATGGTTTGGCCCAAACAGCCTCCGCTGTCGGACGTGATGCGGAAATCGTCTGCTCAGGGTGAGCTGTTGCCAATGCAGGAATGTATGACTACGCTTGACCCTAGGTAGGCCCCAAACAGTCTTTTGAACGGCCGCACGTTCATGCCCAAGTTCCTTCGCATCGGAGTCCACCAGTCAAACGTTTCCGGATACACGTCAAAGGCATGGTGTGTTCGACGGGTTGGCTCCGCGGTTTTGCTCAAATGGGGCGCCGTGGAGGTCCATGGTGCCGGAGATGGGCGAAAGGTTTACTGGACGCTTCCACCGAGGGTGAAAACAATTCGCTGCGGCACGGCGCAGCGTGCCAAGGACTATGCAAAAGCCGCGATCGCGCGGCGACGCAACCATCGCTATGAACCGTTGGCGGGTAGTATTGCGACCCGGCGCCGATCCGCCGGTAGCGCCGAGCTCGAACAAGCGCTCGCCACGATCCTCTTTGTCGATATTGTCCGGTCCACCGAAAAAGCCGCGCGGCTCGGCGATTCGCGTTGGTCACAGGTGATGAGTCACTATTACGCCGCCGTCCGCAGGGAGCTGAAGACCTTGCGCGGAAAGGAGGTCGTGACGACGGGGGACGGACTGCTCGCGACGTTCAAGGCGCCGGATGCCGGGGTCCGTTGCGCGACCGCGATCCGCGAGGCCGTGCGCACGCTGGGGCTGGAGATCAGGGTGGGCCTGCATGCGGGCGAATACAAGGTGAGCGGGGCCGAGGTGGTAGGTCTCGCGTTTCACATCGGCGCGCGCGTCGCCGCGAAAGCGCGGGCCGGCGAAGTCCTGGTCTCGAGCGCGGTCAAGGATCTGATGTCGCAGTCTGGGATCCGCTTCAAGGATCGCGGCATTCACCAACTCAAGGGCGTGCCGGAGCGATGGCGCCTGTACCGGGTCGAACATTGAGGTGTCCTGCAAGAGTGGACACCGGTTTTGCGATCGGTTCGTTGCTGTGACCGCAGATGGCGAGAGCCCGCTTGGCGAACGGCTAGGCGTACAGACTGACGCCGGAGCTGCACCCGCGCGATGACGCGCATCGTTGACCGTGGCGTACGCATCACTCGCTGTTCATCGCGGAGCCGCTATTTGGCGAAGCAACATTGCTAGAGCATGATCCGGAAAAGTGTGAAGCGGTTTTCCGAAAAGATCATGCTCAAACAAGAAGCTAAAGCGCGATGACGATTCAACCTAATCTCGTCGCGCTTTAGGTTTCATTGCGCGGTCGATCGCCCACATTCAGCTTGCTGATGTCACCGCCGGCCCAGGCCAGTGTTTTCGGGTCCATCACGCGGAACCAGAGTGGCGGGATCGCCGCGAGCCCGAACATGCCCGTGTAACCGTTCGGCAACCGCGGGATATCGTCGAAATCGCGCAATGACTGGTAGGGGCGCATCGGGTTGGCGTGGTGATCGGAATGACGTTGCAGGTGGAACGTCATCAGGTTCGAGACGATATGGTTGGTGTTCCAGGAGTGGCGGGGCTCGACCGGCTGATAGCGGTCGTTCGGCAGCTTCTCGCGCAGCAGCCCATAGTGCTCAACGTAGTTCGCCTGGGTCAGCGCGTACCAGCCGAGGAAATGATGGGCGAGGATGAAGGGGGCGACCTTCCAGCCGAACACGGCAATCAGCACGGCCGCGACGACGAGGGTGAGCGCAAAGCCCTGCAGGATCTCGTTATTGACTGACCAAACGCGCTCGCCGCGCTTGGTCAGCCGTTCGGCTTCATTGCGCCAGCCGCGCTTGAACGCACCGGGCAGCTCGCGCAAGGCGAACGCATAGATCGATTCGCCAAAGCGTGCGCTGGCGGGATCCTCGGGGGTCGCCACCCAGGTATGATGGCCGCGATTATGCTCGATGCGGAAGTGGGCGTAACCCACCGAATTGTTGGCGAGCGTGCCAAAGACGGTGTTGAGCCGGTCCGCCTTGTGGCCGAGCTCATGCCCGATCAGCAGTGCGCCGCCATCGATGGTGCCGACGCCGAGCAGCAACGCAATGTAGGACCACCACGGCAGATCCTGCGTGCCGAAGAAGGCAATCAGGGCAATGTAGTTGATCCACGGAAATACCACGGTGATACGCGCAAGCCGCAGGTAGTAAGGATCGGCCTCCATGGCGGCGACGACTTCGGCCGGCGGATTGTGCGTGTCTTCGCCGATCAGGACATCGAGCAGCGGGATCAGGACGAAGATGAAGACAAAGGGAATGAGCGTCACCACCGGATTCTGCGTCCTGAGATAGAGCCAGTAGGACAGCAGGGGGACCAGCGGCGGAATGAACGAGAGCATCCACAGATAGCGTTTGCCATCCCGGTAGGTGATCGTTTCGCCAGCAGCATTCGTGCCCGTGAAGATCATCGCATTCCTCCAGCGTCGCTTTTCGAGGCGGCGTTTGCCGCAGTTTTGCTGAGCATGCCGTGAGGCCGGCCTGCGCCGCCAGTTCACAACAGGCCAAATTTGTGGCATTTTGCGCCAAGTCTTTTGCGACAGGTTTGTTCGGCTCGACGTTCGCGAGGGGAGGCGACCGACGCAATGCAGGGATCGGAATCGGATGCCCATCGCGCGCCGGTGTCCGCGAGCTATGCGCGGGCGCTGGTACGGGCATTTGGCAAGACGCGCGGCGAGCGCGACGAGTTGCTGAAGGGCACGGGAATCCAGCAGCAGGCTCTCGACCAGTCGGGAGCCCATATGCCGGTGTCCTCGCTCGTGGTCCTGGCAGCCAACATTACCCGCCGGCATGGCGAGCTATGGCCCTTGTCGGCCGCAGCGGTCTGGTCGACATCGCTGCAGGGGGCGCTCGACGTGGCGACCAGAACGGCGCCGACCATCGAAGGTGCGTTGACCATCGGTGCCCGCTTCGGGTCGACCCGCGCGCCATTCATTCGCAACCGGCTGCGCAGAACCCCGCGCTCGATCCAGATTGAAATCTCTCCCGCCGTCGCCATGGATGACGCGCTCTGGCGCGCCGTGGCGCTGGCGGTCAGCCTCAATGTGCATGCGGTGTACTCGCAGTTGCTCGAGGATTCGATTGAACAGGCGACGCTGGAATTTCCCTGGCCGCCGCCCGCGGGCGCGGAGCGGTTGACGCCGCATTATTCCTGCGGGGTCAAATTCAACGCTGCCGCCTTCATCTTCGACGTGCCGAAGGAGCTTTGCGGGCGGCCTTCACCGTTTGCCGATCCGGAGTTGCACGCCAAGGCCATCGAAGCCCTGGAGGCGATCGAGAAGCCTCGGTCGGACACTGCGGCGCTGGCGCGGATCGTCGAGAGCCTGATTGCGGCGCGCCTGCCGCAGCGCCTCGGCGAGGAGGAAGCCGCGCGCCTCGTCGGCACCTCGCGGCGGACGCTGGTGCGGCGGCTGGCCGAAACCGGCAGCCCGTTCCGGCCGCTGCTCGACGGAGTACTGCGGGAGCGCGCGCGGATAATGCTTGCGGCGGGCACGCAGTCGCGCGACGAGATGGCGGCTGCGCTTGGCTACGCAGATGCGACCAGCTTTAGTCGAGCCTGTCGGCGCTGGTTCGGTGACAAGAGCCTGTCGAGCTAGCACATCGGGGCTTGTTCGGCGGTCGCTCGAGGTCTCAAGAATGGCTCATGCGAAGGATTGGATGAGGTATCGTAGGTTTGGTTGGTGCGGGAAAATCCTTGGTTCATCGAGGTCCGCCTTGGGCCAAAGCAGACATCAAGTGCGGATGATTCGTGTGCACTTTGGATGCGGAGCCGAAGTTCGCTTTGGCGGTACTTCGCGACGCACAACCCCGCTGGCCGGTGTCGAGGACGTCATTCTCAA
Organism: Bradyrhizobium erythrophlei; assembly: GCF_042430365.1. Classification (GTDB taxonomy): domain Bacteria; phylum Pseudomonadota; class Alphaproteobacteria; order Rhizobiales; family Xanthobacteraceae; genus Bradyrhizobium; species Bradyrhizobium erythrophlei. The sequence goes on from NZ_JBHMET010000235.1 coordinate 75,188, forward strand.
ACGCGTTCGGCAAGCCCCGTCGGCTAAGCGGGCCGCGAAGGCAGCGAGGTCATCGCTTCCAGTTGCGCTGTTCGCGTTGCTAACACAGCGAGCAAGCTCTTGTGCAGCCGATCCTCGGGTTCGAAATTTTGCGCGAGCCTTCGGACGGTCTCGACAAATCGCAAGCGATACGTCACCGCCCTGTCGACGTCTCCGTACTTCGCGAAGATCTCGGCGGCCGTGCGGTACACCCGCCAAGAAGCAATCGGGAAGTCGGCACTGTCGACGATCTCCAGCGCGCGGGACAGGTGCAACTGAGCCTCCGCTGAATCGCCCAAGGCAAGCGCAGTACGCGCGAGCAGTCCGTGGGCCTGGGCCAGGTGATTGAGATCTGGAGCCGTTGCCACATAGTCGTGGAGCTGGCGTGCACAGCTCTGAGCCTGCTTAAAGTCGTCAACCTGCAAGTAATATTCGGCGAGGCAATGATACACCTGCGTCGCGGCGGTAAATTCGATGTCGATGCCTTCTTCATGCCTGCGGCGCTCAATATCGTCAAATTGCCTGCGAGCTCCCGACGGATCGTTCAGGCCGACATAGGCCTTCGCAAGGACGGCCCGCTTGTGGAAGTACGTCGACTGATCGCCGACCAGCAGACTATCGTCGACGCTTTCGCAGAGCTCCCGGGCTCCATCAAAATCCATCGCTTCGACGTGCAACCACGCAAGCGTCAGCCGGCACAATGCGCTGCTGGGGCCGTTCGCGTTCCTGACGGCCAGTTCGAGGCCGGCCGTGATTTCACGTCGCAATTCGCGCCATTCGCCCAGATGAATGAGCGCGATTGATTCAAGAACGTTGAACAGAACAAAAGTGTAAACGTCGCCAGCTAAACGCGCCAAGCGCTTTCCTTCCGTGCCGGCGCGGCGGCACTCCTGGTACCGCGACCTCCAGCAATCAACGATACCGGATATTCCATTGCGCCTGATCAAGATGCCATAATTCGTGGCATTCGCACTCAGCTCGATCGCCCTGTCGCAGAGCGTGGCGTCCTGATTGCGCCAGCCGTTGAGGAACAGGTTGACGCTCGCGCTGCTGCCCTGGACCAGAGCCTTGAATGTGTCGTCCGCAAGCGCCTGGCTTCGCGACAGTACATCTTCAGCGGCCTCAAGGCAGGCGTGGCGATCCACGCGCAAGCAGAGACTGCTCACAGCCGTGAGGCCGTTGAGCTGTTGCCTGATCTCGCCCGCTTGTTCGGCGCAGGCAATCATGTCTCGCAGATCACGGATGGAGCCGACGAGGTCGCCGCACGAGCGAAGAGCCCAGCTTCGCTGCCGCAGAAGAGCGACGCGGGTTGAGAATTTGTCGGCAGCATCGAAACGATCAAGTATGCCAAGCGCGCGGGTGAGATAGCTTGCGGCCTCCGCATGGCCGAGGCGTTTCGTCGAGCTCTTTGCCGCCTCCCGGAGGTAGCGCAACGCGCTCGGAAAGTCGCGACCCTGCTCAAAGTGAAGTGCGAGCGCGGGCGCTATTTCAGGGGTGCGGCCGGCATAGGCCTCCTCCAGCCTCTTGCCCAAGCGCCTGTGCGTTTGTGCGCGGTGCCCGGGCGGCAGATTCTGGTAAATGATATTCTGATAGAGAATGTGGCGGAAAGAGTAGGAGCCCGAATATGTTCCATCGGGCCACTCGGAAACCCCCGAACGAACGAGGATTTGATCCTTCCGGATCGACGCTTCGATGTCCCTTTCAACGTCGATTGCATCGTCAGACAGGCCGGCCGCAACGAGGGCCGCAGAAAATTCTTCGCCGGCAACGCTGGCGACATCGAGCAGACGCCGCTCGTTATCGGTGAGGCGATCGAGCTCGTGGCCGATCATGTTCAGGAGGCTGTCTGGAATGCGATCTTGCGCAAATGCCGCCTGTGAAGACAGGCGCCATCTGCCGTCCATTTCGACTATCGACTCCTGGTCGATCAAGTGTTTGAGCAGCGAGGCAACAAACAAGGGATGCCCCAGCGTTCGCTCGAACACGGGCTTTGACAGGCTGGAGGCAAGTTCCTCGTCGTCGAAGCGCAATGCCAGGTAACGCTCGACCTCTGAACGCGACAATCGATCGAGGCGCAATTCGCTGCAGCATCCATGAATCTCAAGATCGCGGTGCAGGCGACGGATGGGATGCCCGCCGACGGAACTGTCGGCCGGACGATAGGAGCAGAGGACCAGCACGCGCGCCTTGCCGTTCCCGCGCGCGAAGCGGGACAGCACATCGAGTGTCGCGAAGTCGCTCCAATGCAGATCTTCGAGAACAAGGACCCAGGGGCGGCCGGTGCTTAGCGCTTCCAGAAGGTCGCAAAATTCGCGCAGCATCCGCTCGCGCGTCGCGCCGAACACTTCATCCTGGAAAGCCGCGCGTTCCGATGCGTCGATGACGCCTGGCAATTGCAGTATCCAGGTGGGTGCGTGCGCGCGAACTGCCGAAATCAATTCCGGACCGTTTGCGCGATAACGGTTCACCAGTGCATCGATGAGTGGAAGAAAGACTTCGTCCGTTCCGAATCGTTCAGTGCAGCGCCCATAGAGCTGATCGAAGCCCTGTTCCGTCAGCTGCTCGATCGCCTTGGCGATGAAGGCCGTCTTGCCAATCCCGGCCTCTCCTGTGACAAAAGCCATCTGCCGTTGGCCGGACAACACGTGCCGCGTCATCTGGTCGATCATCTCGAAGGGGGCTGTCCGGCCGACCACCAGGGTGGGGATTTCGGTCTTCAGAGGTACGACCGCGTTCTCGACCTCCCTGGGTGCTTCCCGCACCGTGCCGATAAAGCGGACGCCTTTGCGCGGTAAAGTCTTGATCAGCCGTTGCGCCTCGCCGGAATCGCCTATTCCCGTACGGGCTGCGTTGATGCGGGTGGTGAGCGCTGACTCCGAGATGATGCGCCCGCCCCAAATTGCACTGATCAGATCGTCCTTGGTCACCACCCGGGCGCGGTGGCGGATCAGATATTCGAGGAGGTCAAAAACCTGAGGCTGCAACGGAATCGTACGTCCGTCACGGCGCAATTCCCGCTGGTCGGTGTCGAGGACAAACTCGTCAAAAAGATACAGCAAAACAATGCCTTCGGAGGTGCGCGCGAGGCGGATATTCAACCGGTACGCCGGCCCGAAATCAAGCACACCCTTCAAAATCAAGGAAACGATAAGAACAAATTAAGCTCGCGTTAAAGCGTGGCGTGGCGTCCCGTTCGATACTTCCAGCCGTATCCAGTCACTACACAAGGTGTTCGTGTCATGCGCTCGGAAGAAAAGGCGCGGCGTCTCACTCGCGTGTTCTATGGGTTGTTGCTTCACAAGATGTTTCAGTCGATCACGGCATCCTCCGTACCATTATTTAACAGCAGAGCTTCAAACAGAAGCGATGCGTTATTTTCAGCGAATTCGTTTGTCGCCTCCACGAGTTCTTCTCGAAAAGAAGGCTGGTTTGGGCGCCTCCTTCAAGCGCTCCACCATTCGCGACGGCTGCAGGCAGAGCGCACCCTTCGACAGTATCGTCACCTGATCGACAATAGTGGCACCAGTTTGCCTCTCGGTCAGATGTTGGAGGACGTGACAATGTCGGTCAGTGAAAAATCGTCCGAACGCAAACTTCGGATTTCGGCACCGAGCGAGAATACGCTGCTGGCAACGATCGCCATCTGCTTTGTCATTTTGCACATCCTTGCAGCCACGATGTTGACTTCGACCCGCCAGAGCGATGCCGGGGCAGCGCCCGAGCCGCCCGGACTGTCGTCCGGGGACTAATCGCCAAGTCGCTATTCCAGGATTTTACCGACCGAAAGGGTTAGCTCATGGGCGACATTGCGTCGTTTTGCCTGCTCAGTGTCGCTGTGTTTTGCGGCGCTTTCGTCTCGGGCCTCGCGGGCTTTGCCTTTTCGGCGGTGGCCGGCGCGATTCTCCTTCACGTTCTCCCACCACCGGAGGCGGTCCCGCTGATGATGGCCTGCAGCATCACCGTGCAAGCCACGGGTCTTTGGGCCTTGAGAAAAAGCATCCGCTGGAAACAAAGCTCGGTACTGGTCGTCGGCGGATTGCTTGGCGTTCCGATCGCCGTGTGGTTGCTGCAAGCTGCAGACGCGCGGATCTTCAGAGAGAGCTTTGGTCTTGCCGTCGCCTGCTATGCGGCCTACACGTTATTCCGGCCGGTGCTTTCTCATCGCTTGCAGATGAATGCGGGACGTAATGCATTAATCGGCTTCAGCGGAGGCTTTGTCGGCGGGTTGACGGCAATGCCGGGTGCAATACCGACCATATGGTGTGACATCCACGGCGTGCCGAAAACCGAGCAGCGCGGAATGGTTCAACCCTTCATCGCCGCCATGCAGGTATTCGCACTTGTTCTTATGCTGATCCGAAGAGATCTGTCGACAAAGGTCCTAGTTTACTTCGCAGTCAGCATCCCGGCACTCCTCGCAGGAACGGCGCTCGGGATTTTTGTTTTTCGCTGCGTCAATGACGCGCTGTTCCGGCGAATTATTCTCAGCATCTTGCTGGTTTCAGGACTGTTGCTGGTGTTGTAGTTACGCCAGTCGCGCCTCCACTTACAATGGTAGCCATTAAATATGGCGAACAACGAGGTGAGTCGTTTCTGGTGCGGTAACCCGACGACCGTAGAAGTGACGGCTGGATAAGTAGTTGATTTATTGGTGGGCCCGACAGGACTCGAACCTGCAACCAGACCGTTATGAGCGGAGCAGGTTACCGCAAAAATCGAGCAAAATCAGTGATCGTCATTTCTGTTCATGCGCGTCCGTGCGCGTTTGTTTACGGGGTTTCTGGCGGATTTCTGTGGGGCAATAACTCCCGATTTGCTGAAGCCAGCATGTCTGCTCGACCAGTCAGCTTCCGCTCTCCGGACCATCCGGACTGACGGGCAGGCCAATTGCGAGTCGGCGAATAACCCATCTCGAACGTTCGACTTGGTCCGACAGGCCCATTCTTGTGCTAGAAAGGGCGTTCGGATTTCCTAGGCTGAGGTGTGTCTTGAGCGACGAGCGCGTGGAACCGGCGGCGGCGTTGGCGGCGGACGTCGCTACGGCTGATGAAGCGAATGCCGAGCCTGATTTGCTGGATATGGCTGCACGCACCGAGCTGCACTCAATTGAAACCTTGACTCTTTCGGATACGCAGTTTTTGCGCGGCGATACGAACGGAAAGGCAACGACGACCTCTGGCCAGCTCCGACTCGCTAAGAGCGCGGGTCGATTGCCGGTAATAGTCCTGCAGCATGGTTCCGCCGGTATGGCACCCAACGTCGAGATGTGGACGAGGGAGCTCAACAAAATCGGCGTTTCGACATTTGCGCTCGATGGCTTCACTGGACGTGGGCTCACCGATGTAAACACCGACCAAGCCCTGCTCGGCCGCCTCAATTTCATACTCGATATCTATCGCGCCCTCGATGTGCTGGCGAACCATCCGAGCGTCGATCCGGCACGCATCGCGCTGATGGGCTTTTCGCGTGGAGGCCAAGCCACCCTTTATGCGAGCCTCAAACGATTCCATCGATTGTGGAACAAGTCAGGCGTAGAGTTTGCGGCCTGCGTTCCATTCTACCCGGATTGCATGACGACGTTCGTTTCCGATACCGATGTCGTCGGTCGACCGATCCGTATCTTTGGCGGTACGCAGGATGACTATAACCCGATCGCCACCTGCAAAGCTTACGTCGAGCGGCTGCGAGCCGCAGGGGCGGATGTTGAACTGACTGAATATCCGAACGCCACGCACGCATTCGACAACCCGCTCGGCGCGCAACCGGCAATGCTGCAGCCTGGATTCCAGAGCGTGCGCAACTGCAAAATCCAAGAGGAGGCCGACGGGCTTCTCATAAACATCGACACCAAGCGGCCATTCGCCTACACGGACGCCTGCGTCGTTCACGGCGCGCACACCGGTCACGATCCGGTCGCCACCCGGGAAGCCAAACAGGCCGTCAAAGGACTCTTGAAAAAGGTGTTCCAACTCGACTGATCGACTGACGAGTGGATGTCGCCTTTTGGACCCCTAGCCGAACAACGCCTCGACGACTGCACTCACCGCTGCTCGCACAGATGCAGACTTGTCAGCGCGCCTCCGAGAACCTGCGAGCTTGCCGCGTGAACGGCCCCACGCTTCGCACAATCTCGTTCGCGTTCACGCATGTTCGTTGATTTTCGTGCCCGAATTTCTGTGGGAGGTTGAAGCTTCCAACCAATATCCGCATACGCAAGCCGTTGATTTCATTGTGGTGGGCCCGGCAGGACTCGAACCTGCAACCAGACCGTTATGAGCGGCCGGCTCTAACCATTGAGCTACAGGCCCCGCCGCCTGCGGGCCGCTTGCTGCGGCCGGCAACGGTGCCGGGACCGTTTACAGGGTGGGCGGCGTTCCGGCAATGGCGTCATCGGAGGGCTGCCGGGGGCCTCCGTGTTTGCCAAGCCTGCTGTGGACGACCGGGCCCGCGGGCCATGGCGACTTCGCAGATACCATGAGGCGGTGAGCATGTCCTTTCCGATAGGTTTGGGTTTCCAACACTCGAAC
>NZ_JBHMET010000236.1:0-5145 GCF_042430365.1 Bradyrhizobium erythrophlei
GGAGGCATCGCGCAGTGCGGCGGTCAGGCTCGCGGATGCGGGCGTGGCCTATGTGCGATGAGTGAGCATGATCATGAGGTTGAGCACGAGCTTCATGAGCCTCGCCTCTTCGCCGGCGCCCAAATAGAAGCGCCTCGGTCCCAGCAGGCGATGAGATCGCCCACCTGCTTCTCGCCGCGTCGGCTCGCGGGCTGAGGGCGGCTCCATGAACGAGTACGAACTGCTACGGGTCATCGACTTCCTCGAGCGGACGCGCCGGCCTTATCTGCAGCACGTCGGGCCCGCGGAAACGGACCCGACGTGGAACATTCTCGTCATGCTGATCCGGCGCACGGTCAGCGGCCAGCTGGTGACAATCTCGTCGTTGGCGAACAGCGCGGGTGTGCCGTATGCGACGGCGCTTCGCCGCGTGCACAAGCTCATCGCCGAAGGCTGGATCATCAAGGTCCCGCGCACGACGTCCGGCAAGGCCTCGGCGCTCAAGCCGAGCGACCGACTGCTGCAGCAGTTCGAGGCTCACGCCCGCGACGTGAAGGTGCTGCTCGCGCACACCTTCGGATGGCGATCTTCGGACGAGACTGACGAGGACTTCTACTTCGGAGGGGGCGCGGCCGCAACGCCGGAACTGCCGCTCCTGACTGCGCGACTGAACAACGCCAGCCGCATCCGCTTCCTGCTGCACGACGACAACTACTTCGCCTCGATGCGCGACGTGTGGTCCGACTTCCGCAGCAATCTCGCCTCTCGCCGCGACTTCGAGCTGACGGGTCCGCTGGCGCGCCTGTATGAACGCCTCGTGGAGAACGCTGCGGCATCGCAGTCCTCCTTCGACGTGGTCGCGCTCAACTTTCCGTGGATCGGGGAGTTTGCTGCGCGCGGCCTGCTGCGTCCACTCGACGACATGATCCAGGCGGAGACGATCGACCCCGCCGACTTCCATCCGGAAGTGTGGCGCGGCGGGAGCTGGCGCGGGCGCCAGTACGCGGTTCCGATCTACATCACCGCGGAGGCGCTCGCGATACGGCGCGACTGGTTCGACGACGCGGGCATCGCGCCGCCCGGTACCTTCGCCGACGTCCTGCGCGCAGGCAAGGTGCTGCATGCGCCTGCTCGCGAACAGTACGGCGTGACGTGGAACGCCGCACGCGGCATGCCGATCGCGAGTGCCTTCATGTTCGCGATGGGATGCTGCGGCAGCGCAATCCTCAGCATGCCGAGGCGCGCGGGGGCCGTTTCGCTCGACGACCTGCAGGGCGAGACCATGCGACCCAATCTCGCCGGCAACGCCGCGGCGAGAGCAGCGCTCGACTACCTGCGCCAGCTGGTGAACCTGTCGCCACCGGGCGTCCTGGAATACGACTGGAACCGCAGCGTGGAGTGCTTCATCGGCGGGCACGCAGCCATGATCTACGTCTGGACCATGCGCGGCGCGCGTTTCGAGAGGGACCTCCATTCATCGGTCAAGCACCGCGTCGACTATCTGCCCCACCCAGCCGGGCCCGGCGGCCGGGCGATCTCGCCTCTGGGCGGGTTCCTGTTGGCGATACCAGCCAACATCGGCGAGGACAGGGCGAAGATGGCGTTCGAGGCCATCTCGTGGATGGCTTCGCCGAGCGCGATGAAGGCGCATGCGAAGAATGGCTTTCCGGTCGCGCCACGTTTTTCCGTCAGTGCCGACCCCGAGGTGGCGAGGAGCTCGCCCATCGTCCAGTTCGTCGACAGGCTTGCACGTCGCGACCAGTTGCACGGGTGGCAGCGCCCACCGGTGCCCGAGTACACGCACATCGAACGGATCCTTGGCGAAGAGATTCACGACGCGCTTTCAGGCGCCAAGGACGACGCGCAGGCGCTGCGAGCGGCGCAACAGAGGATCGACGCGCTGATGAGAGAAGCGGGCTACTACTGAATCCGGGCGAGGTCCATGCGCAGGCTGGCGAGACCCGGCTACCCGGTGGCAATGAATCGGTCCGCTCGCACGGCGTGCACCGGCGTTGCGCTCAAGCACGGCGCCCGTGATGCTGCCTTGATCATCGTTGCACCTGTCCGAGGTCGTCAGCTTACGCGTCAGAGAGTCAGCACGTACGCCACCACGTCGCCTTCATTCAGTGTGTTGGGATAGAGGCGAGGCATCGCGGCTCGCGGCTGCTCGATCTGCTGCTGGGTCTCCTCGGAAGAAAGCCGGCTCGCGATGCCCTTCAACGCCGGGCCCAGCCCTCCGCTGCCCGCCTGAACATGGCAGACGCTGCAGTAGCGACCGTACAGCTGCTTGCCGTGGCCCGCATCGCTGGGCTCCGCTGCTGACGCGTTGAGCATGGCAAGGCCGAAGATGAGCGCACCGATCGCGCGGGCGGTGGTGATGCGCATGCTCACAGCCGCCAGATCACGACGCTTGGCAAACCCGGCCCGCCGAAGGTGACGCGCGACACGTTGCCGGTCGTGGCGGCGACGTACTGCCTGCCGTTCACCTGGTAGGTGATGATTCCGCTGCCCAGCGCACCATCGAGCTTCTTCGATCACAGCAATTCGACACTGCGGAAGGCCAGCAAGTTGCCGGCGGTGTCGCCGGTGAATGTCATGCCGCGCAGTCTGCGTGACCGCTGCGACCACGGGCGCCTCGGTGTGGTACCTCCACTTCACCGCGCCGGGCTCCGCGTCCACCGCCGTGATCCAGCCCGAGGCCGGCGGATCGTTGACGGGGATGGGGGTGCCGCCGAAGCGCAGTTGCCCGCGCTCGTAGTCCGGCCCGGCGAGCTTGTGGATGGTGCACCAATCGACCGCGCCCACTAGGATCAGGTGATTCTCGACGTCGTAGGCCGGGCCGTTGCGTGCCGCCGATGAAACCGGGGCAGGCCTGGGCACCTTCGCTGGTCGCCTTGGGCGCTTCCTTGTACTGCGTCGTGACCGCCGTCTTGAAGAGGACATTGTGCGTGCCGCGGTCGACTGCGTGCAGGTAGCCGTCCTTGCCCGCCACCGCGGCACCACCACTTGAGGCCGCCCGTGCGCGCATTGAGCACGACGAGGGAATTGGTGAAGAGGTTGTCGCCCGGACGCTCGTCCGGCAGCATGTCGTGGGCCGGGTTGCCGACGCTCACGAACAGCTCGCCTTCGCGCACGTCAAGTGTGTAGGACGTCCAAGTCCCGCCACCGCCGACCGCCGTCGATCGGGCACCTTCCAGGTGTCGGCGCCGATCTCCTTGCCGGGCGGAATGGTGTTGAAGCACGCTCATCTCGCTGGCGGGCCAGAATGTTGAGCACGACATCGGCGGAGTGCTCGCAGTTGACGCGCCGCGTCATTGCAGGAAATTGACGACGAGTTCGACCGTGTAGACTGGATTTTCTTCCATTACCCAGTGGCCCGAATGCGGCACGACCGCCTCTTTCACATCCGTGGCTGCGAAGCGCATGACGGTGGCCATCATCGGACCGAAGGATTTCTCGCCGCCCACCGCCAGCACCGGCATGGTCAGCTTGCCCTTGGCGAGGAACGCCTTGTTGTCGATCGCGTCCTGATCAAACGCCTTGAACTGCTCGAAGCCGGAATGCATCGCGCCAGGACGGGCATAGAGTTCTGTATAGTGCTGGCGCGAGGCTTCATCGAATTTCCTCGGATCTGCGGAAAATTCGTTCCAGAAGCGGTCGAGGTAGATGCGTTCGCGGCCCTGGACCAGCCGTTCCATATCCGGACCGCCGAAGCGGAAGTGCCACAGCAGCGGGTTTTTCAGGACTTCCTCCCACGGACCCACGCCCGGCAGCGGCGCGTCGATCAGCACGAATTTACTGACTCGATCGGGATTTTCCGCCGCGAAGGCGAAGCCAACCATGTTGCCGATGTCGTGGGTGACGAGATCGACCTTGCCGATCTTCAGCGCGTCGAGCACGCCGGCGACGTCGCCGCCCTGGGTTTTCTTGTCGTAGCCGCCGGCTGGATGCGCGGACAGACCGATGCCCCGCAGGTCGGGCACGATCACCGTATGGTCACGCTGCAACGTGGCGGCGAGCGGTGCCCACATGTCGCCGGTCTCGCCATAGCCGTGCAGCAGCACCACCGCCGGTCCCTTGCCGCCAACCCGCACGAACATCTGCGTGCCGTTGGTTGAGATGGTCTCGGTTTTGAAGGCGGCCGGGAAAGGCTGCACCTGTGCAGACGCGGATGACGCCAGCACGAGGGCGACGAAGCCGGCAAAGATAGCTTTTCGCATTTGACGTCCTCCCTCTTCTGTTGCAGGTCGCAGAAGTGCGATCGGGACCAATCAAGCCGCCGATCGGGATGAAAGCCGCTGCTGCGAAAACGGCGTGCCCGCAATGGCCAGGTGCTCGCGCCCGTGCGCAGCGGTGAAATCAAGCAGAGGCCCGGCGGGTACGATTCCAGTTGGATTGATCGAGCGGTGGCTCTCGTAATAGTGCCGCCGGATATGTTCGAAATTCACCGTCGCGGCGATGCCGGGCCATTGATAAATGTCGCGCGTGTAGGCCGACAGATTGGGATAGTCAGCGATGTGGCGGATGTTGCACTTGAAGTGCCCGGCATAAACCGCGTCGAAGCGGATCAACGTCGTGAACAGGCGGATGTCGGCTTCGGTCAGTCTGTCGCCGAACAGAAACCTGCGGTCGGCAAGCCGTTGCTCGAGCCAGTCGAGCGTATCGAACAGCGGGATGACGGCTTCTTCGTATGCTGCCTGCGTTGTCGCGAAACCAGCCTTGTAGACGCCGTTGTTCAGCGTGTCGTAGATACGGGCGTTGACCGTGTCGATCTCGCCGCGCAGTGCTTCCGGGTAGTAGTCCCCCGGCTTCGCGCCGATCGCGTCGAAGGCCGAGTTCAGCATGCGGATGATCTCGGACGATTCGTTGCTGACGATCGTGCGTGCGTGCTTGTCCCAGAGGACGGGAACGGTGACGCGTCCGGTGTAGTACGGATCGGCCGCGCTATAGATCTGATGCATGAACTGCGCATGGTAGACAGTGTCCGGGACGACGCCCGGGCCGTCCGCGAAGGTCCAGCCGTTCTCAAGCATCAACCAGTGCACTACCGAGACCGAGATCATGTCCTCGAGGCCTTTGAGCGCGCGCATGATCAGCGTGCGGTGCGCCCACGGGCAGGCGAGACTGACGTAGAGATGGTAGCGGCCGGCTTCCGCCTTGAAGCCG
>NZ_JBHMET010000236.1:5155-6643 GCF_042430365.1 Bradyrhizobium erythrophlei
TCGACTTGGTGTCGTACCAGACGTCGCGCCAGTGACCTTCGACCAGCAGTCCCATGTCAGTCTCCTCATTGTCCTGTACGATCGCGCCCTGCTCAGGTGCGGGTGATGGAAAGGCCGCCATCGATCAGCGACGCGGTACCGGTGACGAAGGTGGAATCGTCGGACGCCAGATAGAGGACCGACCGCGCGACTTCCTCCGGCCGCCCGACGCGCTTCAGCGCATGAAGGCTGGTGATGAAAGCCGTCTTGTCGGGAGTGTCGTTCATCTCCCGATACATGTCGGTGTCGACCGCGCCCGGCAGGATTGCGTTGACCCTGATATTCTGCGGGCCGAACTCGGCAGCCAGCGTCTGCGTCAGTCCGATCAGGCCCGACTTGCTCGCGGCATAGGCGGCGACGCCGGGAAATGATGTCGTGTGGCCGACAAACGTCGAGGTGAAGATCACCGATCCGCCGCCATGCTTGACCATCTCGGCGATCTGGTGCTTCGCGCCGAGAAACGAGCCGGTGAGATTGATGGCGATGGCATCGTTCCAGCCCGCCTCGGAAACGCCTGTCGAGGGCCCACCTTCGCCGATCGTGCCGGCATTGTTGAACGCGATGTCGAGCCTGCCGAAGGTCTTGACGGCCAGCGCGACAAGCGCCTCGGCATAGGCTTCGGAGCGCACGTCTCCGGCCAGCGCCACCGCTGCGCCGCCGCTCGCCTTGATTTCGGCAACGAGGCTCGCAAGTTCAGATTCGCGCCGAGCGCCGACAACGACCTTGGCGCCTTCGGCGGCGAAAAGCTTGGCCGTGGCCCGGCCGATGCCGGAGCTCGCGCCGGTGACGATCGCGACCTTGTTGTGAAGGCGCCCGGTTTGATGCTCTGTCATGTCCGTTTCTCCCTTTTGCGGCTGCGCCAATCGCGGCCGAATGGGGAATACGTAAACCCAATATGGAATTGAAAGAAGACACAGAAGCTGGTTACATCATTCAGTTTTTATGAATGATGCGAGGCGAGACATGGACCGGTTGCGGGCTTTCGAGGTTTTCGCCACCGTCGTCGGTCAGGGCAGCTTCACCCGCGCCGCGGACAAGCTCGACACCTCGCCGGCCAACGTCACCCGTTACGTCAACGAACTGGAGCAATCGCTCGGCGCCCGTCTGCTCAACCGCACGTCGCGGCGGCTGTCGCTGACCGAGACCGGAAAGATGCTGCACGACCGGGCGCTCGCCATCCTCGAGGACGTGGCCGAAGCCGAAGCAATCGCATCCACAGCAGCGATGCAGCCGCGCGGACGGCTGCGGATCAATGCACCATTGAGTTTCGGCATTCGTCACCTGGCGCCGCTCTGGCCGCGCTTCTGCGCGCGCTATCCGGATATCGAGCTGGATATCAGCCTGGTCGACCGGGTCGTCGATCTCGTCGAGGAGGGCTACGATCTGGCAGTCCGCATCTCGCGCGGCGGATCGCCGGCCCTTGTCGGTCGCAAGCTCGCGACCACGCGC
>NZ_JBHMET010000236.1:6653-8040 GCF_042430365.1 Bradyrhizobium erythrophlei
TGTGATCTGCGCTTCCCCCAACTACGTCGCGCGCCACGGCGTGCCGCTGAGCCCGGAAGACCTCAAGGATCATGCCTGCATTGCCTATGTCTATTCGGACTCCGTTGACGAGTGGCGGTTGCTGGACAGTGCAGGCAAGGAGCATTCCGTAGCGGTGCGCCACATCATGCGCACCAACAATGGTGATACCGCCCGCGCAGCGGCGCTGGCCGGCCTTGGCATTGTGAGGCAGCCGACCTTCCTGATCGGCGAGGATTTGCGGCGGAAACGGCTGGTGCCCCTGTTGACCGGCTACCGCATGCCTGAAACCGACGTGCTGGCGGTCTATCCCAGCCGCCGCCACCTCAGCGCCAAGGTGCGTGTGATGGTGGATTTTCTGGCCGAGGCGTTTCGCGGCACGCCGCCGTGGGATTAGGGGCGTGCGCCGCGCGAGGCGCATCGGGAAGGTGACGGTTTAGGTCCCCGAGCGGCCGTAAATCTCGCCGGCACGAGCGAAGCCTAGCAACAACATTTGGCTTTGACGCGGAGCTTCGACGCCTCTACTCGACCAAGTCGAAAATTGAACGCCGCTCCACGACTAAGCCGCGCGCTTCCGTTGGATTTTTCGCGATATTGTTGGCGCGCCGCTGTTATCGGAGGTTATCGCCGTCCCACATTTGCGCGTGAGAGCTGAGCGAGTCCAGTTCCCTGCACACTCCGGCCGGGATGGCTTATCTATGGTTTGGGGGCGGCACGAGAATGGGATGCGATGCGGGTGTTTCTAAGCCGGGATACAGGTAGCCCGGAAACTTTGCTGTTGGAGCAGGTCCCCGATCCGAAGGCCGGTCCGAGCCAGCTTCTTGTCGCGATCAAGGCGCAAAGATCACCGATCTTGCTATCCAGGATCTCTATCAGGTCAAGACGCCCCGGCCGTTTGCCCCGGGCGCCGAAATCGCCGTCGGTCGTGGGTGCGGCTGGCGCCGACGTCATCGTCGATCCAGTCGGCGGCTTTCTCGCCAAGCCGGTAATGCGCTGCGCGGCGGAAGGCGGCGGCTATTTGATACTCGGCTTCACCGCCGGCATTGCCTCACCGTCGATGAACCTGCCACTGCAGAAATCCTGCGACATTCTCTGCAACTAGCACGTTCAAGCTGTCGCAGCCTGCGGTCAACGCCCCCCAATCAGACTGAGTCGCTCGCGTTGTACGCGCGCCCCTGCGACGCCGGCAGTCACGGCGACCTTTCCGCTTGACCGGGCAGCGGAAGCCACGAGTTGCCTGCAAGATCGCGGTGCAATGGTCGTGGTGACGATGTAAGATTTCAGCAACGCGCGGAACCGGGAGAGATCCATGAGCAACCCCTATGCGCTGGAAGGGCTGGACCGGTTGCAGGTCGGCCATATTCGGCAT
>NZ_JBHMET010000237.1:0-1392 GCF_042430365.1 Bradyrhizobium erythrophlei
GGCCGGGACCCATATGTGGACGGCCCCCGTGGCACAAGAGCTTTCTGGAATTGGTCGGATCGCTGACATCCATATGTCCGGCCTGTTTTGATGCGATCGTGCTGATCGCTGGGCCAAGATGGTTTCCGCGACGCGAGTGCCAAACAACCTGGCGACCTTGTGAAGGCCAATGGGTCCCGCGGCTTGTCTCGCGTTCTGGATCGATCGATCATTCCATCTGCTCTTGCAGCTCCGGTTCGGCCGACGAGTGCGAGGTCCGGCCGGCCAAATTGTTAAGTAGCGCCTGTCGGTGCGGCGTTAATCCGTGCGGCGTCGTAGCTCTCGCCCGTCACCATCAGCTTCCAGGCGATGCGGGCCACCTTGTTGGCGAGTGCCACGGCCGCCAGCTTCGGCGGTTTGCGCTTGAGCAGCGCGACAAGCCAGCGCGAGGGCTGACCGCGCCCGAGCCTTGCTTGCCGGATCACCGCGGTCGCCCCGGCTACGAGCAGGCGACGCAGGGTCTCGTCGCCGGCACGGGTGATCTTGCCAAGCCTGGTCTTGCCGGCCGTGGAATGGTCCTTGGGGGTCAGGCCGAGCCAGGCCGCGAACAGCCGGCCGGAGCGGAACGCGTGTGGATCGGGCGTCTTCATCACAAGCGAGGTTGCAATGATCGGACCAACCGAGGGAATCTGGGCCAGACGACGGCTTGTGGCGTTGGCCCGGTGCCAGGCCAGCAGCTTGGCCTCGATCGCCTTCAGCTCGCCCTGCAACTGCGCGTAGTCGCGGCTCTGCATGGCGAACAGCTCGCGCGCCATAGGGGGAAGGCTCTCGTCCTGCGCAATCCGGGCCAGCAGCGGCCCGATCTTGTCCAGCCCCTTGGGCGCAATCAGGCCAAACTCCGCCGCGTGGCCGCGGATCGAATTGCTGAGCTGGGTGCGGCGGGCGATCAGCCCGTCGCGCACACCCGCCAACATCAGCGCGGCCTGCTGCTCGGCGGTCTTGACCGGCACAAAACGCATCCGCGGCCGGCTCATCGCTTCGCACAGCCCGTCCGCATCCCGACCGTCGTTCTTGTTCCGCGTCACATAAGGCTTCACCAGCTGCGGCGCCATCAGCTTCACCTCATGGCCGAGCTTGCCGAGTTCTCGAGCCCAGTAATGGGCCGCACCGCAGGCCTCCATCCCAATCACGGTCGGCGGAAGCTTCGCGAAAAACTCCAGCATCTGCTTCCGACCAAGCCGCTTGCGCAGCACGGGCTGCTCGCCCGCGTCCACTCCATGCAGCACAAAAATATGCTTCGACGTATCCATGCCAATGCGGATAATCTCTCTCACGGACGGCTCCCTTGTCTGAGATTTGCACAACCTCATTCTGGCACACTGATGCCGTAGGGGGCCGTCCACCCCATCAACC
>NZ_JBHMET010000238.1:0-1191 GCF_042430365.1 Bradyrhizobium erythrophlei
GTCTTGCATCAATGTATCCGGCCTTTGATTGGAGCATTTGCTGCGGGCCATCATGGATATCAGCGCGCGTGCGTTCTCATTAGCGGACAGGCCTCGATTGGGCCATTTGGGTCACCAGTGTTCGCATGCGCCGGGAAGACCGAACCTCCATCTCGTCTCATCCTCTCGCAGACCTCGGCTGGAAACTGTTGATAGGGTTACGTCATCGCTTGCTCCTCATATCGCTCAGTTCCTTTGTTCGAGCCAAGGGCCGTTCCTTCGTCCCGGCCCGCAGAACGTCGATCGCGTCGCGCGCAGGGGCGGTCAAGGCCGGCCGTCGCGCTTGGCTTGCGGCTGGCTCCGGCGTTGCCAGGCTGCGCCTTGACCGCGCCGAGCACGGCGCGAGGATCAAGCGGGTCGGACGCCTGCATCGTCGGTCCTCGTCAGCTCGAAGGCGCGTCCTTTAGCCAGCACCGCCCAGGCGATGCGGGCAAGCTTGTTGGCGAGCGCGATCGCGAGCACGTTGTGGTGCAACCGCCTCTTGGCGGCTTCGATCCAGGATTTGAGCCCGTAACGTTCCCAGTTCGTTATCCTGACCAGCACAACCCATGCCGCCTGCACGAACAGAACGCGCAGGTAGCGATTGCCGCGCCTCGAGATTTTGCCGAGGATCGTGCGGTCTCCCGTCGAGATCTGCTTGGGCACCAGTCCGAGCCAGGCGCCGAAGTCGCGGCCTTTGGAGAATACGTCTCCAGTGCCGATCGCGGCCACCATGGCGCTCGAAATGATCGGCCCGATGCCAGGCACCGTCATCAGGCGCGAACATGCCTGATCTTGACGGGCCAGTGCTTCGATCTCGCCGGATAGGCCATCGATGCGCTGATCCAGCCGGCGCCAGTCGCCTGCCAACGCCTCGATGACACGCAACATGCGTGGCGACAGGGCATCGGCGCGCGTCGCAAGGATGGTGGGCAGTTCCGTGCGCAGGAAGCCGATACCCTGGCGCACGGCGATCCCGCGTTCCAGCATGAAGGCGCGAATCTGGTTGATGATGCCGGTGCGTTGCGACACCAACCGCTCGCGCACCCGATGCAGCGCCTGCAGATCCAGTTGCTCCGCGGTCTTGGTCGCCACGAACTTCATCGTCGGGCGCTGCACGGCTTCGGCAATCGCTTCGGCATCATTGAAGTCGTTCTTCTGTCCCTTGCTATA
>NZ_JBHMET010000239.1:0-35624 GCF_042430365.1 Bradyrhizobium erythrophlei
GGCAATCCAATCCTAACCTCTCTTGACCACCCGCCACCCCATAGGATCTGAGGCGCTCGCATCGCGAGCCTCGAAGGCTGCACGGCCACCAGCCGGGCCGTCGTGCTTCGAGACGGCCGCTTTGCGGCCTCCTCAGCATGACGGGGATGGAGTGGAGCGCGTGACACTTTTCCACCGTCATTGCGAGGAGCGTTAGCGACGAAGCAATCTATGCCTCCGCAGGTGGAGACATGGATTGCTTCGCTCCGCTCGCAATGACGCGTGGGGAGACTCCGATTCAATCGTCAAACAGCCTATTCGCAGTGCCATCACCCGCGCATGCGGGTGATCCAGTATTCCAGAGACATCAGCGCTTGAGCCGAGAGGCCGCGGCGTACTGGATGCCCCGCATGCGCGGGGCATGACGGAAGGAGGGTGTGCGTCCGCGTTCTCGCGACGTGAATCGTCCGAGGTTTGCCTGTCGTTTCACCCTCTCTTTCAAACAGAGGGCGCAGGGAAAGCCGGGTGCCGATCGCACCCATGGGTCCCGTGCAACAAAAAGCACGGGGGTAGGACCACAGGTGAAATTTCCTTCGTGCTCTCCCCGGCGAGACCTGGCTTGTTTGCCACCGTCTTCGCAGGACGTTTCGCGTCTTGCGAGGAGACACCAACCACTGGGGCGTCAGGACCACACGACTTCACCGTCCGCTATCGCACGCACTCGTCAGTTGCGCGTTCAGCGTCCACCGCATCTCGACCCAACACTCGTGACGATCGCGAAGCGCCCCTCAGGCGGGTGAGACGGACCAATCAATACACCGATTTTCACTACTGAAAAACCGAAATATTTTTCGCGAGAGCCCTTGCGCCGTCGGGCAAATCAGTGGCATGGGCCGCGAAGCCGTAGGATGGGTAGAGCGCAGCGAAACCCATCAATACCGCCGACAATGCGATGGGTTTCGCTTCGCTCCACCCATCCTACGGCTCTCTCGTCATTCCGGGCTCCCGAAGCACGAACCCGGAATCACGGGGAGGAGAATCGTCCGGCCTACTTGCCGTAATAATCCTGCACCGTCTCCCAGGCGACCTGCTGCAGGAATGTCGCGGTCGGTTCATCAAGGCCGGCGCGATAGGAATTGCCGACCGGCGATTTGCCCGACAGCGACGCGAACACCACGCAGGAGGCGAGATAGGTGCCGGCGACCGAGGGGTGGCGGCGATCGATGGCGTGCAGCACGAGTTCGGGCTGCCTCTCACGGGCGCGGGCAAAGGCAAGGCCGGCCGGGATCACCAGCGCGTCATTGTCATTGCCGGCGATGGTGTAGGCCTCCGCGAGCTGCGCCGTCATCTCCGGCTTGTCGGCATAGGCCCAGGACATGAAGAAGATCGGCCGCGCCCCGTGCTTGCGCACGATGTCGGCGTCCTTCTTGGCATACTCGGTGAACGCAGACTTCAGCTTCGGATGGATCGGGCACTGGCTGCAATCCATCATGATGGCGACGTCGAACAGCTTGTCGAGCTTGTTGAAGACGACATTGTTGTTGTCGTCGAAGGAGTACTTGCCGATCGCATCGGGGCGGAAATAGCTCTCGACATCGTGCCAGTCGAGGCCGGAGCCGCCGATCGTCACCGACGTACCGCGGTAGTCCTGCCTGCGCGCGGGATCGGCGGTGCGCAGCATCGCCAACACATGGCTGTGCATGCTGTTGTTGGAATAGAAGAAGCTGTTGCCGATAAAGATAGCGCTCTTCGGGTAATCCGGGCCGAGCGTCGTGACCTTCGGCCGGGTCTGCGCCTGCGCTGCGGCCGAACCGATGGCAATACAGCCCAGCGTGAGCGCAATCACAAATCTGCGGAATGTCGCCGACATGACCGTTTTCTCCCTCCGCACGCCGTGTTTTGGGGCTAATCTAGCACAGGCTGCGGCGTCGTGGCGCGAGCTTTGCACCACGGCGGCGAAGGGATATTTACTCCCCTCGGCTAAGCGACAGCATCCCAAATCGGAGACTGGCCATGTCGATGCAGAGTGTGGCGTCCACCGCCTACGCGTTCACGCCGCCTAAGCGCAATTCGCTCACCCACATCCCGGGCGACGAGGGCTGGCCGATCATCGGCAAGACGCTGGAGGTGCTCGCCGATCCCAAGGGGCATGTCGAGGTCAACTCAGCGAGATACGGCCTGTGCTATCGCAGCCATCTGTTCGGCGAGACCAGCATCGTGATGCTCGGGCCCGAGGCCAACGAGCTCGTGATGTTCGACCAGGCCAAGCAGTTCTCCTCCGAGCTTGGCTGGGGCCGCATCCTCGGCCTACTGTTTCCACGCGGCTTGATGCTGCGCGATTTCGAGGAGCATCGCCTGCACCGTCGTGCGCTCTCGGTCGCCTTCAAGAGCGAGCCGATGAAGTCCTACTTCACCGAGCTCGACAAGGGCATCGCCGAGCGCGTGGCGCAGTGGAAGGCAAAGCCCGGCGAGATGCTGATCTATCCGGCGATGAAGCAGCTCACGCTCGATCTCGCCGCGACGTCGTTCCTCGGCGCCAACATCGGGCCCGAGGTCGACGAGATCAACCGCGCCTTCGTCGACATGGTGGCGGCCGCCGTAGCGCCGATCCGGAAGCCCTTGCCGGGCACGCAGATGGCGCGCGGGGTGAAGGGCCGCAAGCGCATCATCGCCTATTTCGCCGAGCAGATTCCGATCCGGCGCGCCCGCGGCGGCGGCGACGATTTGTTCTCGCAGCTCTGCCACGCCACCCATGAGGACGGCGCGCTGCTCTCCGAGCAGGACATCATCGATCACATGAGCTTTCTGATGATGGCCGCGCACGACACGCTGACCTCGTCGCTGACCTCGTTCGTCGGCGAGCTTGCCGCGCATCCCGAATGGCAACAGAAGCTGCGCGATGAGGTCGCAGCGCTCGGGATTGCACCCGGTCAGCCGACCAGCCTC
The DNA here is from genome assembly GCF_042430365.1 of Bradyrhizobium erythrophlei. GTDB lineage: Bacteria > Pseudomonadota > Alphaproteobacteria > Rhizobiales > Xanthobacteraceae > Bradyrhizobium > Bradyrhizobium erythrophlei. The sequence continues at coordinate 2,926 of NZ_JBHMET010000239.1, forward strand.
GATCACCTCAACGCCATGCCGCTGTCGGAGATGGCGTTCAAGGAGGCGCTGCGGCTGAAGCCGCCGGTGCCGTCGATGCCGCGCCGCGCGGTGCGCGACTTCTCCTTCAGAAGTTACAAGATTCCCGCCGGCACCATGGTCGGCGTCAATCCGTTGTTCACCCACCACATGCCGGAGATCTGGCCCGCCCCGGACACATTCGACCCGATGCGCTTCACCGATGAGGCACAGCGCGGCCGCCATCGCTTCGCCTGGGTGCCGTTCGGCGGCGGCGCGCATATGTGCCTCGGCCTGCATTTCGCCTACATGCAGGCGAAATGCTTTGCCCGCCACTTCGTGCAGAACCTCGACGTGTCGCTGCCGCCGGGCTACCGGCCAGAGTGGCAGATGTGGCCGATCCCGAAGCCACGCGACGGGCTGAGGGTGGTGGTGAAGCCGGTGTAGGCCTTCGCTTCACCTCTCCCGCTTGCCATGCGGCGTCCAGCCGTTCCATGCCGTTCGCCCCAACTCCCAAGCATGGCCGGGAATATTCCCCGCCCCGTCCTGACAACGCAAGCATAGGCGCGAGAACCGAGGGCTTGCGTTGGGGTCCGCATGTGGCAAGAAGGACACAACTGCGGACTTTCGGTCGCAGCGGCCATATTTTGGGTCGGCTGATCACGTGAAGTAACAGCGGATGAGGAAGCTGATCGACGAATTCAGGCAGGGTTGGCAGGGAGTTTCCCAGCCTTCAGTGCAGCTTGCGACCTGCTTCGCGCTGGTCTGTCTCGCTTTGGCCACAGCGGCGCGCTTCGGGCTCGCCCAGCTCAGGCCGGATGTGTTCTTTACGCCGTATTTCCCGGCAGTGTTCTTCGCCACCGCGTTTGGCGGCTACCGGATCGGGATCGCCACTGCGCTCGCGAGCGGCGCGCTCGGCGTCGCCATCAGCTTCTCCGATGCAACCGTCGATCCGGCCCGCTTTGCCCTCTTGATCATCTTCTGGGTGGTCTGCGGCATCGCGATCTGGGGTGTCGAGCACTACCGCACCATCGTCGCGCAGCAGCGCGAGGTCTCGAAACGCCTGATCGAGGAGGAGCAGTACCGCAGGCTGGTGGTCGACGAATTGCAGCACCGGCTCAAGAACAAATCCTCGACCATCCATGCCGTGCTGCACCAGGCGCTGCAGGACCGCCCCGACGTCTGGGACCGGATCGACCACCGCATCCGCGCGCTGTCGGCAACCGACGATCTGATCGCGCGGGTCGACGGCTATGGCTGCGATATCAGGGATTTGCTGCGCTCCGAGCTCGGGCCTTACGGCCATGTCCGGTTCAGCCTCAATGGCGAGCAGCTCTTCCTGCCGGCCAAGCTCGCCGTCTCGCTCGGCCTGATCTTCCACGAGCTCGCCACCAATGCCGGCAAATACGGCGCGTTCTCCTCGCCGCGCGGTCTGCTGCAGGTATCGTGGACCGTGGATGACGGCCGCCTCAACGTGACCTGGGACGAAACCGAGGGGCCGGCGGTCGAAACCATCGGCGACGCCGGCTTCGGCACCAAGCTCCTGCGGTCGGCGCTGCGGCCGTTCGATGGCAAGACCGAGATCAGCTACCTGAAGACTGGCGTCCACTGCACGATGCAGTGCCGGCTTCCCGCGGGCTAGGCCCTCCGAGACTAGCTCGAATCGGCGACCGCGCAGACGGTGCGCTCCCTCCCCCGCAAGCGAGAGAGGCGAAGCGAGCCTGCGGACCGGCCGATTCAACCAAAGATCATCGCGCCATCGAGCCTGCATCCCGCTTCACCTCCGAAGACCAAAACGCGCGAGCCGCAATGGCTTTCGCAAGCGGCGCTGCCGCGCATTGATACTCTGTTAATGACGATTGCCGCGGCGCCTTGCGAAACCAGGCTGCGGCTAGTTTTGTCACGGCTGTTCACAGGCTCGCTTAACCAAAACTACAACGGACTTTGCGAAGCTCTATCCATGCATAGTTTCACCAAACACGATTTTCAGACCAGCGTGCGAATGCCCGATAATCCAAGCAATTTCAGCGACGAATTGCGCGTTTTGCGCGACCTGCTCCGCCTGCTGCCCTCCGGCGTGACCGTCCAGGACGAGCACGGCGAATTGCTTCTGGTTAACGACGCCGCCGCGGCGCAGCTGCAGCTCGCCGCCAATGCCGGCCAGCCGTCGCAGGCCGACGACCGCCACGAGACGTGTCTCGAATTGCTACGCAGCGGTCGCCCGGTGGTGCTCGAGGAAGCCTTCACCAGCGGCGCATCGAAGCACGTGTTCCTCACCTCGCACCGACCGGTGCAGATCGCAGGCCGCAGCCTCGTGATCTCGGCCTCGACCGACATCAGCGAGCAGAAGGCATTCGAGGACCAGCTGTTCCGCTCCGCCTATTACGACGAACTGACCAGCCTGCCGACGCGCCGCGTGATCGAACATCGCGTCAACAGCCTGATCGGCCGCGACGGCACGCAAAACCAGTTCGCACTCGCCTTCCTCGACGTCGACAACTTCAAGCACATCAACGACTATTACGGCCACGCGATCGGCGATGCGCTGCTGGTCGAGCTGTCGAAGCGGCTCGGGCTCGCCTTGCGCGAGACCGACATCCTGTCCCGCATCTCCGGCGACGAATTCCTGCTGCTGCTCAGCCCGATCCGCAGCGAGCGCGAGGTCGCCGATTTCATCAACGTCATGCAGGAGCGGCTGAAGGCGCCGTTCTTCATCGACCAATCCGAGATCTTCGCCTCCACCTCGATCGGCGTCAGCCTCCACCCCGACCACGGAGCGAGCTACGAGGCGCTGCGGCAAAATGCCGATATCGCGATGTACCGCGTCAAGAACCTCGGCAAGGGCTCGGCCGCGTTCTTCGACGCCAGCATGGAGCGCGAGGCGTTGGCGCGCATGAAGATCGAGCAGTCGCTGCGGCTCGCGATCCTGGAAAAGCGCTTCTGCTGCGCGTTTCAGGCCAAGGTCGACATCCGCACGCTGGAGGTCAAGGGCATCGAGGCGCTGGTGCGGCTGCGCGACGACGAGGGCGTGATCCAGGCCCCCGGCACCTTCATCGACCTCGCCGTCGAGCTCGGGCTGATCGACGAACTGACGCATCTGGTGCTGGCGGAGATCGTCAAGTCGATCGACCTGATCAACGACACGTTCGGCCCAACGGCAACCATCAGCATCAACGTCGCGGCCAAGCAGGCCGGCAATCTCGAGTTCATGCGCTCGTTCGCGCGGGCGCTCGGGGAAACCGGCTTCCCCAAACGCTTCATGATCGAGGTGACCGAGGACGCCTTCGTCACCAAAACGCATTTCCAGGACCAGATCCTACCGGTGCTGCGCAAGATCGGCGTCGGCATCTCGATCGACGATTTCGGCATCGGCTATTCGTCGCTGTCGGCGCTCGCCGACATCACCGCCGACGAGATCAAGATCGACCGCTCCTTCATCGTCGACATCCACAAGCGGCCGCGCAGCCAGGGCATCCTGCGCGCGATCGAATCCTTAAGCGAGGCGCTCGGCATGACCGTGATCGCCGAGGGTATCGAATCCTACGAGGAGCTCGCCTACCTGCAGGCCGCAACCAAGATCCGCTACGCGCAGGGCTACTATTTCGCCAAGCCGATCTTCCTCGAGGATCTGAAACCCGCCACGCCGCTCGCGAGCGAGGCGCGCGCCAGCATGGCCGCCCGCCCCTCACAGGAATCCCGCGTCGTCTATTCGCGCGCCAGCGGCTATCGGCGGTAAAGATAACGGCGCCTCGAAGGATGAAGCCACCGAACCGAGAATTTTGCTCTCCCTTTTCGATGCGGATGTTCGTCGCCTTTGTTGGCCGCGCGAGTTAGTCGGCGACTGCGCGGATGCAACGGGATACCGCCGCTGCGATCGACACGCGCGAGCCACGGCATTCCGATTAAGCGTTGAGTAACCGGATTTCCTAACGGCTTGTGGGATTTCTGCAGCGTATGCATTCCTTCGGGGAAGAAGGCATGCATGGAACGATGCAGGGACTGACCAATGTCCCGTCTGGACGTGGTGCGAGCTGGCGGCGGATCGCGGCGACGATCCGCGGGCCGGCGCTGTGGCTAACCGCATGCGGCGCGCTGCTCGTGGTCGCGATCTTCGTCGGCACAAGCATGATGGCCGGCGAATTCCGCGAGCGCGCGCTCGCCAACAGCGAGCGCGAGCTGGCGAACACGGTGCTGCTGCTGACCCGCCATTTCGACCAGCAATTCGAGGATTCCGACACGATCGCCTCGAACATGCTCAGCAAGCTGCAGATCTCCGAGATCGCGACGCCGGAGGCGTTCAAGGCCAGGATGGCGACGCCGGACACCTACCAGACGCTGAAGGCCAGGGGCGTCTCGTTCCTCGGCAAGATCACGCTGTACGATTCCGACGGCAAGGTCATCACCTGGTCGGGCGATCTGCCGCCGCCGGCCAAGCTCGACATCTCGCAGCGCGAGTACTTCAAGACCTTCAAGTCCGACCCGGACGCGGCGCCGGTGCGCATCGAAACCCTGTCGAGCCTGCTCGCCGGCGGCCTCAGCACCATCATCGCCCATCGCCTGAATGCACCGGACAGCACTTTCCTCGGCGTGATGACCCGGCACATCGATCCCTTGAACTACGAGAAGTTCTTTGCCTCCGTCGCGCCCGGCACCAGCGCGGCGATCGCCATGTTCCACACCGACGGCACCCTGCTCGCGCGCTATCCGCATGTCGACGAGATGATCGGCCAGCAGTTCGGCAACGCGCCGCTGCTCGACCTCGTGAGGCGCGAAGGCGGCCAGCACACGCTGCGCATCACGAGCCCGATCGACGACACGGCGCGGCTCGGCTCGGCGGCAAAGCTCAGCTATTTTCCCGCCGTCATCGTCGCCACCAACACGGTGGAGGCCGCGCTCGCCGACTGGCGGGCGCAGACCCGCTTCCTGCTCGCCGCCGCAACGCTGGCGGCCGCGATCGTCGCGCTGGTGCTGTTCGTCATCATCAGGCAGATCGCCCGGCAGAACCACAAGGCGCAGAAACGACTGGAAGCGGAGCGGCAGCGGCTCGACACCGCGCTCAACAACATGATCCAGGGGCTCGTGCTGTACGACGGCTCCGCGCGGATGGTGGTCTGCAACCAGCGCTATCTCGACATGCTCGGGCTGTCGGCCGACACCATCAAGCCCGGTTGCCGGTTCGAGGACATCATGCGCCAGCGCAAGGCGAACGGATCGTTCGACGACGACGTCGATCAGTTCTGCGCGATGGTGCGGACCCATGTCGCGAACGGAAAGACGCTGGAAGTGTTCACCTCCTCGCTCGACGGGCGCTGCCTCTCGATCGTCAACCAGCCGCTCGCCCATGGCGGCTGGGTCGCCACCATCGAGGACATCACCGAACGGCGCAACCTGGAGCAGGAGCGCGACCGCAACTACACCTTCCTGCGCGAGATCATCGACCATATCCCGTCGCAGATCACGGTGAAGGACGCTCGCACGCGGCAATATCTCCTGGTCAACCGAATTGCCGAGGACGTGTTCGGGGAGGCGGGCAAGACGATCGTCGGCAAGACCGCCTTCGACATTCTCCCGACGTCGGATGCCGAAATCGTCACCCGCGACGATGACCGTCTGCTGCAGTCGCCCGACGAGCTGTTCGTGGACGAGCAGGCCTGGAAGAAGCGGCGGGCCGACGGCCACCGCTACATCATCTCGAAGCGCATCGGCATCCGCGACAAGGCCGGCACGCCGCACTACATCATCAACGTCATCGACGACGTCACCGAGCAGCGCCGCGCCAACGAGAAGATCGCGCATCTCGCCCATTACGACGCGCTCACCGACCTGCCGAACCGCGTGCTGTTCCGGGAGCAGATCGAGCGCGAGCTGGAGAAGGCGCAGGCGGGCGAGCAATTCGCGCTGCTCTATATCGATATCGACGAGTTCAAGGGCATCAACGACTCGCTCGGCCATCACGTCGGCGACGAGCTGCTCAAGACAGTCGCCGGGCGCATCAAGGCCTGCCTCGGCGAAAACGACCTGATCGCGCGGCTCGGCGGCGACGAGTTCGCGGTGATCCAGACCGCGATCGGCGGCGTTGCCGACGTCGAGGCCTTCGTCGCCAGCGTCCATCGCGCGATCCGCCAGCCCTGCGATTGCCTCGGCTACCATCTGTCGACCGACGCCAGCATCGGCGTCGCGCTGGCGCCGCAGGACGGCACCGAACTCGACCAGTTGATCCGCAATGCCGACATCGCGATGTACAGCGCCAAGGCCGAAGGCCGCCGCACCTACCGCTTCTTCGAGACGGCGATGGGCGCCACGGCCCGCTCGCGGCTGATGATGGAGCAGGACCTGCGCCAGGCGATGATCGACGGCGGTTTCGAAATCCACTATCAGCCGCTGCTCGGCCTGCATTCCAACGAGGTGACGGCTTGCGAGGCGCTGTTGCGCTGGCGCCATGCCGCGCGCGGCATGGTGTCGCCGGCCGAGTTCATTCCGGTGGCCGAGGACACCGGCCTGATCGGCGAGCTCGGCGAGTGGGTGCTGCGGACCGCCTGCATGGAAGCGGCGAACTGGCCTGATCATGTCAGGCTCGCGGTCAACGTCTCGCCAGTCCAGTTCAAGAACATGACGCTGGCGCTGAAGGTCACGAGCGCGCTTGCCGCCTCGGGGCTGAAGCCGAGCCGGCTCGAGCTCGAGATCACCGAGGCCGTGCTGATCGGCGACGACGAGGTGGCGCTGTCGATCCTGCATCAACTCCGCGCCATCGGCGTCCGGATCGCGCTCGACGATTTCGGCACCGGCTATTCCTCGCTGAGCTATCTGAAGCGCTTCCCGTTCGACAAGATCAAGATCGACCGCTCCTTCGTCAGCGATATCGCCGTCGACGGCTCGGCGACCATCGTGCAGTCGGTGGTGAACATCGCATCGTCGCGCAACATGACCACGACCGCCGAGGGCGTCGAGACCGAGCAACAGCGCGACCTGTTGCGCGAGCTCGGCTGCACCGAGATGCAGGGCTATCTGTTCAGCGCGCCGAAACCCGCCGCCGAATTGCGGCTGCTGCTCGGGGCCCGTGACAAAAAGGCGCGCGCGCACGCGTAGCTGCTTGTTCCGAGGCGCTTTTGTCACGCGACGCCGGTCGGGGTCTCGCACCGGAATGCCGTGAGCCGACCTACCGCTATTGCGGGCGCGGGCCTATATAAAGGCCGGTCTCCCGCGACGCGAAGGTGACATCGCATGCAGCCTGTCTCCATCCTCCTGAACATCCTCTGGATTCTCATCGGCGGCGCATGGATGGCGTTCGGCTGGCTGGTCGCCGCCGTGATCATGGCTATCACCATCATCGGCCTGCCCTGGGCGCGCGCGGCCTTCAACATCGCGGTCTACACACTGCTGCCGTTCGGCTCACGCGCAGTGCGCCGCGACGAAGTCACCGGCTATTCGGATATCGGCACCGGGCCGCTCGGGGTGATCGGCAACCTGATCTGGTTCATCCTGGCCGGCTGGTGGCTTGCGATCGGCCACGTCATCACCGCGATCCTGCTCGCGGTGACCATCATCGGCATCCCCTTCGCCTGGGCCCATCTCAAGCTCGCCGGCATCGCGCTGTGGCCGATCGGCAAGGTGATCGTGCCGGCGTGACGGCGGCGCTGCGTGTGGCGGGGTTCTGCTCGGCCTGCCGCTCCGCAGATCAGCCACGCTCGCACGCTGACTATCGGGAGCCGCGACGCAACCCCGCCAGCAGCGCGCATAGCACCAGGACGATCAGGATCGCCCACCAGGCTTGATTGAGCTTGGCCAGGATGCCGGTCAGCAGGATCGCGAGGATCAATGCCAGTACGCCCAGATCCCATCGCTGGGTCGAACCGTCACTGAATTTTCGCCAGCGCCTCATGCGAGCGAACCGTGAATGGCCTAAGCGCGATGAGATTTGGATGAATCGTCATCGCGCTTTAGGTCTTTGTTTGAGCATGATCTTCGCGCAAACGCTTCGCGTTTGTCGCGAGGGAAAACCGCTACACGCCTTTCCGGATCATGCTCTAGAGCTTGTGGCCCCGCTGTCGTAACGCTTCCGTCAGGCGTCGGCGCAGCTCGTCGGTCGCCTTGCGGCTGACGTCCTGGCCGATCTGATTGGTCTGCTGCGCAAGCGCCGACGATCTTTCCAGCAGCTTCTGCCCGACCGGAAGACGGTAGAAGCTGTCCATTTGGCGCAGCTCCTCGGCCGTGAAATTGCTGGCGTAGACGGTGGCTGCGCCTTCGAGCATCTCGTTATAGAACGGCACATAGACGTCCGCGATCACGGCGCTCATGGCGTCATAGTCGCGTTCGATTTCCGGCCTGTCCTGCGCCACGATCGGCCGGAGACCAAGCACGATGGCGGGCAACAGCGCCCTGTATTGATCCGAAAGCTTCATCGTGGTCACCAGGCCGCGGGCGGCGCTCACGGCCTCCGGCGAAGGCGTCTGCGCCGCCGTGGTCACGGTCAAACAAACGAGAATGCCGCCGATCATCGACAAATATCTGGACATGCAGCTCTCCCGAAACAGGTTATGCAGCGCCGAAGGACGTCGGCTGCCCAGGTGAGGACGGCCGCCGCTCCTTAGGCCTTGGCTTCCAATGCGGGCTCGACTTCTTCCGGCTCCACCACCTGGACGAACAGATCAGGCACTTCGGCGGAACGATCCAATAGCCAGCCGACGCCGACCATGATGGCGATGCCGGCGAAACTGACCGCAAGCTGCTCCCAAACCCCCCTGGTGTATTGGATCAGGATCCAATGCGCGGCGAACGAGAGAAAGACGCTGAGGCAGAAGATCGGCAGCGAGTGCCGGCCGCAGAGAATCGCCGGGTGGAGCCATCTTGACGTCAGCGGCTTCCAGTTGTGGGTAACGTAATACGAGACGATCGTCGCCAGCGCAAAGAAGTGAGTGAGGCGCAGCATGTCGAGGTCGGTCTTGTCGATGGGATAGATCAGCTTGATCATCCATTTCGGGATCAGCGATTCGATGAAGCTGACATGCCAGCTCATGACGATCACGAATGCGAACGCCAGCCACGCAACGGCGATCGCCATCCCGAGCCTCGACCATACCAGCCGCTCGATCTGCGCGATCTGCCCTGAGCCGCACCATGCGGCAAAGACAAAGAGCAGCTGCCAGCAGAACGGATTGAAATACCAGGTCGTGCCCGGTGGATAGGATGCGATGTTCCAATCGAACCAGCGCGACAGAATATAAAGCACCACGGAGGCCAGCAGAGTGAGGTTGGGACGTCGCACGAGACACCACACCATGAACGGCGCCGCGGCCACCAGAACGATATAGAGCGGCAGCACGTCGAGATTGACCGGCTTGTATCGTAGCGTGAGGGCCTGTCCGATCAGGATGTCGGGATGCTGAAGAAAGTTGAAGACGTTGAACTCGTTCTCATACATCGGATTGTCAAACCGCCGCGCGGTACGGGCGATCTGCGCGGTGAATATCAGGAACAGCAAAATGTGCGCGACGTACATCTCGGCTGCCCGTTTCCACAGGCGCTTGAGCGCTGCAAGGAAGAGGCCGTCGCGGATGATCGGCACGTAGATGAAGCCGACGAGGTAGCCGGATATGAAAACAAAGAACTCGGCGGCATCGCTAAATCCATAATTGCGCAATGTCAGCCAGGCCACGATGTCGTGCGGAATGTGATCGAGAAAGATCATCCAAAGCCCGATGCCACGAAAGAAATCGAGCCGCACGTCACGTTCGACCGGGCTATAGAACCCTGTCGAAATCCGATTGGTCATGGCGCCCTCCTTTCCAGGGCTTCACTACCGCGCCGGTGGCGGGTTGGAGATCGCAAAGGTCAACCAGGTGTTCCAACCCTTGGCGCGATTCTCGGCGTCGAATTCCCAATAACCCTTTGCGTTGAGAACACCCTGCATCGTTCCGACCGGAAACACATAGCCGATCTGGGGACCGATGGCTTCGACGCGCGACCTGAATGCTCCGAGCTTGGCGCCCGATCCGCTGTCGCCGGTCACCTGCTCGTAGGCATATCCGACCGCGCCGATGAACAGCTGCTTTGATACGAACTGCGAGGCTGCCCAATCCAGGTGAAAGTCGATGCCGTTCTGATAGTCGGTGGCAGTATTCTTGAAATTGTAGGTGAAGCCGGCAACCGCCGAAAATTCCGTTCCGGTCTTTGGATTGAAGTAGGTGTAGCCGCCGCCGCCGTCGATTGCGCCGTGGCCGATGCCAAGATTGATGATGCGCGTGCGGTCGTAAGCACCGACCGGCGCGTCGCCACTCACATAGACCATCCAATTGTTCACCCCCTGATTCCATTTCAGCGTGGCCATCGGGTACAGATCTCCCACGCCGGTCACGGAGTCGTTGATCGAGTCGGAGCGGATCAGCGTGAACGGCGGGACTGTTGCCGTCAGCGTTCCGTTCAGGCCAGCATTGGCGTGGCCGAAAACGCTCGTGAAGCCGATCGACGCCTGACCGCCCAGCACCGGGGTCGCGAATGTGTAGGTCGGCGCCAGGAAGAAAAGATCGCCGTTGGCGTTCAGACTGGCCGACAGGCTGGCCGTGGCGGTCGGGGTGAACCTGCCGATCTCGACCTCGCGTGCGGCGGCGACGTTGGGACCCGCACTGACCGAGGTGTGATAATAGACGACCGCGGCCGACCATCCCGGCGCTGTCGGCACGGCCGACATCGATCCGAATGTGCCGGGAAGCCAGTAGCTGACTCCGGCCTCATCGGCCCAGGCGGGCACGCCCGCAAGTACAAAGGCTCCCGTCACCAGCGACAATCCGGTTCGTCTGAACTGCGCTGCCAGTCCCGTCCCGCCACCTGTCATCAGCTTCCCCCGTGCTGTGATCGCTCCACCTAGAGATCGACGCGATCGATGGTCCACTCGATGCGCGGAAGATTGGGCATTTCGCGCCCGTCGTCTACACCGATCTCCGCCTTGATCATGCGTTCCAGCTTGTCGCTCATCGAGGCGATCAGTTCACCGTTGGCTGCCTTGTCGGCCGCCAGGTTCTTCATTTCGACGGGATCGTCCTTGAGATCGAACAGCTCGACATCGTTGTGCTTGTACAGATCGGCAAGGTCGGCCGGACGATTGCGCTCTCCCGGCGCGAAATAGCGCGTGAACTTGTAACTTCCGTCGAACGTCGAGCGCAGGCTGCCGCGCTTCTTCAAGTCAGGCTTATAGCCTTTCTTGAGAATGGCCACGGCCGGATTCTTGCCCGCGGCACGCGCTTCGGAGACGACCTGCCACAGGGTGGCATCGTTGGCGCCTAATCCGCTGTAGGTGAAGAGGATTGCTTCGCGCAGGGCATGAACATCGGCGGCGCCGGGATTAGTCAGCACCTTTGTCATATCCTTCCCGGGCAGCGAGCGGCCGGCGACTTCGCCCGATTTTTCCGGCGGGGCCCCTGCAATCGACAGCAACGTCGGCACCACATCAATGTGCCCCGTCAAGGCCCGGCAATCCTGCCCACCCTTCACATCAGGATGGACCGTGTAAAATGGCAGATGTGCCGTTTCCTCATAGGCGAACGGACCCTTGCCATGCAATCCGTGCGCGCCCGCCATTTCGCCGTGGTCCGAGGTGAAGCAGATCACGGTGTTGTCTGATAGCCCGAGCGCATCGAGCTCCTGCAGGATGCGATCGACCTGCGAATCGACCGACCGGATGCAATTGACGTAGTAGTCGTTGAAGCGCCGCCAGCGCTCCTCCTCGGGCGGGATGTGCCCGAGCACATAGTCCCACACCTTCAAGAACTCGCCGTGAGCTTTCGGGCGGCCCGGCGCGTCAAACGGCTCGGTAATATTGCTCGGAAGGGCGACGTCCCAGGAGGCCTTGAACAGCTGGTGTTCAGGCGCCCGTGCCGCATGCTTGATCAAATTGCCGCTGTCCTGAACGCTCTGCCCGGGACGATCGGTGTTGAAGTACATCACGTCATGCGGGTTGACCAGGCTCACGAACAAGGCCCAGGGCTTGTTGTCGTCGGTGAGAGGACGTCCGTTGCGCCGCAACCAGGTGATCGCGCTGCTTGCGATCAAGGGGTCGAACTGGTAGCCGCCCAGCGTATGGCCGATGATGTCGCCGGGCGAGAAGTAGTCGGAGAAGCCATACTCGTCCATTTCCTTGGTGAACAGGCGATCCGGCTCTTCGCTGTCGAACTTGCGGTTGAGGTGCCATTTGCCCTTGTAGGCAGCGTAGTAGCCCGCCTTGCGCAGCATGTGCCCGATGGTCGGAATCTTGGTCGACAGATTCCTGACCCACGGGACATCGCAATTCTCGAACATGCGGTTGTCGGGCGTTTGCAGGCCGGTCAGGAGAACGGCGCGCGAGGATGTGCACATCACCGCCGGGCAATAATGGTTGTGAAACGTCACGCCCGTCTTCTGCAGGCGCTCATGGGCAGGGAGAGACAGGCCCTTCGGCCAGTTGGTCTGATAGCGCTCCTGGTCGGTGAAGATGAAGAGAATGTTCGGCTTGCCGCCGCCGGCCCGCTTGCGGCGCGAATCGGCCGCATCGGCCGCCGGCTCGGCTTGCGCCGCAACACGCTGCAGACCCATGTCGAATGTCACCCCGCCAATACCGGCGGCCGTCGCCGTGGTCAGCGCGAGAAATGCTCGCCGGGAGCTGCCTCCTGCACCCTTGCTGCTACCATGCATCTGGCACCTCCGAACAAGGCGTGACATGCCATTTCGCCCTATGGAACCAACAGCGGGGCGGGCTGGCTACTCAAATTGCGCAAGCAGACGGCTCTAACGGAGCCCTCAAGGGGCCCCTCCGCCCTCCGGCCTGTCCGTGTCCTCTCCCAGCCAGAGCAGGGCCCGATCCAGGTCGCGCCGGGAATACAAGCCGACGCGGCAATTCCTGGTTCTGAGAAACGCGGCAAACCATGCCGCCTGTCGGTTGCACTTTCGGGGATGCAGGATAGCGGCGCGCTCGAGGAATTCCGTGTCCGTCAGCAAGGACTGCAGCTCCAGCCCCGTTGGCGGTCGGAAATTCCAGGACTCGACGCCCGACCAGTCGAACAGCACGTTCGAGATTCCGCCTATGCCATATTCGGCAGCCGGAGCGTGCGCCGAAGCGAGGAAGTCCGCCATCTCGACGTGACCTTGCAAATGCACGATCAATCGATGCTCGCGTGACACGCCCACCTCGCCCGCTATTTCTCGAGATGATGCCAGACGCCGTTCCAGTCTGCCGCAGGCGGCGTCGCACGCAGCAGGGCGATCCGGCCAAGGAACAATTGCGTCGGCCCATCGTTCGGCGCACAGCGCTGGCAGCTTTCGAACTGCGCCTGCGCATTGTCCCAATCCTGCCTGCGATAGGACGCGAGCGCCTCCGCGAACGTCGCTCGAAGCTCGCTTTGCGAGCTATCGAGTTCGCCCGCGAGCGCCATCAACTCATAGATCCGGACCGGCTCCGTCTTGCCCGACACGATGATCTGATCGACCTCGCGCGCCTCGATCGTCGCTTCCGCGGGGCGATAGGTTTCCTCCGTGATCAGGATCAGCGTGCCGTAGACCTTGTTGATGCTCTCGAGGCGCGAGGCCAGGTTCACGGTATCGCCGATCACCGTGTACGAGCGCGCCGACTCCGAGCCGATGGTCCCGACCACGGCCTCTCCCGTGGCAATGCCCATCCGGATCACGATGTCGGGCGTATTGCGTCTGATCCCGGTGATCTCGGGCAAATGCGCCCGAAGCGCCGCAATCGCCTGCTGCTGCGCCAGGGCCGCGCGGCACGCATCGCTTGCATGATCGTCGCCGGTCGAGAACGGCGGGACCCAGAACGCCATGACGGCATCGCCGATATATTTGTCGATGATGCCGCGATGCCCATGAATGACGTCGGCGACGGCGCCGAAATAGTTGTTCAGGAGGTGGACCACCGCGCTCGCGGTCAGCTGCTCGCTGATGCCGGTGAACTGCTTGATGTCGGAGAAGAAGACGGTCAGGCTGCGCCGCTCGGCCTGATCGGCGCCGCTGGCAATCAGCCGGCTCACCAGCCGGGGATCGACGAACTTGCCGAACGTATCCTTAAGGCGATCGCGCTCGCGCAGTTCCTCGAGCATCCGGTTGAATGCAAGCGCAAGCTCGCCGACCTCGTCGCGGCTGCGGATCGCGACCGGCACCACATCTGCTCCAGTTTCGATGGCCTTGGTGCTGGCAACGAGCTGGCGCAGGCTGGACACTACGCGCGTCGACCCGACCGCGCTGACCCCGAGGCCGATGCCGCAGGCCAGGATGAACAGGCCGAAACTCAAATAGGTGTCCAACTTCTGTCGCGCGAGAACAGCGCGCGTCGAGCGGCTGGTCAGGTCGGAAAGTTGGTGACGGACCTCGGAGAGGTCCGAGCCGAACGCCTGCGCGAACTTGCGGAAGCTGAGCGATGCGAGCTGCGCATCATCGCGACGGCCAGCGGCGAGCGCCGCAAGCGTCGCCTCGCCGACCGCAATGAACTCCTCGAGGGAGCGGCTCAGATACTGCAGCACACCGGTGATCCGCGCCAGATCGACGCGGTCCTCGGTCTCGTAGCCGGGATCCCGGATCGCCTTCTCTAGAATCGCGCGCCCCGTCGCCACCGTGTTACGCAGTTCGTCGGCCAGCGCCTTTGCGGCGGCGGTCGCCGCCGCCCGGTCCGCCGGATCGCTTCGATCCGACCGCAGCTCGCGCAGGATTTCCAGCTCGTATCTGTCGGTATAGACATCGAAGTCGCCGACAAGTTGCTGCAATGGCAACTCGTATTCGCTGATATTGCCGAGCTGGTCGCGATCGAGCTTCTGGACAAAGGCGAGAACGCCGACGACGGCGCCGAACAATCCGAGCAGAATGCCGGCAAGCAGGAAGAATTTCTTGCGGATCGTCATTGCCGGCCCCTACCCCACAAGAGTTGGAGAACGAACGCCGTCCTGGCGGCATGCCGCCGGTATCCGGGCTATCTAATCGACCCCTACCACGGTCTCGCTACTCAGTTTGCGCAATTGACCCGCACCGATCCGGCCGGGTCAGATAGCCGCCTGAAGCGCTGGCCGGCCGCCCGCTTCTGTGCGCCGCAGCACGGGGCATCAGTATTGTCCCGGAATGTACGCCCCACTGGGCGGGACGTAGCTTCAAGCGGCGCTGTTGCGCAACGTGCGTCGGTGACGAGCTTTCCCTGGAGCCGGAGGCATCCATGGCTGGTCCTGCAACTGCGCGTTCTCGCATCCCGCTGCATGCCTTCCAGCATGTGCGGACCAGCAATGTCGGTGTGCTCGAGGCGGCGGTTCAACGCTTCTATCCCGGCGCAAAATTCGAGGTCAGCGACAGCGGCAAGCCGCTCGACTCCGTCGCCAATCGCTGCCAGCTGGGTGGGGTCGCGCTGGCCTATGCCAGGCAGGGCGCACGCGTGAAAATCGAAATTCCCTGTCTCGATGCCTATGCCGTTCTGTTCGCATGCGATGGCAGCGCGCGGGGACGCGTCGGCCGGGACGACGTCGACATTTCCGCCGACCGGGCCCTGATCGGATCGCCATCCGAGCGTGCGCAGCTGGACTACAGCGCCGAATTTCAACAGTTCGTTCTCAGCGTGACACCGAGGGCGATGTCCGGGAAGCTGGAAGCCCTGACCGGAGCGCCGCTGAAGGAGCGGCTCGTCTTTGCACCACGGGCCGACTTTCAACGCCCGGACACGGCGAACCTCAGGAAGCTGTTCCTGCTGCTCGTCGATTGCCTGGATTCCGGGACCTCGGCCTTGGATCCCCTGGCAGCGGCAGAGCTCGAGGAGGCGATGATCGTGTCGTTCCTGATGGCGAACGACCACAACTATAGTCCTCTGCTGCACCGACGTCCGCTGTCGGCAGCGTTCTGGCAGGTTCGCCGGGCCGAGGCCTATGTCGAGGCCAATTGGGAGCAGCCCCTGACGGTCGAGGCGCTGGCGCTGGTCGCCGGGGTGAGCGCGCGAACGCTGTTCTATTCCTTCAAGAAGAGCCGTGGCTATTCGCCGATGGATTTCGTGAAGCGCATTCGACTGAACCACGCGCGAATGATGCTGCTGGACAACCGCAATTCAACGTCCGTGACCGACGTGGCCTTCGCTTGCGGCTTCGGCAATCTTGGCCATTTCTCCGGCTACTATCGACGCGCATTCGGAGAGGCGCCATCGGCGACGCTGCGGCACGGTCCGAAAATACAGCACGAATTGTCGGGCAAATCCCTGCTGTCGCCCACCCGGGGAGCGCACCTCACGACGCCTCAATCCGGTTCGAATGCGGACCTGTAATCCTGCTTGAGATCGGAATTCTGCTCGGTCTTGCGCAGTATGCAGTTGCCGATCACGAGCATGTCCAGCTCGTTGCCCATGAAGCAGCGGAATGCATCTTCAGGCGTGCAGACGATCGGCTCGCCCCGCACATTGAAGCTGGTGTTGACCAGCACCGGGCACCCGGTTCGCGCTTTGAACCGCGTCAGCAGCCGATGAAAGCGCGGGTTGGTCTCGCGGCTGACCGTCTGAACGCGGGCGGAATAATCAACATGCGTAACGGCAGGAATGTCCGAGCGCGCGACATTGAGCCGGTCGATGCCGAACAGCGCCTGCTCTTCGGCGCTCATGGTGCGCTGCCGATCCCGTTTCACGTCGGCCACAATCAGCATGTAGGGACTATCGGCATCGAGCTCGAACCAGTTGGCGACCTCCTCGCGCAGCACCGCCGGCGCGAAGGGACGAAAGCTTTCGCGATACTTCACCTTGAGATTGAGGTTCTTCTGCATGGCCGGTGATCGGGGGTCGCCGAGGATCGAGCGCGCCCCGAGCGCACGCGGGCCGAATTCCATGCGGCCCTGAAACCACCCCACCGCGAGCTGATCGGACAGCGCCTCGACCGTCGCCTCGATCATCGCGTCTTCGCCAAGCACGACAAAATGCGCGCCACAGGCGGCGAGCCTTCGTTCGATGTCGGCTTGAGAAAACTCCGGACCGAGAAAGGCGCCGGACATTCCGTCTGTTACGGCGACGCTGCGCGGCTCGCCCTTGAACTGATGGAAGGCCGCAAGCGCCGCGCCGATCGCGCCGCCGGCATCACCCGCCGCGGGCTGGATCCAGAGGCGCTCGAATCGGCCGTCGCGCAGCACCTTGCCATTGGCCACGCAATTGAGCGCAACGCCACCGGCGAGGCAGAGATTGCGCGCGCCGGTTCGGCTTGCGAGGCTCCGCGTCAGCCGCAGCACCGCCTCGTCGAGCACCGCCTGAATGGAGGACGCGACATCCATGTGAAACGGAGTCAGCAACTGATCCGGCGACCGCACGGGCTGGCCGAACAGCCTGGCGAACCGCTCGTTGGTCATGGTGAGGCCGGTGCAATAGTCGAAGTAGGACATGTCGAGCCGGAATGATCCGTCCGGCTTCAGGTCGATCAAGTGATCCAGAATTAGCTGCGCGTATTTAGGCTCGCCGTAGGGCGCCAGGCCCATCAGCTTGTATTCGCCGGAATTGACCTTGAAGCCGATGTAATAGGTTACCGCCGAATAGAGCAGGCCGAGCGAATGGGGAAAATGGATCTCCTGGAAGATCTCGAGGCGGTTGCCTTCACCGGTCGCGGCCGACGTCGTCGCCCACTCGCCGACGCCGTCCATGGTCAGCACGGCCGCTCGCTCGAATGGCGACGGGTAGAAGGCGGACGCCGCGTGGCTTAGATGATGCTCGGCGAACAACAGCTTTTCGGATGCGAAGTTGTCGTCGAACTCCTGGAGCCTGCTCCGCAACAGGCTTTTCTGAAACAGCTTCTCCCTGAGCCACAGCGGGACGGCCATCTGGAATGAACGAAAGCCGCGTGGCGCAAATGCGACATAGGTTTCGAGCAGCCGCTCGAATTTCAGGAAAGGCTTGTCGTAGAACACGACATGATCAATCTCCGAAAGCTTTGCGCCGGCCGCTTCCAGGCAGTAGGCAACCGCATGGCGCGGAAACGATGCGTCATGCTTCTTTCGGGTGAAGCGCTCCTCCTGCGCTGCAGCAATGATGCGGCCGTCCTCGATCAGCGCCGCGGCGCTATCGTGATAGAACGCGGAAATGCCGAGAATGCGCATCGCTCAGAACAATGTGTAGATGAACGGTGCGACCACAGAACCCTTCGCCACGACGGCGAGGCCGCCGAATACCACCATCATGATGACGATCGGCGCGAGCCAGAACTTCTTCCGCACGCGCATGAAGCGCCAGAGCTCGGCCAGAAAATCGACCATCAGAACTGGTCTCTCATCGTTTCCGGTGCCGGCCCGGGCGGGCGGGCGATCCAATAGCTCGCGGCGTCAGCCTCGCGTTTCAGCCGCAGGAGATCCCTGCCGCGCAGCCGCATGACGAGGCCGGTCGGCAATATAGTGCCATAGAACAGAAGACCCATGATGATCGGGTTGACGAGCTTGTGCAGAAGCAGGCCGAGCTTCATCCAGAGTCGATTTAGCGGATGCAGCAAAGATGGACGCCGCCAGGCCACGACGAGAAGCAGCACCGCTGCGGACAAGGCCCATGGCCACAACCGGCCCTGATGCCAACCGTTGAAGACGCTCAGGAGCGCGAGCGCACCCGCCATCACCCAACCGAATATCCGATCCGACCCCGGACGCAGCGCCTCATCGCGGGTGAAAGTTTCATAGGTCGACGGGGGCATCAGGACTGGCCAAGCCTCCATGGATATTCCAAGCTGTTCTATCAGGTGTCCGGGACAGGGTCGCTGGGTTTTTTTCTCCTTCCCCCAAGGGCGCCCGGCAGATGGGAATTTTGATTCGAGACAAGCCGTGGCCCTGAGTTTCGTGGATCGATTGAGCCGTCCAGAGTTCGTTTTGGAGATACTCAATGAAGCGATGGTTACGCCTCCTCGGGCTCGGGGCATCGCTGTTCATCACCTGGACCGTGATTTTCGAGATCGGATTGCGGCTCCAGCAATATTTCGGCCCGCTGTTCGATCTGGAGATGGCGAGCGTCAACCTGAACTGGGAATCCGACGTTCTGAACCACCGGCCGGCACCGGAACGGCAGAACCTGTGCATCTACGGCGATCTCACCGGCTTCAGCTACAAGAGATCCTATGACGCGAACGGCGTCAGGATCATCGACGACAAGGCCCTGCTGGAGGGGTGCCAAAAACCAACCTCGGTCTTGTTCCTCGGCGATTCCTTCATGGAAGGCTATGACGACGCGAACACACTGCCGTACCACGTCGCAAAATACTTCAAGACGGAACGGGAGGTTTGCCTCAAGACCCACAATGCCGGATACACGTCCTACGCCCCGTCGATCTTCATCCCGCAGGCGAAGATACTGCTGCCGATCGTGCGTCCCGACTACATCGTGGTCGACGTGGACGAGACCGATCTCTACGACGACTTCGTCCGATACCGAGAGCTGATTGTCCGCGACGAGCGCGGACAGAATATCGGCGTCAGGGCTTCGCCGATCGGACACGAATGCAGCGTCGGCCTGATGCAGGCTCGCGCGCATTCATTGTATCTGACGCGGTTCGCGGCAAAGACCTGGCTTTCCCTCGTGCACATGCCGGCGGTGATCAGGAAAGACCGATCGGACGATCTCGTTCTGTTTTCCTATTCGCAGGACCATGACGCCGATCTCGTGCGGAAATATGCGGCCCCGCTCTCGACTTTCGGGCAGAACCTGCAGGAGCTGGCCGATGTCTTGAAGGGCTACGCCGGGGATGGGGCCCGGGTGCTCTTCATCTTTCACCCGCATCTCGGGCACTTGAAGCCCGGCGCGGACGGCCGGGTCTGGAACGATCTCGTCAGCTCCACGGTGCAAGCAATGTGCATCAGGAACGGATTTCTTTTCTTCAATGCCACCGAGACATTGAAGCAGCGGTTCGGATCGCGCCCGGAAGAACTCTATTGGCGGCCAGGCGATATGCATTTCAGCTTCAAGGGATTGGAAGAATATTCCAACGCGGTCGCAGCGTTCATGGCTTCGCACATGATCAAGCCGAAGGATTGATCGCCATCGCCTGTGGCCACGCCCGGTCAGCGCGCGGCTTCACAGCCGGGAATGTCGAACAGTGCGGTCAGGCCGCAAGGTGAGGTCAGCATCTTGCCGCCCTGATGGCCGACCCCGGGCACGTCCCACACGCTGTGGTTCGGCGTGCCGTTGTCGCGAGCCTGCATCGCTGCGACGTAGGCGTGGCCGCGCGCATAGCGATACGGCCCTTCCGCTTCGGCCATGCACGATTTGTCGAGCGCGGGATGGTTGGGATCGGTATCGAGCGTCCCCAACAGATAGATCACGCGCCGCGCGACATAGGCCTGCTCCAGCGCGGCCGCGGTCGGCGCCGCGAGATAGGGCGGACGATCCTCCATGCCGAACTTCCAGCGGTTGAAGCCGTCGCAGTGCGCGGCGATTGCCGGCTCCGGCCGGTCGGCGCTGAAATAGGCGTATGATGAGGGATTGGCGATCACGTAGCGCACGTCGATACCTTCACGCAGCAGCACCTGATCGCCCTTGGCCGCGATCGCATAGCGCTGCACCACCTGCGCGCCGCCGGAATGGCCGAACACGACCACCTGCTTCAGGTTCGGAAGCAGCCGGCGGTCGCCGAGCCTTGCCAGGATCGCGTCCAGCGCGTCGAACGAGCTCGCCGGGCCCGGCCCGATCGCGGGCTCGCCGCCCTGCCAGCCATAGAGGCTCCAGCGCAGCGTGTCGGCCGGCAGCTTGAACGCATCGACATCGGATTCGATCAGGAATTGCGGCGCGATCATCAGCGCGCTCCTGCCGACCTCTCCCGCCGCCGCCTGCGCGCGCCGCGCGGATTCGAAATAATTGTCGGCATCGCGCAGCACGCCGTGCAGCACGAGGATCGCGCGCGTGATCTCCGGCAGCGGATGGGACCAGTCCGCGGACACGTAGAGCGGGAATATCGCCGTGCCCACCGCAATACGCGCGCCGGCGATCTCCTTGACCGGCTTGCGATGGCGCTCGGTTTCGTCCGCAGACGCACCGGACGTCGTTATCCATGTCAAGGCGAGCATCGCCGAGGCCGCAAGCGTCCGTCTGATGTGCATGGCTTCACCCCGTCTATGATTGCGCGCCCTTATCCGCAAGCCGGCCACGGTTGCTCGCCGCCAGGATCGGGCGGATCAGGCGGCCGAAGCGCTCGGCCTCCTCGTCATGCAGGTAGCCGGACAGGCAGAACGAGTGGCAGCCGGCATCGATGAACTGCTGCAGCGTCGCGGCGCATTGCGCGGGATTGCCGACGACGGCGATGCCGGCGCCGGGCCGCACCTTCGTAATGCCGCTCCACAGATGCGGCATCAGGAGATCGCCATAGTCGCGCGCGAGCTGCTGCACGCGCCGGTTGGCTTCCGAGCGGTTGTAGAGCGTCTTCATCTCCTGCTTCTGCCGCTCGGTGGCGTGGCGCACCAGCTGGTCAGCCGCTTCCCAGGCATCCGCCTCGGTCTCGCGGCAGATCACCTGCAGCCGCATGCCGAAGCCGATCGCGTCCTCGCGATCATGGGCGCGCGCCATCCGCCTGATCTCGGCGATGTTCTCGGCGATACGCTCCGGCAGGTCGCCCCAGAACAGATGCACGTCGGAATGTTTCGCGGATAATTCCCAGGCCTGCCGCGAGCCGCCGCCGAGATAGAATTTCGGGAACGGCTGCTGCAGTGGCCGCGGCCTGATATGCGCGCCCGAGATGGTGTGGAATTTGCCCCGGACGTGCACCGGGCCCCGCGTGGTCCACAGCGCCTTGAGGATCGAGACCTCCTCCTCCATCAGCTCATAGCGTTCCTCCTTGGCATGGCGCACGCCCTCGGCCTCGACCTCGCTCTCGTTCTGGCCGGCGATCAGGTTGACGCAAATGCGCCCGCCCGACATCTGGTCGAAGGTCGAGATCATCTTGGCCAGCAGCACCGGATTGATGTAGCCGGGACGTGCCGCGATCAGCGGCTTGATCGACGACGAACGCGCCGCCATGAACGCGCCCGTGATCCAGGCCTCCCAGCAGACCGAGCCGACCGGAATCAGCAGATATTCGAAGCCGGCGTCCTCGGCGGCCTTCACCACGCGGTCGCACAGTTCCACCGAGCCCGGAATCTGGGCCTCCATCAGCCCATAGGCCGTGGTGTCGCCATGCGTGGGCAGATACCAGCCAAATTCCAGCGGACGCATGCCGATCTCCCTCGAGACGCGGTTTTCCGCGTGCAAACTCGTTGGGAGGCAGTTTACAGCCTCTGGGCCGCCCGACAACGCCCGCCAAGGCCGTTGCCGACCCGGGGCCAATCAGCTAAATGAGGCCCTGCACGCACCCGTAGCTCAGCTGGATAGAGCGTTGCCCTCCGAAGGCAAAGGTCACACGTTCGAATCGTGTCGGGTGCGCCAGTTTTTCTTTATTTCTCAGCGCGATACGCACGCGCGCGCCGAAGACTCCAGCTTTTCTCATTCGAGCGAGTAAGCAGGTTCTGGAGAAAATTCGCACTGCAGATAGCCGGATTAAATCGTGGTGAGATAGAGACTCGAGTCGAAATACTCGGTGACCGGTTTCGGGTTTGCGACGCCAGCGTCGGTCGTGAAGAAATCGCTGATCTGCTGCAGCCATTTGGTGACTGTGCCATCGGTATAGAGCCGCCTCCATTCGCGCGAGGAAAACATTTTTTGCACCTTGAGTGCCTCCGCGATATCAGCGGGGGTGGCCCGCGGGTAATGCTTTTTCAACACCTCACCTGCGGCCTTACTGTTGCGGATCATGTAATCGTTGGCATCGGCCCAGCCACGGATGATCCGGGCGAACACATCCCTGTTGGCAAAAAAATAGTCGTGACGCGCGACCCAGCCGCCAACCACGGCGGATTGCGGATAGAAGGCTGATGCGTCCGCCAGCTTGATCGCGTCGGGCACCTTCTGACGCATGGTGACATGGAACGGCACCCAGGGCGCGACGGCCGGCACTTCGCCCGCGATGAACGCTTTCACCGCCGCAGGCATGCTGCTGTTGACGATCTCGACATCGGAAGGCGCCAGACCGTTGGCGCGCCGCGCGCGATCGAGGAAGATATGGGCGGTGGTCTTGATGGTCGTCGCAACACGTCTGCCGTGCAAATCGGCAAAGGAGGTCCTCGCGCCCCGATCCGGGCGCGCCCAGAGCTGCGCGGTGGCAATCTCCACGGCGTTGATCAGGAACGCGGTATATCCGCCAAGCGGCAGCAAGCTCGATATCACGGCGCCAGCCGACGGCACCTCGAGTTTGCCGGCGGCCATCGCCTGAACCACCTCAAGGCCGGTATTGAACTCGACCAGGTCGAAATCGATACCTTGTTTGTCGAACGAACCGTCGTCGAGACCGGTCAAGATCTGGCCGTCGGCCGCGACGACGTGGCGATAACCGAGCCGCAGCCTTGCTGCGTGCCTGTGCCAGCGCCGGCGCAGCAAGGCCGGCCGTCCCTAGCGCCAATCCGGCGGCGCTGGTCAGGAGTTGCCGGCGATCGATCATCCGCTGTCGCGGGCATGGATTGTTGCTCATGTCGGTGCGTTGACAGGTCGAGCAGTCGCTGCTGCCATACGACGCCGCGCAGTCGCTCGGCGTGATATTACGCGACACCGTCCCAGGGATATTCGGCCAGGAAATCACCGATCCGCAGCAAGGCGGCGGCTCGCTTTACGGTGGCTCTACGAATGCTGAATGAGTGCCGTTTCTGCCTTTGGATTGTATCTTCATTCGCACAATTGCCACGGCAAGCGCGGAACGCCAATCAAGAAACCCCCATCATTGCTTCGACGCTGCGCACCATCGAAACGAGCCGTGGTCCGATATCGCGTGTCAATTGACCGTCGCCGAGCAAGAACGAGGAGACGCCGCAATTGAAGACTAGAATCGTTCCATCCGCCATCGAACGCATAGGGACCGCAACGGCATGAATTTCGCGTCGCAGATCACCGTAGGAAACACAATATCCCTGTTCCCGGTAGTCTCGGATGCTTTCGGTGATCTGCTGTTGGAAGGACTCCCAGTCTTCCGGCGTCTTTACCTTGATTTCGTTGATCAGGCCTTCGCGCTCTTCATGTGAATAGGCCGCAAGCAGGGCGCGTCCCATCGCGGTACGCGCCACGGGATAACTCAAGCCAACGTCTGGTGGCTGGATGCTCGGCGCATCGCCCCGGCTACTCTCCAGATAGACGACGTTAAGACGGTCGCGCATGCCCAGCGACACCGAACCGCGGACGAAATCCGCCAGTTCCTTCATGAACGGTCGTGCGATCTGCCGAATGTTGAGACTGGCCAGAAGCGGATAACCAAGCGACAGCACTGCCGGTCCTAGCTGGTACTTGCCACTGATTCGGTTGATCCGCAGATAGCCCAGACGAACGAGCGTGTAGGTAAAGCGCGAGATGGTCGCCTTGGCCATGCCGGTTCGCTCGGCCAGTTCGGCGTTGCCGAGCTGAGTGTCGCGTGGCGTAAAGCAATGCAGCACCTCAAGCCCACGCGCTAAGGTTGCTGCGAACTGTCTGTCGTCGGCAAAGTCGTCCGGCAGGTAGTGCGCCGCCGGTGCACGCCAATCGACGGGCGCGCCGTAATCGGCGCGATTTTCCTGGGGCGCCGACCCGTTGCGCCTCTTTTTCTGCTTCGACCCCATCTGCTTAGATCCTCTAATTTCGACTATTCAAGCTATGTTCTGCATAGTGAAACAATCGTTGATATATGATCAAACGTGCGCGACACCAATGTCAAGATCGATAAGAGATACGAGGAAACGACGATGGTGAGAGACGAGGCGTCATTCGGCCAGCTCCTGGACGCCACTCGCCGGTTTGTGCGCGACAAGGCGATCCCCAGGGAGGCGGAGGTCGAGCAATCTGACGAGATTCCTGCGGACCTCGTCGAGACGATGCGCCGGGGCGGGTTTTTCGGCTGGAGCATTCCGGAGAGCTATGGCGGAGCCGGCCTGACCACGGAAGAACTGGTGTTCGCCGCAATCGAGCTTTCGCAATGTGCGGTCGCCTTTCGCGCGCGCGTCGGTACCAACACCGGTATTGGTTCCGAGGGCATCGTCGTTGACGGTACCGAGGAGCAAAAGCAACGATATTTACCGCGCCTTGCCCGCGGTGAATGGACGTCCTGTCTTGCGATCACCGAACCGGAGGCCGGCTCGGAAGCATCGAATGTTCGCACCATCGCGCGGCGCGACGGCGATAGCTTCATCCTCGATGGTGAGAAGCGTTACATCACCAACGCGCCGATCGCCGACGTGTTTACAATCACCGCCAGGACCGAGCCGGGAAGCAAGGGCGCCAAAGGAGTCTCTGCATTCATCGTCGAACGTGGCACGCCGGGACTTTCCACCGGGAAGCCGTACCGCAAGATGGGGCAGGCGGGATCGCCGGTCGGCAGCGTGTTTCTCGACGGTTGCCGGGTGTCCGCAGCCAGCATCATTGGTGGGGTCGAGGGCGCCGGCTTTAGGACTGTCATGAAGGCGCTGAACAAGCAGCGCATCCATCTGGCCGCACTGTCGACCGGCCCTGCGATCCGCATGCTTGAACTGGCTGTGGAACACGCGAAGACGCGCGCTCAATTCGGGCAACCGATCGCCAATCACCAGTTGGTCCAGGCATTGATCGCGGATTGCCGGACCGAAATATTCGCGGCGCGTTCGATGATCGTGGAAACAGCACGCATGCGGGACCGTGGCGAAGACATCATGCAGGAAGCGTCGATGTGCAAATATTTCGCGACGGAAATGTGCGGGCGAGTCGCTGATCGCTGTGTTCAAATCTTCGGCGGCGCCGGATTCGTCGCCGACTACGGTTCGATCGAGCGCTGGTATCGGGACGTCAGGCTGTTCCGCCTCTATGAGGGCACAAGCCAGATCCACCAGCTCAACATTGCTCGCCTCACGCTGAACGAAGCGCGTTAGCTCGACCTCTTCGACGACTGAGATTTCGAATAGTGACTTTGAAACAAGGAAATCCGGAATGAGTGGACCTTTGGCTGGCCTCAGGGTGCTTGATATTGCAACGATCATTGCGGCGCCGCTTGCAGCAACCCTGCTTGCCGACTACGGCGCGGACGTCTGGAAGATCGAAATGCCCGGACAGGGAGACGGCATCCGGATGTTTCCGCCGTTAAAGGACAGCAAGCCGTTGTGGTGGAAGTCGGCGAACCGCAACAAGAAGTTCGCAACGCTGGATCTTCGCAAGCCCGAAGGCGTCGAACTGTTCAAGCAGCTGATTTCAGGCTTCGACGTGCTGATCGAAAATTTCCGTCCCGGCACGCTCGACCGATGGGGCTTGCCGAAGGAAGTGCTGTGGTCGATCCAGCCGCGCCTCGTGATCCTGCGCGCGACCGGCTTCGGACAGGACGGGCCTTACCGCAACCGGCCGGGTTTTGCCCGAATCTTCGAAGCAATGGGGGGATTGACCTACATCACCGGAGAAGCCGACGGCCAGCCGATGCATCCGGGCTATCCGATCGGCGACTCGATCGGAGGGCTGTTCGGAGCGGTAGGCGTCCTTGCCGCGCTGTGGAAGCGTGCGCGCGATCCGAACGCGCCGGGCGAAGAGATAGATCTCGCGCTGACCGAGGCGACGTTCCGACTTCTGGACATTCTGCCTACCGAGTTCGACCAGTTCGGCGCGGTCCGCGGCAGGACAGGAAATGCGAACGCCTATTCGGCGCCGGCGGCCGTCTACCGGACGAAAGACGATCGATGGGTGACGCTTGCGGGCTCCACCAATCCGCTCTTCGCGGCAAATTGCCGGGCGATCGGCCGGGCCGACCTCATCGACGATCCGCGGTTCGTCAACAATGCCAAGCGAGTTGAATATTCACAGGAGTTGAACGAGATCTTCTCGACGTGGTGCTCCGAGCATACGCTCGAGCAGGTGCTCTCCACGTTCGAGGCGGCGCAGGGCACGATTGCTCCGATCTATTCCATAGACCAGATCGCAGTCGACCCCCAAGTCAAGGCGCGCGAAGTCATCACCCGAATCCCCGACAAGGATTTCGGTTCGATCGCGACGCCGTGCGTCGTACCGCGCTTTTCGGTCGATCCAACATCGCAGCGTAACGCCGCCGGCGCCCTCGGACAGGACAACAGGGAACTCTACGTGGATGGACTCGGTCTTGCGCACGACGACTTCGAACGGCTGGCACGCAACAAGGTGATCTAAGCGTTTCGGCATCGGTCCATGATGCAAAGGCGTTTCTGCAAAAATTAGATACCAAGGGACTGGAAGCATGAGCATGTCACAATCGACCGCTCCTCCGGGCGCGACGGAGTTCGCCGCCGAGACCGAGGCAGTCTACCGAAAATTGACGTTGCGGCTGATGCCGTTCCTGATCCTCTGCTACATCATTTCGTATCTTGACCGCGCCAACATCGCCTTTGCGAAACTTCAGTTCATGGGGGATCTCGGGTTCTCCGAAGCCGCATACGGCCTCGGTGCTGGCCTGTTCTTCGTGGGCTACGTCCTGTTCGAAGTCCCCAGCAACATCATGCTTCGGCGCATCGGCGCGCGGAAGACCCTGCTCAGGATCATGGGTCTATGGGGACTGATTTCCTGCGCGATGATGTTCGTCTCGACGCCGTTGCAGTTTTACGTGATGCGCTTCCTGCTCGGGGCCGCTGAAGCAGGATTCTTCCCCGGCGTAATCTTCTATTTGACTTTCTGGTTTCCGGCGAGCCGGCGAGGTCGCGTGACCGGCTATTTCATGATGGGCGCTGCCTTTGCCGGCATCATCGGCGGGCCGGTTGCAACCTGGATCATGATTCATGCGGCCGATCTGCTGGGATTGAAGGGATGGCAGTGGTTGTTCATGGTCGAGGGCTTTCCCGCCGTTGTGCTTGGCATTTGCGCCTATTTCTACCTGAACGACGGCCCGAAGCAGGCCGCATGGCTACCCGACAAAGAGAAGAACATCGTCCTTGACGGGCTCGCTGCCGAGGACGAAGGACATTCGACGGGCCACGGCCACGGATTGCGTGACGCGCTGGCCAATCCGAAGCTATATATCGGCATTCTCGCTTACTTCACGGTCGTGGTGTCGTTCAACGCTATCGCGTTCTGGACGCCAACAATCTTCAAGGATGTGGGCGTCAAGGACCTGTCAAACGTCGGGCTCCTTTCCAGCCTCGTCTTCTTCGCGGGTGCACTCGGCAACTATTTCATCGGTTACAGCTCGGACCGCTACCTCGAGCGGCGATGGCACTTTGCAGCGTGTGCGCTGGTGATCGCAGTCTGCTTTGCCTTGCTGCCAATGGCTGCGCACAACATCGCCTTCGCGGTTGTCCTGATGATGAGCGCCGCGGCTGCGTCGTATGGCGGCTTCGTGGTGTTCTGGACGATGCCGCCCAGTTTTCTGAATCAGGCCTCCAGGGCCGGCGGAATCGCGCTGATCACGGCATTTGGCGGATTCGGCCAGTTCGTCAGCCCGACCGTCATCGGCTGGACAAGATCCATGACGGGCAGCATCTACCTCGGATTCTCGATTCTCGGAATCATCTCGCTTATTGGTGCCGCGATCATCCTCGTGGGGATTGCGCCGCCGGCTGCGGGGCAGGACAAGAAGCGCTGAGCGAGGCATTTTCGAAATGGGATGGAGCCTGTCATGAAATCCGCAAATATTTTCGGTCATAGCGAAACCCTGATGGATTTGCAGGCTCGCATGCGCGACTTCGTCGATCGCGAGGCCATTCCGCGGGAACACCCGGACCTGGTGCATGATGTCGAGAAGCTGGATCAGATCGCGCATCTGCTTCGTGAGAAAGCCAAGGCCGCTGGGCTTTATGCACCGCAATTGCCGACGACCTACGGCGGGCTCGGCCTGTCTTGGCGCGACCGTGCGGTCATTCTCGAAGAGGCCGGCCGCAGCTTTCTCGGGCCACTTGCCATCAATTGCGCGCCGCCCGATCAGCCCAACATGATCAATCTGATCCAGCACGGGACGAACGATCAGAAGAAGAGATATCTCGAATCGTCGATTCGTGGAGACATCCGGTCCTGTTTTGCCATGACCGAACCGGCACCGGGTGCCGGATCTGACCCGTCGATGTTAAAGACGCGGGCCCGGCGCAAGCAGGGCGGATGGGTCATCGACGGCCGCAAGTGGTTCATCAGCGGCGCGGTCGGCGCCGCGTTTGCGATCGTGCTCGCGCAGACCGACGAAGGCGCCACGATGTTCATCGTCGATGCAGAAAATCCCGGCTACCACGTGCTCAGGAATATCCCTAGCATCGACGGCTATCAGATAGGCGGTCATGGCGAAATCGATTTCGTCAACTGCGAAGTGAATGACGATGCCGTTCTCGGCGAGATCGGGAAGGGATTCACCTATGCGCAGGTTCGCCTGGAGCCGGCGCGCATTTCGCATTGCATGCGTTTCATCGGACGCGCATCGCGCGCAATGAGTATTGCTCGGGATTACGTCAACACACGGTACTCGTTCGGATCTCGGCTGTCCGAATTGCAGCAGGTCCAGGCGATGGTGGCCGACTCGCATATCGATCTGCATGCGTGCCGCCTGATGACATGGCACGCAGCGGCGAAAATGGACGCGGGTGAATCCATCAAACACGAGTCGGCGATGACCAAGGTGTTCGTTTCGGAGGCCGTTTGCAGGGTTGCTGACCGCGCTGCGCAAATAATGGGCGCGCTTGGCATGTCCGAAGACACTCCGGTTTCACTGATTCTCCGGGAACTTCGCCCGTTTAGGATTTACGACGGCGCGTCCGAACTGCACCGCGCCACCTTGGCACGTCGCATTCTCAAGGGAGGCCTGCGCGCCTGACACCGTTGGATCAATACGACGACGGGCGCGCCGGCCGGCAGCCCACGCACCGTCGCGGCCTAGCGGGGCTGGGCGTGATACGGCGGCGGCAGCGAATGCCGTCGCCCGATTGTTTGATGCGAGAAAACAGTCGGCGAGCGACCGATTTGCCATCCGCATTGTTGGAAGAATGGCTGAGGTGGGAAGCGTCAGATGGTGTCGGTCGTTTGGGCGAGGTTGGAAAAGAAGGTTCGTGTTGCGCGCGCCGTGGTCCGGCTGCGCACCTTGATGAGGACGCACGGATCTTTGCTGATCCCGCTGGCGATGATCCTCGGCCTTTGCGCCGGGGTCGTAGTGGTCATCATGAGCTATATCTCACAACTGGCGCATGTGGCGATTTACGGCATCCCGATCGATGTCCGATTGAGCGCGCACAGTGCAGTTAATCCCTTTGTGGCGCTGGTAGCGCCAACCGTCGGCGGTCTCGTCCTGGGATGCATGGAGTGGTCGCGGCGGCGATGGAAGCTCTCAAATGCAACCGATCCGATTGAGGCCAATGCGCTGCGCGGCGGCAATATGTCCATGCGCGACAGCCTGGTCGTCAGTGGCCAAACGTTGATTTCAAATGGCTGCGGCGCGTCGGTGGGACTGGAGGCGGGCTATACCCAGATCGGGTCAGGGATGGCGTCGATCGTGGGACGCATTCTGAATCTGCGGCGCAGCGATGTTCGCCTGATGGTCGGCTGCGGCGCGGCGGCCGCCATCGCCGCCGCCTTCAATGCGCCGCTCACGGGCGCGTTCTATGCCTGCGAGCTAGTGGTCGGCGTCTACGCGATCAGCAGTGCGGCGCCGATTTTCGTGGCCGCGCTCGCCGGCTCGATGGTCGCCGAGAGGCTCGGCGGCGCGCCCTATTCGCTGGGGCTGCCCGATGTCGGCATCGAGACCCTTCAGCAGTCGTTCGCGCTGATCGTACTCGGCCTCCTCGCGGGTGGCCTGGGAATTGCTGTGATGCGCATCGCGGCGAAGGTCGAGCAGGCTTTCAACCGGACGTGGATTCCGGTCTGGTCGAGACCCGCTCTGGGCGGGATTTGCGTTGGCGCGATGGCCATCTATACCCCGCAGGTTCTTGGGGCAGGCCACGGCGCGATGCTGCTCGATCTGCATCACGATATGGCCGCGACGGCCATCGTCATTCTAATCGTCCTGAAATTAGCGGCCTGCACGATATCGCTGGGGTCCGGTTTCAGGGGAGGATTGTTCTTCGCATCGTTATTCGTCGGATCGATGTTCGGAAAGCTATATGCGATCGTGGTCGCACTGCCGTTCCTCGGGTTGAAGCTCGGCCTCGATCCGACGACGGTCGCGCTGACCGGGATGGCGACGCTGGGCGTCGCCATCGTTGGCGGCCCGCTGACGATGGCGTTTCTCGTGCTTGAGATGACCCGGAGCCTCGATGTCGCGGCGGCGGTGCTCGCGGCCTGCATCACCACGAGCGCGTTCGTTCGCGAGACGTTCGGCCACTCGTTCTCGACATGGCGGCTGCATCTGCGCGGCGAAACCATCAGCAGCGCGCGCGATATCGGATGGCTGCGGAATCTGACGGTCGCCTCCATGATGCGGACCGATGTTCGAGCCGTTTCTGACACCATGACCATCTCTGAATGCAGACAGAATTTTCGTCTCGGATCGAGCCAGGCAATCTTTGCTGTCGATGGGAAAGGAAAATACCGTGGCGTCGTTTCTCTGCCGGAAATCTTCTCTAGCGATCTCGACAGCGCCGCGGACACGACGAGAGTTCTTGAACTGGCACGTCACGGCAGCACGGTTCTTCTTCAATCGATGGATGTGAAGATTGCGATGGGTTGCTTTGAGCGGGCTGAAGCCGACATTCTACCTGTCGTCGACGTAGCCTCCAGCGATGCAATCGTCGGCTTCCTGACCGAAGCCTATGCAAGACGCCGCTACATGCAGGAACTGGACCGTTCAATCGCCGGGGTTGCACGGGCTCTGTAGAAGGGGCCTCCTTCGGTTCGATAGGCAGTCAAAGGCAGCGAGCGGAGGATCAGCGTCGGTTTTGGCTCGATCGAAGCCGACGCTCCCTCAACGGAGCCGATGGCTATTTGCCCTTCCAGTTCGGAGCGCGTTTTTCGGCAAAGGCCGCCGCGCCCTCGCGGGCATCCTCGGACACGAAGACCGGCGCGACGATCTCCTGCTGCTTCTTCCACATCTGGTCTTCCAGCCAGAGCCGGGATTCGACGATCACCCGCTTGGATGCCTTCACGGCGAGCGGGCCGTTTGCGCCGATCGCTGCCGCAAGCTCAAGCGCGGCGTCGAGGGCGGGGCCATCTGTCAGGCGGTTGATGATGCCGAGTTCGTAGGCGCGCTCCGCGCCGAAGAACTCGCCGGTCAAAGCAAATTCCATCGCTACGCGGAACGGCATCTGGCGCGGCATGCGGATCAGCCCGCCGGCCGCGGCCGCCAGTCCGCGCTTCACCTCGGGGATGCCGAACTTGGCGTTGCGGTTGGCGACGATCATGTCGCACGACAGCGCGATCTCCATCCCGCCGGCGAGCGCGTAGCCGTCCACGGCCGCAATCAGCGGCTTCTTCGGCGGCGCCTCGGTGAGGCCGGCGAAGCCGCGACCGGGGATCGACGGCCGCTCGCCCTTCAGGAACCCCTTGAGGTCCATACCCGAGCAGAATGTGCCGCCGGCGCCGGTGATGATGCCGACGCTCAAGGCATCGTCGGCGTCGAGCCGATCGAGCGCCGCGGCCACGCCCTTGGAGAGGGCGAGGTTGGCCGCATTCTTGGCTTCCGGCCGGTTCAGCGTGATGATCAGGATAGGTCCGCGGACGTCAGTCAGGACCGGCGTTTCTTCGGACATCGCTTTCGTCTCCTGTTGCCGTGCAGATCGCCTAGGACCAATCCACATTCAGGATTCCCATAGCTGAATGATGCTGAATCAATGCGTTC
>NZ_JBHMET010000240.1:0-997 GCF_042430365.1 Bradyrhizobium erythrophlei
CGAGCCATCATGCGTCGCGAGGAACGATGTAGAGCAGATGAGGCAGTATAAGCTCTGGAGAATAATAAAATGGCCCTTCGCCGATCCTGATGGCTCCCATTCGCTTGTAGAAGCCTTCTGCCGAAGGTTCGGCGTAGATCATCAGGGCACCGGCTTTCAGCTCCTTGGCACGCCCGACGGCCGCCTCGAAAAGCACCCGGCCAACGCCGCGTTTCCAAAACGGTGGATCGACAAAGATGCCGTCGAGCTGCGCAATGCCCAGAACTGCGGTTGGCGTCACTGTCACAACCCCAACTGCCTCTCCAGCCTCGTCTTCCGCCACTCGAACATAGCCGCCGGTGATCAACGGCATCGTGACGGTGAGTGCCGGCATCACCCGGTCGATGAAGGCCTCGTCGTACCCTGCTTGTGCGGTAGCGCGCACGCAGAGGCGCGTGAGGCCGCGCTGGTCTTCCGGCTTGGCACCGCGAATTGAATAAAGTTCCGCCATCTAACAGATCGATCGAAAGATGCCGTCCTGGCATGTGGGAACGCCGAGACCGGTCGCAAAGGGTCAACCGCGCCGTTCAGTCTCGTCCAACGGTAAATCACGGGTCTATTGCCGGACATCGGTCCGATGTCCACATGTATTGCGGGCGTTTGGCCGTTGAACGGAGGTCCGGCATCAGCGAACCCGTCGAGAGCAATCCGGGAACAATCCTTCGCTGCTCCTTACGATGTGCGCAAGCTCGTCGTCGCGGGTCCCCCCGTCCTCATCTGCGATGAATGCGTCGAGTTATCGATGACCCTCGTTCGCGACGAGGGCGGCGCGTTCTACCTGCGCAGGCCGGCCGAGTACCGCAAGCTGGCGGAGGATAATGTCCGCGTCGCGGAAGCAGCGGGCGTTCCCCGATTTTCTGCTTGACAAGGCGGTCTAAGACGGCTTGCACAGCTAGGAGCCCCGTCGGTAGGTATCGCGGGAACCTCCTCGATTTCGACCCGTATGGCGTTCCAATCA
>NZ_JBHMET010000241.1:0-582 GCF_042430365.1 Bradyrhizobium erythrophlei
ATGCGGCGACCAGGTTGAGCGCATCGTTCTATCCGGAACAGGTGGCTCATTTTGAAGAGACGTTCTTCGCGGCGCTCGATGGTCTCCACGATCGTGTTGAAGCCGCGGTGGATGCCTTCAGATATGATAACGACGGCTGGAAGTGCTTCAGGGCGATCACGGGCGAGTACGATCGCTTTCTCACATTCACCTCGTATCTCCTTGGTCACCTGAATGGCCTGGGCGGGGAGGTTGATCTGGCGCCGAAGTTCAAGGAGTTCCTGCAATCCGGTAATTGGCTGGCGAAATACATCATCGGTCTGGACAAGACACTTGAGAAAATTTGGAACAAGTACGGCGAGTGGAAGAGCTTCGAGGAATTCAACGGAACAGGTGAGTTGGTCTTGTTGCTTGCTGCAACCGATGGCGTTCACCTCACGGCCGATGGGCTGAGCATCTACTGACCTGTTGCCAATTTTCCCGATGCAGTGCGCATAATAGGGCGGGGCCAAGCGCGGGCGCCCCTCCGACCACATCCCTGAGTATGCAGACCAGGCCGCGAAGCTTTGCCGGCTCGGCGCTACCGACAAAGAGATCGCCGAC
>NZ_JBHMET010000242.1:0-631 GCF_042430365.1 Bradyrhizobium erythrophlei
CAGCATGCATTCGCCGTGATCTTCCATGCGAGCCTGCAGGAAGACGCCGTCGGCCCACACATACACATATCGGCGCGCCGACAGATCGCGCTTCTGCCAGCGTTCGTACTCGCCCTGCCATTCGGCCGTTAGTCGGCCAATCACTGCCGGCGACAGATTCGGCGCGTCCTTGCCCAGCAGGGCCGTCAGCGCCTCCTGGAAGTCGCCGGTCGAAATGCCCCGCAGGTAAAGCACCGGCAACAGCGCGTCCAGACTCCTGGTGCGCCGTGCCCACAGCGGCAGGATCGCCGAGCTGAACCGGATCCGCTCGCCAGCGCCGGACGCCCCGCGGTCCCGTATCTTCGCTCGCGCCACTTCGACCGGGCCGATGCCGGTCTGGATCATTCGCGCCGGGCCGTAACCATGCCGCACGACACGGGCGCGCCCGTCGGCGAGCTTCAAGTCCTTCATCGTGGCTAGAAACGTCTCGACTTCGATCTCCACGGCCTGCGCCAGAAGCTGCTGGGCACCAGCTCGCAAAATATTGGTCAGTGGATCGTCGATCTCGTCGGGCTGACGAAGGGCAACAATATTGCTAGTCTCGTTCATGGCGTATCGCTCTCCTTGAGAGGTTCTGGCAGGCTCGACACCC
>NZ_JBHMET010000243.1:0-24625 GCF_042430365.1 Bradyrhizobium erythrophlei
ATGGCCGATTCGATCCTACAAACTCGTCCCGGAAGCTACACGAGCATCGTGCAATGAAGAACAAGCAAGATGCCTCGTAAGTGGCATTGTTGTCTTCACCGTGTCCAATCCCAGCATGGGACGTAAATCGGCCGGCACGGCGACATTCGAATACGGCGTTAGCTTTGCTTCGGGCGCCGCCAAGGTGTTTTCCGAAAATGGAAAGACCCTATCGGCACAGCGCTGAAGAGCAGCCTGCGATAGATGCCTACCCCGCTAAGCTGCTCCCCATGGCCTTTGAAAGAGTGCCCATCACTATCACCGCGCCACCATCGCTGAGAGGGAAGTCATGGCCGAGATTAGCTGGGCGCTTCGAGGGAGAGCCGGAGGGGGGCAGGCTTGCTCCCTGCTGCTTTTGGCTGCCGTGATCCCCGTTGGGTCGGGCTTCGCCGCAGCTCAGACCAACGATTCGACCGGCAATCAGGTGCTGAATACTATCCTTCCGCCCGTCGCTGGCCAACGGGTCTGCTTCGCTCGCAAGTACGACGAGATTCATCTCCAGCAGCATCCGCAGCAAAAGGTCACGGAAATCGTTTTCGATCTGGAATATGTGCGGAACCCGCAGCGTTATGACTTCGGAATATCGGCAAAGCTGCGTTCGCGATCGGATCGGCTCTATGCTTTTGGGACCTGCGAAACGAACGTCGCGCCGAACTATCCTGGCGGAAACGCCTGTGTGGTCGCCTGCGACGGCGGCGGGGTCTCACTCGAGAAAGTCAAGAACGCCGACGCGATCTATGTGCACCTTCAGACACCCTCCGAAGGGATAGCGATGCGCCCAAGCGGGCACTCCTCTTGCGGCGCGGAACAGGGCCTTCGACTTGAAGCGGGCACGGACGACAGGGTATTCCGACTGGACAGTGCTCCCATGCCGGTGTGCCAGTCGCTGCACCGGATGCTACCCGAAAGGCGCTGAAGTCTCACCCTGCCGCGCGGTGGTTTAGGAAACGACAACATAAACGGAAATCATTGCTCCGGAGTTCGCCTTGAGGGGTAGGCGACCATGCGAGCCCGGAGTGTTCGACAAGTGTGAGGATCGTCCTTCTCCACCATTCTCGTCGCGAGACACGCGCAGACATCGCCGATCCGATGTTGGATTTCGGAGGAGCGGCATAGTCTTTGCCGCGATCTTTCCTGGTTGAAACCATGGTCCGGCGAGACACAGCCGACTTGTTTCGTCGTGCGGCGTCCTATGTGGACCGTATTCTGCGCGGCACCCATCCGGCCGACTTGCCGGCGCAGGTGCCCACCAAATTTGAACTCGTCGTCAATCTTAAGACCGCCAGGGCGCGGCCTTGAGATTCCGCCCACCGTGATCGTTCGTGCCGACGAGGTGATCAAGCAATTGGCACGGTAATGGAGACCCTGCTATTGCAGTGCGTGAGCCCGGCTGTGGCCCTTCGCGACATTGCACCGCCACAGGACCTCGGTCGCGAACGGGGCATAGCGGACATGGCCGGGCTCGTTGCTGGCTCGACCCGGTCGCGATTGACCCTGGCTGTGTGAAAATTCGCGAGTCGGGTACGATTCCTCCATTTCCTGATGGGGGATACGGATGGGACGTTTCGTTGAAGGGGCGGATCGATCCCAGCTGATGCTCCTGCCGGAATGCCTGGAGGATTGGGTATGCACGGCGACCCGCGAGGGGCGACGTGAAGCGTTCACAGGGGAGACCACGGGCCAAGTATTGAGCTGCGAAACGGGTCCTATTTCGAGGTGCCGATCTCGTTCCGTTGACGTAAAGGCGCGTTACGCTGTCGATGATGGAGTGCGTCGTATAGGAACCTGACCGGCGTTGTTGGAAGTATTTGAAGGTCACAGAATCCCGAATGCTCTGCCCGATGTCGAAGGGTGAACGCATCACAATCACGCCGTCCGCGCCGAACAGCGTCATCGAATCCTTTGGACCGAAGCTCAGTTTCTGAAGAAGCGACCGTCTCAGGCTTGCGGATCGATCTTGATCGACGGCTTCCGCCCGGCCTGATGGGCCAATCGCCCAATTCTTGTGGGGATCAGAAAAGGCGTGTTCGCGGCATAGGCCTGATATTGAGGAAAAGCCAGCTTTAGAATCCGTTCTTCGTTGATCATTCGCCGACATTGAACCACCACAACAACAATAGCGATGAGCACGGCAAGCGGTGAAAGCACCTGCAGTGTGACCCCGACCAAAGCAATTCCCTCTGAGAGGTAGAGCGGATGCCGGACGATTCGATATGGGCCCTCCGTCACCAAGCGCCTTGCCTCCGCCAGAATGCTGAAAGATTTTCCCAGCCAGCGGAGCACCACGATAGAAAGCGAGGTCCCCACCAGGATCAATGCCGTGGACAGCGCCGACCAAACAGGGGCGTGCTCGGCCTTCGGAAGAAAGGCGAGTGCGATGCTCAGAAACGTGCCCAGCAAGGCCGAAATCCGCGTTTCGATGCCCTTCGACTTTCTTATCGGGACCAGTCGGGTAATGGTTGTCAGTGCAACCAGGCCGAGGAACAGGACGTTGGCGATGCTAGCCGCGACCATCAGCAGCTTGTGGACGCTGTCCAACGGAAGCAGGCGGGGAACGCTGGCGGCGCCGATGAGGGCGGACCCGCCATAGATGATGACTATTGATGCTCTTGAGGTCCAATCCAGCCAAGGATTGACGCCACAATCGGCGGTCCCGTTCCTGGCCGTCGCGGCGTTCATCTGGCCGAGCTTTACGTCAGTCACAGTACTGATCTCGCTCGTTTGAAATCCGTCTTACTAGACGCTACGCCTCCGGGGAGGTCTGGCCAAGTTTCCGAGGCGGTCACGCCAGGCTGGTTCCCGTGCGGTTCCGCACCCCGCGTCGCAGGCCACCGGCTCATCAAGATGTCATTGAACCATTTTTGTCGTACCGACACGTATGCTATAAGCACCGCGTTATACAGTCATATTGCCATGGGCTTGCACGGTTTTGTGAAATCGCGCCGATTGTTGTTTTTTGTCGTAGCGCTGCTGCTGTATCAGCCAGCATGGGCCTCGAATCGTGTGGCGCTCGTCATCGGCAATTCTGCCTACAAGAACGCTGAGCCACTTCCGAACCCCGTCAATGACGCTGCAATTGTCCAGGCGACGCTGAAGAGCGCCGGTTTTGACTTGGTCGAAACCCACCTGGATCTTCAGGCGACCGAGATGCGGCGTGTACTTCGCGATTTTGCCGACCAGGCTCGCGACGCGGATGTGGCCGTGGTCTATTACGCAGGTCATGGCATCGAGCTCGAAGGCACGAACTATCTGATCCCGACGGATGCCAGGCTCGAGCGCGATACGGATGTCTATGACGAGGCGTTTTCGCTCGATCGCATCCTGTTGGCTGTCGAACCGGCAAGGCAACTGCGACTTGTGATCCTCGACGCTTGCCGCAACAATCCTTTCTCCGAGAAGATGAAACGAACGGTCGGCTCGCGGGCAATCAGCCGGGGCCTTGCCCGAATTGAGCCGGCGACGTCGAATACCCTGGTTGCCTTCGCCGCCAAGGCTGGCTCGACGGCGTCGGACGGCAACAGCAAGAACAGTCCCTACGCTGCCGCACTGGTCAAATATATCGGGACTCCAGGCCTGGATTTGCGGAGAGTCTTTGGCTTCGTTCGCGACGACGTTATGAAAGCGACGGGCAATCGGCAAGAGCCCTATGTTTACGGCACGCTTGGCGGTGACGATGTGCCGCTGGTGCCGAAGGAACCCGCCAAGGAGGCCGCGAAGGAGGCTGCCTCATCGACAACGCTTCGATCCGAAATGCGGCGCGATTACGAGCTCGCTCTGCAGATCGGCAACAAGGATGCATTGAACTTTTTCCTCGCCCAGTATCCGGACGGCTACTACGCAAATCTGGCAAAGCTTCAACTCGCCAAGATCGCTGCGGAAGAGAAGCGTGCGGCGGCGACCGAGAAAGCGCGCCAGGCCGAGCAAGAGCAGGCGCGGCTCGTCAACGAGGGCGCTCAACAGACGCAACTGGCCAAGGCGGCTTCGGACCTGAGAGCAGCCCAGGAAGCTCGTGCTGACGCCGAGAAAGCCAAGGAAGCCGCGCAACAACTGGCCGCTCAGGCCGAACAGAGGCGTGTCGCGGCTGAAACGGCCGTTGCCGCAATGAATGCTGCACCTGTTGCGCCAGACCGGCCGCAGGAGACAACCACAAACGCGGATACAAAAGTGGCCGCGCTGCCCAATCCACAAGCGCCCGCGCCACCGTCGCAGGCCGAGCTTGCAAAATTGGTACAAGCCGAGTTGCGCCGCGTCGGCTGCTTCACTGGGTCGGCCAATGGAGAGTGGGATGCAGCGTCACGCCGTTCGCTTGAGCTGTTCAACCAGAACGCTGGCACCACGTTCAATGCCAAGGCCGCGAGCGGCGATGCGCTTGACGCGATCAAGCTCAAGTCGGCGCGGGTTTGCCCGTTGATTTGCGGATCCGGCGTTAAACGCGACGGCGATCGCTGCGTCAAGATTACCTGCGCCGCGGGTTACTTTATCAATGACGATAATGAATGCGAGAAGCGCAAGGTACGTCAGGCTCCGTCCGCAAGGCTTGAGCGCAGGGAGAGGGAGGCGACTCCGGCAAGACCCGCAAAACCCAAAGCCGAAGCCAGTGCGGGCAACAAGTCGGAAGGCGGCGGAATGCCATTCATGTTCTTCCTGCCCTGAAGATTTTTTGCTGAAATAATGTAGGGCCGCGTTCAAGTATGCCGTTCGAATATGCATCGGCTGTTCTGAACGTTTACCAGAACATTTCCGAGCTGGATTGGCCGACCCGCCGACCCGACGAGGCTGTTCGAGATTGAGGCCGCCAATGGCAGAGCCCCGAATAAAACCAGCGCTCGAATCCGCCGAGTTCACCACCGAGGTGACACCGTCGGGTCCGGACTAGGCTGGAAAGCTGCTTGCGATCCGACCCCGCCCACATCATGCCGAAATCCCGGGGTGGACAAGATGGGTCGCATGTGGAAGCGCTGCAGAAAGCGCTCAAGAAGATCAAGGCGGCCTCGCCGCCCGAGTTGAAAGATGCTCGATATCGTCAACCCGCCGGGTGTCTACGGACAAAGCACAGCCAATGCCAAGCGCAGGTACAAGGTCAACGCCATCCAGAGGACGGGTCAGCCGCTGGACGACATATTCGGTCGCATGACCATTACCCGTATGGACGACGAGTTGAAAAATCTTCGCTTTCGGCCGGGCCCGTCTCCCACGCCGCCCACGCCTCCATCGCCCGCCCCGCCCGAGCCCAATATCCTTCCCGTGGCGTTCTGCAGGCAAAACACAAAAATCGTGCTAGATGGGACGACGGCCGTCAATCGCTCGCCGCCGATGCAGCCGGCGGAGTGGGTCGGCAAGACACAGACGACTTTCGCACCATCTGCTCGAATCGACTCGGCAAGCAGGAGCGAACGCCAAAGCCTTACGGGAGCCGGGCAGGCGACTACGCGGTGAAAGACATCGGCGTGCGCGGCGTCGACAGCTTCATGAAACTGAATCGCGACGGTGACAGGAGCACGATACGCGTGGCGACGTCGTAAGGTCGTGCTGGCCCGCAATCGCAAAGCGCCGCACTAAGTAGCGATTAGAGCGTGGGGTTGGTCCCGCTCCTTGTAATCTTTACGGTGAAGTATGAACGAAAGCACGGACACCACTCCTGCCAATCGGTCGGCAGTTCCGTGACTGGTTGCGGCGCTAGCCGTCATACTGGCGGCAGGGAACTTCTATTGGACCAACCACAAAATAGGACTCGCTACAGGCGGCAGGCAAGTGCGCCACGCGAAACCACCGGCGAGGAGACGAAGCAGGCTTTGATTGCCCTTCAATAATCAATGCAGGACCTTCAGTCTGCGCAGAAAAAAGTGAGCGATCAGATAAACGACGTTCAGCGGACGGAAGGCGCGGAACGCAAGTCATTGGCGGATCAGTTGAACGCCCTTAGCTCGCGTGTCGACGCGTTGGCGTCCGCGAATGCTGAATCAACCTCGCCTACAGCCCCAGCGAAGAATAGGCGGACGAGGCGGTAGACATCCATTGTTGCTGACCGATCCCAAAGGTTGGCGAGCCCATTTTTCGGGTGCGTCGCGAAAATCGCGTTCGTTGCAACTAGACAGTGAATGACTAAAAGCGCATTCTTCTCAGACCAAGAGGAGGGGCGCGCAATGGGAAAGACCTGCAAAGCTCCAGAATCTATCAAGGGATTTCCTCAAGATGCTATCGACCAGTTGGGGCAGAAGATTGAGGATTTCGCTGAGGACACAATCTTTCATGACTACACTTTTTTTGTAGGCATAAATCCGACAATCAGCACGTTCCCGAGCCGGGCTTCGGACGGGACTCAATATTTTCGCGATGCTACAGGCATCAACACGCAGCTGTTTATTGCGTTTTTGGCAACCAACAACCCTAACGTAAACGTTCAAGCCTTATCGATTCAAGCGCTCATGGCCGGGGGCGGCATCAAAAATCCCGATTGGATGATTCACCGCAAAGTTGCGCAAGACTTCGAATTTTATGAAGTGAAGCCAAAATCAAGCAGCGGAACGAGAGAAGGCAACAAAAAACTCTTATTCTTCGCGCCTTTCTTTGCGCTCAACAACTTACCCTACACGCCCGGAATAAAGTACAATCCGCAGGACAGAGAAGAGATAATGTGGATTGAGACCAAGGGCTTCTTCGAGACCACAATTACGCTTCGCTGGAGCCGTACGTTGCCCGGCTTGATACAATACGATGTTTGTGTCGAAACACGGTTACGACAACCGGGCAGGGTGAAGGTCAAGAACCCTTTTGACGCTGTCACGTTGGCATTGCTGCTGATGATTTGGTTGGGAATAGAACTGGCGCCAGCGGCGGCTATCTGAGTCGCGCACGAATGTGAGAGTCTACCATGCCTATCAGAGCTTCAGTTGGAAATGGCGGACGAAACCAAAGAAATGATGTCGTGTATGTTCAGTGTCTTCTAGATGATTGGCTCGTCCGAAAAGGGTTGCAGGCTATAGACATTGACGGAATCTTTGGTCCGGAAACCGGCCAGGCGATTTTGCTGTTTCAGCAGCGGATGACTCGCTTTTCTGACGGCCGGATTGATCCTATGGGACCCACCATAAAAGCCCTCGAAAAAGCGCATCTCGACGGACTACTTTCCGGCTCTTGGGTTGGTGTTGCCAAGCAATACGGTAAGCCGGTGGCGCGTGACCCGAGTACTTTGGGCTTTCTCTACGACGCGTATCTTCGGGCGCTTCAGAATGGTTTCAGATCCGATGATAACAGTATTGCCTAATTGCGCGCGTGCCATTTCCTCGATCAGTAGGCCATAAGCACCCACGGTTCCCAGCCCGACGAAGGAAATCTCTTCGAAACGGGAATAGGGGTTATCGTTGGCAGGCATACGAAGAAGCCCCTTGGCCAAATTTCTTACTCTGAC
The DNA here is from genome assembly GCF_042430365.1 of Bradyrhizobium erythrophlei. Classification (GTDB taxonomy): domain Bacteria; phylum Pseudomonadota; class Alphaproteobacteria; order Rhizobiales; family Xanthobacteraceae; genus Bradyrhizobium; species Bradyrhizobium erythrophlei. Next base: position 7,448 of record NZ_JBHMET010000243.1, read on the forward strand.
GTCTATCCGACCCCTCCTAATCTCAATCAGTAAGTGCGGTAGTGAAGGCTTGGCGTCCCTGTCGAGGTCCCACTCGCTGCTTTCGTGGCGAGCAATCCTCAAAGCTGAAGGCGCTTGATCTTGCCCACCTTGCGCGAGTTCAGCAACAGGTTTCTGACCTGAAGCCAGCTTGCCGAAACTTCATTGTGTCGGCGGTTACCAAGCAGACGCGAAGGTTGTGAACCAGAACGGAAGCAACAATAACGACGATACTCCGCACATTTCCAGTGGTCGGTGCACCAAGATAAATTGAATGGCGCGATCGTGAGCGATAAGTCAAAGCAGCACCATTTGGTTGAGTTTGCGGCTCGTAATTCGCGCACGTACGTCCCGACGTCTAATGCATGGTCGTCTCGATCTGGAGATTGGAGTACCTAATTGACGATGCAGAAGCGCTTCGTCAGCTGCGTGATCAAGCGGACGCCACAGCAAGTCGGAACAAGTTCAGCTTATTGTGCGCTGGGTCTTCGCAGCTCGCGGCGCTACGAGATTTTCGTGAAATGCTGTTTGCCTAAGGGGCTGCATGGCGGCGTGTGCCGTTTCGAGCCCAGTTCGTCGAGTGCGGAACCGACCTGTCCCCAGACGGCCCTCTAACCCGTCGACAATTATATTGGTATTTCAATGACATAGGAGTTCGCAGTTTTGTTCTGAATGGCGCACCATTTCGCCACCATTCAGAATAAAACCGCGAACCCCAATCGCTATGGAGGCTTGAGATCCTCCAACAATGAAGCGGCTAGAGCTTCTTCGGCAACGCAGAGCCGGTGTCGCTGCATGGTTGCCATCAACCCTTCGTCCCACAATGCGTGGACAGCTTTTCCCGTGAGAGTCTGTCCAAGACCTGTGGCCCCGTCGACCGCGGCCTCGTAGTCGGCCGCGCAAAAGCGCCAGGATTGGGCGCCGTGCTCGCGCATGACGTGGTTCCCGATCCGTATTCCTGGCCAATCGAAATCGCCGTGATAGCACAGCTGCGCACGCGCTTTTGCCAACTGCGACAGGAGGCATCGCTGCGCAGCGGCGGGCATGCCGTCGGTACAGACCAGCGGCGCGCAATCGGAGCCCCAGCGATCGGCGGCGATCGCAACCAGGTTGGGATTCTCACAGACATAGACCTTGCGATTCGCCACGTCCCACGGCGGCGGCGAGCGCAAAAGCGACCGCAGCGACGCATAGATAGGCTCTCCCGGCAATCGATCGCGGTCATCGCGCACGGGCAGGTTCAGGAACAGCGCCGGGCGCGCCAGTTCATTGACGAGCACGCCGGCCTTGGCCCAGACGTCGCGGTCGCGTTCCGCACCGCCGTCCAGTTCCATCTCGCTGTCTTCCGTTAGCTCGACATCGACGCAATCATTGTTGGCGTAGGTTCGAGCGGTCACCTGACGCCAGACTGCCAGCACCAAGGTCGCTGTCGGCTGACCACTGTCGAGCGCGTGCGCGTCGCCCAGCACCTCGGCGGCCAATTGCGAACGCGTGATACCGCTCGCCGGCAGGCGTTGCAACACGACTTCGACGCGATGACAGAGCTGGGCCGCCGCGATCGGGCTCTGCCTGGAAAGACGCTTGAGCAGCCCGATGCCCGCCGGAGCTTGCAGCAATCCAATTAGTTCGCGATTGGCGCAGGCGCCCAGCACATCCGACCACTGCGTTTGCAGCGTGAAGCGCCTCCTGGCCAGATTCGTAATGGGGCCATCGAGGCGCTCGAGTGCATCGCGTAGCGACGAGGCGATGCCGGCGTTCCGAAACGCGGCATCGACGAGGCGAACATCGACTTGCAAGGAATTGGCGTAACGCAGCGGACGGCCGAGCAGCGAAGTCAACGCGGCATGTTCCTCTGTGGTGAGATTGCCGAGACGAAAGCTTTCAACCTCGGCGCCGAGTGGTGCGCGTTCGAAACGCCGACGCAGGCGCTTGCGCAGCAAGGCGAAATGGTCGCCGCCAAGCAGGCGTTGCAGACGCAGGTCGGTCGAGGAACTCATGTCGGCGCAAACCTGCGGTCGGGATCCTCCTCCCGTGTCTTGGCGCGGCCATCCCAGCTCCAGCGCGACACGAACACCGCGTCGATGCCTTCACGTCGCTGAAGCTGGCAGATCGCGACGCCTGGAAGCTCGGCATAGCAGGCCCATTCGCGTTCGCTGGTAATGACGAAGTCGAGATCGAACTCGTGGATCAGCCCCATGCAGTGCGCGCGGGCGGTGTCGTCGATCCCGGCGAAGGCTTCGTCGAGCAGCATCAGCCGTGGCGCCAGGGAGGAGCTCCCTTGGCTGTAGAAGCTGGCGACCGCGGCGAACAGCGGCACGGTGAGCCCGAGCGCGCGTTCGCCGCTCGAGGCCGGGCCGGAGAGCTTGCGCCAATGACCGTCCTGCCAGCGCTCGACGCGGAAGCGATGCCAACGGCGGTAGTCAAGTGCGCGGGCGAGTTGCTCCATCAGGCTGCCGCCGCCATCCTTGCCAAAGGCGGAGTCGGCGCGCTCGCGCTCGGCGGCGATGCGCTGCTGCAGCATGGCGCCAACGACCCGGCGGTCGTCCGCCGACCAGAGATCCGCGCTGGTGTTGAGTAGACGTTTGCGCGCTGCTTCGAGGCCGACCGGAGCGCCTTCTTCTTCGGCCAGCGGCTGCCACAGCAGCCGGTAGCGCACGCCGGTGGAGGTCGGTCGGCTGTGCAGTTCTTTGTTGATCGCGTTGCGCTGCGTTTCGGCCGCCTGCAGCAGGCGTTGGACCTCGGAGGCGATCTCGGCCTGCAAATGATTCTCCAGGACGGCGCGTTCGTTGGCGGTGAGCATTTCGCTGCGCTGGGCGATCTCTTCAGCGAGCCGCGCCGCAAGGCTATCCGGCGGTTCGGGCCTGTTCTGGTAGACGATGTGGACGGTCAGTCCCCAATCGGTGGTTTCGGCCTGTGCCTGTTGGCCGAGCACGCTAAGGGCGCGCTGCAATTCTGTGAGGTCCCCCGCAATTTCCCGCTGCACACGAGCCCACGCCTCGTCGTCGTCCTTGCGGTCGGACAAGGCCTGTTCGGCGCGGCGTGCCAGCGTGAGCGCGGGGTCGATCGTCCAAGGGCTGCCGAGGTCAGGCAACTCGGCCTGCGGTAGCGCCGTCGACAGCAGACCGGTGGCAGCGAAATGCTGGAACTTTGCGATGGACTCGGCGCGCGCCTCACTCCGTTGTGCGAAGACCGCATCCGCGGTCGTGGCCTGTTCGCCTGCGATTGCGCGCGCCTCGCCGGATTTCCTGAGGGCCTCGCGCGCAAGGTCCAATACGCCATCGCTAACGTCGACGGCAGCACGGGCATCGGCCAATTGTCGTTGCAGTTCCTCGACCTTGGCGCCGACGGCGTCGCGCAACACGTTGAGCCGAGCCGATGCCTCTTCCGCCTCGATTCGAGCCGCCGCCAGGTATTCCCGCCGTTTTTTCAGGTCATCGCGCGCTTCGCCCTCGCGATCGCGTTGCCGCTGCAGATCGGGCAGCGCCAGGCGCAGTTCGTGGGCGGCTTGCGCGAGGCGGAACTGGACGTCGTGATAGTGATTCAGTGCCGTCTCGATCCCCGGCAAGTCGGCGGGTGAGACCGGCAGGCGCAGATCTGTGGCATCCGCGGCAAGCCGTTGTCGTATCGTCTGCAAGGCCTGTTCGGCGTCACGGCATAGCGTGTCGGCCTCGGCCAGCCGTTGCAGTGCAATCTGCGCGTCGCGGGCGCTGGCTGCGGCAGCGTGGTGAGCACCGCGTAGCGCCTCGTCGGTGGGCGCCAGGCGCCATTCGTCGGCGGCTTGGTCCTGGTCGTGCAAGAGTTGCGCATGCATTGCGTGCACAGCCGTGAGCTCTTCGGCTATCAGTCCAAGGCGCCCGGCAATCTCGGCCAGACGCCGTGCGCGGGCGGCGGCGCGGGCGGCATACCCGATGTAGACCGCCGCGGGTTTGATCCAGGCGCCGGCCAGCGCACCGAGGCGAAAGCGACCGTCAGGGGCGACCCAGGCCTCGCTGTCGATTGGATCGCCGTCCGCACAGGCGATACCCGACAGCACGTGTTCGACGACGCTTGCCGGCACGGTGCTGCCGGTCGGCACATCGCCTTGCAGCCAACCGGCGAGCGAAAGCGAATGGGGCCGCCGCAGCAGCAGTTGCGTGTCGTGTGGGAGCGAGCCGCCGTCGCCAACTTGCAATTGGCCGTCGGGCGAGACCCATGCATCGAGCAGACCGGCGGCTTCGAGCGCGGCTTCGAGGCCGGCGCGCTGCGAAGCCGTGACCGGGGCGCGAAAGTCCACCAGTTGCCACAGCGGCGCACCCGCGCGCATGCTCCGGCTATCGGCGTCGCGTGTGTAGGGCTGCGGCGGCGTCGTATCGAGGCCGGCTTCCAGCCGGGTGCGCTCGCCCTCGAGCGCTGTCTGTTCTGCCTGTAGGGTCTGACGTTGCGCGTCGAGCGAGACCCGACGCTGCGCGAAATTCACGCTGGCCTGCTGCTGCGCGACTTGCAAGCGTTGTCGTGCCGGATTGTCGCCCTGCAGGGCGACGACCCAATCGGCCAGAGCCGTGAGCGCCGCGAGATCGTCGGCGCCGACGCGCAGTTGCGTCAGGCTGTCGAAATGGCGTTCCCAAGCCTGAATCAGGTTTTGACCCTCCTGTTCCACATTCGCGTCGGCTTTCTCGCGTCGGATCGCCGCATCCTCGGCCGCATCCTGTCTCTCGTCGCGCGCGGTCTGTCGCTGGCCATGCAGGGTTTCGGCCGCGATCACCTCTTCGTGGCGCCGCCGCAATAGCGCGATCTGTTCGCGTCGTCGACCGACCAAAACGCGAAGCTCGGATCGTGCAACTTCGAAAGCGCGTGGCGCCAACTCGGCCAGTGCCGCGGCTTCGAGCACCATGAGCGGATTGTCGCCATGGGCCGCCGCAACGCCCGCTGCCGCGGCATGGACTGCGCTTTCCCGGCGCAGTTCGGCCATCTGACGTTCGGCCTCAACCATTCGCTGCGCGGCCTCTTCCGCCTCGCTGGCGCTGCGCTTCAGCCGCCGGATGGCCTCATCCACCGCCGTGGCGGCGGCCTGCAAGGCGTATTGCCGCGCGACCGCGTCCTTAGCCGCGCCTTCGAGCCGGTTGGCATCCTGCATCGTCGGATCTGCGCGCAGGGTTTCGAGACGGGCTTGCGAGCGCTTGAGCCCGAGGTCCGCCTCATCGTGAGCTTTCCGTGCGAGCGATTCGTCGATCAGGGCTCGCGCAAGCCGCGCCTGCGCTTCGCCGCGCGCCCGGCTGGCATTGTCGAACTCGGTTTGCGCTTGGCGTAGCACGCGGGCCTGACGTCGGGTCTGAGTGCCGGCATAGATGCGGTAGCGCTGGACGAAACGCTCAATGGCCTTTGCCAGCGCCTGATATTCCTCAAGCTGACGTCGATCTTCCTCCAACTGGCCGAGGGCTTCGGCCACGTCGGCAAGCAATTCAGTTGGCAGCGGTGGTAAGGCTTCGGTCAGTGCATTTGAAAGCGCGGTTTCGTCGGGCTTCTTCGACAATTGCGGCTGTCGCAGCTGGATCAGCGTATCCATCAACGCGTCGTAGCGCTTGGCGCCCAGGCGAAACAACCGCTCATCGACGGCGCGCCGATAACTCGATGACGTTTCGAACACCTGGCCGCGGCCTTGAAGCGCGTCGCGCAGGCGCTCTTTGGTCAGGACAACGCGCTGGTCGCTCATCAACCAAAGATCCCGATTGAGACGTGGTGCGTCGTCGGCATCCTCCAGCACGAAGAACCAGCTATCCACCTGGGGACGTGCAGCGACCGCGGAGAGCCCGGCGCCGAGCGTTAGATAACGCGGCGTGCCGTCGTCGGCTAGGCGACCGAACTCGATCCAGGCATAGCCGATGCGCCGGTCGTAGCTGTTCATCAGAAGATTCCAGGCCATCCTCTTGCCGTTGTCGCCGTCGGGTTCAAGCCGCGACGGCTTAAGCTGCGCATCGAGCAGGAAGGGCAGGGTCAGCGACAGCACCTTGGACTTGCCGGTACCATTGTTGCCGCGCAGCAGCAGGTGGCCGTCGCGGAACCAGAATTCCTCGCTGTCGTAGTGGAATAGCTCCACCAGACCGAGCCGCAGCGGTTGCCAGCGCGGCCGCGTCGGGATCGGTAGCGCTGGCTTCTCGGCCTGTGCAAGAAAGGAAACCGGGCGATCGTTCATGGTAGTCCGAAGAGATCATTGGCCGCGACGCGCGGCGCGCCTTCGAGAGTCTCGTGGACTTCAGCCTGACCAAGGGCGAAGCGTGCGAGCGCCGGCATCGGCTGAATCATATCGGCGTCTCTAACAATCAGTTGGAGTTTTTCCAGCCGCTCTATCGCGATCTCCGCGAGTTCGCGTTCGGCGCCGGGCTCACGCGCCGATTTGCGCCAGTAGCGACCATAGCGGTTCTTGGCGTCGCGCAGGAAGGAGACAATTTCGTGCCCGCAGGTGAATCCGGAAGGCTGCGTCGCGCCGGAGGCGTCCGTCGTCCGCCGGCTGTAACCAGAAGCCAGGTGCTCCGCGACCAGCAGCGTGGCGTGGGCGTCGGTGCCTTCGGCAGGCATCGCCACGTCCGTCAGCACGCCAGCCTCATCGACAAGTGCCAGCCCTTCGGCGCGCTGCTCCGCCACGAGCCCGGTGGCGTCGCATAAGCGGGCGGCCATGGCGCCGCGCTGGTTGACGAAATATCCGCGGGCTTCCGGGTCCAGCGTATCGATATAGACCACGGGATCGTCGAGCAACCGGCGGGCGAGCAGGTGGCGCAGCGCTGTGCGCCGGCCCTCGTCACTATCAGCCACGTGCTCGTCGACCAGGGCATGCAGTCGGTCCTCAAGCGTGACCGGCGCGTCTTCCGGTCTAAAGGTCGATGGCCCGCGCACGGCGGCCAGCATGCCGGCGAGCGCGCGGCGCTGCACGTCGTAGAGCGCGTCGGCCTGATCGCCGCCGGCATGCACGAAGGCATCTTCGTCGCCGGCGACACGCGCAAGCACCCCGAATTCCAACAGCGTCCGGCACACCGCCACCAGTTCGCGCCGCTCGTGGGGCGCCCCAAGCGTGAAGCTAAAGTCGAATGATGCGAGCGCCGGCTCGGCAGCGAATTGCAGGAGCCTCTCACCCAGCAGGCGCAGGGTGATTTGTGGGTCGGCGCGTTCGAGCACCGCGCAGGCAAGGCAGAGCAGCACGTAGCGGCGGCGATTGTAGCCGGGAAGCCCGCGCATCGCGCTGGCGAGGTCCGCCGGCCGCTTAAAAAGGCGGGCGCCCTCGTGTTCGATCTGCAGCGGCCAGCCTGTTTCGCGTGCGAACCAGTCGCGCAGGGCTTCTGCCTGGCGGCGGATCGCGGGGAAATCGTGGTGCTCCGGACTCATCAGCGGCGTCATCAGCAGGGCGCGCACGGAGCTGCGAAATTCCTCGCGCTCGAATCGCTGTTGTTGCTGGCCGATGCTGCGACTGTCCCTGGCCCTATCAACACGAGGCTTCATCGGTTGTCTCGCGTTGGCGTAATGGTGATTAGATGGTCGCGCCCGGAAAACACGCCCTGCGGGGTATCGATCCTGGCACGACTGTCCGCCGCAAGCGGCGTCAGGCTGATGTGGAGCAACCCGTCGCCGGTCTGCCGTTCTACGGTGATGTCCGGCCCGGCCTGTTCCGTCAGCGCTTCGCCAAGCAGTCCTAGGAAAAGCCCGAAGGCATGCCGATCGAGTTCGCCGAGGTCCGAAAGCCGCGTGGGTTGGCCGGTGGCGAGGCGCTTGCGAGCCGCTTCGACCTGCTGCGATTCCTCGGCGAGTTCGCGCGCCAGACGGCCGCGCGCTTCAGCACGGTCGCGTACCCGGGCCAGCGGACCGCGTGGAGCTGCCTCGCCGTATTCACGCAGCCGCGGGTGAATCCTCAGTGGGGGAGCATCGGCCCAGCGCGTGCTGGCCGGGAGATCCGCGTCGGCGTCGGGATTGAGCGAAAAATGCCGCGCCGGATTGAGCGCGAAGGCGGCGCGCGCAAGTCGGTGCGCCTCATCGTCGCTGGCACAGCTGGCGAACCAAGTGGAGAGCATGCGGAAATCGGCGGAGCGATCGCTGCGGCCGCTGCGGCGCTCGTTGAGCGCGGCAATCGCACTCAGCAGTTGCGGGATGGCCGACCTTGCCCGTGCTCGCAACAATTCGGCTTGCGAGGGCTCGTGACCGGTGCGGAAGAACCAGCCGCGCAGGCCTTTCCAGCGTTCGCGCCAGACGTTCCAGGATCGGGCTTGCGAATCGACTTGATCCTGCGCGTCGCCGGGCGCAGCATCGCGGGCCTCGCGAGCGGCGACCTGTTGAAGCATGGCGTCGATGTTCGGCTCCAAAGCAAGCATGAGGCCGGCGATCATGTCGGAGCGGCGCACCAGATCGCCCATGAAGCGTTCCAAATAGTCGATCAGCCGGCGCTTGTAGCTCGCCACCGTGGCGGCCTCAGCCTGCTGCAGTTCCATGCTACGCGCGACGCCGGCCATAAAGGCCTGCGCGTTCTCGGCCAGGCCCTCGAAAACCCGCACCAGATCCCGCAGCGTCTCATGAATCTTGGCCGCATCAGGTTCGGCCTGCTCCGCAAGCATCTTTAGTGCCTGCAACCGGCTGGCGATGTCTTCGAGCGCGACCGTTTGCAGCTCGGCGCGGCGTTGCAGCGTTTGCACGAACAGTGCCAACGCTGCCTCGACAGCTTCGCCGCCCTGCGAAAGCCGATAGAGAAAACGGGCGCGATAGAAATCACTGAGGCTGGAAACCCGCGCAGTATCGGGCTGCGATTCAAGGTTGCCCCAGGCCGCGAGCTGGGCGAGTGCGGTACTGACGTCTTCGAGGCGGGGCGGAGCGTCAGGCCAACGGGCTTCCGCAAGCACCTCGTCGGGTCGGAGTTGCAGGCGATATTGCCGCTTGGCTGCGGCGAAGACATCCATGATGCAACGATAGAACGCGGCTTTCTCGGCACTCACATGTCTGAAAAGCTCGGCTGAATCGCTGACGACCCGCATCGGCTACTTCCAGAGAATATTCCATTAGAGGTTGCCAGTTCGCGCACTATGTTAATGTACTTGCCGGCGCTTTGCAGCCAAATTGGATTCCGTCCACTGTTCCTGGGATCGTAAGGGCCGAGATGCACCTTCGCTTCGGTCAGATCCAGTTCTCAGCTCTGATCCCCGGCATGCGGCTGAACTCGCGCATATTATTGGTTACGACGATCAGACCCTCGCTGCGGGCGTGACCGCCAATCTGCATGTCATGCGGGCCGCAGGGCGATCCCGCACGTTCCAGTTCCGCCCGAACCTGCCCGTAGTGCGCAGCAGCTTTAGCCTCGAACGCCAAGACATCGAGGCGCGCCACAAAATGCTGGATGGCGGTCAGATTGTCGGCACGACGAGCTGATTTCTCCGCACCATAGTGCAACTCGCCGAGCGTGATGCTGGATATGCAGAGTTGCTCGGCAAGTGCGTTGAATTTCTCTAGGAGATTTGGCGGATAATTCTTCATCACATAGATGCAGATATTGGTATCGAGCATGTAGGTGAGCATCAGAGCGGCTCGCGCTCCTCGGCCTGCGGCTGCTCACGCTCGGCCATGAAGTCTTCACTTGCGCGCGGCCCCTTCTGAAACAAGTCGTCCCACCGTTTGCCCTGCGGTACGATCAAGCGGCTGCGGCCAATCTTCAAAATATCCACCTGATGCACGCCCGCGGGGAAGGCAACGGCCTTCGGCAGCCGGACGGCTTGGCTGCGATTGCTAGTGAATACCGTGGAAGTTGTCATGGCTTTATCTCCATGTATATTCAATTGGGATATACAATAGATAAACCGCCGCAGTTTCGCAATGGGCGTCGCGCTTGGGCCGAGCCGCGAAACGAGCATCGGCTCTCCTTGGGGTATGAGATATTGAGCGCGTTTGACTTGTTGCCGGTAACGTTAGGAGGTTAGGTTAGTTACCCCGAACGTTCCGTCATGGATACCACAATCAAGATTCAAAATTCTATTGTAATATCAATAACATATGAGTTCGTAGTTTTATTCTGGATGGCGCGCCAATTCCATAGCGGACGTGTCGTAGCGTCAATCATGCCCGCTCGGATGCGGGTCGTATGTTCTGGTTCAGCTGAAACAGATTCGTCGGATCGTACTTCGTCTTCAGCACCGTCAGCCGTCGATACTTCTCAAGGCCGTAGGCGTCGCGGACCCGCAGGTGCCCCTCGTCACCCAGGAAATTCACGTAGACACCTCCGGTCGACACCGGATTCATAGCCTCCCAGAAGTCCCGGGCCCACCCGACGTGGCGCTCCGTCTCTTGCGCATCAGTCCATACGGCATTGATGTTCAGGGCGTGTTCGGCGCTGCGATCCTCGAAAGCAGTGGCCGCGCCATCGACTCGGCGGATGGCGCCGCCGAGGTGGAACAGAATCGTATAGGACGACGGCGACGACGCCTGCCACGCGTGTGCAATCAGGGTATCGATAGCTGCATCGCCGAGCGGTCCAAGATAGTGCGATTTCCAATAGTAACGCAGACCGTGGGGCACGCTCGCATCGAACATGCCCTGGTGGGCGGTGTACGGGGTAGGTTTGATCAGGTCGACCAGCGGCTCAGCGAACCGCCGTAGCGGTGCGAGGATGCGCTCGCCGTCTTTGATTGGGCCCGCATAACAGACCGCGATTATGACTACAGCCCGGCCATGGAGCTCCGATGGCAGGTACGGCGCCGGCGGCGCCCGCCGCAGATTGACAATCGTCCCGAGCTCCGCAGGAGCAGCCGCGACATAGTCGCGATAGAAGCGGAGCACTTGGGACGCCCGTTCCGCGGGGTGCAAGATCACGCCCGCTAGGACCTGCGGTCCCAGGGGGTGGAGGCGGTACTCGAAGGCCGTGACGATGCCGAAATTGCCGCCACCGCCCCTGAGCCCCCAAAGAAGGTCGGCGTTCTCGCGCTCGCTTGCGTGCATGAATCTTCCATCGGCATTCACAACGCCGGCCGCGCGGAGATTGTCGCAGGTGAGCCCATGCTTGCGCATGAGCCAACCGATCCCGCCGCCGAGGGTGAGGCCGGCGATCCCGGTGTGGGTGACGATGCCGCCAGTAGTCGCGAGGCCGAAGGCCTGGGTCTCGCGATCTAGCTCGCCCCAAAGCAACCCCGGCTGGGCGCGCACGGTTCGGCTCTCGGGATCGACCTCGATCCCTTTCATGGCGGACAAGTCAACGACCAGGGCGTCGTCGCAGACGGCGCTCCCGGCAACACTGTGTCCGCCGGCGCGGACCGCTAGCGGCAATCCCGTGTCGCGGGCGAAGTTGACGCAAGCAATGACATCGGCCGCCCCGCTGCACCGCACGATGAGAGCCGGTCGGCGATCGATCATACCGTTCCAGACCTTGCGGGCCTCGTCATAGCCGGGCTCTCCAAGCCGCAGCACTGTGCCGCGAATCCCGGCCATGAACGATACGACGCCGTGGACATCACGTAGAACGGTCGATGCCGCTACCGCTTCGGCGCAAGTCATTGCCGTCCTCCCGGAACATTCTCGGCCCCCGGTACCCGCACGAGGCTGACCCGCGATAGGCGCCCGAGACGAATGCTCGTGAGAACGCGCAGCAGCGTCCTCATGGTCAATTCTCCGATCTTTTGTCGTCGAGAACCGGTAATGAACACCGCAATATATCCCGACGCCACATTCACATTCCTTCCGATTCCGGAGCGTCAATTTGGCGCCGTGGAGGACGCCGAACTAGTCCAAAGAATGGACTAGCCTCGTTCGTTTCTCGTGCTAGGCTTGCATCACGTAGCGTTCGGCCAAAGGTGCGTCATGCAGCCCTACGGCCAATATTGCCCTGTGGCGAGAGCAGCGGAAATCCTTGGCGACCGCTGGACAGTGCTCATCATCCGCGAGCTTCTCGGCGACGTGACGCATTTCAACGAGCTTGAACGCGGTCTTCCACACATCTCTCGCACGCTGCTCGCTGAGCGACTACGGCGGCTGGAGCGAGGGGGCGTCGTGGAGCGGCACGCCGCTCCGCGCGGCAAGCATACTGAATATCGCCTGACATCAGCCGGACGCGAACTCCAGCGGACAATCGATACCTTGGGGGAGTGGGGGGCGCGCTGGGCCTTCGGCGACCCGCGGCCAAACGAGCTCGATCCGATCATACTTCTGTGGTGGATGCGCCGTCGCGTCCGTTACGAACACATTCCCCGACGTCGCGTGGTCATCCAATTCGACTTCGGCGGACCCAAGCGCCGCTATTGGCTGGTTATTGAGCCTGACGAAGTGTCGGTTTGTCTAAAGAATCCGGGCTATGACATCGATTTGCTCGTGACGGCGGAAATCACCGCGTTTTATCGAGTTTGGTTGGGTCGATCGACGTTGTCGGAGGCCTTGCGACGACAGCAGGTGCGATTGGATGGCGCGCCCGCAGATACACGCGCCCTCCCGCGGTGGTTCGCCTGGAGCCCGATGGCGGAGACCGTACGTGCTGCGCGGACCGAGATGCAGGACAAGAACCGGCGCTAACCGTCGATCCAATGCGGCTGCGGCAGATCCAGCTTAATTTTTTGAGTAATGCCTGTAAGTTCACCAAGGGAGGCGAGATCAAACTACTGGCACGCAAGATAGCCAACGGTCGAGACTGGCTCGAGCTTTTCCGTTTCCGATACCGGGATGGGCATGACCCGAGCAGCAAAAGAAGCTGTTCGAGGAATTCAGCCAAGCTGATGCCACAACGGCACAGCGTTTCGGCGGCACCAGGCTCGGCCTCGCCATCGCGCGTAAGCTCGCGCATGATGGGCGGTGACGTGACCGTCGCGAGCGAACCGGGCAAGGGCTCGGCTTTCTCGGTGCGCCTGCCAGCAGCCGCGGACACTTTGACCGAAAACTCTCCCGGTTCCGACCAGAGGCGGCGGCTTGCTTCCAATGATTAGGTTCCGCCGCGAGTTGGTCGCGCACCCTGTCGCAGAGCCGCCAAGACGATCCGGCATCCGCATCAGGAGTGCTCTCCGGCAGGAAACGGCATAGTCCGCTATCGAGGGGGTGACTGGACCACGCCGCGAAATCGGGAAGACAGTTCCCCACGAGGCGCAGCGCGTTCCCGGCAGTGCTCCGAAAGCTCTATTCTGTGCTCTCGTCGGGGACAGACGGAACGTGGCGCCGAAGGTCCATTCTGTCGTGGAGGATCCGCACGATTTCGATCGTGCTGTTTGGCGCTGCCCGATACATCAGGAAGTGACTTCCGCGACGACCCCGTCGCGCAACGCGGAGCGTGCGAAGACCTGCGATGATCTCATCCCGGGCCTTGGAGCCCACAACATCGGGGCCGTTGGCGAGTTCACCAATCGCGTGAACGAGCGTGTCCCGATAGACGCGCGATTGTCGCGCGCCAAAATTCTCGGTAGTCCATTTGAGGATATTGGCAAAATCGACTTCTGCGGTAGCACCGAGACGAACCCGCCATCCGCGTTCGGACATGAGGATTCTATTCGGCTGTTCTGGAGATGATCTTCTCCGAGAGGTCATTCAAATAGGCTTGCAGCTCCTCGATATTTCCAAACTCTCTGAATTCTCCTCGATCCAACGCCCCGACACCTGTGCGAGCCGCTGCCCGCAATGCTTTTAGCTTGCCCGCATCCTCCGCCTCGCGCTGCTCCACGAGCCGCAACCCATCGCGCAGCACTTCGCTAGCGTTCTGGTAGCGACCGGACTTGACGAGAGTCTCAAGCAGTTCTTCTTGACGCTCCGTCAGCACGACGTTTCTGGTGGGCATTGGCATCCTCTTGGGTCGCTCGAAAGCGGAACCGGACCATGGCATAATATGCCATGGTCCGGTTCATAAGCTCAACCTCGAAGTTGGCGTACCCTCGGCAGCGGCCGCGGGTGATCGTCGTCCCGATCGCGGCGTCGGAGCCCTCATCATAAGCACCACGGCGAACGCGTAGTGCCCATCTTCATCGACCGTGGCGCGCCACTTCGCTACGCTATCATCGCCGAAACCCCGCCGTTCTCGCGATACAAGTAACAGGCGCGGATGCAGACCCGGCCCGCCACTGCTCCGGTTGCTAAGGCCGGTCGCTTGGCGAGATTTCGATATTTCGCGATCGTGCGGACGTCCCGTGCCTAAGCTGTATCGCTGACAATCACTTCGCCATCGATCGCCTCGGTCGGCGAAGCCAGCAGCGGTCCGAGATTTTCCTTGATCCAGGGCATCAACGTCTGCGTCGACGTCTCGGCGACGGCCTTATTCGTGAACAGCGACACCGCGATGATTGTGTCTTCGGCGCCGGCGACAAGAAAATACGCCTTGAAACCGTCCATCTTCTTCATCGCCGGCAACGCTCCTGCCTTGACGCGGGCGGCGAACTCCTCGGCGGTCCCGGGCTTGACCTTGCCGCGCCGGATTGCGGCGAATATCGGCCCTGTTTGTTCGTGCTCTTTTTCGGACATTGTCGTGGCTCCTCTCCAAGGTTCGCCGGCACCTTGAAAGAACGGGCCTTGAATGTCCTTGAGACGGGCTGGATTTTTGCTGGAGAAGCGCCGAATATTGGCTGATCCTTATCTGGGCTTCCGATGATATTCACGTTTGCCGACTGCGAGCTCAACATCGAGCGGCGAGAGCTCCGCCGTGGCGGCGCAGCCGCGCACGTCGAGCCGCAGGTTTTCGATGTCCTCCAATATCTGGTCAGGCATCGCGACCGCGTTGTGAGCAAGGAGGAGCTCTATCAGGCGGTCTGGAATGGCCGGATCGTGTCTGAAGCGACGTTGACCAGCCGAATCAGCGCGGCGCGGCGCGCGATCGGCGACAACGGCGAGCAGCAAATCTATCTGCGCACGATCCCGCGGCATGGCTTCAGATTCTGCGGTGAGGTCGACCAGCGGGTCTCACAGTACGCCGAGAAGGCCCTCACCAATCTCCCGGCGCGATCGACGAGCTTTCTTGGTCGCGAGCGGGACGTGGCCGAAGTGGCCGCGATGCTATCGACGACGCGGCTCTTGACTCTCACCGGCGTTGGTGGGGTCGGCAAGACGCGGCTCGCGCTTGAGGTCGCGGAACAAGTCGCGTCGCACTACCCTGACGGCGTGTGGCTGATTGAATTTGCCGCGCTTGTCGATTCCGGCGCGGTCGGCCACGCCGTGGCCGGCCTGCTGGGCCTGACGCAGCGACCCGGCCGGTCGATCGAACAGAGCGTGACGGATGCACTTCGCGGCCGGCACGTCCTCCTCCTGTTCGACAACTGTGAGCACCTGATTGAAGCGATTGCTTCGCTTGTACGCCAGGTCATGGCGAACTGCCCGCACGTCACGCTGCTCGCCACAAGCCGAGAGGCGCTCGCACTCGATAGCGAGCAGGCATGGCCAGTCTCGCCACTCGATGTCGAAGGGACCGCTTCCGCCGCCGTTCGCTTGTTCGTGGAACGCGCGCGCGCCGTCGCGCCAAAGTTCCCGCCCAGCACGGACGATCCGACCATTACAGAAGTCTGCCGCCAGCTCGACGGCATTCCGTTGGCGATCGAACTTGCCGCAGCGCGGATGAACGCCATGAGTCCGTCTCAATTGCGCGAACGGCTCGACGAGAGCTTCCGGCTGCTGGGCCACGGGTCGCGCCGCGCCGAGAAACGCCATCAGACGCTGCGCCACACGGTGCAATGGTCTTATGACCTGCTATCGTCGCAGGAGCGCGCTGTTCTCGCCCGCGCCTCGACCTTTGCGGGCGGCTTCATGCTGGAAGCGGCCGAGCGGATATGCGTCGACAGTGGAAGCGTGCTCGACGCGCTCGATTCGCTCGTACGAAAGTCCCTGGTGACTGTCGAACGGTCAGGCCCCGTCGTTCGGTACGGCATGCTGGAGACGGTCCGCCAGTTCGCCGAGGAACAGCGCAACGCGATGGGTGAAGGCGATACGGCTCGGCTTCGCCACGCACAATTTTTCGCCGATGACTCCGATGCATACTTCAAGATCTGGCTCAGCCCGCGGCAGCCCGAAGCCTACCAATGGCTTGATCGCGAGATAGGCAATCTACGCGCCGCCTTCCGGTGGGCGAGCGAGCATGGCGAGATCGATATCGCGGCACGGATTGCATCCAACATCGGCGACATGGCGCGCTTTCGCGTGCGTGACGAAGCCGCCCATTGGGCCGGTGAGATCGTGGAGGCGGCGCGCACGATCCGGCATCGCCGCCTCGCGGTTCTGCTCACCTGGGCCGCCAGCAGCGCTTGGAGCTTTGCGCGCCTGGAAGAGGCGAGACGCCACGCGAAGGAGGCGATCTTGCTCTCCAGCGACCCCGATTTTGATCCATTCGCTTGGGCGTTCGCCGACCTGGCGATGGTCGCTTCCTACGAGGGCAAGAACGACGAGGTGGTCGAGTACGCGCGCGCCGGCGCGGACCACCCGGCAGATCGGCGGGATCGCTTTTGCCTCGCGATGCGCGCCTATTTCCTGTCAGTCGCCGGTCGTTACACGGATGCGATGGTGGCGGCCGACGAGGATATGCACACAGTCGAGGCAACCGGTGTTCCGGGTTCGATCGCAATCGCGCTTTGGGCCAAGGGGAAGGCCTTCGCCGAGACAGCGCCATCGGTGGCACTTGCGGCCTACGATCGCGGCTTTGCCATCGCCCGCCAGTCCGGCAACAGCTTCTGGGAGACCATGATCATCTTTGAAGTTGCTGCGCTGCAGGCGCGCGTCGGCGACCCGGTCAACGCGCTGCAGAGCTTCCAAAGTGTGCTGAGTTTAGGTCGCCGTTCGGCCGATCTGATGTTCGTCTCGCATGGGCTCGGTAACCTGATCGTCCTGTTCGACCGGCTTGGGCGCGCCGACGCGGCGGCTACGCTGAACGGCACACTGTCCAAGACCTTCGAGTTCAATCCATTCGTGCCCGAACAGTCCAACGCCGTCGGGCGTCTACGCGATGCGCTCGGGACGACGGTGTTTGAAGCAGCGAGCCGGCGCGGAGCGGCGATGGCGCTCCATGAAGCCTTTGACTACGCGATCGATCAGGTCGAGCAGGCACTTGCGGCTGTTTGAGGTGATGAGGCCACTATAGCCGTCATCGGATTGCGGCTCAGATGGCGTAGTGGTTTCGGCTTCGACAGCGTGGCGCAGCGTGTACCGGCGCAGCCGTGCGCGCCCCATCATAGATCCTATGCAGGCGCGACGGACGGAGGTGTTACCATCTCGGTTTCGACCTAG
>NZ_JBHMET010000244.1:0-44548 GCF_042430365.1 Bradyrhizobium erythrophlei
CGCAAACGACGGCCTCTTCCAAAACCATTCGGCATAGTGCGGCAGTCGGCATAAACGGCAAAGCTCCACGAACTCGATCCGCAGGCCTATCTGGTCGATGTGCTGGAGCGCATCGTCTCCGGTCAGACCAAGAGCCACCAGTTGCACGAACTTCTCCCCTGGAACTGGAAGGCGGCCCGCGAGCTCAGCGCACGGGGCGCCGCATGAGCCGGCGCCGCCGTTCATCATCATCTTCATCATCGATGGCGGCAGCCGCGATGCCGCTCGACGAGCTTGAGCCTTGGCTGCAGGCTCGCGCCGAGCAGCATCCCGTCGCCACGAGTCTTCCCATGCTCGACGGCTATGTCGCCGCGATCGTGGCCGGGCCGGTGTCGATGAGTGCGCCCGACTGGATCTGTCCGCTACTCGCCATCGACGCCGACGCATTCAACCACGGCGGCACGCCGGAGTTCGCTGCGATTTCGGCCGTCGCGCTGCGCCACAACGACATCAGTAACGTTCTTTCCACCGCACCACATCGGTTCGCGCCGGTCCATGGCCGCAAGCCGAATGGCGACGTTGACGCGCGGCCCTGGTGCCGGGGATTCTATGCCGCCATGCGGCTGAGACTATCGGCCTGGGCCCCGCTGCTCGACATCAGCAACATGCACCACGGCTTGCTCCTGCCCATCCTGCTGCATTGCGTCGACGATCAAGGGCGTCCACTGCTTGGACCACCAAGGACAGGCCGCGAGACCGAGGAATTCCTGCGCAACGCCCATACCGACATTCCGGACGTCGTCGAGGCCATGCGCCAGTACTGGATGCCGACCCGCTACGCTCGCGCGCGCTGATCACTGCAGACGTGGGAGCTCATGCCGGTTACGCACATGCTGAAGGGTGGCATTAGCCGTTACCACCCTGATCCACCGGCGGCGTTGCACGAATGAGCTCGGCGCAGCATTGACAGTGGAGACCAAATCATTAAATACTGATCGCGCCTTGAATGGCCTCCTCTTTCCCTTGAGTGGGACAAACCAAGAAGGCTGACGCCTTCACCACACGGTTTTTAGGAGCAAATCCAAATGAATACCATTCATCGTCCGGCGTTCAGTTCGCCGGACCTTCAAGCTGCGCTCGACAAGGCACATGAGGCATTGGAAGGAGCCGACGAGGCTCGCAACCGTGTCTCGCAAGACATCAAAGCCCTTGAGAGCTATCTCGTCAGCCTCCGGTTGACCCCGCCGTTCCGATACGGCTTGGGCAAGGCCTTCGTGGCCGACGACGAGCAGCACGTCACCGCGTCGTTGGAGTACGGCTTGTCCGCCAGCGGGAAGATCCAGGAAGAAGCACTCGTTCTCGACGAGGACGCGCATGGCAAGGTGCGCTTGCTCTACGAGGTGAGCGAGTGGGACGGGTATGTTGACGTTGACGTGCCCGGAGGCCCGTTGTTCTGGGACGAGAGCACCCTTCAGCGAGACGACGTCAAACCTCTGATCGAGGCGAAGTTCGAGGTTCGCAAGCGGGTGTATAACCAACTTCCCGCGTTCGTTACCGCGCTGGCCAAACACTACGCGATCGACCCAAACAAACTGACCGATTGGGACGAGGAGATTCCGTTCTAGGCGATGCAACTACGAGCCGGGCGCTGTTCGCGCCCGGCTTAGCACTACTGATGGCATTCGCGTCGATTGCTCGAAAATGGCGTATGTCCGCCTAAGTCTCACAGAATGCTCGCTAGATGCGGCCCATCGCTGCAAGCTTCCGATAATGAGCGCCCAGAGCGCTCAGCCGACACGCTTTCGATTCCATTGCAGCGTAGTACATGTGGGTCGTACCGACGGGCGTAACCAAGCCGTGACGATAGCATTGCTGTAACTCCGCGAGCACCGCTTGGTGTGTCGGGTTTACTGGATATTTGTTCTTCGTCTCTTCGGTGAAGTTCGATCTATCCGGCTCGAAGGAAGGATCGAGCGGAAAGACATAAGCTGCATCAGGAAAGTATTGAGGGAGGCGGCGAAGCACGTCCATTGATACCTTCGGACTGACCTCCCGCAGGGTCACGAACGTTTGGACATTGGCTTTGTAGATGGGGCGCTGCTCCCATGGTCCCAATGTTTGATCAACGTGCGAATATACAGAAGCAGGGGTAATCCTCCCGCATACATCAGCAGATCCGCCGCTCAGCGCATCCAAAACAATGCTCGAGAACAAGCCGTATCCATTCAACTCGCTAGCGGTCTGCTCGCGATGACATGCCGTAAGGATTGTTACGCCTTCCCCAATTGCAGCAATGGATTGATTGCCGATGCCCTGGACTTCACCTGCGTAGCCAGAATGGCAACTGTCCAGAATCATGACGCTGGATTTGATCCGGGGTGCCGCTGCATTGGCCAAGCCTAAAATGTCTGCCAGCGAGATACCCCACGCTCCCTTCTTTCCGTCCTGGCTTACTAGGTAGCCTGCATTCGTCACGGGATCGATGATACCGTGGCCTGCAAAGAACAGGAGCGCGGTGTCGGCATCGCCCTTGAACAATTCGCCGATGGCATCATTCAATACGGCTGAGGTGATTTGGTCCTTGTCACTGGTCAGGAGTTTTATCGAAAAATTCGGCGACCCATCCCCGTTCTTCTCTAGCAGAGTTGCAATCGCCTCCGCGTCATTAACGCATCCGGCGAGAGGAGCGGTTGGATAGTGATCAACCCCGACGACGAGGGCTTTCTTCATTTCAACGGCCACCCCCGATTAAGGTTTTCAAGTTATCCCACGTCCAGTTGTACATTTTGTCGGTGGACTTAGCCGCCTTTGGGCGCTTGTTAGTCTTGTCCTTGTACCCAGCAAGCAGGAAATAGGAGACCTTTTCCTCTGCGATTGTGATTTCTGCACTCACGCCGGTTGCGCTATCGGTATGCTCACCGCAAATCACCGCAACGACATCGACCGATTTGATGCGCGTCCTAGCTTTCTCTTTCCAGTTGCCAGAGAGCGCTTCCTTGATGGACCAATCAGCAAGCTCAAAGGGGCTGTCCTTGAGCTTCGACTGTCCCACCAGAAATTCTTTCAACGTCTCGTCATGATCGTAATCAAAGCTCACAAATACCTTAGTCTTCGCCGCCATTTACGTTTCCCCCTATATTGATTATGTCAAACGTAATCGGATTGAAGTGAATAACTCTCTTTGAAAGCTTGGACGCATACGCAACTATGTCAGCGGTACCACCCAGCCCCTTTGCCCTTTGTCCGTCCCAAATAGCGAACAGAACATCGCAACGATCAACGACGAATTTCCCCGCGTCGAAAAAACTCTGCTCGTCATTTTCGGAGCCGGCCAACTGCACGATCTCTGAAGAAGCAAGCAGCCTCCTGTATTCAGTAAGACCGTCTCCGGAGAACAACCGCTCATATGCCAGCGTGGGAATGACGGCGACGTGAGGGATGCCCAAGGACATGGCTGTGCGCGCGAACATCTGATCGCTGCCTACAGCAAGCGAGCTAAACGCCTTCGTGACGAGCTGAAGCCGCGATAGCTCACTGCGAAGCCGATCCGCCACCCAATCCCAATCCAGGCCTTCGCGCTTCTGATGCCCCGTGACAGAAACTTGCATGGATGCTCAGATACAACCTTTGTTGGCATTAGTCCGCAGCTTTCTGGAACCCATCCACAGGCCCTACCCGCAACCCACAAGATGCGGGCGTGCGCGGGCCGCCGCGGTGGCGAGTGCAGCGGGTTCAACGGCGAAAAATCGCCGCTCTATACCCGGTCAATACCTGGTCGTTTGTTTCAGTGGAGGTGTATGGCCCAGCTAAGTGATTGTTTTTGCTGGCGCTCCCTAGGGGTATCGAACCCCTGTTTCAGCCTTGAGAGGGCCGAACTTTGATCCGTTTGATGCCAATCGCAAAGCGGGATCCGCGATTGAAAAAATATATCACTTCGACCCTGCCGACCATTCGTCCTATTTGTACGCCACAGCTACTCAGCCGCCGCACCTGCGGTTTAGATATCTTTTCTTCTTGAGAAACCTCGATCTTAGTTGATCGAAGACCGATCGGAGTTCGGGATTGAGGCATGCACGCGAAGGACGAAGAGACTCACGCCACGGCGTTTGGGTCGCCAGATAGTTGGAAAATACCGCGCGCCGCAAAGCGCCCCCGCAAGAACCGTGGCATGCCTCCGCCCGCGACTTTTGATATCGACACGCTGCCGGGCAGCTCCAATTTGACGGCATTGGAGGCGGCCGCAGTTATCCGGCGCACGCCGGGAGCACTGGAGCAGTGGCGGCGCGATCCGAACCATCCGCTGAAATGGCGCTATGTCGATGGCCGCCCCCTCTATCGTGTCGATGCGGTGCGTGACTATCTGGCCAAGTGCGACAACACGACTAAGACGCCTCAGCCGCATAATGCACGCGGAGACGGCCGAGGAGCTCGGCCTTGATCGGGTCAAGCGGATTCGTCCGCTGCAGGCGCACGATTTTGCCGACCCGTTTCGCGCCGACCAACTCCGCAATGTAGTCGTGAGCCGCTTCGAACGCCATCTTGCGAATGATCCACTGTTCGTCGTGGTTGTAGACCTGATCGATTCCGCTTGGCTTTTGCCCGACACACAGCCGCTGGATTTCGTTGTCGTAGCCGCACCGTGACATGATGGTTCGCAAGCTGCGCCTGAGATCGTGCATAGTGAACTTGGCAACTGCAGCTTCCTTGACCAAACGGTTGACCATTTTGGTGAAGCCCGACAACTGGCAGCCGGTTTTCGGTGAGGGGAAAACATAGTCGGACGTCGCGCGCTGGAAATGTTTCGCGGCCGCGAGCACCTCGTCAACGAGATGGGTGCGGGGCACGTCGTGATGTAATCCCATCTTTGTCCATGCCGCATCGAAGCTGACACGGTCATCCATGACGTGCTTTCGCCACTCGATCATGGTTGGTTCGCTGCGGCGCGGGCCCCCGAGCAGGCACATGCGTGTCAGCAGCCCAAAAGCCCCGAGCTTGCCGGATGCATGCCAGACCTTGATGATCTCTTCATCGGTCAGTGCGCGGCCCTTCGTTCGGCGTCCGACCCTCTGCGCACGGGTTTCCTTGGGTTCTCGATAGCCGGCAAGCGCGTTATGCTCGACGTAACCCTCGCCGACACACCATTCGAGGAAGGTGTGAACGTGCTTGCGCAAGTCCTTGGCGGCACCACGCTTGCCGGTCTTGGCAATCTTGTCGACCGCCGCCATGATCTGTCGCCGCGTAAGGTCTCCCACGCCGCTATCAGAGTGATCCTTCAGCCCGCGCCGAAGCGCTGACATGGCTGGCTTCCAGTTAACGACTTGGCGTCCGGTCAACGACGTCTGGTAGGGACCATCTTCAACGATGAGAGTAACCAGGGTGGTGCGCTGCTTCTCGGCCGCCTGTAGCCGCCTCGCCGCGCGTTTTGCGTCGTTGGGGTCCATGCCCTTGACCACCTCGCCAGCTGCGATGGTGGCGGCCTTGCGCGCGGCCTTCTCATTATACTTGGGCCACGGGCCCAGGGTCTTGCGCTGGGTTCCCCTCACCCCCGGCTTGGTAAAGAGGTAAACCCAAGTCCGGCCGCCAGTGGCGCGCATGCGCAGGGCGAGGCCGGGCAGCGTGTCGTCGTGGAGATAATGTTGCGCCTTGCCGAGCGGCAGCGTGGCGTTGCGGATCACCGCATCGGTGAGTGTCAGCAGATTGGTCGGCTCTGTCATGATCCCTTCCCCGCGTTTTGTGCCCCGGTGTGCCCCGCCGGGAAGCTTATCGTCCCCGATCAGAGAACCGGCCCTTAGAGCTTTCCCTCGCCGTGTGCCCCAAAGGAAAAACCGAAGACCCAAACAGAACCGGATCTCAGGCCTCCCTTCATGCCCCAAGGGAAAATCTGCGGCGGGCACAACGGGGGCACACAAAATGCAGTATGGCCACTTATGGGCCACTGAGGCGCAGATGGCCATAAGCCGTTGTAATACAACAAATTAAATCGACAAAACTGTGGCTACGTGTGGCCAGCCTGGATCTACGGATTGTGGTTCGCGTCGGAGAGGATCTTGCCGTGCTCGGAACTAATAACGGCTGCAAGCTCGTCGATCCGCTCTTCAGCAATCCGAAGGAAGCGATTGAGGATACGGGAGCGGCGCAGCGGAGACGTATCGGCCCAGCCGGGAGCGGCCTTCGCTGCGGAGGCAATTGCCTCGCTGACTTCGGCACTACTCGCCAGGCTGAGTTCGCCGGTCTGCTCTCCGGTGGCCGGATTGAAGACGGGCGCGATGCGCCGGCGCTGGCCGAGTATGCGGCGACCGTCGACATAGTGGGGAATCTGGGTAGTCGTCATTGTCGTCTCCGATTGAGATCACGTGCTCATTGTGGGTGGGACGACCCTTGCGCCTCAACGAGAAGCATTGCGGCTCCGTTGTGCAGAAATTAAAGTCGCGGCATGGACTGGGATCGAATCCGTATCTTTCTGGAAGTGGCGCGCACCGGTCAGATCTTGGGCGCCGCGAAGCGCCTGAAATTGAACCACGCCACCGTTGCTCGGCAGCTCACGGCGCTCGAGGAAGACCTGAAGACGAAGCTGGTAAATCGAGCGACCACCGGCTCGTCGCTGACGTCGGCCGGCGTGGCACTCCTTGGGGCGGCCGAAAGGGCCGAGTCCGAGTTCCTGCGGGTCGGCGCCGAGTTCATCCAGGCATCCGATCGCCTGGACGGCACGGTCAGGGTGGGAGCGCCTGATGGTCTCGGAAACTACTTCCTCGTGGACAAACTAGGAGCGTTCGCGGACGGAAAACCCAGGTTTCAAAATACAGTTGGCGCCGCTTCCCCGCACGTTCTCGCTTGCTAAGCGTGAAGCCGATATCGTGGTCATGCTCGAGAGGCCGGAGGAGGGAAAGCTCATATGTACGAAGCTCACCGACTACACTTTGAGCCTTTACGGAGCCGAAGAATACATTAAGCGGACGCCGCCTATCGCCCATCCGCGAGACCTGTCAGAGCACCTGCTGATCACGTACATCGACGACATCGTCTACAGCCCGGCACTCGACTACGCGTCGGGCTTTGAAACCCACACGAAACGGCGCTTCGAGTGCGGCAGCGTCATGGGTCAGGTCGAAGCTGTTAAAGCCGGGCATGGCGTGGGAATTCTGCATGACTACGCAGCCGCCCGGTACCCGGAGCTGCATCGAATCCTCCCCCACCAGAGCTTCACAAGGAGCTATTGGCTCGTTTCGCATCCCGACACGCATGAAACGCCGCGGGTACGGGCGGTCCATCGGCATATCGTTTTTTCGATCCGTCAAGCCAGGAAGGATTTCTTGGCTCATTAGGGGGCCAGGACCACCTGCTTCGCTTGGAGACTGCCGCGGTCATCCGGCGCACGCCCGGAGCGCTGGAGCAGTGGCGGCGCGATCCGAACCACCCGCTGAAATGGCGCTACGTCGACGGCCGCCCGCTCTATCGCGTCGATGCGGTCCGCGATTATCTGGCCAGATGCAACAAGGCAACTAAGCTGTCCCGGCCGCATAATGTTCGCGGAGACGGCCGAGGAGCTCGGCCTTGATGGGGTCGAGCGGATTCGTCCGCTGCAGGCGCACAACCTTGCCGACCCGTATCGCGCCGACCAACTCCGCGATGTAGTCATGAGCCGCTTCGAACGCCATCTTGCGGATGATCCACTGTTCGTCGTGATTGTAGACCTGATCAATCCCGCTTGGCTTCTGCCCGACACAAAGCCGCTGGATCTCGTTGTCGTAGCCGCAGCGTGACATGATCGTGCGCAAGCTGCGCCTTAGGTCATGCATGGTGAACTTGGCAACACCCGCTTCCTTGACCAAACGGTTGACCATCTTGGTGAAGCCCGACATCTGGCCACCTGTCTTCGGTGACGGGAAGACATAGTCGGACGTCGCGCGTTGAAAATGTTTCGCGGCCGCGAGTACCTCGTCAACGAGGTGTGTGCGCGGCACGTCATGGTGCAGACCCATCTTGGTCCACGCCGCATCGAAGGTGATGCGGTCATCCATAATGTCCTTTTGCCACTTGATCATGGTTGGCTCGCTGCGGCGCGGGCCACCGAGCAGGCACATGCGGGTCAATAGCCCGAAAGTCCCTAGCTTGCCGGATGCATGCCAGACCTTAATGATCTCCTCATCCGTCAGCGCACGCCCCTTCGTTCGGCGCCCGACCCTTTGCGCCCGAGTTTCCTTAGGCGCGCGATAGCCGGCGAGCACGTTGTGCTCGACGTAGCCTTCGCCGACGCACCACTCGAGTAAGGTATGCGTGTGCTTGCGCAGGTCCTTGGCTGCGCCGCGCTTGCCGGTCTTGGTAATCTTGTCCACCGCCGCCATGATTTGCCGTCGCGTCAGCTCAGCAATCGCGAGATCTAAATGATCCTTAAGACCGCGTCGCAGTGCCGACATTGCTGGTTTCCAGTTGACGACCTGGCGTCCGGTTAGGGAGGTTTCGTAGGGGCCCTCTTCGATGATCAGGGTCGCCAGCGTTGTGCACTGCCGCTCGGCCAGCTGTTGCCGCTTAGCCTCGCGCTTCGCGTCGTTCGGGTCCACGCCCTTCACGACCTCGCCAGCGGCGATGGTGGCGGCTTTGCGCGCAGCCCTCTCATTGTATCTGGGCCACGCGCCGAGGGTCTTGCGCTGGGTCCCCCTCACTCCCGGCTTGGTGAAGAGGTAGACCCAGGTCCGGCCGCCTGTGGCGCGCATGCGCAGGGCGAGGCCGGGCAGCTTGTCGTCGTGGAGATAATGCTGCGCCTTACCCGGCGGCAGCGTCGCGTTGCGGATCACCGCGTCGGTGAGTGTGAGGTGGTTGGTCGGCTCCATCACAATCCCTGCCCTTTCCCTATGCCCCAGTGTGCCCACAAGGACGACCAGCCCCGAACAGAACAGGGTCTTAGACCTTCCGCCGCTTATGTGCCCCAAGGGAAAACTCACGAAGGGCACAACAGGGGCATACAAAATGTGGGTAGGCCGGCTATGGCCAACTATGGTCCAGTATGGCCACAAATACCTGTATTACAATGATTTTATAAAGAAACACTGTGGCTTGATTAGGTTCACTCAGGTCTACGGATTGTGGTTCACACGGGAGAGGTCCAAGGTTCGATCCCTTGTGCGTCCACCATCAAAAGCCCCGGAGAATCGGGGCTTTTTGCGTTTTTGGGCCGGCCCCGGGGCGGCTGCGGTGCGCGAGCGTCCGGGCGCCGCTGGCGGCGTCCTGCCCAGATCTAGCCCCCGACCGCCGCTTCACAGATGAGCTTACTGGTGCGTGCGGCGTGGGGATGACGATTGCTCCGACGGGCGGCGGTTGAGTTCGCCGAGCAAGTCGCGGACCGCACCGTCGAATTGTTCGGACTGGAACGCTTGAGCCGGTTGGCCGCGACCTGACGGCTGTTGGCGGCGGCGCCCCGAGAGGTCGTCATTTGCGGCAACCAGAAGCCGCTCGAGATTGATCGCATCATCACGTCCCGTATCGGCAAGGGGTTGAGCCTTGGGAACGTCGCCCCGCGCGGCCCGACGCCGGCGGCGAGAGATCATCTCGCGGATGCCATATCCCGAACCGAAGCCGATCCCCAGCGCGACAAGGATAATCAGAAGTCCCAGCATTGCACCGTCCCATCATCGCCCTGCCGCAACGCAATAAGCCTGAGCAATGCGGCAGGGAGTTGACCGCCGAAGGGCCCTCCTCCGGCCAGGAGCGGCGGCGCTGTCGCCGCTCGCGCGACGCGGAATGCTACGGACTTTTATTTGTAATCCTCCTCGGCTACCTTCCGGGAACTCGCGGGGGCGGGGAATTTGATGCGCAAGAGTAACGACTACATTTTGAGGCTGCGGCCGTGGTCATTGGCCACGTTCGTCGCGGCGCTCCTGGCGGTGATGTTCGCCACCGCGATGCAGGAGCTGGTCGCCACCTTCGGCATGCAGCTTTATTTCGCGGGCTTCGTTCCCGCGATCCTGATTGCGGGGCTGCTCGGGGGTGCGCCGGCCGGCGTGTTTGCAACCGTGATCACGATTCCGATCGTGATATGGGCATTCATGCCGCCCTATTTCGAGTTCTCCTGGCCGACGGCCGCCGATTACGACAGTATCGCGACCTTCCTGTTGTCGAGCGCGCTCTTGGTCTGCTTCTCGCAGCTTTATCGCGAAGCGCTGGTCATTCTCCGGAAGTGAATTTGGATCACGGCTGGGCCGCGCGCGGCGCGGTCGATCAAGCCTGTTGCCGATCGGGATGTCGATGACCGCACGGAAATTGGCCATCCAGTTTGCCACCCTGGCCGGGGGCGCCATCGGGCTGTTCGCGCCGATCGGCGTCGTCAAATGGATCATGCGGGTCGAGCCGGAAGATGCGGGGATCCTGACGCTGTTCTTCGTTCCGGTCTGGTTCGCAATCGTCGTGCTGGGGCTCGTGGTCGGACGCAAGCTCGGCTTGCTTGCCACCGGCGGCAAGCGGGTGATGCAGAGATAGCGGCCCTCAGATCCCGAACATCCAGACCGCGACGATGGTGGCGAGCGTCGCGACCCCGCTGATGGTCCAGCCGGCGGCGTAGAATGTGCCCTCGTTGGCGGTGTCGAGCATCTCGTCCGTCGTTTCCGTCATTGATCGCCACTGCATGGCGCAGCTCCTGGGAACTCCTCCCCAGCCGAACAACGCAACGCCCGGGTTCCGGTTCCATGGATGTCGGCAGTCTCGACCGTGATGTCGCGCGCGCAATGCGCGGTGCCGACATCCCGGTTAAGGAAATCAGGTGCGGAGGGGGAGCGAAGACGAAGCGGAGCCGGTGATGCGCACCGCCATGGGATCGTACTGAAAATTGACCACCAGCTCCATTAATTGCTCCACCTGCCGCAGCTTCTGTTGTGACGTGGTGGTGGAGGCGATGCATGATCCAAACGGGCTATCACTGCAAACAGACGAAAGATTCCGGCCAGACTTAATGCTGAGAACGCCTCTCCGTGAGCCCGGTCACGCGCAGCCGCTCGCCGAACCAGATTGATGCCGGCCGATCGATCGCACCGCCGACATAGACTTCCGACGCGCTGACCCCGTACCGTCCGAGCGTGACCAGCACGCCGATCCAGTAGGCGAACCAGACATTCGGATCGGTCAGTGCCTCCAGCTTGTGCTGGTCGTGCTCGATCGACTGATGGTTGCTCTGCTTGCGCAGCTCGATGGCGAGCAGGTTGTTGGGAATGTCGCGCTGATGCACCACGATATCGGGATAGATCGACTTGCCGAGATGGTCGTCGGTCGAGATGACGCTGCCATGCGGCAGCCGCAGCGTGCGCTCGCCGAGCCGATCGTAGTTGCAATCGACCTGCCAGCCGGAAAACTGTCTCTCGACATACACCGCGAGCCGGTGAGTGAGTGTCCGCTCGCCGAGATCGCGCTCCAGCAGGAAGGTTTCCTGGGCGTAGAATTCCTGCAGGGCGACGATCACCTTGTTCAGCTCGGTCTGCATGAGGCCTCCGACCAGGGAATCGCCGCCGCGGCTACCAAATGGACATCTACATCTGCACTTCGATCAGCCGCGGGCCCGGCTCGGCCACGGCTTCCGCCAGCGCCTTGTTGAACTCGTCTGATGTTGTCACCGCGCGGCCCGGCACGCCCATGCCGCGGGCGAGCGCGACGAAATCGATGGTCGGGCGGTCGATCTTCAGCATGTCCTGCGCCCGCTTGCCCGGCTCGCCGGCACCGACCCCGTCGAACTCGCCGCGCAGTATCTGGTAGATCCGATTGGCGAACACGATGGTGACGACGTCGAGGCCCTCGCGGGCCTGCGTCCACAAGGACTGGATCGTGTACATCGCGCTGCCGTCGCCGACCATGCAGATCACCTTGCGGTCCGGGCAGGCGACCGCAGCACCGGTGGCGACCGGCGTCGAGAAGCCGATCGAGCCGCCCATGTTCTGCAGCCAGTCATGCGGCGCAGCGGCCGCCGTCGGCGGAAAGAAGCCGCGGCCGGTGGTGATGGACTCATCGACGATGATGGCGTTCTCGGGGATCGCACAGGCGATCGCCTGCGCGATCGTCGCGAAATTGAGCGCGCCGGTCGGCTTGGCCAGCTCCTGCAGCTTCTGCGGCTTGACGTCGGTCGGCTTGGCATGGAGCACGTTGGCGAGCGCTTCCAGCGCAGCGACCGAATTCTCGCCCCACGAGGTCATGCGATGCACCTCGCAGCCCTCCGCCTTCAACACGCTCGGCTTGTTCGGATAGGCGAAGAACGCCACCGGATCGTTGGCCTCGACCAGCACGATATGACGGAAATTCTGCAGGATCGGCAGCGCCTGCTCGATGACGTAGGGGATGCGGTTGATCGAGAAGCGGCCGCGGCCGCGCGCCATGCGGGGATGATAGGTCTGGCCCATCACCGTGCAGCCGGTCTTGCCGGCGATCCGCTCGGCGAGCGCGAGCCCGTGCTCGGTCAGCGCGCTGCCGGTGATCAGGAGCAGCGTGTGCGCGGCGTCGCCGTGCAGGATCCTTGCCGCGGTCTCGACCGCCTGCGGCGAATAGCTCGGGCGCTGCTTCTCGACCGGCATCTCGGCAATGCCGTCCGCCTCGTTCCAGGCGGTATCCGCGGGCAGGATCAGGGTTGCGATCTGCGGCGGCGCGCTCTTCGCGGCGGCAATCGCAGCCGCACCGTCTGCGGCAACCGACTTGGCATCCGGCGAGGTCCGCACCCAGGACGACATCGGCCGCGCCAGGCCTTCGATGTCTGACGTCAGCGGCGCGTTGTAGCCGATGTGGTAGGTCGCGTGCTGACCGACGATGTTGACGATGCCGGAATTGGCCTTCTTGGCATTGTGCAGGTTGGCAAGGCCGTTGGCGAGGCCGGGCCCGAGATGCAGCAAGGTCGAGGCCGGCGTGCCCTTCATGCGGAAGTAACCGTCGGCGGCCCCGGTCACCACGCCCTCGAACAGGCCGAGCACGCAGCGCATGCCCTCGACCCTGTCAAGCGCGGCGACGAAATGCATCTCGGACGTGCCGGGATTGGTGAAGCAGACGTCCACGCCGCCCGCGACCAATGTCCGCACCAGACTTTCCGCGCCATTCATGGTCTCTCTCCCGGAGATCTTGTTCGAGGTCAGGTCCAGATCAACCATTGTTCACCCGTTTCGTCAAAGGTTTAGCGGAACAATGCAGGTATCGCTTGCCGTGTGTTGCCTTTTTAAACCGTGTTGTCGGAAACTGCGGCGCTCACGGCTTCGTCGCTTGCGGATGGCGGGCGATTGTGGCCTGTCTTGCTCCATACTTGATGTGTCGCGAGGATGCCGATGATCCGCCCGATTGCCCTGATGTTTGCCGCCTTCACCATGCTGGCAACCGCCGGCCAGGCGCAGGCCGAATTCTTCGACTCCCGCGACATGATGAGCGGCCCGAACTTCTTCGGCACCGGCGCGAGCCCGATCCCGCGCACCACCGTCAACTACCCGACCAATTACGCACCCGGCACCATCGTGGTGAACACCGCGGAGCGCCGGCTCTATCTGGTGCTGCCCAACGGCCAGGCGCTGCGCTACGGCATCGGCGTCGGCCGCGACGGTTTCCGCTGGAGCGGCACCCACCGCATCAGCGCCAAGAAGGAGTGGCCGTCGTGGACGCCGCCGTCGCAGATGCTGCACCGCCGCCCCGATCTGCCGCGCCATATGGCCGGCGGCATCGAGAACCCGCTCGGCGCCCGCGCGATGTATCTCGGCTCGACGCTCTATCGCATCCACGGCTCGAACGAGCCCGAGACGATCGGCCAGGCGGTCTCCTCCGGCTGCTTCCGGATGACCAATGACGACGTCGCCGACCTCTACAATCGCGTGTCGGTCGGCACCACCGTCGTCGTGAAGAACTGATCGCGTCGTATTCAAGGGAACTTGACGCGGCGATGCGGCGCAGCGGTTGATCCGGCCTTGCGCGACCGGGCACCTTGCGGCAGCGTCGCCGGGATGCCCCGACACCGATCCTCGATTCTGCTGCTGCTCGCCGCGGCCCTTGCCGCGGCCGACGCCATCGTGGCGTCCGTCACGGCCGCCGAGATTCCTTCGATCGCGGCGCGGCAGCGCAACGAGAAGAAGGTCTTCACCGACAGCGAGATCGTCGAGGGTTTTCTGAAGACGGCGTTCGGCGCCGAATATCATCTCGCCGGCAAGGTCGACCGCATCCGCAAATATGACAGCCCGGTGCGCGTGTTCGCCGACGGCAGCCGCTCCGACCGCAAGGCCCAGCTCGCCAGGATCGTCGCCGACATCGGCGCCAAGGTCCAGCATCTCGACATCGCGATGACCGAGACCAGCGAGGCCGCCAACGTGCTGGTCAAGCTGGTGCGCGACCGCGACCTCTATCGCACCATCACCACCTTCTACGGCGCCGAGCGCGCACGCGAGATCCGCTCCTCGCTCGATCCGCAATGCCTGTCCGGCTTCCGCAAGAACGAGCGCTACGAGATCGAGCATTCCGACGTGATCCTCACCGTCGACAATGGCGACTTCGTCTTCTTCGATTGCGCCTATGAGGAGCTGTTGCAGTCGCTTGGCCCGATCAACGACACCGCGACCGTGCCCTGGACCATGTTCAACGACAGCGTCTCGATGGGCTATTTCGACGTCTACGACCAGTATCTCCTCAACCTGCTCTACGATCCCCGCATCAGGCCCGGCATGACCGTGCAGGAGGTCAAGGCCGTGCTGCCCGAGGTACTCGCCGACGTCCGCGCCTGGGTGACGAAGGTCAATCATCTCGCGGAGTGAGGTGGTTGAATTGGAATACAGCGGGCGCCGCGCATTCCGCTGTCGTCCCGGCGAAAGCCGATGCCAAACACCGTCATTGCGAGGAGCGCAGCGACGAAGCAATCCATGCCTCTGCATGCGGCGCGATGGATTGCTTCGCTTCGCTCGCAATGACGCTAAGGCATGCTTCCTCATTCTCGCGGCACAGAATGTCCGAGCTTTGCATCTCGTTTTCGCCCTCCTCTCAAGCAGAGGGCGCAGGGAAAGCCGGGGGCCGATTGCACCCATGGGTCCCGTGCAACAAAAAGCACGGGGGGTAGGACCACAGGTGAAACCGGAAAACACGCCGGCTTTCCCTGCGCGATGGTTGTACGGCTTGCTTCGTGCTCTCCCCGGCGAGACCGGGCTTTTTTGTCACCGTCATCCGCAAGACGTTTCGCGTCTTGCGAGGAGACACCTGCCACTGGGGCGTCAGGACCACACGACTTTCACCGTCCGCCTTGCGCGTGCTCGTCAGTCACGCATTCGGCGTCCACCGCATCTCGACCCAACACTCGTGACGATCGCGAAGCGCCCCTCAAGCGAGTGAGACGGGCGAATTCATACACTGATTTTCGATTCCGGAAAACGGAAATATTTCTCGCGCAGGGACTTGCGCCGTCGGGCAAATCAGTGCCAAGGGCCGCGGAGCCGTAGGGTGGGTTAGCGGAGCGTAACCCACCCTTTTCGCTCCACACAAAGCCTGTTGCTCTCCGGGATACCGGCGGCGGGTTACGCCTGCAGCTAACTCGCGCTACACAATCCCTCAACCCGCTTGACCTTGCCCCTGCGGCCGCCCCCATAAGGACGGCGGTCAGACGATGCGAGGTGATTCGATGAATGCTGCCGCAAGATTCCTGAGCCCTTCCGACGCCGCGAACCGGCTCGGCATTTCGGCGAAGGCGTTGCGTCTCTACGAGCAGCGCGGCTTGATCGCGCCACTGCGCACGCCGGCCGGCTGGCGCGCCTACGGGCCCGCCGAGATGGCGCGCTGCGCCGAGATCGTCGCGCTGCGCGCGCTCGGCCTCAGCCTCGGTGAAGTCGCGCGGGCTCTCCGCGGCGACGCCGACATCCTGGCGCGGGTGTTGGCCGCACACGAGGCCGTGCTCAAGGATCGCATCCGCCAATCCGGCGACAGCATCGTAAAGCTCCGCCGTCTCCGCGCCGACCTTGCCCGCGGCAAGACGCCCGCTATCGGCGACGTCATTCGCGCGATCAGGCCGCGGTCCGACATCGGCGTCGCGTTTGACCTGCCGTGGCCGTGGGGCGGCGAACGCTTCGAACTGCGCGAGATCCGCGCGCTGAACTACATCGTCGGGCCGCTCGGCAGCGGCAAGACGCGGCTGGCGCTGCGCCTTGCCGAAGCGCTGCCCGATGCGGCCTTCGTCGGGCTGGAGCGGCTGGCGGACGGGGCTGCGGCCGCTCGCGCGCGCATCGACGCCGACCCGGCGCTGAAGGCGCGGATCGACGAGCGCCTCGCTGCGCTTGTCGTCGACGGCGCGGTGGCGTCGCCCGCACTGATCGCCCTGCTCGCCGCGCTCGAATCCGATGGCCCAATCATCCTCGTGATCGACATGCTGGAACAGGGGCTCGATGCGCCGACCCAGGAGGCCCTGATCGCAAGCCTGCGCCGTCGCGGGCCGCGCGCGCGGCCGCTGTTCTTCCTCACGCGCTCCAACGCCATTCTGGATCTCGATACGATCGGCGACGACGAGGCGATCATCCTGTGCCCGGCCAATCACAGCCCGCCGATTCCGGTTGCGCCCTATCCGGGAGCGGTAGGCTATGAAGCGGTCGCGACCTGCCTGGCGCCGCCCGAGGTGCGCGCACGCACCGAAGGCATGATCGCGTGGCGGCCGGCCTGACGCCGGCATCTAAAGCGCGATGGGATTGGACGAATCGTCATCGCGCTTTTCTTTGCTTGAAAACCGCTACACACTTTTCCGGATCATGCTCTGGTGCAATTGGTCGACGGCAACGTCAGGTTTTGCCGACCAATCTCTGTAACCTTAAAGCGCGGTTCCGCTCTGATGCGCCAGCGGAAGTATGCTATAAGCCGGTGCAATGAACGAGCTCCCACGCACCCAGGCCTTGCGTTGCTTCATCACGGTCGCGCGTGAAGGCACCGTGTCACGCGCCGCGTCGGTGCTGAACCTGACCCAGCCGGCCGTCAGCCTGCAGCTGAAGGGGCTGGAGGAATGCACCGGCCTGCAGCTCTTCAACCGCACGCCGGGCGGCTTCACGCTGACCGAGGCCGGCGCCGCGCTCTTGCCGCTCGCGCACAAGGCGGTGTCGGCGTCGTCGGATTTCAAGGCGACGGCCGAAGCGCTGAAGGAAGCCGAGCGCGGGACGCTGCGCGTCGGCACCATCCTCGATCCGGAGTTCACGCGGCTTGGGCCGTTCGTGCGCAAGCTCGCCTCCGCCGAGCGGCAGACCGAGGTCTTCCTGCACCATGGCGTCAGCGACGACGTGCTCGCGCAGATCGGCCGCGGCGAGCTCGACGTCGGCTACTACGTCGATGCCACGCCACCCGAGCAGCTCGCGCATCACGCTTTCGCCGAGCGCACCATCGAGGGCGGCCGCTACCAGCTCGCGCCGCTCCTGAGCTACGACTACCGGATCATCGCGCCGATCGCGTGGAGCGAGAAGGTGATGGGCAAGGGCTGGGCCGAGCTCGCGCTTTTGCCCTGGCTCGCCACGCCGACGCATTCGGGGCACCGGCGGCTGCTCGACGATATCTTCCGCCCGCTCGGCGCGCTGCCGAAGCGCGTCGCCTTCACCGACCAGGAAGAGGCGATGATCGACTTCGTCGAATCCGGGATCTGCCTCAGCCTCGCGCGCGACAGCGTGCTCGCGCCACGGCTGGCGCGCCCGCACAATTTCGTCATCGCCGACAAGGTGAAGCTCACCTGCGACCTGAGCTTCGCCTGCCTCGCCGCGCGCCGCCACGAGGCCGCGATCGCGCACGCCTTCGCGACGGCGCGGGAGGTCTGGGACATCAAGCCGGCGATCGCGGGCGCCGGACCGGCGCGGACGCGCAAGGTCGCGAAGAACGCTTAGCTTAGGTGGCGGCTAGAGCCTTTTCCGTTCCGATAGAATCGGAACGGGGCTCTAGTTTCCTGTTTTGACGCGTTTTCTTGACGCGAACCGGTATCCACTTCGCTCGAAAACGCTCTAATTGCCCTCGTTCCAAATGTCGGTGGTCAGTTTCCAATCGTCTCCGACCTTCTCCCAAACCACGACGTACTTTCCAGTCACTTCCTTCGGTGTCGGTCCCTTGGTCTTGAGGGCGAACGTCCCAATCTCGCGTGCCGCGGAAGGGCCAAGCGGCTTAACGTCAAGGGTTGCGAGCTTCGGATCGCCAACTTGTTCCGCCATGCTTTTCCACATTGCCTCGATGGCTGATCGGCCGTGCACCATCGCAGAACCTGGCGGGAATGCGGTCGCATCCGTGCTGTAGAGTGACGCAATTCCAGAGAAGTCGCCCTTGTTGAACAATTCAATCCATTTCGCGTTGACGGCCTCAATCTCGGCCTTCTGAGCCGAAGCCGGTGCGGTCAACGAGATCACGAATGCAATTATCAGTGCGATGCTGCGCATGATCATCTCCAAACATAATGTTCGATGCGAATGCAGGGCGGAGGTTGTCTTGACTTGAACTGGATGCGTTGAATGCGGCATCCCAGACCGGGTTTGGCGCACCAGCAATTCCGGGGAATTACCGACAGCGACATTGACTAACCAGCGCAAGGCGCGCCTCACCTGCGACCTGAGCTTCTCCTGCCGCGCCGCACGCCGCCACGAGGGCCGCGATCGCGCACGCCTTCGCGACGGCGTGGGAGGTCTGGGACATTAGCCAGTGGTTGCGGGCGCCGGTTCGCCACGCACGCGGAAGGTCGCGAAGAACGCGTAAGCCGGGCGCGGTGTGGACTCATGGATATGCATGCGAACCGGACACGGCCGCACGGCACCTTGGCCACAGCTCCCCATCGAGCCCGATTGAGCCGGGACCTCATACCACCGAGCAGCTCGTCAAACTTTCCCGGCGCTGACGCTCATGGTCAACCCCGGTTCCCTGCACTTGTACGGCGACGGATCAGCCGCGACGATTCTTCCTTGCCTTCTTGCCGCGCGCGGCTTTCCCGGGCGACGTGTTTGCCCGCTGCGGTTGTCCGCCGTGACCGGACTTGTTCCGATGTTTCTTTTTCTTCCCGAAAGCCAGCTCGCCGGCGAATTTCGACCCGCTTTCACCGTGCGGCTTGCCGCGCTGCTTCGGTCCTGACTCGTCCCGAGAATGGTCCCTTCGACGAGCACGGTGATCGGTGTCGCCGGCGTCGCGCCACGGCGCGTGCGACCGCTTCTCCGAAGGCACCTGATCTCGCGGGATATCCGCCAGCGGCTCGATGCGGATGCTGTCTTCCTTGTCCGGACGTCGAATCTTGACGGCGAAAGATTCCGCGACCCGCTCGGCGATCTCGAACTCGGTGGTGGTGTCCATGATCCGGATCGCGCCGATGTCGCGCTTGTCGATGCCGCCACGACGGCAAATCATCGGCAAGAGCCAGCGCGCCTCGGCATTCTTTCTTCGGCCAATGGCCGCACTGAACCATACGCTGGCCTCCGCCATGCCGTGGCGCGACGATGATTTTCCCGTCTTCGATCGGGGCCCGGCGGGGCGATCATCGCCGCGCGACGTCCGGACGTTGTCTCGACCGCGATCGTCACGCGCCCGGCCGCTCCCCTCGCCGGGATCGAGAATGTCCTCGGGCGAGGGAAGCCGAGCGCGATAAAGCCGTGCGAGCGCCGCGGCGATATCCTCGGGCGAGCGCTCGGCGAGCAATGCCTGCGCCAGGATCAGATCGTCGGCGGTCGTCTCCTCGGTGAACACCGAATCCTTGAGCATGCGTTCACGATCGAGCTTGCGGATTTCATCCGCCTGAGGCGCCGTGCCCCAGATAGAATCAATGCCGGCCAGATTCAGCAGCAATTCCACGCGCCGTTTTCGCGCCGGCGGCACCAGCAGGATGCTGACACCCTTGCGGCCGGCGCGGCCGGTGCGGCCCGAGCGATGCTGCATGACCTCCGCGTCCTTTGGCGGGTCCGCATGAATGACGAGGTCGAGGCTCGGCAGGTCGATGCCGCGCGCCGCCACGTCGGTCGCCACGCAGACCCGGGAACGCCCGTCCCGCAACGCCTGCAGCGCCTGGGTTCGCTCGTTCTGCGTCATTTCGCCGGAGAGAGCTGCAACGGAGAAACCGCGCTCCAGCAACGCCGCCTGCAAATGCCTGACAGCCTCTCTCGTGTTGCAGAACACAAGTGCGCTCGGCGACTCGAAAAAACGCAACATGTTGACGACCGCGTGCTCGACATCGCCAGGGGCGATTCGGATGGCGCGGTACTCGATGTCGGCATGACCACCTTCGTCGCCAGCGACCTCGATCCGAAAAGCCTGTTGCTGATACTGTTTTGCCAGCGCAACGATGCTACGCGGAAAGGTCGCCGAGAACAGCAACGTGCGGCGCGTGTCCGGCGTGGTCGTGAGGATGAATTCCATGTCCTCGCGAAAACCGAGATTGAGCATTTCATCGGCTTCGTCGAGGACGACAGCCTTCAATTCCGAGATGTCGAGATGGCCGCGCCGCACGTGATCGCACAATCGGCCGGGCGTCCCGACGACGATGTGAGCGCCCGCGGCAAGCTCGCGCTGCTCGCGGCGCGGATCCATGCCGCCGACGCAGGAGACGACACGCCCATCCGCATATTGATAGAGCCATGCGAGTTCGCGTTGGACCTGCAAGGCCAGTTCGCGCGTCGGCGCGACGATCAAGGCAAGCGGTGCGGCTGCCTGCTCAAACCGCTCGAGCCTGCCGAGAAGATCATTTGCGATTGCCAGCCCATAGGCGACGGTCTTGCCTGAGCCGGTTCGCGCCGAAACGAGCAGGTCGCGGTCGACGGCTTCAGCCGCGAGCACCGCAATCTGAACAGGGGTCGGCCGATCGTAGCTGCGCTCGGCTAAGGCTCGGGCGAGCGGCGGACTTGTGGTGGGGAATGACACGAGATGGAAAACCTTGGTTGGCGCAGGACGTCGAGCCGAGTGACTTGAAGCTGCGTGGCCGGCAGACGGCACAGCCACTCGGGTGGCGATTTGATTCAGGTGCTTTACGCCAAGCGAGGTCAAATCACCATGCCGTGCGTGCCGCATCGCATGGCTGGCCCCCACCCACCGCTCAAAAAGGGAGCTCCGCTCGCCGCGCCCCCGCGGAGGGAGCGCCGCGACGACACAATCGCCGACGCAGCCCGCCTCACACCTTCCCTGCTCCACAAATCCCCTTCAGCGCCTGCCATTCGGCCGGCGTCAGCAGCGGCGCGCCGGTGACCGCGCCGTCGGCCTTGCTCATGCGGGCGAGGCGATCCTCGGTCAGCGGATGGCTGGAGACGAGCGAGAGGCCCGTGCCGCCTTCCTTGCCGGTGACGCGCAGCATCAATTCGCCCATCGGCTTTGCCGGCCGGCCGAGCCGGTGCATGGTCTCGATCGCGAACGTGTCGGCGTTGGTTTCGGCGTCGCGCGAATAGGACGAGGTCACCAGCGTGCGCGAGGCGAAGATCAGCGCGCCGGAGCCGGTGACGTCGCCGAACAACAGCCCGATCAGGAACGAGGTGCCGCCATTGTGGATCATTTCGCGCATGCTGTCGCGATGGCGGAGATGGCCGAGCTCGTGGGCCAGGACGCCGGCGATCTCGTCGGGGTTTTCGGCCTTCGCCAGCAATCCCTCGAACAGGTAGACCTTGCCGCCCGGCAGCGCGAAGGCGTTCGAAACCGATGATCCCAACACGCCTGACTGCACCGAATTGTCGAGCCCTGCGGTTTCCCTGAGCTTGCCGACCAGCTTCTCGAACGCGGCCTGGCCCGCCGCGTTGGTGCAGGGCTTGCCGTCGAACACCACCTTCACCTGCGCTTCCGCAACGTCGCCGAGCCGCCGCTCGAAGGCGTCGGGCACCAGCGGCGTCAGGCGGTCGGCAGCGAGCGGCACGCCGAACAGCACCACGAGCACGATCGAGGCCGCGGCCGCGATCGACCAGCCGACGATCGCGGCGACGCCGCGGCGGCCTGGCAGGTTGTCGTCCAGGTGCGCGCAGTGCGCGACGAGATCGGCCGCGAGCCGCGCATCGCGGATCTCGAGCCGCGCCAGCGCCGGCGCGGTGAGACAGCTCAGCCGCAGCACGCCGGTCGGGCTGTCGGCGCGGCGGATGTCGGCATAGGCCCAGCGTGCGATCGTCTTCCCGTCCTCGCCGATCTCAAGCGCGTCCGACAGCGTAAGCGCGACCACGCGGCGCCGGTTCGATGTGCCGTCGAAATAGACGCCACCCGGCGGCGCGGCGGAAGCGGCTTTGCTGCGATCCGTCTCCATGGCTCAGAAGCCCGCGACGTCGAGGCCGTCGGCAAAGCCTTCGCCAAGCGCGTTGGCGAGCTCGCCGCGCGCGGTGACGTTGGCGGCCGCCTGGATGTCGTGCACGATCGTCGACGACAGCACGCGGACCCAGAGATCGCGCATCAGATAGACGCGGATCACGACGTTGAGGCCGAGCGCGAAGGCGAGATAGCCGATGCCGGCGAGCACGATCAGGGGAATGCTCCTGGCGAACGCCTCGGTCTTGAAGAAGACGGCGACCGGGGTCGCATCCATGCTCGTGACCAGGACCACGCACAGCGCGAGATAGGCGGCGAACGCTACGCCGAGCAGCGCGATCCAGCCGATCACCTTCCAGTAGAGGCCGATCAACTTGCTGCGGCGGAGCGTCGATTCCAGGCGCACCTCGCCGAACCGGATGCCCGACAGCCACCAGCGCCACTCGATCGCCTTGAACGCCGCGTAGATGAACGGCAGGAAGATCGTCGCGTAGAGCGCAAGCGGCGTCAAAAGCCACAGCCACCAGCCCCGCTTGAAGAAGTCCCAGCCGCGGCCCACGAAGCTGCCCTGAAGATCACCGTAATAGGAATGCCGCATCTTGTAGCGCTCGAGCGCAGCCTCGCGCCACGGCAGCGCCAGGCCAAGCGTGGCGCCGACCAGAACGCCCCACAGCGAGGCCTGCAGGGCGTAGACCCAGCCCGAGCCGCTCATCCAGAAGCGGACGCCGCGCCACACCGTGCGCGTCAGCCGATAGCGCCGCGCGCGGTAGATCGCGAACTGGCCGAACAGATAGAAGAAGGCGACCAGCGGGATCGACGCGAACGCCCGGACGTGCTCGGCCTCGAGGCCAACCAGGAAATAGCCGAGATAGACCGGGACCAGGACCGCGAGCGCGATCAGGAAGCCGATCAGGAGCTCCTTGCCGCGCCCGGTATATTCCGCCGCATCGCCGTCGATATGCGTGTTCGACCACAGGTGACGGCGCATGTCGGTGGCGAGCCAGAACCGGTAGAAGCCGACCGTGACGAGCTCGAGCCCGGCCCCGCGCGCGACGAGGTGGAAGAAGTCGCGTCGGGCGCCGGAAAACGCCACCGGCATCGGCGGCGGCCCTGGCGGTTGCGGCGGTCCCAGCGGGGTCCAGCTCATGTCATTCACGGATCAGCTCCAGGGCTGTGGCGACGTCTGCGGGAACAAAGCACAGATTTGTCGTCGGGAGTGTGATCCAGGTTTCACACATCGTCGAGGGCATGGGTGGGGTTTGGGGCTTTGCATTAACGGGATGTTGCGATGAACAAGAAATCGGCGGCGTCGTGATGGGCTCGTTGATGCACCTCGCTATGTCATGTCAGCCGTCGCCCGGGGCCACCCCTCTCCCCGCCCTCCCCCGCAAGGGGGGAGGGAGCCCTTCCGCCGGTGCGTTCCTGACTGTTTGCGATGCCTCCTTGATCCGCACGGCAACGGGAAAGACGTGACGCGATGTAAGGTGAGCACACTGCTCAGGCTCCCTCCCCCCTTGCGGGGAAGGGTGGGGAGAGGGGTAGCCGCTTGCTCCTCTCTATCGATGAGCGCTTTATTCTTTAAACCCTATGCCGTCTTGTCGAACAGCTCGCGGCCGATCAGCATGCGGCGGATCTCGCTGGTGCCGGCGCCGATCTCGTAGAGCTTGGCGTCACGCAACAGCCGGCCCGTCGGATAATCATTGATGTAACCGTTGCCGCCCAGGAGCTGGATCGCGTCCAGCGCGCATTGAGTGGCCTTCTCGGCGGCGTAGAGGATCGCGCCCGCCGCGTCCTCGCGGGTGGTCTCGCCGCGGTCGCAGGCCTTGGCCACCGCGTAGACATAGGCGCGCGAGGCGTTCATCGTGGTGTACATGTCGGCGATCTTGCCCTGCACCAACTGGAAGGTGCCGATCGGCTGGCCGAACTGCTTGCGCTCGTGGACGTAGGGCAGCACGACATCCAGGCAGGCCTGCATGATGCCGAGCGGACCGGCCGCCAGCACCGCGCGCTCATAGTCGAGGCCACTCATCAACACGTTGACGCCGCGGCCGACGTCGGCGAGCACGTTCTCCGCCGGCACCTCGCAATCGGCAAACACCAGTTCGCAGGTGTCGGAGCCGCGCATGCCGAGCTTGTCGAGCTTCTGCGCGGTGGAAAACCCCTTCATGCCCTTTTCGATGATGAAGGCGGTGATGCCGCGCGGCCCGCCGGCAGGGTCGGTCTTGGCGTAGACCACGAGCGTGTCGGCGACCGGGCCGTTGGTGATCCACATCTTGTTGCCGTTGAGCACGAAGCGGTCGCCCTTCTTCTCGGCGCGGGTCTTCATCGAGACCACGTCGGAGCCGGCGCCGGGCTCCGACATCGCCAATGAACCAACATGCTCGCCGGAGATCAGCTTGGGCAAATATTTGCGCTTCTGCGCTTCATTGCCGTTGCGGCGGATCTGGTTGACGCAGAGGTTGGAATGGGCGCCATAGGACAGCCCGACCGACGCCGAGGCGCGCGAGATCTCCTCGACCGCGATGCAGTGCTCGAGA
Organism: Bradyrhizobium erythrophlei; assembly: GCF_042430365.1. GTDB lineage: Bacteria > Pseudomonadota > Alphaproteobacteria > Rhizobiales > Xanthobacteraceae > Bradyrhizobium > Bradyrhizobium erythrophlei. The sequence continues at coordinate 24,684 of NZ_JBHMET010000244.1, forward strand.
TAGCCGAGGCCGCTGCCGCCATACTCCTCCTCGACCGTGATGCCGTGCAGTCCGAGCGCGCCGATCTTCGGCCAGAGGTCGCGCGGGAAGATGTTGGAGCGGTCGATCTCCGCGGCCCGCGGCGCGATCTCGTTTTGGGAGAACTCATGCACCGTCGCGCGGATCGCATCCGCGGTTTCGCCGAGATCGAAATTGAGCATCGTCAGCGCGTTAGGGATCATGGCGAGCGCCTCCGGCGGACTAAAACGTTGTTTCAAACAGAGTTAGTCCCGCTGCCTGCGCTTGTCACGGCCGAAACGGGTCGGATTCGGCCATTCCGGGGCCGCCACCGCTGCGGCCAAAATGCGCGCTGACGGCCCTTGCCAGAACGGGCGAATGGGAATGTAATTCGGTAAAACATCGCCGCGCCGGCCATGCCCCGGCGGCGGGACCATTGAGGGAGCCGCTCATGCACGGGACTATCGATCTCGCCAATCTGGACGCCGCGCGCGAGCGCGCCAATTCGCTTCCGCTGTCCGAGTTCAATCCGGGCGATCCGGAACTGTTCAAGACCGATTCGTTCTGGCCGTATTTCGACCGGCTGCGCAGGGAAGACCCGGTGCACTATTGCAAGGACTCGATATTCGGGCCGTACTGGTCGATCACCAAGTACAACGACATCATGGACATCGAGACCAATCACTCGGTGTTCTCCTCCGCGTCTTCCCTCGGCGGCATCACCATCCGTGACATCGCGCCGGATCTCCGCCGCGAAAGCTTCATCTCCATGGACCAGCCACGACACTCGGCGCAGCGCAAGACCGTGGCGCCGATGTTCACGCCGACGCATCTCGACGAGCTCGCGATCAACATCCGCAGGCGATCGACGGAGTGTCTCGACCATCTGCCGCGGAACGAGACGTTCGACTGGGTCGACAAGGTCTCGATCGAATTGACCACGCAGATGCTCGCGGTGCTGTTCGACTTCCCCTGGGAAGACCGCCGCAAGCTGACGCGCTGGTCGGATGTCGCAACCACCCTGCCCGGCGCCGGCGGGCTCGTTGCAACGGAAGATGAGCGGCTGGCCGAGTTGACGGAATGCGCGAGCTATTTCGCAAGGCTGTGGAAGGAGCGGATCAACCAGCCGCCGAAGAGCGATCTGCTCTCGATGATGGCGCACAGCGACGCCACGCGCGACATGGACCCGAAGAATTTCCTCGGTAACCTGATCCTGCTGATCGTCGGCGGCAACGACACCACGCGCAACACGCTGTCCGGCAGCATCTATGCGCTCAGCAAGCACCCGGAGCAGTATCGCAAGCTGAAGGAAAACCCCGCGCTGATCGACAGTTTCGTGCCCGAGGTGATCCGCTGGCAGACGCCGCTCGCCCATATGCGGCGCACCGCGCTGGCCGACTACGAGTTCCGCGGACGGCAGATCAAGAAGCGCGACAAGGTCGTGATGTGGTACGTCTCGGGCAACCGCGACGAGGAGGCGATCGAAAAGCCCTACGAGTTCATCATCGACCGCGCCCGTCCCCGCACCCACATCTCGTTCGGCTTCGGCATCCACCGCTGCGTCGGCTTAAGGCTCGCCGAACTACAGCTGAAGATCATCTGGGAGGAGATCCTCAAGCGCTTCGACAATATCGAGGTGGTTGCGGAACCGCAGCGGGTGTATTCGAGTTTCATCAACGGCTACGAGACGCTGCCGGTCCGCATTGCGGCCTGACCTCTCGACACGCCAACCGGGGTCCAAAGCCATGAACGTCCAAGCCGCCATCCGAGCCGACAAAGCCGAGCTGCAGCGCCAGGCCCGCGAGGAGGCCTATTCAACCCCGCTGAAGGATTTCCATCCCGGTGCGCCAAAGCTGTTCCAGAACGACACGCTGTGGCCATGGTTCGAGCGGCTGCGCAAGGAAGAGCCGGTGCATTACTGCACCAACGCGCCGATCGAGCCCTATTGGTCGGTGGTGAAGTACAACGACATCATGCATGTCGACACCAGCCACGGCATCTTCTCCTCCGACTCCACACTCGGCGGCATCTCGATCCGCGACGTGCCGCCGGGCTACGACTATCCGAGCTTCATCGCGATGGACCAGCCGAAGCACGCCCATCAGCGCAAGACCGTGTCGCCGATGTTCACGCCGACGCATCTCGACGAACTGGCAAAACTGATCCGGCAGCGCTCGGCCTCCGTGCTCGACAATCTGCCGCGCAACGAGACCTTCAACTTCGTCGACCGCGTCTCGATCGAATTGACGACCCAGATGCTGGCGACGCTGTTCGACTTCCCCTGGGAGGAACGGCGCAAGCTGACGCGCTGGTCCGACGTCTCGACCGCGCTGCCGAAGAGCGGCGTCGTGGACTCGCCGGAGCAGCGGCGCAAGGAAATGGACGAATGCTACGCCTATTTCTCCAGGCTCTGGAACGAACGCGTCAACGCGCCCCCGAGGAACGACCTCCTGTCGATGATGGCGCATAGCGACGCCACGCGGCACATGGACCCTGACAATCTGATGGGCAACATCATCCTGCTGATCGTCGGCGGCAACGACACCACGCGCAACACCATGAGCGGCTCGGTGCTGGCGCTGCACGAGCACCCCGAGCAGTTCAAGAAGCTGCGCGAGAACCCGGACCTGATCGACACCATGGTGCCGGAGGTGATCCGCTGGCAGACGCCGCTCGCGCATATGCGGCGCACCGCGCTCCAGGATACCGAGCTCGGCGGCAAGACAATCAGGAAGGGCGACCGCGTCGTGATGTGGTACGTCTCGGGCAACCGCGACGAGGAGGTGATCGAGCGGCCCAACGAGTTCATCATCGATCGCGCCCGGCCGCGCACCCATATCTCGTTCGGCTTCGGCATCCACCGCTGCGTCGGCATGCGGCTCGCCGAGCTGCAGCTCAAGATCGTCTGGCAGGAGATGCTGAAGCGCTTCGACCGCATCGAGGTGGTCGGCGAGCCGAAGCGGGTCTATTCCAGCTTCGTGCGCGGCATCGAGAACCTGCCGGTACGGATTCCGGGCTAGGGCGCGCGCTCGCCAAGACGCGGATATCGGGTTTCGGGGATCAAGCAGAAATCTTCTGCTCGATCGAAGGATTGCCGGTTATGGGCCCCTTTTCTGACATGCCGACGGATACTGACAATGTCCGTTGATGGGGGAAGACCGGAAGTGGCTGGCAGAAGGTCAAAACGGCGCTTTTGAACCGATGCGCATTTTTGAGGGAACGCCGCGCGAGGCGGGCGATCGGCTTTCCGGCCAATCTCAATGTCGCGGTCGCCTTGTCGCTCGCAAGGATCGGCGCGGACCGGATGACGCTCGAAATAGGGGCCGACCCGTCGCTCGAACGGGTACGTGCACCGGGTCGAGGCCGTCTCGGATTCCGCAAGCTTCTCGATGTCGATCGAAGACGTACCGTCGGACAATCCAAAAAACGGCCGTATCACCGCGCGTCTGTCATTTCACATTTGCGCAAACTGGGCGCGCCGTTGCGGGTCGGCTCGTGATGGATCGATCGCCAGGCCGCGCCGATCAGGCCCCGGCAGCGGCGCCCGCAAAAAACTCCCTGTTTCGTCCCGGAGCCGCGTCGAACAGCGCCTTGGTGTATTCGTGCCGGGGCGCGGCAAAAACCTCCGACGTCGTGCCCTCTTCGACGATGACGCCGCGCTGCATCACGGCGATGCGGTCGCAGACCTGGGCTGCGACCCGCAGATCGTGCGTGATGAACAGCACGGCGAGATTGAACTTGCGGCGCACCTCGTCGAGAAGCCTCAGCACCTGATCCTGCACCGAGACATCCAGCGCCGAAACCGGCTCGTCGCCGATCAGGAGTTCCGGCTCCATCGCGAGCGCCCGCGCAATGCAGATGCGCTGGCGCTGCCCGCCCGAGAACTGGTGCGGGTAACGGTCGAGCGCATCCGGCGACAGTTGCACCACCGCCATCAGGTCGCGCGCGCGCTGCAAGGCTTCCTTGCGCCCGAGGCCAAAATTCATTGGCCCCTCGATGATGGCTTCGCCGACCGTGCGGCGCGGATTGAGCGACCGGTAAGGATCCTGAAACACGAATTGCACCCGCCGCCGCATGGAGCGGAACTTCGCCTCCCTGATCGACGCGATGTCGACGTTGTCGATCCGGACCGCGCCGCTGGTCGGCTCCACCAGCCGCGCGACGCAACGCGCCACCGTCGACTTGCCGGAGCCGGATTCGCCGACGATACCGAGCGTTTCGCCGCGCCGCACTGTCAGAGAAACGTCGCTGACCGCGTTGACTATCCGCGCCTTCGGCTGGAACAGCGAGCGCCTGCCGTAGGTCTTGAACAATTTCTCTGTTTGCAGCACCACGGCTCCGCTCACCGGCGAGCGCATCGGCGGCGTCATGCTCGGCACCGCCGCCAGCAGCATTTTGGTGTAATCTTCACGCGGGTTGCGCAGCACCTCCTCGCACGAGCCCTGCTCCACGATCGAGCCCAGCCGCATCACCACGACGCGGTCCCCGATCTCGGAGACGACGCCGAAATCATGGGTGATGAACAGTACCCCGGTCTTCTTGCGGCCCTGCAATTCCCTCACGAGGTTCAGTATCTGCGCCTGCGTCGTGACGTCGAGCGCGGTGGTCGGTTCATCGGCGATCAGCAATGCGGGATCGAGCACCAGCGCCGCGGCGATCATGATGCGCTGGCGCTGGCCGCCGGAGAGCTGATGCGGATAGGCGTCGATCATCTGCTCGGGATCCGGCAGATGCACCGCGCGCATGATCTCCAGCACGCGCTTGCGGCGCTCGGTCGGGTCGAGGTCGGTGTGAACCTCCAGCACTTCGCCGATCTGGTCACCGACCCGCTCGACCGGATTGAGCGCGGTCATCGGCTCCTGGAACACCATGGCCATGCGCGTGCCGCGGATCGCGCGCAGCTCGGCATCCGATTTCGTGGTCAGCTCCTCGCCCTGCAACCGGATCGAACCGGTCTCGACCTGCATTGCGTTCCTCGGCAGGAGACCCATCACCGCCTGCGCGGTAACAGATTTTCCGGAGCCGGATTCGCCGACGACGCAGACGATCTCGTTGGCGCCGACCGTGATGTTGATGCCCCGCACGGCGTGAGGCCGGTCGCCACTGCCCCTGATGGCGACGGAAAGATTGGCGATCTCGAGGACGGGTCCGGCCATGTCAGACCCGCTTCGTCATCTTGGGATCGAGCGTGTCGCGCATCCCGTCGCCCAGCACGTTGACCGCGAGGATGGTCATCGCGAGGAACACGCCGGGATAGATGATATTATGGGGGAACAGGCTGAACACCTGTCTGCCCTCGGCCATGATGTTGCCCCAGGTCGGCACTTCCGGCGGCACGCCGATGCCGAGGAACGAGAGGATGGCCTCGACGAGAATGGCGGCAGCGCAGATGAAGGTGCCCTGCACGATCATCGGCGCGATCGTGTTAGGCAATACGTGGCGCCACAGCAATTTCGGGGTCGAGGTGCCGAGCGTCACCGCCGCCTCGACATAGGGCTCCTCGCGCACGCTGAGCACGATGGAACGCACCAGCCGGACCACGCCCGGGATTTGCGGGACCGTGATGGCGATGATCACCGTCAGCACGCTGGAGCGGAACAGCGACACCATGGCAATCGCCAGGAGAATGGCGGGAATCGCCATCAAGCCGTCCATGATGCGCATGATGATGGCGTCGAGAATGCGGAAGAAGCCCGCGAGCAGGCCGATAAACAGGCCACAAGCGACGCTAATCAGTGCCACCGAGACGCCGACCAGGAGCGAGATGCGCGCCCCATAGACTACCCGGCTATAGACGTCGCGGCCCAGCCCGTCTGTTCCGAACAGGGCAATCATCTTGATGCGTTCGCCGGTGTCGGTCCGCAGCGAGAACTCCGCGCCGGGGACTTTGTTGCGCGCGATCGGATTGATCGCGGTGGGATCGATGGTGCCGAGCCGCGGCGCGAGAAGCGCCATCAGCAATACGATTAGGATGACGGTCGCGCCGAACACGACACCCGGATTGTGCACCAGGTTGCGAAATGTCGCGGCGGGCTTCGCCGGTGCCGCGATCGGAGTGTCGAGGATCACGTCGGCCATCAGTAGCGAATCCTTGGATCGAGCAGCGTGTAGATCATATCGACCGCCAGGTTGATCATGACGTAGACGAACGAGAACAGCAGAATCACGGCCTGGATCGTCGGATAGTCGCGCGCCAGCACTGCGTCGACTGTCAGCCGGCCGAGACCCGGGATCGTGAAAACGCTTTCGGTGACGACAACGCCGCCAATCAAGAGCGCAACACCGAGCCCGATCACGGTGACGATCGGAACCGCCGCATTGCGCAGCGCGTGGCGGAACAGCACCTTGCGTTCGCTCTGTCCTTTCGCTCTCGCCGTGCGGATGTAGTCCTCGGACAGCACTTCAAGCATGCTGGTGCGGGTCATTCGCGCAATCAGCGCAACAAAAATGATCGACAGCGTCAACGAGGGCAGAACCAGCCCTCGCAGCCAGCCGCCTAGCCCTTCCGAAATCCGCTGATAGCCCTGTACGGGCAGCCAGCCCAGCCACACCGCGAACAGGTAGATCAGGAGATAGCCGATGACGAAGGACGGCATCGAAAACCCGAGCACCGAAAAGCCCATTACGATGCGATCGATCCACGAGCCGTGCCGATGCGCCGCCAGCACGCCGAGCGGAACGGCCACCAAAACTGCCAGCAACATCGTGATCAAGGCCAGCGAAAGCGTCGGCTCGATGCGCTCGCCGATCAGCGAGGCGACGGTCTTCTTGAAGAAGAAGCTCTCGCCGAAATCGCCGCTCAGCACCTTGCCGGACCAGATGAAGAACTGCTCCACCATCGGCCGGTCGAGGCCGAGCTGACCGCGGATCTTCGCCACCTGTTCGGTGGTGGCGTTGTCGCCGGCGATGATCGCCGCCGGATCCGATGGCGTCAGCCGGAGCATCAGGAAGATGAAGATGGCAACCACCAACATCACGGGGATCGTGCCGAGCAGTCGCCGGAATAGGTAGCCATACATCGATCGACCCTCGAAGCGAGACGGGCGGCGGAAAAACCGCCGCCCGCAGCCGTCACATCACTTCGTGATTTCCATGTTCCAGAATACCGGAACGGGCGCAATCACGAAGCCTTTGACATTCTTGCGCATCGCGGCCGGCTGGACGTACTCGCCGAGCGGAATCTCGGGCGTGTATTCGATGACACGCAATTGCACCGCCTCCGCGATCGCCTTCTGCTTGGCGGGGTCGGTCTCGCGGGCGAAGTCGTCACGCAGCTTCTCCAGTTGCGCGTCGCAGGGCCAGCCGAACGACGCCTTGTCGCAAGCCGCGTTCACATAGGCGGTGGAGACCGGGTTCATCACGTCAGCTGTGACCCAGGCCGTGAGGAAGGCATTCCAGCCGCCGGCGTCCGGCGGGTCCTTCTTGGCACGCCGCGCGACCAGCGTCTGCCAATCCATGGACTGCATGTCGACCTTGAATCCGGCCTTCTCCATCAGCGACTTCGCCACCGGCGCCAGATTGGTCAGGGCCTTGAGGTCGGTGGAGTGCATGAGCACCACCGGCGTGCCGTCGTAGCCTGCGTCCTTCAGCAACTCCTGAGCCTTCTTCGCATTGGAGGTCAGAAGTGCATCCATTCCCTTGGTGGTGGCCAGCGGCGTATCGCAAATGAAAAGCGCCTTGCATGGCTGGATGTAATTCTCGTCCCCGACGGTCGCCATCAGGAAGTCTTCCTGATTGAAGGCGTACCACAACGCCTGGCGAATCTTCGGATTGTCGAACGGCTTGTGCAGCGTGTTGGGGCGGAAGACGTATTGTGCCTTCAGCATCGGCGATGCCACGATATCGACGTTCGGATCCTTCTTCAGGGTCCCGAGCAGGTCGTGGCTGGGCTGTTCGACGAAGTCGATTTCGCCCTTCGAAAGGGCGTTGAGCGCCTGCTGCGCGTCTGAAATGGCGCGCCACTCGACGCGATCCAGCTTGGCGACCTTGCCGCCCGCCAGACCGGATGGAGGCTCCGGGCGCGGCTTGTACTTGTCGAACTTGACGTAGACGGTCTTGTCGCCGGGCTTCCATTCATCCCTGGCGAAGACGAAGGGTCCTGATCCCGTAAAATCCTTGATTTGCTTGTTGGGGTCCGTCTCGGCGACGCGCTTGGGCATCATGAACGGCACGTTGGACGAGGGTTTTGACAGGCCGAGCAGCACGAGACCGGTCGGTTCCTTGAGCTTGATGGTGAAGGTCTTGGCGTCGACCGCCGCGATCGAGTCGACGAAGGTCATCATCTTCTGACCGAGAGAGTCTTTGATTGCCCAGCGCTTGATCGAGGCAATGCAGTCTTCCGACGTCACCGGCTGCCCGTCGTGCCACAACAGGCCGTCGCGAAGCGTGAAGGTGTAGCTCTTGTTGTCGGGCGCGGTTTCGTACTTCTCGACCATCTGCGGTTGGACGACGCCCTTCTCGTCCTGCGCGAGGAGCGTGTCATAGATCATGTATCCGTGATTGCGGACGATATAGGCCGTGGTCCAGATCGGATCGAGAATTTTCAGATCCGAATGCATCACTGCGCGCAAGGTCGTCTGGGCAAGAGCCGGCGTTGTCGCAGCCGCAAGGCCGGCGGTACAGGCGGCAGCAAGAATGGCTTTTCTGAGCACGTGCATTTTTTTCACCTCCATTGTCGTCTCAAAGCCCCAAAAATTCCGCGCTCGGGACCTTGATCCATTTGCCCATCGAACCCGGGAGATCGATCTCCAGCGCCCTGGCCCGGCACGACGATCCCGGCCAATGAACTGACAAGATTGACACAGTACCCAACCGGCCAAGTCTGGCAGCGGCCGGCCGTCATGCTCCTGCACCACGCCCTCACTGCGCAGGTCCCCAACGACCACCAGGCCGGTGGCGATGGCGACCGCATGTGCAAAGCGGTTTCTGCGCCATCATCGAGCTTCGCCTCCGCCTCAATCAATTCCAGGCCAGCGCGCACCGCTCGCTCGGCATCTTCCTCGTGTGCCTGCGGATAGCCGAAATAGGCGAGTATGCCGTCGCCCATATATCTCGCGACGAAACCCCCGGATTTCGCGATGACCTCGGCGCAACGGCGTTGATAGGCGCTGATGATCTTTCGCAAGTCTTCAGGATCGAGCCGGGTCGAGAGCGCTGTCGAACCAACAAGATCAGCGAACATCACTGTGAGCTGACGCCTCTCGGCTTCGTCCCAGCGAGGCGACGCCGGCGTTATTCCAACCTCATCGAGCTCTGCAATCGCGCGCATTATTTTCTTGCGATGTCCCAGCGAAACTCCGATGTTTTCGAGGTCCTCGTCAGTCAGATTGCGGAGAATGCCCGCATCAATGTCGTTGTCGGCAAAACGCTGAGCGTATTGCCCGAGGCCAAGTGCATTGAGCCAGTGCGCAATCGGCTGCATGGCAACCACCGACTATTTCGGCGTGGCCTAAAGGAACCAACACTATATCCCATTCTCTTCTCGATAGCACGTCACGTGCCCGGTCATGGGCTCCCTTCGGGCCCTCGATACCGCGGGGGCCAGTTCGACCCAACCCGCAGACACCGCGAGGCTATGGCCGGCGACTCGATCGCGGCAGCGGGAGCGGCCTCGCCGAGGTCCGCTGATCATCCAATCCTAAACCCCAACGGTGACTCCTTGGAAATGTCCGGAGTTGGCCCCATCGCGACATATTGCACCGCCACAGGACCTCGGTCGCGAACGGGGCACAGCGGAAGTTGACGGATTGCCGAGTGTTGCAAAGGGCGACGCTCGTGCCCAACTCGGACATCGCGGGCAGCAACGACTTGTACTATAGTCCGTTTGAGCAGAGCGGAACGGCGGACCTGACATGAGCAGTCGGCCGTGTGCCGAACTTCCATGGTCACGCGCTTGTGCTCTCAACAGGCTGAGAACGCAGGAAGACTGCACAAAGATTGAGGACGAGCGTTCGATGTACGCTAGCAGTCCGACACCATCCATTTATTGGGCGGCCATCAAATTTAGAGGAAGCAGATCAACGGCGATGCCGCGTTCCCGTAAGGTTTAGAGGATTGGGAGATGACTCGTCGTCGCACCCGTTGCGCATGACGCATTGACCGACGACGCCCACGTCTGCTGCTGACGACTGCTCCACGTTAACTGGCACGCCCACGCCAGGCTGATACGGCTGGGGGATTGAGCGAAGTAGTACGCCCAGCCGCTGCGCCGGGGTAGTGGCGACAGCATGTACACAAGGAAAGCGTACGCAACACGGGAGGCCCTACGACGATGCAGAGTCATTGCGTGGATGGGAGAGCAACATTGACACACTCCACCCTTTCAAGCCGACGATCGCTGCTGGGCGCCTCCACCGGGTATTCGTTCCGCATCATGGCCGCAGGATTGGCCCTGGCGCTAGCCGGTGCGATGGCACACGCGCAGACGGCCAGCGATTCCAAGCCGGCATCGCCATCCACACTGGAGTTCAACAAGAACTCGACGGCCTCACTACCATGGTCTGACAGGGAAGATTTCGCAAACGCAAAGCGCGGCCTGATCGCGCGATTGCCGGACAACGGTGTCATCAGTGACAAGAGTGGTGGGAAGGTTTGGGACCTCTCAAGGTTCACCGGTTTCATCAAGGATGATGCGGCCGCGCCCGACACCGTCAATCCCAGTCTTTGGCGCATGTCGCAACTCCTGATGGAGGCTGGCCTCTATGAAGTGGTGCCCGGCGTCTACCAGGTGCGCGGGGCTGACCTGTCGAACCTGACCATCGTCGAGGGGGAGCAGGGCATCACGATCTACGACCCATTGATCTCAGCGGAAACCGCGCGCGCCGCGCTCGACCTTTACTACCAGAACCGGCCTAGGAAGCCTGTCGTGGCGGTGATTTATTCGCACTCCCACGTGGATCACGCCGGAGGTGTACGCGGCATTGTGGACGAAGCCGACGTGACATCGGGCAAGGTCAAGATTTATGCCCCCGAAGGCTTTCTGGAGAACTACGTCGCCGAGAATCTCTTCGCAGGCACCGCGATGGGGCGCCGCGCGTCCTACATGTACGGCAACCTGGTTCCCCCTGGCCCGCAGGGCACCGTGACGGCCGGTTTGGGCGTCACCACGTCGAGCGGCACGGTCACGCTGATTGCGCCGACCGACCTCATCACCAAGACCGGCGAGAAGCGGGTCATCGACGGCATCGAATACGAATTCCTGATGGCGCCGGGGTCGGAGGCTCCGTCGGAGATGATGTGGTATCTGCCGAAGTTCAGGCTGATCAATACGGCCGAGGATGCCACGCATACGATGCACAATCTCTACACGCTGCGCGGCGCCAAGACGCGGGACGCGCGGCTGTGGCCGATGTACCTGAACCAGGTCCTGCAGATGTGGGGAGACCGCTATGAAGTGCAGATCACGATGCACCATTGGCCGACCTGGGGGAATGCCGAGATCACGCGGCTGATCAAGGTGCAGCGCGACACCTACAAGTTCATCCACGACCAGACGCTGCATTACGCCAACATGGGCTATACCATGAACGAGCTGCCGGGCCTCGTGACGCTTCCCCAATCGCTCGCCAACCAATGGGCGAGCCGGGGCTACTATGGCAGCCAGAGCCACAATGTGCGTGCGGTCTACAATTTCTATCTCGGCTACTTCGACGGCAACGCCGCCACGCTGAACCCGCTGCCGCCGGCTGAAGCTGGAGCGAGGTATGTCGCGGCGATGGGCGGCCCGGAAGCCGTATTGAAGCTCGGGCGCGGGGCATTCAAGAATGGTGATTACCGTTGGGGCGCCGAGCTCGTGAACCACCTGGTGTTTGCCCAGCCCGACAATCAGGATGCGAAGAACCTGCAAGCCGATATCCTCGAGCAGATGGGCTACCAGGCGGAATCCGGCCCCTGGCGCGACTTCTACCTGACCGGCGCCGATGAGCTTCGACACGGTGTCAAGAAGCTGGCCACCGGCAACCCGGCGAGCGCCGACATCGTTGCCAGCATGTCGCCGGAGCTGCTGTTCGGTTACATGGGCGTGCAGCTGGACGCCAGGAAGGCCGACGGCAAGACGCTTGCCGTCAACTGGATCTTTCCTGACATCAACGAGAAGCACGCGCTCTTCCTGGAGAACTCCGTGCTCAACCATTGGCCCGATTACACCGATGCCAGGGCCGATGTCAGCATCACCGTGGATCGTGCTACCCTGACGAAAGTATTGACCAAGCAGCTGTCGTTCGAGGATGCGATCAAGACCGGACAGGTCAGGTTTGCCGGCAATCAGGCGAAGTTCGGCGAGCTGATGAGCTATCTCGTCAATCTCAACCAGTATTTCTGGTTCAACATCGTCACGCCACAACAAATAGGGGCGCGACAATGATACGGTCGCAACCAAGGTGGCGACCGATCTCGAACCTATGACGGATCGGCGGTGGCGCGAGCATGAGCCGCGCCATACGGGGCATCCGCCGTCCACCAGCAATGTAGTAGATTATCCTTGGCTGCAATCGCGATCGGCCCTATGTCTGCCGGGCGTGGTTGGTTGATGCGCCGTCCCAAACCGCCGCCTTTCGGTGTGCTGTTGGGCGGCGTTGCAGTTTGGACCAGTTGGCGGGACATGAACCGAAAAGAACGACGTGCGGCCAATAAGCGAGGCGACGAGGCCGCAAGGAGGCCAAACGCGCCTGCCTTCGGCCCGGCAGGCGCCAGCATCGTCGACCTCGCCGCCGAGGCAAGCCGTTTGCGCGGGGTGGGCCGCGTCAACGAAGCGCAGGAGATTTGCCGACAAATTCTCGCACGCGAGCCCGCACATGTGCAGACCCTGAATCTCCTCGGCCTGATAGCGCAGGCATCCGGCGATCACCGGGCCGCAGTGAAGATGTTCGCCAAGGCGATTGCCTCGGACGAGGTGAACGCCGCCTGCCACTACAATGCCGGCAATTCACATCAGGCGCTGGGCAACCGCAGCAAAGCGGCCGCGCATTTCAGCAAGGCGCTCGCGCTCGGCATGGACGAGAAGGCCGTCAGCTTCATCCTGCAGAGCCCCGTCGTCGCCACCTATGGCGCGCGGATTGCCGGCAAGTGGCCGCTACCGGTAACGACCGTCGAATTATTCGGCAGCGAGAGCGTCATCCCGCTTGCGCGCGACCTCTTCCTCTGCTGTGCGATGGAAGCGACGACGCTGCCAAGCATACAGCTTGAAGTGCTGCTCGGATATGCGCGCGCCGAGCTGCTGCGGCTTGCCGGCGAGCACCGCGAAGACAACGGCGAGATCGACGACGACATAATCCCCTTTGCCTGCGCACTGGCCCGGCAATGCTTCATCAACGAATATGTCTATGCACTGGCCGAAGCGGAAAGCAGACTTGCGAGCGTCCTCCGCGACCGATTGCTGCAGGACCTGGCCTCAGGGGCCGCCGTCACTCCGCTCACGCTGGCGGTCGTTGCGGCCTATTTCCCGCTTCACGCCATGCCGATGGCGGAAGCGCTCCTGCGCCGGGAGTGGCCTGCCAGCGTGGCGGGATTGCTAAAGGTGCAGCTTCGCGAGCCGCTGGAGGAAATGGCCGAGCGCAGCGCCATTGCGGCGCTTACCCCGATCAAGAACAGCGTATCGGTCGAAGTGATGCGCCAGTACGAGGAAAATCCTTATCCGCGCTGGACCATCAACCCGCTGACGGCATTCGCTGCCGATCAGGCGCGGGGAAAGATCATCCCGACAGCGGAACGGCAAGCCGAACTGGATATTCTGATCGCGGGTTGCGGGACCGGCTCGCACGCGATTCAGATCGCGCAAGTCTTTCCGAACGCCCGTCTGCTCGCGGTCGACGTCAGCCTGACCAGCCTCGCCTATGCGCGCCGAAAGACGCGGGAGCTGGGCCTGATTAATATCGAGTATGCACAGGCAGATATTCTGGAACTAGGCAGGATCGGTCGCACCTTCGATAGCATCGAGTCGGTCGGAGTGCTCCATCATCTTGCGGAGCCTGCGGCCGGGTGGCGCGTGCTGGTCTCGCTGCTGCGACCGGATGGCACGATGCGCATCGGCCTCTACAGCGAACTGGCGCGCCGCGTGATCGTGGAGGCCCGCGCCCGCATCGCGGCGCGCGGCTATCGCACGACGGCCGACGACATCAGAAGGTGTCGCCAGGACATCATCCGCGAGGCGGAACAGTGGAAACCGCTGATTGGCGCGAAAGATTTCTACAGCATGAGCGGCTGCCGCGACCTGCTGTTCAATGTCATGGAACATCGCCTTACCATTCCCGAGATCGCTGCATTCCTGAACGATCATGATCTGTCTTTCCGGGCCTTCGAACCCTTTGCTGATCCGACGGTGATCGAACAATTTCGCAAACAGTTTCCGGGTACGGCCGATGAGGCCAATCTCGATCAGTGGCACCGCTTTGAAGCCGATCATCCGGAGACTTTTTGGGACATGTACGTCTTCATGGTGGGCAAGAACGCGCACTGACCGACATTTCAGCGGCATTGATCTCAGTCGAATGTATGTACGATTTTAGACTATTCCTTGAGAATACGTTGGGCTGCAAAGCTTTAAAATGCCCTGCAGCCGAACACTTTGCGGCCAAACGATCATGGGAGATCGGAGGCGCAGGATTGCGGTCAGATCAAGCGCGAGGATACCCGCACCAAGGTCATTCGGGCGATTGGCGCCTGCTGCAGTGATGTGGCCGATTCTTCTCGCTGAGGTGCCGCTTGTGACAAGCGCGTCCGGCTGCTTTGCGAGCATGAACGGAAAGCGCAAGACTGAATTCGGAGCAATCTGTGAGCAAGGTCAAAACACCTCGGGAAAAAAAGCGACTGAGCTACGAACGCGACCGACGCAACACCTATGGCGAGAATCAGAAGAGCAGTCGAAAGAACATTCCGCGCAGCAAACAGCTCTCGCATCAAGGTGAGCGCCGCTCCGTGCGACAAGTTCTCGTCGCCGCGCAGGGGAGCGGTGCGAACGAAGTCGCCGACGAAGTGCAGTCGCAAGCATTGCGCAAAGGTCGGATGAAGCAGCTTAAGGCATTTCGTAAATCGCCGGATCGCCCGCTGGGGGAAGTCATTAAGCGACGAATGCGTAGGCGGACCAGCGGGCATGCTTGACGACGGGCTGCCGCCGTTGGAGCCATCTCATACCGTTTCGCTCGCGATGACGGCCGCCTATAAAATTTCGGCATAGCTGCGCGAACCAGATGCGAAGGGAGTTAAACCGCCCCGCGCGCTAAGGCTTCGGTGTGAGGACGCGTCACCGCGCGCCCCGGACCTGAGGCCAAGATGGACCAGATTGCCGTTCACCAGGACAGCGCGACCAGCCGGGACTGGCCGGTTGCGATCTACCGCACGCTGAAGCGCTTTGGCGTCACCCAGGTCTCCTATGTCCCCGACGCCGGACATTCCAAGCTGATCAAGCTGTCGCACGCGGACACGGCGATCAAGACCACCGTGCTGACGACCGAAGAAGAAGGCGTGGCGCTGGCAGCCGGCGCCTGGCTCGGCGGCGACCGCGCGGTGCTGTTGATGCAATCGAGCGGCGTCGGCAATTGCGTCAACATGCTGTCGCTGATGGCGAGCTGCCGCTTCCCGTTTCTGACGCTGGTGACGATGCGCGGCGAATGGGCCGAGTTCAATCCCTGGCAGATCCCGATGGGCAAGGCAACCGCGCAGGCGCTCGAGATCATGGGCGTCACCGTGCTGCGGCTGGAGGACCCCGACGACACCGAGGAGGTGATCTCGGCGGCCGCCTCGCTCGCCTATGACGGCGACCAGCAGGTCGCAGTGCTGATCGCGCAGCGGATGATCGGCCGCAAGAAGTGGAAGGAGACGCACTGATGTCCGCCAACTTTGGCTCGCTCGACCGCCGCGCCGGCGTGAAGGCGCTGCTCGCCGACCGCAGCGATCTGCTCGTGATCTCCGGGCTCGGCTCGTCGTCCTATGATGTGTTCGACGCCAGCGAGCATCCCGGCAATTTCTATCTCTGGGGCGCGATGGGGGGTGCTGCGATGGTCGGGCTCGGCCTGGCGCTGGCGCAGCCGAAGCGCCCGGTGCTCGTCGTCACCGGCGACGGCGAGCAGTTGATGGGGATCGGTAGCCTGCTGACGATCGCGGCGAAGAGGCCCGGCAATCTCTCGATCGCGGTGCTCGACAACGGCCATTTCGGCGAGACCGGCATGCAGGTCAGCCATTCCGGCCTCGGCGCGAAGCTCGAGGTGATCGCGAGCGGCGCAGGCATCGCCTCGGTTACCGAGATATCCGACATGACAGGCATCGAAAGCTTCCGTGCGAGCCTTCGCGACTTGCGCGGCGGACCGCGGCTGGCACGCATCAGGATTTCGGCCGGCGAAGTCGAGCGCGCATTGCCGCCGCGCGACGGCACGTATCTCAAGAACCGCTTCCGCGGCCATCTCGGCTTCGCGGTGACGTGACGCGCGGTGCGCTCAGGTGAGCTGGATATCCCACAGGCCCTCGGCGCGACAGGCGGCGACCTCGTCGCGCAGCAGCCTTGCGATCAGCGTGATCGCGTTCGAGCCGGGATGCTCGACCGGCGAGGCCAAGGTCAGCTCGCGCCGCGGCGCCGGACGCGCGATCGGCGCGGTCTCCAGCCGCCCCTCAGCGACCTCGCCGCGCACCGAGGACGGCGGCAGCAGCGTATATCCCAGCCCCTCCTCGACCAGGCTCGTCAGCACGCGGAACGAATCCGCCTCGAGCTTGACGTCGAGGTTCAGCTTCTTCTTCGCCGCCGCATGCTCGATCATCGCGCGGAGGCCGTGCGAATGACTTGGCAGCACCAGGCGCTGGCGCAGCAGCCAGCCGATCTCGACCTGCTTCTTCTGCTTCAGCCCAGAGCCGCGCGGCCCGACCGCGACGATGCTATCGCGGCCGAGGCTCTGCACCGCCAGATGCAAATCGACCGACGGTCCGTAGATCACGGCAAGATCCATCTCGCCGCGATGCAGCCACTCGATCAGATGGCCGCTGTAGCTCTCGACGATGCAGAGCGCGATGCCGGGATAGCGTTCCACCGTGCGCCGCGCCAGCCGCGCCGACAGCACGCAGCTCACCGTCGGCACCAGCCCGAGCACCACGCGGCCCGACGGCGCGCCGCCGGCGGACTGGATGTCGTCGCGGATCTGGTCGATCTGCCGCACGATACCGCCGGTGCGCTCGAGCAGGAGCCGGCCCGCATCGGTCAGCACCATGCCGCGCCCGGTGCGCGTGAACAATTCCGTGCGCAGCTCGTGCTCGAGCAGCTTGATCTGCCGGCTCAATGCCGGCTGCGCGACCCGCAAGGTATCGGAAGCTTTGCTCAGGCTCCCGAGTTCCGCTACGCACGCAAACGTCCTAAGCTGGCGGAAATCCATACTTGCCAATCCTGGAAGGCAGGTTCATACGCTATAACAAAAGAGCATAGGGAGTTTACCGGGGCCCCACAACAGCGGGCGCTTGGCCCGCAACAGGCGCAACCTCTCGACAAGAAGCAACAATGACCGCACACGACCCGCAGCACGACGATCATTCCGACATCCGCGACGCCGTCGCAAAGCTTTGCGCGCAGTTTCCCGGCGAATATTGGCGCAAGCTCGATCGCCAGATGGCCTATCCGAAGGAATTCGTCGATGCGCTGACGCAAGCCGGCTACCTCTCGGTGCTGATCCCCGAGGAATATGGCGGCGCCGGCCTGAAACTGTCGGCGGCAGCGGCGATCCTCGAGGAGATTCAGCGCGCGGGCTGCAACGGCGGCGGCTGCCACGCCCAGATGTACACGATGGGCACGGTGCTGCGGCACGGCAGTGACGCGCAGAAGGCAAAGTACCTGCCGAAAGTCGCGACCGGCGAACTGCGCTTGCAGGCGTTCGGCGTCACCGAGCCGACCAGCGGCACCGACACCTCGTCGCTGAAAACCGTCGCGCGCCGCGACGGCGACCATTACGTCGTCAACGGTCAGAAGATATGGACCAGCCGCGCCGAACATTCCGACCTGATGATCCTGCTCGCGCGCACCACGCCGAAGGAGCAGTCCAGGAAGCGCACCGACGGCCTCTCGGTGTTCATCGTCGACATGCGCGAGGTGAAGGGCAAGGGTCTGGAGATCCGCCCTATCAGAACCATGATGAACCATGCCACGACCGAGGTGTTCTTCACCGACATGAAGGTGCCGGCGGAAAACCTGATCGGCGACGAGGGCAAGGGGTTCCGCTACATCCTCTCCGGCATGAACGCCGAGCGCATCCTGATCGCAGCCGAGTGCATCGGCGACGCCAAGTGGTTCATCGCAAAAGCCACCAACTACGCAAAGGAGCGCAGCGTGTTCGGCCGGCCGATCGGGCAGAACCAAGGCATCCAGTTTCCAATTGCAAAAGCCTATGCCTCGATGCGCGCGGCCGAATTGATGGTGAAGGAAGCCACCCGCAAATACGAAGCCGGGCTCGACTGCGGCGCCGAGGCCAACATGGCCAAGATGCTGGCGGCGGACGCCTCCTGGGACGCGGCGAATGCCTGCGTGCAGACCCATGGCGGCTTCGGCTTTGCGGAAGAGTATGACGTCGAGCGCAAGTTCCGCGAGACGCGGCTCTACCAGGTGGCGCCGATCTCGACCAATTTGATCCTGTCCTACGTCGCCGAGCACGTGCTCGGCATGCCCCGCTCCTACTGAGACTGCCGCATGCTTCCGCTTGAAGGATTGACCGTCATCGCCGTCGAACAGGCGGTTGCCGCACCGTTCTGCTCGTCGCGCCTGGCGGACGCCGGTGCCCACGTCATCAAGGTCGAGCGTCCCGAGGGCGATTTCGCGCGCGGCTACGACGCCGCCGCGAAGGGCCAGAGCAGCTACTTCGTCTGGCTCAACCGCGGCAAGGACTCGGTCGTCATCGATCTCGCCACCAACGAAGGCCGCGCGACGCTAGAAAAGCTGATCGCAAGTGCCGACGTGCTGCTGCAGAACCTCAAGCCCGGCGCGATGGACAAGCTCGGCTTCTCGCGCGAGCGGCTGCGCAAGGACTATCCCAAGCTGATCATGTGCACGATCACCGGCTATGGCGATGAGGGACCGTATGCCGACCGCAAGGCCTATGACCTCTTGATCCAGGCCGAGAGCGGGCTCGCCTCGATCACCGGCGGGCCGGAAGGCGCCTCGCGCGTCGGCATCTCGATCGTCGACGTCGCGACCGGCGCCACGGCGCATGCGTCGATCCTCGAAGCGCTGATCGCGCGCGGCCGCACCGGCCAGGGCGCGGATATCCGAATCTCGATGTTCGACGTGATGGCCGACTGGTTGACGGTGCCGCTGCTCAACGCCGAGAACGGCAAGCCGCCACAACGCATCGGCCTCGCCCATCCGTCGATCGCGCCCTATGGCGTGTTCCCCTCCAGGGACGGCAAGGAGATCCTGATCTCGATCCAGAGCGAGCGCGAATGGAAGAAGCTGTGCGCCGAGGTACTCGGCCAGCCCGACCTGCCCGATGATCCCCGCTTTGCCAACATGGTCGAGCGCGTGCACAACCGCGCGCTGACCGATCAGATCGTCAGCGACAGCTTTGGCAGGCTGACGCGCGAGGAACTGCTGGCCAAGCTCGCCGACGCCGACATCGCCTTCGCCGAGGTCAACACCATGGCCGACCTCGCCACCCATCCGCATCTGCGCCGCATCGAGGTCGACACGCCGAAGGGCCGTGTCGCCTATCCGGCGCCGGCCGCGATCTTCGTCGGCGAGGACAGGCCGTATGGCGCGGTGCCTGCGATCGGTGAACACACCAAACGTTAGGATGTGATGACATCAGGCCAGATCGTAACCGCGAACGAGCCGCGCCCCCTCTCCCGCTTGCGGGCAGGGCTATCGCATGTGGCCGAGGAGTTCGAAGAGGAAGGCATCGTTCCACCCGGCG
>NZ_JBHMET010000245.1:0-2181 GCF_042430365.1 Bradyrhizobium erythrophlei
CTGAGCGCCGAGCGAGCTAACGCTGGCGCACACACTTTGCGTTCAAAATGCAACCACCACCACGGGAGCCAGGGCTCTGAGCAAACACCGACAAACTATTGCCAATGCACCAAGTAGACGGTCGTCCTGTCCCACGAAGCACACCGATCCCGTCGAGGTAATCTGCGTGCAGAACTTGCGATCAGGCAAGATTTCATCGCGGCGGAACCTTGAAAGGTGGGGATAACCGCTGGGCTTCAAAGCACCCAAAACAGGTACATTTGCGTGCTAGAATTGCCACCCCAAATGGGTGAGCGCGACGCTCATGAGCGCTTCGAGCAACGGCGACAAGCGAGGAATGAACATCCTCCGCGAATTGCATGCTGCCGAGCAGGATCTGGTCGGGAGGACTGTCGTCTTGACCGACGGCACGGCCGGCACGATCGATGACGTCTTCCTCGACGATGAGCACGGGCTTCGCATCTCGATCAGAGGACACGAGGGCAGATGGCCAATCTCGACGGTGAAGCATATCGAGAGCTGATCGCCTGACGACATGAGGCTATCTGACCTCGAGCCGCGCTTCGTCTGCAGCGCCTTTGGTTATGGGCCTGTCGCGGCTTCATACCTTAAAGGCGCGAATGTCGAGCAGCGTCCATGCTGGGTAGTTGTAAGCGCCATCCCACGAATGGATCGCCGTTCGGCATACCACGCAATTGAACCGTCCTGATTTCCCGCCACCGACATCGAGTAGCTCTTGCGTGGCCCGGTAGACCAAACCGCAGTTGGGGCATGAGAATAGGACGCTGATTGCCATCCCCAGACTATGACCCCGAACCGGGCTGATTCCTAGGCGTCCGTAGAAGCTTCAAGGATTTCCTGGCCGGACGAGCCCAAGGACGCTCACTACCCCTTAATTTCCTTGGACAGCTAACGACCGCCACGGCGGACTCGGGCGCATGTCGCCGATCAGCCGCAAACCCATCGATTTGCCGCCCTCCGTGGCACAACGCTTCATGGTCGACATGTGGGCCTATTTCGCCGAGACCGATCCTCTCAAGCGTGATGAGATCGCGGCGCGCCAGCTTCACGTCCTGAACGACTATCGAAGCCAGCGAGAACCGCGCCTCCGCCTCTCCGACATCAAGGAGATGTTCGCGCAGGTGCGGGACCACCTTGGCGAGGACCGGCCCAAAACGAGCCCGCGCAAACGTCGGTGAACTACGCGGCGCGCGGCGAGCGCAGCGGAGGGCTAATGCCCTTGGATCAGTGCTTTGATAACTCTCACCACCGCGCGGGATCGCCTAGTACCTCGACACAGAGGTTTTGACCGATTGGTTTGGGATTTCCAAGACGGGTAGCTGCTCCGGAGGGACCAGCACTTCGATGCTGCGCGGCGAGCCGGGCTGGCGCCTGATGAGGCCCGCGCGTTCGAGGGTCAACACCATCTGGTGGACGGAAGGCGGGGACACCCCGAAGTGCCGTTGCATCTCCCATTCGGCAGGTGGCCGGCGATGCACGCGCGTGTAGGCGTCGATGAAGGCCAGATACTGGCCCTGCTTGGGCGTGAAGGCTTTTGCAGAATGACTCACCTTGGCCATCCGATTCAGCTGTTCGTCCGTGCCTCGACAGGAGGAGGCACGGATGAATGTACGCTATCGGGTCGAACTCGGCTAAACCGAGCGCGCCGAACTCACAGCGCTTCTGAGCGGGGGCAAGCTTGCTCGGCTGCCGCGCATAGCTGATGCGCTCCGGAATGGCGTCATGGCCGAGCGTCACACCGTAGAAAAACCGCAGCGCACAGACGATCTGATTGAGCGCCGGCCAGGATATCCCGATCGCCACCAAGTGGACCTGGAAGGCGCGGATATCCTCCAGCTCGAGACAATCGGGGGACCGACCGAAATACCGGCTCAACTTCGATACCGCGGCAAGGTAGGATCATTGCGTCGCTGGCGACAGATTGCGGACCGTCATGTCCTCGATCATGCGGCGGCGAAGAGGGCTGATCTCAGCCATTGGAAAACTCCTGTCTGAAGGGTTGGGCTTCGAAAACCCGCAATCCTCTCAGACAGGAGCCTGATCTTGCGATCCCTCCTCAATTGCCGCGCCAGCGGCTTCGTTCAATCCCTTTCGATTCCGCCAGGTCGGAAAATGCTCTAGCAGTCTGCTGAAAAACCCAGAAATTGAAGCATTGCTGTG
>NZ_JBHMET010000246.1:0-795 GCF_042430365.1 Bradyrhizobium erythrophlei
CAGAACTGCCGCGAGGGACAGGGCATCGCGATGGACCGCAGATGCTCGTGAGGTTGCCAGGGCGCGCGCCCCGGTACCCCGCAGCACGCCATTCCCCCCTGTCTCGCTGGTCCATAGGGCTGAACGGTCTCGTCCATCAGCCACAATCCGGTGAACGAATGCGAGCGCGGCGACCAATAGAGCTGCATCATCGGAGTTGTCTTTCTAAAAGTGGAAAGTCCGCGACTTCCTGAAGGCCCTAATTTAACAGGGCACAACCGAGGTCCAGTGTGGCACCCTAATGAACTGCCGGAACGTCCGGGATTGACCCGGATGTATGGTCCGGCCGTGCGGTGCAAGAGGTTCGCCGATCCAGCAGATGCGGTCTTGCATCAATGTATCCGGTCTCTGATTGGAGCTCATCGTGGCTCCCGACCATCATGGATATCAGCGCGCATGCGATCTGATTAGCGGACAGGCCTCGAATCCGGCCATTAGGGTCACCAGTGATCGCGTGCGCCGGGAAGACCGATCTCCATTTCGTCTCATCCTCTCGCAGACCTCGGCGGGTAAGGGATGTTGGTTACGTCATCGATAGCTCCTCATCTTGTGCTGTTCCTTTGTTTGTGCCCACGACCGTTCCTCCGTCCTGGCCTGCAGTTGCGCGGCGCGTCCGTGCGCAGGGGCCCGTCCAGGCTGGCCGTTGCGCTGGCCGTGCCCCTCGCTTCCGTGCTGCCAGGCCACCCTTGACGGGCGCGAGCACGGCGCGAGGATCACGCTGGACGGGACGCCATCGCATCGGTCTTGACGCACGCG
>NZ_JBHMET010000247.1:0-86225 GCF_042430365.1 Bradyrhizobium erythrophlei
GGTGCTCTATGAATCAGACATCATCCAGTTCGGGAATCCTGAATGTCGATCCCGCCTAGCCCCATTTCCGGGTTCAAGTGCGTGAGACAACGGGCAGGCGGTGTTCGAAAAGATCAGGCGGCAGCGTGGCTATCGGGACTATCGCAGGGACGATCAGGGCCGCGGTGACAGGGTGGGCGCAATGCCGATCCTGATCGGGGCCGCGATGATCGCCGCCGCCATTCTCCTGTCGACGCTGATCACCGCGCTCGGCAACCGCTATGTCGGCTTCGAGAGCCCGAACGACGAGACCGCCTGGCTGGTCGATCGCCTGACCGGCAATGTCTACAAATGCCAGGCGGCGGAGCGCGGCAAGGCGTCCTGCGAGGCCGAGCTGTCGACCGGCAGCATCAGCAACCGGCCGAAGCGCTGATGGCATCAGAACCGATCTGCGCTAGCCGGCGCCGGGGATCATCTGCTCAATCTCTTCGGCGATGTAGTGCCACAGGCGGTTGGCGATCGGTCCGTGCGGGCTATCGCGCCGGCGCGCCGCCACCAGCTCGACCTGGCCGCCCCGGAAATGCTTGCCCGAGATCGGCAGCAGAGTCTTGTCGCGCAATTCCTGCTCGATCATGTAGCGCGGCATGTGGCCCCAGCCCATGCCCTGCACGATCAGCTCCTTTTTCATCAGCTGGTCGGTGACGGTCCAGCTCTGCGCGCCCTCGATCAGATAATAGCTGCGCGGCTCGGAATGGCGTGCGGTATCCCGGATCACGCATTGCACATAGTCGCGCATCTGCTCCGGCGTGATCGACTTGGTGATCGGGAAGCGCAGGAAGCCGGGCGCCACCACCGGGATGACCTTCGTCGGGAACAGGTCGATGAACTCGTAACGCGGGTCGCTCTTCTCGATATAGTGGAAGATCAGGTCGGCCTCGCCGTCGAACAGCCGCTCCCAGGGACCCGACACCGCCTCGAAATGCAGGTGCAGCTTGGTGCCGGGGCAGCCATCGAAGAAACGGCGCAACAAAGCGAGCGTTTGCGGCAGCGGGCTGACGTCGCCGATCACGACATGGAGCTCGCTCTCTTCGCCCATGGCAAGCTGCGCGGCATGGTCGCGCAGCCGCTGCATCTCGTGCAGGAACACGCGCGTACGCTCGAGGAACGAGCGGCCGGCCTCGGTCAGCGTGACGCGGTAGCCGCTGCGGTCGAGCAGGGTGAGCTGCAGCTGCGCCTCGAGGTTCTTCACCGCGGCCGACACCGTCGGCTGCGCGCGACGCAGCTTGTCAGCCGCAGCCTGGAAGCTTCCTTCCGAGACCACCGCCTCGAAGCACTGCAGCTGATGCAGGGTGATGCCGTCGAGCATGATCGAAAAAACCTATTGAGATGATCGAAATTACATTCTTTTTTTGAATGTATCAAATCGCCATGGTCGCGCCCGTCGAAACCCGAAGGAGCCCACCAGCCATGCGTGCCATCGTCATCAAGCAATATGGCGGACCAGACGTGCTCGCGATCGAGGCGCGCCCGGAGCCCGAGCCCAAGTCCGGTCACGTCGCCGTCGAGGTGAAGGCCTTTGGCCTCAACCGCGCCGAGACCTATATGCGTGCAGGCGCTTGGGGTGACGTCGCCGAGATTACCGGGATCGAGTGTGTCGGCACCGTCAGGTCGGACCCCGACGGCCGGTTCGCGGCCGGCCAGAAGGTGGCGGGGCTAATGGGCGGAATGGGCCGGCTGATCGACGGCAGCTATGCCGAGATCGTGAACGTGCCCGCGACCAACGTGGTGCCCATCGTCACCAATCTTCCCTGGGAAGAGTTCGCTGCGATCTCGGAATCCTACGCCACCGCCTGGAGCGCCGTGTGCGGAAATCTCGCGCTGTTGCCGGGACAGACGCTGGTGGTTCGCGGTGCGACGTCCGCGCTCGGGCAGGCTGCCGCCAATATCGCCGCCGATCTCGGCGTGCGCGTGATCGCGACCACGCGTAATGCAAAGCGCCGGCCGATGCTGGAAGCGATTGGCGCCAGTGACGTGCTGGTCGAAACGCCCGCGCTGTCGAAGCGCGTGCGCGAGCTCAACCCCAAGGGGGTGGATGCCGTGCTCGATGTGATCGGCAACTCGACGGTGCTGGATTCGCTTGCGATGGCGCGGCGCGGCGGCCGGGTGTGCGTAGTCGGCCTGCTCGACCACGTCGCCTCGATCCCCGATTTCAACCCGCTGTTCCAGATGCCGCATGCCGGCGTGCATTTCAGCGGCTTCGTGAGTTGGTCGCTCGGGACGCCGGAGGTGCCGCTCACGGGAATCCCGTTCCAGGGCATCGTCGATCGTGTTGCCAGCGGCGCCTACAAGGCGAAGCCTGCGAAAGTCTTTCGCTTCGAGGAAATCCAGGCGGCTCACCGCCTGATGGAAGCGAACGAGGCGGGCGGCAAGCTCGTCGTCCGTCTCTGATCCCACCGCATCGTCGAACGCTCGACCGAAGGACCGCCCCAATGACCGTCCCCTATCGCCACGCCGTCGTCGACGGCATCGAAATCTTCTACCGCGAAGCCGGCCGCGCCGATGCGCCGGCGCTGCTGCTGTTGCACGGCTTTCCGACCTCCTCGCACATGTTCCGCGAGTTGATCCCGCTGCTCGCGGATCGCTATCGCATCGTCGCGCCCGACCTTCCCGGCTTCGGCTTCTCGGATGCGCCCGCCGCGGAGCAGTTCAAATACACGTTCGACAATCTCGCTGGCGTGATCGACCGCTTCACCGAGGCGATCGGCCTGACGCGCTATGCGGTCTACGTCTTCGGCTACGGCGCGCCGGTCGGCTTCCGCCTTGCGCTGAAGCACCCCGAGCGGATCACCGCGATCATCTCGCAGAACGGCAACGCCTATCACGAGGGCCTGTCGGAGGGCTGGAATCCGATCCAGGCGTATTGGCGGGAGCCGACCGCCGAGCACCGCTGGGCGCTGCGCAACTTCCTCACGCCCGAGACCACCAGATGGCAATATGTGCATGGCGTTAGGGACGAGGCGCTGGTCGCGCCCGAATCCTACACGCTCGACGCGGCGCTGCTCGCGCGGCCCGGCAATGACGAGATCCAGCTCGACCTGTTTCTCGACTATGCCAGCAACGTCGCGCTCTATCCGGACTTCCAGGCCTATTTCCGCAGGCACCGCCCGCCAACGTTGGCGGTCTGGGGCCGCAACGATCCGTTCTTCCTGCCGCCGGGCGCGGAAGCTTTCCGCCGCGACAACCCCGATGCCGAGGTGCGGTTCTTCGACACCGGGCATTTCGCGCTGGAGACGCACGCGGCGGAGATCGCCGCCGCGATCGGCGCGTTCCTCGGAAAGCATCTGGCCTGAGCAACGAATCCGGCTAAATTCGCGGGGCAATGCCCCGCACCTCTGAACCCATACCATTGAGCAAGGCCGACGCCCGGCGCATCTGGCTGCACGCGCAGCGGCTGGATACATCGGCGCCGTTCGGCGAGGGCGCGTCAGCCGTCGCCGCCGCCGTCGATCATCTCGGCTATGTGCAGATCGACACCATCAACGTGATCGAGCGCTGCCACCACCACATCCTGTTCACCCGCATCCCGAGCTACCGCCGCGCCGACCTCCGGCAGGCGCAGAGCGCGGACAAGAGCGTGTTCGAGTACTGGACCCACGCGCTGTCTTACGTCCCGGCCAAGGATTTCAGCTATTTCCTGCCGGCGATGAAGGCGCACAAGCGGGAAGGGCACAAATGGTTTTCCTCGGTCAAGCCTGCCGATACGCGCAAGGTGATGCGGCTGGTCCGCGCCGGGGCGCTGACGATCCGCGACATCGAGGACGACGTGCTCACCGAGAAGGAGCATTTGTGGCAAAGCCGAAAGCCCTCCAAGCGCGCGCTGCAGCTCGCCTTCTATGGCGGCGTGGTCACGATCAGCGAGCGCAACGGCATGCTGAAGACCTATGAGCTGATGACGCGCCATTTCGGCTGGGACAGGCTGCCGAAGCCGGCCTCCGCCACCGAGATCACCATCTATCTGCTCGACCGCGCGTTGCGCGCGCAGGGCCTCGTCAGCCTGGACTCGATCTGCCATCTCGATGCGCCCAGCAAGAAGCCGGTGCGCCGGCTGATCGATGCGCGCGTCCGCCGCAACGAGCTCGTGCCGGTAGCCCTCGAAGGTGCCGGCAAGCAGGAGCATTGGGCGCGGCCGGAAGCGCTGGAGGGCGCGGGCGAGGGCGATGCCGGCCTCGTCCACATCCTCTCGCCGTTCGATCCTCTCATCATCCAGCGCAAGCGCACCGAGCTGTTCTTCGGCTACGGCCATCGCTTCGAGGCCTATGTGCCGAAGGCAAAGCGCGTGTTCGGCTACTTCGCGCTGCCGGTCCTGGTCGGCGACGACATCGTCGCGGCCCTCGATCTCAAGACCGATCGCCAGAACGGCAAGCTGCTGATGCAGAAATGGACCTGGGTCGGCACCGGCAAGAAACCTGCCGCTCGCAAGGATTTGAAGCGTCGCATCGAGGACGAGCTGCATCGCTTCGAGCGGTTTCAACTGACAGAGTGAGGCGCGCAATGACGGTTATGTGAGTATCCTACCTCACTTGCTGTCGCTTCCGTGAGCTTGCCGTATCGACCACCGCGCCGAGCGCGATTCCGATCGTATAAGCCACCATATTCCACACCGAGAAGATCCGGCCGAGCAGCAACGCGCCGGCCGTTGTTAGTCGGAACGCGTCGAGCCAGGGCGCATGCACCAGGCGGAATAATTCGACCAGAGCCGCGATCATGAGTGCGATCAACGCTACCGTTCCGCGCCCGTGGTGCGGCAGCAGCAGCGCAACAAGGAAGAACACCATCGTTCCCCGCAGCACTGAGCCGCCGTATTTCACGACGAAAGCGGGCAGGCCCGCGGGAAGGCGGAACGCGCGCAGCGCCAGGCCGAACGCGATGACCAGAAGCAGCAGGCAGATCCGCATTTTCATCGGCAAGTCGCCATTGGCGACGTCAGCTCATCCCCTTGATCAGCCGGGCGCTGATCTCGGAGATGAACGCATTGGCCTACGCTGCCGCGGCGGAGTGAGGTCATCCATCCCAATTGTCCGGGCGGCAATCAAGAACGTCGCTTGTCAACTTCAGGAGCTATCCCATGGCTGACGCCGCCTCCCTCGATCGGCCTGATGTCATTGTCTTCCCGCCCGCCATTCCGCTTGCCACGCTCGCGACCTCGGCGGTGCTGCAATGGTTCGCGCCGATCGGCCTGATCGCCCACATGGATGCCTTATGGCGGATCGCGATCGGGACGATCGTCCTGGTGTCCGGATTGGTGACCGCGTCGGCCGGACGCCGCGCGTTGTTGCGCGGCAAGACCAACATCAATCCGTCGCTGCCGACCACCGGGCTCGTCATCGACGGCATCTTCGGCTACAGCCGCAACCCGCTCTATGTCGGCGGTTCGCTGGCGCTGTGCGGGATCGCGCTGTTGTTCGACCTCGACTGGATGCTGTTTCTGATCCTGCCGGCCTGCATCCTCCTGCACTTCGCCGTGGTGCTGCGCGAGGAGCGTTACCTCGAGCAGAAATTCGGCGACGTCTACCGCCGCTACAAGCTGCGGGTGCCGCGTTATTTCTTCGGCAATTGAGCTCGTCTGCTGCCAACACCACTGCACAGGGTGCATTGCGCTCCACGCGGCGGGAATACGCGCGCGGCGCGAATCCGATTGACTCATGCCGTCCGATGCTGAAAACCCGGAGCCAACAGACCAGCCCGGGGGGAAATACATGAGCCAGACCGCCACCATCGCGCCCGCCAGCGGCGCGCGCAGCACTATCGAAACCTCCACCATCCGCGCGATCTCGGCCCGGCTGATCCCGTTCCTGGTGCTGGCCTATTTCTTTTCCTACCTCGACCGCGTCAATCTCGGCTTCGCGGCGCTGACCATGAACGCGGAGCTGAAGTTCTCGCCGCTGGTCTTCGCCTGGGGTGCCGGCATCTTCTTCATCGGCTATTTCATCTTCGAGGTGCCGAGCAATTTGGCGCTGGAGAAGTTCGGCGCCAGCCGCTGGATCGCCCGCATCATGGTGACCTGGGGCATCATCTCGGCCCTGATGGCGATGGTCTCGGGCGAGGTGAGCTTCTATGTGCTCCGCTTCCTGCTCGGCGTGGCCGAGGCCGGCTTCTTCCCCGGCATCATCCTCTACCTCACCTACTGGTATCCGGCTGAATATCGCGCCCGGTTCCTGGCGGCCTTCGCGCTCGCGGTCCCGGTCTCCACCGTGATCGGCGCGCCGATCTCGGGCCTCCTGCTTGGGCTCGACGGCGCGATGGGGCTGAAGGGCTGGCAGTGGCTGTTCATCATCGAGGGTATCCCCTCGGTGCTGCTCGGCATCGTCACCTGGTTCTATCTCACCGACAAGCCGGAGAAGGCCAGTTGGCTGACGTCGGAGCAGAAGGCGTGGCTCAAGTCCAAGCTCGATGCCGAGATCGCGGCCAAGCAGGCGGTCAAGCATTTCACTCTCGGCGAAGCGTTGGCCTCGTCCAAGGTGTTGGCGCTGAGCGCGATCTATTTCGGCTTCGTCGGCGCACTCTACGGCATGCAGTTCTGGCTGCCGCAGATCGTCAAGGCGTTCGGGCTCACCAACGCGCAAACCGGCTTCGTCACCGCGATCCCGTATCTGTTCGGCACGGTTGCGATGATCCTGTGGGCGCGCCATTCCGACGCCAGGCGCGAGCGCGTCTTCCATGTCGGCGGTCCCTTGCTGCTCACCGCGCTTGCGCTGGCGATCTCGAGCTACATTACCGATCCGACCATCACCATGATCGTGCTGACGATCGCCGCGATCGGCATCTTCTGCACATTCGCGGTGTTCTGGACGCTGCCGACCGCCTGGCTCTCCGGCACCGCGGCCGCCGGCGCGATCGCGCTGATCAACTCGATCGGCAACCTCGCAGGCTTCGGCGGGCCCTATCTGATCGGCTGGGTGAAGGAGGCGACCGGCAACACATCCACGGGGCTCTTGGTGCTGTCGCTCTTGCCGCTCGCGGCGGGACTCTTGGTGTTCCTCGGTGGACATGAGACCAAGACGGAGTTTGCGGGGGCAGGGCAGGCGAAGTGACGGGCAGCAGCCCGCGCTTCATCGCAACCGATCGGCAAGGCTCAGAGCGATGCGAGTCGCTTCCTGACGCTGGGCCACGGTCGAAGGTCCGTAGCCCGGATGGAGCGAAGCGCAATCCGGGGTCGCCGTACTCATTGCGCAGACCGCCCCGGATTTCGCTGCGCTCCATCCGGGCTACGCTGTTCCCAAAATCCCCGCTTAACCTCGCGTTAATAACGCCCAGCTCACGAATTGGTGTTTACTGACGAATATTGACATTTATCAGTGATAAACAGATAGTCTTCATCGGTCGTCAGCCGATGGAGATGTCCGATGTTCGCCCGTTCCGTTTTATCCAGCTATTACAGGCTCTTGACCGGAGCACTGCTGGCTTTTGCGGTGATCGCGCTGGCGGGCTGCAACGAAAAGGCGGCCGAAAAGGCCGATCCGGGCCGCCCCGTCCTGGTGGCGACCGTCCATTACGAAGCCGAGACCCCTGAACGTAGTTTTGTTGGCACGATCAAGCCCCGGATCGAAGCCGATATGGGCTTTCGGGTTGCCGGCAAGGTGGCCAAGCGGCTGGTCGAGGTCGGACAGACAGTCGACGTCGACCAGCCCTTGGCCACCCTCGATGAAGTCGACCTGAAGCTTCAGGCCGAGCAGGCCGAGGCCGAGTTCCGCGCCGCGACCGGCGTGCTGGCGCAGGCCGCCGCCGCCGAGCAGCGCGCCAAGGATCTGAAGGCCAAGGGCTGGACCACCGATGCGCAGCTCGACAGCGCCAAGGCCGCCGCCGACGAGGCCCGCGCCCGCCTGAACCGCGCCGAGCGCTCGGTCGAATTGACCAAGAACTCTCTGTCTTACGCAACGCTGGTGGCCGACACCCGTGGTGTCGTCACAGCAACCATGATCGAGCCCGGCCAGGTGGTTGCCGCGGGCCAGGCCTCGATCCGTGTCGCCCGGCTTGGCGAGAAGGAAGCGGTCGTCGCGATCCCCGAGACGCTTCTCAATCGTGCCAAGTCGGGCGTTGCCACGGTGACGCTGTGGTCGGACGCCAAGAAGACCTATGCCGCGAAGCTGCGCGAGGTCTCGCCCTCGGCCGATCCGGCCACCCGCACCTATCTCGCAAAGTTCTCGCTGCCCGACGCCGGCGACGAGGTCTCGCTCGGCATGACCGCAACGCTCTCGCTCGCCGATGCCGCGACCGAGCGCGTGGCGAAGCTGCCGCTGTCGGCGCTGTACAGCCAGGGCGGCGACCCCTCGCTCTACATCGTCGACGACAAGGGCGAGGTCGCGCTGAAGCCGGTCAAGGTGAAGGCCTATCAGAGCGATTGCGTCGTCATCGCCGGCGGCGTCGACGAGGGCGCCAAGGTGGTGGCGCTCGGTGTGCAGAAGATCGATCCGAGCCAGAAGGTGCGGGTCGTGTCGTCACTGTCGTTCTAATTCCGTCATTGCGAGGAGCGAAGCGACGAAGCAATCCATCGCGCCGCGCGTCCAAGAATGGATTGCTTCGCTTCGCTCGCAATGACGGCTGAAATTGAAACGGTTTGGAACTGGAGAGTTCGATGAAGCGCTTCAATCTTTCGGGCTGGGCGGTCAGCCATCCCACCCTGGTCCTGTTCCTGATGATCGTGCTCGCCGCGGCCGGCTACTTCTCCTATCAGAAGCTCGGCCGCGCCGAGGATCCGTTCTTCACCGTGAAGGTGGTGAACGTCTCGGTGATGTGGCCGGGCGCGACCTCGCAGGAGATGCAGACCCAGGTCGCCGATCCGATCGAGAAGAAGCTGCAGGAGCTGCCCTTCTTCGAGAAGGTGCAGACCTATTCCAAGCCGGCGTTCACGGCGATGCAGGTCACCTTCAAGGATTCGACCCCGCCGAAAGATGTGCCCTATCTCTTCTACCTGCTGCGCAAGAAGCTCGTCGACGTGCAGGGCCAGCTCCCGGCCGGCATCCTCGGGCCCGTGGTCAACGACGAATTCTCCGACGTCGATTCCATCCTCTACATGATGACCGGCGACGGTGCCGACTATGCGCAGCTCAAGAAGGCCGCCGAGGGCTTCCGCCAGCGCATCTTGAAGGTGCCCGGCGTGACCAAGGTCGACCTCTACGGCACCCAGGACGAGCGCATCTACGTCGAATTCTCGCATGCCAAGCTCGCCACCCTCGGCATCACGCCGCAGGCGCTGTTCGACTCGCTCGCCAAGCAGAACAACGTCACCCCGGCCGGTACGGTCGAGACCTCCTCGCAGCGCGTGCCGCTGCGCGTCACCGGCGCGCTCGACGGCGTCAAGGCGGTGGCCGAAACCCCGGTCGAGAGCAATGGCCGCGTGTTCCGCCTCGGCGACATCGCGACCGTCACCCATGGCTTCGTCGATCCGCCGAGCTTCGTGGTGCGCCAGGAAGGCAAGCCGGCGCTCGGCATCGGTGTCGTCACCGCCAAGGGCGCCAACATTCTCGAGCTCGGCAAGGAGGTAGAGAAGGCGACCGCCGAGTTCATGAAGGCTGTGCCGCGGGGCATCGAGGTCGAGCAGATCGCCGACCAGCCCAAGGTGGTCGAGCACGCCGTCGGCGAGTTCGTGCATTCCTTCATCGAGGCGCTCGCGATCGTGCTGTTCGTCTCCTTCGTTGCGCTGGGCTGGCGCACCGGCATCGTGGTAGCGCTCTCGGTGCCGCTGGTGCTCGCGATCGTCTTCATCGTGATGAACGCGATGTCGCTCGACCTGCACCGCATCACCCTGGGTGCGCTGATCATCGCGCTAGGCCTTTTGGTCGACGACGCCATCATCGCGGTCGAGATGATGGTGGTGAAAATGGAGCAGGGCTGGGACCGCATGCGTGCGGCGTCCTTCGCCTGGGAATCTACCGCGTTTCCGATGCTCACGGGAACGCTGGTCACAGCCGCTGGCTTCCTCCCCATCGGCTTTGCCAATTCGGCGGTCGGCGAATATGCCGGCGGCATCTTCTGGATCGTCGCGATCGCGCTGGTCGCCTCCTGGTTCGTCGCGGTGATCTTCACGCCCTATATCGGCGTCAAGCTGCTGCCGAACATCAAGGTTCATGCCAACCACGATCCGCACGCGATCTACGAGACACGGATGTATCGCGGTCTGCGATCCGTCGTGCAGTGGTGCGTCGATCACCGCGTGAAGGTGGTCGTCGCGACCGTCGGCATCTTCGCGGCTGCGATCGTCGCGTTCGGTCACGTCCAGCAGCAGTTCTTCCCGCTGTCGGAGCGGCCCGAGCTGTTCCTGCAGCTCCGCCTACCCGAAGGCACCGCCTTCAACGTCACCGAAAAGGCGGTGAAGAAGGCCGAGTCGCTGCTCAAGGACGATCAGGACATCGCGACCTACACCGCCTATGTCGGCCAGGGTTCGCCGCGCTTCTGGCTCGGCCTCAACCCGCAGCTGCCGAACGAGGCGTTCGCCGAGATCGTCATCCTGTCGAAGAACGTCGAGGCGCGCGAGCGGGTCAAGGCCAAGCTCGAGCAGGCGGTGGCCGACGGCGCGCTGAACGAGGCGCGGGTGCGGGTCGACCGCTTCAATTTCGGCCCGCCGGTCGGCTTCCCGGTCCAGTTCCGCGTGATCGGCCCCGACGCCAACAAGGTGCGCGACATCGCCTACCAGGTGCGCGAGATCATGCGCGAGAACAAGAACGTCAAGGATGTGCAGCTCGACTGGAACGAGCAGTCGCCCTACCTGAAGCTCGTCGTCGACCAGGACCGCGCCCGCGCGCTTGGCCTCACCCCGCAGGACGTCTCGCAGGCGCTGTCGATGCTGATCTCCGGTGCGCCCGTCACCACGATCCGTGACGGCATCGAGAAGGTCGGCGTGGTCGCCCGCGCGGTGCCCTCGGAGCGGCTCGATCTCGGCCGCGTCGGCGACCTCACAGTGACATCACGTAACGGCGTCGCCGTCCCGCTGCAGCAGATCGCGAAGCTCGAATATGCGCATGAGGAGCCGATCCTGTGGCGGCGCAACCGCGACATGGCGATCACCGTGCGCTCCGACGTCGTCGACGGCGTGCAGGCGCCCGACGTCACCAACCAGATCGCGCCAAAGCTGAAGGACATCCAGGACCATCTCGAGCCGGCCTACCGGATCGAGCCGGGCGGGGCGTTCGAGGAATCGGCCAAGGGCAATGCGTCGATCTTCATCCTCTTCCCTGTGATGGTGATGGTGATGCTGACGCTCTTGATGATCCAGCTCCAGAGCTTCTCGCGCCTGTTCCTGGTGTTCCTGACCGCGCCGCTCGGCATTGTCGGCGCCTCGCTCGGGTTGAACGTCGCCAACCAGCCGTTCGGCTTCGTGGCGCTGCTCGGCCTGATCGCGCTGGCCGGCATGATCATGCGCAACGCGGTGATCCTGGTCGATCAGATCGAGACCGACGTCACGCAGGGCCTGACCCGGCGCGAGGCGATCGTGGAAGCCACCGTCCGTCGTGCCCGGCCGGTGGTGCTGACCGCGCTCGCGGCCATCCTGGCCATGATCCCGCTGTCGCGCTCGGCGTTCTGGGGCCCGATGGCCATCACAATCATGGGTGGCTTGTTTGTTGCGACCTTCCTCACCTTGCTGTATCTGCCGGGTCTTTACGCCCTCTGGTTCCGCAAGACCCTCGAGGAAAGCGGCCCCAGCGAGCAAGCCGATACTGCGCCGCAGCATGCGGGCGAGGGAGAACTCGCATTTCCGCTTGCTGAGGCGGCCGAATAATTGAACATTGAGCGGACCGACATGACGCTGATCTCGGAACATAGCGAAACTGACACCCGCGAACGGATTCTCGTGGTTGCGGAGCGTTTGTTCCGGCAGCTCGGCTACCAGAAGACCACGGTGGCCGACATCGCCAAAGAGCTGCGCATGAGCCCCGCCAACGTGTACCGCTTCTTCGAATCGAAGAAGGCGATCCACGAGGGCGTGGCGCGCGGCCTGATGGGCGAGGTCGAGATCGAGGCCCAGCGCATCGCGCAGATGCCGGGTCCGGCGTCGGTCCGGCTGCGCGATCTGATGACGACCATTCACCGCATGAACTCGGAGCGCTATGTCGGCGATTCCAAGCTGCACGAGATGGTCGAGATCGCAATGCAGGAGGACTGGCACGTCTGCGTCGCCCATATGGAGCTGGTCACCGGGACCATCGGAGAGGTGATCGCGCAGGGCGTGGCGTCTGGCGAGTTCGAGGTCAAGGACCTGCAGACCGCTTCGCTGTGCGCCTGCACCGCGATGATGCGCTTCTTCCACCCGCAGATGATCGCCCAGTGCGCGACCAAGCCGGGTCCCACGATCGACGAGATGATCGATTTCGTCATCGCCGGCCTCTCGCCGCGGGTCCGGGCGAACTGACCTGACCGATTGAGCTGGGCGGGCTGACGTTTTCGTCAGTTGACTCTCCCGTCATTGCAGGCAATGCGACGTCGTAGCCCGGATGGAGCGCAGCGCAATCCGGGGTACCGAACGCAAGAGAGAGCCCTCGTGACCGCGAAAGACCTGCACTTCTACGAGCCCAAGAACGGCCACGGCCTCAGGCACGATCCCTTCAACGCCATCGTCGCGCCGCGCCCGATCGGCTGGATCTCCTCGCGCGACCCCAACGGCAACGTCAACCTCGCGCCCTACAGCTTCTTCAACGCCTTCTGCTACGTGCCACCGATCATCGGCTTCTCCTCCACCAACTGGAAGGACAGCGTCGCCAACATCCAGGAGACCGGCGAGTTCGTCTGGAATCTGGCGACCATGGACCTCGCCAAGCACATGAATGCGACCGCAGCCCACGTCGCGCGGGATGTCGACGAGTTCAAGCTCGCCGGGCTGACGGCGGAGCCCGGCAAGCTCGTCAACGTGCCGCGCGTCGCCGAAAGCCCGGTCGCCTTCGAATGCAAGGTGAGCCAGATCGTCCAGCTGCAGGGCGCCGACGGCAAGAAGGCCGAGGCGTGGCTGACGCTCGGCGAGGTCGTCGCCGTCCACATCGACAAGGCCTTCATCAAGGACGGCGTCTACCAGACGGCGCTCGCCCATCCGATCGTCCGCGCCGGCCGGAGAGGCGACTATTTCGAGATCAAGCCGGAAAACATGTTCGAGATGATCCGCCCGGATTGATCCTTCGAAAGCCGTAGCCCGGATGGAGCCAACGGGTCGCGCGAACGCGCGCCCGATGACAGGCTCCGCGAAATCCGGGACTTCTCACCATTACTCCCGGATTGCGCTTCGCTCCATCCGGGCTACGTGATTGCCGTACCTTACATTTCCGGAACTGAACGCGCGGCGTGCCGTTAACAAACGGCGCCCCGGCCGCGTCAATTTCGCTGCATTTTGGCGGCGAAGTGTTCACCCGCGCCGGGCACTTTCCGGTAAGCTAGTCCCATCCGCGCCGCCGTTTCATGAGGACCCCACCATGAGCTCCCGCCGCGACACCATCACCAAGCCGATCTTTGCCATGGCGCGCGGCGTATTGCCGGCAATGTCCGACACCGAGCGCGAGGCGCTGGAAGCTGGCGACGTCTGGTGGGATGCGGATCTCTTCAGCGGTAATCCCGACTGGTCGAAGCTGCTGGCGTTTGCACCGGCAAGCCTGACCGACGAGGAGAAGGCCTTCCTGCACGGTCCGGTCGACGAGCTCTGCGCGATGCTCGACGAGTGGAAGATCAACTGGGAATGGCGCGATTTGCCACCCGAGGTCTGGGACTTCATCAAGCGCACCAAATTCTTCGGCATGATCATCCCGAAGGAGTTCGGCGGCCTCGGCTTCTCGCCCTACGCGCATTCCGAAGTGGTGCGCAAACTGTCCTCGCGCTCGCTCACCGCGGCAGTCACGGTGATGGTGCCGAACTCGCTCGGGCCGGGTGAGCTGCTGATGCGCTTCGGCACCCGGGAGCAGCAGGACAAATGGCTGCCGCGGCTGGCCGACGGCCGCGACATTCCCTGCTTCGGTTTGACCAGCCCCGAGGCCGGCTCGGACGCGGCCTCGATGATCGACTCCGGCGTCATCTGCAAAGGCAACTTTGGGGGCCGCGAGGTGCTTGGGCTGAAGCTCAACTGGCACAAGCGCTACATCACGCTCGGTCCCGTGGCGACGCTGCTCGGCCTCGCCTTCAAGGCCTACGATCCCGATCATCTCGTCGGCCAGCAGGACGAGCTCGGCATCACGGTCGCGCTGATCCCGACGCATCTGCCCGGCGTGTCGATCGGCCACCGCCATCTGCCGGCGATGCAGGTGTTCCAGAACGGCCCGAACTGGGGCCGCGACGTCTTCATCCCGCTCGACTACATCATCGGCGGCCAAGAGCGGCTCGGCCAGGGCTGGAAGATGCTGATGACCGCGCTTGCCGCCGGCCGCGGCATCTCGCTGCCGTCGCTGTCGGCGGCCGGCGCCGCCTATGCCGCGCGTACCAGCGGCGCCTATGCCCGCATCCGCGAGCAGTTCGGCATCTCGATCTCCAAGTTCGAGGGCATCGAGGAGCCGCTCGCGCGCATCGCGGCGACCGCCTATCTGCTCGACGCCGCGCGGCGATTGACCTGCGCCGCGCTGAATGCGGGGCATCATCCCGCCGTCATCTCCGGCATCATGAAGCTGCACGCCACCGAGCGGATGCGGATCGCGATCGACGACGCCATGGACATCCATGGCGGCAAGGCAGTGATCGACGGGCCGCAGAATTATCTCGGCAATCTCTACCGCTCGGTGCCGGTCGGCATCACGGTCGAGGGCGCCAATATCCTGACCCGAAATTTGATCGTGTTCGGGCAGGGCGCGATCCGCGCGCATCCCTATCTGCTGGAGGAGATGAATGCGCTCGGCGATGCCGATCGCGAGCGCGGCCTCGCCGCGTTCGACGCCGCGTTCTGGAAGCATGTCGGCCACAGCTTTGCGACTCTCGCCCGCGCCGTTGGGCGGAACTGGACCTTCGGGCTGTTCGCGCCGGCGCCGGATGCCGGCGACGCCAGCAAATTCTATCGCCAGCTCTCGCGTTACTCCGCGGCCTTCGCGCTCTGCGCCGACATGGCGCTGCTGACGCTCGGCGGTGCGCTGAAGCGCAAGGAGATGCTGTCGGCCCGCTTCGGCGATATCCTCTCCGAGCTCTATCTGCTCTCGGCCGCGCTGAAACGCTGGCAGGACGAGGGCCGGCAGAAGGAGGATTTGGCCGCGCTCGAATGGTGCATGGCGAGCGGCTTCAAGACCATCGAGAACCGCTTTGCGGAAATCCTTGCCAACCTGCCGAACCGGCCCGTCGCCTGGATGCTGAAATTCCTGATCCAGCCGTTCGGCGCGCGCGTGATCGGGCCGTCCGACCGCGTCGTGCACCAATGCGCGCAGCTCGTGCTGTCGCCCTCGGCGGCGCGTGACCGCCTGACATCCGATCTCGCCTTTGTCGACGATGACGGGCCGATCGCGCGGCTGGAGAAGGCCTTTCGCCTCGTGACCGAGTCCGAGGATGCCGCCAAACGGCTGCACGCCGCGCGGCTGCGCGACTGGAAGGAAGCGGTCAGCAAGGGCGTCATCACCCAGAGCGAGGGCGAGAAGCTCGCCGCCGCCCATGACGCGGTGGCAAAGGTCATCCAGGTCGATGATTTTGCGCCGGAGGCGCTATCGCCGATTTACAAGAAAACCGCCGACGTGCATCAGTTCTTCCAGGAGCTTGGTGAGCAGAGGGCGGCGAGCTGATGGCGCGACCAGTCTTTATCATCGACGGCAGCCGGACGCCGTTCCTGAAAGCGCGCTCCGGTCCAGGTCCCTTCACCCCGGTCGATCTCGCCGTGCAGTGCGGCCGGTCGCTGCTGGCGCGGCAGCCGTTTGCGCCCACCGCCTTCGACCAGGTGATCCTCGGCTGCGTCAACGTCATCGCCGACGAGATGAACCCGGCGCGCGTCGCAGCACTTCGGCTCGGCATGGGCGAGAAGATGGTCGCCTTCACGGTGCAGATCAATTGCGGCTCCGGCATGCAGTCGATCGACACCGGCTACCGCTACATCCGCGAGGGCATCTCCGATTTGATCCTCGCCGGCGGCACCGAGGCGCTGAGCCACGCGCCGCTGGTCTGGCCCAATGCCGGCGTGCGCTGGTTTGCCGGGCTCGCCGGCGCCAAGGGGATCGGCGCCAAGATTATGGCCGCGCTGAAGGTGAGGCCGAGCTATCTCAAGCCGATCATCGGGCTCGAGCGCGGGCTCACCGATCCGATCACCGAGCTCAACATGGGCCAGACCGCGGAGAAGGTCGGCCATCTCTTCGGCATCACCCGCGCGCAATCCGATGCCTATGCCGCCGAAAGCCACAAGCGCCTCGCCAACGCGCAGGCGGAAGGCTTTCTCAAGGGCGAAGTCGAAACCGCCTTCGCCCGCGACGGCAAGTTCTACGACCATGACGACGGCGTGCGGCCGGACTCGACGCCCGAGGCACTGGCGAAGCTGAAGCCGGCGTTCGAGCGGCCCTGGGGCCAGGTCACCGCCGGCAATTCCTCGCAGATCACCGACGGCGCATCCTGGGTGATCCTAGCCTCCGAAGAGGCGGTGGCGAAATACGGACTGACGCCGAAGGCCGTCATCATCGACAGTCAATGGTCGGCGCTCGATCCCTCGATCATGGGGCTCGGCCCGGTGCTGTCG
This sequence comes from Bradyrhizobium erythrophlei, assembly GCF_042430365.1. Taxonomy (GTDB): domain Bacteria; phylum Pseudomonadota; class Alphaproteobacteria; order Rhizobiales; family Xanthobacteraceae; genus Bradyrhizobium; species Bradyrhizobium erythrophlei. Next base: position 16,637 of record NZ_JBHMET010000247.1, read on the forward strand.
GCGACGGCGCTCTTGAAGCGCAACGAGCTGACCTTGCAGGACGTCGACACCTGGGAGCTGAACGAGGCGTTTGCGACGCAGGTGCTCGGCTGCCTCGCCGCCTGGAATGACGACAGGTTCTGCCGCGAGATCCTCGGGCTCGACGGCGCCGCCGGCCAGATCGACCATGCGAAGCTCAACGTCGATGGCGGCGCGATCAGCCTCGGCCATCCCGTCGGCACCAGCGGCAACCGCATTGTGCTGCATCTCGTCAACGCGATGAAGCGGCTCGGCACCAGGCGCGGCGTCGCCACCGAATGTATCGGCGGCGGGCAGGGCGGCGCGATGTTGATAGAGACGGTGTGATCATGGATTCGAAGATCATGGACGTCCTCGCCGATCGCGTGCTCGAGCTTGGGCCGAAGCCTTCAGCCGACGGCCCCTACAGGAACTTCAAGCTGACCCGCGACGAGGACGGCATCGCCTGGCTGCTGTTCGACCGCGCAGGCGCCAGCGCCAACACGCTGTCGGCCGATCTGCTCGAAGAGCTCGATGCCATCGTGACGACGCTGGAAAGCCAGCGGCCGACCGGTCTCGTGGTTCGCTCGGCCAAGACAAGCGGCTTCATCGCCGGCGCCGACGTCAACGAATTCCGCGGCGCCAGTGACCCGCGCGCTGTCGAAACTGAAATAGGCCGGGCGCACACGGTGATCGACCGGCTGGAGGCCTTGCGCGTGCCGAGCGTGGCGGTCATCCACGGCTTCTGCCTCGGTGGCGGCCTCGAAGTCGCGCTGGCCTGCCAGATGCGGATCGCGATCGACGATGCGCGCTTCGGCTTTCCCGAGGTGATGCTCGGCCTGCACCCCGGCCTCGGCGGCACCGTGCGCTTCACCGCGCTGGTCAATCCGATGCAGGCGATGACCTTGATGCTCACCGGCAAGACCATCGATGCGCGCCGCGCCAGATCGCTCGGCCTGGTTGATGCGGTCACGCAGGAGCGCCACGTCCGCAACGCGGTGAAGGACGCCGTGTTCGGCCGCCTCAAGCGCGCGCGGCCGAGCCCGCTCAACGCGATCCTCAATCTTGCGCCGGTGCGGGGCTTCCTCGCCTCGCGCATGCGCCGCGAGACCGAGAAGGCGGCGCCGCGCGCGCACTATCCTGCGCCCTACGCGCTGATCGATCTCTGGGAAAAGCACGCCGGCAATCGCTCGGCGATGCTGAACGCCGAGAAGACCTCGTTCGCCAATCTCATGGTGACGCCGACGGCGCAGAACCTGATCCGCGTGTTCTTCCTGCGCGAGCAGATGAAGAAGACCGCCGGCAGCGGCAGCACGGTTCAGCAGGTCCACGTCATCGGCGCCGGCGCGATGGGCGGCGATATCGCGGCCTGGTGCGCCAACCAGGGGCTGCGGGTGACGCTGGCGGACATGAAGGCCGAGCCGATCGCGGGCGCGATCAAGCGCGCGGCTGACCTGTTCGGCAAGATCATGCGCAAGCGCATCGACCAGCGCGATGCGCTCGACCGGCTGATGCCCGACATGAACGGCGAGGGTATCCGCAACGCCGATCTGATCATCGAGGCCGTGCCCGAGAAGCTCGAGCTGAAGCAGAAGGTCTATGCGTCCGTCGAGCCGCGGATGAAGCCCAGCGCGATCCTTGCCACCAACACCTCGAGCATCCCGCTGCAGGATCTGCGCACCACGCTCGCGCGGCCCGAGCGGCTGCTCGGGCTGCACTTCTTCAATCCGGTGTCGCGGCTGCAGCTCGTCGAGGTCGTCAGCCATGACGGCACCGATGCGGCGATGCTCCGCTCCGCGCTTGCCTTCGTCGGCGCGATCGACCGCCTGCCGCTGCCGGTAAAGAGCTCGCCCGGCTTCCTCGTCAACCGCGCGCTCGCGCCCTACATGCTGGAAGCGATGGTGATGCTCGACGAGAAGATCGACATGGCGCTGATCGACGCCGCCGGCAAGGAGTTCGGAATGCCGATGGGGCCATTCGAGCTCGCCGACCAGGTCGGCCTCGATATCTGCATCGAGGTCGGCGACCTCCTGCGCTCCAAATTCGGCGATGCGCTGCCGCCGACGCCGGCCTGGCTGCGCGAGAAGGTCGCGCGCGGCGAGCTCGGCCGCAAGACCGGCAAGGGCTTCTACACCTGGAAGGACGGCAAGGCCGAGCTCAAGCCCGTGCCGGAGACCGGCCCGCGGGTGACGGACGAAATGATCGACCGCCTGGTGCTGCCGATGTCGAATGTCTGCGTCGCGGCCTTGCGCGAAAGCATCGTCGACGACCCCGACGCGGTCGACGGCGCGATGATCTTCGGCACCGGCTACGCCCCGTTCCGCGGCGGCCCGCTCAACTATGCGCGCACGCGCGGTGTCGACAATGTGGTGTCGACACTGCGTGCGCTCGCGCAGAAATTCGGCGACCGATTTTCACCCGACGCCGGCTGGGAGACCTTCAAGTGACCGACACGTCTGTTCATGACACCGTCAGCACCGACACCGAGCCGCGCGGCGATCTCTGCATCCGCACGGTGGCGATGCCGGCCGACACCAACGCCAATGGCGATATCTTCGGCGGCTGGCTGCTCAGCCAGATGGACGTCGGCGGCGGCGTGTTCGCTTCCAAGGTGGCGAACTCCCGCACCGTCACCGTCGCGATCGAGGCGATGACCTTCCGCAAGCCGGTCTATGTCGGCGATCTCGTTTCGGTCCACGCCAATCTGGTGCGGGTTGGCCGCACCTCGATCACGGTGCATCTCGAGGCCTGGGTGCTTCGCCGCAGGGAGAAGCTGCAGCCGATCCTGGTGACCGACGGCGATTTCACCTATGTCTCGATCGACGACCAGGGCCATCCTCAGCCGATCCAGCGCGACGGTGCCACGATCGCGACGTGAGTTGCGACGCGATGCCTCACTCATTGGTGTCGTCACCCGCCACCGGGTCGGTGCGGAGCTCCACCCGATGACAGGCTCCTGCGGGTGACCAGTATTCCAGAGACGGCTGTTTCCAAGCCGAGAAGCCGCGGCGTACTGGATGCCCCGCATGCGCTGGGTATTACGGTGGATCTGTTTAGGAACAAAGAGGCACTAACGCCGTTGTTGGCCCGAATTGAAATCGAGGCCAACTATGTCCGAAACTTACGTCATCGAGGTGAATTCACAGACCGCGGGTATCGTGGTGCGCGATGCGAGTGGTTATCAGTTCTTTGCGGCTTCGCACCGCTTCAATCGTCTCGAAGGCCAGATTTTTCGTAGCGCACGCGACGCCGAGCGCGCCGCCTGCCGTCTCGTCACCGGCGACCTGGAGATGGCGTCGTAGTTGTCCTCACATTGTTGCGAGCAGCGCCGGCGGCGAAGCGCTCCATCTGTGGGTTCAGCCAGGGCTTCGGCCGACAGGTCGCTTGTGCGCGCAATGACGGGACCGAGGCACCGAGCCTTTAACTTTGGCTCACCTCTCTCGTTGACGTCCATGCCGAACGGTCGCACCATGGCCACCTTGCTGCCTCAAGGATGCCGCCGTGGCCGGACTGTCCCATCGTCAGACTGAAATCCTCAACATCGCGCGTGCGTTCGGCCGGGTCATGGTGGAGGACCTTGCAAAGCGATTCGAGGTCTCGGCCCAGACCATCCGCAAGGACCTCAACGATCTCTGCGACCAGCGCTCGCTGACGCGCATCCATGGCGGGGCCATCATCGCCTCCGGCGTGGAGAACCTCGCCTATGAGGCGCGTCGCTTCGTCGCCGCGGAGGAGAAGAAGGCGATCGGCGCCGCTGCGGCGGCGCGGATCCCGAACGGCTGCTCGCTGTTCATCAACATCGGCACCACGACGGAGGAGGTCGCGAGCGCCTTGACCTCGCATGAGGACCTGCTTGTCATCACCAACAACCTCAACGTCGCGATGCTGCTCTACCGCCATCCGCGCATCGAGGTCGTGGTGGCGGGCGGCACCGTGCGCCGCGCCGACGGCGCCGTGGTCGGCTCGACCGCGACGCAACTGATCGGCCAGTTCAAGGTCGACTACGCCATCATCGGCGCGTCCGCGATCGACGAGGAGGGCGCGCTGCTCGACTTCGACTATCGCGAGGTGCAGGTCGCGCAGGCGATCATCGCCAATGCGCGCAACGTGATGCTGGTGTCCGACGCGACAAAGCTCCGCCGCAGCGCGCCGGTGCGCATCGCCCATATCAGCCAGATCCAGACCTTCATCACCGATTCCCCGCTGCCCGCGGGGCTCGCCAACATCTGCCACAGCCGCGGCATCGAGGTCGTCGTCGCGATGGACAAGCCGCAGGCCGACATCGATGACAACGGCGCGGAAGCCGCCCCGGTCACGCTGCGCAGCGCGTGATGATTCCGAACTCTCTCGGCGTCATCGCCCGGCTCGACCGGGCGATCTAGTATTCCAGAGACATTTGCGCCTGAGCCGAGGCGCCGCAGCGTACCGGATGCCCCGCTTGAAGCGGGGCACGACAGCGGAGTGTGGCGAAGCCGTTGCGCGGGGGTGACGGGTCCAACAGGTAAGCCACCGGCGAGGTCGCTCCCGTCTCGAACCTCCCACCCCCAAAAAATCTCCCGCCGAGTTCCCCATTTTCGGTTTGCTTTCGTTTTTGGTTGTGATTTAATCCAATCCGAAAGTAAAATCGCCAAAGCGAAGACGATCGCCGGGGGAAGCGTTCTTTGGATCGGATTTACGACCTCGCCATCATTGGAGGCGGCGTTAATGGCTGCGGCATCGCGCGCGATGCGGCGGGCCGGGGTAACTCCGTTTTCCTTTGCGAGATGAATGACTTGGCCAGCGGGACGTCGTCCTGGTCGACCAAGCTCGTGCACGGCGGCTTGCGCTATCTCGAATATTACGAGTTTCGTTTGGTGCGCGAGGCACTGATCGAGCGCGAGATCCTCTGGCAGATCGCGCCCCACATCATCCGCCCCTTGCGATTCGTCCTGCCGCATCACGCCGGCCTGCGTCCAGCCTGGCTGCTGCGATTAGGGCTGTTCCTCTACGACCACATCGGCGGCCGCCATCTGTTGCCGGCGACGCGCTCGGTCGATCTCACACGCGACGTGGTCGGCAAGCCGCTGATCGCGGGCCGCTACACCAAAGGTTTTGAATACTCCGACTGCTTCGTCGACGACGCGCGGCTCGTCGCACTGACGGCGCGCGATGCCGCCGATCGCGGCGCCGAGATCCGCACCCGCGCCCGCGCGGTCGAGATCAGGCAGGTCGACGGCATTTGGCGCGTCACGGTCGAGGATCGCGCGAGCGGCGCGCGCGACACCATCAAGGCGCGCGCGCTGGTCAATGCCGGCGGTCCCTGGGTCGAGGACGTGCTGGCGTCGGGCGCCGGCGTCAACGCCCGCGCGAAGGTTCGTCTCGTGCAGGGCTCGCACATCGTGGTGAAGAAACTCTACGACCACGACCGCGCCTACATCTTCCAGAACGCGGACGGCCGCATCATCTTCGTCATCCCCTATCAGGGCGACTTCACGCTGATCGGCACCACCGATCGCGACTATGACGGCGACCCGGCCAAGGTGAAGGCGACGCCTGAGGAGATCCAGTATCTCTGTGCTTCGGCGAGCGAGTATCTCGCCAAGCCGGTGAAGCCTGAGGACGTCGTCTGGGACTATTCCGGCGTGCGTCCGCTCTATGACGACGGCGCCAACGAGGCCAAGGCCGCGACCCGCGACTATGTGTTCGAGCTCGACGCGCCCGGCGGCGCGCCGTTGCTCTCGATCTATGGCGGCAAGATCACGACCTATCGCCGCCTCGCCGAGGAGGCGCTGGAGCGGCTCGCTCCGTATCTGGGGAATTCCAAGGCGCGCGACGGCTGGACCGGCAAGTCGCCGCTGCCCGGCGGCGACATGGACGTCTCCGCGGTCGCTGCGCTATCAGCCGAATTGATGCGCGACTATCCCTTCCTGGCGCAGCCGCACGCAAATCGTCTCGCGCATGCCTACGGCACGCGCGCTGCCAAATTGCTGGGCAATGCGAAATCGGCGGCCGATCTCGGCCGGTCCTTCGGCGCCACCTTGACGGAAAGCGAAGTCAGGTACCTGATGGCGAATGAGTGGGCCCAAACCGCAGAAGATGTCGTCTGGCGACGGTCCAAGCTGGGCCTGCGAATGTCGGCGAGTGAAATCGCCGCGCTTGACGAGTGGATGGCCGCCAACCGTGCTTCCGGTGAACGTCCCCTCCGCGAGGCGGGAGGACGGACATGAGCGTTTCGCTGCAAAACGTCACGCGGACAGTGGATGGTGCGCAGACCATTCGCGACGTCTCGCTGACACTCGAGCGCGGCACGCTCAGCGTGCTGCTCGGTCCGACGCTGTCGGGCAAGACCTCGATCATGCGGCTGCTCGCCGGCCTCGACAAGCCGACCACCGGCCGCGTGCTGGTCGACGGCAAGGACGTTACCGGCGCCGACGTGCGCCAGCGTTCGGTCGCGATGGTCTATCAGCAATTCATCAACTACCCGTCGCTGACGGTCTATGAGAACATCGCCTCGCCCTTGCGCGTGCAAGGCAAGCCGCGCGAGGAGATCGAGAAGCGCGTGGCCGAGGCCGCAGGCCTGTTGCGGCTCGAGCCCTATCTGAAGCGCACGCCGCTGCAGCTCTCCGGCGGCCAGCAGCAGCGCACCGCGATCGCGCGCGCGCTGGTCAAGGGCGCCGACCTCGTGCTGCTCGACGAGCCGCTCGCCAACCTCGACTACAAGCTCCGCGAGGAGTTGCGCGCCGAACTGCCGCGCATCTTCGAGGCGTCGGGCGCGATCTTCGTCTACGCCACCACCGAGCCGTCGGAAGCGCTGCTGCTCGGGGGCAACACGGTGTGCATGTGGGAAGGCAAGGCACTGCAGGCCGGCGAGACGCCGAAGGTCTATCGCCATCCCGACACGCTGCGGGTTGCACAGGTGTTCTCCGATCCGCCGCTCAACATCATCGGCATCGAGAAGAAGGGCGCCGAGGTGATCTACACCGGGGGTGAAAAGGCACAGGCGACCGGCCTCTACGCCAAGGTCCCCGATGGCGCCTACCGTGTCGGCTTCCGCGCCCATCAGCTCGAGGTCGCCAACACAGCGGCTGGGCGCCACAAGTTCTCCGCCGCCGTGACGGTGACCGAGATCACCGGCTCGGAGAGCTTCGTGCACCTCCACGTCCATGGCTCGAACTGGGTCGCCGTGCTGCACGGCGTGCATGAATATGAACCCGGGCAGGTGCTCGACGCCGCGCTCGATCCCGACAACATCTTCGTGTTCGACGCGGCCGATCGCCTCGTCGCTTCCCCCGCGACGGCGTTTTCAAGCGAACTGCATGGCACTTCGCGTGAACAAAGCGCGTCGGCAAGCAAGAGCAGATGAGGGAGATGCTTCATGGCCCGCATTGACCTCGTCGATCTCGCCCATTCCTACGGCGGCCACGATGCGCCGCAGGAATCCTTCGCGCTGAAGCCGGTGACCATGACCTGGCGGCAGGGCGGCGCCTACGCGCTGCTCGGGCCCTCCGGCTGTGGCAAGACCACCCTGCTCAACCTGATCTCGGGGATCGTGACGCCGTCGCGTGGCCAGATCCTGTTCGACGGTCGCGACATCACACCGCTGTCAACGCAGAGGCGCAATATCGCCCAGGTGTTCCAGTTCCCGGTGATCTACGACACGATGACGGTCGGCCAGAACCTTGCCTTCCCGCTGAAGAACCGCGGCGTGCCGAAGGCCGAGGTCGATGCGCGCGTCAAGCAGATCGCCGATCTCCTGGACCTCTCGCCCTATCTGAACCGCAAGGCGACCCGGCTGACCGCGGACGCCAAGCAGAAGATCTCGCTCGGCCGCGGCCTGGTGCGCTCCGACGTCGCCGCCGTGCTGTTCGACGAGCCGCTGACGGTGATCGATCCCGAGCTGAAATGGCAGCTCCGCTCCAAGCTCAAGGCGCTGCATCGCGAGCTCGACCTCACGATGATCTACGTCACCCACGACCAGACCGAGGCGCTGACCTTCGCCGATACCGTCGTCGTCATGCATGACGGCCGCGTGGTGCAGAGCGGCACGCCGGCCGAGCTGTTCGACAAGCCGGCGCACACCTTCGTCGGTTACTTCATCGGCTCGCCCGGCATGAACATCGTGTCGGCGGAGGTGAGCGGGCACGAGGCGCGGATCGACGGCCATGTCATCGGCCTGCATCGCAATTACGGCGTGCTGCCGGCCGGCAAGAAGATCGAGATCGGCGTGCGGCCGGAATTCGTCGATGTCGCCGCGCCCGCATCGGGCCTGCTGTCGGCGACGATCGAGCGGATCGACGATCTCGGCCGCATCCAGTTCGCGCGGGTCCGCGTCGGCGACGCCAAGTTTGCCGCGCGCGTGCCGCCGGGCTTCTCGATCTCCGGCAACACCGCCGGCCTGATCTTCGATCCCGCGCATATCCACGTCTACGCGGACAGCCTTTTGGTGGAAGGGGTCGCCTGATGGAAAAGACCATCAACCAGAAAGCCTGGTTCCTGGTGCTGCCGGTGTTCCTGGTGGTCGCGTTTTCGGCGGTCCTGCCGCTGATGACGGTGGTGAACTATTCGATGCAGGACACCTTCGGCAACAACCAGTTCTTCTGGAACGGCGTCGGCTGGTTCAAGGAACTGCTCGATCCCTCGACCGACCTCGGCGGCCGCTTCCTGGCTTCGCTTGGCCGCAACCTGTTCTTCTCCGCGGTGATCCTGGCGATCGAGGTGCCGCTCGGTATCGTGGTCGCGCTGTCGATGCCGCGCGAGGGTTGGAGCGTCGCGGCCTGCCTCGTCATCCTGGCGCTGCCGCTTCTGATTCCGTGGAACGTGGTCGGCACGATCTGGCAGATCTTCGGCCGTCCCGACATCGGCCTGCTCGGCTATGTGCTGAACCATCTCGGCATCAACTACAATTACGTCTCCAACGACGTCGACGCCTGGGTCACCGTGATCGTGATGGACGTCTGGCACTGGACCAGCCTCGTCGCGCTGCTCTGCTACGCCGGCCTGAAGTCGATTCCCGACGCCTACTACCAGGCGGCGCAGATCGACGGCGCCTCGCGCTGGGCGGTGTTCCGCGCCATCCAGCTCCCGAAGATGAACCGCGTGCTGCTGATCGCCGTGCTGCTGCGCTTCATGGACTCCTTCATGATCTACACCGAGCCGTTCGTCGTCACCGGCGGCGGCCCGGGCAACTCGACGACCTTCGTCTCGATCGAACTCGTCAAGATCGCGCTCGGCCAGTTCGACCTCGGCAAGGCCGCAGCGCTGTCGCTGGTCTACAATCTGATCATCCTGATCGTCTGCTGGGTGTTCTACACCGTGATGACCAATGCCGGCGTCGAGCGCAAGGCGGTGGCGGAGAGCGAGCCGGCGGCCGAGCCCAAACCGGTGACCGGCCTCAAGCCCGTGGGCGTGCTCAAACCGAAGGAAGGGGTGGCCTGATGCACTCGATCCCCGGCCGACGCCTCATCATGGCGCTGTTCCTGATCTTCCTCTTGTTGCCGATCTACTGGCTCGTCAACATGAGCTTCAAGACCAACGCGGAGATCGTCTCGACGATGACGCTGTGGCCGCATACGCCGACGCTACAGCACTACAAGCGCATCTTCACCGACGAGAGCTGGTATTCGGGTTACATCAATTCGCTCGAATATGTTGTCCTCAACACCATCATCTCGATCGCGGTGGCGTTGCCGGCGGCCTACGCGTTCTCGCGCTACCGCTTCCTCGGCGACAAGCATCTGTTCTTCTGGCTGCTGTCGAACCGCATGGCGCCGGCGGCGGTCTATGCGCTGCCGTTCTTCAACCTCTATTCGGCGATCGGCCTGTTCGATACGCCCTGGGCGGTCGCGCTCGCGCACTGCATCTTCAACGTGCCCTTGGCGGTCTGGATCCTCGAAGGCTTCGTGTCCGGCGTGCCGCGCGAGATCGACGAGACCGCGTTCCTCGACGGCTATTCCTTCCCGCGCTTCTTCATCAAGATCCTGGTGCCGCTGATCGCGAGCGGCATCGGCGTCGCGGCGTTCTTCTGCTTCATGTTCTCCTGGGTCGAGCTGCTGCTCGCGCGCACGCTGACCTCGGTCGCGACCAAGCCGATCGCGGCGATCATGACGCGCACGGTCTCCGCGGCCGGCATGGACTGGGGGCTGCTCGCGGCCGCCGGCGTGCTCACCATCATTCCGGGCGCGCTCGTGATCTGGTTCGTCCGCAACTATATCGCGCGCGGCTTCGCGCTCGGCCGGGTCTGAGGAGGAGCTGATGGAATCCATCGCATGGATGGCCTGGACGCTGCCGACCGCGATCTTCTTCGTTGGTCTCGCCTGCACGCTCGCGGTCATGACTTACCTCGCGGCGGTCTATCCCGAGGCCGAGCGCGTCGGCGTGCTGCGCATCCCGACGACGCGCGGCGACCGTTTGTTCATTTCGCTGGTGCTGGCCGCCGTGATCCACCTGGTGTGGATCGGCCTCGTCGGCACCGATCCGATTTTGACCCTGCCGATCGGGGAGGGCGTGGAGATTTCGAGCCTGTGGCTCGCATCACTGATTTCGCTTCTTTCAGCCGTGGCGATCTTTCGCACCGTCTGACGAAAGCGAAGAAGAGCAGATCCGGGGTCCAACCCGGGCCTGGGTTTAGTTTGTCGCTGCAACCGGAGGAATCAATATGCGACATTTGAGAAAGACCAAGGATAGTCTCCTGACGATGACCAGCGCGGTCGCGCTGATCGCGGCTTCGGTCGCTATCGCCACGCCGGCCCGGGCAGCCGACGAGGCCGTGATCCAGAAGTGGATCACCGAATTCCAGCCCTCGACGCTGTCGAAGGACGACCAGAAGAAGGAGCTCGAGTGGTTCGCAAAGGCCGCCGAACCCTTCAAGGGCATGGAAATCAACATCGTCTCGGAAACCATCACGACGCACGAATACGAGTCGCAGACGCTCGCCAAGGCGTTCTCCGAGCTCACCGGCATCAAGCTCAAGCACGACATCATCCAGGAAGGTGACGTGGTCGAGAAGCTGCAGACCCAGATGCAGTCCGGCAAGAACGTGTACGACGGCTGGATCAACGACTCCGACCTGATCGGCACGCACTTCCGCTACGGCCAGACCATCGTGCTCTCGGACTACATGACCGGCGAGGGCAAGGACGTCACCGACCCGATGCTCGACGTCAACGACTTCATCGGCAAGTCGTTCACGACCGCGCCGGACGGCAAGCTCTATCAGCTGCCCGACCAGCAGTTCGCGAACCTCTATTGGTTCCGCTACGACTGGTTCACCAACCCCGAGTACAAGGCCAAGTTCAAGGCCAAGTATGGCTACGAGCTCGGCGTGCCCGTGAACTGGTCTGCCTATGAAGACATCGCCGAGTTCTTCACCAACGACATCAAGGAGATCAACGGCGTCAAGGTCTATGGCCACATGGACTATGGCAAGAAGGATCCCTCGCTCGGCTGGCGGTTCACCGACGCCTGGCTGTCGATGGCCGGCAACGGCGACAAGGGTATCCCGAACGGCCTGCCGGTCGACGAGTGGGGCATCCGCATGGAAGGCTGCCGCCCGGTCGGCTCCTCGGTCGAGCGTGGTGGCGACACCAACGGCCCGGCTGCGGTCTACTCGATCACCAAATACCTCGAGTGGCTGAAGAAGTACGCTCCGCCGCAGGCCCAGGGCATGACCTTCTCCGAAGCAGGTCCGGTGCCGGCGCAGGGCAACATCGCCCAGCAGATGTTCTGGTACACCGCCTTCACCGCCGACATGGTGAAGCCCGGCATCGCCGTGATGAACGCGGACGGTACGCCGAAGTGGCGTATGGCTCCGTCGCCGCACGGCTCCTACTGGAAGGAAGGCATGAAGCTCGGCTACCAGGACGCCGGCTCCGTGACGCTGTTGAAGTCGACCCCGCCGGATCGCCGCAAGGCAGCCTGGCTCTATCTGCAGTTCATCATCTCGAAGTCGGTGTCGCTGAAGAAGAGCCATGTCGGCCTCACCTTCATCCGTGAGTCCGATATCTGGGACAAGTCGTTCACCGAGCGTGCGCCGAAGCTCGGCGGCCTGATCGAGTTCTACCGCTCGCCCGCGCGCGTGCAGTGGACCCCGACCGGCAACAACGTGCCCGACTATCCGAAGCTCGCGCAGCTGTGGTGGCAGAACATCGGCGATGCGTCGTCCGGTACCAAGACGCCGCAAGCCGCGATGGACGCGCTCGCCGCGGCCCAGGACTCGGTGATGGAACGTCTTGAGAAGTCCGGTGTGCAGGGCGCCTGCGGACCGAAGCTGAACAAGAAGGAAACCGCCGAATTCTGGTTCAAGAAGGCGGAGAAGGACGGCACCATCGCTCCGCAGCGCAAGCTCGCGAACGAGAAGCCGAAGGGCGAGACGATCGACTACGACACGCTGATCAAGTCGTGGCCGGCCACCCCGCCCAAGCGCGCCGAAGCGAAGTAAGGCGTACCAGCCCACGCCATCCGAGAGACGACAAAGGCCGGGAGCGATCCCGGCCTTTTTTCTGTGCCGTCATTGCGAGCGAAGCGAAGCAATCCATGCTTCCGCTTGCTGAGACATGGATTGCTTCGTCGCTTCGCTCCTCGCAATGTCGATGTCGAGAGCGGTGCCTAAGCTACTCCGCCGCTTCCGTCGCCTTCAGCGTCGGATAGTCCGTGTAGCCCTTGGCGCCGCCATCGTAGAACGTTGCCTTGTCCCAGTCGTTGAGCGGCGCGCCCTGCTTCAGGCGCTCGACCAGGTCGGGGTTGGAGATGAACGGCTTGCCGAAGGCGATCAGGTCGGCGGCGCCGGAATCCAGCATCGTGTTGGCGAGCGCGAGGTCGTAGCCATTGTTGGCCATGTAGGCCTGCTTGAAGCGCCTGCGCAGGCTCGCATAGTCGAACGGCGCGTTGTCGCGCGGGCCGCCGGTCGCGCCCTCGATGACGTGGATATAGGTCAGCTTCAGCGCGTTGAGCCCATCCACGATGTGGTCGAACAGCGGCTGGGGGTTCGAGTCCGAGACGTCGTTGGCCGGCGTCACCGGCGAGATGCGGATGCCGGTGCGGTCAGCGCCGGCTTCAGCGGCCACGGCCTTGGAGACCTCCAGCATCAGCCGCGCGCGGTTTTCGATCGATCCGCCATAGGCATCGGTGCGCTTGTTGCTGCCGTCCTTGGCGAACTGGTCGAGCAGATAGCCGTTGGCGCCGTGGATCTCGACGCCGTCGAAGCCCGCGGCCAGCGCGTTCGCGGTGCCGCGCTTGAAGTCGTCGATGATCCCGGGGATTTCAGACAGCTCGAGCGCGCGCGGCTCGGAGATGTCGGTGAAGGTACCGTTGACGAAGGTCTTGCACTTGGCGCGGATCGCTGATGGCGCCACCGGCTTGCCGCCGCCGGGCTGCAGCGCGGTGTGCGAGACGCGGCCGACATGCCAGATCTGGATGAAGATGCGCCCGCCGCGCTCATGCACGCGGTCGGTGATCTTGCGCCAGCCTTCGACCTGTTCCTTGGAATAGATGCCGGGCGTGTCCTGATAGCCCTGGCCCTGCTGCGAGACCTGGCTCGCTTCCGATATCAGGAGGCCGGCGGACGCGCGCTGGCCGTAATAGTCCGCCGCAAGCGGGCTCGGCACCATGCCGGGCGGCACCGCGCGGTTGCGCGTCAGGGGCGCCATCACCAGGCGGTTCGGCAGCGTCAGCGGGCCAAGCTTGAAGGGCTCGAAGAGTTTGGTCGATTGGCTCATGAGAGAAGTGTTCCTGGAAATGACGTATGTGGGAGAATTGTGCATTGCGGCGGCAAGCGCAATGGCCTGAGGCATTCGCGCGCCGCAGACTAGCCGCGCACGATCCCGCCCATATGGCCGGCATCGAGGAACAGCGTGTGCGCGTTCACATAGGAAGATTCATTCGAGATCAGGAACAGCGCAGCATAGGCGACCTCCCATCCGGTGCCCTGGCGGCCGAAAGGCACTGCCAGCGCCCGGTCCGGCCGTCTGCGGCTGGCGTCGCGGCCCATCGGGGTGTCCATGAAGCCGGGCGCGATCACATTGCAGCGAATGCCCTTGTCCTCGCCGGCCCGCGCGATCGCCCGCCCCAGCGCAATCTGCGCGGCCTTGGAGGATTCATAGGCCGGGTTGCGGCCGCCGGCGCGCTGGCTCGCCATCGAGGAGATCAGGATGATCGCCCCGCCCGGCGCCATCACCTCGAGCGCCTTCTGCGCGAACAGCATGTGACTGCGGACGTTGACGGCATAGTCCTTGTCCCATGCCTCCGCCGTCATCTTGGGCAGTGACAGGCCGGAGGAGATGCCGACGTTGAGCGCGAGCCCGTCGAGCCCGCCGAGCCTCTTGGCGCAGCGCTCGACCGCAGGCGCGATCGCCGCGACATCGGAGACGTCGACCACGTCGGTGAAGGCCTTGCCGCCTTCCTTCGCGATCTGCGCGACGGTGTCATCGGCCGCCTCCTTGTTGACGTCGATGCAGGCAACCGTGGCGCCCTCGCGCGCGAACAGCACGCTCATCGCGCGGCCGTTGCCAACAGGGGGATCCGCGTCGACGGTCCGGCGCTGCCCGCCACCGACCACGATGATGCGCCGGCCGTCGAGGCGGCCGTGGCTCTTCGCCAACCCCAGCGATTCCGCATGTAGCGAGGCGGAGGGATCGACGGATTTCGGCGCGTGGGTGGTGGACATGGCGTGCTCCCTGACGTCTTGTTGTTGTCAGGGAGCAGTAGCACGGGCTTGCGCGCGAGGCGACGTGTCAGCCGAAGCCTTGGCGAAGGCGGAAATCCCGCCGTGCGGGAATATGTTTGGTGGGGCTTGTCATTCCGGGGCGTCCGAAGGACGAACCCGGAATCCAGAAGTTGTGTGGCACGAGATTCCCCGATGCGCGTTTGCGCATCTGAGGTTCGATGCTGCGCATCGCTCCGGAATGACGCTTCGCGTCAGCTCACGCCGAGGAAATCGCGCTTGCCGATCTCGACGCCGTTGTGGCGCAGGATGCCGTGCGCGGTGGCGGCGTGGAAGTAGAGGTTCGGGAACGAGAACGAGGAGAGGAACTGCTGGCCCGTCATCGTGATGCTGCGGTCCGGGCCGGCCGGGAAGGTGACGTCCTTGGCGTCGGCACCGTCGAACTGCGCCGGCTTGAACGACTTCACATAGTCGATGGTCTTCGCCAGCCGCTGCTTCAATTCGCCGAAGGTCTTCTCGGTGTCGGGCATCGAGGGCACCTCGCTGTGGGTGAGCCGCGCGCAGCCCTTGGCCGCGAAATCGCTGACCAATTGCACCTGCTTCGACAGCGGCAGCATGTCCGGATAGAGCCGCGATCCCAGCAGCACCTCGGGCTGGATCTTCTTCGCCTCGCAATGCGCCTCCGCCTTGGTGAGCAGGCCGGTCAGGCTGTTGAGCATTTGCAGGTAGGCGGGGACGACGGCGTCGTAAAAGGACATGTGATGCTCTCTCGCTATGGAATTCGGATCTGCCGAATGGCGATGCTGCACATGGGGCGGCTGAGGGAAAAATACAACTGCGAAAGGGTGTAATAGTTGGTCAAATATTCTTTTGTTTCCCCGTCATCCTGAGGCGCGAGCGGAGCGAGCCTCGAAGGATGCACGGCCCGGCCGGTGGCCGTTGACCCCTCGAGACGCGCGTACCGCGCTCCTTCAGGGTGACGGGGATAGTGCGCGTATGCGCGTCACCGCATCTCCGGCGCCGCGGTGCTCGACTGCACCCGCGGCACGCCGCGCATCCGCGCCAGGAGCTCGGCGGTCGGCCAGGAATCCGCCGGCAGGCCATATTTCACCTGCATCGCCTTCACGGCGCTGCGGCTCGCCTGGCCGAGCACGCCGTCGACCGTGCCGACATTGAAGCCCGCGCGCACCAAAAGACCCTGCAGCTCCTTGATCTCGTTGAACGGCAGTTGCGTGACCGGCGCGTGAGGCCGCTGCATCGGCGGCGCGCCCGCGATACGGTTCGCAAGATAGCCTGCGGTGGTCGAATAGATCAGCGAGTTGTTCCACTCGGTATAGGCGGCGAAATTCGCGTAGGCCAGGAACGCAGGCCCGGTGCGGCCCATCGGCAACAGCAGCGAGGCCGGCATCTCGTCGTTGGCGAGCGGCTTGCCGTCAGGATAGCTCACGCCGAGCGCGGCCCATTTGTTGCGCGGCAGCTTGATCGTGAGGTCGGCTTGGTCCCAAGGGAAATTCGCGAAGTTCGCATCCTGCGGCACGCGCACTTCCTGCAGCCACGGCTCGCCGCGCCGCCACTTCAATCCATTGGCGATGTAGTTTGCGGTCGAGCCGATCACGTCGGGCCCGCTGCGCAGCAAATTGCGATGGCCGTCGCCGTCGTAGTCGACCGCGTAGTTGAAATAGTGCGTCGGCAAAAATTGCGTCTGCCCGAGCTCGCCGGCCCATGAGCCGATCATCTCGTCCGGCGTAAGGTCGCCGCGATCGATGATCTTCAGCGCCGCGATGGTCTCGTTTTGGAACATCTCCGAGCGGCGGCAATCATAGGCGAGCGACACCAGCGATTTCAGCGTCGGCAGATTGCCCATTTGGGCGCCGAAATCGCTCTCGAGTCCCCAGAACGCGGCGATCACGGCCGGCGGCACGCCGTATTCCTTCTCGGCGCGCGCAAAGGCGGCCGCGTAGGTCCGGATGTATTGCTGGCCCTGCTGCATGCGATAGGTCGCGGCCATGCGGCCGGCGAACTGGGTGAAGAGCTGGCCGAACACGCGCTGGCCGCGGTCGCGGTTGACGATGCCCTGGTCGTAGACGAGGTAAGGCGAGGATTCCGCGATCGCGCTTTGCGAGACGCCGGCTGAGACCGCCTTCTGCTTCAGCTCGGCGAGGAAGCGATCGAAGCCTTGTCCGTTGTGGCAGGATGCGGCCCGCGGCGCGGGCGCGACAGCCGGCCGCGGCGCGGCAGGTGTGGGTTTTACGGGGACAAGGAGTGGCTGTTGCGCCGATGCACCGGCCGCGAAGGCCAGCGATGCCGCCAAGGCAGCGATCATGATCGGGGTGCTCAGGGGAAAAGTGGGCATCGACGTCACCGGCCGGGAATAAAGGGAAGGACCCGTCATCCATACACCACGATAGTGCCCGGCAATAGCGGTGAACGGTGCGCTATTGAGCTTCGGCGGATGCAACACCCGCCTGTATGATCGATCGATGATTCGCCGGGCCAAAGCTGCCGGCGGATCGGTCACGCCCGGAGGGAGCCATGTGGAGTTTTCTCGAGCGTCTCTTGGACTCGTCGACCTTCTCGCCGCATGGCATCTGCCTGTTGTGGGAACCGGAGCTGATCTGGCTCCACGTCATTTCCGACGCGATTATTGCGGCATCCTACTTCTCGATTCCCTTCGCGCTTGCGATCGTGGTGTCAAAACGGCGCCACCATGATATCGCAGCCGGTCGCTGATGATCCCAGACAGCCGGAGACGCGGGGCGCGCAGGAGATCGTGCTCGTCGTCGAGGACGATAAGCTGGTGCGCTCCTATGTGCTGACCCAGATCGAGAGCCTCGGCTACACGACGCTGTCGGCGAGCAGCGGGCCCGAGGCGCTCGCGGTGCTCGACAGCAGCGCGCCGGTCGACCTCCTGTTCACCGACGTCATCATGCCGGGCGCAATGAACGGGCGCGACCTCGCCACCGCGGCGCAGAAGCGGCGGCCCTCCCTGCGCGTGCTGTTCACGTCGGGCTACACCGAGAACGCCATCGACCAGGATGGCAGGCTCGAGCATGGCATCCTGTTCCTGGCCAAGCCCTACAGCCGGGCCGAGCTCGCGCGCATGCTCCGGGTTGCGCTGCGCGAGGACGACACGGTTGCCGCGCGAAAGGTGCGCGCGGAGTCGGGAATTGCGGTGGGTGGGTGATCGCCCGGCGACGAAGATCGTAGGGTGGGCGCGGCGCGTCCGCGCCTTTGCCCACCGTCCGACGCCTGTTCGACAATTGAATCGAAATCTAACCCCGTCATTGCGAGCGAAGCGAAGCAATCCATCGCGCCGCAAGCGGAGAGATGGATTGCTTCGCCGCTGTCGCTCCTCGCAATGACGGCGGAAAGAGTGGCGTCAGTGGGCGACGCGTCCCCGCCTTTGTCCACCCTAATGAGCCAAAGAGCCGCGCCGCAGCTCGCGCTTTGCGGAAGATGACTAATCGTTAATCCTGCCCGCGGCGCCACGACGCACTGGTTCCTCTTGCGGCGCAGTGGCGCAAATCCCTACCTCAGGCACGTCGGCCATGGCAGAATTCCGGCTGGGCCTGAGGAACTACCATGAGCTATTTCCGCACCGCACTTCTGCTGGCCGGCCTCACCGCGTTGTTCATGGGCGTCGGCTATCTCATCGGCGGCGGCACCGGCGCCGTGATCGCGCTGGTGATCGCGGCTGCGACCAACCTGTTCACCTACTGGAATTCCGACCGCATGGTGCTGTCGATGTACGGCGCCCATGAGGT
Organism: Bradyrhizobium erythrophlei; assembly: GCF_042430365.1. Classification (GTDB taxonomy): domain Bacteria; phylum Pseudomonadota; class Alphaproteobacteria; order Rhizobiales; family Xanthobacteraceae; genus Bradyrhizobium; species Bradyrhizobium erythrophlei. The sequence goes on from NZ_JBHMET010000247.1 coordinate 35,033, forward strand.
CGACCAGCGCTCGGAGCCGGAGCTGTATGACCTCGTCGCAGGGCTTGCGTCGCGCGCCGGCTTGCCGATGCCGCGCGTGTTTCTGATCGACGAGGCGCAGCCCAATGCGTTCGCGACCGGGCGCAATCCCGAGAATGCGGCGGTCGCCGTCACCACGGGCATCATGCAGCAGCTCAGCCGCGAGGAGCTCGCCGGCGTGATCGCGCATGAGCTCGCGCACATCAGGAATCACGACACGCTGTTGATGACGGTCACCGCGACGATCGCCGGTGCGATCTCGATGCTGGCGCAGTTCGGCATGTTCTTCGGCGGCCACCGCGACAACAACAACGGCCCCGGCATCATCGGCACGATCGCGATGATGATCCTGGCGCCGCTTGGTGCTGCGCTGGTGCAGATGGCGATCAGCCGCACCCGCGAATACGCCGCCGACAATCTCGGCGCGCGGATCTGCGGCCAGCCGATGTGGCTCGCGTCCGCACTCGCGAAGATCGAGAACGCCGCGCATCAGGTGCCGAACATGGAAGCCGAGCGCAATCCGGCGACCGCGCACATGTTCATCATCAACCCGCTGTCAGGCCACGGCGTCGACAATCTGTTCGCGACGCACCCGTCGACCGCGAACCGCATCGCCGCGCTGCAGCAGCTCGCCGCCGAGCTCGGCACGCAGGCCGCGCCGCGCCCGGCAACGACGGGCTACCCGCCGCGCAGCCCGTGGGGCGGCGCCTCAGGCCAGCGCGGGCCATGGGGGTAACGCGCGATGTGGATCGTGAAGGCCGAACCGTGCGACATTGCGTGCTTTCACCCTCGCTTCCGGATCGGCTAGACTGCGATCGGCACGCAAGGGGCGAACCACGCAAGGGGCGAACATGGACCCCACGGTCACGAGACGCCTGGTTGCAATTCTGGCGGCGGACGTCGCCGGCTACAGCCGCCTCATGGCAGCCGATGAGGAAACGACCCTGCGGACCCTCGACGGCTACCGTCGCACGATGTCGGATCTCATCACCGAACATGCCGGCCGCATTTTCGGCTCCGCCGGAGACAGCGTCATGGCGGAGTTTGGCAGTGCGGTGCAGGCCGTCCGCTCCGCGGTCGCGATCCAGCGCGCGCTCCATCGCCACAATGCCGATCTTACCGGCGAACGGCGGATGGAATTCCGGATCGGCATCAATCTCGGCGATGTGATGGTGAAGGACGACAATCTGTATGGCGATGGCGTCAATGTCGCCGCACGCCTGGAAGGCGTCGCCGATCCCGGCGGCATCTGCATCTCCGGCGCGGTGCGCGATCAGATCGATGGCAAGCTGAACTTTCCGCTTCTGCCGATCGGACAACGCTCGCTCAAGAATATCAGTCGTCCCGTCTCGATCTACTCCGTGGATTGGCGCCCTGAACACCCGGTGGCTGCGGGCGTGCTGGGCGGTGAGCTGGCACTGCCGGACAAGCCCTCAATTGCGGTGCTGCCTTTCTCGAACATGAGCGGCGATCCCGAGCAGGAATACTTCGCCGACGGCATCACGGAAGACATCATCACCGCGCTGTCCCATCATCGATGGTTCTTTGTGATCGCCCGAAATTCGACCTTTGTGTACAAGGGGCGCGCTGTCGACGCGAAGCAGGTCGCTCGCGAGCTGGGTGTTCGATATATTCTCGAAGGCAGCGTCCGGAGAGCCGGTCAGCGCGTGCGGGTGACAGGCCAGCTGATCGAAGCCGAAACCGGAAATCATCTGTGGGCCCAGCGGTTCGATCGCGACATGGCCGATATCTTCGCTATCCAGGACGAGATCACGGAGAGCGTAGTCGGCGCGATCGAGCCTGAGATGCTGCTCATCGAAGGCAAGCGAGCCTCGCGCAAGAGCGCGGGAAATCTGGACGCGTTCGATTGCTGCATGCGGGCGATGTGGCATTTCTCACAGCTCGCTCCCGAGCACCATGAGCAGGCTGCCGCCCTTCTGCAAGAGTCGATCAAGCTGGACCCGAACTTCGCCCAGGCACACATGATGCTCGCGCGCGTCCTGATCGGCCATACCATGTACGGCTGGAGCAGCGATCCAGGAAGGGAGTATCTCGAGGCTTACGCGGCTGCGGCGCGTTCAGTCGCGCTCGATGACCGCGATCCCTACACGCACTACGCCTTTTGCTGGACGAGCTTGCTGCGACTCATGCACGCGCAGGCGCTTGCGGAGGCGCAGCGTTCGATCGACCTCAACCCGAATTTTGCGCTTGGTTTCTTCGCCCTTGGCCTTGTCCGGGTCCATATCGGGCATTTCCGGGAGGCTCTCGATCCCCTGCTGCGTTGCCTCCGTCTCAATCCCAACGACCCCCAGGCCGGAAGCTTCATGAGCTACGTCGCACTGGCCCACTATCACCAGGAGAATTACGAGGAGGCGGTGCATTACTGCGAACTCGGATCTCGCGCACGCCATCTGCACCTCAGCCTCAGGACATTACTCGCGAGCCTCGGCCAGCTAGGACGCGCTGAGGAAGCTCAGGCGTTGCTGAACGAATTCAATGCGCTGCAGCCGAACGACGCCCAGCGGCTGTTCGAGATCACGACGCCCTACATCGATCTGAAGTACCGTGAGCACCTTGCAGACGGGTTACGGCGCGCGGGTGTGACCTGCTTGCGGTGATGCCGTTCGAGCCCACCAAGCAAGGTCTCGCACCCCATCATCTTCTCCACGTGCCTCTAGCTGGGCGGCGAGTCGAGGTAGACGTAAAGAGCCGCGATCTTGCCGTCCCGCGCGATGATAAAATCCACGCCGGTGTACTCGGGCGCTTCGCCTTTCGGCCCCGAGCCCCACGCCAGGCGTCCCGAATTGTGCAGGACCTGCGGCGCGCCATGCGGCGTGTAGACATAATGAGGATGCGTCGCGCGGAGATCGCCGGCGAACTTGTCCAGCGCGTCGTGGCCGACGAGAATGCCGGGCGGCGCGTACAGCACACAGTCTTCGGTGTAGAGTTCACGAATTGCGGCCCTTCGGCGCACCGGATCACCTTCGCCAAAGACATCAGGAAGATTGCGGCTGAGCAGCGTTTCGATGCCGCTCACATCTGCGCCCACGGAGGGCGGTACATTGGTCTTGCTGCTTTGCTCGTCCATCGGAAGACTCCCTTGTGCGCCCAATCAGGATGCGGTCGCCGGGACGATTGCGAAACAGCAATAATTGAAAGTCATCGTTTCTGGTTTGTGGAGTATGGGGCGCGCGCTGGTTCAAGGGCCCGATCTCCGAGAGACCGGTTCATCTCTCCGGCATCCCCGCCCCGCGCAGCCCTTCGTACAGTCTGTCGCGCAAGGCCAGGTAAGACGGATTCGCAGACGAGCGGAGCCGCTGCAGTGCGAAGATCGTTCGGGCGGATGCGCCGGTCCGCAGATACCTGGCAAATGAAGCTTTCGCCTCATCGATGCGGCCCTGTACGCCGTGGGCGGCGGCGAGGCATAGGTGAGCGAGAGGATAGCCGGGGCTCAAGCTGATGGCCTTGCCCAGCGTCTCAATTGCGCGGGCATCATCGCCGAGCTGAAATTGGACCAGGCCGATGCCGTAGTATCCGCGGAACAGAAACGGGTCGCGCGGACTGAGACGGATGAAATGGGCGAAATGCTGAAGAGCCTCCTGGCCCAGGCCTGAGAGGACCTTCGCGTTACCGAGGCCCGAGTACGCGAAGTGTAAATTCGGATTGAGCCGGATTGCCGCGCCGAACCGGTCTATGGCCTCCGGGAATTGCCCTTGCAGAGAAAGCACGACGCCCACGACATGGTGGCAGTACGCGTCAGACGGTTCAAGCTCGATCGCCTGCGCGGCCAGAGCCTCGGCCTGTCGGAGATCCTCGCGAGGCGTTTCGCTCCATAGGCTGGAGACGTTGCCTGCGAGGACGTCCGCCAACTCTGCCAGCGCCCAGGCGTCATCGGGGACGAGCCGCAGCGCGTCTTTGTAGTGCTGAATGGCCGCGGCGACGTTTGCGCGAGACATGCCGTGGAAGAGACGCGCGCGGGCGCGCATCACCAGGGCGATTGCATCCGGGTTCGCCGAACGTTCGCCGCGACGGCTCTCGGCTTCAATGAGCTGCACGTCGAGAGCGCGCGCGAGCTCGATGGCGATTGCATCTTGCAGGTCCAGCAGCTCCGACGCCTCTCGATCGAACCGGTCAGCCCACAGATGCGCACCCGTTTCGGCGTTGATCAGCTGAACACCGACCCGCACGCGCTGGCCCGCTCTTCGGACGTTGCCCTCCACCACGTAGCGAATGCCGAGTTCGCGCGCGACCCGCTTCACGTCCACCGACTTGCCCTTGAAGCTAAAGGCCGTGTTGTGCGCAATCACGAACGAGCCGGCGAGTCGCGACAGCTCCGTGGTGAGGTCTTCGGTAACGCCATCGACGAAATAATCCTGCCCGGGATCGCCGCTGAGATTGGCAAACGGCAGGACGAGAATCGACAGCGGCCTGTCGGGAAGCGCGGCGGGGGTTCCCGACGATTCCGCCGGGCCGTCCGCGACGACTCCGGTATGATCGGGGCCATTCACTTCGTGCACCGTGCCGACGAAACGAAAGCCTCTCCGCGGCAGCGTTTTGATCAGACGTTGTTCTTCGCCGGAATCGCCGATCGTGCTGCGGGCGGCGTTGAGGCGCGTGGTCAGCGCGGCGTCCGATACGATGCGTCCCTTCCAAATCGCGCTCGCGAGCTCGTCCTTGCCGACGACGCGCTCCCTGTTGCGGATCAAGTGGTCGAGCAGATCGAAAACCTGGGGCGTCGTAGGGACCGGGGCAGCCCCGCGACGGAGTTCGCGCCGGTCGGTGTCGAGAACGTAATCCTCGAAGAAATAGCGCACGGTACCATTCCCCCGGACTGCTTGCAGAATGCGAAGGACGCTCACCGTCGATGCGCAAAAGAATAGGCCGCCAGTCAGGAAAATGTAAGCCGAATGTCATGCAAACCTCCGGACGAAAAGCCCGTCGGGAGATGTCTCAATGCATACCGCGAGGTGGCGGGTCGAAGCAGGCGATGAGGGCAGAAGGGTTGCACGTCACCTCGCCGCCGCGGGCTATCCTGCACTTAGATCGAGATGACGATCCGATGGTTCTCTGCCTTTCGAGCCGGGCGTCATGGTGAAGGCCGACCTGCCGGCTCTGACGAAGGTCATCAGTGCTGCCGCCATGGCTTGCCGACAAGATGGAGTAAGAAGCCAGGAGGTCCGGCGCAACCGGCTCGCCAGACCGGACGGGGCAGCCGTCTTCGGCCGCAGCCAGTATTCCTCATACCAGTCAGGCTGGACCCGAAATGCGCCTACTGTCTGTTCGCTATTCTCGAGAGGAGTCTTTCGTGCTGGCATGACACAGCCTCTTCGCAATGTGATGCTGATGGCGGACGTTTGCCGAAGCCGGGCACCTCTGTTCATGGAGGATAGACGGCGCCCCGCGGGTCGACGGCGCGATGGGAGGCGACGTAGTCGATCTCACCGCGCGCAATGCCGATGTCCCGGAGTTCCTGGTCACTCAGATTGCTAAGGCACTGCCGTAGGCGCACGCGTTCCTGCCAATCCAGAAACGCGGCCCAGCACCGGCTGACGACGGCAAAGCGCGGACGTGCCGGCGCAATCGCATGCGGCGATCCAACCACATTGTAGGGCGTATCCATTGGATATCTCCCGACGGCTTTTCCTCTGCATCAAGGTGGCAGGACGTCGGAAGGACTGCTTGACATATCGCTTACATTTTCCTCACCGGCGCCTTATTCTTTCCACGCCAGCCTGTGCGAAGGCGCCCTCGGGCGAGCGGCCGGGCATTTGGAGAATGGTGCCTTGCGCTATTTCTTCGAAGATTATTCGTTGGATACCGAGCGGCGCGAGCTGCGACGTGGGCCTGAGATTGTCCCGACAACGCGACAGGTTTTCGCGCTGCTCGATTACTTGATCCGCAACAGGGATCGCGTCGTCAGCAAAGACGATCTTGTCGACGCGATCTGGGACGGACGCATCGTTTCCGATGGGGCACTGACGACGCGCCTGAACGCTGCCCGACACGCGATCGCCGATTCCGGGCAAGAGCAACGCCTGATCAAGACGCTGCCGCGACAAGGCTTCCGCTTCGTGGGCGTAGTGCAACTGGCGCAGGAATCGCCGGCTGATTCGCCAGCCATTGCTCTGGACGGGAAGGACGTAAGCCGTCTCGCTCGCCCGGAATGGCCGCCCCGCCGCGAGATCCGGAACGAGCTGGACGCGCCGTCCGGCGCTCCAGGCAACATGCCGTCCGTCGCGGTGCTGCCCTTTGCCAATCTGTCGGGGGACAAGGAGCAGGACTATTTCAGCGATGGGATCACCGAAGACATCATCACCGAGCTGTCACGGTTCTCGGAGCTGTTCGTCATCGCCCGCAATTCGTCCTTTACGTACAAGGGCAAGGCCGTCGACATCCGTCAGATCGGTCGGGAGCTTGATGTGCGCTACCTGCTCGAAGGCAGTATTCGGCGCGACGGAGAGCGGGTTCGGATCACGGCGCAGCTGATCGATGTCCTGACCGGAGGGCATCGCTGGGCCGAGCGCTACGATCGCGAGCTGAAGGACATCTTTGCGGTCCAGGAGGACGTGGCGCGCACCATTGTCGCTGTGCTCGCCGACCACGTGTATGTGGCGGAGCTCGAGCATGCCAAATGCAAGCCGACGGAGAATCCGGGCGCCTACGATCTCTATCTTCGAGGAATGGCGGAAGCTTACAAGTGGACGAGAGAGGGGAATGAAGCGGCACTCCGCCTGTTCTACAGGGCCATTGAACTTGATCCCGAATTCCCGACGCCTTACGGCGCCGCGGCGATGCGTCTCAGCACGCGCATGGGGTTCGGCTGGATCGTCGATCCTGATCAGGAGGTCGCTGAAGTCAGGAGACTGGCCCGCCGGGTGATGCAGCTGGGCAAGAACGACGCGATCGCATTCGTGCACATCGGGCACTCGTTGGCCTATGTCGCCAAAGACCTCGTCGACGGCGTCGCCTTGATTGATCGCGCGCTGGCCCTGAACCCGAACCTCGGAGCCTCGTGGGCACATAGCGGCTGGTCGCGACTGTGGCTCGGGGAGGCAGACCTGGCCATCGAGCACTTTGGACGTGCCATGCGGCTGAGCCCCGTCGATCCGGGCAAGTTCTGGCCGCAGGAAGGGACAGCCCATGCTCATTTCTTTGCCGGCCGCTACGACGAAGCATTCGGGTGGGCGGCGATGGCGTTGCGGAGCCGGCCGGACAGCCACGCCGCGCTGCGTATCGGTGCCGCGAGCGGCGTGCTTGCCGGACGCTGCGACGAGGCAAGGAGACTGGTAACGCGATTGCACGAGGTCGACCCGGCGCTACGCCCTTCGACTTTGAACAGCGTGTTAGGTCCGTACCGGAAACTCGACGACGTGGCGAAGTACGCGGATGCGCTACGACGGGCGGGTCTGCCCGATTGATGGCCGCGATGTCGTTGGAGGGCGGTGGTCGATGGTTGCCGCGAGAGCGGTGGTTAGCGCTCCATCGCCTTGCGCAGTTGGGCCTCATAGTGATCGGCCAGCGCACCGAGGGCGCCAACGGCATCGCCTCGAAACGACGAGCCGTGCATCAGCGCAAGCGTGGTCGGCTTCGCCTCCGCAAGCGCCGATATGTCAGCAGCCTTGTCCGAGTTCTCGATCGCGGCAAAGTTTCTGATTTTCGGAATTTTACTTGACGCGCACCCCAAATCAGCACTAGGACTCCGCCTGTCTCACCCGCTTGAGGGGCGCTTCGCGATCGTCACGAGTGTTGGGTCGAGATGCGGTGGACGCTAAGCGCGCAACTGACGAGTGCGGGCAACGCGGACGGTGAAGTCGTGTGGTCCTGACGCCCCAGTGGCTGGTGTCTCCTCGCAAGGCGCGAAACGTCCTTGCGAAGACGGTGGCAAACAAGCCAGGTCTCGCCGGGGAGAGCACGAAATAAGCTGTAAAACCATCGCGCAGGGAAAGCCGGAGTCTCCGGTTTCACCTGTGGTCCTACCCCGGTGCTTTTTGTTGCACAGGGCCCATGGGTGCGATCGGCACCCGGCTTTCCCTGCGCCCTCTGCGCTTCAAGGAGGGCGGAACGAGACGCAAAACTCGGGCGAAGCGCGCCGCGAGACTGCGGACGCGCATCCGCTGTTTGACAATTGAATCGGAAATCTCACCCCGTCATTGCGAGGCGCGCAGCGCCGCGGCAATCCATTGCCTCCGCAAGCTGCGACATGGATTGCTTTGCTTCGCTCGCAATGACGGTTACGGTTGTGGAAGGACCGTAGGGTGGGCAAAGCGTCAGCGTGCCCACCATTGCAAGCGCGCCGTGGATGGTGGGTGCGGCGCGAAGTGCGCGTTTGCCGACCCTACGACAAGACCTTCCTCACAATTCCCGCGCATTCGAGAACGCGAACGACGACACCCGCCGCGTGTTCTCATCGAGGATCAGGCTGCGCGTGATTGGTGGCTCGGCGCGCTGGCTGCAATTCTCGCGCTCGCAGAGCCGGCAGTTGACGCCGATCGGGGTCCCCTCGACCTTCTCGAGATCGATGCCGGCGGCGTAGACCAGCTTCGACGCGTGGCGGATCTCGCAGCCGAGGCTGATCGCAAAGCGCGGTTGCGGCTGCGGATAGGGCGCCACCGGGCGGCGCACCGTCTGCGCGATCGAGAAGTAGCGCGTGCCGTCGGGCAGCTCGATCACCTGGCTGAGCAGCCGGTCGGGCATGTCGAAGGTCGAATGCACGTTCCAGAGCGGGCAGGTGCCGCCGAATTTGGAGAACGGGAAGGTGCCGGACGAGAAGCGCTTCGAGACGTTGCCGGCATTGTCGACGCGCAGCATGAAGAACGGCACGCCACGCGCATTCGGCCGCTGCAGGGTGGTGAGGCGATGGCAGACCTGCTCGAAGCCCGCGTTGAAGCGCTGCGCCAGCACATGCACGTCGTAGCTCAGCGCTTCCGCCGCGGAATGGAAGGCCGGGTAGGGCATCATCGCGGCGGCCGCAAAATAGTTGGCGAGCGTGATGCGGTAGAGCCTGCGGGCGGTGTCCTCGAGCGGACCGGCGCGGCCGACGATGGCGTCGATGCTGCCGCCGCATTCGACAAACCCGAGCTGCTGTGCGAGCTGAAAGATACGGCCGGGCCCGTCGACCAGTTCGGACAGCAGAAGCTGCCGGCGATGGCGGTCGAAGCGGCGCAGCGTCTCGCGCATCACGTCGACCGGCATGATGCGGGTGACGATCGAATGTTTTTCGCGCAGGCGGGTGGCGAGCGCCGCAAACAGCGCTTCCGCCGGCACGTTGATCTCGTCGCGCAGGTTTTCCGCCGCGGTCTCGAGTTCCGGGAAATAATTGCGGTTGGCCTCGATCAGGTCGCGCACCCGCTCGATCGGGTTGGCCTCGAACTGCGAGCCCTCGCGGTTGGCCATTTGCGCGGCCACCAGCGTCTCGCCGCGGCGCGCTTCGGTGTAGGCGGCGTAGAGCCGCTGCAAGGCATGGGTTACGCCGGGGCAGAGCTCGGCGAGGTCGCGCAGCTCCTGCTTCGGCAGCTCGATCTGGCGGAACAGGGGATCGGAGAAGATCTCATTCAACTCGGCGAAGAAGCGGTCCTCGTCGGCGGTGGCGAGGTCGCGCAGATCGAGGTCGTAGGTCTCGGCGAGCCTGAGCAGGATCTGCGCCGTCACCGGGCGCTGGTTGCGCTCGATCAGGTTGATGTAGGAGGGCGAAATCCCGAGCCCCTCGGCGATCTGGGTCTGCGACAGCCCCAGTTGCTGGCGGATCCGCCGGAAGCGGGGGCCGACGAACAGCTTCTTTCCGGACGCAGAGGGCATGGCAGCCTTCCTGACCTATCTTGTGACAAAATTTACAAATCGACATTTATTACAAGTCCATATGTTACATGACATCACCATTCAAAAACAAGCCATCTGTACGAGCTTCGCTTTTTCGCGTTTAGCTTCCGACGCGAGTTTCGCGATACACTGTCAAGAATGTCGATGGCTGGGCAGAGGCAGCCCGATTTCGAGAGGAGACTGACAATGACCACAGGCAGCAATTTCTGGGTGATCGGCGGCGAGTTCGGTTCGATGAACTTCCACAAGCTCGTGGAAGGCTCTGCCCAGGTCAAAGGCCCGTTCAAGACCCGCAAGGAAGCCGAGGATTGCTGGCGCGAGGTCTCGGAAGAGAACCGCCACAAGGCCGGCGTTCGCTTCTCGATCGTGGAGGAGCCGTCGCGGGTTTCGGCCTGACGGCCGGCGATCAATCAAGAAACGTCCAAGGACAGGCGGCCTCATCCGGTTTCATCCGGGTGGGGCCGTCTGATTTCGGGACAGGCTTCGTGCCGTGCCCTGGGGATAAGTCCTTGAGAGCAAACGGCCTTTGCGAGGATCATGGTTGCTGATAGGTTAACATCGAAAAAACCGTCAGCACGAGGCCGTGATCGATGTCAGACCCGCACAACACCGGCAACGAGGCGCGCGATCTGCGGCCGACGCTGCGTGATGCGCTGCGGCGGGCGCGGATCGAGGCGGCCGATCGCACCGGCGTCGTCGTCGAGTTGCGCGATGCCGAGGTGGCGCGGCTCGAGATCCTCAACGACGCGCTCGATCCGCTGTTCGCGCAGGTGCCGGAGAAGGTCGACCTGTTCGACCGCGGCATCAGCCAGGGCGAGACGCCGCGGCTGTGGATCGACGTGGTCGCCCACGTCCTGATGGGGCGCGACAAGCGGATCTATCGCTTGGTGCAGGACACGCGGTTCGGCCGCACCGTGCTCGCCGAATCGCACGACGTGCCCGTCATCGTCGATGCCGTCACCGATTATGTCGCGCGGCGGATGATCGAGCGCGAGCATGCGATGGTCGCAACCCCGCTGCCCGCGCCGCCGGCGGCGGAGCCGCCGCCGCTGGAAGCGCCGAAGCGTCGCGGTGGGCTCGGCATGTTCGTGCTCGGCTTCGTCATGGGCGCGCTGGCGCTGTTCGGCCTCGCGCTGTTCGCAAGCTTGCGGAATCTCTAGCCGCCAGGGGCGCGGGGGCATCGTGGTTGTCGCATCCGCCTCGGCCTTCCTGGGTATCGCATTGGTTGCGGCCGTGTTCGGCGGCGCCATCCTGTTCGGCAAATGGCAGACGCTGCGGCGCGCCGAATTCATCCGCACCTTCCAGTGGCCGCGGGGCCTGCTGGAGCGGCTGGAGAAGCGTCATCCGGGATTTGCCCGCAAGGACAGCGCGCTGGTGTCGCGGGGCTTGCGGCAGTTCTTCCTCGCCTATCTGATGAGCGGCAAGCGCTACGTCGCGATGCCGTCGCAGGTCGCCGACGACCTCTGGCACGAGTTCATCCTCTACACCCGCGACTATGACGCGTTCTGCCGCCGCGCCTTCGGCGGCTTCCTGCATCACACGCCCGCCGTCGTTTTGGTGAAGGAGCGCCGCCAGAGCAACGAGGGGCTGCGGCGGGTGTGGTGGTACTGCTGCAAATACGAGAACATCGATCCGGTCAGGCCGACGCGGCTGCCGCTGTTGTTTGCGCTCGACAGCAAGCTCGATATCGCGAATGGCTTCGTCTATCACCCGGACTGCGAGGCGCTGCGGCGCAACGGCGGCGGTGGCGCCTATTGCGGCGGCGATTTCTCCGACACATCGATCGACGGCTCGTCCGCCGGCTTCGGTGATGCCGGCAGCGACGGCGGCCATGGCGGCGATGGCGGTGGCCACGGCAGCGGCGACGGAGGAGGCGGTGGCGGTGGTGGTGGCAGCTGCGGTGGTGGTTGCGGCGGTGGCGGCGGAGATTAGGCCAGCCGTACCTCGCGCAGTTCGCGAATGCCGTCGTGATCGCCGAAGCCGCGCACGATCTGCTTGCAGCGCCACGCATTGCCGTCGCGCTCGATCGAGAACAGGTTGTAGGCCGCGGCCGGATAGTGCTTGCGCGCCAGCGCCGACGCCGACGGCACGCCGATCGCGGGGATCTTGCGGTCGGGCCCGTCGAACCACATCGTCGAATGAATATGATCGTGGCCGTGCAGCACCAGCTCGACGCCGTGCCGCTTGAGCAGCGCGCGCAGCTTGTGCGAATCAGTCAGCCCCTTGGCGCGTCCGTCGGAGTGCAGCGGGTGATGCACCAGCAGGACGCGGAAGAGATCCTCACCCGACAATTGCGCAAGGATGCGCTCCAGCGCTTCGAGCTGCGCGTGGCCGAGCCAGCCCGTCGCCATCAAGGGCGGGGTCGGCACCGCCGAGGAGACGCCGATCAGCGCCACCGGTCCGCGCCGGCGCACGAACGGGAACGCGACCGGCGCATCATCGACGTCGCCGCGCAGATAGTCGCCGAAGATGCCGACAAAGCGGTGTCGGGTTGCGCGCACATAGGCGTCGTGATTGCCCGGCACGACGGTCACGTCGGTCGAGCGGCCGACGCCCTCGAGCCATTCCCTGGCCGGATTGAACTCGGCATCGAGCGCAAGGTTGACGAGGTCGCCGGTGACGGCGACATGGTCCGGCTGCTGCGCCTGCATGTCCGAGACCAAAGCATCGAGCACGTCGCGGCGGTGATATTTGTAGCGGTTGCGGGTCCAGTTGAGGTAGCCGAAGGCACGCTTGCCGGCGAGATCGCGCAGCCGCGCCGCCGGCAGCGGCGGCAGATGCGGGTCGGACAGATGCGCAAGGCGGAACGCCGCCATCATTTGGTCCCGTTCGGATTGCCTGTGAAAAGTGGCCGCCACAGGGGCATGTCGTGCTATCCCGAAAGTCCTGCCCTGTATTGGCAAGAGGTGCGCGTCCGCGCAAGGATCAAACATAATGAAGTTGAGGGTTCAGTGACGGTCCTGCAGGATTTGCGCAAGCGGCTCGAGCCGCGGATCAGGCGGGTCATGCATCTCTATTGGCGCCTGGCCCGCGGCATGACGCTCGGGGTGCGCGCCGTCGTGCTCGACGCCGACAACAAGGTGTTCCTGGTCAAGCACAGCTATATCTCCGGCTGGTACCTGCCGGGCGGCGGGGTCGAGGTCGGCGAGGGCTTCCTCGATGCGCTGCGACGGGAGTTGGTCGAGGAGGGCCGGATCGAGTTTGCCGGCGTACCTCCGCTGCACGGCATATTCTTCAACAGCCATGTCTCGCCCCGCGACCATGTCGCGGTCTATGTCGTCAGAAATTTTCGCCAGGACCGGCTGCCGGAGCCGAACCATGAGATCGTGGCCAGCGGCTTCTTCGATCCGGCGGCGTTGCCTGACGAGACCACCCCGGGGACGCGGCTGCGGATTGCGGAGGTGCTCGACGGCAAGCCGCTGACCACGACATGGCGTTGATCGCGGATGGCTTCGAGGGACGGTGCGCCGCCACGCAGTCGCTGGACGCCGTTCGCCGGCTGCAGCAAGAAAGCTGCGGCTCGGGCCCGCAGGACAATGGACCGCGCGCCCGTCAGGTGCTATCCCGCGCCTCACGATGAGCGATCTCTCCCTGACCATTCTGCCCGAAACCCCGAAAGACGCGCAGGCGATCGAGCGGCTGCACGAGCGCACCTTCGGCCCCGGCCGTTTCGTGCTGAGCGCCTACCGGATACGCGAGCATGTCGATCACCTGCTCGACGTCTCGTTCACGGCGCGGATCGGCACGCTTCTGGTGGGTTCGGTGCGGCAACTGCCGATCTGCATCGGCGATACGCCGGCGCTGATGCTCGGACCGCTCACGGTCGAGCCGCCGTTCCGCAGCCGCGGCGTCGGGCGCGCGCTGCTCGACCGCGCGCTGAATGACGCAAAGGTGAAGGGACATCGCCTGATCGTGCTGGTCGGCGATGAGCCCTATTACGGGCGCGTCGGCTTCAAGGCGATCCCGAAGGGACGGGTGACCATGCCCGGCCCGGTCGATCACAGCAGGCTGCTGGTGTTGGAATTGGTCGAGGGTGCGTTCGACGGCGTTTCCGGACCGATTCAGCCTGACTGGAGCAAGGCGCTCTAGCACCCTTCATCTCGCGGCCCGGTCGGAACCTGTCGCTGCGCTGTTGCCTGCCCGCCAAAACTGAAGCACAGTCGGCGTGCAGCGCTGGAGTGCAACCGGCGCACCTCACATCAAAAGGGAGAGCGCCGTGATCAAGGTCAGTGTTATGTATCCGAACAATCCGAGTGCGCGCTTCGACCACGACTATTATCGCGACAAGCACATGCCGCTCGTGAAGGCACGCATGGGCGATGCCTGCAAGTTCTACACCGTGGACAAGGGCTTGGCCGGCGGCGCGCCGGGCGCTCCCGCGACCTATGTCGGCATGTGCCACATCTATTGCGATACGGTCGAGGCGTTCCAGTCGGGATTCGGACCGCACGCCAAGGAGATCCTGGCTGACATCCCGAACTACACCGACCTGCAGCCGGTGATCCAGATCAGCGAGGTCGTCGTCGGACAGTAACGGCAGCGGGCGCACTCTCTCTGCCGTGAACGGCAGAGAGAGACGCTTACGTTGGACTTCTGGTTCTAGAACTTGAGGTTCGCAAACGCCCGCACGCCGATCCCCGGCAGCAGCACCTCGTCCTTGGTGTAGGACACGGAGTTGCGGATGTTCTGGTTGAGCAGATTGTTGCCGACCAGGCCGACCGTCATCTCGCGCGCACCGAACCACGACGAATTGAGCTTGGTGTTGTAGCTGATCTCCGCCTTCAAGAGATTGTAGCCCGCAGTCGGCGTCTCGCCGATCACCGCGATGTTGTTCTGCGCGAACGCGTGCAGCAGGTTGACGCGGGCGAACCAGTTGTTGTCGCGCCAGTACAGCCCGCCGCCGAGCCGCACCGGTGGGATGCGCGGCACGTTGGTGCCGTCGGTGAAGGTGGCACGCACCACGTCGAACTGGTTCTCGATGCCCCAGATGCCGCCGTTGAGCGGCCCGATATCGAGCTGGCTCTGGAATTCGGCGCCGCGGAAGTTGGCGTTGCGCTGGGAGTAGACCGCCTGCCGCAGCTCGTTGCCGGGATCGCCGTTGCCGCAGGAGTCGAAGGCGCTACCGCACATCACGCCGGTCAGCCGCCGAAAGATGAAGTTGTCGAAGTGGGTGTAGTAGGCGGTGGCCTCGAACCGGAACGGTCCGGTCGCCTTGCGCAAGCCGATCTCGACCGATTTTGCCGTCTCGATCGTCAGGTTCGGATCGCCGATATCGAAGGTCGCGGTCGCGTCGTGCCCGCCGCGCGAGAACAGCTCGGCCGGCTTCGGCGCGCGCTCGACATATTGCGCGGTGATGCTGCCCACGAGGTCGCCGGGCAGATTCTGGATCAGCCCGATGCTGCCGCTGGCCGGCGTGTAGGACGGGTTGCGCGACACGGCGGCCTGCGTGGCGCCATTCGGCAGAAAATCCGCCGGGAAGTCCGGCGTCGCGCCATGGAGCTCGACATGCTCGATGCGGCCGGCGATTTGCGCCTTCGTCGTATCCGTGAACTTGAACTCGTTGAAGACGTAGCCCGCGACGCGGTTGTTGTTGTTCGGATTCCACAGCCCGTTGAACACCGTGCCGGGATTGTCGGGGCTCGGCGCGGTCAGCTCCTGGTGGCCGGCCTGCAGGCCGAACGCGGTGGTTACCGTCGCGAAGCGCGCGTTGAACGGCATCATCTGCACCTCGACGCGGGCCTCCTGCTCCTTGTTGGTGAAGGTCTGCCTGATGCCGTCGCTCGACAGGTCGGCCGGATCGGCAAGGCCGAGTTCGTTGTGGCGATAGTCGGTCGCGCCGAGCCAGAACCGCACCGCATCGATCGCCGCGGCATCGGGCCGGTATTCGCCCTTGGCGGTGATCTTGGTCTGGTGCGCATCGATCCGCGTCTGGTGATCGGCGCCGTCGATGCCGGGGATGTGGTAGAGCGTGTCGTTCTGCGTGATCGCAGCGCCGATATAGCCGCCCTGGAAGAAATAGGACGCGCCGACCGAGGCACCGTCAGATCGGGTCGCGGAGTTTGGCTGGCGGCCGTTCACCGGGCGCGTCTGGTCGAACAGATATGGATAGCTTGGAATGCTGTAATCGCCGGTCGTGCGGCCATAGACGTCGGCATGCACGGCGACGTTATTGCCGCCGGCATCGAGCAGCATGCCGCCTTCGACGCCGCGATCGACCGAACTGACCGCCGTGCGCGTCTCGACATTCAGGCAGGACGTGCTTTGCGCGTTGGCGAGCGGAGCCTTTGCCGGCAACCCATAGGTCTGGAACGGCGCGGCCGCGCAGGTCGGCATCGCCTCCGGAATCCGGTTGTTGGTGGCGCTGACGATGCCGCCGATCGAGGTCGAGCCGTAGCGCAGCGCAGCGGGGCCGCGCACCACCTCGACCTGGTTGGTCGCGAGCGGATCGATCGGCACGAAGTGGTCTTCGCCGAGATCGGAGACGCCGCCACCGCCGGTGCCGTTCTCGACGATGCCGACGCGGTTGACGTCAAGGCCGCGGATGATCGGCCGGCTGGACGCACCCGGCGCAAAGCTCGAGCCGGTGATGCCCGGTTTGGAGAACAGGAGATCGCCGAGCGTGGCGCCGCCCTCGCGCCGCAGCTCCTCGTTCGGCACGACGGTCACGGTTGCGAACTGGTCGGTGACGACGGGCAGGACGCCCTGTTGTGGCGCAGGCGCGGCCGGCGCCGGTTGTGTTTCCGCCGCGCGCTCGCGATCGCGGCCGGGTGCTGCACGCGCGACGTTGGTCGGCGTGCGCGTCGGCACGGCGCGATGTCGCCGGATCGGGCTTGGTGCCGTCACGGTGACTTCCGGGAGTTGCGCCGAGGGGGCGGGGGCCGGCGCCGGATCGTCGGCCATCGCGCCACCATTCATCGCGCACAGCAACAGCCAGCTTGCGCCTCCGGCAAGGAATGTTCGTTTCTTCTGAAGTGTCATTGTTCCGATCCTGATTCCGCCGAAAACGACGGATCGATTCTGATTTCGCCTGTGGGGAAGCGGCCGCGCATGACGCGGCCGTTCCCTCGCGGGCACAGCGATCAATCGATGTCAGGAGAGCGGAGGTGCGCGGGAGCGAAACGCAGATGGCGCCGCCTTCAGGTGAAGGAATTCGGCGTCGGTGGCACGGCGAAGAAGTTCGACGGCTTCGGGTAGCAGCAGCACCGGCGGCGCCGCGAACAGCAGGCTGCCCGCGAGCGAGATGACGGTGCAGATCGCGCAATTATCGGCCGGGTGCCGGTCGTTGTCGTGACGGGCGGGCGGCTGCGTGTGGGTGACCTCGATCGCGAGGTCCGGCGTCGCCGAGGTCCCGACATAGGCGAGATCGGTCAGCGACAGGCCAGTCTGCGCTGCCGGTGCCGCCTGCGCGACCGCCAGCGAATGGAAGTGCCCGAACGACAGCACGAACTGGACGGCCAGCGCGAACAGCGCCAGCCGCGAGCCAGTCTTGATGTGCTTCCGGAACCACTTCATGCCTGACGACGCCCGCCCTCAGGACGGCGTCATGACCCCAGCCGTCCCGATGTTACATTATAACATCGGATGGCGATCGCGATGTCAACCGTGGCTCGGATGACCTGCGGTCGATCGGCAGATGGTGTGTGATTGACGCAACGATGCCGGTTATCGTCCCTCGCGCAGCCAGGTAGCGGCAAACGCGCCGAGCAACAGCAAGAGGCCGACCAGGCCGGCGAACATCGGCAGCACGCCGACTCCCTTGACGACGCTGGCGTCGCGCATCTTGACGCCGAGCCAACCGTCGCCGCGGAAAATCGAGGAGGCGCGCACCGGCACCACGCGCGGCATGTCGAGGCTTGATCCATCGACGATGCGCCGTGCGTCGCCGCCGGTCGCCTGCGCCAGCGGCTTCAGCATCTCGGCGGTCGAGGTGACTTCCGAAAATTCCTTCGGATTGGTCGGGCCGACATTGATCAGGGCCTTCAGCGTGCCGTCGGTCGCCTGCCACAAGCCGAGCTCGCTGGCCGGCAACGTCGCGCGCCATTCGCCGGGATCGCCGGCGGTCAGGGTCAGTTCATGCGTCGTGCCGCTCGGTGACGTCACGGTGACCGGCGAGACGGTGTCGGCCATGGTCTGGCGCACCACGACGAGGTCTTTGCCCTGCACCTGCAGGCGCAGCGCCTCTTCGTCCAGATCCGGCTGCTTCATCAGCCAGTGCGACATCCGTCGCAGCAGGTCGAGATGCGGGCCGCCGCCCTCATAGCCGCGCGCCCACAGCCAGATGTGGTCGGAGAGCAGGAGCGCGACGCGACCCTCGCCGAACCGCGACAACAACAGCAGCGGCTTGCCGTCGGCACCGGTCATCACGGGCGCGCCGGCCGCATTGCGGGTATCAACGGTGCGGAAGAAGCGGCTCCAGCGCGGCGGCTCGGAGGCCGAGCCCTCCAGCC
The DNA here is from genome assembly GCF_042430365.1 of Bradyrhizobium erythrophlei. Lineage (GTDB taxonomy): Bacteria > Pseudomonadota > Alphaproteobacteria > Rhizobiales > Xanthobacteraceae > Bradyrhizobium > Bradyrhizobium erythrophlei. Next base: position 53,314 of record NZ_JBHMET010000247.1, read on the forward strand.
CGCGCGTCACCGGATGACGCTTCCCGGCATCGCTGAGATGCGCGTAATAGGGCTTCTCGGTTACGCCCACCGGCTCGGCCGGCAGCACCGAATCCAGCGGCGTGCGCCAGATGCTGGTGGTCGAGGCATAATCGGGCCCGGCGGAGACCAGCACCGCGCCGCCGGAACGCACATAGCGCGCGATGTTGTCGAAATAGGCGATCGGCAGCACGCCCTGGCGGGCGTAGCGGTCGAAGATGATCAGCTGGAATTCGTTGATCTTCTGCTGGAACAGCTCGCGGGTCGGAAACGCGATCAGCGACAGCTCGTTGATCGGCGTACCGTCCTGCTTCTCCGGCGGGCGCAGAATCGTGAAGTGCACGAGGTCGACGCTGGCGTCGGATTTCAGCAGGTTGCGCCAGGTGCGCTCGCCGGAATGCGGCTCGCCCGACACCAGGAGCACGCGCAGCTTGTCGCGCACGCCGTCGATCGCGACCACGGCGCGGTTGTTGACTGGCGTGAGTTCATTCTCGAGCGGAGAAGCCTCGATCTCGACGATGTTCGGACCGGCATGCTTGATATCGATGTCGACGCTGGAGGTCTGGCCGCTGCCCAGCGTTTTCTCGCTGATCACCTCGCCGTCGCGGCGGATCACGACCTTGGCGCGCTCACCGGTGACGCCCTGGTCGTCGAGCCGATAGGTGATGGTCTGGGTCTGGCCGACGATGCCGAAGCGCGGCGCGGCCGAGATCGCGATGCGGCGGTCCCGCTCGTTCTTGTGGCCGGTGATCAGCGCGTGCACCGGCGCCTGGAAGCCGAGCGCCTGCGCATTGGCCGGAATATCATGGACACGCCCGTCGGTGATCAGGAACGCGCCGGCGACACGCTCGATCGGAACGTCGGCCAGCGCCGACGACAACGCGCCGAACAGTTTTGTGCCGTCGGTCTCTCCGTCGGCCTGGCCGGCCTCGACGACGCGGACCTCGAGCCCCTTGATCTTCTTCAGGCTGTCGACGAGGGACTCCTGCGCCTTCGCCGTCTCCTGGTTGCGCGTGCCGAAATTCTGGCTCGGGCTCTTGTCGATCACGACGGCGGCGACCGAGGACAGCGGCTCACGATCCTCGCGGGTGAAGGAGGGATTGGCGAGCGCGAGCAGGATCAGCGCCAGCGCGGCGACACGCACCGCGGCGCCGCGTGCGCGCGACACCAGCAGCAGCGCCGCGATGACGACGATCGCGCCGAGCGCAATCCACAGCACGAGCGAGGGAACCAGCGGAGTGAATGCGATACCGTAGTTCATCTCACTGCCCCAACCGCTCGATCAGCGCCGGTGCGTGCACCTGGTCGGCCTTGTAGTTGCCGGTCAGCGTATACATCACGATGTTGACGCCGGCGCGGAAGGCGAATTCGCGCTGGCGCGGTTCGCCAGGGGTGAGCGGCAGCATCGGCTGGCCATCGGGACGGATTGCCCAGGCTCCGGCGAGATCGTTCGAGGTGATGATGATCGGCGAGACGCCGTCGCCGCCGCGCGCCGGACGCTGCGCGGCCTCGTCGTCGTCCTCGCGCGGCAGCGTCTCGACCCAGGTCTGGCCCGAGTTGAATCGGCCGGGGAAGTCGCGCAGCAGATAGAACGTCTTGGTCAGCACGTGCTCGCGCGGCACCGGCTCGAGCTCCGGCACGTCGAGGGTGGAGAGCAGTTCGCGCAGCGTCTGCATGCCCGGTGTTTGCGAGGCCCCGTTGTCGCCCGGCCCGGCCTCGACCGCGTCGCGGGTGTCGAACACGACGGTGCCGCCCTGCTTCATATAGGCGTCGATCCTGTTGATGGCGTCCTGCGGCGGCTTCGGCGCGCCGGGCACGATCGGCCAGTAGATCAGCGGGAAGAAGGCGAGCTCGTCATGCGCCGGGTCGACGCCGACGGGATCGCCGGCCTCGAGCGCCGTGCGCTGCGCCAGGAACAGCGTCAGCCCGGCCATTCCGGCCTTGACGATGGAATCGACGTCGGCATTGCCGGTCACGACATAGGCAAGGCGGGTCTGCGACACCGACTTGATGGCGAAATCGTCATTGTTCTGCGCGCGCGTTGGCTGCGGCGACATCGCCGCCAGCAGGAAGGCGAGCGCGAGCACGGCGGGCGCCGCGCGCCGCCTGAGCAGCGCGGCAAGGCCGGCGCCGAGCATCGCCACCACGATCGCGTCGATCAGGAACAGCGCGAGCGCGGATGACAGCAGGATGCCGCGCAGGTCGCGCGGCTCGGCATTGGTGTAGCTCGCGCGGCGCGCACGCAGGTTGGAGGTGTCGAGCGGCGCGATGCGATCGGCGGAGGCCAGCGTGTTGACCGCGATCGGGCCCTCGGCCGGGCCGTAGAAGCCGGGCGGATGATCCACCGTGGCGCGATCGAGGTAGTCGGCCGACATCGGCTTGGCGGTCGCGGGCGGCGGGCCGAACGCGCCGAAGCCGTCGAGCGTGCGCAGCGGCGCGACCGTCTCGGTATTTGGTTCGGTCGCGACACCGGGGCCCGGTTTCGAGGTGTAGCCGGACATGTCGACCAGCCGCCGCAGCATCTCGACGAACGTGCCCGACATCGGCAGGTCGGACCAGCGCATGTCGGCGCCGACATGGAACAGGCTGATCACGCCCTTGCCGCGATGCTCGCCGGTCACGAGCGGCGTGCCGTCTTCCAGCGACGCCCAGCTCTTGGTCGCGAGCACGGCATCGGGCTCGGCCAGCACCTGCCGGCTCACGGTGATGTCCTTGGGGACATTCAGTCCGGAGAACGGGCCGTCGGCGGTAAATGAGGCCATGTGCTGCGGCTTCTCCCAGGTCAGGCTGCCGCCGAGCGTGCGGCCGCCCTTGCGCAGCTTGACCGGCACGAGGTCGTCATCGGCTTGCGCGAGGCGGGGACCGGCGAAGCGCACCAGCACGCCGCCTTGGTCGATCCAGGCGTTCAGACGCTCGCGGATCTCCGGCGACAGCGTGCCGACATCGGCCATCACGATCATCGGCAGCCGCTGATCGAGGAACTGGGCGATCACCTGCTGTGGCGCGCCGCGATCGCCTAAGCGGACATCGGCGAAGGGCTGCAAGGCGCGGGAGAGATAGAAGGTCGAGGCGAGCAGCGGCTGCGCGGTGTCGCTGGTTGCGCCGGAGACGACGCCGATGGCGCGGCGGCGCCAGCGCTTGTCGAGCAGCTGCACCGCGCCGGCCGAACGCTCGCCGGCGATTTCGAGCCGCGCAATGTCGTTGCGCAGCTCGACCGGAAGATCGAAGGCGGCTTCGGTCTCACGCTCCTGCGGGCCGAAGGCGTAACGTGCCTCGCCGATCGGCGAGCCCTTGGCATCGATCGCCCGCACCGTGCCCCCTGCGATTCCGCTCGCGGTGCGCAACACCTTCACGGTCATCTTCGCAGCCGCATTTTCGGCCGCGACCAGCGCCTGCGCCGAAGGCGCGCCGCCCTCAAAGATCGTCAGGTTGCGATCTTCGATCACCTTGCCGAGACCTTCCGCGAATTCGGCCCCGCGCCCGGTGTCGACGCCATCCGACAGCCAGGCGATCTCGCAATCCCCTGTTGATTTAAGGAACCGTCCGAGCGTCGCAAGGGTCTCGACCCGGTCGATCGAATAGGGTTTCGGCGCGAACTGGCGCAGCGCGACCCGCGCCGTGCCGGCCGGCATCAGCGTGATGTCGCGCGTAGGCTCTGACAGCGGCACCAGCGCGACCCCGCGACGGTCATTGTCGGCGTTGGCGATCAATTCGTCCGCGGCCTTGACCCGCGCGTCCCAGCTCGAGGCGGCGCTCCAGCCGTCGTCGAGCAGGATCACCAGCGGCGCCTTGCCGGCGGCGACGCCGGTTTGCGGATTCCAGATCGGACCGGCGGCGGCGAGGATGACGAGCGCGGCGGCGGCGAGCCGCAGCAGCGTCAGCCACCACGGCGTGCGCGACGGCGTCTCTTCCTTCGGCGCGATCTCGAACAACAGCCGCGTCGGCGGGAATTCGATCCGCCGCGGCCGCGGCGGCATCACGCGCAACAGCCACCACAGCACCGGCAGGCTCACTAGTCCCAACAGCAGCATCGGCTCGGCGAAGGAGAGCGGCAGGCCCGCGATCATGCGCTTCGTCCCACTTTGACCGTCGCGCGGCCGCTGCCCTTGCTCACCATCATGCCGGCGTGCAGGAACAACAACAGCTCGGCCGCCGAGCGGCTCGTGGTGTGGGTGGAGAACAGCCAGTCGAGCCGGTTGGTCTCGTCGCGGATCTGGTCGCGGTGCAGCGCGACGCGCGCGACATAGTCACTCGCCCAGCTCTCGGCGCGGCCCGCGGTGATGACGCCTGCGCCCTCGGGCTCGACGAATTCGATGCGGCCGGAATAGGGGAAGGTCTCCTCGGCGGGATCCACGACCTGGACCAGCGTGCCATGCGCGCCGGAGGAGGACAGCCCGGCCAGCATGGACGTGATCTCCGAGATCGGCGACCAGAAATCCGACAGCACGACGACTTCGGCGAGCGACGACGGCACGAAGGACGGCGGCAGGCTCGCGCGCGTCTTGTCGTCGTGCAACATCGCTTCCACCATCTTGTCGATCACGTTGAGGCTTGCGGTCGGGTTCATCAGGCCGGGAATGCCGACGCGTTCGCCGCCCGAGACCAGGAGCTCGGCAAGCGCGAAGGCAACGATCAGGGTGCGCTCGAGCTTGCTGTCGCGCGCCTGCCGCGACGCAAACGCCATCGAAGGCGAGCGGTCCGGCCAGATCCACACGGTGTGCGCGGCCTCCCATTCCTGCTCGCGGACATAGAGATGGTCGTCGCGTGCCGAGCGACGCCAGTCGACGCGCTGCGACGGCTCGCCGGAGACGAAGCGGCGGTATTGCCAAAAATTCTCGCCCGAGCCGGCGCGGCGGCGGCCGTGCAGGCCATGGATCACGTTGGCGGCGACACGGCGGGCTTCAAGCACCAGACGCGGCAGCGACGCGGCGAGCGTTCGGCTTTCGCCATCAGCACGTCGTACAGCCAGGATCTCCTCGTTCAAGTGCCTGTCGTCTGCGGCCATCAACCGATCCGCGTCTTCAATTGCCTGATCACGTCAGGAATGGTGCGCCCCTCGGCGCGCGCCGAGAAGGTCAGCGCCATGCGGTGCTTGAGCACGGGCTCGGCGAGATCGAGCACGTCGTCGATCGACGGCGCAAGCCGTCCGTCGAGCAGCGCGCGGGCGCGCACCGCGAGCATCAGCGACTGGCTCGCGCGGGGACCCGGTCCCCAGGCGATCAGCTTGCCGGCTTCGCCGCCCTCGGGGCCGGGGCGCGCAGCGCGGACCAGCGACAGGATTGCCTCCACCACGGAATCGCCGACCGGCAGGCGACGCACCAGCCGCTGCGCGGCGACCAGCGTCTCGGCGTCCATCGACGCCTTCGCCAGCGTCTCTTCAGCGCCGGTGGTTTCGAATAGGATGCGCCGCTCGGCGTCGCGATCGGGATAGTCGACGTCGATCTCCATCAGGAAGCGATCGAGCTGGGCCTCGGGGAGCGGATAGGTGCCTTCCTGCTCCAGCGGGTTTTGCGTGGCGAGCACATGGAACGGCTTCGGCAAATCATGCCGCGCGCCGGCCACCGTGATGTGCTGCTCCTGCATGGCCTGCAGCAGCGCCGACTGCGTGCGCGGGCTCGCGCGGTTGATCTCGTCGGCCATCAAAAGCTGCGCGAACACCGGACCTGCGATGAAGCGGAACGAGCGCTTGCCGGTGGTGCTCTCGTCGAGCACTTCGGCGCCGAGGATGTCCGAGGGCATCAGGTCCGGCGTGAACTGGATGCGCTTGGCATCAAGCCCGAGCGTGATGCCGAGCGTTTCGACCAGCTTCGTCTTGGCGAGGCCGGGCACGCCGATCAACAGTGCATGGCCGCCGGACAGGATCGTCACCAGGGTGTTTTCGATCACCCGGTCCTGCCCGAAAATGACGGTGGAAATCGCCTCCTTGGCGGCGCGGATCTGGCCCGAGACCTGCTCGGCCGAACGGACGATCACATCCTCCAGTTTCTCGACGCTGTCTGCACCTGCCATTCGGTCAGCTCCTTGTTGACGGGCCGCGATTCATCCGCGTCGCCATGTCATGGACCGCATGCTAAACTTGCACGAAGGCCATGTATTCGTTGAATTAAACTATCCCCACCTTATCGGCATTTCGGGGTATGAACGGCATCACGATGTGGCGAGAATGACACCTCGCTCACATCTGAAGGTACGTGCACCAATCGTGCCAGATTGAGGGTAGGAAACTTTAAGGCAAACAATGGCGAAGCAAGGGCAGACCAATCAGGACCGTGAAACCACGGGCCTTGAAGGCAAGGGGCTCGAAGGCCTCACCGCGGCGGCCAGCCATGCTGCGGAATCAAGCCCGGCCGGCGGCAGAGGTCTGCCTCCCGTGCACTTGTGGAATCCGCCATTCTGCGGCGACCTCGACATGCGAATCGGAAGCGACGGAACGTGGTTCTACATGGGAACACCGATCGGCCGGCCGGCGCTGGTGCGGCTGTTCTCGACCATCCTCAAGCGCGAGGGGGACAAGCACTTTCTCGTGACGCCGGTGGAGAAGGTCGGCATCCGCGTCGACGACGCGCCATTTCTTGCGGTCGAGATGCAGAAACAGGACGACGAACGTGGACGTTTGTTAAGGTTCCGCACCAATGTCGACGATTGGGTCGATTGCGAGAAGGGGCATTGCCTGCGCTTCGAGGCCGCCGCGGACGGTGGATTGACGCCGTATCTGCACGTCCGTGCCGATCTCTGGGCCAAGGTCACCCGCGCGCTCTATTACGATCTGGTTGACATGGGCGAGGAGCGGATGGTCGATGGTCAACAGATGTTCGGAGTCGAGTCCGGCGGCGAATTCTTCGCGATGGCGGATGCGAAGCAGGTGAGGGACGCACTTTGAACGAGCCGATGCTGAGGGTGGAACCGGCGGCGATCAGCTCGACGGAATTTTTTGCGAGGAGCCGCGCGCGGCTGAATTTCGACGTGCCGCCCGGCCTGATCGATCCCAACATCATTCCGCGCACCGGCGATTCCGGCAACGACCGCATGCTGGAGATCGTCGCGCAAGAGCAGCCGGTGCGGCCGGCCGCCGTTCTGATCCCGGTGGTCGATCATCGCGAGCCGACCGTGCTGCTAACGCAGCGCTCGCCGAATCTGTCGAGCCATGCCGGGCAGATCTCCTTTCCCGGCGGCAAGATCGACGCGACCGACGCCTCGCCGCGCGATGCGGCGCTGCGCGAGGCCTGCGAGGAGGTCGGCCTCAAGCGGGAATACATCGAGCCGATCGGCTATCTCGATCTCTACGGCACCGCGTTCGGCTTCCGCATCCTGCCGACGGTCGCCAAGGTGAAGCCGGGCTTCACGCTTGATATCAACGAGGCCGAGGTCGTCGATGCCTTCGAGGTACCGCTCGCGTTCCTGATGAATCCGGCGAACCACCAGATCCACACCAAGGAATTCCGCGGCGTCGACCGCTCCTACTACGCGATGCCGTTCGCCGAGCGTTACATCTGGGGCGCGACCGCAGGGATCCTTCGCGTGCTCTACGAGCGGATCTATCTGCCATGATCCGGACGGTGTTGACCGAGATCGGAGTCTTCCTGATCCCGTTCGCGGTCTATGCAGCCTTCCTCATTGCGACCCGTTCCGGCGTCGCGCTGCCTGCGTCTTGGCCGCTGCACATGCTGGCGAAGCTGACGCTGGCCGCCCTGGTGCTGGTGATCGTGAGCTTCATCCTGCTCGCGGAATACACCGGCTCGCCGCCGCATTCGACCTATGTTCCGGCCCATGTCGAGAAGGGCAGGCTGGTGCCGGGAGTCGAGCGATGAGCGAGGCGCGCCTGCTGTCCGACGCACCCTGGCTCGGTTCGGGTCCGGCGGCGCGCGTGCTCGGCCTGCTCGATACAGGCGGCGAGGAGGCGCGGGTGATCGGCGGCGCGGTGCGCAACGCGCTGATGCGCATTCCGCTCGGCGACATCGACATCGCCACCACGGCGGTGCCGGAAGAGGTGGTGCGCCGCGCGAAGGATGCGGGTATCAAGAGCGTGCCGACCGGCATCGAGCACGGCACCGTGACGCTCGTGGTCGACGGTCACCCCTTCGAGGTGACGACGCTGCGCGAGGACACCGAGACCTATGGCCGCAAGGCCAAGGTCAAATTCGGCCGCAACTGGGTGCGCGACGCCGAGCGGCGCGATTTCACCATCAACGGCCTGTCGGTCGATGCCGCAGGCGTCGTGCATGATCACGTCGGCGGACTGGCCGATATCGAGGCGCGCCGCGTGCGCTTCATCGGCGATCCCGCGCAGCGCATCGCCGAGGACTATTTGCGCATCCTCCGCTTCTTTCGCTTCCATGCCGCTTATGGTGCAGGCGAGATCGATCGCGCGGGTTACCTCGCCTGCGTCAGCCGGCGCGCCGGACTTGCGGGCCTCTCCGCCGAGCGCATCCGGATGGAGATGCTGAAGCTCGTGGTCGCGGAGGGCGCCGCGTCTGCGGCCGTCGCGATGGCCGATGGCGGCCTGCTGCTGTGGCTGTTCGGCGGCGTCGCCTATACCGGGCCGTTCGCCGCGATGATCGAGATCGAGAAACGGATGGGGCTTGCGCCGGGCGCGGTGCGCCGGCTCGGCGCGTTGACGGTCGCGGTCACCGAGGATGCGCGGCGCATCACGACGCGGCTGCGGCTCTCCAATGCCGAGGCCAAGGCGCTCGACTCCATGGGCCATCGCTGGTGGCGGCTGCCCGGCATGGACGAGGCTCGCGCCCGGCGCCGGCTGTACCGGCTCGGCGAGGACGCCTATCGCGACCGGCTGCTGCTCGCCTGGGCGCGGACCGGCGCGGGTCGCAACGTCGATCAATGGCACGCGCTCGCCACGCTGCCGCAGCGCTGGCGGCCGCCTCAATTTCCGTTGAAGGCGGCGGATTTCATCGCGCGTGGCATTGCCGAGGGGCCGGCGCTCGGGCATGTCCTCACGCTGGCCGAGGACGCTTGGCTTGCCGCGGACTTCCCGCTCGAGCCTCAGGCGCTGTCGGCCATCGCCGACCAGACCGTTTCCCGCTTCACTCGTGACCACCGGCTGTGAACCTTCTCTCCGGCTTCGCCGACATCTCGCTCCTGCAAATTCTCCTCGTCGCAGTCGTTGCCCTGTTTGCGTCCGTGATCGGTGGCCTTGCCGGTTACGGCACCGGCGCGCTGATGCCGCTGGTGCTTGTGCCGCTGGTCGGCGCCGAGCCCGTCGTGCCGATCATCGCGATCTCCTCGATCTTCACCAATCTCAGCCGCTTCGTCGCCTATCTCCGCTATGCCGATCGTCGCAAGGCTGGCATCGTGATCGCGGCGGCGGTGGTCACCACCGCGCTCGGTGCTTACGGCTTCACGCGGCTGACCAGCGCCGGCGCCGCGATCCTGATCGGCAGCATGCTGGTCCTCAGCGTGCCGCTGCGGCGATTGCTGCGGCGGCGCAGCGTCAGGATCGGCGACACCGGCCTTGCCGCCGGCGCGGTCGGTTACGGCGTCCTGGTCGGCGGCACGTCCGGCTCCGGCGTGATCCTGCTGTCGCTGTTGATGGCGGCCGGGCTCGAGGGCGCGGCCGTGATCGCGACCGATGCGGTGATCTCGCTGGCGACCAGCGCGGTGAAGATCTCGGTGTTCGGTCTCGCCGGCGTCGTCAGCGCGCAGGTCTTGGCTTTCGCGGTCCTGATCGGCGCGATCGCGATCCCCGGCGCATTCCTGGCCAAGGCCTTCGTCGAGCGGATGCCGATGCACATCCACACCGCGATCCTCGATGCCGCCGTGATCACCGGCGGCATCGTGATGATCTCAAGCGCGCTGCGTTGAGGATTTGCCCGGCACGAGCTCGGTCAGCGAGCGGATGATGCGATCCGGCTTGATCGTCGATCCCTTAGGCAGGCCCTCGCCGTGCACGTCCATCCAGATCGCATAGATGCCGAGCCGCTGCGGCGCCTCGACCTCCCATTCCAGATTGTCGCCGATCATCCAGGTGTCCGCGGCGGTGACGCCGAGTGCCGCCATCGCGTGCAAATAGGCGCGCTCTTCCGGCTTGCCGAAGCCGTGCTCGCCCTCGATCTGGATATGGTCGAAGCGATGGCCGAGCGCGAAGCGCTCGACCTTGGCGCGCTGCATATCGGCGGCGCCGTTGGTGACCAGCGCGAGCTTGATGCCGAGCGCCTTCAGCGCGTCGATCGCCTCATGCGCGCCGGGGAAGACGAACATCTCCTCCTCGCGATAGGTGGTGAAGCGGTCGGCGACGCGGTCGGCGAGGTCGTCAGGCAGTGCGCGGTGGCCGCCGGCTGCGAGCGCGGCGAAGCCGCCCTTCACCGTAAGACGCCGCGCCTCGCCGAGCTTCAGCCGCCACGCGGGCTCGGCGGTCGACCAGAACTGGCGCGCATAGGACAGCGCCGCGGCCGCGACCTGCGGCGGGGACAGCGGCGCCAGTTCGTCGGCGAACTCCGCCATGATCTTGTTCCAGGCGATCTCGGGGCGCCCATAGGCCGACAGGATGGTGTCATCCATGTCGATCAGCATCGCGCGCGGCAGCTTGGTCACGGCCATTTCACCTCCGGCGGCAGCGACGACAGGATCGAATCCACATTGCCGCCGGTCTTCAGGCCGAAGATGGTGCCGCGGTCATAGAGCAGGTTGAATTCGACATAGCGGCCGCGGCGGACCAATTGCTCCTCGCGATCGTCCGCCGTCCACGGCGTTTCGAAATTGCGGCGCACCAGCTCCGGATAGATCTTCAGGAAGTTGCGGCCGACGTCCTGGGTGAAGGCCAGATCGGCTTCCCAGTCGTCGCTGTCCAGCCAGTCGTAGAAGATGCCGCCGATGCCGCGCGCCTCTTTCCGGTGCGGCAGGTAGAAATACTCGTCGCACCATTTCTTGAACTTGTCGTAATCGGCGACCCCGTTCGGCCCGCTGCAGGCCTCCTTCATCGCGGCATGGAAGGCGATCGCGTCAGGGTCGTCCTGGGTGCGGCGGCGGTCCAGCACCGGCGTCAGATCGGCGCCACCGCCGAACCAGGCCTTGGTGGTGACGACGAAGCGAGTGTTCATGTGCACCGCCGGCACGTTCGGATTGCGCAGATGCGCGATCAGCGAGATGCCCGAGGCCCAGAACCGCGGATCGTCGGCAGCGCCCGGAATCTGCGCGCGGAATTCGGGGGCGAACTCGCCATGCACGGTCGAGCAGTGCACGCCGACCTTCTCGAACAGGCGGCCCTTCATGATCGACATCACGCCGCCGCCGCCCGCCTTGCCCGAGTGGTCGGTGCGGTCCCAGGGCGTGCGGACGAAGCGGCCGGCGTCGCCGGGATAGAGCGAAGCGGGCGCGTCGTCCTCGAGCTTCTCGAAGGCCGCGCAAATCTCGTTGCGCAACGCCTCGAACCAGCTCCGTGCCCGCGCCTTGCGATCCTCGATCGGGGACAAATTCACCGGCATCGTCAGTCCTGCGGGCCGTAATAGGTACAGCTCTCGTTGCAGCTGTCGCGGTGGACGCTGACGCGGGTCAGCTTTCCGGCGTGCTGCAACCGCTCCCAGATGAAGCGCGAGAGATTTTCCAGGGTCGGCGGCCCGAGCGCCTCGATCTTGTTGAGGAGCTTGTGGTCGAGCGTCTTCTGCACCTCGGCCATGCTGCGCTCGAGCACGCCGAGATCAACCACCATTCCGGTCTTCGGATCCGGCGTGCCGCGCACGGTGACTTCGGTGCGGAAGGAGTGGCCGTGGATCTCCTCGCTGGCGGCGCCAAAGGTCGTTCCGGTCAGCGCATGCGCAGCCTCGAAGCGGAACGCTTTCGTCAATTCCCACATGTCTTCAACGATCCAGTTCTATCTGATGCCAATTATCTGATGCCCAAGGTCTTGTGTGTCTGCACGCTGAGCCGCCATTGCGGATGCTTCAGGCAATAGTCGATCGCGCGCTCGGTGTTCTCGATCACGTCGGGGCCGTCCATCGGCTGCAGCGAAAAGCGCTCGAAGGCAAGGCCGGCAAAGTCCTCCGGCGAATTCTCGGCCTGCGGATAGACCAGCTTGAGCTCATGTCCCCGGCGGATCACGAGCTCGCTGGCCGCCTTGGGGCTGACGCAGATCCAGTCGAGCCCGTCGGGCGGGGCGATGGTGCCGTTGGTTTCGATCGCGATGGCGAAGCCGCGCCCGTGCAGCGCCTCGATCAGGGCGGCGTCGACCTGCAGCAGCGGCTCGCCGCCGGTCAGCACCACGTAGCGGTCGGCGTCGCCGCCGGTCCATTGCGCGGCGATGATGTCGGCGAGCTGGTCTGCGGTCGCGTAACGGCCGCCCAGCGTGCCGTCAGTCCCGACGAAGTCGGTGTCGCAGAACTGGCAGACCGCGGTGGCGCGATCCTGCTCGCGGCCGCTCCAGAGGTTGCAGCCGGCGAAGCGGCAGAACACGGAAGCACGCCCCGCATGGGCGCCTTCGCCCTGCAGGGTCAGAAATATCTCCTTGACCGCGTAGCTCACCAAAAGTTCCTCAGAATGCCGAGCCGGTCTGGCGCAGCGCCTCTCCGACTGCCATGGCCGCACTGACCGCCACATTGAGCGAGCGCATAGGCGGCTTGATCGGGATCAGAAGCCGCGCATCGGCGGCCGCCACGACCGCCTCCGTCACTCCGGCGGTCTCGCGCCCGAACAGCAGCACGTCGGAGGCGGTATAGCGGAAATCAAGGTAGGATTTCGCCGCTTTTGTCGTGAACAGGATCAGCCGACAGCCCGCCTCGTTACGCCATTCCTCGAATTTTGACCATGAGTCGTGGCGCATCAACCTGACATGGTCGAGATAGTCCATACCCGCCCGGCGGAAATTCCGGTCCGAGGCATCGAACCCCGCCGGTTCGATGATATGGGCCGCCACATCCAGGCAGGCGCAGAGCCGCAGAATCGTCCCTGTATTCTGGGGAATATCCGGTTGGAACAGCGCGATCTGCATGGTGGCGGCAGCCAGTGAAATGGGGACGAATTTGTCTCAATAAAACATCGCCCGGCGCGGATTTCGTGCATTGCACGTTTGCGAGCCGATAGCGGGCTTGCGCTCGTCCGGCAAGGGTGCCAATAGAACGATTCTGGACTGCTGTTCCGCCGTTTGGGGTGTGGAATGGCGGTTTTCTGCCGCCGCGGGGGCCGCGGGCGCCGGCAGCCTTTCCCGGGCGCGTTCCGCGTTTCCGGGACGGTTCCACCGGCTGCAGATAAGAAAGGGCTTGGAATCGTGACGACAGCGTCTTCGGCGGACCAACCAACACGCCGTGATTTCCTTCTTGTTGCAACCGGGGTCGCCGCTGCGGTCGGCGCAGCCGTCACCGCCTGGCCGCTGGTTGCCCAGATGAACCCGGATGCCGCAACAATTGCCGCCGGCGCGCCGATCGAGGTCGACCTGACGCCGATCGCCGAGGGCCAGGACATCAAGGTCTTCTGGCGCGGCAAGCCGATCTACATCAGCCATCGCACCAAGAAGCAGATCGCGGAGGCCCAGAAGGTGCCGCTCTCGAGCCTGCCCGACCCGGAGCTTGACTCGGCCCGCGTCAAGGCCGGCCACGACCAATGGCTCGTCGTGATCGGCATCTGCACCCATCTCGGCTGCATCCCGATCGCCCATGAGGGCAATTACGACGGCTTCTTCTGCCCCTGTCACGGTTCGCAGTACGACTCCTCCGGTCGTATCCGCCAGGGGCCCGCGCCTGCCAACCTGCCGGTGCCGCCCTATATCTTCGTTTCCGACACCAAAATCCAGATTGGCTAAGTCCCGGGCTGCCCGGGACTTCGGCCTCGACTTGGACCTATCGCGTCGTTTTTCTTCCTCAGGATCGCATCAATGAGCGGACCATCCGATTATCAACCAACCAATCCCGCCTTGAAGTGGATCGAACGGCGCCTTCCGATCTTTGGCCTCGTCCACTCCTCGTTCGTGGCCTATCCGACGCCGCGCAACTTGAACTACTGGTGGACCTTCGGCGCCATCCTGTCGCTGATGCTGGGCATGCAGATCCTGACCGGCGTGATCCTGGCGATGCACTACACGCCGCATGCCGATCTCGCCTTCAAGTCGGTCGAGCTGATCGTCCGCGACGTCAATTACGGCTGGCTGCTGCGCAACATGCACGCCACCGGCGCATCGATGTTCTTCTTTGCCGTCTACATCCACATGTTCCGCGGCCTCTATTACGGGTCGTACAAGGAACCGCGTGAGGTGCTGTGGATCCTCGGCGTCATCATCTACCTCCTGATGATGGCCACCGGCTTCATGGGCTACGTGCTGCCGTGGGGCCAGATGAGCTTCTGGGGCGCCACGGTCATCACCAACCTGTTTTCCGCCGTGCCCTATTTCGGCGAGAGCATCGTAACGCTGCTGTGGGGCGGTTATTCAGTCGGCAATCCGACGCTGAACCGCTTCTTCTCGCTGCATTACCTGTTGCCGTTCGTGATCGCCGGCGTGGTCGTGCTGCACGTCTGGGCGCTGCATGTCGCGGGCCAGAACAACCCGGCCGGCGTCGAGGCCAAGACCGAGAAGGACACCGTGGCGTTCACGCCGTATGCGACGATCAAGGACCTGTTCGGCGTGTCCTGCTTCCTGCTCTTCTACGCCTGGTTCATCTTCTATATGCCGAACTATCTCGGCGACGCCGACAACTACATCCCGGCGAATCCGGGCGTGACGCCCGCGCACATCGTGCCCGAATGGTACTACCTGACGTTCTACGCCATCCTGCGTTCGATCCCGAACAAGCTCGCCGGCGTCATCGCGATGTTCTCGTCGATCCTCATCCTGGCGTTCCTGCCCTGGCTCGACAGCGCCAAGACTCGTTCGTCGAAGTACCGTCCGCTGGCCAAGCAGTTCTTCTGGATCTTCGTGGTGGTTTGCATCGGGCTCGGTTATCTGGGCTCGCAGCCGCCGGAAGGCATCTACGTGATCGCCGGCCGCATCCTCACGGTCTGCTACTTCGCCTACTTCCTGATCGTGCTGCCGCTGCTCGCCCGCATCGAGACGCCGCGGCCGGTGCCGAACTCGATCGCCGACGACGTGCTGTCGAAGGGCCGGGGCAAGGTCGCGACCGCCGCCTCCGTCGTGCTCGCGCTCGTGGTGGCCGGCGGCCTGTTTGCCGGCAGCACCCAGAACGCCAAGGCCGAGGACCATGGCGACGCGCCGCCCGCCGAGAGGTGGTCGTTCTCCGGTCCGTTCGGCAAGTATGATCGCGGCTCGGTGCAGCGTGGCCTGAGGGTCTACAAGGAAGTCTGCGCGGCCTGCCACGGCCTGTCCTACATCGCGTTCCGCAACCTCGCCGACCCCGGCGGCCCCGGCTATTCACCGGCGCAGGCGGCTGCCTTCGCTGCCGACTACAAGGTCAAGGACGGTCCGAACGATCAGGGCGAGATGTTCGAGCGGCCGGGCCGCCCGGCGGACTTCTTCCCGTCGCCGTTCGCCAACGAGCAGGCCGCGCGCGCGGCCAATGGCGGCGCGGCGCCGCCGGATCTCTCGCTGATCACCAAGGCGCGTTCCTACAAGCGCGGCTTCCCGCAATTCGTGTTCGACTTCTTCAGCCAGTACCAGGAGCAGGGCCCGGACTACGTCTCGGCCGTGCTGCAGGGCTTCGAGGACAAGCCGCCGGCTGGCGTCACGATCCCGGAGGGCTCGTACTACAACAAGTACTTCCCCGGGCACGCGATCAAGATGCCGAAGCCGCTCTCCGACGGCCAGGTGACCTACGACGACGGCTCGCCGGCGACGGTGAAGCAGTACGCCCACGACGTCACGACCTTCCTGATGTGGACCGCCGAGCCGCGCATGGAAGAGCGCAAGCGGATCGGTATGCAGGTCTTCGTGTTCCTGATCCTGTTCGCGATCCTGATGTACTTCACCAAGAAGAAGGTCTGGGCCAACGCGCACTGACGCGAAGCTCCGGCATCACGAGATTGAAAAAGCCCCTTCGGGGGCTTTTTTGTTGCTCGCGCGTTCCGGATCTGCAGCGTGGTAAGCCGCAAGTGCGTCGCGCTACGCATCATCGAGCCGATTGCGTCCGTCACGGGTTGCGGACAAAATGCCGGCCAATCAGCCGGCAATCAATGCGGAGGAACTCATGGGTACCAGCATCACTTTCAAGCGTCCGGACGGCAAGGACGCCAGCGGCTATCTCGCCAACGCGGCGCGCGGCGATGCGCCCGGCGTGGTGGTGATCCAGGAATGGTGGGGATTGCAGGACCAGATCAAGGGCCTGTGCGACCGTTTTGCCCGCGCCGGCTTCGATGCGCTGGCGCCCGATCTCTACAAGGGCACGGTGGTGCCCTATCACGACACCGACGCCGCCGGCAAAGAGATGAACTCGCTCGACTTCATGGACGCCACCACGCAGACCGTGCGCGGTGCCGCACAGTACCTCGCGAGGAACGGGGCCAAGGTCGGCCTGACCGGCTTCTGTCTCGGCGGCGCGGTCACCATCATCGGCGCCGTGCATGTGCCGGAACTGACCGCAGGCGTCGTGTTCTACGGCATCCCGCCGGAGCAGGCGGCGAAGCCCGCCGACGTCCGCATCCCGCTGCAGGCGCACTTCGCCAACAAGGACGACTGGTGCACGCCCGAGCTGGTCGGCAATTTCGAGAAGGCGATGAAGGCCGCCGGCAAGTCGCTCGAGCTGTTCCGCTATGACGCCGAGCACGCCTTCGTCAACGAGCAGCGCCAATCCGTGCACGACCGCCACGCCGCCGAGCTCGCCTGGGGCCGCGCGACGGAGTTTTTCAAGAAGCATTTGGGGTAAGTTCGTAGCCCGGATGGAGCGCAGCGTAATCCGGGGCAAGTCTCCACGCGGAGAAGCTGGCCCCGGATTTCGCTTCGCTCCATCCGGGCTACGTATTTTCAGTTTCCGGCCTTCACCCCGTCCCACCACGGGCAGGTGCCCGACATCAGCCTGTAATTGCCTTCCATCACCTGCACCGGCGCGCGCTTGCCCTCGGCGGCGGCGCGCATCCGCATCTCGCGTGCAACCGCGCGGTCTTCCGGCGACAGCCAGACCCGCTCATGGCCCCACAGGCTCGGGCCGTCATGCATCTCGACCGGCGTCCAGTTCGCCGGATCGATCTCGCGGCCGCCCCAGCCGCATTCGGCCATGAAAGATGACGGCGTCTTGGCGTAGAACGACGTCATGAAATCGTTGGTGTGACGTCCAAGCGTGACGTTGACGCGATCCTCCTTCATCGCGATGTCGTAGGACTGGCCGACATCGTCGAGCGAGAACAACTCCACCATCAAATGATGCATGCCGCTCTTGCCGGTCTCGATCAGCGCCAGGCTGTGGTGGCGTGGGTTGACGTGGAAGAAGTAGGCGCGGAACGGCTTCTCGATGTAGTCGCTCAGCCCGAAGCCGAGCACGTCGACATAGAACGCCATCACCGGCGCGATGTTCTCAACCGTCAGCACGGCGTGGCCGAGGCCGAGCGGGCCGGTGCGGAAGCCGGAGATCGAGCGTCCCGGCTTGAACGGCGTGTCGTCGATCTCGGCGCCATGAAACGCTTCGAGCCGATTGCCCGCGGGGTCGTGGAACGAGATCAGGCCGCGGACGCGCCTGATGTCCGCAAGCGCCTGCGGCTCGGCCACCACCGGAATGCCGGCGCGCTCCAGCCGCGCCGCCAGCGCGTCGAGCGCCGTGGCATCTGCCACCTCCCAGCCGAAGAAGCGCGTGCCTTCGCTGAGCGCGCGGTCGATCACGATACGCTGCTTGCGGTCGTCCATCCGGAAGGCGAGCAGCGAATTGCCGCGCTCGATCGCCTGCAGGCCGACCAGCCCAGTGCCGAATTGCCGCCAGTCGTCGAGCGCATCCGACCCGAAGCCGGCATATCCGAGACCCAAGACCGCCATCTGCGCTGCTCCGCCAATTGTCTGTTTTTTGGGCGGTCCACCGACCGCCGATGCGGCAAATCCTACGCGGATTTCCGGCCTTTCAAACCCGAAAAAGCTGTCCCGGGCCGGGGCAGGGCCGCGGGCCATCCCTTGACACGGCCCGCGCCGGATGGTGTGACTAGCCCCATGAGCACCGTTGCCAGTCCATCCCGTCTTTGGTGGCCCACCTTCTCATAGGTGGCCGGTGCGATTTCATTTCCAAAAGTCGTCGAAGGTCGCCATCGCAGTGCGACGGTCCCTTCGTTTGTCCTGTGTGGCGCTCTCTCGGCAAGTCTCGTAAGAGGATCACATGAACAGGACAGCCTTTTCCCTGCCGGCCAAGAGCGAATACCTGACCAATGGCGGCCTTGCGGTCGTGCGCGTGGTCGAGCAGTTCACCAGCGGCGCCAGCCGCCTCGACGACCTGATCGCGCTGCTGGACCGCCGCCGCGGCGTGGTGCTGTCCTCGGGCACGACGGTGCCCGGCCGCTACGAGAGCTTTGACCTCGGCTTTGCCGATCCGCCGCTCGTGCTGGAGACCGCCGGCACCAATTTCACGCTGCAAGCCTTGAACCCGCGCGGCGAGGTCTTGATCGCCTTCCTCGGCGACGTCCTGCGCGAGCCCTGCGTCGTGATATCAGAGCGCAGCGCCACCAAGCTTGCCGGCCACATCATCCGCGGCGCCGCGCCGGTCGAGGAAGATCAGCGCACCCGCCGCGCCAGCGTGATGTCGTTGGTGCGCGACATGGTGGCAGCGTTCACTTCCAACGCCGATCCGCTGCTCGGCCTGTTCGGCGCCTTCGCCTACGACCTCGTGTTCCAGATCGAGGACCTCGTGCAGAAGCGCACGCGCGAGGCCGACCAGCGCGACATCGTGCTCTATGTGCCGGATCGCCTCCTCGCCTATGACCGCGCCACGGGGCGCGGCGTCGTGCTCGCTTACGATTTCGCCTGGAAGGGCAAGTCGACGGCCGGCCTGCCGCACGACACCGCGGCAAGCGTCTATGCAAAGACGCCGCGGCAGGGCTTTGCCGATCACGCGCCGGGCGAATACCAGGCAACGGTGGAGGTCGCGCGCGCGGCGTTTGCCCGCGGCGACCTGTTCGAGGCGGTGCCCGGCCAGCTGTTCGCCGAGCCCTGCGAGCGCTCGCCGGCGGAAGTGTTCCAACGGCTGTGCCGCATCAACCCGTCGCCCTATGGCGCGCTGATGAACCTCGGCGAGGGCGAGTTCCTGGTCTCTGCGTCGCCGGAAATGTTCGTGCGCTCCGACGGCCGCAGGGTCGAGACCTGCCCGATCTCAGGCACCATCGCGCGCGGCTCGGATGCGATCGGTGATGCCGAGCAGATCCGCCAGCTCCTGAACTCGGAGAAGGACGAGTTCGAGCTCAACATGTGCACCGACGTCGACCGCAACGACAAGGCGCGGGTCTGCGTGCCCGGCACCATCAAGGTGCTGGCGCGGCGCCAGATCGAGACCTATTCAAAGCTGTTCCACACAGTGGATCACGTCGAGGGCATGCTGCGGCCGGGCTTCGATTCGCTCGACGCCTTCCTGACCCATGCCTGGGCGGTGACGGTGACCGGCGCGCCGAAATTGTGGGCGATGCAGTTCGTCGAGGATCACGAGCGCTCGTCGCGGCGCTGGTACGCCGGGGCGATCGGCGCGGTGAATTTCGACGGCAGCATCAACACCGGCCTCACCATCCGCACCATCCGCATGAAGGACGGCCTGGCCGAGGTGCGTGTCGGTGCGACGTGCCTGTTCGACTCTGATCCGGCGGCTGAGGACCGCGAATGCCAGGTCAAGGCGGCGGCGCTGTTCCAAGCGCTGCGCGGCGATCCGCCGAAGCCGCTGTCGGACTTCGCACCCGATGCCACCGGCTCCGGCAAGAACGTGCTCCTGATCGATCACGACGACAGTTTTGTGCACATGCTGGCGGATTACTTCCGCCAGGTCGGCGCCAACGTCACCGTGGTCAGGCACATCCACGCCCAGGACATGCTGAAGCGGAAGGGCTGGGACCTCCTGGTGCTGTCGCCCGGCCCCGGTCGCCCTGAGGATTTCGGTATCTCGAAGACCATCGGCACCGCGCTGGAGAACAAGCTGCCGATCTTCGGCGTCTGCTTAGGGGTGCAGGCAATCGGCGAGTATTTCGGCGGCCATCTCGGGCAACTCGGTCAGCCCGCGCATGGCCGTCCCTCGCGCGTCCAGGTCAGCGGCGGGCGCTTGATGCAGAACCTGCCGAATGAGATCGTGATCGGCCGCTACCACTCGCTCTATGTCGAGCGCGACAGTGTGCCCGACGTGCTGACGGTGACTGCGACCACCGAGGACGGGGTCGCGATGGCGATCGAACACAAGACGCTGCCGGTCGCCGGCGTGCAGTTCCACCCGGAATCGCTGATGTCGCTCGGCGGCGAGGTGGGCTTGCGTATTGTGGAGAATGCATTCCGGTTGAATGCGAACTGATAGCAACCGTCATTGCGAGCGAAGCGAAGCAATCCATTTCGCCGCACCGGAACAAGAGTGGATTGCTTCGTCGCTTCGCTCCTCGCAATGACGGAGCGATAGAGTAGGATTGAGACACAATGACCTTTGACCAGGACATCAAGGCAACCGTTCGTACCATCCCGGACTACCCGAAGAAGGGCATCCTGTTCCGCGACATCACCACGCTGCTCGCGGATGCCCGCGCGTTCCGCCGGGCGGTCGACCAACTCGTGCATCCCTGGGCGGGGTCGAAGGTCGACAAGGTGGCGGGCATCGAGGCGCGCGGCTTCATCCTCGGCGGCGCGGTGGCGCATCAGCTCTCCGCCGGCTTCGTGCCGATCCGCAAGAAGGGCAAGCTGCCGCACACCACGGTGCGGATCGCCTATTCGCTGGAATACGGCATCGACGAGATGGAGATGCACGCCGACGCCATCCAGCCCGGCGAGCGCGTGATCCTGGTCGACGACCTGATCGCGACGGGCGGCACCGCGGAAGGCGCGGTGAAGCTCTTGCGCCAGATTGGCGCCAACGTGGTCGCCGCCTGCTTCATCATCGACCTGCCGGACCTCGGCGGCGCCGCCAAGCTGCGCGCGATGGAGGTGCCGGTGCGGACGCTGATGGCGTTCGAGGGGCATTGATCTCTCCACGAGTCATCCCGGCGAAAGCCGGGACGACGGCTACGACCTCTGCAGCAGCATGCTCAGTTCGAGATCGCGGAGCGTGGTGTAGTTCCGCCGGATCCACTGGTGCAGCTCGGTCGATGAATCCTTTTCCTGGCGCAGATAGCCGGTGAAGGAGAAGGTCAGCCGGTCGATATAGGTCTTCAGGAAAACCGGCAGCGCGCGGAAGCGGATGACGCGGCCGCGCGCCATCGCCGGCGGCAGCTCGCCGCGCACCACGAACTCGTTGTCGACGACGACGAGCGCGTTCGGCGGGATCATGCCGTGCAGCGTCTCGTAGCCGCGCAGCGAGACGCGGTCGGTGTCGGCGACGAACAGGATGACCGGCGCGACGCGGCGGCGCAGCGCCTCCTTCATCAGCCCGATCTCGTCGCACATTTTGAAGAATTCGTCGAAGGCGTGGTAACCGAGGTCGATCACCTTGGCGATGCCGTCATTGACGATGACGCGGTCCATCAGCTGCATCTTGCCGTAGGTGTCGATCACGTCGGCGGTCTCGGTGATCCGCGGCAGATAGTCGAGCAGCGACGGCTCCCTCAGGTTGATGTCGAAGGCGACCACGTCGCCGTTCTTGAGCAGCAAAAATTCGCTCAAAAGCCGCGCGAGCAGCGTCTTGCCGACCTGCGGGCGGGGGGAGCAGATGATGTAGACGGGCGTCGATGACATCGCCCGCTATATCAGGCCAAATTTTCGCCTAATCCAGCCCTCTCGCGGGCCGGCGCGCGACTATTTTTCACCGCCGCGGGTGGTCGACTTGGCGCCGACCAGGTCGGTCAGCTTGATCCGGTCGAACTCGCTCCAGACGTTGGCCAGCCAGTGCCGGACATAGCCGCGCAGCACGAAGGAGTAGTTCGCGGCCTCGTCCTCCTTGCCCTTGTTGGCGACGAATTTGAGGAACGGCACCGAGGAGACCTCGACCTGCTCATAGGCCATTTCGTTGAGCTTGGGGATCGTGAGGTCGGTGGCGTCCTTGATGCGGTGGAAGTAGGAGTTGTAGGTCGCCTGGTCCCACTGGAAGAACTGGGTGTCGTTGATGAAGTTCTTCACCAGGAAGTATTTCGCGCCGCCCATGAAGTTGGCGGTCTCGGCGATCTCGTCCAGCGAGGCGATCGACGGGCCCAGGATATGGAACACGGCAAAGGTGATCTGGCCGGAGCGCGCGGCATCGAGGAAGCCGATGTCGCGCAGCGAGGCCAGCGCAGGCGACAGCAGGCCGGCGCGGACGTCGATCACGGTGACCGATGGACCGGAGCTCAGCGTATCGAAGATCTTCATCTGGTCCGCGGTCGTCGTCATGTCGACGATCTCGGTGATGTCGGGGTGGAAGCGCTTCAGCGTGCCGCGCGGCGACTCGGTGTCGAAGGCCCGGGTCTGCACATTGTTGGCACTGAAATAGTCCAGGAGGGTCCGCGACACGGTGGTCTTGCCGACCCCGCCCTTATCAGCGCCCACCACAATCACGACTGGCTTTGCCATGGAAATCCCTCAACGCGCCCCCGATCGCGAGGGCGATCGGCAAGTCCCCGTACCTGCTTTGGGCGCGAACATGGCAGAAACAAGGGGGAATTCAATTCTTTAAGCCGCCCACCGCGGGTTTGGTGGGGATTTCCTTAATGGACAGAGTGGGGTACGGCGCAGTTAGACGTGTCGGCCCCAAGGCCCCTGAAGGGGGCCCTGGAACGGGCCTTGGGCGTGCCCCGGCGCAGACGGCGGGGAGCCGGCAGGCGCGGTGGCGTTACCCCAAGGACCCCTCGACGGCCCATTGGGCAGCGGCGGCGGCTGAACGGTGCCGTCAGTCGGTTCCGCCTGCGCGTCGCTCTCCCCGGAGCCGTCCTCGGGCAGAGCGAGCGGCCCGGGATCGCGGCCGCCGGCATATTTCACCAGCGCATCGACCCGGGACTGCACCGAGGGGTGGGTCGCAAACAGGTCGGCAAAGCCTTCGCGCGGATTGTCGACGCAGAGCTCCATCACCGCCGAGGTCGCGCCTTCCAGCTCGCCGCGGTTCTCGATCTTGCGCAGCGCCGAGATCATCGCGTCCGGATTCTTGGTCAGCTCGACCGAGCCGGCCTCGGCCAGGAATTCGCGCGAGCGCGACAGCGCGAGCTTGACCACCTGCGACAACAGCCAGGCCAGCATGATCAGCGCCACCGCGATGATGATGACGATGATCGCGCCACCGCCGGAGCCCTTGCTGTCGCGATCCGACGAGGAGGACGACGACGAGGATGAGGATGACGACGGGGACGACCAGCCGCTGCCGGTCGAGTTCCACGACAGATTGGTGAAGGCGCGGAAGAACAGTTCGCCGAAGAAGCCGACCGCGCCGGCGATGATCACGGCGACCACCATCAACTGCACGTCGCCGTTCTTGATGTGGGTGAGCTCGTGGCCGAGCACGGCCTCGATCTCCTGGTCGTTCAGCGCGTTCAACAGGCCGGTGGTGACGGTGATGGCGTATTGCCGCCGGTTCAACCCGCTCGCGAAGGCGTTCAGCGCCGGGCTGTCCATCACCTTCAGCTTCGGCATCGGGATGCCGCGCGAGATGCAGAGGTTTTCCAGGAGATTGTAGAGCCGCGGCTGCTGCTGCCGCGTCACGCTCTCGCCGCCGGTGATGGCGTCGATCATGTTCTGGTGGAAGAAATAGGCGATCACGATCCAGGCGGCCGCGGCGATCGTCGCGTAGGGGAAGGCCGAGACCAGGTCGCGCGAAGCGTGGGTCAGGTAATAGTCGACCGAGCGGTTGCTGTTGATCATCACCTCGGCGACCAGCGCGCCGGCATAGACCAGCACGTAGATCAGCAGAAAAAGGCCGCCGAGCAGCAGCATCGAACGAAACTTGTTCGATGCGATATGCGTGTAGAGACCGTAGGCGGCCATGAGCGGGCTGCTTCTCGCCGGAGGAGGTCGGGCCTCAGAACTTCACGCTCGGTGCCACCTCGACTTCGGTGCGGCTGGCGCCGAGGTCGAAGAAGTCCTTGCGGGTGAAGCCGAAGACGCCGGCGAACAGGGCGGCCGGCATCTGCTGGATGCCGGTGTTGTATTCCTGGACCGCGTTGTTGAAGAAGCGGCGGCTGGCGGCGATCTTGTTCTCGAGATCGGAGAGCTCGCCGGCAAGCTGCTGGAAGTTGGCGTTGGCCTTGAGGTCCGGATAGGCCTCCGACAGCGCGATCAGCCGGCCGAGTGCGCCGGACAGCTGGTTCTCGGCCGCCGACACCTGCGCCGGCCCCTGCGCCGACATCGCCGAATTGCGCGCCTTGATCACGTCGTCGAGCGTGCCGCGCTCGTGCGCGGCGTAGCCCTTCACGGTCTCGACTAGGTTCGGGATCAGGTCGTGCCGCTGCTTGAGCTGGACGTCGATGTCGGCGAAGGCCTGGCCGACGCGCTGGCTGAGCGCGACGAGGCGGTTGTAGGCGCCAAACGCAAACAGCACGAGAATGACGATGACGCCGATAACGATCCAGCTGGTCGACATGACAGGGCAGCTCCTGATGGGACGAAACGGCGGCACCGTAGCCCAAAACCGGGCGCACGGCAGCCCGCCGGGAAGAGGTGGGCACTGGCTTGGTCGGTCATGGTGTCGAATTAGTTCAACAGAGTCGTCCCGGCGAAGGCCGGGACCCATACGCCGCGGTCTCTCTTTAGGCACTGCGGCCAACGTCTTCGTTAACAATAGGCTTTGGTGGTTATGGGTCCCGGCCTTCGCCGGGACGACGGAGGCTGTCGTCCACCGCATCGCCCCATCGCCATCGCCGGGCACGGGCATAGTCGGCCTTGGCGCGGCGAGGCACCTTTGCGACCACGACACCGTCGGGTGTGCAGAGCTTGGCCGATGTCTCGACCTTGCCGACCTCGGGCTGCGCCAGAACGCGCGAGGGCCGTGCGATGAGCGGCGTCCGGGTCAGCGCGACATAGGCAAATCGTTCGTCCTCGAACGGTAGCTCGGCGCCCTTGACCTGCTTGTGGGCGCGCGAGCGCTGCAGGCGCTGGCTGAAATGGCACCAGTCCGGCGCAATCAGCGGGCAAGTGCCGTCATGCGGGCAGGGCGCGGCGACATGGGCGCCGGCCGCGATCAAGCGTGCGCGGAGTGAGATGATCCGCGCGTAGCCCGCGGGCGTACCGGGTTCGACGACGAGCAGGGTGTCCATGGTCTTCGCCCACAATGCATCGGCAAGCGCCGTCCGCTCGGCATCGCCGATCTCGCCGATCATGTAGCTGGCAACGACGAGATCGGCGGCATCGGCTTGGGTAAGCAACGTACGGGCTTGCCCGAGTTCGTACGCGACTTGTCGTAGACGCGAGCTATCGTGAAACAGCTCCTTCGCCAGCGTTCGCAACGCGCCGTTGGCGTCGAGCAGGGTGAATTGCTGCAGCGATAAAAACGCTTCTGAAGCCGCCCAGGTCGCGGTGCCCGGGCCGGCGCCGACGTCGAGCAGGCTGGCCGGTGCGAAATCTGGTCTGATCCCGGCGAGCGCGTTCAGGCTCGCGACCACGGCCGCATAGGTCGCCGGCATCCGCGCCAGCGCGTAGGCCAGCGCATCGGTCTCGGATTTGATCGTGCCGGAGCCGCCACCCTCGCGATAGGTCTGCGAGATCACGGCGGCACGGCCCGCCGCGTCGCTGCGCGACTGGCCTTCAAGCCTGACGTTGAGCGCCGCTTTCAGCTCCGCAGGCAGATCAGGTGACGTCGTCATGGCGCTAGCTTCACGTCATTGCGAGCGGAGCGAAGCAATCCATCGCGCCGTTTGCCGAGGCATGGATTGCTTCGTCGCTTCAGCGCAAAATTGCTTTGCAATTTTGTCGCGAGCTCCTCGCAATGACGGCGCCGGGCGTGGGCGTCAGCCTACGCCACGTTCTGGTCGAGGATATCCACCGCGCCCTGCAGGTCGACCGAGACCAGTTGCGACACGCCACGCTCGGCCATGGTGACGCCGAACAGGCGGTTCATCCGCGCCATCGTGATCGGATTGTGCGTGATGATGATGAAGCGCGTCTCGGTCGAGCCGGTCATCTCGTGCAGCAGGTTGCAGAAGCGTTCGACGTTGTGGTCGTCGAGCGGCGCGTCGACTTCGTCCAGCACGCAGATCGGCGACGGGTTGGTCAGGAACACCGCGAAGATCAGTGCCAGCGCGGTCAGCGCCTGCTCGCCGCCCGAGAGCAGCGACAGCGTCTGCGGCTTCTTGCCCGGCGGCTTTGCGATGATCTCGAGGCCCGCTTCGAGCGGATCATCGCTCTCGATCAGATGCAGCGCGGCTTCGCCGCCGCCGAACAGCTCGACGAACAGGCGCTTGAAGTGGTTGTTGACGGTCTCGAACGAGGTCAACAGACGCTCGCGCGCCTCGCGGTTGAGGCTCTGGATGCCCTGGCGCAGCCGCTTGATGGCTTCGACAAGGTCGTCGCGCTCGGTGGTCAGCGCGGTGTGCTGGGTCTCGACCTCCTTCAGCTCTTCCTCGGCGCGCAGGTTGACCGCGCCCAGCCGCTCGCGGTCGCGGCGCAGCTTTTCCAGCTCCTCCTCGATCTGGCCGACCGGCGGCAGCTCCGCGCCCGGCTCGATCTCGGCGAGGCCTGCGACCGCCTGCGGCTCGACCTCGAGCATATCGTGGATCTCGCGCTCGATATCGGCGAGGCGACGGCGGGTACCTTCCATGCGCTCCTCGGCGCGCGCGGTGCCTTCGCGGGCGCTTGACAGCGCCTCAAGCGAGGCCTTGGCGAGGCGATCGGTTTCCGCCATCGCGGCTTCCGCGGTGGCGAGCGCGTCGGCGGCAATCCGGCGATCGCTCTCGGCGTGCTCGATCTCCGTGATCAGCGCGCTGCGCTTCTCGGCGAACACCTCGGGTGCATTGGCGAGCTCTTCGCGCTCGATCGACACCTCGGCGATGCGCGCCTCGATGGTCTCGACCTGGGAGGCGGCGCTGATCTTGCGGTTCTGCCAGTCGTTGCGCTCGGCGAGGATCGCCTGCACGCGGCGGTCGGCGAGCTCGGCCTCACGGGCGAGCGCCTGGGCCTCGGCCCGCACCTGCGCGGCAGCACGGCGCTGATTGTCGATTTCGGCGCGGACCGCAGCGAGCTGGGTCTCGGTCTCTCCGCTCGGCGGCAGCTCGGTCAGCGCGCCGACGGCGCTTTCATGCGCCGCTTCAGCTTCGGCGCGGTCGGCAGCAACACGGGTGTGCGCCTCGGTCAACGCCGATTTGCGCGCCGCGTGGCGGCTGATCTCGCGCTCGGTCGCGGCGTGACGCTCGCGCGCGGCATCGGCCTCGCGGCGCGCCGCGCGGACAGCTTCGCGGGAAGCGGCTTCCGCAGCCGAGGCGGTTCGCAGCTCGGCTTCGGCGGTCTCCAGCGCCTGACGCTTGGCGGCGGCGTCGGTGCGGGCCTGCTCCAGCTCCTGTTCGATATCGACCAGGCGGGCGCGCTCGGCAAGGCGGCGTGCCGCCCCGGTCGGGGCATGCGCGTCGGCAACGAAGCCGTCCCAGCGCCAGACGTCGCCCTCGAGCGACACCAGCCGCTGGCCGGTCCTGAGCTGCGACACCAGCGCCGCGCCGCGTTCCTTGGCGACGACGCCGATCTGCGCCAGGCGCCGCGCCAGCTCCGGCGGGGCCTGCACATGATCGGAGAGACGCTCGACGCCATCGGGCAGCGAGGGGTCCTCAAAGGTTGCGCCGGCATTGGTCCAGCGCATCGGCGCCGAGGGATCGACCGGCGCATCGAGATCGTCGCCGAGCACGGCGCCGATCGCCTTCTCGTAGCCCTTGGCCACCGTGATGCCGTCGATGATCGGCGGCCACAGATTCTTGGTCTCGCTGGTGACCAGCTTGGAGATGGTGCGGGCTTCGGTCTCGAGCCGCTGGACGCGCTTCTCGGCCTCCGCAAGCGGCGAGCGGGACGACTCAAGCGTCTGCCGCGCGGCGACGTGATGGGCTTCGTTCGCCTGCACGGCGGCTTCGGATTCGGCGAGCGTCTGCTGCGCCATCTCCATGGCGGCAGCGAGCGCGTCGATGTCGCCGAGACTGCCGGTCTCCTGCGCGAGCTTTTGCTCCTCGGCCTGGACGTTGGCGATCTCCTGATCGAGTCGCGCCAGGCGGTCGCGATGGGTGCGTACGCCGGCCTCGAGCTGGTTGCGCTTCGCGGTGAGGTCGGCGAGCTCAGTGGTCAGTTCGGTGAACTGGCGCTCGGTCGCGGCCAGCATCGCTTCGGCTTCGGCGACGCGCTCGTCGACGCCGGAGCGCTTCTCGACCCGCGACTTGATCTCTTCCTTCAGCTCGGCGTCTTCGGTGTCGAGCCGCTGCAGCGCGATGTCGGCATCCGAGGTCTGCTGCTGCTCGCGCGCGATGTCGGCGGCAAATTGCGTGAGACGCCGATCGAGCTCGCCGACACGCTCCTTGGCGCGCTGCTCCTCGCGGTCGAGCAATTCGCGCGCATTGGTCAGGCGCTGCAGGCCGGCGGCGGCGCGCGCCTCGGCGTCGCGCAGTGCCGGCAGTTCGGAGGCACGTATCGCCTGGATGCGGGCGGCTTCGGCCTGCTCGCGGGTGCGCTCGGCCATCTCGCGCACGGCGAGATCGTGGGTGTGCGCAGCGTCGTTGACGTCGGCATGCGCCTCGATCCAGCGCAGGTGGAACAGCATGGCCTCGGACTTGCGCACCTTGGCCGCGACCTCGCGGTAGCGGATCGCCTGGCGCGCCTGCTTCTTCAAGCCGTCCATCTGGCCGGTGAGCTGGCCGATCACGTCCTCGACGCGGGTGAGGTTGGTTTCGGCAGCCTTGAGCCGCAGCTCCGCTTCATGACGGCGCGCGTGCAGGCCGGCGACGCCGGCGGCGTCTTCCAGCACGCGGCGGCGCTGCTCGGGCTTGGCCTGGATGATCTCACCGATCTTGCCCTGGTGGACCAGCGCCGGCGAGCGCGCGCCGGTAGCGGCGTCGGCGAACAGGATCTGCACGTCGCGCGCGCGCACGTCGCGGCCGTTGATGCGATAGACCGAGCCGGCCTCGCGCTCGATGCGGCGGGAGATTTCCAGGATCTGGCTGTCATTGACCGCGGCCGGCGCCGAGCGATCGGAATTGTCGATCGTCATCACCACTTCGGCGTGGTTGCGCGCCGGACGATTGCCGGAACCGGCGAAGATCACCGCGTCCATGTCGGCGGCGCGCAGCGATTTGTGCGAGGTCTCGCCCATCGCCCAGCGCAGCGCCTCGACGAGATTGGATTTGCCACAGCCGTTCGGTCCGACGACACCGGTCAGGCCCGGTTCGATCATGAAGTCGGTGGGTTCAACGAACGACTTGAAACCGTGGAGGCGGAGGCGCGTGAGCTTCATGTACACAAATCTCGCTTGGCCGGGCGCGAATCTCCCTGCCGTGACAATGCCATAGAAGGCAATGTCGGTGTCTGGGTGAGTCGCTGCGTGCAGCTCTCATGAAGGCGGACAATGGCGAGGCCGGGGCTTGAGGGCAACCGCTTGATGCGGCTTTTCCCAAGGGATTTGCAAGGTTTTACGGCCTTTGTGGGCCGTAAGAATCCGGTTCTCGCGAATCAAGTTTTCAACAACGAAATGACGCGCGCGCCGCGCGTCGCGACGTTTGCGTCATCCACAATCATCGCGCCGGCGGTTTGTGAGCGCCGGCGCGAGGTCAATCTTGTGCGTAGTCGATCAGGCCTTCAGCAGCGAATCGATGCGCTTGCTGAATTCCTCGAACGAGGTCTCGCCCTTCAGCATTTCGCCGTTGATGAAGAAGGTCGGCGTCGAATTCACCTTCAAAACCTCGTTGGCGTATTTCTGGTCGGCGGCGATCTTGTCGAGCAGCTTCTGGTCCTTCAAGCAGTCGTCGACCTGCTGCTGGCTCAAGCCTGCCTGCCTGCCGATCCGCGTCAGCGTCTCGGTGGTGTTCTTCACCACCCAGTCGTTCTGCTGGCGGAACAAGAGATCGATCACCGCGAAGAATTTCGGCGCGTCGTCCTTGGCGATGCAGCGCGCCAGCATCGAGCCGGCGGCGGCCTTGATGTCGAGCGGGAATTCGCGGAACACGTAGCGGATCTTGCCCGAGTCGATGTAGGTCGACTTGATCTTCGGGAACACCGTCTCGTTGAAATTGGCGCAATGCGGGCAGGTCATCGAGGCGTATTCGGTGATGGTCACCGTGGCGTTCTGCGGGCCGAGCGCCATGTCGGGCAAAGATTGCGGTTTTGCGACATCAGCGGCGCTCTGGGCGAACGCGTCGGTAATCAGGCCGAGCGGCGACAGGCCGGCGAGGGCGGCAAGCCCGGTCAGCGAGAGAGCGGTGGTGAAAGCGCGGCGCGTGATGATCAAGGTCTGCTCCCGGATTGGCGCGTTCACGCCGGAAATAGAGGGGCCCGAAAAGGAAGCCTTCGCTAGCTTGAAACCACCAATGTGGCAATGGCGGGCCAGAGCGGCAACCGCGTGGAAAAGCGTCAATTTCGCTTGATCGAGGCTCCCAGCCGGGCCAGCGCCGCGCGAAGATCCTCGTCCTCCACGGCGCTGAGGCCTTCGGCCTCCCTGGCCACCGCCATGGCATCCGGCGTCCGCGGCCGGGTCGGGCGATTGCGGCGCGACAGCGGCGCCTGCCGGATCGTCAGCCGGCCGACCGCATGCCAGCCGAAGAAGCGGTTCACCCGCTCCAGGATGACGTCCGAGGAGTGCTGGATCTCGAGCGCCATCGGCCCCTCGACCCGCAGGACCAGGGTCGCGGGTTCCTGCGGCTGGCCCTCCACCGGCCGCGGCCACTGCATTTTCAACGGCTCGCAATAGGCGGCGATGCGCTCGCCGGCGATCTCGCCCCAGCGCGTCACCAGCTCGCGCGCGGCAAAGCCCTGTTTTGCATAGGCGTCGGTGAAGACGTCGCTGAGCAGGATGGAAAGCGGTTTTGCACTGATCGGGCCGGGTTTTGACATGTCGGGCTTATAGCATTGCGAGAATATGGATCGGAAACTGTATCCATCGTCATGGCCGGGCGCAGCCGTCTGAAGGACGGCGTCGCTTCCGCTCGCCTATGACTCGGCCATCCACGTCTTGGTCTACCCAAAAAAGAAAGGCGTGGATGCCCGGGACAAGCCCGGGCATGACGTGGAGAGATTTGCGCTGCGATCGACTAGGCTCGGCTCATGAAGCTGTCTGCAGCCATCAAGGCGAAACGCCAGGAGGTTCCCGCCGATCGACCAGCCCTGCTGCTCGCCTGGTATGACCGCCATCGCCGGCGGCTGCCGTGGCGGGCGGCGGCGGGGGAACGCGCCGATCCCTACCGGGTGTGGCTGTCGGAGATCATGCTGCAGCAGACCACGGTGAAGGCGGTCGGTCCGTACTTCGAGAAGTTCGTCGCGCGCTGGCCCGACGTGACGGCGCTTGGCCGCGCGTCGCTCGATGACGTGCTGCGGATGTGGGCGGGGCTCG
Organism: Bradyrhizobium erythrophlei; assembly: GCF_042430365.1. Taxonomy (GTDB): domain Bacteria; phylum Pseudomonadota; class Alphaproteobacteria; order Rhizobiales; family Xanthobacteraceae; genus Bradyrhizobium; species Bradyrhizobium erythrophlei. The sequence goes on from NZ_JBHMET010000247.1 coordinate 84,762, forward strand.
GTTATTACTCGCGGGCGCGCAACCTGCATGCCTGCGCGGTCGCGGTTGAGCGCGACCATGGCGGCATATTTCCGGACACCGAAGAGGGTCTGCGTGCGCTGCCGGGCATCGGGCCCTACACCGCGGCGGCCATCGCGGCGATCGCGTTCGACCGGCGGACGATGCCGGTCGACGGCAATATCGAGCGCGTGGTCTCCAGGCTCTACGCCTTGGAGGAGCCGCTGCCGCAGGCGAAGCCGCTGATCCAGCAACTTGCCGCGACGTTGCTCGGGCCGTCTCGCGCCGGCGATAGTGCGCAGGCGCTGATGGACCTCGGCGCCACGATCTGCACGCCGAAGAAGCCGGCTTGCGCGCTGTGTCCGCTCAACGACGATTGTGCCGCGCGCACCCGTGGTGATCAGGAGACGTTCCCGCGTAAGGCGCCGAAGAAGAGCGGCACCCTGCGCCGCGGCGCGGCCTTCATCGTCACGCGCGGCGACGAGCTCCTGGTGCGGTCGCGGCCCGAGAAGGGCCTGCTCGGCGGCATGACCGAGGTGCCGGGCTCGGACTGGCTCGCGGGTCAGGAGGACAGGCAAGCGCTGGCGCAGGCGCCTAAGCTCAAGGGCGTCACGCGCTGGCACCGCAAGGCCGGCGTCGTCACCCACGTCTTCACGCATTTCCCGCTGGAGCTCGCTGTTTATACCGCGACTGTCCCGGCACGCACGCGGGCGCCTACGGGCATGCGCTGGGTGCCGGTCGCAACGCTCGCCGACGAGGCCTTCCCCAACGTCATGCGCAAGGTGATCGTGCACGGGCTCGATCTCTAGCGCTGTCGCGGCCTGCTGACACCATGCTGGCAGCAGGGTTCGGCTACGACCTCCTTAAACGGAGGTCCGCCATGATCGCAACCGCGCTCGACCGCATTCCCGCACCGCCCTGTTCAAGGCTGCTCGGCTGGCACCCGCTCGATGCACGCCCGAAGGACGGCTGGATCCGGATCGGCTTCGACGGCAAGCAGGACTTTTGCAATCCGGCCGGCTTCGTCCAGGGTGGCATCCTGTCGGCGATGCTCGACGACACGATGGGGCCGGCGGTGTTCGTCATGACCGAGGGCCGGCTCTACACCACGACCATCACCATGACGGTGAATTTCCTGGCGCCGGCAAAGCCCGGGCCGATCGTCGGCGAAGCGACCGTCACCCAGCTCGGCAAGACGATCGCCTTCGTCGCGGGGAAACTAACCGCCGAAGACGGCACGCTGCTCGCCACCGCCACGAACAGCATCCGGCTGGTGGAGACCGCGAGAGCGCTGCGGTAGCGCCCGCTACTATGCTAAATCCGTCACCCCTGAGGTGCGAGCGGAGCGAGCCTCGAAGGGGCGACGGCCCCGCTGGTGGCCGTGCATCCTTCGAGGCTCGCTCCGCCAGCGCCTCAGATCCTATGGGGTGGCGGGTGGTCAAGAGAGGTTAGGATTGGATTGCCAAC
>NZ_JBHMET010000248.1:0-14338 GCF_042430365.1 Bradyrhizobium erythrophlei
CCAACGTGACAGAGGCGCAAAACTCTAGTTCTGGGTGGTCCAAACTTCGGTCTCGCTGCAACAAACTCCGAGACTCTAACCGCTGCCGGATGAAAACGCAGTGGCAGGTCACCGGCTCAAAAGATTGCTCAAATCGCGCGCTCGTCCGCGTTCTTCACGGCGGACTTTCCTTTTGGTCTGGGGCCGCTGTTCAGGTGTCCGGGAGAGTCGGAACAGCACTCGTCGCGACGAGCGCATCAAGTCTGATCGCAGGCTACTGTACAGTCAACAAGTGCCCGCCTGAACTCTAATTTTGTCAAAAAACAGGAGTCCGCCACGATTTATGAGCGCGATTCTTACCAGTGACGACTGCCCCGTATATCTCCATCAGTTGTCGTGTAATGGCTCCAGGATGACCGCTCCCAACTACTACACGATCCACAGATGTCACCGGCGCAATTTCTGCGCCGGTGCCGCAATAGAATACCTCTTCGGCGAGGATAAGCTCTGTTCGATCGACATCGCGTTCGACAGTCTCTAGTCCAAGATATTCACGTGCTAACTCGATAACGGTCTGGCGCGTAATCGATTCTAATATGTCGTTGGTCCCGCTCGGCGTGATCAGTCGACCATCGCGAACGATGAACACGCACATCCACGCTGCCTCGGCAAGCTTTCCCCTTGAATTAAGGAGAAAAGGGACGTCGTAATCGTCGCGTTGGGCCTGCACGACAGCTAATCGGGCGTTATGGTAATTTGCATTGCATTTGATGCGTGCAGGCATAACGTTGTCCGGCATGCGCATCCAGGAACTGATCTGAGCTGAAGTGCCTTCGATGGATTTTCTAGCAGTCTCCCGTGGCAGCGCCGTGATCGCGGTACCTATGGGGCCAGTTGCCTCCAGGTCGCCAGACCCGTCAATGAAAGCCATCATTCGGATATGTACGTTCGTACGAAATGCATTTGCGCGACACACGTCAACGAGCGCTTCGGCCAACTCCTGTTGGGATGGCCCCCGATCGAAGCGCATCGCCTTTTGGGAGAAGGCATATCGGTCAAGGTGCTCTGCGACACGAAAGAGGTATAACTGCTGTGCCTCTTCATTCCAATAGCCGCGTATTCCCTCAAAGACACCAATACCATATTTTACCACGGGCGCGAATACGTGCACCTTGGCCTCATTCCATGGAATAATTTGGCCGTTGAGATATGCAAATTCTGCCGCCGACATCTATGCTCACCTGTACCGATGTGCTTTGGCAGGGACACTCGCCGTTACGGTGCTCGACGGTTTGAATAAGGCCGTTGCATCAATCCAGAGCGTTCTCTTTCGATGCCAAATATACTTATTGTTTCTGCAGTGGCGTGAAGCTAGCCGGAGTGCTTGGATACAAAGTATGTTGTTGTCTAGATTAGAACCTATTTCAAGAGAACGTATTGCACTTCCGCGCGGGCGGATTTGTAGTGCCGCGACAATTCGAGGAGCCCTTCGAGCGTCGCGATGTGTTGCTCGATGTCGGCAATGCTCTCCTTGACGATGATAATGCCGCAGAGGTGCAACATTGCCGCTATTGCAGCTCGCATGGAGCGATTGGCCTGGATTGCTAGAGATGCTGGCATCACAATATGCAGAGTCTGGTGCTCGATAGCCTTTCATTGGAGCGATCACGACGGCAGCCGTCTTTGAGCGGGCACTTACGGACGTGGAGATCTCGTCCGCGTCGCTCTTTCGCGAATGAAGCTGGACCTCGTCAACTTCCGCGGCGGCGTAGGCCTGAGTGGGTAAGATCGGCTCGTCTAGCCGATGGCTGGCAATCATCGCCTCGAATCGAGCGACAAGGGCTGAGTTGTCAGCGACTGTATCCCTCACTGCTCGCAGGCGGCCGGAGAATTCATCGATATCGGTCAGGGCACGTTGCCCCTCAACAAAGGAGCCCATGTTCGGAAGACAGCTGTACCGCAGTGCGAATCCGGCAGTGCCACACCGACGGAGCTTGCGCGTCAAGAGGCGCTCGTTGCTGAAATTACCGAAACCGCTTTGGCGATCGACGACCGGTTCGGTCGTGTCCGCAGCCCGCTCGAGCTCGTCGACGACTTGGGCCCATAAAGCGTCGCTGGCACCGCAGTAACTGAGATGGCTGGCAATTGACAGATACGAAGCCCAGAGACGTTTGAACTGGGCGCGCTCGGCGATCGCGCCAGCGAGCGCATCAAGCGTTTCCATTAGGAGGGAGAGGTCGCTCTTGGAGCGCAACTGAACACCGAGCTTTTCTACAGCGGACGTGTGAGCGCGTGGAATAAAGCCACTAGCGAGAGCAAACAGTGGTGGATGTTGCATGCCGAAGTCCTCGCAGCTGAAGTGTGAGCCGCCTGACGGCGATGAGCCATGCTGCCATGTGTGGGTGATCTAGATCAACCACTAGCGTTGATAGTTGACTGCGGCGCAAATCGCTGGAATTCTCGGTGCTAACGCCACCAACCTCGATGCCAATGTACCCGAGCGTGTGCGTCCGCTCGAAGGCTTCTCGCTGCAGGGTAATCTCTCGGAGGATAGCAGCGAGCTCGACGCAAGTGGGATCATGTACGGCGCGCTGTTCCGGGTGTTTCTCTCAGCTGAAGATCGAAGAAACTTATCCAACAACGATCTCACGGTTCCGGAAGTCGCCTTTCGTACGCGATCGGCACGCTCGTGCTTTGCAGGATAGGAACTTCGTGAACTGCGCCGGGATGTTTGGCTATCTCAGCAAGTGCTAGCCAGCAGCGTCAATCGAGACTGGGAACACGATTAGTTATCTGGAACGCAAGTTCATCGCATTATAAGCGAATAGGGAGCGCGCCGTTGGCGCTGAGTGCGGAGGAGCTCGCCTACTTGGAAAGACAAGTTCGTCGTCATCATTGCCCAGTGATTATCTGAGCGATGTCGCGCGATCCTGCGATGCGCGGATATTACCAAGTAGGCCCGTGGCCGCTGTGCTCGGCATCTACGAACATGCCGTTGGTAAATGGCGCTGCCGATTCTTGAAGAATCACTGTGATAGTCTGTTTGACGGGGCCCACCCTGGCCGCCCTCGGACCATCAAGGGCGACTAGGTCGCTGCATGATCGAGCGGACATTGCGTACGACGCCGGCCGATAGTGAGACGCATTGGTTGATCCGCTCAACGGCCGCGAAAACTAGGTTTTCTCTCCTCCGCCGGATGAGAACGACCTTCGGCTTGCAGCAGCACCCTAGCCAAACATTCTGTCGAACGATCCGCTGTTCGCCGACAAGGTGCGCGATATCGTCGGCCTTTACACGTCCCCGCCGAACCGAGCCCTTGTTCTCAGCATCAATGAGAAAAACGAAAGCCGAACCCTCGATCGCGAGCAGCTAGTCTTGCCAAGGCTGCCCGGGACACCGGAACGTCCCGCGCATGTCCACTTCACGCCGATTTGCGCGTCATGGATCAATCAGGTCGACCGCTGGTTCGCTGAACTCACCGGAAAGCAGATCCAGCGAGGTATTTACACCTTCGTCCGGCGGCTCGAAGGTAACATCAGTGCATTCATCAACTTGCATAATAAATACCCGCGACCCTTCAAACGGACCGCAGACTGTCGGCTTCTGTCAAACACGTCTTGCCACAAAGCCCAGCAGACTTTATGTGGCGAACTTTAGATTCACGTAACTAGTCATCTGAAACTTGGCGGCTCGAGGATGGGGGCGATCTCACTGGTTGTGACCCGCCAAATCGAGTAGTCGCGCGATTCTGATGCCGCCATGAGCTCGGCTGGTTCCTGCAGTACCGTCGAAGGTCGACGATCGCCAATTGGCGTATCTTGCCGCTCTCCTGCTCAAGTGAGATTGAGTTCGCCAGCAAGGCCGCAATTACGTGCAAGCGCGCGAAGTGTCTCCCAGGTCGTGTCCTCGATCTCGATGCCATTTGCGGCGCGCTCCTGCTCGCGCAAATGTCCGATCTCACCAGGGTAGTACACGCCGGATGAACCTTCCGATGGCGGCGTCGATTTCAGGTAATGCGCGAAGTCAGAGACCTCTTTCTTGAATTGACTAAGCGGGCGGAACGCTGCCACGTTGAACACGGCCATGAAGGTACCGTTATTGTGGCGGCTGCTTGACTCGACGCCGAACCCAAGGCCGGTCAGCAGCCCGGATAGCACTTCTACCATCGCCGCGAGGCCGCTGCCCTTGTAGCCCTCGCTGCCTCCGAGTGGCAGCAACGCGCCGCCTTTGCTGTAGTCGCGGGGATCGGTGGTGGGCCGTCCCTCGGCATCAATGATCCAGCCCTTGGGAATTTCCTCACCGCGCGCGATCGCCAGCTGGACTTTGCCGAAGGCGATCGCCGAAGTCGCCATGTCGAGCAAAAACGGGGCGTCTAGATCGGAAGGCACCGCGATCGAGATCGGGTTGGTGCCGAGCCGCGCCTCGCGTCCACCGAAGGGGGCGACATATTTCGGTGAGCGGCCGGAATCAGCGCACGCGAGCCCGATCATGCCCGCGTCTGCCGCCATTAATGGATAGAGCGCGAGCCGTCCGACATGGCTCTGCCGGAACACCGTGCAGGCCGCGACATGCGCGGTCTTTGCCTTTTCGATGATGAGTGCCATCGCCTTGGCGTTGACATGGAAGCCAAAGCCCCAATGGCCATCGATGACAGCCGTTGTCGGGGACTCCTGCACAATGGTCCACTCTGCGCCCGGCACGATATGTCCTGCTTTGATGTCCTCGATATAGCCGGGAATGGCGATGACGCCGTGGGAATCGTGACCGGCCAGGTTGGCGTTGACGCAGCCAGTGGCGACGGCTAGCGCCTGGTCCTCCGAGGCTCCGGCAGCTTGCAGTAGGGCCGCACAGATGCGGGTGAGGCGATCGGCCTTTACGATTGTAAACCGTCCCTCCTCATCCTGCCGGCCGAGTGCTGGCTTCTCGATTGTACTCATAAAGATCCTCCTCGATTTTCGCCAATCGCTTGACACCTCAGCGGTCGAGATAGGCAATGCAAATTGCCTGCCGACCGCATGCGTCACACTCGCCTACCAGACTAGTCGTCAAAGACGACGGGTAAGCGCGCCCCGCCAAGAACAGTTTTAGAGCCCAGGTCGCAAAGCCTCTGGCGCCATTCGAAAAAAGGAAAGATCAATCGAGCCTCTTACGGTCAGTGGATATCCATCGCGCGCAAGTGGCCGGCAAACGTTTGATCCTGCCCTTACAGGCCGATCTGATTGACTCTGCGAGTGCTTTGTCGCTGGTTCGTCCTCATCTCACCAATCGGCATGCCCACCGCGGAATCTGATGCGCGGACTTCATTGACGAGCATAATACGCGCGTATCTGCCAAGTCCCTCGGGATCGGCCGCGACGCTCTTGTCGGTTTTGCGACATCGAGGCATCCTATCTGAGATGGAGGGCACAAGAGGATAGAGAAAGATGACTCCGGTCTCCACTCGTTTCGAGCTAGATGTGGAGCCTCAGGAGGTTGTTCCCGGCCATCAACTCGCACGTGTGTTGGCGTTCATAGCGGCGGATTGCTCGGCAGGCTCCAGTGCGGCGAGCTGTTCCGACCAAGCCCGTGCATGATGCGGCTGACGATTGTTGGTGATATCCCGACTTCGGCAGCGATCTGCTTGCATTGCGATGCCGGCGCAATGCCTTGAGGTGGCATACGTGGCCGCTGGGGTTTGGCTTGTAATGAACGGGCTGTGAGGATCGATTCCGCAACCCATACCTTTTGTGTGGAAACGTTTTAGCCGCTGTGACGTTGAATTGCTCGGCGGTGGATGCCCTGCTTAGCCCTCCTTCAACAACACTGCGCACCGTGGCCTCTCGACCTTTGGGCGTCAGAGGTGCATTCTTGTGAGTGTTCATTCGGTCCCCCGTGATCACTGTTTGTTTGCGGGCATTAGCGTTCACGGTCAGGTCCAAATGGACAACCTCCTAAAGTTCACAGCTAGAGAGCATTTGCTAGAGGAATACCGGCACTTTGGTGGCGTCGCGAGGGCGCGCTTGGCATGGGTGGTTTATCTGGCGTGATGCGGGTTCGTCGCCCCGAGAGATGATCTCGTGCCCACGCCGAGAAGGCGCGTCGTGGCCGAGGCGAACGAACTTTGAAGCCGAGAGCCGGCGCGGTTTGACGTCATCTAGGCGGAAAACTGTTAGTTATGGGACATCGGAGCAGGGGGGCGGATGAAGGCGTGCTCGGTGAGCCTTGTGTGATGGCTCGGCCCAATCGCTAGTTTGAAGGCACATCTGGACGGCGCGCCCGACTCTGGAAAAGTCGACCTGGAGGGTAGCTGGGTGCTGCGGACTACGTTGATTGTGCTGGGACGAAACGCGTCCGTCTGTTGATGTGCTGGGATATCGCGTTTGCGACGACGCTCGGGTGAGCCGCGCAGGGGATCTTCTTCGGCCGAGATCTCCGGGAACTGTGCGAAGATCCACGCGCGATGATAGATAGGCAAGGAAACTGTAGACGTTCGCGGATGCGTGATTCCGTTATCAATGGAGACTGCCGTGGCAAGGGTTTCAATTCTATTCTTGTGGCTGGGGACATGCTTAGGATAGGCGTGCTGGCCGACTTCCCCGGAGGTGACTTATAGGCCGGTTTCCCACACTGCGGCTTGGTCTTGTCCCAGCAAAGATAAAGCAGAGAAGCCAGCAATCTGGCCATGTCGCCAGTTTTGGGATAGATCAACTCGTCCTAGTCCTGTCGGTGGTATCGAGATGCGACGACGCCGGTGACGCTGAAGATTCATATTGGCGCATAATCCGTCGAAGCGTTTTGTAGTCGCGATGATGCCGCCATGGCGCGGTTCGGCGCCACGCGTAGCCATCCGTAATTCTCAAATTCGTCGCAAATCGCGGCGATAGGTCTTAGGGATTGTCGTGTCGTTCTGCGTAAGGCGCGTCGCTTCGATGGCCCATGGAGCGTCTCATTGGCGAGAAATACCTGAACGACGTGGCGCTTGAACTCGATGCTGCAAGTGCAGCGCAGTGCTGGGTCAAAGCCCCGTAAATCGTACTCATTCTTTTCGGGCTCGAAGAGCTCACTTCAACTTCCCGTGAGGATTGCTCCAGCATCGACAGCATCATCTGCTACACTATACGCAGGATCGAACAACGCGGGTTGCTCCATGAGAGCGCGCTCAACCACAGTTGTCGCTGGCGCGACGGGTGCTTGACCAGAAGCAGCACCAACATGGTTCGAAGGCCTGTTCGCTGCACGCACCGGAGGTGGAGTGCATCAGCATGGGCAAGGCCTACCGACCTTACGAGTTGTCAACGGCATAGACCACGCTCACTCTCAGAGACAACAAAAACCGCGGCACCGCAAGCCATGTTCAATGCGAACATTGTCGTAATCGGCGTCGACTTAGGCAAGAACACATTCCACGTAGTGGGGTTCGATGCTACGGTACAATCGTCCTACGCAAGAGGCGATCGAGAAATCAGTTTGAGCAGTCGCTGGCTAATATTCCGCCCTGCTTGATTGGAATGGAGGCCTGTGCAGGAGCACACCGCCTCAGTCGCAAAGCTCGAGAAATTAGGTTCCACGTAGGGCTTTTGCCGGCACAATATATTGAGCCTTACCTCAAGGGCCACAAGAATGACTTCCACGATGTGGGCCGGCGAGTTATTGAGGACAGAAGTGAACGGATATCCGTGACGGCTCGAAGCGACAGCCTCAAATCGAATCCGGATAGATTGGTACAGGCCGTTACAGCCCTGTCGTTTCCTCTTGCAACGCGGGCGTGGTCCATAGATCGGTGTCAAGATATCCGTCGCCACGACGTTGGCACACGCCGAGAGCGGCCAGTTCGTCACCCAAGTCGCTGCCCGGCAACTCTGGAGCCTGCCCTCGGGGCGGTCGACGGCCGAACCCGGCGGATGGCCACACGCTCGCAACCATGATCACAGATGGAGGCGCTGATCGGCAGCCCTCGAGCATCTACTCGCTAACAAACGATGCCGCGGCCACGACGCCCCCGGCCAAGTACAAAGTTCAGGGTGTTTACCTCAAGCCAGAAGCGGCGAGCGTCCCTCTTTGATCCGGTTCGCCAGCCGCCGTTAGCGAGAACACTGGTGGCGCTCGCCGGCAGAATCGACTGGGACTGGATCGATCGCGAGATCGCGCCGCTCCATAACGACAAGGGCCGGCCCGGGATCGAGACCCGGTTCGTTGTCGGGCTTCTTCTGCTCAAGCACATCTACGGTTTATCCGACGAAGCTGTATGCGAGCGCTGGGTCTATGATTCATATTTCCAGCACTTTACCGGCTTTGAGTGTTCCAGCACGAGTTCCCGCACGAACGCTCCGACCTGAGCCATTGGAGGAAGCGCCTCGGCGACAAGCTGGAGCTTTTGCTGGCCGAGAGTTTGAGGGTCGCGCACGAGACCAGCGCGCTGCGGACCCGTGACCTCAAGCGGGTCACGGTGGATACCACCGTGCAGCCCAAGGCCATCACCCTCCCGACCGATGCCAAGTTGCTGCACGTGGCGATCAAGGGGCTCAACCGGCTGACCCGCAAATGCGGGGTGCGGCTACGGCAGTCCATGCTGGGCGCAGTTGAATAGCTTGGCATGGAGGAGGCGCGCCGCCAAGGTTTCGAAGTGATCCGCCGCGAGTCAAGGCTAGCAGCAAATGCTCGGAACCGACATGGATACTCGGACCGAGCGAGAGTGTCTCTAACTGCATCTCAACTTCCACGGCTGGCGGGCAGCTTAAATCAGCTGCGCATTCCAGCGTGAATAGCTCCCGATTTTGCCAGCTCGGAAAGCCACTCATTGAAACGTTGAAAAACGTTCAGTCGACGGCGCAAGTTCAGAAAGAAAATGCACCTCTGGATCACAGGAGACTACCAAGCTTAGTAGGTTCGTTGTTCACATCTTTCAGGTAAGGACGAACCACAGCTATATCGACGGCCTCGAATGCGTTCCCATGTTACTGCGCTCAGGGTTTGATTGAAGAACACATACAAAAACGCGTTCAAATGCTATCTCGTTAAGTACGATGTCTACGTGCAGGTGGACCCATAAAATGAATACCGACGCTTTTGCGGCTCATGAGTCTAACGTTCGTCGCTATGGGCGGTCGTTTCCCACAGTCTTTACGAAGGCCCTTGGGGCGACAATCTGGGACGAGGCCGGTAAGTCCTATATTGATTTTCTTGTGGGGTCCGGCGCACTCAACTACGGACACAACAACCCGAATATTCTTGCACCGGCAATTGAATATCTCGCCGGCGGGAATATTCTTTTGTCGCTTGATATGTATACTGCGGCAAAGCGTGCATTCATCGAAGTGTTTGTCGATTCGATCCTTAAACCCAGGGGCCTTTCTTACAAGATACAATTTCCTGGTCCGACCGGTACAAACGCAAACGAAGCGGCGCTGGCGCTGGCGCGAAAATATACCGGCCGCTCGAGCGTCATGGCTTTCACAAACGCGTTCCACGGCATGTCGCTCGGCTCCCTGGCGGTGTCGGGGGCGGCGTCGACCAGGGAGCTAGGTGGCGTTGTGCGCCACGACGTGATCCGTGTCCCCTACGAGGGCTATCCGAACCAAGCTTTCGATTCCGCGAGTTACATCGACTACGTGTTGGGCGACCCAGGGAGCGGAATAGAAAAGCCCGCGGCAATCATTCTGGAGACCATCCAGGCGGAAGGCGGCATGACTACCGCATCCGCAGTTTGGCTCACCGAGATTCAGCGCATTTGCCGTAAACACGGCGTCGTTCTAATCGTCGACGACATTCAGGCCGGTGCGGGACGAACGGGCGATTTCTTCTCGTTCGAGTTTGCGAAAATTGAACCGGACATCGTGTGCCTTTCGAAATCCCTAAGCGGTTCAGGTAATCCGCTCTCCATTGTTCTGATTCGCCCCGACATAGATGTATGGAATCCCGGAGAACATAGCGGGACCTTCAGAGGCAACAATCTCGCCTTCGTGACTGCAGGAGCGACGTGTAGAATGTGGTCCGATAAGCAGTTTACTGCAGGCGTCGAGCAGACAGCTGCCAAACTGCAAAGACACCTTGATCGTCTTGTTGTGAAATTTCCACAGTGCATCGAACATAAGCGTGGCCGCGGTCTGATGGCCGGTCTCAAGTGCCGTTCACAGGCTCTCGTCGCCCGTGTGCACGATGTGGCGTTCGAAAACGGACTGCTGATCGAATCTTCAGGGCCAAATCGCGACGTCATCAAGGTCCTCCCGCCGATAACCATCCTCGATGACGAACTAGATCATGCTATCGCCATCCTCAGTGACGCACTACAGGAGCAAGCCAATGGTAACTGTCCAGGCACCTCAAGCGCCAGCCATCTCGCCTCTTGAGATCAGAGAACGAACCGGCTCGATCAGCATTTCGGAGATCATCTCAGTACTGAAGGGTGAGATCACCGGTCTGCACATTAAGCAAGCATTCAGTGTCGAAGTCGCTGAGGAGATCACCGCGAACTTTATTCGCAATCCCGGTCTCAGGGAGCGCAAAGATGGTGTTCCCGGCTACTGTATTGGCGCATCTCACTACAGGAAGGATGCCGCCATGTATTTCGCGGATTCTGAAAATGCGCGCCCGTTCGTCGAAGCCCTTCTTGGCAATATAGTTGATCCGGTACGCGGATTGTTCGACGCATTAAAGCGCGAGCTTCACGATCAGGGCATCGAATTGCGGCTGACCCGTTCAGAGTGGGGGGAGGCCAATATTTGTCGCGCGTTCTGCTGGTCTGGCACGGGCTCGTATGCCTTGCAGCCTCACGACGACGTCGCTCAAGTCCTATGTGCGGGGAATGATTACGAACTTGCTGCGGCGGCTAACAATACCGTCGTAGCACTCAACTTATATACCAGCATGCCCGAGGAAGGTGGCGATCTGCGGATCTGGAGCCATAAGCCGACAGTCGCCGACCGAAAGTCCCAGGGTGTGGAGACCACGGGCTATCCCTACTCGACAGCTTATCTTGAGGCTGTTCCTTGTCACGACTTCAAGCTCAAGGTCGGGGATATCGCATTGATCGACGGCGGTTTCATTCACGGGGTCACCTCACAATCAGGCAACGGAAAGCGCCGCGTTTTACTAAACAACTTTCTTGGGTTTGCGCGACCGGATCTCGTTCTCTGGTGGACTTGAAGTTGGACGTCGCAGCGACTGACCGGTCTCCGCCCGGCAAGGCGTTTAATATCTTTCGTAATAATGAGGCACTTCAGCGACAAACCGTCACGCTCGTCGAAAGACAGGCGCATTCTGGTTGTCCTTGTGCTTCAAATACTGCCGGTCTGGGACACCATCGCCAAGTATCTTGTCCACCTTACTGCCGATTGGGTAGATGAATCTGCGGGGTTCTTTTTTCGGTGCCTGATCACGAGCCGACATACATTCAGCAAGTCCAGCAACAGGCTATTGTTGCCGAACCTTTTTGGATATTGATCGTTCGCAACACCGCATTGTCCAGAGCACGAACGTAACTACAAATGTAATCTCGACGAGAGCAATGGAGGTGATGTGTGGTCACGATATTCTCACCATTCCTGTTGTCGGGACGCAGCATCAACATTCACCACTCCTTTCTCCGGGGTGTCAAAGGCGCCAAGCCCTATCATCAAGTCTATGAACGAGGCATCAAGCTGATGGGTGCGACGGCGCACAACACATCTCCGATCTCGGACGAGGCACCGACCGTTGAGCAGGACGTTGAGCGGATCTCGTATCGAGACAGCCGGACGATCTCGTCCGTAAGGTGCGCGACGTCGTACGGCGGGTGCTTGCTCGCGCCGTGCGCTATCACCTCGAGGACCGCGTCGTGCTGAGCGGCAAGAAGGCGGTTATCTTCATTGGGTGATCGGAGCGTTCCCCATGCCCGGGATCCTTATCGCTAACTGTGTTTCGATTGCTGCGACCGACAATAACGGGAAGACGGATATTGCGGCTTGCGATGCAGTTGGATTAAGTATCGCCGATGATTAGTCCGCCTTTGGCGTGCGCCGTGATAAGGCGGCGCTTTCCAGTGGGTGCAAGCCCCACCCGGCGAAACGCTTCAGCCGGAAGCAACCGGAGCAGCTATGGAGGTGACGAAGTGGCTGAAGCCTTCGGATAGCGTGTCACGATATACGGTGACAGCGCGAGTGTGCAGGCCGTAATGCAAATGAACGCTGAGCAAGCCTCGAAAAGGACGATGCACAGGCCGACCTGACAGCCATATCAGGGAAAGCTGACACGATTGGGGAGGAAGTGAGCGAAGCAATACTCCAATCGCTGTGCCGGGGTAGTGGCGACAGCATGTACACAAGGAAAGCGTACGCAACACGGGAGGCCCCACGACGTGGTCAGGGATGATCAACTGGACGCCCGCGAGGGACAGGCCGGGCGTCGTGGGGATGCGGAGGGGTTCGTAGTACTGGTGAAGCCGGGTAACGCCGGGGGAGGGAAGGGACCTCAGTTCAAGACGAACGCAAGACGTAGATCCTATGCAGGCGTAGCGGGGGCGGAAAGCTGCTACCAGCGCGGTGTAAACCCCACCACCAGGCGCATAGGAGAGACGCTGATGGAAGCCCGGACAGTGAACAACCTGCCGCCCGCCACATCCCATGATGACGCCGTACGCTGTGTTCTTGCAATCGAATTAAGCAAGAAAAGTTGGATTGTTGCCGTCAACACGCCCTTGTCAGACAAGATCAGTCGCCACACGTTGAAGCCCTGCGATGGGAAAGAGCTGCTGGATCTGTGCGAGCGGATCCAGACGCGAGTTGCCAGAGAAACGAAGCAGCGCGTGGAAATCGTTTCTTGCTACGAAGCTGGCTACGATGGCTTCTGGCTCCACCGCCTGCTCGAAGCACACGGCATCCGCAACTACGTGATCGACCCGGCAAGTCTGCAGGTTGATCGTCGGGCGCGTCGAGCCAAGACGGACCACGTCGATGCCGAGCGATTACTGCGATCCCTGATGGCGTATCTGCGGGGTGAGCCGAAAGTTTGGAGCGTTGTGTGCGTGCCAAGTGTCGCCGAAGAGGACGACCGTCGGCTCCATCGTGAACGCGGCCGGTTGATTAACGAACGTATCCAACACATCAACCGGATCAAGGGACTGCTCGCGATCCATGGCATCTATGACTACCAACCCCTGCGCCGCGATCGGATGCAGCAGCTGGAACGATTGCGCACCGCTGATGGTCGGACGTTGCCGCCGCGGCTCAACGCGGAAATCCTGCGCGAACTGCAGCGGTTGGTGCTTGTCATCGGAATGATCAAGACGATCGAGGCAGAGCGCGATGCCATTGCATCGGCCAAGACTGAGGCGGAGCATACGAGCGCAAAAAAGATCCAGGACCTGGCCAAAATCAAGTGCATCGGGCCCGAATTTGCGAACACACTTGTGGCGAAGTGTTCTACCGCACATTTGACAATCGTAAACAATTGGCGAGCTATGTCGGTCTGACGCCGGCGCATTTTCAAAGCGGCGCGATGTGCCATGATCAGGGGATCAGCAAGGCTGGCAACGCCAAGGCTCGCACGGTCATGGTTGAGCTCGCCTGGCTGTGGTTGCGGCATCAGCCTGACAGCCCCTTGAGTGTCTGGTTTCGCGAACGTGTCGGCAAACTCAAGGGCCGTATCCGGCGGATTACGATCATCGCCGTCGCACGCAAGCTGCTGATTGCGCTCTGGCGCTATCTCGAGACAGGTCTGGTGCCTCAAGGCGCTGCTCTGAAGATGTGATTTAAATTCTCTGAGAGAGGACGAAAGGAACATGACCGATTCCAAGGCGGATGTGTGACCGGTCCCTCACATGGCTGCAATATGCCGCGACGTAGAATGGTCCCATCCTCCTTGGAGCCCCCTGTGCCCTCGCACTGTTGCATGAGGGACCTTGGTACGGGGCCCTCGTCCCGACCGGATATAAGTTGATGCGGCGGTTGCCGCATAGCGCAAGGGCTCCGCCTTGGGTTC
The DNA here is from genome assembly GCF_042430365.1 of Bradyrhizobium erythrophlei. GTDB lineage: Bacteria > Pseudomonadota > Alphaproteobacteria > Rhizobiales > Xanthobacteraceae > Bradyrhizobium > Bradyrhizobium erythrophlei. The sequence continues at coordinate 13,913 of NZ_JBHMET010000248.1, forward strand.
CAATTGAACAAACGTCATCGGAACGTCGCAGTTAAGTTTGCAGTGCTAATGGCCGGACATCATTGTAGCTCGGCGCGCGCTTTCGCCGTCAACCCCTCGCGCCTTCCGGCGCGACCCTGCGGGCTCCGGGGGTTGACAGCTCAGCGCGGCCAAGCAAAGGGGCCTGCCGTGCCATCAATGCCCCAGGACTGCGCTCGCGCGAGCCCTCTTGAAACGTAGGAAGAGAAGAAATGCTGATCGCGAAAAATATCTTGACACGCGAGCCCCTCATATAAGTGAGGGACCTGGGGATTGGGCAACCTATCAACTCCGAAGAGTGTTCAGAAACTGCAGACGGCGTTGCACGCGAAAGCGAAGGCAGAGGCCGGCTACCGCTTCTACGCCCTGTACGACAAGATCAGCCGGGAAGACATCTTGGCCCATGCC
>NZ_JBHMET010000248.1:14348-27411 GCF_042430365.1 Bradyrhizobium erythrophlei
TCAGTGCCGCTCCAACAAGGGCGCACCGGGCGTGGACGGTCAGGACTTTGCGGACATCGAGGCGTACGGAGTGCAGCGGTGGCTTGGCGAACTGGCGCTTGCGCTCCGGGAGGAGAGCTACCAACCGGACCCTGTCAGAAGAGTGTACATACCGAAGGCCAATGGCAAGCTCAGGCCATTGGGCATCTCAACCTTGCGCGATCGAGTCTGCATGAACTACTTCGCGGTGGGGCATTCCAGCGAGTGCTTTAGCTTCATCAAAGACTGGGTGGAGAAGAAGGTCAGGCGCCATCTGGCGCATGCTCAGAAACGAAAGGGCTTCGGCTGGGAACGATGGAATAGGCGGTGGCTGTACGACACTCTCGGGCTGTTCAACGCCTACAGAGTGCGACGCGACGGGCCGAAAGTCGCCCCAGCAGGATAGGTCCCATGAGCGTTGGCGTGAAGCAAATGGGAGCGCGCAGTGCGGGAAATCCGCATGCTGCGTGCGACGTGGAGGGGACTGGAAACGTGGCACGGTCGAGAGGCCTGTCGGCGCGCCAGTCCTCGACCCTACCTGCGAGAGGCCGGCGGTGAAATTCCCCGGCCTACTCACCCATTCGGGTTGATGTATTCGGCGAAGACCGGAAAGGCGTACCTCGGGTACCGGCCCTCGAAGAAGAGCATCAAGCGTATGGTTGAGCAAATCCATGCACTGACGGCCCGAACGGGGACGTGGCAAGAAACCACAGAGCTGGTGGGCAAGTTGAACCGCACGATGCGCGGATGGGCGAACTACTTCAACGTAGGCACCGTCAACAAGGCGTATCGAGCGATCGACAACTACACCGCTGTGCGGTTGCGCCGGTGGTTGCGTATCAAGCACAAGGTCAGGAGACGCAAGGGCGGGACCTATCCACTCTCGCACCTCTACGGGTACTTCGGACTCGTGCGCCTAACTGCGCTTGGTCGCGACGTGCCGTGGGTGAAGGCGTGAAGTCTTGTCCGAGAGCCGGATGCGGGAGATCCGCCTGTCCAGGTTCGATGAGCGGGATGTGGAAACGGAGCCAAGGGTGAACCACTAAGGCACCGCCAGACGAAAGGGGCGGCAAACAGATATGTTCAGCCTACCGCCACCGCGCCACATCTCGACTCTACCAGAGGACGACTGCCAGCAGCAGTGACCTGGTTCGTCACGTGGAAGAGGACCGCTGCAGCGGACTCGGGGGCCAGGTTCGCACGTTTTTCGTTGGTTAAGCCGTGTCGGGCGGTCAAGCGGAAAGCTGTCGCCCATCTCCGAGACGCCTTCGGGATGAGCGAACGGCGGGCGTGTAAAGCCATCGGCTGCTGTCGCACGTACGGCACAGATCGGCGACCGAAACGCCGGCCTGGTGCTCCTTCAAGTGTCAGGGTCTTTTCGGCGGCTTCACGAGCCGATCAATGACTGTCAAGACGCGCGCGCGTGGTAGGGTCTGGAGAATAGCTCGTTCCCAATCGCGCATGCTTGCAATGGGAATGGCGTAGCTGAAGCTGAATTCCTAAGTTAGACCGACTCTATTGCCGATCGCCAAGAGCAGACCTTTGCAGGGACGAAGACCTTATAGGTTGTGGGAACGCCCTCGCCACGTGCGATCGGGCGAATTTCGTCAGTAGCCTTGAATGAACCTCTTACCAAGGGTGCTCATCACTCTCTTTCCATCTTGCCACACTTCGTACTGCGACAAGGACACCAATTCCGGCTAACCCACGCGCATCTGAGAATGTCCTCAGCAACCCCCTTCCTGTAATCGTCCGCAATCTCTTCAACGCGGCACGCACTTCGGTTTGTTCCCTTTGCTTGGAGGCGCGCTCTCGCCCCTGTTGATCAGAGCCGACACAGCACTGGGGCGCCGTCGCCGTCAAAAGTAGTGCACCATTCGATAGCCGCTGCTCATATCATTTTCATCGGCTACAGATTGAATCTATGCAACCGTCGAGCGCGGGTGATTCAAACATCCACGCAGCCCATTCTTTGCTTTCGATCTGCTCGCGCTCTATCGACTTGCCAACCACCGCAAGGCGGCGGAGCGATAGCCAGCAGGCGCTAACGCAGAGCAATTCGATCGCGATTCGACGCGCGTTTGGTCTTGGGGACGCCGATCCCAAAGTACCGTGTATGAGCGACATCCAGGATGCGATTGATCAAGCTCGAGAAGCTGTATCCCGCGGTCGTCGCGGCCTGAACGTAAGTGCCGTACAATGTCGGTATGGAATTGATCTCCAGGACAAATGGCTGGCCGGAGCGGTCGATCCGGATGTCGACGCGAGCATAGTCGCGACACTGGCAGGCACCGAAGGTCGCAACCGAAATATCCCGCAGCATCGTCGCAAGCTTATTACCGATTTGCGCCGGGCAAATGGCCGCGAGGGCCATGCGCTCTTTGTCTTCTTGAGTATAAAGGCGTATTTCGCGGTCGCCGAAGTCCTGCTCCACCAGCGGCAAGGTTTCGAGTTCCTCGTTTCCAAGCAAGCCGACGTAGATTTCCTGTCCCTCAATGTATTCTTCCACGAGCGCATCCTGTGCGTATTGCGTGGCGATCGTTTCTACGGCCTCCTTCAACTGGGCGGGCTCATGTGCGAGCTGCAATCCGAAGCTGGTGGATTCGGAGCGCGGCTTTACCACCACCGGGAATCGCAAGTCGCCGGTACTCTCAGTGCCGCGACGCATCACGCGAAAGTTCGGTGTCGGCACGCCGCGATCGCGCATCAGCACCTTGGCAATAACTTTGTCGAGCGCCAGCCCATTCCCAAGGGGGCCCGCGCCGGTGTAGGGCACTCCGGCCAACTCGAGCATGGCCGGAACGTGGGACAAATGGCACTCGCCCTGAATTCCGCTCGCCAAATTGAAGACGATTCCGGAGGACGGGACGTGCGGATCGGGTGGCATAAACCGCTCGAGCGTGGCGAACAGTCCTTTATCGCCTTCGCAGAGGAGCGTTTCGTGGCCGCCCTCCTGCAGCGCGGCCACTATCCGTTTGACCGCGTCACGGTCGTATTCCTCACGACAAGATTGACCGAACCGGTTGATCACGCCCGTGTGATCATGGTTCCGCACGACGGCTACTCGCATGAGCTACTCCTGGATGATTGCCCGCTATCACGTTCATGCGCTCAGACCAGTCAACAGCAACAAGCTGTCTTGACCCCGAGCGCCTTCATTTCCATGCAATCGGCGCGCCACCGAATAAGTGGTGTGAGCAAATCGGGAAAAGATAGTGGTTCGCGCCATGCCGACGAAGTGCTTATATACCTCAGTGTGTCGGCTTGCGAACGTAGGCGTCTTCAATCGGACAACGCGAGAACATGGAAGGTTGAATGATGACGATTGCTTCTCATCCCGAACTAGAACATCTGCCGCACTATTGCGCCAGCGAGGCGCACGAGTGGCTCGTGGCCGCCTTTGCCGCGGTCGAAGACGCGACCGAGAAGGCTGACAGAACCCTCGACGGGACAACACGCAGTGCCTCGCCTAGAACGCGATCCGCTGGTCTACGATCTGGACTGGGACGAGGATGAGCGTCTCGAGGAATGGCGCGCCGTCGTCGAAAGGGAGCCACGTCCTGCCGCCAACCCCGGCAGCGGCGATCGCACCCTTGCAGTACGCGCCTTGGCTTGGGCGCTTGTTTCTCGCCGCGTCGTTGCGCGAGCGCTGCAAAAACCGCTGGCATCTGCCCAGCCTGCATGACTCCTTGGGGGGGCCAAACGTGTTTCGCCGTGCCGACCGCTCCATGAGTTTTACTACATCAGGCGAGCCTAGCGCGTTGTGTTTGAGGTGACGGTACTCCTGAACGGGGACGACAAGTCCGTTCGTTCGTATCTGAACGGGCAGTGCTCGCAGTAAAGACTCGCGCCGTCGGTTCTGATATCGCGGGATTTGGCTGACCGACCTTGTCGGACCCCACCGGCAAGTGAGCATTTTGTGAAAAGACAGATGGCACCGCTTGTAGAAGGGACGGGCCAAAGATGATTAGGGCAATCGGCGCTGTGCAGTTTGCTGAGTCGCGCATTTGGCCTGCGCGTGTCTCCGTCCTAAAGCAAACGCGCTTCATGTGCGCAGCCCGCCAACCTGTTGCGAACGTGACATTGCGTCTCGTCAAAACAGGCGCGCCTACCGCTTCGCGCATTGGCCCAAATCCTGCTTGCTCGATGGCAGTACGACCAAGGCCGTCGCAGGGAACCGGAGTTGCATCGCAAAGCTTCGGAGCACCGGGAGTATCTTAGTCCGAAGCTTCTCCACGCGTTTCCACTGCGGCTTCGTTGGTTCGACCAAGGCTGCTCGTATGGCCTTGGAGAGAGGAGTAATTATGCAATCCGCGTCAAGAGAGAACGGGTCGATCAAGATCGTCGCCCCTAAGGACCGCTCTAGGGACATCTCTATTCTGGCCACAGCCTTTACGACGTGTGCACTGTTGAGATGGTTATATCCCAAACCGGAGTCCTACTTACGCCATTTCGGCTTCTTTAAGTACCACGCTGGCGATCCGTACGCGGATCGAACTGGCGCGTGTTTCGACAACGGCGACAAAAGCGCGGTTCAGTGGTCAACCGACAAAGTGCACCGGGATGACGCACGCAAGATGAAGTTTTTGCTCGGGAGCGTTCGGGAGTACAGACGCTCGGAAGCCGAACGGATATTAAGAGAGTTCGGCAAATATCACCGTAAGGAGTCGGACTGGTATTTCACTATGCTTGGCATCGGTCCCATGCGCCAGCGGTCTGGGTGGGGAGGCCGTCTCTACCGATCCGGTCTCGCCATCTTGGACGGACGATAGCCTTAGCGCGGCACGCCTTTATGAGCGCGTGGGATGGAAAATCGTGGGAGAGGTTCAGGTCGGCAGTTCGCCACCGTTTTTCCCCATGCTCGGCCCTCCTTCTTGAGAGGGAGCACCGGAGAACCGGCGCTCAGGGCAGGAGCTTTGTCCGCATGTGAACCGGAACCAGAAAGGTCACAGAGTCCACTGACTCTGACACTCGCGAGGCGCTCATCATGCTAGAATCCCAGGATCTCAAAAGACTGGACGAATTATTTTCCTCCATGCAGGAGGCAAACAGATGTTTTCTAGGCTATCCGTTTGCGAAAGGCTTCGATTATGAACAGCTGTGGCGCTTCATGAGCCTCACAGGCAACAACCTCGGAGACCCGTTCGAACCGGGGACCTATCGTGTCAACTCGCATGCCTTCGAATGCGAAGTTATCGATTTCTTTGCCCGGCTGTTTCGGGCACCTTCTTGTGAATTTTGGGGTTACATCACTAATGGAGGAACCGAGGGGAACATCTACGGGTTGTATCTAGCCCGCGAGCTCTATCGGGATGCTGTCGCGTACTTCTCGCGGGACACTCACTATAGCGTGAGCAAAGGGGTTCGTCTGCTCGGGCTGGAACACTCTGTGGTGCGTTCGCAGTCCAATGGAGAAATGAGCTATGACGACCTGGCGCAGAAGGCGATCCGTACCCGAAATCGCCCGGCCGTGGTAGTCGCAAATATAGGCACTACGATGAAGGAAGGCAAAGACGATACGCTAAAAATTCGTGCGGTCCTTCGAGATGTCGGTATTAGCGCGATCTATGTCCATTCCGACGCGGCACTGTGCGGGCCGTATGCGCCCCTCTTGAACCCGAAGCTGGCGTTCGATTTCGCGGATGGAGCGGACTCAATCGCGGTCAGTGGACACAAATTTCTTGGCGCGCCGATGCCTTGCGGCGTCGTTCTCTCGCGCAAGCGGCACGTTCAGCGTGTCATGCGCACCATCGATTACATCGGCAGCTCGGATACGACGTTGAGTGGATCGCGCAATGCGTTTACGCCGATCATCCTCTGGTATGCGATCCGTAGTCTGGGTATCGAAGGTATCAAACGGATGTTCCATCAGTGTGAGCAACTAGCCGCCTACGCAGCCGATGAGCTTAATGCCCGTGGCGTCAGCGCTTGGCGTAATCCCAATGCACTTACCGTTGTATTCCCACCTGTCGAAGAAAGCATCAAGACCAAATGGCAAATTGCGACTCAGGACGTCAGCCATTTGGTGGTCACGCCAGGCACGACTAAGCGCCAAACCGATGCGCTAATCGAGGCGATCACGAATAGAGGCAGATGATCTTCGGGGAAGCAGCGGCGGCTTGTGCTGCTTGCAAGTGAGGCCTTGGCGGTAGCAAGGGAGTGAGTGCGCTTTGTTCAACATCTTGGCGTTTAATAGAGCAGGTGAGACCTCTTGCAGGTGCTATTCGGGCCCATGCCTTCAAGGCCGAAACGGTCACATTTCCTTGCCGGCATGAGCAACTCGCCAGACCGCTGCAAAATGGCGAGGAGCCAACCAAAGGAGAAGTCCGAATGCATCTCCCGAACACGTGGACTGGCGCAATATCACCGGGGAGCCTTGCGACCCCTAAAGAGTTGGACGTTGCTGGAGCTCAAGCTTTCCTGAAGCGGGCGGGTATCCGCTACGTGCTCGCGCAATTCGTCGATCTGCATGGGGTCGCGAAGAGCAAAGCTGTTCCGGTGCAGCATCTCGAAGGAGTTTTGACGGAAGGTGCCGGGTTTGCTGGTGCCGGTGCGTGGGGACTTGGCCTGCTTCCGCATGAAGCCGAGTACATGCTGGTCTGCGAGCTCGATACCTTGCTTGTCACCCCATGGACGCCAGGGTATGCGCGCATGATGGGTGTCGGTACCGTCAAGGGGGCGCCACATCCAATCGACACGCGTAACGTTCTCAAGAAGCAGGTCGCGCGTCTCTCTGAGCGCGGCTGGACTTTCAATACAGGCCTCGAGCCTGAGTTCATCTTGCTGCGACGTGAGGTGGACGGGAGGCTCTCGCCCTTCGATGGCACGGACACGCTCGCCAAGCCCGGTTATGATTATCGCGGTCTCATGCGCGGGCGAAGCTTCCTTGAGCGCGTAACGGAATGCCTGCAAGCGGTCGGGATCGACGTCTATCAGATTGATCATGAGGACGCGAACGGGCAGTATGAAATCAACTTCAAATACAGCGATGCGCTAAAGACAGCAGACCAGATCGTTTTCTTCAGGATGGCCGCCTCGGAAATCGCGCATAGCCTCGGCGCGATCTGCTCCTTCATGCCCAAGCCGCGCAGCAATTCGACCGGCAGTGGCATGCATATCCACTGCTCGATCGCCGATGGGAACGGGCGGAATCTCTTTCACGATGACGCAGATCAAAATGGAATGGGCTTGAGCAAGCTCGCATACCATTTCCTAGGAGGCGTGCTGGCCCATGCAAAGGCGCTGACGGCGCTTCTAGCACCGACGGTGAACTCCTACAAACGTCTTGTCGTCGGTCGCGCAGTGTCCGGCGCGACATGGGCTCCCGCCTTTGTCGCTTATGGCGACAATAACCGCACCGCAATGGCGCGGATACCCTACGGCAGGCTTGAGATTCGCACAGGCGACAGCAGCATGAATCCGTACCTCGCAACCGCGGCCATCATCGCCGCCGGTCTCGATGGTATTGAGCGTGAGCTCGATCCAGGTGCGCCCAGAAACGTCAACTTTTACGGTCTCTCGCTCGAGGCAATCAAGGAGATGGGCATAGATCTGCTTCCGCAGACGCTCACCGAAGCGCTTGATGCCCTCGAGTCAGATCAGCTATTTGCCGGCACTCTCGGGGAGACCGTCAAAGAATTCATATCGCTGAAGAGATCTGAGTGGCTGGAATATCACCGCCACGTGTCCGACTGGGAAGTTGAAAAATATCTCAGCTTCTTCTGATCTCACCTGTGCCGGAGAGCAAGATGTGTGGAATTGCAGGCCTATTTATCAAAGGAACGCGACTTCAGCCGCAACTCGGCGAGTTGCTTGCGTCAATGACCTCAACCCTGTGTAGCCGGGGGCCCGACTCAGCTGGTTTTGCGCTGTACACGGGAGGGGAGCCAAGACAAGCGAAACTTACATTGACCTTTGTAGAAGGCAGATCCGACTTCGACGCGCTCGGAGCCGTGCTCTCACGATCAGTAGGTGCTCCAGTTTCCGTGACGAGCCGTTACACGCATGCTGTTTTGACTGTGCCAACCGATCTCGTGAGACTATGCCGCGATTGGCTCTTTGAAAATGCTCCGGACGTTCGGGTTCTGAGCGAGGGCTCCAATCTCGAGATCTACAAGGAAGTGGGTTATCCCGACGATGTCGCACGCTCGTTCGATATCGCCTCTATTGTTGGCACGCACGGCATCGCCCACACCCGCATGGCCACTGAGTCCGCAGTGACCACGACGGGTGCTCACCCGTTTTCGACCGGACCCGACCAATGCCTGGTCCACAACGGCTCGCTCTCCAATCATGCATCTCTTCGGCGCGAGCTTCAGCGCGATGGCATTGTCCCCCAGACAGAGAACGATACCGAGGTCGCCGCAGGCTACCTGACCCGTGAGTTGAAGCGGGGGAGAACGCTCGGAGAGGCTCTAAAATCGAGCCTGGACGATCTCGATGGATTCTTTACCTTTGTGGTCGGGACCAAGAGCGGATTCGGAGTGTTGCGCGATCCAATCGCTTGCAAGCCTGCGGTGATGGCCGAAACCGAGGACTATGTCGCGTTCGCGTCCGAGTATCGCAGTCTGACATCCCTGCCAGGAATCAAAAACGCGCGGGTGTTCGAGCCGAAGCCCGCAACACCTTACTTCTGGGAGTACTAGGGAATGAATCAGATCGACATCGGAAAATGGTCGCAACGCGATCTGAATCAGAGTCGGCCATCCAGTTATACTCGGGAGATCGATCTTCTGACGACGCCGCTTCGCGATCTCAATGCGATGTTGCAGGCGCTCGGCGGCGATACGAAGACGGACGAGGCATCGTTTCGAGTCCTGAATCCCAATGGAGCCCACGCGATTGCGGTTGGGATCGACGCGCCTCTCGATGTCGAGATTGCAGGCCACGTCGGCTACTATTGTGGCGGCATGAATAAGTGGGCCAGCATTGTCATCGACGGAAACGCCGGCCAGGGCGTCGGCGAAAACATGATGTCCGGTCTGATCCACGTGAAGGGCGATGCCAGCCAGTGTGCCGGCGCAACCGCACATGGAGGCCTCCTTTTGATCGAAGGGAATGCGAGCGCGCGCTGCGGCATCTCCATGAAGGGGGTGGATATTGTCGTAAAGGGCGGTCTCGGCCACCTGTCGGGCTTTATGGGCCAGATCGGCCGTCTCGTTGCATTTGGCGATGCCGGAGAAGCCTTGGGTGACTCGATCTACGAGACCCGCATCTATGTTCGCGGTAAAGTCGAGAGCCTCGGCGCCGATTGCATCGAAAAGGAGCTGAAGGACGAACATCGCGCCGAGCTCTTTGCGCTCCTCAAGCAGGCTGGCGAGGCTCATAGGGTCGATGTGTCGGAGTTCCGACGCTATGGGTCTGCCCGCAAGCTCTACAACTTCCATATCGACAATGTCGGGGCCTATTGATGAACACGATTGAGAAGACGTGGGGCTACATTCCACCGCGCCCCTCCGCGACCTTTGACGAACATGCGATTGCAGAAATCCGGCGCGCGGCCGAGACCGGCATTTACGATATCCGCGGTGGAGGCACCAAGCGGAAGCTGCCGCATTTCGATGATCTTCTATTCCTAGGTGCATCAATGTCACGCTATCCGCTGGAGGGTTATCGGGAACGCTGCGAGACCAGTGTGGTCCTTGGGACTCGCTTTGCCAAAAAGCCGGTTGAGCTTGCGATCCCGGTGACCATCGCAGGCATGAGCTTTGGCGCTCTTTCGGCTCAGGCCAAAGAAGCGCTCGGCAGAGGAGCGAGTCTGGCAGGTACCTCAACAACGACGGGCGACGGGGGGATGACGTCGGAAGAGCGGGACCAATCCAAGACACTCGTCTGTCAATATCTGCCCTCCAGATACGGCATGAACCCGGACGACTTGCGCAAGGCAGATGCAATCGAGATCGTCGTAGGACAGGGCGCCAAGCCGGGGGGCGGCGGCATGCTGCTCGGGCAGAAGATCTCCGATCGCGTGGCAAAGATGCGATCACTTCCCAAGGGAATAGATCAAAGGTCTGCTTGCCGGCACCCGGACTGGACGGGGGCTGATGATCTGGAAATCAAGATACTGGAGCTGCGCGAACTGACGGGCTGGGAAAAACCGATTTACCTGAAAATCGGTGCAAGCCGACCCTATTACGATGTTGCTCTCGCCGTGAAAGCCGGCGCAGACGTCGTGGTCCTCGACGGAATGCAGGGCGGTACCGCTGCGACACAGAATGTCTTCATCGAGCATGTTGGAATTCCGATTCTTTCGGCGATCCGCAGCGCGGTGCATTCCCTTCAGGATCTTGGCATGTATCGAAAGGTGCAATTGATCGTCTCGGGTGGAATTCGTAGCGGCGCCGACGTGGCCAAGGCTCTTGCACTGGGAGCAGATGCGGTCGCGATTGGGACTGCCGCGTTGATTGCACTCGGTGATAACGATCCCCGCTATGAGAGCGAATACCATGTGCTGGGGACCACCTCCGGCTGCTACGACGATTGGCACGAGGGCAAAGATCCGGCGGGTATAACCACTCAGGATCCCGCTCTCTCGGCGCGGCTCGATCCGGTGCTCGCGGGCCGTAGGCTTGCGAATTACCTCAAGGTCGTCACGCTCGAAGCGCAGACGATCGCACGTGCGTGCGGAAAGAGCCGCTTGCACTACCTGGAGCCGGAGGATCTTGTAGCCCTGACCGTCGAGGCAGCCGCCATGACACGGCTTCCGCTGGCGGGGACAGATTGGATACCGCGATACTAACCTGGCCTTCGTTTCCGGCCTGAGCTCGCGGTCTACCAGAACATCGCGACCGCGAGCGCACTTGGCAGGTGTCTGAGCAAGCAACAACCCCTCGGACGTGGCTCTCGCGGCGAGCTGGGCCCGCGAGACACATCCCATTTTTGCAAGGATGTATTCGATGTGAGTCGAGACCGTGCGCGGCGAGACGAAGAGCTGCTCGGCGATTTGCGGATTTGACGTGCCGGTTGCAACCAGATGCAAGGCCCGGATCTCTCTGAGCGAGAGATCGTATGGCCACGAAATTTGCTCCTCCATGACCAGGACCATATTGCCCTGGCAAAGTATGATTGAGACACGGTGGCAATGGCCGGCATCATCATCGTTCCACAGGAATCGCCGTGCCTTCCAGGGCCTGCGTATTTCCAATAGCAGTTGGCGCAATGTGCCCCCTTCACCGAGTGGGGACCCGGTGTACGTGCCAGCAAGTTAAATGCAGCACCGCTCGAGGATATGACCAGCGTGAAACAATTAGGTGCCACTCCTTCGGCAAGATGAGACGTGGCGTTCGTAGCCGGTCGCATAACTCGGCCAGAATGGGCCGAAATCGCTCAGTAATCTCTCTGCGCTCATCAGTTGCGGCAGTCGAAGAGGTCAAGTTCATATCGAACGCTCCGACATAGCGTCCATCTGGTAACCGCAGGCATCGAACTCTTGGAGCCGGGAAGACCCCATCGGTCGGTCAAATTCCCGGACTGTGGTCGGTCGCGCTCGGATTTAGCGAAAAGCGACTCGTTGGGGCAGCTCAAAACCAAATGGAGAAGCTCCCCTACTACATGCCGCTGCCGTCCCACGCCAGAAGCTTCACTCCGTCCATGGGCTTGCTACGGAACACGAAGACGTCGCCGCAATACCCGTTCGCACGCAGCGCTTCGCTCACCAGCGCCGACAGCGTGTGCACCGACTTGCGAAAGTCGATCGGCTGTGCCGCCAGCACCATCTTGAGGTCAGACCGTAGTGCAGTCACCGGATGCCCCGGAGCGCCGACAGCACCGTCGAAAGCGTCGCCAGCTCCACGCCCGGCTCGACCCGGATGCGCGCCCCACTCATCTCGATCTCGATTACCCCGGAGAGCTTGGTGGCCGGTGCAGCGATCTCCAACGGCCTCGTCTGTGCCGACGAAATACGCTCGGTCTCGCCAGCTATCCCACCACCGCTCTCGGCACCAATTTGGATCGGCACGAAGCTCGGCGCCTTGCTGGCCACCCGCCGCCGCAATCTGGTGTCGCCACACCGTGAGCAGCCCGCGGACAACGCCATTGCGCCGCGCCACCTCGGAGATGTTCGCACCCTCCTCGAAGCTCTCCGCCACTATCCGGGCCTTCCCCTCGTCCGTCCATCGCCGCCGCTGCCCGGTGATCACCTCGACCGGACGATAGGAATCACCTTCCTGCCTGGCATCAAGCATGGCATTTGCAATCGTTGCACCTCCATCGATCAGGTCAAGCCAGGCTGTATCGCAGGCGAACCTCGCAATGGCGAGGTGGGGCCTCATGCCGGTTACGCTTCTTCGGCTGCCACTGGGGCAGCATTTTGGAGTTCGAGCTGCTTCTGCGCCAAAAGATGCGCATCCCGCTTGCGAGTTGCCGCCAACCAGCGGATACCAGAGAAGCGTTCTATTTGTATGGTGCTCGATCCGTAGGCGTGCGCCAATTCTTCCTGGGATATGCTGATTCCGCTCGATGTCGCCCACCATTCCGGAATGATCGCGCCCACCGTTCCGATTTGATGTCGCCCACCATTCCGAGATGATCTCGCCCACCATTCCGGGATGATGTCGCCCGGGGTGACGAGGCCTCTTCTGGCTCCGCTACGGTCCCGCCTTTCGGCTTTGCGAAGGGGACCTGGATGCCGACGGAGAGGTTTGCGATGCGCCATGTGCGCGATGTGATGCGATTGAAGTCGGCCGGGATGGCGACCCGCGAGATTGCGCGGCGGGTCGGAACGGCACCTTCGACGGTGCGGTTGACGATCCGCCGGTTCGAGGCGGCGGGGCTGACCTGGCCGTTGCCCGACGACGTCACCGACACGGTGCTGGAGGCCCGGCTGTTCGCCAGCGCCGGAGCCGGTCCCGGCACCCGGCGGGGCCATCGGCGGCAGCCCGAGCCGGACTGGGCGGCGGTGCATCGCGAGCTCAAGCGCAAGCACGTGACGCTGTCGGTCCTGTGGGAGGAGTACATCGCGGGCGAACCCGGCGGGTATCGCTATTCGCGGTTCTGCGAGCTCTACCGGGCCTGGGAAGGCCGGCTGTCGGTGACGATGCGCCAGTCG
>NZ_JBHMET010000248.1:27663-29604 GCF_042430365.1 Bradyrhizobium erythrophlei
AGGCCACGGCGGCCACGCGACAAGGCCAAGGTCGAGCAGGCGGTCCTCATGGTCGAGCGCTGGCTGCTTGGACGGCTGCGCCACCGGACCTTCCACAGCCTCGCCGAGGTCAACGCGGCGATCGCCGAGTTAATGACCCGGCTCAACGAGGAGCGACCGATCCGGCGGCTCGGCGTGACCCGCCGCAAGCTATTGGAGGAGATCGACCGGCCGGCACTGAAGGCCTTGCCGGAAAGCCCTTACGTGTTTGCCGAGTGGCGGATCTGCCGGGTCAGCATCGACTATCACGTCGAGGTCGAGGCGCATTACTACAGCGTCCCGCATCGCTTCGTCCGCGCCGAAGTCGAGGTGCGCGTCACCGCGCGCACCGTCGAGATTTTCCACAAGGGGGAGCGGATCGCCGCGCATCAGCGCATGAGCGGCAACCACAAGCATACGACCGTGCCGGAGCACATGGCGTCCAGTCATCGGCGCTACGCCGGCTGGACCATCGAGCGCATCCGCAAGGATGCCGCCATGATCGGACCGGCCACCGCGGCGCTGTGCGATCTGATCCTCGATGAGCGTTCGCATCCGGAACAGGGCTTCCGCGCTTGCCTCGGCATCATCCGGCTCGCCCGATCCTACGGCCAACAGCGGCTCGATGCCGCCGCCATGCGGACGATCGATATCGGCGCGCGCACTTACGGTTCGGTCAAATCGATCCTCGCCAACAATCTTGATCGGCGTCCTTCACCCAAGCGCTCCGCGGACGACGCGCCGATCCTTCATCCCAACATCCGCGGGCCGCGCTACTACAACTAGGAGATCACGCCTTGCTCACCCATCCGACCCTCGATCAGCTCCACGCGCTCGGCCTTCATGGCATGGCCAAGGCTTTCGCCGACATCGAAGCCGGCGGCGAGGCCGCCAGCCTCGGCCACGCCGAATGGCTAGCGCTGCTGCTCGAACGTGAAGCGTCGCTGCGACGCGACAAGCGACTGTCGAAGCGGCTGCAATACGCCAAGCTGCGCCAGCAGGCCTGCGTCGAGGACATCGACTATCGCACCCCGCGCGGCCTCGACCGCAGCCTCTTGACGATGCTGGTCGAAGGCCAATGGATCGACGACCACGCCAATCTTTTGATCTGTGGCCCGTCCGGCGTCGGCAAGAGCTGGCTCGCCTCGGCGCTCGGCAACAAAGCCTGCCGCGACAATCGCTCCGTGCTCTATCAGCGTGTCCCGCGACTGTTCAGTGATCTGGCCTTGGCGCGCGGCGACGGCCGCCACCCGCGTCTGCTGCGCGCACTCGGCCGTGTCGATCTGCTCATCCTCGACGACTGGGGCCTCGAGCCGCTCGACGCCGCGGCCCGCCACGACCTCCTGGAGATCCTCGAGGACCGCTACGGCCGCCGCTCCACCATCGTCACCAGCCAACTCCCCGTCGATCAATGGCACGCGCTGATCGGCGAGCCGATGACTTCATGATGCCTCCTTCTTCGACCGCTTGGTGCGTCGTACCCGATTGCGAAGCTGACTGATTTGTTCGTCTGAGAGCTCGATCTGCCATGGTTGGCCCTTGGCTAACTGACGACCTGCCAGCAATCCGCGCGCAAGATAATCGAAGATTGTTTGCGGGGTTACTCCAAGCTCAGCCGCCGCGCCCTGAATCGAGAAGCTACCGTCGGGCCAGCGCATCGGATTCTTGTCCACGCCGTTGATTTTGACGGTTGGAATGCCCCAGCGGGTACGCAGTGCCCAGACGTTCTCGCCTTTGAAGGCGCAGCCTCGGGCCGCGACGAAGCCTTCCTGATTGAGTATTGCCGCGATCTCGGCATCCATTTTGTGTTCAGCATTCAACTCGACGATCCGTTGCCGCAACCGATCAATGTCGATGTAATGACGGTAGGTGTGAACGCGCCGTTGCACGTGATGCTCGCTGGTTGCGCCGGTCTGCCAGACG
>NZ_JBHMET010000249.1:0-20069 GCF_042430365.1 Bradyrhizobium erythrophlei
AAGAAAGTCTTGAATCACACTCCTCTCGATTTGAGAATCCCAAGAGTCCACAGGACCTAGCCGCCACCCACGATCGCGTTGAACACGCGGCGGACCTCGCTTTGCGTCTCGCGCAGACGCGCTTCGAGGGCGGAGAAATCGGGAGTGTCCCCTGCCCGCGCCATCACCCGCAGGAGATCCTCGCCGGCGTTTTCCGGATTGAACTTGCCGTTGACACAGAGCCTGAGGATCTGCGTCAGGTCGTGATAGAGCCGCGCGGCCGAGCGCAGGATATCGGCCTCGGAATGACCGAGCACGCCGAGTTTTGCGGCGTTGTCGAGCACCTGCATCGTCGAGACGCTGAGGATTTCCGGCTTCGTTGCGGCATGCACGAGCTGGAGATATTGCGCGATGAAGTCGATGTCGACGAGACCGCCCGCAGCGAGCTTGAGGTCCCAGACGTCGTCCTCGCCCTTTTCGAGCGCGATCGCGCGCCGCATATCGGCGACGTCGGCCGCGGTCGACGCCGCATCGCGCGGCCGCGTCAGCACGCCGCGGATGATCGCCTCGATCTGCTCGCGGAACTTCGGCGAGGCGGATATCACCCGCGCCCGCGTCAGCGCCATATGCTCCCAGGTCCAGGCCTCGCGCTCCTGGTAATCGGCGAAGGAATCGACGCGCGAGGCGACCGGACCGGCGCGTCCCGACGGGCGCAGCCGCATGTCGACCTCGTAGAGCACACCGTAATTGGTGCGCGTCGTGAACGCGCTGATCAGGCGCTGGGTGAAGCGGGCGAAATACTGCGCACCGTGCAGCGAGCGCTCGCCGTCGGAGTCCGGCGCCTCCTGGTCGTAGTCGTAGAGCAGGATCAGATCGAGGTCGGAGGACGCCGTCATCTCGCGGCTGCCGAGTCGGCCCATGGCGACGATCGCCGTCTCCTGCCCAATGATGCGGCCGTACTGCGCGGCGAACTGGTCGGTGACGAGGCCGTGCACGGTATGCACGATGCCCTCGGCGACATCGGCAAAGGCGACGCTCGCCTGCTGCGCCGACACCGTGCCGGAGAGGATGCGCGTACCGATCAGGAACAGGCTCTCCTGGCCGAACAGCCTGAGACGATCGAGGAAGTCCTCGTAGGAGGACGCATCCTGCAGCGTGGTGGCGAGCCGCTCGGACAGCTCCTTCCTGTCCGGCATCGCACCGAAGAAGCGCGGATCGATCAGGCCATCCATGATCTGCGGCTGTCGTGCCAGCATGTCGCCGAGCCGCGGCGCGGCGCCGAGGATCAGCGCCACCAGCGCCACCAGGTCGCGGTTCTGGCTGAGCAGCGAGATCAGCCGCGCGCCGCGCTGCAGGGCGCCGAGGAAGCGGTCGAAAGCCACGACCGCGTCGTCGGGCTCCTCGGCGTTTGCGAGGCCGTCGATCAGGCCGGGAATGAACTCCAGGAACGCGGCGCGCGTCGCCTCGACGCGCAGCGCGCGATAGTCGCCCTCGATCCATTGCTGCACGGTATTCGCCGCCGCAATCGGCTTCTTGAAGCCGAGACTGACGAGATGCTCGAGCAGGCGCTGGTCTTCGGGACCTCCGCCATAATTGAGCTGCGGCAGCTTCGCGGTGCCGGTCGGATCATCCCCTTCGAACAGCTTGCCATAGTGGTTCTGCACGATATTGAGCTGGCTGAGCAGTTCGCTGGCAAACGCCTCACGGCTCTCGTAGCCGAAGAAATTCGCGAAGCGCTCAACCGCCTCGGCTTCTTCGGGCAGCGAATGGGTCTGCTCGTCGGCGATCATCTGCAGGCGGTGCTCGACCCGGCGCAGGAACTCATAGGCCGCGGTCAGCTCGTCGCGCGCCTGGTAGGTGATCCAATTGGAGGTGGCGAGCACATTCAAGGCTTCCAGCGTCGGACGCACGCGCAGTTCGGGATGCCGACCGCCGGCGATCAGTTGCTGGGTCTGGGCGAAGAACTCGATCTCGCGGATGCCGCCGCGGCCGACCTTCACGTTGTGGCCCTCGACCGAGATCTCGCTCTGGCCGCGATAGGTCTGCATCTGCCGCTTCATGTCGTGGACATCGGCGAGCGCGGCGAAATCCAGATGCTTGCGCCAGACGAACGGCGCGAGCTCGGCGATCAGCGCATCGCCCGCTCTGGCGTCGCCGGCCCAGGGCCGCGCCTTGATCATCGCGGCGCGCTCCCAGGTGCGGCCCTCGCGCTCGTAATAGTGCATCGCCGCGTCGGTCGAGATCGCGACCTGGGTCGAGGCTGGGTCGGGGCGCAGCCGCAGGTCAACGCGGAACACGTAGCCTTCGCCCGAGCGCTGCTGCAGGATCCGCGCCATGCCCTGCGTGACGCGCACGAAGAACGGCTGCGGCTCGATGTCCTCGGCGAGCGAGGTCGCGGCCGGATCGAAGAACACGATCAGGTCGATGTCGCTGGAATAGTTCAGCTCGCCGGCGCCCATCTTGCCCATCGCCAGCACGATCAGGCCACTTCCCTGCTCGGGATGCTCGGGGTCGGCCGCGGTCATCCGGCCGCGCGCGACCTCCTGACGAAGCAGGAATCGCAGCGCAGATTGCACCGAGGCGACCGCAAGGTCAGTCAGTGCCGCGGTCACCCGCATCACCGGCCAGACGCCGCCGATGTCGCACAGCGCGATCATCAGCGCGGCCTCCGCCTTCATGCGGCGGAGCAGATGCATGACATCAGCCTCGCCGCCGGCGGCGAACACCGCGCGCGAGGTCCTCTCGATCAGGTCGACGAGGTGTGACTCCGGGTCGCACGACAGGATCCGGATCAGCCGCGCGGCATCGGCGCGCGCCAGATCGAACAGATAGGGCGAGAACTCGGCAATGCCGCGCAGGATGTCCTTTGCGAACGGATGTTCCAGCAGCGCATCGAGCGCGGCGGACTGTGCCGGCTCGAGCTCGGCGAACCAGTCATTCAGGCGCTGTTCGGCGGATACGGAAGCGGCGACACACGGTCCGTCCACGAACCGCGCGGCCAGACGGTGTCGATCCGCGTTTCCCGGCGCGGCGGCATTCATGCCGCCTTCTGTGGCACATCCTGCGTTTGCGCTGCAAGCCTGTCACTGCCGCCGGCCCGCGCCGGCAGCACCAGCGTCGCGACCAGCCCCGGACGCGAATCGCCGAGCCGGAGCTCGCCGCCATGGAGGGTGGCGACCGCTGCGGCCAGGCTCAGACCGAGACCGGACCCGGGTAGGGTTCGGCTCGCCTCGAGCCGCACGAAACGCTCCACCGCGTGCTTGCGGTCGCCTTCGGGGATCCCGGGGCCATGGTCGGTGACGCTGAGCAGGACATGGTCACCCTCGCGCCGCGCCTCGATCAGGATCTCCCTTGCATCGGCATTCAGCGGCTGCACGCTCGTCTCGGGCTTGCCATATTTGATCGCATTCTCGACGAGGTTGGCGAGCGCCTGGCTGATCAATTCGCGGTTGCCGTGCAGCGGCGCCGGCGCCGTCTTCACCCGCAATGTCATGCCGTCGTCCTCGGCAAGCGGCTCGTAGAGCTCGTGGATGCCGTTGGCGACGTCGGCGGCGTCGAAATCGTCCATGTTGCCGCGGGCCTGCCCCGATTCGGCGCGCGCGATCATCAACAGCGCATTGAAGGTGCGGATCAACCCGTCCGACTCCTCGATGGTCCGCTCCAGCGCCGCGCGGTAATCGGCCTCGCAGCCGGATTTGGCCAACGCCTCCTCGGCGCGGTTGCGCAGGCGCGTCAGCGGCGTCTTGAGGTCGTGGGCGATGTTGTCGGAGACCTCCTTCAGGCCCGTCATCAGCGCCTCGATGCGCTCCAGCATGGCGTTGAGGTTTTCCGCGAGACGATCAAGCTCGTCGCCGCTGCGGCCGACGGGTAGCCGGCCGGACAGATCGCCCGCCATGATGCGCTGGGTGGTGCCGGTCATGGCGTCGATCCGGTGCAGCACGCGGCGCGCCACGAAGATGCCGCCGCCGATGCCGAGCACGACGACCACCAGGATCGACCATTGCGCGGCCTTGGCGACGATCCCGAACAGGCGGCGCCGCTCCTCGAGGTCGCGGCCGACCAGGATGCGGAAGCCGTTGCTGAGTTCGGTGACACGAACCAGCGCGCGGTGGTCCATCTTGTCCTGATCGTCGAGCCGCCGATAGGCTGTCTCCGACCAGCCCGGCGTGCCCATCACGCCCGGCGCCAGCGAGCCGACATTGCCGGCGACCGCCTGCCCGGTCGGCGTGGTGACGAGATAGAGGTTGGCGCCCGGCCGCAGCGAGCGGTTGCCCATGGCGATGGCCAAACCATGCAAGCCGCGGCGGTTATAGATGTCGGTGATCTCGCTGATCTCGGCATTCACCGTTGTGGTGATCTGCTCGGTGATCAGCCGCCGCGTGTTCCAGGCAAAATAGGCCAGCAGCGAGGCCGCAAAGAGCGCAAACAGGAACAGATAGACCAGCGTCAGCCGAAACGCCGTGGTGCGGATCAGTTTGCCGAAGGCCGTCACGGCTTACCGAATGCCGTCGCGAATCATGTAGCCCGCGCCGCGGATCGTGTGCAGCAGGGGCCGCTCGAAGCCCTTGTCGATCTTGGAGCGCAGCCGCGAGATGTGCACGTCGATGACGTTGGTCTGCGGATCGAAATGATAGTCCCAGACATTCTCGAGCAGCATGGTGCGCGTCACCACCTGCCCTGCATGCTTCATCAGATATTCGAGCAGCCGGAATTCGCGCGGCTGCAAGGTCAGCTCGTCCTTGCCGCGGGCGACGCGATGCGAGAGGCGGTCGAGCTCGAGATCGCCGACCCGGTAGGTGGTCTCCTCGGCCGGGCCGACATTGCGGCGCGACAGCACCTCGACGCGCGCAAGCAGCTCGGCGAACGAATACGGCTTCGGCAGATAGTCGTCGCCGCCGGCGCGCAAGCCCTTGATGCGGTCGTCGACCTGGCCGAGCGCGGAAAGAATCAGGACCGGCGTCCGGTTGCCCTTGTCGCGCAGGCTTCCGATCAGCGACAGGCCATCACGCTTCGGCAGCATGCGGTCGACCACCAACACGTCGTAGTCGCCGCTTTCGGCCATCGCAAGGCCCTCCTCGCCGTCGGTGGCGAGATCGGCGACGTAGCCGACTTCGCGGAACGCCTTGACCAGATAGTCGGCGGACTCGCGGTCGTCTTCGATGATCAGGATGCGCATTTGCGGAGCGGTTGCACTCACGGGAACTGGCCTTCTCTCACCATGGCGCGGCCGGCCTGCACATGCAAGACGACCGCGCCTGACCTGGATTTGATGAAAAAAGTGGGCGGTGAAGCTGGGGGACCTCACCGCCCTGAGCCCTTCCGACGGAGGGGGGCGTATTCCATCGAAAGGTACTGGAGGGAGCGAGCAAGGCGCCCGCCCCCCGGAAAGCGCCGTCAGCGGGGGCGACTGATGCCGACGACGCTTCCCAACTCATATTTAGCCCTTGGCCAGCGGGACCGCCACAAAGCGCGACGAACCGCCGCTCTTCACGCGCATGAGAACGCTGTTCTTGTTGTCGTTGCGCGCTGCGGCAATCGCGTCGCGCACCTCGCCGGCGGTGCCAACGGTCTTGCCGGCGACCTCGAGGATGACGTCACCTTCCTTGAAGCCCCGCTCGGCGGCGGCGCTCTTCGGATCGACTTCGGTCACGACCACGCCTTCCTTGCCGGCGCCGGCCACGCTGTTGGCGGGCGCGACGGTGAGGCCGAGCTTCGGCACGTCGGTGCCGCGGGTTGCGCCACCCTTGTCGCTGTTGTCGGTGTCAGCTTTCGCTTCCAGCGTGTTCGGCAACTGGCCGAGCGTGATGTTGACGACCTTGTCCTGGCCCTTGTGCAGCACGTTCAGCTTGACCGCATTGCCGGGCGGCAGGCCGCCGATGGTGCGGGCGAGCTCGCGCGCATCCTTCACCGGCTCACCGTTGACGGCGGTGATAACGTCGCCGGATTCGATGCCGGCCTTGGCCGCGGGGCCGTTGGCCTGCGGTTCCGCAACCAGCGCGCCTTCTGCCTTCTTCATGCCGAGGCTGTCGGCAATGTCAGAGGTCACCGGCTGGATCTGGACGCCGATCCAGCCGCGGCTGACCGAGCCCTTGTCCTTGAGCTGGGCGACGACGTTCTTCACGGTCGCCGCGGGGATCGAGAACGCGATGCCGACGCTGCCGCCGGACGGCGAGTAGATCGCGGTGTTGACGCCCATCACCTCACCGGAGACGTCGAACGCCGGGCCACCCGAGTTGCCCTTGTTCACGGGCGCGTCGATCTGGATGAAATCGTCATACGGGCCGTTGCCGATGTCGCGGCCGGAGGCCGAGACGATGCCGGCGGTCACGGTGCCGCCGAGGCCGAAGGGGTTACCCACCGCCAGCACCCAGTCGCCGATCCGCGGCTTGGTGTCGGAGAGCTTTGCATACGGGAAGTTCGAGCCGCCCTCGACCTTGATCAGCGCGAGGTCGGTGCGCGGGTCGGTGCCGATCACCTTGGCCTTGAAGGTCTTGCCGTCATCGGTCGTCACTTCGACCTTGTCGGCGCCGTCAACGACGTGGTTGTTGGTCACGGCGTAGCCGTCAGCCGAGATGAAGAAGCCCGAACCCTGGCCGGTCACCACGCCACGACCGCGCGGTCCACCGCGCAGGCCCGGGGGCAAGCCATCCGGACCGCCGAAGCGGCGAAAGAAGCGCTCCATCGGCGAACCCGGCTGGAACGGCGAATCGTCGTTGTTGTTGTTGTCGTCATTCTTGGCGACCTTCTCGCCGATATTGACCTTCACCGAGATCACCGAGGGCTTCACTCGCTCGACGATGTCGGCGAAACCGACCGGTTGCTGGACCTTGCGGACCTCGGTGTTGACCTGCGCGTGCGCCGGGGTCGCGAAGAGGTCAACGGACGAAGGGCTGAAGCCATAGACGGCAGCGCCAAGGCCGGCGACGACGGACGCCATCAGCGCGAGCTTGCGAGCCGAGAACAGCGAACGCTTCGGCGCCCGGAACGACGGGAAGGACGAGAGGTCGGTGGGACGGTCGGTCATTTCTTGAAATCTCCAAGAGCCAGAATTCGGAATCGTCGGTGCGGGGAGGCAGACACCTGATGCGCCTGAACATGGGGTTTCCAGCCTTACGGCGCGCTGGCGGCGGAATTAAACTTTTGTAATCAAGCCGGAAAAATGCGGCAGAATAGCGTAGTTAAAACAAGCGATTAGGCGGAAGGCTAGACGGCCGGGTCGGTTCGCAGCCAGTTCCGGAAGGCCGCCAGGCCCGGGTCCTTGGCGCGGAACGGGCGATACACGAGGTACCACCCATTCCCCTTGGGTACAGCGAGCTTGAAGGGCGCGACCAGACGCCCCTCCGCGAGGTCGTCATCGACATAGGGGCTGAGGCCGATCGCGACGCCGACGCCATCCAATGCCGCTTGCAGCACCATGGAGTAATTGCCGAAGCTCGGCCCCAGCCCGCCGCGCGGCAGTTTCACCTTGGCCGCCGCCAGCCACGACGGCCAGTCCTCCGGCGAGTGCTCGACCACGAGCAGCCGCTCCTTGGCAAGGTCCGACGGCTTGCGCAGGCGGCGCGCGATGGTTGCCGTGCAAACTGGACACAAATCAGCGGCAAACAGCGGGACGGCCTCGAGCCCGGGCCACTCGCCGCTACCGAGCAGGATGCCGCAGGTCCAATCATCCTTGAACGGATTGAGCGTACCGCCGGTGGCGATGCGGATCTCGATGTCGGGATGCTGGCTGTAGAAGCTTCCAAGACGTGGGATCAGCCAGCGCACTGCGAAAGACGGCCCGACGCCGATGGTAAGGGCTGGCGCCATGCGCATCGCCGTCACCTGCTCGACAACAGCGGCGATCTGATCCAATGCGGCGCTGAGGCTCGGCTGCAGCGCCGTCGCCTGCGGAGTCGGCATCAGGCCGTTGGGCAGCCGTTCGAACAGCGGAAAGCCGAGCCGCGCTTCGAGCAGCCGCACCATGCGGCTCACCGCTGCCTGGGTGACATTGAGCTCGTGAGCGGCGCCAACGAAGCTGCCGTGCCGCGCTGTGGCCTCGAAGGCGCGGAGGCCGTTCAGCGAAGGCAAGCGGCGCATATCACCCCAACCTTTCCTTACCCTGTGCCCGAGATAAAGGCGTTTGCGAAGTCGCCTTCATGGGCGCACGCAGTGGCATCCAATTTTTCTAACCCTTCACCGCCGCCGCGCAAGCCCGCGAGCGGCATCCCTTCCCTTCGTCAACAGACGGAGACCGCGCCATGACGACCAACTCAATCCTGATGCGCGCGACCAGGCCGCGGCCGCTCCGGGCCGCGCTGAACTGCATCGCGGCTTGCGCCACCGGCTTTGCCGATTTCTGCGACCGGCGCGAGGCGATCAAGCAGCTCGAGAGCCTCGACGATCACCAGCTGCGCGACCTCGGCGTCGCACGCTGCCGGATCGCGCAGGCGGTTCACGGCAAGGCTGGTTCTCGGATCTGGGAGATCGATCAATGACCCTGGCGCTCGTCAGCAGCAGCGAGCGGGCGCATCGGCCCCAGCGGGGCCTGACCGCGCACGCGCTCGATGCCGGCCACGCGGTCTTGACGGCAGCGGCGCTCGCCGGCCTGCTTGTCTACGCGATCGGCTTCACCGGCGACTTTACGGTCCCGAAGGACGTCGACAGCGGCGGTGGTCATTTCACGTCGTCGGTCGCCGTCATCATCGACATCGAGCTCATCGCCATTTGCGCCTTCGCGCATGCCTGTGTCGAATGGCAAGCGCTTCACGGCGTGCTGCAGCGATTCGTCGGGCCAACGATCGCCCGGCGCAACCTGGTGCTGCTTGCGTGCCTTGGCACCGCACTGCTGTTCGCCGCGTGGCAGCCGCTTTCCGCGCCGATCTGGCAAGTCTCGAATCCAGGACTCGTGGCGGCAGTCAGGGGATGGTCGTGGTCCGGCTGGATCGCGGTCATCTACGGCGCGGTGCTGTCGCGCGCGTTCGAGCCCTTTCGGGCAAGGCACTTATCGCTTGGCGTTGTCGGCCGCCCGCACGGCACGGCGGCCGATGCCGCAAGGCTGCATCGGCTGGTACGCTATCCGCGCTACCTCGGCGTTGTGCTGGCGCTATGGTCGTCGCCGGTCATGACATCGGGACGTTTCCTGCTCGCGGCCGGTGCGACCCTCTACGCAGCGCTCCGTATCTTCCTCGAGGAACGCGATCTGCGACCGCGCGTCGGCGCGCTCAATCCAACGGACCTGACCGCCCGCAACCCGGCCAGTGCGATCAAGCCCGCGCCAACGGCGCGGCCGCGTCACGGTCGCGATGATGAAGCAAGTGAAGGCAGACAGTGACTTCAGAACAAACGACTGTTGCGAGCGGGAACATCCTGCACGGATGATGACGCCTATCGCGGCTCTTCGGCTGGCGGCTCAGCGGCGATCAACCGCGCGAGCCGCGCCGCTTCTTCCTCTGTCAGCTTCGACGACGCATCGTCCACGGATGTGCCGCGCCGCCGCCGGCTGTAGCGCCAGAGCGCAAGGCCGCCGCCCAAAAGCGCCAGCGGCGGGATCAGCCAGAGCAGCAGCGTGTGCGGGCTGAAGCGCGGCTTCAGCAGCACGAATTCGCCATAGCGCGCCACCAGGAAATCGATCACCTGGCGGTCGCTGTCGCCGGCGGCAATCCGCTCACGCACCAGGAGGCGGAGATCGCGCGCGAGTGGCGCTTCGGAATCGTCGATCGACTGGTTCTGGCAGACCATGCAGCGCAGCTCGCGTGACAGCTCCCGCGCCCTCGCCTCCTTGGCCGGATCCGACATGATCTCGTCGGGCTGCACGGCACGGACCGGCAGCGGGCTCGCCATCAGCGCCGCGGCCAGCAGGCCGGCAAGGATCGTGCGCGACCGCATCACTCGGCCGCCTGCAATGCGCGCGCCGCACGGGCGGGCTTTGGCGCCCCCACCCGCAAGCGGCGGTCGGACAGCGACAGCACGCCGCCAAACGCCATCAGGACCGGGCCCCACCAGATCAGCAGCACCAGCGGCTTGTGATAGATCCGCACAGCGATCGCGCCGTCGGCTGAGTTATCGCCCAGGGAGATGTAGAGCTGGCTGGCGCCGCGCGTCAGCAGCGCGGCTTCCGTTGTCGATGATCCCCGCGTCGTGAAATTGCGCTTCGACGGGGTCATCAGAGCGAGCTTGTCGCCGTCGCGGCTGACGCTGAACTGCGCAAGCATTTCGCGGAAGTTCGGCCCCTGGCGTTGCGTCAGGCCGTCGAGCTTCAGCTGGTATCCGGCGACGTTGGCGACGTCGTTCGGCTTCATCGCGCCGATATATTCGCTGTTCCAGGTGGTCTCGCAGACAATCCCGATCAGCGCCACGCCGAGGCCGGCATGGGCGAACGCCGTGCCCCACACCGCACGCGGCAACCCGCGCGCCCGGCGCAGCGAGATCGACAACGGAATCCGCAACAGCCCGACGCGCTCGGCAAGATCGCACAGCGCGCCCACGATCACGAACACCGCAAGGCCGATCGCGAGCGGCGCCAGTGTCGCACCGCCATAGGTCCACGCCCAGATCAGCGCGATCGCAACCAGCGCGGCGACGCCGGCCGCGGTCAGCCGCTGCGCGGCGCCGAGCAGGTCACCACGCTTCCAGGCCAAAAGCGGCCCGAACGGGACCGCGATCATCAGCGGCACGAACAGCGGCGCAAAGGTGAGATTGAAGAACGGCGCGCCGACTGAGATCTTGTCGCCGGTCAGGACCTCGAGTGCCAGCGGATAAAGCGTCCCGATGAACACGGTCGCGCAGGCGGTGGTGAGGAAGAGATTGTTGAGCACCAGCGCGCCCTCGCGCGAGATCGGTGCGAACAGCCCGCCCTGTTTCAGCGCCGAGGCGCGCCAGGCGTAGAGCGCGAGGCTGCCGCCGATGAAGACGCAGAGGATCAACAGGATGAACACGCCGCGCGCCGGATCGGTCGCAAACGCGTGCACCGAGGTCAACACGCCGGAGCGCACCAGGAAGGTGCCAAGCAGCGACAGCGAGAAGGTCAGGATCGACAGCAGGATGGTCCAGACCTTGAGCGCGTTGCGCTTCTCCATCACCAGCGCCGAATGCAACAGCGCCGTGCCCGCGAGCCACGGCATCAGCGAGGCGTTCTCGACCGGATCCCAGAACCACCAGCCGCCCCAGCCGAGCTCGTAGTAGGCCCAGTACGACCCCATCGCGATGCCGAGCGTGAGGAAAATCCAGGCCATCAGCGTCCACGGCCGTACCCAGCGCGCCCACGCGGCATCGATCCGGCCTTCGATCAGGGCCGCGACCGCAAACGAGAACGAGATCGAGAAGCCAACATAGCCGAGATAGAGCATTGGAGGATGCACCGCGAGGCCGATGTCCTGCAGCACCGGATTGAGGTCGCGGCCCTCGATCGGCGGATTGGCGATGCGCAGGAAGGGATTCGAGGTGATCAGGATGAAGAGATAGAAGGCGCTGGCGACCCAGCCCTGCACCGCCAGCACATGCGCACGCAGCGACAGCGGCAGGTTGTTGCCGAACGCCGCAACGAGGCCGCCGAACAGCGCGAGGATCGACACCCACAACAGCATCGATCCTTCGTGATTCCCCCACACGCCGGTGATCTTGTAGATCAACGGCTTGAGCGAATGAGAGTTCTCGTAGACGTTGGCGACCGAGAAGTCCGAGGTGACGTGCAGCATCACCAGTGCGACGAACGAGACCGCGACGAACAGCAATTGCGCGAGCGCCGTCGATCGCGCGACGCTCATCAAGGCCGCGTCGTGCCAGCGCGCGCCGATCAGCGGCACGGTCGACTGGATCAGCGCCAGACCGAGCGCCAGCACGAGCGCGTAATGTCCGCTTTCCGCGATCACCGCATCGCTCCCTGCGCCGGCTGCGGCGCGGCCGAGGCGCTCGGCTTGGCGCCGTAATCGTCCTTCCAGTGACCCTGCTTCTTCAGGGCGTCGGCGACATCCTTGGGCATGTAGGTCTCGTCATGCTTTGCCAAGACGGTGTCGGCCCGGAACACGCCCGACGCATCGAGCGCACCTTCCGCGACCACGCCCTGCCCTTCGCGGAACAGATCCGGCAGGATGCCCTTGTAGGCGACCGGCAGTGTCGCGCTGCCGTCGGCGACGCTGAAGCTCACCGCGAGATTGTCGCCGCGCTGCAGGGAACCTGGCTGTACGAGCCCGCCGAGACGGAAGCGCTGGCCCGGGCCGATATGCTTTTCGGCCACCATCGACGGCGTCGAGAAGAACACGATGGAATCGCGCAGCGCGTTCAGCACGAGGCCCGCGGCAATCGCAAGCACCGCGAGCGCACCGCCGATCAAGGTCAGACGTCGTTGCTTCCTGGTCATGGTCCTTCCTTGCGCATGACGTCGCTCCGCGGCTCATCCCCCGGCATCATGCGTCACCCATCCAGCCCCAGATTCTTCAGCCCTTCATTGAGCTGCCGCAACCGCTCGGCGTCGTTGGCGACCGCCTGACGCGCATCGGAAAGCGCGCTGATTGCCTTGTCGCGCTCGCCCATCACGAGGTAGGCGCGCACCAGACGCAGCCATCCCTCGACGTCGTCGCCGTTCTGCTTCAGCCGGGTCGCCAGCCGGTCGACCATGCCGCGGATCATCGCGCCGCGATCAGCTTCGCCCATATCCTTGGCCGCGGCCATCGCACTGTCCGGCAGCGGCGGCGCGGCGACGCCGCCGACCCGCACCAGGGCGGCCTGGACCAGCGGACGCCAGGGTGCATCGGCTGGCGCCTTCGCCAGTAGCGCCTGCCAGATCGCCGCGGCATCGGCCTTGCGGCCATCCTGCTCGGCGGCCAGCCCGAGGAAATAATTGGCCTTGGCGTCGTCGGCATTCTGCGCGACGGCGCGCTCGAACTCCGCCTTGGCGTCCGACGTGACGACGCCGCCGGCCGCGCCCAGCAGCGCTTCGCCGAGGTCGGCGCGGCGCTCGGCGCTGTCGCCGGCATAGGTGATGGCATTGCGATAGGCGCGGACCGCGTCATCGTAGCGGCCGAGGCGCGACAGCACCGGCGCCAGTACGCTCCAGCCGCGGCCATCGGTCGGATTCTTCTCCAGGTGAGACTCGACCTGCGCCACCAGGTTCGTCAAAGGCTGATTGGCGTCGGCGACCCGGCTGCGCTCGGCGAGCGGGAAGTCGCCGAGTTGCGGCGAACCGAGCCAGAGGTAGAGACCGGCGGCAATCACCGGCAGACCGACCAGCGCAACGACGGCGGCGACCCGCCGCAGCCTGAGGTTGCCCTGCAGCGGGGCGTCCCGCTCATTCTGGTCGGCCGCGGAGAGCAGCCGCCGGCTGATCTCGATCCGCGCGGCCTCCGCCTCGGCGGCGCCGATGCTGCCCGCCGCCAGGTCGCGGTCGATTTCGGCAAGCTGATCCCGGTAGACGACGGCCTCGCTGCCGCCACGGCCCACAGCCCGCCCACGGCTCAGCGGCCACAGCACGGCAAAGATCGCCGCGACCGTCATCAGCGCGAACACAAACCACAGCGTCATCAAGCGGTTCCCGGGCAGAACGGCGGCCTCCGGTCAGGCCCCGCCAAGCCGCTTTACACCAGCCGCAGCGAGCCCGGCAATTGACAATTGCTGGATCGGGAGCGCGACCAAAGGCCGGGAGGAATTCTCGGGGTCAGCTCGCGCGGGAGGATTTGCGCTCGCCGGTGACGGCGTTTTCGGCCGCCCGGCTCATCAGCGACGCGTAATCGTGGCCGAAAAGAACCTCGCAGAAGCGAATCGCGGCCTTGACCTGCATCTGGCGGAAGGAGCGCACCCTTGTATCGCCGGCGCGCAATGACTGCACCAGTCCTTCGGTCGACTGCTCGACATAGTGCTGCAGGTCGGAATAGGTCCGCAGCGTCACCTCGTTGATGGCGAGCTCGCTGGCATAGGTGCGGCACACCGCCACGAAGTCGATCAGCGCAGCGGTGTCTTCGACCTCCGACATGTCGATCTGGGACGCGGCGGAAATGTCCTTGTCGGCGCGCTGGCGCAGGATGCGGCGGACCCGGCCGGGCACGCTGTCGATTTCCGATTGCAGCGCGTTGGAGGTGTCGGCCCGGATCGAGGTGAGCTGGCGGCCCCAGGCGGAGTCGTTGCGCAAATCGAGCTCGGTGCGCAGGCCGCGGACGCCGTCATGCAGCGTCTTGAGCTGCTCGCCGACATAATCGAAATGCCCGCGCCTGATGTCGGTTCGCAGGCAGGCGGCCACGAACGACAGATCGTGCAGCGCGATGGTGACGGCGATACCAAAGGGGGTTGCGGCCACCCGCAGCTCGTCGTCGGAAGCGGCCATCTTGATCGCGAGGCGAATGATCTGCCACGGCGCGACCAGCCGCTGGGCGATCAGGGACAGCGCGAAGGGCAGGAGTTGCGGCGTCTGCAGCGACGGAACCTTGAACGCGTCGGTGACGGATGCGATCTGGGCGTCGGCGAACACCCGCATCTGGCTGGGCAACCGGCTGCCCAGCGTCTCCAGCGCCTCGCGCGCCCGCAACACCGAACCGATCGGCAGCAGGTCGTCGACCACGCTCGGCGGGCCGACGCGCGATAGTCCGCGCTGACGGTCGTCGCCACCCGGCGCCGCGATCTTGAGGATCGCCTCCGCCGCTGCGAGCTGGAACTTGCGCGCCGCGGCCTCGGCCGGACCGGCCTCCCGCGCGGTGGCGAGCGCAGCCTCGTATTCACGCGCAGCCTCCGGCGCACCGTCGCGCGCCAGCCACTGCCAGACCGGCAGCAGCGAAGCGCGCTTGATCTGGCCCGGCCGGGTCGGGAAATTGGTTTCTGCCAGGAACGGCTCGAGCGGACGGAACAACAGCCGCGCCGGATCGTCGCTGCGCGGCTGGATCTCTTCGTCCTCCTCCGCGCCACGGACGATCTTGCGCAGCTGCTCCAGCACCATGTTGGCGACCGTGACGTCTTCGCCACGCTCGACGGCGCGCTCGAACTCCCGCATCAGCAGCGCCTGCGATTGCGGCGGTAGCTGCGCAAGATAGTCCCTCAGCCGCTCGATCGATCTTTGGCTCATGCCCCGGTCATGAAGCTTGGTGTGGCGCGGACGGCCGCAACACGTCCGTCGCGGATCATAGAAGCGGGCGTGTTAAGAAGTCGTTTAGGAATAATGACATCCCGAATACGGCGCGCGGCCGCGCGCCGGCGGCGCGCTACACCCCGGGCAGCACCAGCTCGGCCCGAAGGCCGCCGATCGGCGCGTTCCGAAGGGCGAGATTGCCGCCGTAGAGGCCGGCGAGATCGGTCACGATCGAAAGCCCCAATCCCGAGCCGGGCTTCGATTCGTCGAGCCGCTGGCCACGCCGCGAGACCTGGGCGCGCTCGGCCTCCGACAGGCCGCGGCCATCGTCGTCAACGACGATGCGCAGCCGCGGCGCGGCGCCCGCCTCCTCCGGCGGTTCGACCAGCACCTCGATGAACACCTGCGAGGCCGCCCATTTGCACGCATTGTCGACGAGGTTGCCGACCATCTCCTCGAGGTCCTGCCGCTCGCCGCGGAAGCGCGCCGCCGGGTCCGCCTTCGCCTCGATCGCGATCTCGCGATCGCGGTGGATCTTCTCCATGGTCCGGCGCAGCGCCTCGATGACCGGCGCGACGTCGGTGATGGTGCTGACGATGGTGACGCGGGCGGCAATGCGCGCCCGCTCCAGATGATGGGCAACCTGGTCCCGCATCACGTCGGCCTGCTCCATCACCTTCCTCGCGAAGGAGGGATCGGTGGCATGCGCGCTCGCCTCGTTCACGATCACCGAGAGCGGCGTCTTGATCGCGTGGGCGAGATTGCCGACGTGGGTGCGCGAGCGTTCAACGATCTCGCGGTTGGCATCGATCAGCGCGTTGGTCTCGCGCGCGAGCGGCGCGATCTCGACCGGAAACTGGCCCTCCAGCCGCTCCGCCCGGCCGGACCGGATGTCGGCGATCGCGTCCGAGATGCGCTTGAGCGGCGCAAGGCCGTAGCGGACCTGGAAGATCGTGGTCAGCAGCAGCACGATGCCGAGCGCGGCGAAGGTGCCGCCGAGATAGTAGTCGAAGCTGCGCGTCTCATCGAAAATCTCGGTGGCGTCGCCGGCGACGCTGACCAGGAACTTGCCGTCGGCGCCGAGATCGACCGGCCGCTCCACCATGCGCAGGCTCTGGCCTTCCGGGCCGTCGACATAGCCGAGGCGAACACCGGCGGCGGTGAGCTCGGCGCCATGCTCCTCGAGCTTCGGCAGCTTCTTGTCCCACAGCGAGCGCGAGGCGCGGGTCTCGCCCTTCTCGGTGTCGGTGCGGGTGATCTGCCAGTACCAGCCCGACAGCGGAAGGTCGAACAGGGGTTCGCCGAGCGACTGGAACTGACGGTCCGGTGGCTCGTCCGGCGTCGCGACCTCGGCGATCAGCGTGCGCAGATAGAGATTGAGCCTGCGGTCGAAGGCGCGCTCGGTCGCCTCGCGATAGACCGACGACAGGATGACACCCGTGATCACCAGGATCACCACCACCCAGGCGGTGGCCGACACGAACAGGCGGGTCGCAAGCGAACTGCCGCGCATCAGGGCACGGTCTCGAAAATCATGTCAGCGCGCTTCGACATGGAAAATCCTGTCCCCCTCGGAGGGATCATGCCGATGCCCGCACGCCGATCAGGCGCCCGACGTCGGCGGCGTCAGCATATAGCCGAGGCCCCGTACGGTCTGAATGATATCGACTTCCAGCTTCTTGCGGATGCGGCCGACGAACACCTCGATGGTGTTGGAGTCGCGGTCGAAGTCCTGGTCGTAGAGATGTTCGACCAGCTCGGTCCGCGACACCACCCGCCCGGTATGGTGCATCAGGTAATCAAGCAGATTGTACTCGTGCGAGGTCAGCTTGATCGGGTTGCCGTTGACCGTGACGCGCTTGGTGCGCGTGTTCAGCGAGACCGGTCCGCAGACCAGCTCGACTTGGGCATGGCCGGTCGAGCGGCGCAGCAGCGCGCGGATCCGCGCCAGCACCTCCTCGAGGTGGAACGGCTTCGCCACATAGTCGTCAGCGCCGGCGTCGAAGCCCTGGACCTTGTCGCTCCAGCGGTCGCGCGCGGTGAGAATCAGGACGGGCATCACCCGCTTGTTGCGACGCCACGCTTCCAGCACCGAGATGCCGTCCATCTTCGGCAGGCCGATATCGAGCACGACGGCGTCATAGGGCTCGCTGTCGCCGAGGAAATGCCCTTCCTCGCCGTCGAACGCCCGGTCGACCACATAGCCGGCATCCGTCAGCGCCGTGGTGAGCTGGCGATTCAGGTCCGGATCATCCTCAACGACAAGCAGACGCACGTTGGCCTCCGAGGGTAGGTATTGCGGTATCCGGCATCAAATGAGGCTTTCGGCGGTGAACGGGCTATGAACGGAACAACGGGCGAAATGTTACTTTTTGGTCATGTCCGCTTGATAGCAGATTTGGGCCGGCCGGGCACGCCGGACGGCGGCCGGTTAACGATAACCGTCGATCGGCCCCGCAAACCGCCCCCCCCGGCGGCGGCTCCCGGGTTGCGATCGGGTCGGCCGTCGCATACCACCTTACTGTCATGACCCAAAAGATTTCCCGTATTTCGGGCTGGCTGGCACTTGCTTTCATCGCGTTCGCGACGCTGTCTCCGATCGACGAACGGCCGTCGATCGCCGGGCCCCAGGTCGAGCACTTTGCCGCGTTCGCGCTGCTCGGATTGGCGCTCGTGCTGGGTTATCCGCGCCGCGTGCTGCCGATCGTTGCGATCGTCCTCGCCAGCGCGTTCGTGCTGGAGACGCTCCAGCTTCTGACGCCGGATCGCCACGGCCGCCTGCTCGATGCGCTGGTGAAGGCGGCGGGCGGACTCTGCGGGATCGGAGCTGGCCGGCTGCTGCTCGCGCTGTTGCAGGGTCAGATCGATCGCTTCAGGAAGCTGCCGGGACAGTCGGCCGGCTAGCACGACGGCGACCGCGATCGAGATAAAGTAATTCTGTTGTGGAGAATAAAGTTCGCCGCAACTGATGGATGAAGATCTGCGACGCTGAGACAAACAGGCGTTGGCGTCGAAAAAGCTGGAATGCTAAGAGTGTCGCGATAGCGCCTGCAAGGCCGTCGCATAACGCAGAGACATCGCATGATCCTGGTCACCGGCGGCGCCGGCTACATCGGCTCACACGCTTGCGTCGCACTCCTGTCGGCCGGTGAGGATGTCGTCGTCTTCGACAATTTCTCCAACAGCAGTCCGATCGCACTGGAGCGGGTGCAGAAGATTTGCGGCAAGCCGCTTGCCGTCGTCGAAGGCGATGTGCGCGACCAGGCCGCGCTCGAGACGACGCTGGCGCAGTATGGCTGCACCTCGGTGATGCATTTCGCCGGTTTGAAATCCGTGCAGGATTCGGTTGCGCAGCCGCTCGACTATTATGACCAGAACGTCATCGGTTCGCATCGCCTGCTGCGCGCGATGCAGGCAACCGGCGTGCGCAAGATCGTGTTCAGCTCGTCGGCGACCGTCTACGGCACGCCGCAATTCCTGCCCTACACGGAGGAGCACCCGCTGAAGGCCGTCAATCCCTATGGCCGCACCAAGCTCATGATCGAGGAGATGCTGCGTGACCAGTATGTGAGCGACAACAGCTGGGCGATCGCGATCCTGCGCTACTTCAATCCGGTCGGCGCGCACGAGAGCGGGCTGATCGGCGAAGACCCGAAAGGCGTTCCCAACAACCTCGTGCCGTTCGTGGCCCAGGTCGCGATCGGGCGCCGCGATCGGCTCAATATCTTCGGCAACGATTACGACACCCCCGACGGCACCGGCGTGCGCGACTACATCCATGTGATGGATCTCGCCGCGGGCCATGTTTCCGCGCTGCGGCTGCTCGACACTCCGCAATGCTTTGCGGTCAATCTCGGCACCGGCGCCGGCAACAGCGTGCTCGACGTGGTTCGCGCCTTCGAAGCCGCAAGCGGCCGGCCGGTCCCCTACGAGATCAAGCCGCGCCGCGCTGGCGATCTCGACGCCTATTATGCCGCGACCGATTATGCAGCGAAGCTGCTCGGCTGGACGGCAACGCGGTCGCTGGAGACGATGTGCGCCGATCACTGGCGCTGGCAAAGCGGCAACCCGAACGGATACGCGTAAGACAGCCAACGCAGCGAAATCGTGATGCGACACCAGAGCTTCGGTTCTGATTGAATCAGAGCCGAAGCTCTAGATTCTAGTTTTGACGCGTTTTCTTCACGCGAACCGGCATCCACTTCGCTCGAAAACGCTCTGGCACCGCATCACGATCGCGTGGCCTCATGCGCGCTGATAGTCGTCCTCGATGCGGATGATGTCGTCCTCGCCGAAATAGCTGCCGGTCTGCACCTCGATCAGCTCGAGCTGGATCTTGCCGGGGTTCTCCAGCCGGTGCACCGCGCCGATCGGGATATAGATCGATTCGTTCTCGTGCACGGTCTTGATCAGCTCGTTGACGGTGACCTGCGCGGTGCCGCGCACCACGATCCAGTGCTCGGAGCGATGGTGGTGCTTCTGCAGGCTGAGCCGCCCACCCGGCCGGACGATGATGCGCTTGACCTGGTGGCGGTCGCCATTGTCGACCGACTGGTAGGAGCCCCAGGGACGATGCACCTTGATGTGGCTCTCGGTCACCTCGGGCGCGATGGCCTTGAGCTTGCCGACCAGCCGCTTCAGACCGTTGGCGTCCTGCTGGCGCGACACCAGCACGGCGTCCTGGGTTGCCACCACGACGAGATCGTCGACGCCTTCCAGCGCGACCAGCGCGCGATCGGTCGAGACGTTGCAGTTGCGCGAATCCTCGAACACCGCAGCCCCCCGCGCCGCGTTGCCCTGGCTGTCCTTCTCCGACAGCTCCCAGACCTGGCGCCATGAGCCGATGTCCGACCAGCCGCACGCCACCGGCACCACCGCCGCATGCGCGGTCTTCTCCATCACCGCATAGTCGATCGAGATCGCCTTCGCCGCAGCGAAGGCTGCCGCGTCGAGCTTGACGAAGCCGAGATCGCGCGCGGCGGTCGCGACGGAGTCCGCGATGGAAGCGACGCTCGCCGCGTCGACATTGCGATACTCGTCGAGCAGCACCGCGGCGCGGAACATG
>NZ_JBHMET010000249.1:20079-49742 GCF_042430365.1 Bradyrhizobium erythrophlei
CGTCGCCGCATCCGGCTTCTCGACGAACTTTGCGACCGCCTTCACCTCGCCGGCGACCACCTCGCCCGGATTGATGTAGCCATATTCGGTGGCGGGCCGTTCCGGCCGGACCCCGAAGGTCACGATGCGGCCCATCTCGGCCGCGACCAGCCCCGCGCGGCAGCCGGCCACGAACGCCTTGGTGTCGCGCACCAGGTGGTCGGCGGCGAGCGCCAGCACGATCGCGTCCTTGTCGCGCGCTTCGGCAAATGCCGCACCGGCCGCGATCGCCGGCCCTGAATCGCGCCGCATCGGCTCGAGCAGCACGTCGGCCTCGCGGCCGATTTCCGCGAGCTGCTCCAGCACCATGAAGCGGTAGGCCTCGTTGGTGATCACGATCGGGCGCGCGAACAGGCTCGCATCCGCAACCCGCAGCACCGTCTCCTGGAACGTCGAGCGCGCCCCGAACAGCGACAGGAACTGCTTCGGATGCACCTCGCGCGAGGCCGGCCACAGCCGCGTGCCCGCGCCGCCGCACATGATCAGGGGGATTATTCGTCCAGTCATCGATGCCTCACGTCCTGTCATGATCACGATCTTTGTTCAGCAAGAATGGTGCCAAGCTTTGTTCAGCAAGAATGGTGCCAAGACGATTGCACGTCCCGCACACGTCCGACTCCTGCCAATAAACGCCAACGACTTCATCCGTGTGAAAGTGACCGAACGAGGACAAACGCGCAGAAATTTTCGACCGTCATATTTTTGTGCCCTAAGATTGCTCTCTGCACACCGGCCGTTTGGCCCGATCCCTGCAATGCGTCCCTGCAATGCGTCACCGCGATACGTGATCATCGTCACGATCTCCACATTGAGGCGCGCTGCTCGCTACCGCCGCAACGACATATCGGGCAACGCACAAGATGTGTTCACACCCATGATCACGACAACAATCTGTTGAATCTGTGCAACGGGGAAAACGCACTGATCAAATTTCACGCAAAGGCTGTGCATCGAAAATGCCCGCGACCGCGAATGATGATTGATCGTGCAGGTCCGATGTGCTTCTCAGCGCGTCCATTCAGATGAGGCACGACTTGAAGATTTTCATCAACGGCCGCTTTCTGTCTCAGAAACTGACAGGTGTTCAGCGTTACGCCGCCGAAATCGTCAAGGCGATGGATGGACTTCTGGCATCGGGCCAGGTCTCCGACACGCTATCGGCCGCGGAATGGACCGTTCTCGCGCCGCCGGATGCGAGCGAAACGCTCGCGCTGAAGCAGATCAAGGTTCGCGCGACCGGGCGATTGGGCGGTCATGCATGGGATCAGGTCGATCTCGCGCGGGCCGCCAGTGGCGGACGCCTGATCAGCCTTGCGAATTCCGGTCCGGTGCTGCACTCCGATCACATTGTAGTCATTCATGACGCGCAGGTGTTTCGCCGGCCGGATTTCTTCAACTGGCGCTATCTGGCGGTTCATCGCACGCTCGATCGGTTCCTGGCGCGCCGCGCGACGATTGCAACCGTTTCCGACTTCTCGCGCCGCGAACTCGCCACAGCGCTCGATCTCCCGGCGGCCGCGATCCCGGTCTTCTCAAACAGCGCAGAACATTTTGCGGCCACCGTGCCTGACTTCACGATCCTCGATCGTCTCGGCCTCACCGCACAGCAATATTTTCTTTCCGTCGGCTCGATGACAAAGAACAAAAATATCTCCCTGGCGATCCAGGCGGCGCGCATGCTGGAACGGCAGGACGTTCCACTCGTCATCGTCGGCGGCGACAACAACAGGGTGTTCCAGGGGAACTCAAATGTGGCGGAGCCAGGTCTTGTTCTGGCGGGCCGGTTGACCGACAACGAGATCGCCGCCCTCTATGCACGTGCGGTGGCCTTCGTGTTCCCCAGTCTTTATGAGGGCTTCGGTGTTCCACCGCTCGAAGCGATGTTGTTCGGATGTCCGGTCATCGCGTCGACCGCGGATGCGGTTCGCGAAACCTGCGGCGACGCAGCTGCCTATTTCGATGCCACCAATGCCGAAGAACTGCGTCAACGGATGCTCGAAAGATTGGCAGCGGGAAAACTCTCGGACGAGGAACGGAACAGGCAGCGCGATCGTCTCGCGGCGTTTTCGTGGCGAAAGTCCGCGGAAAGTTTGCTGCAGTTCCTCGCGCAGTCGAAGCATGGCCAGAAAGCGACCGTGCTCATGAAATAATCCGGCCTAACAATTGCTTTATGCAGCCGTGAAAAGCCCAAGCATGTTGACGCAACCCGGATCGGATCGCCCGATGTTGATAGATAACACAGGAGCACCAAGAGTGCTCCATGTTGCCGAAACAATTCGCGGCGGCATCGCCACCTACTTCAACGAACTCCATCCTTATCAGCGCGCGAGCTACGGCCGCGGCAAGGTGCATTACGTCATTCCGTCGGACCATCGCGGCGATCTCGTCGGGTTCGAGGAGTCTGAAGTATCCACGTTCGAACGGGCCGGCCGCAGCGTGTCCGGCCTGTTGCACATGGCCGTGACGGCGCGCCGAGAGATCCGCCGCCTTCAACCCGACATCGTCCATCTCCATTCGACATTCGCTGGCCTCGTGATACGACCGTTGCTGCTTTTCATGCGCAACCGCCCGAAGATCGTCTATTGCCCGCACGGTTGGGCTTTTTCGCGCGAGACGTCGCGCCTCAGCCATCGCACCACCAAGCTGGTCGAGATCGTTCTCGCACGCCTTGCCGATCGCATCGTCTGCATCTCGGGCTACGAGCGAAAGAGAGCGATCGATGCGGGAATTGCGCGCGAACGCCTGACACTCGTTCCGAACGGAATCTCCGGGCAACGTCCCTCGCCGCGCGCCGGCGCGGTGGATTGGCCTTCGCAGAAGACAAGGATTCTCTTCATCGGCCGCCTCGACTGGCAGAAGGGCTACGACCTGCTGATTGAAATGGCGCGTGAGCTCGCAGAATCGGTTGATGTCCGCGTGCTCGGTTCCCCCGTGGTCGACAGGCAGAACGATATCGAACTGCCCGCGAACGTTTCGCTGTTGGGTTGGGCCGATCGATATCAGATCGACGCGCAGCTCGACGCGGCCGATCTGGTCATCATTCCGTCACGCTGGGAGGCATTTGGACTTGTCGCGCTCGAAGCGATGCGGGCTGCCAAACCAATTGTTGCGTTCCGTGTCGGCGCGTTACCCGAGATCGTCGAGGATGGCGTCACCGGCGTTCTGGGGAACCAGGTTTCCGCAGCCTCACTCGTCGAAACCGTGAAGAAAGCGCAGCAACTCGATCTCGCATGGGCCGGACGGCAAGGCGAGGCACGCTTCAAGAGGCTTTATGACGTGAAGACAACACATCGACTGCTCAGCGAACTTTATCATCAGCTCTGCAACCTCGATCAACGTGCGCGCGCTGACGTCGGCTCTGCGCGTGCAGACGTGAGCTCGCTTTGAAATCATGCGGACCGATTCAATTGAAGGCAAAAGTTTGGCGAGATTCGTTGTACGAAAGCCACATCGCACATCGCATGGCGTGCAACGCAGCAGATGATCGTGGCTCGCCTTTCCTCACCTTGCTACGGTTGGATCGTAAGATCGCGTCACGCTGATCAAGCAGATCGCGTGCTCGATGATTGGTCGGCGTTAAAGAAGAGTAGTAGCGATGAGTAAGACTTTCTGCGGCGGCGCGATCCGCCTTTCGGCGTTCGCCACCCTCTCCTTTGCTCTCGCTGGATGCGCCGGCTTCCTGCCGCAGGATGCGCCCACTGCAGCGGCGGTTAAGTCAAACGCCGCGCTGATCACGCAGCCGACCGCACCGCTGCCTTACGTCTTGATGCCGGCCAATCTCAACGTGATGCGCGCGACCAATTCTTTCACCGACGGTGGAGGCGGGGTCTTCTCGCGTCTGCCGGGCGGCAACTATCGCGACGTCACGATCGGTGTTGGCGACATCGTGTCAGTTACGGTTTATGAGGCCCAAGCGGGCGGCCTGTTCATTCCGCGCGAAGCCGGCGTGCGCCCCGGCAACTTCGTCGACATTCCGCGGCAACAGGTCGATCAGTCCGGCAACATCAACATTCCCTATGCGGGCGCCGTCAAGGTCGCCGGCCTCACGCCACGCGCCGTGTCCGGCATCATCCGCGAGCGTCTCAAGGATCGCGCGATTGACCCGCAGGTGGTCGTCGCTGTCGCGGAACAGCGCGGCAACCAGGTCAGCGTGCTCGGTGAAGTGAACTCGCCGCTCCGCTTTCCGATCGATCCAGGCGGCATCCACCTGATGAGCGCGATCGCGCGCTCCGGCGGCCCAAAGTATCCGTCGTATGAAACGCGAGTGACCATCAAGCGCAACGGCGGCACCTATGAGGAGTCGATGTCGACCGTCGTGCAGCACCCGAACGAAGACGCGCTGCTGCGGCCAGGCGACGTCGTCTATCTGGCGCGCATTCCGCGCGTGTACATGGTATTCGGGTCGACGCCTTCGCCCGGAGCGGTCGGCGGTGTCAACAACCGCCGCTTCACCTTCGAGAACGATCAGATGTCGCTTGCCGAGGCGCTTGCAAAGGCCGGCGGTCTGGACGGCAGCCGCGCCGACTCCAGGTCGATCTACGTCCTGCGCTTCGAGCCAAAGTCGATGCTGGAGAACCTGGGACTCGATGTCGCGAGGTTCCCGACCAAGACGGTGCCGGCGGCCTACGCTTTCGATTTCGCCAAGCCGGACGGCATGTTCCTGTCCGATACGTTCAAGATGCGGGACCGCGACGTCATCGTTGTGTCGGAATCGCCGGCCACAGAGATCGTCAAGGCTATGACGGTCCTGAATTCGGTGACCACCAACGCGGACAACATCAGCGCGACCGTTGCGAGGTGACGAAGCCGCAAGGCTCGCCGCTTCAACATGGATCTGACAAGCGCCGATTTCCGGAGACCCGAAGGTACGCTGCAACGTTGCTGGTCGAGATGAAATCGATTGCGAATGCGCTAACGCGCCGGCGATGGTTACGAGAGTTGCGGATCGTTGCCGCCGCCGCGGCGATTGGCCTCGCGGCGCCGGTTGCGCAAGCCGAGAACACCCGTCCGCTCGACGAGCGGCTGTTGCTCGGCGTCGGCACGCACCAGGGATTGGGCGGCCCGGTCAGCTCACGCGGCTACGTACCGGCGACCGCCGTCGGTCAGATCAAGCAGCTCGGCCTGACCGCATTCCGCGACGATTTTCCGTGGTCGGATTTCGAGTTACCCGGCCGGCGAATGGGCTTCACCGCGCAGCTCGGCCGGCTTGAGACCCAGGTCAAGTCCGGCGTGGCGCGTCCATTCCTGATCCTCGCCTTCGGCCACCATCTGGTTCCGAACTCGATGCCGCCGACGACGGATGAGGCGCGCCAGCGCTTCGCCGACTACGCCGCCGCGGCGGCACAATCGGTGGCGCAGCAACAGCCGATCTTCGAGCTGTGGAACGAATGGAACATGGCGGCGAAGAAGAGCGACGCCTTCTCCGTCGAAAATTATCTGGCGCTGGCCAAGGTCACGCGTCCCGTGGTCAAGCGGGTTCTGCCGAACGCGCCTTTCGTCGTCGGCGCCATCGGCGACGATCCTGGCTGGGTGTGGACCCAGCGCATGCTGCAGTCCGGCGTTCTGCAATATGCCGACGGCATCTCGGTCCACCTTTATAATTTCTGCATGGCGCCCTCCCGGCGCAGCTCGACGGAGATCATCGATCGGCTGGAGGCCTTCCGCCGCCTCGTCACGCAGGCGAGCGGCAATCCGGATTTCCCGATCTACGTGACCGAGACCGGCTGGACCACGGCATCAGCCAAATGCGGGGTCAACGAGCAGGCGCAGGCTGACAGCACGGCGCAATTGATCCTGTGGGCATCGACCGCCTCATCCTGGCTGAAGGGAATGTGGTTCTACGAGCTCAAGGACAGTGGAACGAATCCTGCCGAGCCCGAAGACAATTTCGGGCTCTTCCGGTTCGACAATTCGCCAAAGCCCGTGGCCTGCGCGGTTCGAGGCTCCTGGGCATTCATCCGCTCCACGCTCGGCGCGGAGCGAAAGAAACTGGCTGATGATGTCGTCTCCATCCGCGCTGCGAGCGCAGCCGGCGGCAAGGTCGCGATCTGGTCGGAAGACCCGAACCGGCGCTACGAGGTCCGCCTGAAGAGCGAGGCGCCCAACGCGACCTTTGCACATCCCTGCGACGACGCCGCCAGCCCCGCTTCGGGCGTCTGGATGCCGGTCGCGAGCACCCCTCTTTTGATCAGCACAAACGGCGGCACCGTCCCCGCTCTTGAAATACGGGCGGCCCGGTAGGCCGTCGAGTTATCGGAATACATTTATATCCGGGGTTCCGCCCGGCCGCATCCGACACGATCGGGTGCCGGAATCCTGGGAACGAGATCTGATCCGATGAGAATCCTCCTGACGTCTTCGCTCTATCCGACGCCGCTGGCACCGAAGCTGGTCGGCGGCGCGGAAATCTTCGCGCGCACCTTTGCCGAGACGCTCAAGGAGCGGGGCGACGACGTCGAAGTGATCCGCGGAGCATCGGCGTATGGCCAGGCGCCCGAGACCTGCAATGGCATCGACATCTATTCCGCGCCAGTGCGCAACATCTACCTGCCGTTCACCGAGCAGAGGAACGTCGCGTTGCGCAGCATCTGGCACGCGGTCGAGGACTGGCAGATTCTCGCACCGATGGTCACCGAGCGCATTCGCGCCTTCAAGCCTGACGTGCTGCATTCCAACAACCTCTCCGGACTGACCACCGCGATCTGGAGGATTGCCGCGCAGCACGGCGTTCCGGTGCTGCACACGATCCACGATTATTATCTCACCTGCCCGCGCTGCTCGCGTTTCACCAAAGGCCGCGTCTGCGAACACACCTGCACCAGTTGCTCGCTCCTGACCTACCACCGCAAGCGCGCCACGCATTGGCTCAGCGCCGTGGTCGGCGTCAGCGAACGGGTGCTGTCGATCCACACCGATCTCGGCATGTTCGCCGACACGCCGATCCGCACCGTCATCCACAACGCATCGACTTCGCCGCCCAGCGCGCCGTTTACCCGCCCCTTGTGCACGACCGAGGTCACCTTCGGGTTCATCGGCCGATTGACCGAGGAAAAGGGCATCGAAAATCTGATGCGCGCCCTCGCCACCCTGCCGCGCGAAAAGTTTCGGACGCTGATCGCAGGTCGCGTCAGCGATCAGGAGCAGCAGCGCCTGATGGCGCTCGCGCCGAACGCGCGCGTCGAGTTCATGGGATTCGTTGCGCCGGACGATTTCTACAAGGCCGTCGATGTCGTGA
Source organism: Bradyrhizobium erythrophlei (assembly GCF_042430365.1). GTDB lineage: Bacteria > Pseudomonadota > Alphaproteobacteria > Rhizobiales > Xanthobacteraceae > Bradyrhizobium > Bradyrhizobium erythrophlei. Next base: position 27,353 of record NZ_JBHMET010000249.1, read on the forward strand.
TCGCGCCGTCGATCTGGCACGATCCCGGTCCCCTCGTCGTCGCGGATGCGAAGGCCGCCGGCCGGCCGTTGCTCGGAACGCGCTTCGGCGGCATGCCCGAGGCGATCGAGCACGGCATCACCGGCTGGCTGACCGATGCCGACCCGGAATCGCTGGCCAACAGCATGCGCAACATCGCGTCTGATCCGCACAAGATTGTCGAGATCAGCGAACGACTGGCCAACGACACCAATCGCTGGGCGTTCGCCGACGTCGTGTCCGAGTACGGCAAGCTGTACGAGCGGCTGCGCGGGAGCAAGCGGTGAGCACGGGCGCCGCGCGGCCCGAGGTCCGCGCCATGCCCGGCGGTATCAGCGAAACGGCTGTGGCCTCATGATCCGCCTGCTCGCCATTGCCGGTTACGTCTATCAAAGCGCGGCGGCGATCATCCTGATCTTTGCGATCAGCCACCTGCTGCCGGCGGCGGATTACACCAGCTTCTCCCTTGCGCTCGCATCGAGCCAGCTCTTGTGCGTGCTGATGTTCGAGTGGCTGCAGCTTGCGGGCCTGCGTTTCCTGGCGGCAGCCAGCGGCGACGAGGCCGCGCGCCTGCGTGGCTCGCTGTTCGCGGCGGGACTCTTGAGCGCGGTCGCGCTTGTCGCAATCGGCGGCGCTGCATCCGTGATGAGCACGCTGACATCAGGCGTGATCGCCCTTGGCCTGGCGGTCGCGGTGTTTCAGGGCATCGCTGACCTGTACTTCCTCGCGGTCCGCTTGTCCGACCGGCTGGGCACCGCGTCTGCGCTGCTGGCGCTGCGCGCCACCATTCTGCTCTGCGGCGCGGTCGCTGGCGCCAGCCTTTCCCGAACCGCAGGCGCGACGCTGCTTGGTGTGGCGTCCGGTCATGTGGCCGGGCTCATCGCGGCCGTGATCGCGCATCGCACGCCGCTCCGGCGAGCACCGTACCGGACAATGCTGGCCGACTGGAGCAATTTCTGCCGCTACGGCATGCTCGCCGCGGCGGCCTCGGTGATCCATCTATCCGTTCCGGTGCTGCTTCGTTTCATCGTCATCGGTCGCCTCGGCGCAACCGGCGCAGGAGCCGGCTTCTCGATCGCGCTCGATCTGCTGCAGCGCCCGTTCTGGGTGCTCAATGCCGCGATCCACACGGTGAGCTATCCGGAAGTGGTCCACGATTTCGAGCACGGCAGCAACGGCGCGACGCGATCCACCGCGCGGATGTTCGATTTCATGATCTGTGCGACGGCCGTGATGCTCGGCGGGCTGATCGGCTTCATTCCGGATGCCGGCCGCATCCTGGTGCCAGAGGAAAGTCTCGACGGTTTCCTGGTCGTGGCCCCAGCCGTCGCCGTGTTCTATTTCCTGCACACCCATCTGCAGGCCACGATCGCGGTCGTCCCCCATCTCGAGAAGCTGGCGACCAGGCTGGTCGTGGTCGCGGCCGGTCAGCTTGCGATGGTTACCGCGGTTTCGGCGATTGCGGTGGCCGCCGGCGTCTCGCCGCGCGGCGCAGTCGCCTGCGCGGCGGTTGCGACCGCCATCGTCATCCTGTTCGCGCTTGGTCCAACCATCCGTTTCGGCGCGGTTCCGCGCTGGTCGCTGGCGGCCGAGGCGACCGTGGCGGCACTCCTGATCGGATCTCTGGCCGCGCTGCCGTCGCAACCGCTCACCTGGCTCGCAGCCAAGATCGTCATTGCGGCGGCAACAACCGCCTTCATCGCGTGGCGCGGCGATTTCCTGATGCTGGCGCGGCGCAGTTAACGGCCGTCAGACCAGATGCTGCCGATCGCCGAGCCAGAGCCCGAACAAGAGCACCTTGCCCACGGCGGTCGATGACCCAATTGCCGCGGGAACATCGGATCGCTTCCGTGTTAGCCCCTCGCCCGCGTCAGACCGTTCAAGCTCGGACGACGTCGACGCCAGCTTGCGGACCGGCCTGAAATACATTCCGGCCGCGAACAGAACGTTCAGCGCGACCCAACCCACCAATATATAGAGTATCGTTGTCACTGGTGTTCCCTACCCCACGGGGGAACATAGCCGGAATTGGCGCGACGATCCCGCGCATTCGTTGCTGCGCCGCCGCAACCGTCGTTGGCTGTCGCGCAAGCCGCCACGCATTAACGACAAATCCAACATATCGGCCCGGAACCGCGCAATTTCCCGCCGTGCCGGTGCGTTTCGTGCTTCCTTGGTCGCAAGCGGTGAAAAACCGGCGTCCCGAGACACAAACGGGGACGGAGGCGGAGACGATGACGACTGTGCTGATTGGGTGCGTGGCATTCGCCGCAGGCTTTCTATCCTGCGCCGCGGTCGCTTGCGCGATCATTTGGTGGTCCTTCGCCGACGAACGGACCGGACAGGTCAAGCCGACAGCGGCCGAGCAACGCGAACAACGAGCGGTCTGACCGGCGTCGGCCGCTCCGTCACCGCAGTCTCCATATAATGATCGTCATAATTGCCGGCATGCGGCGTGGTGCGCCGCGTCACGCACCCGGTTCCGTTGGACAGATCCGCCGGTTCCCAGCCAACGGCTGAATCCATCACCTTCACATTTGCGTCGCCCGCCGGCCATCGCGCCACAACGCGTCCGGCGATCGGTCGCGGCGAACGTCACCGCATCGTTGAAGCGATCCTGCGCACACGCTCGACCGATACGCTCGCGAGCGTCATCCGCATCAGACGCGTTGAGCAATTCGTCTATCCGTAGAATTGCGGAGAGCAGATTCGAATCGCGAAGCGAAGAACGAGAGCACGTTGTTCGCTTGCCGCAATTAACGGCACGACACACGCGCGTCGTGAAACCTTTGCAGGATTCACCGAATACATCTGCATCGCGGATCAAATCGCGTGCAGTGTGCGCACATCTTCAGCAAGCGCTGCGATCATCTTCGTTAGAAAACTTTGAAAGCGCCTTCGTCGTGCCATCGTGCTTCGACATCATCACCTCGTGCTTTGACGCGACAGCGACTTCGTTCCGACAGCGGAACTTGAATCTAAAGATTCGGTTGCTTCGATTTTTATCCGAAATTCACACCCAAAATAGAAAGTTCGCCACTAATCCTGCGAGCAATTCCGTTCGCTTTCTAGCTTGAGTGTGCAATGGCAACCACCAGTCAGACTGTCCTCTCCGCAAGCGGCTTCATCAACTCGATCGGCATCAACACGCATGCCGGATTCGCGTGGGGCGGCTACAACAACCTCGCGCTGATGATCGACGACCTGAAATATCTCGGCGTCACCCATCTGCGCGATTCATCGGCAAACAGCCCGGCCGCGCAACCCGTCGTCGACGGTCTCGCCTCCGCGGGTTACAAGTTCGACTTCCTGGTGTCGTCCGCCCTGCCCGGGTCGGGCAGCGTCGGCCTGCAAAGCTACCTGGCGTCGCTCGACAAGTTCGTCGCCAGCCATCCCGGCAGCATCACCGCCATCGAAGGGCTGAACGAAGCCAACCACCAACCCTTCTCCTACAACGGCAGCTCGGACCTCAGCGCCGCCGCGCAGTTCCAGAGCCTGCTCTACCAGTCGGTGAAGGGCGACGCCGCGCTGTCCAATATCCCGGTCTACAATCTCTCGCTCGCCTACAACGATCCGCAGGGCTACAGCCAGCTCGGCAACATGGCTGGTTCGACCGACTACACCAACGCCCACGCCTATGTCAGCACCGGTTCCAACCCCGAAAGCTCGCTCGCGTCGACGCTGAGCGCTGTGGAGTCGGCGGCTCCGGGCAAGCCCGTGGTGATCACCGAGACCGGCTACACGACGCAGGCCAACACGCAGTATCTTGGCGTCGACCAGACGGTGCAGGCGAAATCGATCCTCAACACCCTGGTCGATGCTTACAAGGCCGGAGTTTCCTCGACATATCTCTACGAGTTGCTCGACCGGAACTCGGCCTCAAGCGACACCAATCCCGAGGACAAGTTCGGCCTGTTCAATTCCGACGGAACGCCGAAGCTGGCGGCGACCGCGATCCACAACCTGACGACCATTCTTGCCGACGACGGCAGCGGCGGCCTTCAGCCGACCAACCCGCTGAACTATTCGCTGAGCAACATGCCGGCCACGGGCAACAGCATGGTGCTCGGCAAGAGCAACGGCGCCTATGACCTCGTGGTCTGGGCCGAGCCGCAGCTCTGGAACGATGCGACCGACAGCGAGATCGCGAACCCGACGCAGTCAGTGACCGTCAACCTCGGCGGCCTGCACCATTCCGTCAAGGTCTATGACACGCTGGCGGGAACCACGGCGATCGCGACCTATACCGACGTCAGCAGCATCAACATTCCGGTCAGCGACCACCCCCTTGTCATTGAAATCGACGGGGCGGCCACGCCGGTGAAGCCGCCCGGCCCGGCCAATGTCAGCGGCACCGCGGCAGACATCGTCCTGCAGCTGTCGGATCTCAACGCTTCGGGGACGCTGCAGTCCATTACGCTGACGGACACGCACGTCCTGCCCGTCGCGTCGAAATCGACGATGGACTACATCATCTCGCACTACGGCAAGGCGCTGTCGACGATCCAGGGCGGCTATTCCTTTGCGGTGACGAACTCGGCCTCCACCTGGACCAGCACCCTCTCCTACAATTCGAGCGGGAACCTGGTTTCGACCTCCAATACGGGCCTGAATAGCAGCGGCCAGCCGATCACAACCACCATCGACTATGTCGACGGTTCCAAGGACGCGATCAGCTATTCCGGAGGCGTGAAGACCGCCTTCATTCACGTCGCCGTCGACGGCACAAGGACCACTGACGCCTATGACGCGAAGGGCAACGTCACCAGCGAAGTGGTGCAGAAGTCCGACGGTTACTACTCCACCACGTTCTTCAGCAACGGCGCGAAGACCCAGTCCTACGTCAAGAACGCCGACGGCAGCCAGGACAACACGACCTACAACATCACCGGCCAGAGCTACACCCAGCAGGTCCAGCATGTTGATCCGACCGGCAAGGTCACGGCGGTGACCCGTACCCACGCCGACGGCTCACTCGATTCCACGCAGGTCTACAACAGCGACGGCAGCAGCGTCATCACGACCTACAGCGCCACGGGCGTCAAGCTGGTCGAGACCGACTATCACGCGGACGGGTCGAAGGACGTCTACACCTCCAACATCACCGGCCAGAGCTATACAAGCGAGCACGACACGTTCGACGCGACCGGTTTCCTCACCTCGCTGGTCCGCAACCATGCCGACGGCAGCCTCGCCTTCAAGCTGGCGCAAACCGCCGACGGCACCAAGACCACAGACTGGTACGATGCCACGGGCAATCTTACCAGCGAAGTGGTGCAGATGGCCAACGGCTACAACTCCACGACCGTGTACAGCAACGGCGTGAAGTCCGCTTCTTACGTCCACAATGTCGACGGCAGCCAGGACAACACCAGCTACAACATCACCGGGCAGAGCTTCACCACGCAGGTCCAGCATGTCGATCCGTCCGGCAAGGTCACGGCGGTAACCCGCACGCACGCCGACGGCTCGCTGGACTACACCCAGGTCATCAATCCTGACGGCAGCAGCGCTGTCGCCTACTACAACGCGACCGGTGTCAAGATGTCGGAGACCGACACCCACGCGGACGGTAGCAGGGATGTCTACACCTACAACATCACCGGCCAGAACTACACGACCGAGCACGACGTCTACGACGCAACCGGCTTCCTTACCGGACTGGTGCGCAGCCATGCCGACGGCAGCCTCGCCTTCAAGCTGGCGCAAACTGCCGACGGCACAAAAACCACGGATTGGTACGATGCCACGGGCAATCTCACCAGCGAAGTGCTGCAGATGGCCAACGGCTACAATTCCACGACCTTGTACACCAGCGGCGTAAAGACCGCGCTCTATGTCCACAACGCGGACGGAAGCCAGGACAACTACAGCTACAACATCATCGGCCAGACCTACACCTCGCAGCACCAGCACCTCGATGCGTCGGGCAAGCTAACGGCGATGGACCGGACCCACGCCGACGGATCGCTGGATTACACCCAGGTCGTCAACAGCGACGGCTCCAGCGTTGTCGTCAATTACGACGCGACGGGCGTGAAGACGACCGAGACCGACTACCACGCCGACAGCTCAAGGGATGTTACTCTCTTCAACATCACCGGTCAGAACTATACGACCGAGCACGACAGCTACGACACCACGGGCTTCCTCACCAGCATCGTGCGCACCCACGCCGATAACAGTCTCGCCTTCCAGCTGCACCAGACGACCGACGGCACCAAGACCACCGACTGGTATGACGCCGCCGGCACTCTCACCAGCGAGGTGGTACAGAAGGCCGATGGTTACAATTCCAATACGGTGTACACCAACGGCGTGAAAACGGCGGCCTACATCACCAATGCCGACCATACCCAGGACAATTATAGCTACAACATCACCGGCCAGACCTATACGACGCAGCATCAGCACCTCGATCCGACCGGCAAGATCGTGGAGATCGATCGGACCCATGCCGACGGCTCGCTCGACTTCCAGCAGCTGATCAACAGCGACGGCAGCAAGCTGACCGACCTCTACGACTCTACGGGCACCAAGACCCAGGAGATCGCTAACCATGCCGACGGCTCGAGGGATGTGTTCCTGTTCAATCTGAACGGGCAGTCGGGTGTGACCCAGCACGAGAACTACAACGCGACGAGCCAGTTGCAGTATTTCGACGTCACCAAGACGGACGGCAGCCACAATGTGACCGCCGTGGCCGCCGGCCTCACCATCGAGGGCGGCAACGGCAACGACGTGTTCTCGACCGCGCCGGGCTCAACCACCGTCACGTTCGATCACGGCAACGACCAGGTCTTCAACTTCCACGCCGGCGACGCCACCAACCACGATACGATCGCGATCTCCAAGCTGCTGGTCGCCGACTACAGCCACCTGCAGTTTGCGCAGTCCGGCTCGGACACGCTGGTCACGATCTCGGCGACCGATTCGATCCTGCTGAAAAACATGTACGCTACCAGCCTCACCAGCCACGACTTCCTCTTCGTCTGAAGACGGCGAATTGGTGGCGGAACCAGATCAACTTTGCGAGCGATCGGGAGCGGCGAAAGCCGATCCCGATCGCCAGATCAAATATTAGGCGCCTGCCTCGTCGAGAGGCGAAAACAGCGCAACAAACATTCTTTATTTCCCGCGAATTGATCAATAGCGTCGTCCGGACGATGTGGTCCGCTGTTCCGCTGCAAACGTCTCACGCGCATTTGCGCCGCGTGGGCTCTGGACCGCGCACTTGTGTCACAATCCATCTCTAAACAAAAACACTCCGTCGCAAGAGACTTGATGCCCGATATGGAAGCCAGTGAGCCAAGGCGATTCGTCGTCCTCGATTTCTACAGGTTCGTCGCCGCGCTCGGCGTCTTCATCTTTCACCTGAAGCTCATCGACCCGGGCATTTCACCGGCCTGGAACGGCTCTTTCGGCCTGTTCGTGGACATGTTCTTCATCCTGTCCGGCTTCGTGATCTCGTATTCCTATCCGGCCGACACCAGCGGCGCCCGGTCCTACCTCCGCTTCATGGTGCGCCGGATCGCGCGCATCTATCCGTTGCATCTCCTGACGCTGCTGGCCTTCGCCGGCCTCGCGCTTGCCGGAATCGCCGGCCCGACCGTTCATTCCGGCCTCAAGGACTTTCTCTACAACCTGCTCCTGATCCAGGCCTGGGGTGTCACCGATCATTTGAGCTTCAATGCACCGGCTTGGTCGATCAGCGCCGAGTTGTTCTGCTATCTCGTGTTCCCGCTCCTGATGCTGCTTGCGACGTCGGTCCGACCGATTGTGCTCGCGATCATCGTCGCCGCCAGCTACGGGATCCTCGCGCATGCCTGGCTGCCAATCTGGGCAGAGCGATCGCAGATGTACGGCGCCAATTTCGACTGTGGCATGCTGCGTGCCCTGCCGAGCTTCCTGAACGGCATCCTGCTCGCGGTGCTGTTCAAGCTCTCCGGCCCCTACCGCAGGAAACTGGTCGCGATTGCCGGCATCGCGCTGTTTGCGACCTCGGTCCTGATCCTCAACGTCTTCGCCAAGCCGGACCTTGCCATCATCCTGTTCTCGCTCGCGATCCTCTTCACCGCGATCGGCGAAAGCGCGTTCAAGAAGTTCCCCGGATCGGCCTGGCTCGGCCGCCTCGGCAATACCTCCTATGCGATCTACATGTTGCACGAGCTGCTGCTCATCCTGCTGTTCAAGCCGGCATGGCACTATTTTGGCCTGCAACCCGGCGCATTTGCGCCGTTCGCGCTCGCCTGCTGCGTCGTGCTCACGATCGCGGCCGACATCACCTACACTTTTGTCGAAAACCCCGCGCGGAAGCTGATCAATCGCCTGGCCCCCAGCGCCCCGAAGCGCAGCACCAAGTCGCTGGGCGAGTTCCGTCCCGTCGCCGGCGAGGCGCTCAATCTCGACGAAACCGGACAGCCGGCAAGCGCGCGCTAGATGGCGGTGCGCCGGATGCGGCCCACGACCTGGTGCCAGACCTGCACGACTGCCGGCCGCGCCACCAGCATCACGATGGCCAGATAGACGGCGGCGCCGAGCAGCGTCAGCACGGCGAGCCGCAGCCACGGCGACAGCGGTGGCAACGCGAAGGACGCGGCAACCACCGCGGCCGCCATGATCGCGGCGCCCGCGAAGGCCGGCACCAGCGCGCCGACATATCGCTTGACCGGCGAGTTCGTTGCACGGGATTATTGTGGCCGAGGCCTATGGCGGGCCCCCACGCTATGTTCGGTTGAGCAACGCAGAAGCCGAATTCAAGTATCGCGACTATTACGAGGGCACGGGGCCGATTTGCCGTCGAGTTCGCCACGAGCATTGGAGAAGCCAAGGAGATGGGCGGTGACCTCTCATCTCGTTCGCGTCGGGAATATCGCACGAGTCCACGATTTCCGGATTATCCAATGACGGCGAATTGGTGGCGAGAGCACATCAGCAACGCCATTTATACATAGATACTCCAAGCGATGATTGTACTATTGTAGGGTATGAAACGCCTCGTATTCTCAGCCTTGGGTGCCGCGAGTTCTCTGCTCCCGTTGAGGCTGCGTCACGTGATCGTCAAGAGCCTGCTGGCCAGGAGCGACCTTGTCGAGACGTACGGCTTTCTGTACGTTTCATCGCTATCGAAACCATTGAACATCGTCGGCCTATCCGCGCGCGGAAAATATGGCATGGTTTCGAGCGCGCCAAACGATCTCTCGATCTTCAGAAGCTACGCGCAAAGCGGGGTTTGGGCCGCCGATCTCAACGAGAGATTAAGGAAGTTTTTTGAAGGCGGTATAGGCACCTATTTGGATATAGGCGCAAATATTGGTTTGACCGTGATTCCGATAGCGCGCCAGTGCGCTGGGGTTAGGTGCTTCGCGTTCGAGCCGGAACCGACAAACTACAAGAATTTGGTCCGCAATATCCGTGAGAACGATGTCGTCGAAGTTGTGCGGACACACCAATATGCGCTGCATGAGGTGAAAGCGGTGTTGCCGTTTCAGATATCTGACGACAATTTGGGCGATCATCGCCTCCACGCATCGCACGATTTGCAAGACAAGAGCGGCGAACGCAGTCGCCTCGTGATCGAGGTGCCGTGTGTGAGATTAGACGACATTGAAGTGCCCGACGCCCGCCCAATGTTTGTCAAGATTGATACCCAAGGGGCCGAACCGTTCGTTATCGCTGGCGGCAGCGCAACGCTCGCAAAGGCTGATGCCATTTTCGTCGAATGGTCGCCGTATCACATGGCGCGCCTCAAGTCCGATCCGAACGTCGTGTTGAATTTTCTGAGTGCTGAGTTCCGTCGTGGCGAGCTCTCACAAGCTGATGAATCGGTCGCGCTGAAGTGCGAGGTCGCGCCGATAGCAGAGATTGTTGATACTCTTCGGGCCACGATCTCTGCGTGGAGGGATGACCCTTCGAGCTATCTGGATATTGTCGCGTACAAATAGCGGCAGCTCCGGGGCAGGTTCCCTTCCCGACGAAGTCTTGAGCATATGCCTCACCGGGAGGCACGCACAGCACAATATCATTCGTTGCATCCGACCCCACGTACACATAGCGTCATCGACACGGTGCGGCGGGTCTCACCATTAATTTGCACCTTCTTGCCGCGACGCTGCGAACTTGTGTCACAATCCGTCCCTAAAAGAATTAGTCGCAAGGACATCGATGCCTGAACATGCTGCGCATTGCTAACACTCCGGCGAATTGTTTCTCTCTGAGAGCCACGCCATCAACCTTCGCAGGGGCGCTCAGCCCTGCGTTCGCTAAACACTCACTGCCTTGCGCTAGGATTGGCGCGCGGGCAACAGCGATCGGTCGTAGATAGCCACGGTAGATCGTCGACCGCGCAACGGTCGGGGCTCCGTTCCAGATACGATGCCAGCGAAGACCCCGAGAAATTGAAATCGGTTCGATCATCCGGGTACCTGAAGATGTCACACAAGGACACCGAAGTTGAACGATCTTAACCTACGTTTCTCCGAGGAAGAACATTCCAGGAATGTGCGGAAGGGTGCTCTTGCCGGAATCGTAACTCAGATCGTGCGTGTAGCGACGCAAGCCGGTTCGGTGGTTGTCCTCTCTCGCCTGCTGACTCCCATGGACTTTGGCACTTATGCGATGGCGTCCCCGGTCTTGGCGTTTGCGGTCCTGTTCCAGGACATGGGGCTCGGCTACGCAACGGTCCAGAAGGAAGTGCTGACACAGAAGGAACTGAGCTCCCTGTTCTGGGTGAACCTTTCGGTCGGCGCGCTACTGGCGCTCACGCAGGTCGCGCTGTCGCCGCTCGTCGGCATGTTCTATGGCGATCCAAATCTCGTCGCGCTCACGTCCGCAATGAGCGCGACGCTGCTGCTCAGCGGCGCCGACGTTCAGCACCTGTCCCTGCTTACCCGACAGATGAGATTCTGGACGCTTGCCACCCTGGAATCTGCGGCTGCCATCACCGGCCTTCTCACCTCGATCGTGGTCGCTTATTACTATCACAGCTATTGGGCGATTCTCGCTGGCAGCCTGGCGTCTGGCGTGGTGCTTGCCAGCGGCGCGTGGCTGAGTTCGGGATGGCTACCGTCGAAGCCCGGCTCGGTCGTGAGCGCGCGGGACATGCTGCATTTCGGACTGGGCGTGACCGGATTCAATTTTGCCGAATTCCTGTCCCGCAACGCCGACAGCGTGTTGATCGGAAAGGTCTGGGGCGCGACGTCGCTCGGCGCCTACAACCGCGCTTACCGTCTGCTGCTGTTTCCGCTGCAGCAGGTCACCAATCCGATGATACGGATCATGCTTCCGACGCTGTCGAGCCTGCTGAAGGAGCCCGAGCGCTACCTGAGCTCGTTCCGACATGCTGTGCTGCCGGCTTTCCTCGTCGTCCTGCCCGGCGTCGCCTTCATGATCGGGACTGCGGACACGCTGGTGACGACGCTGCTCGGCCCGCGGTGGAAGGAGGTCACGCCGATCTTCATCGGCCTCAGCGTTGCCGGGCTGCTGCAAACCACGAACAGCCCGGCGAACTGGCTGTTTCTCAGTCAGGGGCGCACCAAGGAATATATGCGGTGGGGCTTCTTCAGCGCCTCCGCCTCGATTCTCGCCTTTGTTTGCGGACTGCCGTTCGGGCCGGTTGGAGTCGCGACCGCGTATTCGGTCAGCGAGTGCCTTCGCACGCCGATATTGTGGTGGCTGGTCGGACGACGCGGTCCGGTTGGTCATCGAGATGTCATGAAGGTGATCGCACCGCATTTCGCCGGCGCGATTGCGTCGGTGGCCGCAACCTATTTTCTACATAGCTGGCTGGTGGCACGATTCGTCCATGATCTCTGGGATCTGGCGGCATGCTTCTGCCTCTCCTACGCGGTCTCCTTCGTGATCATCGCGCTGTTTCCGGTCAGCCGCCGCGAAATCCGCCGCTATGTGCCGCGGTTCGCCGGCAGGCAACTGCGATGACGACGCAAGCCTGAATTCAGCCGCGTTCGCGACGCATGCTGCTGATCGCCATTCCAGCACGACTTGCGAATTGGAATGTTGTAGGGTCAACGCTACGCCAACAAACGATCGTTTAGAGCTATCGGTGCACGGAACTCAGGCAACTCACGGAAAACGACGTCTTCGGGTCGCGATCTACGCGCCGCACTTCTCGGAATATTCGTATCGACTGGCCGCCGGACTGTCGCGGCACTGCGACGTCCGCCTGGTCCTGAACCGCAAGGACGCCAACGCGCAGTGGGAATTGTCTGCAATTCCGGTGCCGCTGGCGTTCGACGCCCGGATCCGGGACCTCAGCCTGCGTCGCTTCGGTGCGATCGGGCTGCCGACCTCCTTTCTCGACGTCCTGGCCTTTCGCCCCGATATCGTGCATTGCCACGAATGCCCCGACTACTACACCACTGTCCTGATGGAGCTGCTGCGGCTGTCAGGCATCCCGCAGGTCCTCACCGTCCATGACGCCGTTCCACATTCGGAAGGCGGCTCGGGCACGGGTCCGAGCGAGGAACGGCTGCGCACGCGGATGCGCAATGCCGCATCGCTTGTCACCTTGCACGGCGAGAGCTGCATCGCGGATTTCCGCCGCGCCTCGCCCGGTTTCAAGGGTGGCATGATCTCCTCGATGCACGGCGTGCTGATGGTGCCGCCGGAGAGCGCAGCGCCGGTCCAGCCGAGCGCGGGACGCATCCTCTTCTTTGGCCGCATGTGGGCCTACAAGGGCCTCGACGTCTTCCTCGATGCTATCGACTCGCTGGGCAAGCGCGGCGTTCATCACCAGGCTGTCGTCGCCGGCCGCGGGCCCGAGATGACGCGGCTTGGCGCGCGAATGGCCGCGATGCCGACGATCGAGGCAATCAACGCCTATGTTTCGCCCGCGGACACCGGCGCCCTCTTCCAGTCATCAGCCGTGGTCGCGCTGCCCTACAAGGACGCCACCCAGAGCGGCGTGCTGGCATCGGCATTCGGCAACCAGCGTCCCGTCGTCGCGAGCGCGACCGGCGGCATTCCCGACGTCGTGACCGACGGCGTCAACGGCCTGCTGGTGCCGCCTGACGACGCCAATGCGCTCGCGGACGCGCTGGAGCGCGTGCTCACCTCACCATCGCTCGCCGCGACGCTTGCCGACGGCGCGCGCCAGACGGCAATGGGCGCGATGAACTGGGATCATATCGCCGACGGGCTTTATGCGAGCTATCGCAAGCTCGCCGGCGTCGCGGCCTGAGCGGCGCCGCCCTCGCCCGTCGCGGTCAGACGGAGTGCTCGACCTTGCCGATCGGGCGGAACAGCCAGCCGCGAAACGCACTGTCGAGCAGGCGCCGCAGCCTGACCTCGATCAGCTCATAGCTGATCGCGCTCACCGCCAACGCCAGGATCGATCCCAGCACGATGAAGCCCGCCCACAATAGCCAGCGATCGACGCCCATCGCGACGAGCTTCAGGCCAATCATCTGCAGCGGAAACAGCACGAAGGGATGCACGAGGTAGAGGCTGTAGCTGATCTTGCCGACATATTGCAGCGCCGGCGTGCTCAGCGCATTGCTGAGACCCGATCCCTGTGCCAGCACCATACCGAACAGCAGGAAGCCCGGAACCAGACCGACGAAGGGGTGGAACAGCTTCAGGCTCGCATAGAGCGCCGCGCCGCAGATCAAGCCCAGCGCAAGCCCGGCCCGCCCCGCGACGCGGATGCGGAAGTCGGTGGCGCTGAACAGCATGCCGATGCAGAAGAACGCCGTGATCGGCCAATGCAGCACGCATGCGAGGCCAAGCAGGATCAGAGGTGCCGCCGCCAGCCTGCCACTGATCCGAAGCGCGGCGAAGACGAGCGCAAACCAGATGTAGAACGCCCATTCATAGGTCAGCGTCCAGGCGTTCTGCTGGGCGATCGGCAGCCCGATCGCATCCTGCAGGAAGAACAAATTGGCGAAGAAGATCCCGAGATAATTCGGAACATCGATCCCGCGGAAGAATTTGTAGCCGACGATCGGGCCGACCACGAACAACGCCAGATGCAGCACGACGAAGACCGGCATGATACGCAACAACCGGTCGAAGAAGAATTTCAGCAGCGATCCGTGCCGCACTAGGCTCGCTGGAATCAGGAATCCGCTGATCATGAAGAACAGCTCGACACCGTGGCCGCCGACATTGATGACCGATTGCAGCCACGGCAAGATCGGCGGTAGGAAGCCCGGGTTCGGGATGTCGTACACCCCGCCCTTCGGCATGTCGTAGAAATGATCCATCAGCACGCTGAGCGCCGCGATGCCGCGCAGGCCCTGCACCGACGGAACGAACGATCCGTCGGCTGCGGCGGCAGGCTCGCGCGCCAGCGCCGTCACTCGGCGGCGCCCTGACTGGTCAGGGCCGGCTCGAGCACCACCGCCCGCCGGCGCTGCGAGCGGAAGCGCTGGCCGAAGGCGATGCACGGCTTCTCGACAAACGAATAGGTCGCCCAGCTCGTCACGATCGACGCGGCGACGACGACCGCGACGAACAGCGACCATCCGAGCGGACCATCGCCGACGCTCATGCCATGATGGACCCAGACGAGCACGAACGGCGACATCAGGTAGATCGAGTAGCTGATCACGCCCACGAAGGCCATCGGCCGCCAGGCCATCCGCTCGCCGAACGTGGCGAACAGGACGAACACCAGACCGGCAAGGACATAGGCCGACCCGATCGAGTAAGTGGAGAAGAAATTCTCCTGATAGACGCCGCCGAATCGCTTGGCCGACAGGGTGACCGCGAAAACCGCGTACAGCAGCATGCAGCCGGCGACGTGCCACCAGCGCAGCTTTCCGCCGATCACGGTGTCACGGACCATCTTGCCCATGAACATCGCCGTCAGGTTCAGCGCGACCTCCATCAGCGACCACACCAAGCGCTTTTCGATCACGAGCGGGCCGATGATGCAGACCAGCGACGTCGCGACGACGATGTAGACGGCGGTCAGGCGCTGGTTCAACAGCCCGGCCGCAAACAGCACGGTGCAACCGATATAGAAGATCAGCTCGATCGCCAGCGTCCAGTAGATGACCCAGAGGTTCGGCACGTTCACGAAGGTCTGGAACATGGTGAGGTTCACCAGTACCTGCGACAGCGAGTAGCTCTTGTCGTCGAGCAGCGGCATCGTGACGAGCCCGACCAGCATCGACGTCCAGTAGGCCGGGTAAAGCCGGAAGAAGCGGCTGATCGCGAAGTCGCGCACCGGCGTCGCGCTGTCGGGGAAGCTGAACGGGATGACGAAGCCGCTGACGAAGAAGAACAGCACGACGCCGAACCGGCCCCAATTGACGTAGTAGCCGATCGCGTCGTGGAACGCCCAATAGTATTCGCCCGTCGGGTGATGCTGCACGATCACCTCGAGCACGTGCTGCACCAGCACCGCCATGACGGCGATGCCGCGCAACGTATCGATGAATGCAAGCCGTTTATGCATCGCGCATTCCCACTGTTTGATCCGCCTAGCGCACCGGCCGCGGCAACTCGCCGCCGATATCCCCGAAGCCGCCTTGCGGCCCGAGCGCCTGAACCCGCCGCGGCCGGCCCATCACCGCAGCATCGACCGCCCGTGCGGTCGACGCCGCGCGTCGCGAGAACACCTCGCTGAAGCTCAGCGCAATCGTCAGAAGGCCGGTCGCCGGTCCGTAGTTGAGAACCGTGATCGTGAACATGTTGCACACGAAGATCAGGGAGAGCTTGTAGACGTCGGTGACCGCAAAGGTCGCGCGGATCACCATCACCATGAAGACGGCGAAAGGAAGCCCGAACATCAGGTAGGTCCCGATGTAGAAATTATCGACCGGCACCCAATAGGCGGCGAGCGGCGAGAACAGCTTCTGCGGATAGTTGAAGCAGCCGGCACCGCAGCCGGTGAAGATGCCGACTGGCATCAGCTGGCTCATATAGACGAACGGCAGCTGCCAGCTGTTGTTGATTCGGTCCAGGATGCTGAACATCGTGGTATGCGGAACCGCCGCCGTGCCCGCCGCCGCCAAAATCAGGAAGAACGGCACGAGGATCGAGACGAACGACCACAGCGCGATCTTCTTGATCGCCGGAAACCGCGACTGCTCGGGCAGCATCCGCACCAGGACCAGCAGGATCAGATACACCGCGAGCACGATCATGGTGGTCTTGCTCGTGGTCAGCCGGATCGCATAGAGGGCGATCCCCCCGAACAACAGGCACCACGTGGTGCTCTTGCGGATCGACGTCAGCGTGTACGAAATCAGGATGAAGAACGCCGCCATGGTGTTATCGGCGGCAAAGCCCATCAGCCGCTGGTCGTCGCCGCCATACGCCCACCACAGCCGACCGGCCTCGCGCACTGCGCCGAACGATTCATACTTGAACCCGACCCAGGGCATCACGAAGTACTTGGTCAGGAACACGCCGACGACCGACAGGTAGAAGGTCACGGCAACCACCGCGAGCAGCTTCTTGTAGTGACCTAGGTTCGAATCGCAGAAGCAGAACCCGACGAAGATCGGGAGCATCATCTTGAACGACGAGAACGCGGCATTGGCCGTGCCGAGCATGATGTAGCCGAGCACCACCGACAGCACGATCTGGATCAACACCAGCGCCGCCAGGATGCTGCGGTTGCGCAAGATGCAGTGGCTGATGAACTGGATGAGGCACAGCATCGCGATGCCGTCGGGGGCGTACCACAGCGCATCCAGATGCAAGATGCTGGTGTAATAGCGCATCACGCCGCCGAACGCGTCGCGGACCAGATAGACCCCGAGCGCGATCGATTCGAGATTGATGCTGATCGGCGCGGCCGCCTGCCGCTGGGCGATGGCGGTCATCGTCACCGCCTCAGTTCGACGGCCGCGCGCGACCTTGAGAATTCAGGCCGGCTGCGGAGCAATTGCCTGACGAACTTGCCGCCGGGAATCTCGACATAGAGATAGGTGAAGTGCGAGACCACCAGCACGGCGGCGAGCGAGATCGCGCAATTCAGCGTCGCCGGCAGGCCGGCGCAGATCGAATCGAGCGCGGCGATCGACCGATGCCCGACCGCGCGCACGAAATATTCGGCGAACAGCACCACCAGCGCATGCACCATGTAGACCGAATAGGAGCGCTTGCCGAGCCAGACCAGCGGACGCGCGACCAGCATCCGCGGCACCAGCACCGCATCGGGGAACGCCAGCAGCGATCCGAGGAAGATCGCGAAGGCGAACGGCGCGAGGAAGCTGATCTCCGGGTAAGACTCCACCAGGGACACCACTGCGACGCTCGCGATCATCGCGACGAATTGAATCCCACCCTGCAGGGCCGGACCGATCTTGCGCGGCAGGCCCTCGACCACCCTCACCGTCAGCACGCCAAGGAAGAAGGAGACGAAGCAGCGCAGGATGCCGAAATCGGTCTGCAGCCCGAGGCTCTTCTTCTGCAGCACGAACACGATCACGAGCCAGCTTCCGATCACCAGCAATCCCGCGCAGACATAGAGCGACCGCAGCGATCCCAGCCGCTGGGCGAGCAGCACCACGAGACCGAACACCAGATAGGTGTAGAACTCGACGCTGATGCTCCAGCTCGGCGCATTCCAGCTGAGATAGTCGATCGGGCCCATCGAGTGCAGCAGGAACAGGTTGAGGACGAACGAATAGGCGTTGTTGACCTCGAATGCCGCGGGCGCCGCGACGACGACGCCAGCCATTACGAGGCCGATCCGCAGCAGGCGGAACAGCAGGTTCGCGAACAGCATCACAATGTGCAGCGGATAGACGCGCGCGAACCGTCGCACCATAAACTCGCGCAGCAAGAAATGTCCGAAATCGCCCTTCACGTAGCTCAGCGACATCACGATCCCGCTCAGCACGAAGAACAGATCGACCAACAGCCACGCACTCCGGAAGTACGACCAGTTGATCCACGCGTTGTGCGGAAATGCCGCAAGGAAGGTCGGCATCAGAATCAGGTGGTGAATCACCACCGAGATCGCGGCGATGCCCCGGATGCTGTCGAGCGGCAAGACATGAGCTTTCTCACGATGAACAGGCTCAGTCACATCAACATTCCCGTCGCTCTTGCATTGCAACACCCTGTACAAGGCTTCACGTGCGCTTTCAACGCTGCGCGCCTCGCACCGTCGCTGTGATGCATCACAGGTAGCGGCAATTTCATGACGACGCCGTGCGCAACCTGTTGAACGAGACGCAGCGACATCATCGAACGACATTGAAGAGATTCCGCGACCAAAAAACAGACGAGCCGCTCAAAAAGATGGCGACGCGCTGCCGATCACCGCGCCAGGTGGCTTACGCTTTGCATTGATTTGTTGGAATGCATCTCGATTGAGCTGTGACGAACGAAGTTTGTACAAATTCCGGCTTTGTTGCGATCGGCATCACATATCGGACACTTTCACCACGCGATCGCTCGCACTTATTCATCCGGCCACGCGGAACAACCACATTATTCTCATGATGCGAAAGCGCGAGAGCTTGAACGTGCTGCATGCCATCTCGCGCATCATCGCGATGACAATGATCGTGTCAGCGCGGATTCCATTCGCGAACCAGGCGCCGGCTCCCCGGCATAGCCGTTCCACGTCGCATTTCGATGACAGCATGCAAGTGACGCGGATGTGGAAATCTCTTGCTGCCCCCACCTACATTCGCGTGCGCCGTGTTCCTTGCAACCGATAAGGCGATTGCCACCGGTTATTGGGGATCCTGACCCGGATGCGTCTATGTGTTGTATGAAACCCAGCCACAACCGATCGATCATGCCGTACGCAAGACGACTTGCTTTGATTTCCCGACCGGAACCCCTGCGAACCGCAATCAAGGGAAACTTTTTCGGCGTCAGATTCGCCCTGCCGTCTTTTGTACATAAGTCGTGACCGACATCGCTCGCGTCGAATCTGCGCAACGCATCGGATCGGACTCTCTTCATCTGCGTCGTGCTGGCTTGATTATCGCTGCCTATGCATTGGGCTTGCCGCGAATTCACCGCGATTCAAGTTGCAATGGATCACGCGTTCGTTCCTTGGCGCAGAACTTGCTAGTTCGGAACAACGCGAGGGACAGTTTTGCAGCGCACAAAAAATGACACACTTGTTTGCCAGAATGGCAAATAACCGACCGATTTCTGAGCTTTGTACGCAATCAGCCAAGAGACCTGCAAAGAGACCTGAATGAACGGCGAGTCCACAATGCAACCGAAGACGCGGATCAGAAGGCATCGATGGCTGGGCGCAGCGCTGATCGCCTCGGCCGTATCAGGACTGACCGTCACCACATGCCGCGCGCAGTGCGTCGAACTTTCCGAACGCGCCGCGCAGGTCGATCTCAACGCGTTCGCCAAGACGCCCTCAATCCTTCTTGAGAGCCTGCGCAACGACAAGGAGAAGCTGAAGGGCCGGCTCGCCGCCTATCTCGTCAGCAATCCCGAGCTGCTGCCAGCGGTGCGGACGCTGATATCGGAGGCAACCAGCGCCGATCGAACGGCGATCGGTGCCGCGCTCCGCGTCGCGGAGTCGCGATGCATCACGACGAAGCCCAATGCCGCGCGCAAGATCAACGCCTTCGTGCAACGGCTTCAGGACCTCGCGGTGCTGACCGGCTATTCGGCGGCCGGTGAGGATCAATCGATCTCGCCCACCCGGGTCGCCAAGCAGCCGAAGGGCGGCACGGGCCTGATGACGGGCGAATTCAAGACCGACGTCGCCGACCCGTTCGAGCCGATGCCACTCCCGCAATAGCCACCACCGAGTGCAGTGAACTTGCAAATGTATCAGCCTAGAGAGCAGTTTCATCCCGGCCAGAAATTCGGCATCGAGCTCGGTGGGACTGTGTTGAGCTTCGAGCGCGTGGTCGACGTGCTGCGCCGCCAGTGGCCGCTGATCGCGGCCGTGGTCGGCGGCGTGATGGTGCTCGTGTTCCTCTATCTGCTGACGGCGAAGCCGATGTTCACGGCGAACGCCCGCATCCTGATGGATACCCGCCAGACCCAGGTTCTCGACAAAGACAGCGGCATCAACAGCGCGCTGATCGACACCGGCTACGTCGACAGCCAGGTCGAGATCATCGGCTCTGACGACTTGATTCTCTCGGTCGTCCGCAAGCTGCGCCTGACCGAGGATCCGGAGTTCAACGGCTCCCAACCCGGGCTCGTCGCGATCATCCTCGGCAAGGTGACCGCGCTGTTCCGCTCCGGCGCACCGGCCTCGAGGGAGCAGCTCGAGCACGCCGTGGTCGAGACCGTCCAGAAGAACCTCAAGGTCGAGCGCGTGCTGACCACTTACGTGCTGTCGCTCAGCTACAAGTCTGCTAGTCCGGACAAGGCGGCGCGCATCGACAACGCGATCGCCGACGCCTACATCGTCGGCGCGCTCGAAGCCAAGTACCAGTCGACCAAGCGGGCCAGCGAATGGCTGCAGCAGCGCAGCGCCGAGCTTCGCGAGCAGGCCACCGCGAGCGACCGCGCGGTGCAGACCTTCAAGGCCGAGAACAACATCGTCGGCACCAGCCGCGGCCTGATGACCGAGCAGCAGCTCTCCGACCTCAACACCCAGCTGGTCCAGGCCCGCACCGCGACCGCCGAAGCCAAGGCGCGGCTCGACCGGATCGAGGCGATCTCCGACAAGGACCTCGCGCAGCCGACCGTCACCGACGCGCTCAACAACAGCGTGATCACCCGCCTGCGCGCGCAATATCTCGACCTGGCGGGCCAATATGCCGACTGGTCGACCCGCTACGGCAAGACCCATCAGGCCTCGGTCAACCTCGCCAACCGCATGGAAGAGCTGCGCAAGGCGATCGCCGACGAGGTGCACCGGATTGCGGACGCCTATCGCAGCGATTACGAGATCGCCAGGAGCCGCGAAGCCACGCTCGAGCAGAACGTGAAGGGCCTCGTGGCGCAGGCCGGCAACACCGGCCAGGCCCAGGTCAAGCTCCGCGATCTCGAGAGCGCAGCCGACACCTATCGCAACCTCTACAACAACTTCCTCGAGAAGCTGCAGAACGCAACGCAGAACCAGAGCTTCCCGATCAGCGAGGCTCGCATCATCGCCACCGCGGCCAAGCCGGACATGAAGAGCTCGCCGAAGACCGTGCTGGCGCTGTTCGGCGGCCTGGTGGGCGGGCTCTGCCTCGGCTTCGGCGCCGCCTTCGCCCGCGAGCTGTTGAGCGACGTGCTGCGCGCGCCGGGCGAGGTCGAGGACGAGCTCGGCGTGAAATGCCTCGGCGTGCTCCCCGACATTCGCCCGGCAAGCCCGGTGCAGAAGGCGCGCGCGCTGTTGCCGTCCGAAGGGCAGTCCCCGAGGGACAAGGAGCCCGTGATCTCAAGCTACGTCGTCGACCATCCGTTCTCGCGCTTTGCGGAAACGCTGCGCAACATCAAGGTGTCGATCGACGTCGCGCGGCTGACACGCGAGGTCAAGGTGATCGGCATCATCTCGTCGCTGCCGAAGGAAGGAAAGACGACGGTCGCGGCCAATTTCGGCCACCTGACCGCGTTGACCGGACACCGCACCCTCCTGATCGACGGCGACCTGCATACCCGGTCGCTGACGCGCGAGCTCGCACCGAACGCCAAGACCGGCCTGATCGAAGCGCTGAAGGACCCGCGGTCGTTCGGCTACCACATCCAGCGCAGCAGCGAGACCGGCCTCGACTTCCTGCCGTCCTTCGTCGTGTCACGCATGGTCAACTCCGCCGACATCATGGCCTCCAGGGCGATGGCGGACTTGCTCTCGGTGGTGCGCGAGCACTATGAGTACATCGTCATCGACCTCGCCCCGGTCATGCCGGTCGCCGACGCCAAGGCGGTCAGCCACCTGATCGACGCGATGGTCTATGTGATCGAGTGGGGCAAGACGACGCGCAGCGCCCTTCAGGAATCGGTGTCCGGCGCGGAAGTGATCCAGAAGAAGCTCTTGGGAGCGGTGCTGAACCGCGCCAACCCGAAGATGCTCAAGCGCATCGAGGCCTACAAGGGCTCGCACTACAACAGCTACTACGTCGAAGGTGCCTGACGGCGGCGTTGAGCGGAACCGCCTGCCCGCGCGCGGGCAATGGCTGGCGCGCGGCATCAATGTGCTGCTTGCGACGGCCGCGCTGGCCTGGACCTGGTCGTCGTTTCATAACGTCGATCCGGCCGGGGGCGGTTGGTGTCCCTGCATTTCGTCAACGAGGCCGGGTTGACCATCCACCATCGCTGCTATCCCGCGGATGACCGGCCGGACGCCGGCGCACAGAGCGCCGTTCAGGTCCCGCTAGAGCATTTTCCGACCTGGTGGAATCGGAAGGGATTGAACGAAGCCGCTGGCGCGGCAATTGAGGAGGGATCGCAAGAGCAGGCTCCCGTCTGAGAGGATTGCGGGTTTTCGAAGCCCAACCCTTCAGACAGGAGTTTTCCAATGGCT
>NZ_JBHMET010000250.1:0-566 GCF_042430365.1 Bradyrhizobium erythrophlei
AATGGGCGATTCGTCATGAACCGAATCGTACATCAACTCCGCAAAAGACCGAGTTCTTGCTCAGCCTCGACGGCGCAAGTCCCCGCCCGGTCTCGCCGGGGAGAGCACGAAGCAAGCCGTAAAACCATCGCGCAGGGAAAGCCGGGATTCCGGTTACACCTGTGGTCCTACCCCCGTGCTTTTTGTTGCACGGGACCCATGGGTGCGATCGGCGCCGTTTCCGGTTTCACCTGTGGTCCTACCTCCCGTGCTTTCTATTGCACGGGACCCATGGGTGCGATCGGCGCCCGGCTTTCCCTGCGCCCTCTACTTGAGGAGAGGGCGAAACGAGATGCAAAGCTCGGACAAATCGTGTCGCGAGAATGCGGACTCGCATCCTCACCGCTGTTTGAAAATTGAACCGGAATCTATCCCCGTCATTGCGAGCGAAGCGAAGCAATCCATAGCGCAGCAAGCGGAGATATGGATTGTTTCGTCGCTTCGCTCCTCGCAATGACGATGGAGACCGTAGATACCATGAGGCGGTGAGCATGTCCTTTCCGATAGGTTTGGGTTTCCAACACTCG
>NZ_JBHMET010000251.1:0-787 GCF_042430365.1 Bradyrhizobium erythrophlei
TGAAAGGGATTCCGACGACCTCGTCAGAATGCAACTGGACGTTCTGCTCGATCCGTCCGATACGAGGACTGACAAAGCAGTCGGCGAGGTCGCCGACGTCGTCTGGAGGCGAAGCGTGCGAGCCAACATTGCGCTGGCGGTTTTCATTGGCATCCTCTCGCTCGTGTCCGGTCCCGCGTGGGGCTGGAGCAATCACGGATTGGCGACCTATTGGGCTTTCGCGACGATGCCCGAGGTGGCGAATGCCAAGCCGGTCACGGTCGAGCCGATCGAGGCGTTCCTGCGCGAGCAGGAGCCGGCGATCGAAGCCCTGCTCGCGGCGCAGGAGGATTGGGCTCGCGCCAACCTCTCCAACTATTCGCCGAGGCCCGCAGCGCTTGCCTTCAAGACCGATGCGGCGCGCGACGACCGCATCCGTCGACAGGCCTTCCTGGAAGCGCTGCGCGTCGCCCCGGACATCAGGCTCGCGCTGTTCATCCAGGCCGATCCGTCGACGAGGCTCGATCCGGCGCGGATGCTGCCATATGCGGCGGTCAGCACACTGCCCGACCCGCCCTTAACTTTTTACCGGTTCGCCAGGCTCGACGCCGGCGACATCGTCGCGCCGCTGTCCGTCCTGGCCACGGCAGCGAGCGAGCCGGATTTCGGCACTGATATCAACTGCTGGGAGGACAGTCCATCTGAGTGGGGAAAACGCTACGGCTTTGGGCGGCTGCCATTCGGCAACCCCGCCGTGAATATTTCGACCCAGGCGCCGTTCCACATGGGCTTCTATCATCAAAGCGCG
>NZ_JBHMET010000252.1:0-57518 GCF_042430365.1 Bradyrhizobium erythrophlei
GGGGCGTCAGGACCACACGACTTCACCGTCCGCCTCGCACGCACTCGTCAGTTGCGCGCTTAGCGACCACCGCATCCCACACCACGTTCGTGACGATCGCGATACGCCCCTCTTGCCGGGCGGGACGGCGGATTGATAGGCGTGATTTGGGGCGCGTGTCAAGATAATTTCTGAGAATCGGAAATGGCGGCGGCGGGCCGCGAAGACTCGGCGGTTGTTGCCAACAGCAACCTATGACACCATCCAAATGCCGACTTGTCATGACGTCTGGATAGCTATGCCGCGCCGGAAATATGCTTGGGAAAAGCTGTCGGATGAGCAGTTGCTCGAGCAACGCCTCAGTAGTCTGAGGGTTGGGGTCGAAGGCACCTGGCTCGAGGATTGTCTCAGCGCTCTCTATGAAGAGCTCGAAGGGCGGGGCATCCGGCTGCGGCCACACGCATGGATATCGAGCGAATGGTTTAGCCCGGCCGATGTGCCCGGCATTGCCATCCCATTCTATCTCGCCCATCCCCGCCTGATGAAGCTCGAGAAGAAAATGATGCTCGACGTCGAGGGTGGCACCTGGTCGCAGTGCATGGCCATTCTCCGTCATGAGGCGGGCCATGCGGTGCAGCACGGCTACCAGCTGCAACGCCGCCGGCGATGGCAGCAGCTGTTCGGCCCGTCTTCGAAACACTACCCGCGCTACTACCGGCCCAATCCGGCCAGTCGGCACTATGTCCAGCATCTTCGGCTCTGGTACGCGCAGAGCCACCCGGACGAAGATTTCGCCGAAACCTTCGCGGTGTGGCTGCGGCCGCGTTCGAACTGGCGGACGCGATACGCCGGTTGGCCGGCACTGAAGAAGCTCGAATATGTCGACGAGCTGATGGACGAGATTGCAGGGAAGCGACCGCTGCTTGCAACGCGAGAGCGCGTCGATCCGCTGCATGAGCTCAGCCAAACGCTTGGCGAGCACTACAAAAAGAAGCAGGCATTCTACGCCTTCACGCCACCGAAGACTTACGACCGCGACCTTTCCCGGCTCTTCTCCGCCGATCCGCGGCACCAACGGCAGCCGCCGGCGTCGGCCTTCATCAGGCGGCACCGCGCTCAAATCAGGCAGCTGGTCGCGCGATGGACGGGCGAGAACCAATTGACGCTTGATGCTGTGCTTGACGACATGATCTCGCGCTGCCGCGAGCTCAATCTGCGTGCTGTCGGCCCTGAACAGAAGCTCGTGATCAACTTCACCATCCTTTTGACCGCCAAGACCATGCACGCGCTGTTCGGCCCGTCACGGCGCAAATGGATTGCGCTATGAGACGCCTTCGCATTCTCGTGCTCATGCATCCCGACTGCGTGCCCCCGGACTCGACCGACGGATACACCGCGCAGCAAATCAACGCATGGAAAACGGAATACGACGTCGTGAGTACCTTGCGTGCAGCCGGCCATGAGGTTCGCCCACTCGGCGCGCAGGAGGAAATCAAGCCGGTGCGCGACGAGATCGAAGGGTTCAAGCCGCATGTTGTCTTCACGCTGCTTGAGGAATTCCACTATGAGGTCGTGTATGACCAGCACATCGCAAGCTATCTCGAGCTGATGCGGATCCCGTATACCGGGTGTAACCCGCGTGGCCTGATCCTGGCGCGCGGCAAGGACCTGTCCAAGACGCTGGTGCATCATCGCCGGATCGCGGTGCCCGCCTTTGCGGTGTTCCCGATGCGCCACAAGGTTAAACGGCCGGCGCGTCTTGCGTTGCCGCTCATCGTCAAGAGCCTGAACCTGGATGGATCGTTTGGTATCTCGCAGGCATCCATCGTCGATACGGACGAGAAGCTCGCAGAGCGGGTCGCCTTCATCCACGAGCGGATCGGGACTGCCGCTATCGCCGAGCAGTATATCGAGGGACGCGAGCTCTATGTCGGAGTGCTTGGCAACAATCGGCTGCGGGTTCTGCCGGTTTGGGAATTGAAATTTGGCAGCATGGGCGGTCGCGGGGCACGGCAAATAGCCACCGAGAAAGTCAAACACGATCCCAGTTATCAGGAACGCCTCGGAATTGAAGATGGGCCAGCCAAGGACCTCACACCGGAACTATCCGGCCGTATTCAGCGACTAGCGAAACGCATCTACCGAACACTGGGGCTCGATGGATATGCACGTATCGACTTTCGCCTCTCCGCCGACGGCACTCCGTATTTTATTGAAGCGAATCCCAATCCCGAAATCGCGAAGAGCCAAGAGTTCGCGACAGCGGCTCGGCATGACGGACTAGACTACCCGGATCTACTGCAGCGCATTCTGGCCCTCGGAATAAGCCGCGCAAAGGCAGGCGTATCCCTCGGCTGAAAGGCGACACGAGGCGGGCATGGACGGCGAAGGTGCGCGCTCACAAGTTGATTGCTGAGATGCCCGGACAGCATCGCATGGGATGGGAAGCAGTAAGGCCGCGTGCTTGGGGGCGTCGCTTACCCCGTTAACAGGCAGCCGACATATTGCCAAAAGAGTCGAAATCGTCCTTCGGCTTGTAGCCGGAATCGTGAAGGTTCCGGATACGCATCGCTCCCGCGGCGAAGCCTCGGAGTTCGCCCAGCCGCGTAGTGGCACAAACTGCATACCGCTGATCTAGGTGTGTCGGGAAAAACCAGCGCTCCGGTCGCAGTGATTCAAAGCTGTGACCTAGCTCATAGCGGCCGGGAAGACGCTGCGATATTTGAATTGCATCGCCATGTACTGAACGACTGCAATGTATTGACCATCACCTAACGCTTTAACGAACGAGGCAGGGATATGCTCACCGCCCTCATCCTCATTTGCTCCGTCGCGACAGCGCCCAGCCCCGACGACTGCACGCGCGACACTGCTGGGTCGATCATGCGTATTCCGGCAGAGTTTGGCAGCCCAGCCACATGCTTTATGCAAGCGCAAGCTTACTTCGCACAGAGTCCGGTCGGCCAAGAGCTCGACGGAAGCGAGCGTGTCAGGGTGATCTGCCTGCGGAGCGAAACTGTGGCCGGCGTGCATGTACAGCGCCTCAATAGCCCGTAGTTCTCCGGACATGAACGCCAGCGTCACCGGCCATCATCCCAAACGCGCGAGCCGCACTCGCATTTGAACAGGTGGACCAGCTCGCCCGTGCCGAGGTCCACAAATGTCCGCACCAATTCTAGCTGTCGGTTGCAGAACTGACATTTCCTGTCAGAAGTGCTTCGGAGTTCGACGACCTTCTCGGCTTTGTACAGATCCCATTGGCTCATCCCGTGACATAACCGAACTGCGGTTTTCTACTCCGTCCTCTTGGCGTCCCTCGACCTATCAGCCGACGCCGCGCATGCGCTACTGAAGTCACGCTGCATCCGAGCGTAGTTCACTCTCTGTCGGGAAAGTGTGGCAAAACGCGAGGGGCAACATGCCCAAATGTTCCTTACGTTAACGCATACAATAAATGGAAACTTGAGCAAGAATTTTATTCGTAGCTCTCCGCGCACCCAAGCGCGCTCGGCAGAGCGAACACGGGTCGCGCGATTGAGGCGAACGAGGCGCCTATGCCGGACCACTGTTACTTTTTCGGACCAGCCTTGTGATCGATATCTTTGTCGCGGCTGGGGATGATGAAAGCGAGCGAATACTCCGGTGCCGGATATTTCTGCCGCAAGAGACGCAGCGCCTCCGCTGCGGAATCCGCAGTTACATGCACTTGGAAAATGCTCTGATCGCCTTTCTTCTGAAGGCCCACTGCAAAGACTGGCATGCGTTCTCTGTCGCTCGCTGGGACGCGACCCGTTCGCTTCCTCCTGGAGAGCATGCGCCGTGCCAGAGTTTGGTGTGCCGGATTGAGGCGGTCTGCACCGGGTCGGTGCACATCGTGCCTAATCGGTTCGATCGCGTCGGGAACGCGGTGCAGTTCACAAGGACTGGAGGGCATGACGCATGTGATCGGCTTCATACGTCTGTGGCACATCCCTTGCTACGCTTTGGATGCTGGGATTGCAGGGCCAGCTTGAAACAGGTCGCCGTCGGGACAGTGTATTTCGAGCCCGGCGGCGTAATTTTTTGAGACGAGCGGGACAAGCTGCCCCGACGTCCCGCCGCGCGTCGTCAAGCCGATCCTAGTAACACTAACTTGGATGTCAGAATCTGTCACATTAGTCATTTGACGTTTCAGAAATAGTTTCGGCCTCCTCATTGTTGTTCTTCCTGCGACAGGCATTCTCGCTGTCGCGTCAACAACGGAGGATTCTTCGATGAGCAACAAGTTGTTTGGTTACCTCATCGCAGGTGCGCTCGCCTCCGCGCTCGCCATTGCCTCGCCGGCCCTCGCCCAGCGCGGCGGTGGAGGCGGTGGCGGCATGGGTGGCGGTGGCGGGCATGGCTTCGGTGGCGGTGGCGGCTTCGGTGGCGGGCATGCTATCGGCGGCGGTGGTGGCTTCGGTGGCGGGCATGCTATCGGCGGCGGTGGTGGCTTCGGTGGCGGGCATGCCATCGGCGGCGGTGGTGGCTTCGGCGGCGCCCGCTTCGGCGGCGCGGGCCTAGGCCCTCGTACCGGAGGCATGATAGGCCCGCATTTCGGCGGCGCCCGCTTCTTCGGCACGGGCATAGGCCCGCGCACCGGAGGCATGATAGGCCCGCATTTCGGCGGCGCTCGTTTCGCGGGGGCGCCCTTTGCGGCACGTGCGGCATTCGTGCCGGGTCAACGCTTCGCGTTCCACCCCGGCTTCCATCACCGCTTCCATCACCGCTTCCATCGCTTTGCGTTCATCGGCGTACCTTTCGTCTACGCCGCCTACAACTACGACTATTGCTGGCGCAGAGTATGGACGCGATATGGACTGCAGTGGGTCAACGTCTGCTACGACTACGGCTACTAACCGCTGGCGAACCGACGTCATTGTGATGATCGCCATTGGCGCATTTTTTGGCGCAGAGAAACCGGACAGGCTGGTGGCGATCGTCGGAGAAAGACCATGACGGGTGGCCACCGCCGCATTCTGGTCGTCGAGGACGACCCGGAAACCGCCGGTCAGCTCCTGGAACAGCTCACGACCAGCGGCTACCAGGTGGATTTGGCTTCCAGCGGCAACGAAGCGCTAAGCCACGGGGTGGCACACGACTATGCCGTGATCACGATCGACCGCATGCTTCCCGACATCGATGGCATTGCGGTGATGCGCGAGTTGCGCGAAGGCGGCGTTGCCGCGCCCTTCCTGATCATCAGCGCGCTCGGAGAAGTCGACGACAAGGTCCGTGGCCTGCGGGCCGGCGGCGACGACTATCTGGTCAAGCCTTTCTCCTTCCTCGAGCTGTTGGCGCGACTGGAAGCGCTTGGCCGCCGCAGCGACACCGTCGCCAGGGATACGATCCTGCGCGTCGGCGATCTCGCAATCGACCTGATCTCGCGGACCGTCAGCCGGCGCGGCGAGGAGATTCTCCTTCTGCCCAAGGAATTCCAGCTTCTGGAATATCTAGTGCGCAACGAAGATCGCATCGTGTCGCGGGCGATGTTGCTGCAGCACGTCTGGGATCTTCATTCCGATCAATCGATGAATATCATTGACGTCTATGTCGGACGCCTGCGCCGCAAGGTGGACGACCAGCAGGCCTATCCGCTGATCCATACGATTCGCGGTGTTGGATACTGTCTCCGTGCTCCTGGCTAAGACGCTCAGCTCAACGACTTTCAAGCAGGCGCTGATCGCGATCGGCGGGAGATTGAGGTCCTGGTGCCTCCATCCCTGCTCGCCAGCGCCCACGAGCTGATCGAATAGAAGGTAATTTGCTGCGATGCATGAGTCCGGAAGTGGCCCGACTCGGACCTCCGGCGATGTCCGCTTTCGCGCCGCCGTTGAGGCATTAGCAGACCTCAAACGACGCCCTGATGCACAGCGTCCCGGTTTGTGAGTACACGGCCCAATCCGCATCGCTCACGCGAGCGTGGCCTGCCGGGTCAGTTTCACCAATTCAAGCAGCATTGCTTCGCCGGCATCGACCAGATGTTCCAGCGTGATGTGCGAGAGGCCGCGCGCAGCCGTGCCTTCACGCGCGAGCGGCGGAACATGGACGAACTGCGCCAAGCGAGGGCCGCCATCCGCTGCCACGGCTTCGATCGCGCGCCAGCTCAAATAGTTGCAGAGATAGCTGCCGGCATCGCGCGACAGCCGTGCATCGATCCCGGTCGCGCGCGCCGCGCGCAGGAGCTTCTCGGTGTGCGGGCCGAAGGCTCGCGCATCGGCGCCGTCGACGATCGATCCCTTGCGCGCATGCTGGCGGCCGGCATCGGGAAAGCGGGTCGTCACGGCATTGCGCGCCCGGGTCTCGATCCGCAAATGCGAGCTGCGACCGGCGAGGCCGAACATCAGCAGCGCCTGCGGGCGGTGCCTCGTGATGAGTTGAGGCAATTCGCGGTCCACCGTGTCGTAGGTGACGTGGAAGATATGGCTCGTCAGCGCGACGTCGTCGAAGGCCGGGCGGCGCAGGCCGGTCAATCGCTTCACCAGCGGCATCGTCGGGTTGAATGGCGCGCCCGGGAACGGGCCGAACCCAGTAACCAGGATGCGCAGCTTCCCGCTCACCTCAGCATCTCCGCGATCTGCTCGGCGGCGACGGCCGGAGAGATGCGGCCGTCCGCGACCTCGGCCTCCATCTTCTTCACCTTGGCGCGGATCGCGGCGTCCGCGCGCAACCGCGCCATCATCCGCTGCTCCAGCATCGACCACATCCACTTCACCTGCTGCTCGCGGCGGCGGCCGGCGAATTCGCTCGAGGCGATCATCGCGGTGCGATGGTCGAGGATCTTCTGCCAGAGCCGGTCGAGCCCTTTGCCCGACAGCGCCGAATAGGTCTCGACCGGCGGATGCCAGTGCTCGGAGCGCGGCGAGAGGATGTGCAGCGCGCTGCGATATTCGGCGGCCGCAAGATTGGCACGCTTGATGTTGTCGCCGTCGGCCTTGTTGATCGCGATCATGTCGGCAAGCTCGACGAGCCCCTTCTTGATGCCCTGCAACTCGTCGCCGGCGCCCGGCAGCATCAGCGCGAGGAAGAAATCGGTCATGTCGCAGACCGCAGTCTCGGACTGGCCGATGCCGACGGTCTCGACCAGCACGACGTCGAAGCGGGCGGCCTCGCACAGCAGCATCGCCTCGCGGGTCTTGGCGGCGACGCCGCCGAGCGTGCCCGAGGAGGGCGAGGGCCGGATAAAGGCGCCGTCGGAGGCGGCGAGCTGCGCCATGCGCGTCTTGTCGCCGAGGATCGAGCCGCCGGTGCGGGCCGAGGAGGGATCGACCGCCAGCACCGCGACCTTGTGGCCGCGCTCGATCAGGAACATGCCGAGCGCATCGATGGTGGTCGACTTGCCGACACCAGGCGAGCCGGTGATGCCGACCCGCACCGCCTTGCCGGTGTCGGGCAGCAACGCCTGCACCAGCTCGCGCGCCGCCGCCTGGTGGTCGCTGCGCCGGCTCTCGATCAGCGTGATCGCCCGCGCCAGCGCGGCGCGGTTGCCGGCACGGAGGTCCTTGGCGAGGGCGCGGATGTCGATGGGCTTCGGCAGGTTCATGCCTTGATCTACTATGGTCAGATGCCCGAGGCGAGGGGAGTGGGTCGGCTAGGGGCCTATCTTGCGGCTCACAAAGGCCTTTAGCGCGGGCAGGTCGGTACGAACAACGTCCCAGACGATATCGACTTTGGTCGCGTGATAGGCATGCCGCAATACGTTGCCAAAATCGATCATCTTTCGCCAGTTGATACCGACGTCAGGATCCTTGACGCTATCTGGAATTCTTCGCGACGCTTCGCAGACGATCTCAAGCAGACGTTCGGTCGCCAGACGCCGCATCTTGTCGGCGGAGAACTGCTCAAAGTTGCTGCCGGCGACAATGCCCTCGATTTCGATGATGGCTTCCAGAATGTCCCTCAGCCGATCCTCTACGGTAGGCGGCATTCAGAAGACCTCGATCAGATCATCGGCGATCCGCTCCGCGACGCGCGGTTTGAGCAGCTCACGCATGGATAGCTGCACCTGAAGGCCGGTCGCATCTTCGATCAAATGCAAGACCTTGAAGAAATCGAACGGCGGCAATTCACCGCGAGCCGTCGTCTCGACAAGGACATCGAGATCGCTATCGGGACGCGCATCGCCGCGGGCGCGTGATCCGAACAGGGTCAGTCGCTTGACGCCCTCGGCTCTCAGCGCGGGGGCAATCTCACGCAACTGGCCGATGACGGTATCAAGGGGAACGTCCGCGACGTCGATCATGGATTAACACTAGCACATCTGCGGGGAACCGCACAGCATCCAGGCCGGGGGGGGGCCGCCGCCGGGACGAGGGACTATTGCTGCTCCTCATCGCCCTTCGGCCGCGTGCCGCCGAATATCCTGGTGCCTTCCGGCGTCAGATATGGCTTGAGCGTCTCCCAGGGTACGAAGGCGACATACTGGCCTTCGGCATAGGGGCCGACGGCATAGGGCGGGTAGTGGAACGTCAGGCCCGAACTCTTGCCCGCCGCCGTCGATGGCGCGAACGTGACAGCGCCGATCTTGAGCAGGGTCGGCTTCAGCTCCTTGTACCACTCGGCGGTCGCAGTCTCGCCGGCGTCGCGCTTCCGCTTTTCCACATTCAGGGAGGCGATGACGGCTTTCAGCATCGCCTTCATGGTCGGGCCATCGTCTGATGTCTCGGTGAAGAAGGGGCGGATGCTGATGCGCTTCTTGTCGGTCGCATCCCACAGGATGGTGTTGACGTCGGAGTTCGGATGCGCGCCGCGGGTGTCCACATAGTCGTCGCGCAGCACGCTCACATAGCGGCCGTCGACGACGGAGCGCACGGAGTATTTGCGCTCAAAACTCCAGCCGCCGTCCTTGAAGAGCTGCGGGTCCTGCTTGCGGGAATCCGCGGCGTCGGCCGCGTTCTTGTCGATCCACTTCCTGCCCTCGGCGAGGCAATCGGCGGCCAGCGCCGCGTCCGCCTTGATCTTGCTGTCGAGCACGACATTGGCCTCGACGCTTCTGTTCTTGACCGAGGCGTCGGGCTTGGGATCGGCGGCGAGGGCCGGAAGGCTGAGGCAGACAATCGCGCCGGCAACGCAGAGAATGCGGGCAGGCGTCAGTGAGCGAACGGCGCGCACGGAGAATTTCCTTCGGGTTGTGAAAGAGGCTGACAGCGGCGGAGCTATTCCGCCGCCTCGCTGTGGCCGAGTCGGGCGTTGAGCTTGCGGATCAACTCCTCGGCGGCATCAGAGATCACGGTGCCGGGCGGGAAGATCGCCTCAGCCCCGGCGGCATAGAGCGCCTCGTAATCCTGCGGCGGGACGACGCCGCCGATGATGATCATGATGTCCTCGCGGCCGTGCTTCTTCAGCGCGGCCTTGAGCTCCGGCACCGCGGTGAGGTGAGCGGCGGCGAGCGAGGAGACGCCGAGGATGTGCACGTCGTTCTCGACCGCTTGCCTCGCGGCTTCGTCGGCGGTCGCAAACAGCGGTCCGATATCGACGTCGAAGCCGACATCGGCAAAGGCCGATGCGATCACCTTCTGGCCGCGGTCATGGCCGTCCTGGCCGATCTTCGCCACCAGGATGCGGGGACGGCGGCCTTCGGCCTCCTCGAACGCATCGATCAGCGCCTGAACCTTTTCGACCCGGTTGGACATGGTCGCAGCCTCTCGCTTGTAGACGCCGGTGATCGACTTGATCTCGGCACGGTGCCGGCCGAACACCTTTTCCATCGCGTCCGAAATCTCGCCGACGGTGGCCTTGGCACGCGCAGCGTCGATGGCGAGCGCCAGCAAATTGCCGTTGCCTTCGCCCGCGCTGCGGGTCAGCGCGGCGAGCGCCTGCGCGACATCCTTCTCGTTGCGTTCCTTCTTGAGCCTGGCGAGCTTGTCGATCTGCAGCCGCCGCACCGTGGAATTCTCCACCTTCAGCACCTCGATCGGCTTCTCGTTCTCGGGCTTGTACTTGTTGACCCCGATCACCGCCTGGCGGCCGGCATCGATGCGCGCCTGGGTCTTGGCGGAGGCTTCCTCGATCCGGAGCTTCGGCACGCCGGCCTCGATCGCCTTCGCCATGCCGCCGAGCGCCTCGACCTCCTGGATATGGCCCCAGGCCTTCTCGGCGAGATCGCGGGTCAGCCGCTCGACGTAATAGGAGCCGCCCCAGGGATCGATGATGCGGTTGGTGCCGCTTTCCTGCTGCAGGAACAATTGCGTGTTGCGGGCGATGCGCGCGGAGAAATCGGTCGGCAGCGCCAGCGCCTCGTCGAGCGCGTTGGTGTGCAGCGACTGGGTGTGGCCTTGGGTCGCCGCCATCGCCTCGATCGTGGTGCGCATCACATTGTTGAAGACGTCCTGCGCGGTCAGCGACCAGCCCGAGGTCTGGCAATGCGTGCGCAGCGACAGCGAGCGCGGATCCTTCGGGTTGAACGGCTTCAGGAGCTTGGCCCAGAGCAGCCGCGCGGCGCGCATCTTGGCGACTTCCATGAAGAAGTTCATGCCGATCGCCCAGAAGAACGACAGCCGCGGCGCGAACCGATCGACGTCGAGGCCGGCGGCAAGGCCGGCACGCAGATATTCGACGCCGTCGGCAAGCGTGTAGGCGAGCTCGAGGTCCTGCGTCGCACCCGCTTCCTGCATGTGGTAGCCGGAGATCGAGATCGAGTTGTATTTCGGCATCTTCTGCGAGGTGTAGGCGAAGATGTCCGAGATGATCCGCATCGAGGGCGCCGGCGGATAGATGTAGGTGTTGCGCACCATGAACTCTTTCAGAATGTCGTTCTGAATGGTACCCGACAGTTTCTCCGGCGGCACGCCCTGCTCTTCGGCGGCGGCGACGAACAGCGCGAGGATCGGCAGCACCGCGCCGTTCATGGTCATCGACACGCTCATCTGGTCGAGCGGGATGCCGGCAAACAGCGTGCGCATGTCGTAGATCGAATCGATCGCGACACCAGCCATGCCGACGTCGCCGGAGACGCGCGGATGATCCGAGTCATAGCCGCGGTGGGTGGCGAGATCGAACGCCACCGACAGGCCCTTCTGGCCGGCCGCGAGGTTGCGGCGATAGAAGGCGTTGGAATCCTCCGCCGTGGAGAAGCCGGCATATTGCCTGATGGTCCAGGGCTGGTTGACGTACATCGTCGGGTAGGGGCCGCGCAGATAGGGCGCGATCCCGGGCCACGTCTCGAGGAAGTCGATGCCTTCGAGGTCGGCTTCGCTATAGGCGGATTTGACCGGGATGCCCTCGGGCGTCAGCCACGGCTCCGCGCCCGCGGCAGAGATACCACTACTGACTTTCTCAAATGCGATATCAGCGAAGTTCGGTATGCGGCTCATGGCGGTCCATCATAGCATGGGTGAGCGTTTTCAGGCTCAGTTC
Organism: Bradyrhizobium erythrophlei; assembly: GCF_042430365.1. Taxonomy (GTDB): domain Bacteria; phylum Pseudomonadota; class Alphaproteobacteria; order Rhizobiales; family Xanthobacteraceae; genus Bradyrhizobium; species Bradyrhizobium erythrophlei. Next base: position 11,353 of record NZ_JBHMET010000252.1, read on the forward strand.
AATCATGGTCCGGATGCTGGTGGCTGACGATGGTCGCCATCTTCTCCGGACCGTAATTCTGCATCGTGGTCTGGCTCGGCAGATTGGCGATGCCGACCACCCAGCCGAGGCGGGACTCGGTTCCGAATTGCTGCGTCGGCACCACCCGGTCCGGCCGGTCGAAGGCGCCGGTCATGATCTCGATCCGTGGCCCATCGATCCGGCGGAAGCTCAAGGGCGTTCCGCAAGCGGAACAGAAGTCGCGCTCGGCGATCGAGGACGACTTGAATGCAGCCGGCTTGCCGCGGGTCCATGCGAAATCGGTTTTCTCGATGTCGGCAAAGGAGGCGAACGGCGCGCCGGAGGCCTTCTGGCACATCCGGCAGTGGCAGATGCTGATCCGCGCGGGCAAGCCCGAGACGGCGAAGCGGACCGCGCCGCATTGGCAGCCGCCGGTCAGAACGGTTTTTGCTGGTGTCTCTGCCGTCATGCTTGCTCCATCCGCCGATAGGCGTCGCGCAACGTGGCCAGGGCATCACCGCCGGCGAAGACGAATTCGCCAATGCCGGCCGCCCGCAGCGTCGCTTCCTGGGCGCCGGGACGCCCTGCCAGATAGATATGCTTGGCGCCGGCGCCGTGAAGGGCCTTGGCGGCCTCCGCGGCGCTGATGGCGTAAACCTTGTCCGAGGAGCAGATGCAGGCCATCGCCGCGCCCGAGGCCTTGAAGGCCGCGGCAAGTGCGGCCGCGTCGGCAAAGCCCTCGCTGTCGATCGCCTCGATGCCGCCGGTCTCGAAGAAGCTCTTGGCGAAGGTGGCGCGCGCGGTGAAGTCCGCGGGCGTGCCGAGATTGGCGAGGAAGATCTTGGGCCGCGCGCCGTTAGCCTTCAGCGCCGCGTCCGATCTGTCGCGCAGCGCTTCGAACGGCTCGGCGAGCCGCATCGGCGCCAGCGCGTCGAAGGTGATCTTCGCGTCGGCGAGAGCGACCGGAGCTGCCGGCTTCACATCCAGCACCGCGATCTCGGCCTCGTGCAGGTTCGGGAATTCGCTGGCGCCGGTCAGCACGTCACGGCGCTTGGCGACGTTGGTCTCGCGCGCCGCCCGGGTCGCGGCAACCTTGGTCTGGATCAGGCCTTGCTCGAGGGCAGGGAAGATGCCGCCGGCCTTCTCGATCTCCTGGAACAGCGCCCACCCCGCCTCGCAAAGCTCAGACGTCAGCGTCTCGACGCCGCCGGAGCCCGCCGCGGGGTCGGAGACCTTTGCAAGATTGGATTCTTCGAGCAGGACGAGCTGGGTGTTGCGCGCCACCCGCCGGGCGAAATCATCGGGAAGCCCGAGCGCCAGCGTGTGCGGCAGCACCGTGATCGCATTGGCGCCGCCAAGCCCGGCCGCGAACGTCGCCATGGTCGCGCGCAGCATGTTCACATAGGCGTCGCGCTGGGTCAGCATGCGCCATGCGGTCTGCGCGTTGACGAAGATCGGCTTCGGCGCCAGCCCGCAGGCCTGCTCGACCCGCGCCCACAGCCGTCGCAGGGCACGGAATTTTGCCAGCGTCAGGAACTGGTCGGCGTCGGCGCTGAGCCGGAACGAGATGCCTGCGCGCGCCGCATCCAGCTCGATGCCGGCGGCTTCAAGCATGCGGAGATAAGCAAGCGCCACCGCCAGCGTGAAGGCAAGCTCCTGCACCTCGGAGCCGCCGGCATCGTGGACCGGCCGGCCGTCCGCGAGCACGAACGGTCCCTTGAAGCCGCGCTTGATCAGCCCGTTCACCACCTTGCCGAACGGCTTCCCGTACTCGGCCCAGGCGGCCGCCGCGGCGCCCCGCACCGCGACGGTCGAGAGCGCCTGATAGTTGAAGTGAAGATCGAGCTTGGCGGGATCGATCTTGCGGGCCTCGATCATGTCGGCAAAATTCTCGCCGGCATTCTCGCGCCCGAGCACCGGGTTGAGCGCGATCATGATGCCGGCGTCGAGATGGATGCCGTCGCACACCCGCGCCAGCGTCTCCTTGCTGGCCTCGGCGAGGCCAAAGCCGCGTGTGCCTGGTCCGCCGGCGAATTCGAACTCGAGGCCGGTCGCGCCGTTCTCGAGATCGTTCAGCGCCTGCGTATTCGCCACTGCGGCATCCGGATGGTCGACCCGCTGCAGGACCTGCCATGGCGCCGCGGCGGCACGGCCGGCGATCGGGCTCGCATTGGTCGCGCGGCGGTAGATCGGGTCGATCTTCAGCCCGTCATAGGTCTTGCCGACCAGCTTCTCGAACGACCCGCCCTTGAGCACGCCGTCGACCAGCTTGCGCCAGTCGTCATAGGTCGCCGGTTGAAAATCCGCTGCCAGCCGCAAGTCGTCAGTCGTGGTCGTCATCCGCCCAAAATGTCCTTCGTCGGCCCCTGGGGGCCCGCTTGATTTGGCTGGAAATTGCCACGGGCGGGCGGCCAAGCCAAACCTTTGTTTGGGGTCTTCCTGGCCTCAATCGAGGTCCGGTAGCCGTAAAATACCGTCGGTCGAAATTCCTACCAGCGCGTCGGCGACCCGGCGCCCGGCGATGAGGCGGTCGGGAACGATCTCGGCGAGCGGCACCAGCACGAAAGCGCGCTCGAACAGCCGCGGATGCGGCAGCGTCAGCTCCGGTCGGTCGAGCGTGACGTCGTTATAGGCGATCAGGTCGAGATCGAGCGTCCGCGAGCCCCAGCGCCGTTCGTTGGCGCGGTCGCGGCCGAATTTTTTCTCGATCTTGTGCAGCGTGAACAACAGCGCGTGCGGGTCGAGGCTGGTCTCGATCTCGATGCAGGCGTTGATGAAGCTCGCCTGCTGCTCCTCGCCCCAGGGCGGCGTCGCATAATCCGACGAGCGCGCCACGAGCGCCGCCTGCGTCATGCCGCAGATGTTGGCGATCGCTGCCCTGAACGTCGTGCGGACGTCACCGACATTGCCGCCAAGCGCGATCAGGACGCTAGCCATGGGAGGGTGAGTGCCGCGAGCGCGTCAGCACCACGCCGACATCCTCGAAAATCGCGGCGATCGGCGCGTGCGGCTTGTGGACGGCGACCTTGACGGAGCTGACGCGCGGGAAGGCCGACAGGATTGCGTCCGCCACGGCGCCGGCTGCGCGCTCCAGGAGCTTGTAATGGGTGTTCGTGAACGCGGCCTCAGCAGTGGCCACAACGTTGGAATAGGAAACGGTGTCAGCCAGGCGGTCGGTGCGGGAGGACTCCGACAGGTCGATGATCAGTTCGAGGTCGATGACAAAGCGTTGTCCCACCTCGGTCTCGTGCGCCATCACGCCATGCCGCGCATGGGTGACGAGACCGGTGATGAAGATCGTGTCGGTCATTGCTGGTCCCTGATTGCCGCTGCCACCCGCAGCGCCTGAACGGTTTCCGCCACATCATGGGTGCGGATGATGCGTGCGCCATTTTGCGCGGCGATCAGATGCGCCGCGATCGAGCCGCCGAGGCGCTGTTGCGGCTCAGAGGGGACCACTGTGCTGATGAAGCGCTTGCGTGAGGCGCCGACCAGCACCGGCAGGCCGAACGAACTCAGCTCGGCAAGCCGCGCCAGCGCCGTCATGCTCTGCTCCGGCGTCTTGCCGAAGCCGATGCCGGGATCGAGCACGATCCGGTCGGGCAAAATGCCGGCCTTGGCCGCGATGTCGAGCGAACGTGCGAGGAAGTCCGCGATGTCCTGCATGATATCGATCGCGGGATCGGCGCGGTCGCGATTATGCATGACGATCACGGGCGCGCCGCGCGCGGCGACCAGCGCCGCCATGCCGGCATCGCGCTGCAGGCCCCAGACGTCATTGGCGATGACGGCGCCCTGGTCGAGCGCCCAGGCCACCACCTCGGATTTCATGCTGTCGATCGAGACGGGAACGCCGAGCGCGACCACATCGGCCAGCACCGGCTTCAGCCGCCTCAACTCCTCCTCGGCCGAGACCGGCTGCGAACCGTAGGGGCGGGTGGATTCGGCGCCGATATCGATGATGTCGGCGCCGCCGGCCACCAGCTTCCGGGCCTGCGCCAGTGCCTGCTCCGGAGCGACGAACTGTCCGCCGTCCGAAAAAGAATCGGGCGTCACATTCACCACGCCCATGACCGCCGGATAGGGCCGGGACAGCAGCGCCGGCAGCACCGCGCCCCCGGTTGGGACTGACGTCACTGACGGTTTGGGCTTGCTCGCCATCATGCGGTCGCTTTGCGCGGTCCGCGAGGCCAAGTCAAGGTGGAGGGAGGGGAGCGGGCCGGCTGCGGCCCAACGCTGCCCTGACAGGCTAGTAGGTGATCTTCGGTTGCAGCTTCCGTGCCTGCTCGATGATCAGCTCGACCGACTTCTCCGACGGCAGGACGCGGACGAGCTTCCGCCTGGTGTTGGCGTCCTTCATGCTCTGGGCGAGCCGCGACGGGTTGCGGTGTGCGAGTTCACGCACCGTGGTGACGCCGGCAGCGCGCATCAGGCCGACCTTGGCCTTGCCCATGCCGGGAATCCGCATGTAATCGGAGATGTTGGCCCATTCGAGCAATTGCTGCTCGCTGATGCCGGTCTTGGCTGCGAGCGCCTTGCGCCCCTTGACGGTACGGGCAGCTTCAAGCAGGCCTTCGGTGGTGCGGATACCGTGCGACTTCAGTTTTGCTGCGCAGTAGGCAGGCAGGCCTTCGATCTCTGAGAGGGGATATGTCATGATACTCGTGAACAAAGAGAAGGGAGCGTACGCCCAAAGGGTGCTTCAGCGGTGTTTCAGGTGCTGTTTCAGGCAAACTGGCTGAGGCCCGGCGTCCCCGAGATGATCTCGCCCATTTGATCCGCTCCGATTTTGTCGCGCCCGAACACAAAAAGTTCACGCGCGACCTTCTGAATCTCGCCCATGCTCAAACCAAGCGCCATCAGCCGGCTGCCGACGGCCATCAGGCCGCCACCCATCAACCGCGACAGACCGCCGCCGTTGTTGGAGGCAGCGATCGCCGCCTCGGCACCTGGGATCTGGTCGATCAGAGCCTGGACCTTGTCGGAAGGCCCCTCGTTACGGAGGAAGCCCAGCACGATGCCGATGGTTTTTTCGGCGACAGCACTATCGATGCCGGCCTTTGCAGCCAGCCGTCCGACCAGTTCGTCCATATTACCCCGCCCTCGACCGGTTCTTGCCGGATCGTTCTTTGAGGATTGATCTTGAGCGCCTGCGCACTGAAATTCAAGCGATCAGCGCATGGCAACTCGTTTTTCTTCCTGATCGCATTGTGAGTGTTGCATCGGTGCAAGAGTGAGTGCGGGATTGACGCTATCCTGTCGCAGCGCGCAATGTTTTTCTTCGCTTGGCGGGAGGAAAGTATCAGGAACATGGTTTCCGAATGATGAGGCACGTCGGCGTCGACGGTTTCAATCGATCGGCAAGATGCAATATGATGGCTGTGTGATCCCCCTGGATCGAACCAATCTCATGTGCGCGATGAGGCGAAGCGATGGCGACCTCGGACAACAAGTTGGCCGATACCGACGAGAAGATCTTTATCGGCAAGGGTGAGGAGACGGCCTGGCTGACGCTCGCACTGGCCAACCGACACGGCCTTGTGACCGGCGCGACGGGAACCGGCAAGACAGTGTCGCTGCAGGTCATGGCCGAAGGATTTGCGCGCGCCGGCGTTCCGGTTTTTGCCGCTGACATCAAGGGCGACTTGTCCGGCATTTCCGAAGTCGGCGAAGCGAAGGATTCTATTGTCAAGCGCGCGCAGGAGATGGGGCTGACCTTCCAGCCCGACCAGTTCTCGACGGTGTTCTGGGATGTGTTCGGCGAGCAGGGCCATCCGGTGCGCGCCACCGTCACCGAAATGGGGCCGCTCCTGCTGTCGCGGATGCTCGATCTCAACGACGTGCAGGAAGGCGTGCTCAACGTTGCCTTCCGCGTCGCCGACGAGAACGGGCTTGCGCTGATCGACATGAAGGATCTGCGGGCGTTGCTGGACGCGATCGCTCCCGACGGCAGCAAGAAGGCCGCCGACGACGAGGAGGATCCGCTGGCGCCGATCCGCAAGGCAGCGCAAAGCTACGGCAATGTGTCGAAGGCGACGGTCGGGACCATTCAACGTCAGCTGCTGGTCCTCGAGAACCAGGGCGGTGCGAAGTTCTTCGGCGAGCCGGCGCTGACGCTGAAGGATTTCATGAAGACCGACCGCGACGGCCGCGGCATGGTTAACATCCTCGTTGCCGACAAGCTGATGCAGAGCCCGCGGCTCTACGCGACCTTCCTGCTCTGGATGCTGTCGGAACTGTTCGAGGAGTTGCCGGAGGCCGGCGACCTGCCGAAGCCGAAGCTGGTGTTCTTCTTCGACGAGGCGCACCTCCTGTTCAACGATGCGCCCAAGGCGCTGATGGACAAGATCGAGCAGGTGGTGCGGTTGATCCGCTCCAAGGGCGTCGGCGTTTATTTCGTCACGCAGAATCCGATCGACGTACCGGACAAGGTGCTGGCGCAGCTCGGCAACCGCGTGCAGCACGCGCTGCGTGCCTTCACCCCACGCGACCAGAAGGCGGTCGCCGCGGCGGCGCAGACGTTCCGGCCCAATCCGAAGCTCGATACCGCGCGCGTCATCATGGAGCTCGGCAAGGGCGAGGCGCTGGTGTCCTTCCTTGAGGGCGGCGGCACGCCGTCGATGGTCGAGCGCGTCATGGTGCGGCCGCCGTCGGCGCGGATCGGGCCGATCACGCCGGAGGAACGCAAGGCGATCATGGATGCGAGCCCGGTGAAGGGTAAATACGACACCGCGATCGATGCCGAATCCGCCTATGAGATCATCCAGAAGCGCCTCTCCGGAGCGGCGGCAGCGCCCGAAGGGGGAGGCGGTGGCGAGGGCGGCATCCTCGGTCATATCGGCGCGATCGCCGCCGAGATCTTCGGCACCAATGTCAAGCGCGGCAGGTTGTCCACCGGCCAGGTGATCGCGCGGAACGTCACGCGTTCGGTCACCGACAAGGTGGTCGGCGGCGTGGTCGCCGATCTCGGCAAGTCGGTCGGCGGCTCCGTCGGGAGCTCGATCGGCCGCGCGCTGGTGCGCGGCGCGCTTGGCGGATTGCTGCGCCGATAGCCTCTCGCGCTCGCCAAGGGGGAACGATCGAGGCAAAGCGCTCCGCCGCTTTGCCTCGGGCGGCCGGCGGGCTACAACCTGCGACAACGTCCAACAGCCAGGGAAAACCAGCGATGTCCAACGCCAAGCTTCAGCCGGTCCTCGATCATATCGACGCCGATTTCGACAACAGCCTTGAACGGCTATTCGCGCTGCTCCGCATCAAGTCGATTTCGTCCGAGGCGGAGTTTGCTGACGACTGCAAGGCGGCCGCCGATCATCTGGCGAAGGACATCGCAACCCTGGGTTTTAGCGCCGAGGTGCGCCCGACCGCGGGCCATCCGGCGATCGTCGCCAAGGCCAATGGCAGCACCGACGGCCGCCCGCACGTGCTGTTCTACGGCCACTACGACGTGCAGCCGGTCGATCCGCTGAGCCTCTGGCACCGGCCGCCGTTCGAGCCTGTCGTGACCGACCATGCCGACGGTCGCAAGATCATCGTCGCGCGCGGCGCCGAGGACGACAAGGGACAGCTCATGACCTTCGTCGAGGCCTGTCGCGCCTGGAAGAAGGTAACCGGCTCGCTGCCGGTCGACATCACAATGCTGATCGAGGGCGAGGAGGAGATCGGTTCGAAGAACTTCGTGCCGTTCCTCGAAGCCAACAAGGCCGAGCTCAAGGCCGACTTCGCGCTGGTCTGCGACACCGGCATGTGGGACCAGAACACGCCGGCGATCACGACCTCGCTGCGCGGGCTCGTCTACGACGAGGTCAAGATCAAGGCGGCCAACCGCGACCTGCATTCCGGCGTGTTCGGCGGCGGCGCGCGCAACCCGATCCGGGTGCTGACCAACATTCTCGGCGGCCTGCACGACGAGAACGGCCGTGTCACCATCCCCGGCTTCTACGATGGTGTGAAGGATCTGCCGCCGGACATCCTGGCGCAATGGAAGAACCTCAATCTGACACCGGAAACCTTCCTGAAGCCGATCGGCCTGTCGGTGCCGGCCGGCGAGAAGGATCGTCTCCTGATCGAGCAGGTGTCGTCGCGCCCGACCTGCGACATCAACGGCATCATCGGCGGCTATACCGGCGAGGGCTCGAAGACGGTGATCCCGGCGGAGGCGTCGGCGAAGATCTCGTTCCGCCTGGTCGAAGGGCAGGACCCGGAGAAGATCCGCAACGCGTTCCGCGACTATGTGAAGGCGCGCGTGCCGGCGGACTGCAAGGCCGTGTTCACCGACCATTCCAGCGCGCCGGCGATCGCACTCGACTGGGACATGAAGCCGCTCGCAGCCGCGAGGCAGGCGCTGACCGACGAATGGGGCAAGGAAGCGCTCCTGGTCGGCTCCGGCGCCTCGATCCCGGTTGTCGCGGACTTCAAGCGGACCCTGGGTCTCGACAGCGTGCTGGTCGGCTTCGGCCTCGACGACGACAACATCCATTCGCCGAACGAGAAGTACGACCTCAAGAGCTACCACAAGGGTATCCGCTCCTGGGCGCGTATTCTGGCGGCATTCGCCGACGCCAAATAGCGTTACCGCAAGGCGGCCGCGTCGCCCTCAACGTAAAAACGCCGCCCGGAATTGGGCGGCGTTTGATTCGGTCGTGCAGAGGGGGTTGCACCCAACATAGTCCGAAATCGTGAAACTTCAATGTCGGAGCCGACTGGATCGCTTCGTCAATCCCGGTAACCGGGATTGACGCGGTCGAGTTTGCGCAGCAGAGGCGGCCACACCAGCTGCGTCGAGCGCAGTTCCGCACGGTCCGGGTTGGAGAACAGCTCGGCGTTCTTGTCGATCGCGTGCTGGTCGACCGGATAGGCGATCGGTCCGAGCGCGCGGGTGCGCACCTGCATCGAGCAGGCCCGCTCCAGGTGATACATGCGCTCGAAGGCGGAGGCGACCGAGCGGCCGACCGTCAGCGTGCCGTGATTGCGCAGCAGCATGTGGTTCCTGGTGCCAAGGTCGCGTTGCAGCCGCGGGCGCTCATCGTGATCGAGCGCGATGCCTTCATAGTCATGATAGGCGAGATCGTGGGTGACGAGCTGCGCGGTCTGGTTCAGCGGCAGCAGCCCTTCCGGACAGCTCGACACCGCGGTGCCGTCGATCGTGTGCAGATGGAGCACGCAGCCGGCGTCCTCGCGCACCTCGTGGATCGCGGAATGGATGGTGAAGCCGGCCGGGTTGATGCTGTAGTCGCTCTTCGAAAGCTGGTTGCCGTCGAGGTCGACCTTGACCAGGCTCGACGCCGTGATCTCGTCGAACATCAGCCCGTAGGGGTTGATCAGGAAGTGATGGTCCGGCCCCGGCACACGCGCCGAGATGTGGGTGTCGACCAGGTCGTCCCAGCCGTAGAGGGCGACCAGGCGATAACAGGCGGCGAGATTGACCCGCTGCTCCCATTCCGCGGCGCTGATGTCCGACGGCACTTTCTTCACGCGCGCTTCTGCTGGCGACATGGCCGGTTCCTCCATTGATGGCTGATGCTCGAGCGAGCCTAGCGCTGCCTAAGGCGCGCAGCAAGGCGGCGGGCCGGCGTGACAGTCATGCCAACGAGGGGAGGTGACTACAGGTCATTTCCGAGAAGATCATGCTCAAACAGCGAGGCTAAAGCGCGATGATTCACTCGGAGGTCATCGCGCCTCAGGGCGCCGGGATCGCGAGCAGGCTGGAGATGCTGCGGCCGCGGATGTCGTAGACGCGCGCGAAGACGACATCGTCGCGCTTGATCTCGACCATCACGGGCGCGGTCAGGCCCTTGCAGTAGAATTCGCCGAGCGTCATCGCGAAATCGGCAGCGTGGCTGTCCCAGCCGATGGTGAAGTCGGGGCCGAGCGCGACCTGGGCCGGCCGCTGCGGTCCGCACACCGCGACCTTCCACTTGCGGTTATGCGGTGGGACTTCCTGCCGTTCGGCCAGTTGCTCGCGCAGCCCCTCGGAGGCCTGCTTCAGCGCCAGCCCCCAATAATCCAGCATGAAATAATTGTCGGCGGACCGCACCGTGCCTGCGACGTGGTTGAAGTGCGTATATTGATAGGGATGCAGGCGGATCATTTCGCTGAGCGGCAGCAGCAGGCCGAACGCGAACACCGCGAGCGCGGCCGGCTGCCAGGCGCGGCGGTTCTCGCCGAGCCAGTTCATGCCGCGCGCGAATGCGACGCCGCCGAGCACGGTCATCGGCGGGATCACGAAGATGAAATGGCGGATGCCGTTATAGAGCGCCGGCCGTTTCACCATCGCGATGACGAGCGGCAACGTCGCCGCAAGCGTCAACATCAGCATGATGGTCTTGCGCTGGGCCGGCACGTCCTTGCGCGACAGCGACATGAAGGTGCCGACCACGGCCGCGAACAACAAGGCCAGCAGCACTTCGGGAAGCTGCAGCGCGAACAGCGTCGGCAGGTAGGACCACGGCATGTCGGGCACGGAGACCAGCGCGCCGTCGAACATTTCCTTCCACGGCTTCTCGAAGAAATGCGAGAAGTAGGTGACCGCCTCGAGCGGATGTCCCGGCTCCATGATCGACCAGGGCCAGATCAGGCCCATCACGAGATAGCCGAAGACGAGGCCCGGCAGCAGCACATAGACCACATGCGCGAAGCGATGCGTCGCCTCGCGCGCGCCCTGGCTGCGGAAATCCTCGAGCAGCAGCGGGACGAAGCCGATCGCCGCATAGATCAGCGCAAGGCCGCCGAGCACGCGGCAGCCGAGCGAGAGGCCGGCGCCGAAGCCGACGATCAGGATCGTGCGCGGCGAGGGGGCCGGATATTCTTCCGCGAGACGGACGAGGCCCATCATCAGGATCATCATCGCCACGGCGAATGGCGCATCCTTCGGGTTCATGAACATGTGGCCGTAAAAGGTCGGACACAGCGCCAGCAGGAGCAGCGCGGCGAGCCCGGCCAGCGGGCCGCCGATCCGGCGCGCCAGCCGCCAGGTGACGGCGAGCCCGATTACGCCGACGACCGCCCCGAGCAGCCGGCGCGTCTCGAACAGTTCCAGCGGGATGACCTTGTGCAGCAGCGCGGCCAGCATGTCGAAGCCGCCGCCATACATGTAGAGATTGGCGAACGACAGCGCGCCGGTGTCCTTGAAACCGGACCCGTACATGCGCAGCAACAAATCGGCGTATTCAGCGTGGGTGTAGTCGTCCCAACCCAATCCGTAATCGCGAAATGTCAGACCGGCGATCAAGGCGACCACGCCGAGAATCAGCATGGCGAGATCGTCGCAAGTCTTCTCCACCGAGCGCCGTGCGGGCGTATCGATGACAGACGTCGTAATGGATGACATGGCTAATGGTACCGGCGTCCCTGTGGCCCAGCTTGGCGCTCTAGGGCCTCATTCCCCGGCATCCATATAGCGCAGTTCCCTTTCCGAGTAATTGGCAATTGTGGCGTAATTTCCTGATGCATTGCAATAAATTGGCAGCAATTCGTAGGCGGTAGAATTACGGGCTGGGAGACGCGGCGCTGGGTCGCGGCCGGTCCGGCGATCGACATCTCGTTGCTGCCGGATTTTTAGGGAACTCTGTCTACAATTGGCGGTTGGCGATGGGGACAATATGACGGTATCGTGGCGTCGGCTGCCTGGTGGATTTTCAAGCGGCCCTTCCGGGGGTTAGTTCGATGATGGTTGCTCTGTTGGTCGCCGGTGCAGGCCTGGTGGTGGCGGGCCTGGCGGCGGTCGGCTTTGGAATTCCGTACAAGGAATTTGCGGTTGGCAGCACGTTGATCGTGACTGGTGTGACCGGCATTTGCTCCGGAGCGATCGTGCTTGCGCTGGCCGCCGCCGTCCGGGAGTTGCAGACCATCGCCAGTCGGCTCGGCCCGGTTGCAGTCGCCGCCCGGCCGGAGTTTCCGCTGCCGGCGTCAAGCCCTGCAATTTCTCCGCGCAATCCGCCCCCGGTCGAGGTTGGCTTCCCATTCCCGCGCGACCAGCGCGCTGCCGAGGCGCCTCCGGTAGCCCCCGCGGCGCCGCCGCCCTGGCACGAGGAGGCCGCCCAGCGCGGCACTGCGAGCGAAGTTCCGCCGCCGCTGGTGGCGGCGGCACCGCCAGAGCCGGCCGCAGCGCCGGCCAATCGGCGCAATCTGCTGTTTACGTCAACGTCGCGGAAGGAGCGCGAGCGCGCCCAGGCACGTGCGGCCGAGCCGTTGCCGCCGGACCTGCTGTCGCCGGAGCTGCGTCCAAACCCGCCGGCGTCGCCGTCGCCGGCATCCGAGCCGGCCCCGGCGAGCTTCGATGACGCCTGGCCAAAAACCGAGCGCGCGCGCTCTGTCGACGTCGCGCCACGCCGCAGCGCACGCACGCCCTCGACCTTTAGTGAGGCCAATGACGCCGCGCCGTCGCCCGGCCATCCCCCGCCGCCGCAGGAGCAGCCGCCGGTGACCGTGCTCAAGTCGGGCGTCGTCGACGGCATGGCCTATTCGCTCTACTCGGACGGCTCGATCGAGGCGCAGATGCCCGAGGGCATGATGCGGTTCGCGTCCATCGACGAGCTGCGGTCGCATCTCGAGCAGCGGCCGTAGCCCCGCCAATACTTGGCCAGGGGGCTGCCGCGAAAATAAAGCGCGGCCGTTCTTGTCAGAATCCCGGCAATCCGCTCATATTCGTCAAGTAGTACGGGGACTCTGCAAATGTATTGCCGCGGCCGGATACTGTCCGGTCGGCGCGCCGTGGGGTGCCCGTCGAGATCACGGGGAAGGTTGAACCATGTCCGATGCGCCAGGCAAAAGCCCGGTCGAGCTGACCGCCAACATCGTGTCGGCCTATCTCAGCAACAACCCGACGCCGGCGTCGGACATTCCAAACCTAATCAGTCAGGTTCACGCTGCGCTGTTGCGCGTGTCGACCGGGCGTAACGACGCGCCGCTCGAGCCGGCCAAGCCTGCGGTATCGGCCAAGAAGTCGATCACGCCGGAATATCTCGTGTGTCTGGAGGACGGCAAGCGCTTCAAATCGCTCAAGCGCCATCTGCGCACGCAGTACAACATGACGCCCGAGCAATACCGCGACAAATGGGGCCTGCCGACCGACTATCCAATGGTGGCGCCGAACTACGCGGTGGCGCGCTCGCAGCTCGCCAAGAAGATGGGGCTCGGGCAGCAGGCGCGGAAGAGGAAATAACCTACGCGGTGGCCAGCGCCTCGCGCGCGTCGTTGCGGATCCGCTCGACCATCGAGCGCAGGCCGTTGGAGCGCTGGGGCGTCAGGTGGTCGCGGAAGCCGAACTCGTCGAACAGCGCAAGCGCGTCCGCCGCAAGGATCTCCCGCGGCGTGCGGCCCGAGAACAGCGAAAGCACGATCGCGACCAGGCCGCGCACGATATGGGCGTCGCTGTCGCCGAGATAGCTCAGCCGGGGCTCGCCATTGCCGTCACGGTCGATCCGCTTCGACAGCCAGACCTGGCTGACGCAGCCCTGCACCTTGTTATCAGGGGAATGCTCTTCCTCCGGCAGCGGCGCCAGGGCGCGGCCGAGCTCGATGACATAGCGGTAGCGGTCGTCCCACTCGTCGAGCAGCGCAAAATTGTCCCTGATTTCGTCGATTGAGGTCATCGTGGCCCGCGTCCCGTGTTCAACGGCTTATATAGGAAGGCGGGCGCCGAAAGCGACGAAAATGGAACCGGTTCCGCGCTTAATTTGCGGTCACGGCATAGGCGGCAGGCGGAATTCGATGGCCTGGTCGTCTGACGTCAGCGTGTCGCGGGATGCGGCCACGAACGCGTCCGGATCATTCCCGCCGATCGAGCCGGTGTGGTCGGGCGCCTTCTTGTCGGTGATGATCTGGTACAGCTTGCGCGCCCCTTCGGTTGCGCGCTGGCCGATGACGGTCGCGGCCTGGCCGCCGACCTCGCATGCGGCCGGCTGACGCTTGCAGAACTGGCCCATGTCGCCGACAGCCGCGGTTGCGGCCGACACCGCATCCGATGCGCTGATCTGCGGCAGCTTTTCCGATTCAGGAGTTTTTTCCCTCGGCAGCAGCACGAGCACAAGCCCGAGCCAGAATGCCAAACGCAGCAGGAAAAACATCGCGCGACCCCGGTCGTCTGTTTGATCTTTTGCTTCATGCGGTCGATGCCGCAGTTGGCTCAGGCGTAGCACCGCTGGATAAATCGGAAGTGTTTGCCTTGAGGTAAACTCGCCGAAAAATCGCTGAAAATCCGCCTGATTTGATTCGGCGTAAATTTTCGATTGATGGTCGTTGGAAGTGACGGATTGGCCAGGTCGCGACGCGTGCACGATTTCGAAACCATAGATCGCGCGATCCGGAAACCCGCCGTTCACCATCCTGCTCAAATGCGCGCCGAATGATGTGCGAAATCTTCGCGAATGCACGGTGATTGGTGGCAGGCCGGCGCGCCTTAGCGTTCGCTTAAGTTCGCTCTGACACGTTGACCGCAATGATCAAGGAGGCGTTCCGGCGCGTCTGTGTGACGACCAAGCCGAAGCGCGAGTGATGTGAGTGTTTTGAGTCTCATCCGCGATTGCCTCGATGCGCTGCTGCATCCGTCGGCACGATACGATGCGCTGACGCGTGCGCGCCATCGTGCGTTCATGGCGCCGCGGCTGCTGGGCAGCCTGGCGGCGTTCGCTGCCTTCCCGGCCTATCTCGCCGTGCGCGGCGCGCCCTCGGCGATCGAGGTCGCGGCCTTTGCGTGGCTGATCGCCCCAATTCTGCTGTCGTGGTACCTGTCCCGCACCGGGCGCTATGAAGGCGCCCACGTCCTGTCGTCGCTGGCGCTAGCCGGTCTCGTGATGATGATTGCGGCAACGACCGGCGGCATCGGGTCCTTCGCCACGGTCTGGCTCGTCGTTATCCCGATCGAGGCGGCGCTGTCGGCGTCGCGGCGCGTAGTGGCATTTGCGTTTGCGCTGGCGATGACCTGCGCTGCGCTTCTGAGCATACTCGGCCATTATCATCTGCTGCCGGCGCCCGACTCTGCCCTTGCGACGAACGGGATGCTGGCCGGCTTCGGCGTGGTGTCGGCGATCTTCTATGCGGCGGGGCTTGCCTTCGGCGCCGAGTCGCTGGCGCGCATCAGCGTGGCGCTGCTCTATGTCGAGGAGGACCGCTACCGCCTGCTCGCGCACAACATGAGCGACGTGCTGTCGCGACACAGCCGCAACGGCGCGGTGCAGTTCATTTCGCCGGCGGCCGAGAGCATGCTTGGCGCGCCGGCGTCGCGGCTCTTGGGGCATGGCCTGTTCGATCGCGTCCATGTCGCCGATCGTCCGGCCTATCTCACCGCGCTGTCGGACGCCGCGCGCGGCGGCGAGTCGCGTAGTGTCGAATTCCGCCTGCGTCGCGATACCTCGCGGGCGCAGGACGTCGTCGCGGATTTCATCTGGGTCGAGATGCGCTGCCGTCCGCTCGATCAGGCCTCCGGCGAGGGCGAAGTCGTCGCCGTGATCCGCGACGTGACCGATCGCAAGCTGCAGGAGCAGGCGCTCGAGCTCGCGCGCAACGCCGCCGAGCAGGCGGATGCCTCGAAGACGCGCTTCCTGGCCACGATGAGCCACGAGCTGCGTACGCCGCTCAACGCCATCATCGGCTTCTCCGAGATGATCGCGCAGGAAGATGTGCTGATGCTCGATGCCGCGCGCCGCAAGGAATATGCGCAGCTCATCAACGATTCCGGCCAGCATCTGCTCGCCGTCGTCAACGGCATCCTCGACATGTCGAAGATGGATTCGGGCAATTTCGAGATCTCGCCGGAGCCGTTCGCGCCGCGTCCGGCCCTGGTCAATTGCTGCAATCTGCTGGCGCTGAAGGCGCGCGAGAGCGGCGTCGATCTGGTCACGCGCGCGGCTGACGATCTGCCGGTCGTGAACGGAGATCCGCGCGCGTTCAAGCAGATCGTGCTCAATCTCGTCTCCAACGCCATCAAGTTTACCGAGCGTGGCGGCAAGGTGATGGTGTCGGCCTCGGTCGAGGGCGCGCGGCTCGTGCTGCGCGTGTCCGACACCGGCGTCGGCATCGCCGCCGACGATCTGAAGCGGATCGGCGACCCGTTCTTCCAGGCCGGCAAGACCTATCAGCGCCGGCACGAGGGCACCGGCCTCGGTCTCTCGATCGTCAAGGGGCTGGTCAGCCTCCACCAGGGCGAATTGGGCGTGCAGAGCAAGGTCGGCGAGGGGACCACCGTGACGGTTGCGCTGCCGCTTGCGTTCACGCCGCCTGTCGTGACCGATCCGCCGAGCAAGGTCGCGACCCTGAAGCCTGCGCTGCGGTCCGGATTACAAGAGCAAGCCCATCAGGTGAAGAAAAGTGCCTAGACAAACTCTGGATGACGACGAGACGCCGCGCCGCCGCCGTGGAGCCAAGGCGGTGGCCCTCGAGGCCGAGGAAGAGCGCGGCCTCGTCATGCGTCTGTTGTTGCACAGCCCGAAGGACATGGTCGCGGGCTTGCTGGCGGCGTCCGCCGTCGTTGCCATCCTCACCAACGCCCTGTTCCTGCAGGCCGGCCGCCATCCGTCGCCGATGTTCGGCGGCTCGGTGGTGACGCTGCCGGCTCCGGCTCCGGTCGCGGCGGTTGCGAGCCCCTTGCCGCGTCCGCGTCCGCCGGAAGCGACTGTGCGAGCCGAGCCGGTGGTCGTCGAAGCGAAGCCGGTCGAGACGAGGCCCGTGGAAACGAAACCGGTGGAGACGAAGCCGGTCGAGGCCAGACCGGATCCGATGACCAATCTCGTGGTCAAGTCGACCAATGCGGCGCCGGCCGCCGCGCCGTCCAACGTCGTGCGCCCGCCCGCGCCGATTCCAGCCTCGAATCTGAACGCGGCCGGGAAACGCATCGCGGCGGTGCAGCGCGCGCTGACCGAATATGGCTACGGTCAGCTCAAGCCGACCGGCACGATCGGTGCGGACACGCAGAATGCGATCGCGAAGTTCGAGAAGGCACGCAAGCTGCCGGTGACCGGACAGATGTCCGATCGCCTGGTCCACGAACTTTCCGCGATGATCGGTCGTCCGATCGAGTAGCTCGGGCCTTCACGGCGCGTCGCCGAGCAGGACGTCGCTGACCTCGTCGGAAAACATCTTCCCGCGTCCGGCGATCAAGACCCGGTCCAGATCGTCGCGATCCGGAATGGCGCGCGGCATGCCGTGATCGAGCAGGGCCCGTGCGCAGCCGGCCCAATCGCCGCCTTCGATCGGCTCGTTAAGGGAAGCCCAGGACAGCGTGCCGCAGGCGTTGTCGCCGAAGCCATGTTGTTCGGTCCATTGCGCGCCGTGCTCGAGCAGGAACCGCGTCAATTCGCTGTCGCCGCGGAACACCGCGTGATTGAGCGCCGATGCATCCCAGTCGCCGCCGCGCACCGCGATCGGCCAGCCGAGCCGGACCATCACCCGCACCCCGGCATCGCCGCCTGAAGCGGCGATCTCGGGAAGCAAGCGCAACTGCGCGGCCGAGAGCGCGCCCGGAAGGTCGGGCCGCTCGGCCTGGATGCGGTGCGCCTCGCGCTCGTCGCCGCTGGCGCAGGCTGCGATGAACCGTTCCTCGTCGGTAAGCGGTTCAGGTCCGGTCCGCTCGCGCAAGAGATCGGCGACGTCGGTCAGCCCGAATTGCAGTGCCCACCTGTAGGCGCTGATGCCGCTGGGCGTCGTCATCTTCGGATTTGCCCCTGCATCCAGCAGCGCCGCGATGCACTGGCGCGATCGACGCCGCCGGATCGCCCACATCAACGGCGAACCGCAATCGGACAACGGCGCGTTGCGCGCGGGCTCGTTCGGATCACCGCCGTGCCGGAGCAGCAATTCGAGCGCGGCGACGTTTTCGGCATCGAGGACCTTGTACATCGCGTTGGTGCCGTCGATGCGCGCGCCGTGCTCGAGCAGCAGGCCGGTGGTCACGAAGGCTTCCAGTGAATGATAGAGCGACTCATTGTCGTTGGGATCGGCGCCCGCTTCGAGCAGCAACCGCGTCAGCTCCAGATCGTGGTTGCGCCCGGCCGCGCCGTAGAGCGCCGACAGGGGATGGCGATCATCGGGTTCGCGCAGCGACGCCAGCGGCCAGCGGCTTGAGATGCGCTGATCGGGATCGGCGCCGGCCTGCAGCAGGAAGCGTGCCGAGCGATGCAGGCGAGGGCGGAATTCCGCCAGCTGCAGCAGGCTGGAATGCGTGACCGCAACAAGCGGCGGCAGCATCAAGGCGCCGCCCTGCCGATTGACCCACGCGGGATCATCGGCCACAGCTCGTCGCAATTTGCCCACGTCGCCGATGGCGCATGCGAGATAGGGATCGTCGGCCGCAAGATCTGGATTTTCGGCGAGCATCCTCGCCGCAACCCGCGGGCTGGCGCGATTGGTCGTGCCGTCAACGTCCCCGGCATAGGCAAGCTGGAGCCATCGCCGCACGCGATCGGCCTTGGTCTTGCCGGGAGGCGATTGCGCCTCGATGTAGCGTCGCATGTCCTGCCACGAAGCGAAGCCGCGTTCGCTCGCGAGACATGACCGCGCGTCGTGGAGACGAAGATCAAGCGCGGCGATGTCGGCATCGCCGCGTCCGGCTGCGGCCGGATGCGCTTGTCGAAAGCGGGCCAGCGCCTCCGGCGCCTGCTGCCGGTACAGGCGCATGAGCGCCTTGGCCTGCTTCTTCAGATGTTCGAGATTCAATCGCGCGGGCGATCGTGCCATGGAAACCTCCGTGCATGAATCGCCGATGGTCCACAAAACCGGCTGCACAAAGGCTTGATTTGCCGCTTCAATACTGCAAGTGGGTTCAACCCTTCCCGTGGACCCGGGTGCGGCTTGCACCGCGGCTGTGACGATATGACCAGCACAAGAGGCGGTCAACCTGCTCGGCAAATTATGACGATTGGACGACCAAGCGCGGCTGGCCTATAGGATCGGCGCATGCGATTGAAGTCGAGCATATGGGTGGCCGCATATTTGCGTCGCTGCCAGACAGAAGGTGTCTTCGGCGCCGTCCGCAAGAAGGGTGCTGAGGAAGCCGGGGCCGTGTTCGTCAAGGTGGCGCTGATGGACGGCAATGCGATGCTTTATGCGCCTGCGCCGCAGACCGTTTATGATGACAGCCGTCCGGTCGAGCGGCTGTTTGCTCCGATCGCGCCGCAGCCGGTGCCGGAGTACTCGGTCGAACAGCGATTGGCCAAGGAGATCCGCTTCGATCCCGACGCATGGGTCGTGGAGACCGAGGACCCGGCGGGTCGCCATTTTCTCGACCTAGCGGGAACCTAGCTTCCGGATTTCTGTCCGCGGACGGCCGGCGCGCTGCCGGGCTGCACCGCGGGGCGCGACGGCGCCTGGCGTGCGCGATGACGCTCATCGTCATAGAGCGCGGCGCGGTACTTGGCGCGCGTCACCGCCATGGTCGAGCCGCGCCATGCCGCCAGCATCACCAGCGCGGAGCGCTCGCTCAGGCGATCGTAGAGCCGCGACAGCCGATAGACGTAATTGACCGACGAGCCCGCTTCCGGATTGAGGAACATCAGGATCCGCTGAAACGCGGCGCTCGACACGTCGAGCGACTTCATCGCGCAGGCGAGCGGCTCGCCGCCGGGATCGTTCACCACCTGCGCCGCGATCCGCGCCGGCAGGATCAACGCCTCGCCGAGTTCGAGCGTGAAGCTCTCGACATCCTCGGCGAACGCCGCCATCTCGAGAATATGGATCGCGCGCGCGGCGCGGGCGACCGGAATCCGTGCGGAGGCCTTCAGCGGCGTGTCCTGCAGATTGTGCAGGATCAGCGCGCGCTCGCTCGCGCTGGCGGCAAAGAACATGTCCGAGATCTCGGCCGCATCGTTCGGCCGCATCGACAGGCTCGATGCCATCCGCAGCTCCGCCTCGGTCGGGATCCGTGCCGGCGGGGCCGGTGGTGGGGCGGCTTCGATTGCGGCGGCAGCCGGCATCGGCTGGGCGGGATGGGCGCGCCGCAGCCCGAGCTTGTCGAGGACCGCAACCGGCGTCGCCGGATAGATCGCGAGCCGGGCGCGCACCGCGGCGCGCGTTGCGTCGTCGACCTCGTCGATCAGGCGGGAGGTAAGCTCGACGAACTGCCGCTCCTCATCGGCGGAGTGGGCGCTCGCCTGCACATAAAGGTCGGTCAGCACGCGCAGCAGCGTGGGGCGGATGTCGACGCCCTCGCGGCGGGACAGCGTCATCAGCCCATCGAAGCCGGAAAATAGTGGAGCTGCGCTCATCTCGGGCGTGTACGCGACGTGGAATGGATTCGGGTTCGGAAAGCTGTAACAGCGAGCCTACGCAGGCGGCTTTAAGAGGTGGTTAAGGAAAACAGGGCGTGAAGGCGAACGTTCAAATTTGCGCGTGTCGAATAGGGCACAGCGGCATATCCGTAACCGCCCGCATAGGGGGACTTAAGATGTCGTTAACCATGCGCGTTCTTAATTGAGGCATCGCAGGGCAAATCATGTCCGTGCGGGGGCCAGAGAGAACGGAACATGGGCACCATCATCGAATTTCCGGCGGATGCGGCAACGCGGCGTCCTGCCATGATGGGCGCTGCAGGCGAAGGCATGGGAACCGTGCTGATCCTTCCCGTCGTCCGGATCGAGCGCGTCACCGACGAAACCGGCGGTGGTCGTGGACCGGAAGAGGGGACGGCACCGGGCCGTCGTCGCCGACGGCGCTCCTGATACCGGACATTATGTCATGCCGGAGATCGCGACATGGACCGCTGATCGGCGGTCGTTCCCGGCACTGATCCTGCTGTTGGCGTGCGCCGCGCTTGGCGGCTGCAGCGGCGGCGACTTCGGCCGCACCCGCGCCGACTTCCGCAACGACGACATGCATCGCTGGCTCGGCGTCGAGGCGACCGGCAGCGTCGGCGCGAAGGCCTCGCAGTTTCAGCTGACCGAGAGCGAACGCCAGCTCCGCGACCTTGCCTATCCCTTCATCGAGCCGCCGCATTCACGGCCCGCCTGGAAGAGCGTGTTCGGCGATTACCAGCCGCTGCCGTCGCCGTGGCGGCAGAGGGTGGTGTTCGATCGCACCGCTTACGGGCGCAACCTGATCGACGAGCCGCACCGTTCGCACGCGTCGCGCTATTCGCTTTTGATCGATGACGTCCGCGACGACATTACCCGCTTCGAGCCGTTCTTTGCCACCGCGGCGCGGGTGTTCGAGCTCGACAGCAAACGCAACGCCAGCCTCAACATGGTGTCGGAGCTATCGCCGCGCGAGCGGGATGACGCGATGGCGCGGATGCGGGAGAACTCGCTGATCGTGCAGTGGGTCCAGCAATGCCTGGAGCGGCGGATCTCGTCCTATCGCTGGGCGCTGGAGCGGCTGGTGATCCAGGCGCCCGACGGCATGGCGGCGGACGCCGACCGGCTGATCGGTGAGCTGGCGCGTCTCGCGGCCAATCCGCCTGTCGTCGCGGAGCCGCCAGTCATCGGCCGCGCCGTGGTGTCGAAGGGCTAGGCACGCGTCCTTCTTGACACGCGCCTGGCGCGGCCGGGCTTCGACCGTTGCCGCGGCAATGTTGCGATGAAATCCTTCAGCGCATCCGATGGCGCGCGGGACGCGGGATAGGCAAGGCCGACCTGGCGCGTCACCTCGACCTCGATCGCACGCACCGCCACTTCGGGATTGCTGCGCGCCACGCCTTCCGGGACGATCGCAACGCCGACGCCGGCGGCAACCAGGGCCATCGCCCAGTCCTCCGATTCTGCGATCGCCACCGGTTTGCGCGGCGGCGAGGTTTGCTTGAAGAACTCGTGCTGCTCGCAATGGCAGCGGTCGATCATCGGCACGCCGGCAAAATCGGTGGTGCGGAGCCGCTCCTTCAGCGTGAGGGGATGCGACGGCGGCAACGCCGCAACGTAACGCTCGGTCCACAGCGGGATGAAATGCTCGCCGGCGTCGGTGATGTTCTTCGCGACGATCCGCGCATCCGCCTTCTCGTTTGCCCCTACCAGCCGGAGCGCGAGATCGGCATTGCCAGTCAGCGGCCGCAACAGCGCAATCGTCCTCGCCTGGTCGAGCGTCCGCATCAGCCCGAGCGTCAGCGTGCGCTGCGTCGCAGGCTTCCTGAACAGCTTTCGCGCGGCGTCGGCCTCGTCGATGATGCGGCGCGCGACGGCGTGGAACTGCTCGGCCGATTCCGTCGGCGCCATGCCCTTCTGGTGGCGGATGAACAATGTCGTCCCAAGCTCGGCCTCGAGGTTGGTGATCGCCGCCGAAATCGACGGCTGCGAGATGAAGCAACGCCTGGCCGCGGCGGTCAGGTTGCGCTCCTGGTAGACGGCGGCGAAATACCGGAGCTCGCGGATATCCATAGGTCAATCCTATCGAATACATCGATATAAAATATTTTATCTATGCCGCAGCCGATGGCAAGCCATGCGCTGATTTCAGCGAAGGGTTTTGACATGCGCATCCACCATCTCAACACCGGCACCATGTGCCCGATCGGCAAGCGGCTCGTGAACGGCACCGGCAGCATCTTCCAGCGCGCGCGGATGGTCTGCCATTGCCTCTTGGTCGAGAGCAATGACGGCCTCGTGCTGGTCGATACCGGCATCGGGCTCGACGACATCGCCAGCCCGCCGCGGCTCGGGCGCAAATGGGTGCGGCAGACCACGCCGCGGCTCGACCCGGCCGAGACCGCGGTCCGCCAGATCAAGGCGCTTGGCTTCTCCCCTGATGACGTGCGGCATCTGTTGCTGACGCATCTCGACCGCGATCATGCCGGTGGCCTCCCGGACTTTCCGAAGGCCAAGGTGCACGTCCATCGCAAGGAGCACGCGATGGCAGTAACGCATCAGCTCCCGCCGCCGGACGGGCGCTACATCACCGATCAGTGGAAGCACGGGCCGGACTGGGCGTTTTACGGCGATGACGGCGAAGACTGGTTCGGCTTCAAGGGCGTGCGCGCGCTCGGCGATCGCGAGGGCGACATCCTTATGATTCCGCTTCCGGGGCATACGCTGGGCCATTGCGGCATTGCGGTGCGCGGCAAGGACAAATGGCTGCTGCACGCCGGCGATGCCTACTTCCATCATGCGCAGCTCAACCCCAGGCCGCGGCTGCCGCTCGTGCTCGGCATGTTCCAGCGCCGCGCCGATATGGATCGCGCAACCCGCATCGCGAACCAGGAGCGGCTGCGGCAATTGAAGGCCGCGCATGGCGATGTCGTCACCATCGTCAACAGCCACGATCCCGTCGACTACGAGAGCTGCCGCTGTGGCCGACCACACTAAAGCGCGATGAGATTGGGATGAATCGTCATCGCGCTTTAGATCCTTGTTTGAGCATGATCTCCGCGCAAACGCTTCGCGTTTGTCGCGAGGGAAAACCGCTTCACACTTTTCCGGATCATGCTCTAGCAGGCTGCGAAAAAAGTATCGCGGATCGGCTGCGATTGTGATTCCTTTGTCGCGTTGAATCGGGGCAGAGGATAGCCGATGCGCGGAGAAGATGAGGCGTCAGAAGGCCTGTTTTCGTATGTGAGCTGCTCGGCGCGGGTTCCCAAAGATCACCCCCTGCGGGCCATTAGACGGCTTGTCGATGGAGCACTCGAGACGCTCTCAGGCGATTTCGCGAGGCTCTACGCCAAGCTTGGCCGTCCTTCGATTCCGCCAGAGAAGCTGTTGAGGGCGCTGCTTTTACAGGCGTTTTACTCGGTGCGCTCAGAGCGCCAGTTGATGGAACAGCTCGATTACAATTTGTTGTTTCGCTGGTTCGTCGGGCTGTCGATGGACGCGCCGATCTGGGACGTGACTGTCTTCACCAAGAACCGCGAGCGGCTTCTGGAGGGAGATGTGGCTGCGAAGTTCTTCGGCGCGGTGTTGGACCAAGCCGAGGTGAAGCAACTCCTGTCGAACGATCACTTCTCGGTCGATGGCACGCTGATCGAGGCGTGGGCATCAATGAAGAGCTTCCGGCGCAAGGACGGCAAGGACAAACCGCCGGGTCCAGGCCGCAATGGCGAGCGCGGCTTCCACAAGGAGAAGCGCTCCAACGAGACGCATGGATCAACCACCGATCCGGACGCCAGGCTCTATCGCAAAGGTGACGGCCAAGGCGCCAAGCTCTCCTTCATGGGGCATATCCTCATGGAGAACAGGAATGCCCTTATCGTCGAGACCGAGCTGACCCAGGCCTCCGGCACCGCCGAACGTGATGCAGCCCTTGCGATGATTGACCGTCATTCTCCCGCTGCCAAGCGCATCACGCTTGGCGGCGACAAGGGCTTTGATGTGACCGGTTTTGTCGGCGAACTCAGGGAACGCAATGTAACCCCGCATATCGCCGTCGATGCACATCTCACAAAGACCGGAAAAACACGCAAGACCGCGATCGACGGCCGCACTACCCGCCATCTCGGTTACGCGATCAGTCAGCGCATCCGCAAACGGATCGAAGAAGGCTTCGGCTACATCAAGACAGTGGCCGTCTTGCGCAAGACAAGGCACCGCGGAACAGCGCGTGTCGGCTTCATGTTCACGCTTGCCGCAGCCGCCTACAATCTCGTGCGAATCCCGAAGCTACTGGCGGCCATACCATAATGAGGAACGGGAAAGTGGCGCCTCACCAAGAATGATCCCCGCAAGAGGCAGCACAGATCGCGCCGAACCTGCCAAAAACCCGCAATCAGCGACTTTTTCCGCAGCCTGCTAGCGCTTGCGGGCCGGTGGAGGCGGCGGTGGCGGAGGCGGCGCCTCCTGCTTCGCAGGCGGCGGCTCGGTCTGCACCTTGCAGCTCGCGGCCGCGAGCGAGGCCTGCGCCTGCGGCATCAGGCCGGGCTCCGGCGCCAGCGCCTTCAAAAGGATCAGCCCCGTCGTGGTCGGCGAATCGATGATCAGCCGGTCGGCCGCGGTGACCTCTTCGTCCTCCGGCAATTCGTTGTGCTGCGCTTCCGTCATCAGGTCGAGCTCGATCACCTTCTTGCCGGCGGAGCGATCGTTGATGGCGTAATAGGCAACCTCATTGCGGGTGTAGAACGACACCGACGTATAGGCCTGGCTGACCGGCACCGTGAGCTTGATCGGTCCGCCGGAGAGATCGTAGCGGCAGATCGCCATCGCAAAGGCCGGATCCATGAACGGCATCGGCGAATTGCCGGGCTCGGCGAGCGGCAACTGCGTCACCGCGTTGAGCTTGGTCGCCGGCGTCAGCCGCGAATAGGCGTCCTGCGATGCGATCCGCGGCAGTGCGAGCACGCTGACGAGGTGCACGATGCCGCCGAGCAGCACACCCGCGAGAATCGTGAACACGATGCGGATCATGGGCAGCCCACCGTCGATATCGCGGGCATCGGCGCGTCGCGCTGCGTCCGCGTCGCAACCCCGACCGGCGTGTCGTAGAGCCGCAGCATCAGCGCGTAGCGCTCGATGCCGCCGGTCGGCAGCCAGTTGCCGGCGCGTGAGCGCGAGGCGATGTGGATCTCGAAGGTGCCGTCGGACGCGCGGATGATCTCCTGGCTGGTGAAGCCGTAGCGCTGCAGCGAATTGGCGACCAGTTGGCCCTTGCGGTCGAACAGCGTCAGCGTCCAGAACCGTGCCGCCGGCGTCACGCCGCTGACGACGATGTCGCAGCGCCCGTCGAGTGTTTTCTTGTTGTCGTCGGCGGTGGCCGTGAACGCGATGCCGTCGCCGGTGCCGATCGGCAATTCGCCGCTGCGGGCGATCGTCGCCCGTGAATAGGGATCGACGTCGGAGGTGCCGTTCTTCGGCCGCGCGGTCCAGGCGCCGATCTTGAGCGTGCCGAGATCGGTACCGCGCGTCGCGGTGGCGTAGGTCAAGCCGAGCCCGACAGCGGTGGCGATCACGAGCGCCAGCAAGGTGGTGAGGATCAGCCGCACGTTAGTTCTTGCGTGGCACGGAAGCCGTCGTGCCGTCCGGCCCGGCGGCGGCAATGTAATTCTCGGGGAAGGCCAGCGCGCTCGAGGATTCCGCCTTGTTCGTGCCCTTGGCCGGCTCGTTCAGCGTGGTCTTGCCGGTGGTCTTCGCCGCGTCGTCGAGCAGCTTCTCGACGCGCACCAGGATATCGGCGCCGCGCTTGGTCAGGACCGGCGGCGGACCCGGCTTGGTCTCCAGCACCTTCGGCGCCGCGTTCGCCGCGACGTTAGGCGCCACCGGCTGCGGCGGCAGCTTTTGGCCCATGCCGATGCCGGGGATTTCCCTGACCTCGACGCCCTGATGCGCGGCGACCATAATGTCGTGCCAGGTCTGCGCCGGCAGCGAGCCGCCGGTCATGCGGTTGGTCGGCGAATAGTCGTCGTTGCCGTACCAGACCGCGCAGGTGAAGTTGCCGGTGTAGCCGACGAACCAGGCGTCGCGATAGGCGTTGGTGGTGCCGGTCTTGCCCGCGGTCGGAATGCCGTCCAGCGCGGCGCGGCGCGCGGTGCCCTCGCTGACGACGTGGCTCATCATGCCCGCCATGTCGGCGGCGATATTGGCCGGGATCGCCTGCCGCGGCTTCGGACCGTCACGGTCCCAGCGCCAGACCAGATCGCCGGCGCCGGTGCGCACCTCCAGCACCGAATGCGGCGTCACGGAGCGGCCCTTGTTCGGGAAGGTCGCATAGGCAACCGCGTGCTCGAGCACGGTGACTTCGTCGGAGCCGATCGGCAGCGACGGCGTGTCGGGCAGCGGCGCCTTGAGCCCGAAGCGGCGCGCCACCTCGACGATCTTGGCGCGGCCGGCCTTGGGCCCCTCCTTGCCGCCGAGCGCGATCGACAGCTTCACCGGCACGACGTTGATCGAGCGCGTGATCGCCTGCGTCAGCGTCACCGAGCCGGAATAGGAGTGGCCATAATTCTGCGGACACCAGTTGCCGATGCAGACCGGGCCGTCGACCACGATCGAGGTCGGCTTGAAGCCGTTCAGCAGCGCCGTGGTGTAGACATAGGGCTTGAACGACGAGCCGGGCTGCCGATAGGCGTCGGTCGCGCGGTTGAACTGGCTCGCGCCATAGTCGCGTCCGCCGACCATGGCGCGGACGCCGCCGTCGAGATCGGCAACCACGGTGGAGGCCTGGGTCGCGTGGTAGTCGCGCCCGAACTGGCGAAGCTGGTTCTCGATCGCTTCCTCGGCCGCGCGCTGCACATTCATGTCGATCGCGGTGCGAACCACGAACACGCGCTCGGTGTAGGATTTCGGGAAGGTGTCGACGAGCTTGCGCATCTCGTCGAAGGCGTAGTCGAGATAGTAGTTCGGCGAGTTCTCGTCGCGCCGGTCGACGGCGACGGCGGGGTTGCGGCGGGCGCCGAACACCTGGCCGTCGGTCATGAAGCCGGCATCGACGAGGTTGTCGAGCACGACGTTGGCGCGGGCACGCGCCGCGGGCAGGTTGATGTGGGGCGCATATTTGGTCGGGGCCTTGAACAGGCCGGCGAGCATCGCGGCTTCCGCGAGGTTCACATCGCGCGCCGACTTGTTGAAATAGAAATGCGCCGCGCCGTCGACGCCGAAGGTGCCGCCGCCCATATAGGCGCGGTCGAGATAGAGCTTCAGGATCTCGTTCTTGGTCAGGCGGAATTCGAGCCATACCGCCAGGAACGCTTCCTTCACCTTGCGTTCGATGGTGCGCTCGTTGTTCAGGAACAGGTTCTTGGCGAGTTGCTGGGTGATCGACGAACCGCCCTGGCGCACGCCGCCGGCCTGCGCGTTGGTGACGAGCGCGCGGGCGAGGCCCGGGAAGTCGATGCCGTAATGGTCGTAGAAGCGGCGGTCCTCGGTCGCGAGCGTCGCCTTGATCAGATTGTCCGGGAAGTCTTCCAGCGGGATCGAGTCGTTGTGCTTGATGCCGCGGCTGCCGATCGGATTGCCGTAACGGTCGAGGAACTGCACCGCGAGGTCGGACTTCTTCAGCCAGTCCTCGTCGGCGGTTTCGCGGAAGGCGGGGATCGCCAGCGTCAGCATCAACACCATGCCGCCGAGCCCGATGGTGGCGGCTTCCGACAGCGGCTCGATGAACACCCAGCGCTTCCAGCGGCCGACATAGAAGCGGTCCATGGAGGTCGAATAGCGCTCGTAGAGCTCGCGCAGGCCCTTGCCCGACGAAAACAGCGTCGAGTCGATACGCGCATCGAGATCCAGGAAGAAATTCCGGATCTTCTGCTTCCAATGCGGCGGTAGGATCTGGCGCACGGGGCCCTTGAGTTCGACAGCGCTGCAAGCGCCCAAAATGGGCACCAACCAGCGTCTTGCTTCGATGTTGCGGCAAACCCAAGGCGCTTTTGCGTCATTGGGGACTCGCTCGCTGTTCTAACCGAGCGCCGGCCATAAACCAATGGCGCGGCTGGTGAATTTAACGATAGGCTGGACGCTGCCCACCGGCTTTTTCGGCCCCGCAAAACCACCCCCTTGCGCAGCCCAGCCCGGGCCCCCAAGAAGGTGGAAGCCATCAACACAAGGGAATCATGACCGCGCCGCCCAAGCATTCCTCGCCCCAGGAGGGATTCTTCTGGAAAACCAAGACGTTGGAGGAGATGTCCAGCGCCGAATGGGAGAGCCTGTGTGACGGCTGCGCGCGTTGCTGCCTGGAGAAGCTTGAAGACGAGGATACAGGCAAAATCTACTTCACCCATATCTCCTGCAAGCTCCTCGATGCCGGCCTTTGCACCTGCAAGGACTACGAAAACCGCTCCGACAAGGTTCCGGACTGCGTCCGCCTGACGCCGGAAAACGTCCGCAGCCTGAACTGGCTGCCGCCGAGCTGCGGCTATCGGCTGGTCGCCGAGGGGCGCGACCTCTACTGGTGGCATCCCCTGATCTCCGGCGATCCCAACACCGTGCATGAGGCCGGCGTCTCCGTGCGCGGGCGGGTGCAGGGCACCGAGATCGACGTCAACGACGCCGATCTCGAGGATCACATCGTGCAGTGGCCCGCGCTGCTGCCGAAGCGGGCGCGGTTGAAGAAGCGGCCGAAAGCCTGACATCGCCTCCGGCCTGATCACGTCATCGCGAGGACCCCCTCGTGGGATGCACCCATGCGCGGAGGTGCCTGCCTCAGCAACGAATTGCTGCCTAAATTGCAAATAAGAGAATGATTCCCTCGCGGCCGCACGCCGCGCAGCCGCATTACGCCTCCAATGAACAAATACGAACGGCAGAGCCGTTTTCCTGCCGACCAGCAGACATTGCCCGACGACATTGCCGAAGAGCTGTCCCGCCTCCCGAGCGAGGTGATCGAACTCAGCGATGCGCCGCCGATCGCGCCGCCGGCACCGCTCAATCAAGACGAGGTCCGCACCATCGTCATCAGCCTGATGCTGACGATGTTCCTGGCGGCGCTTGACCAGACCATCGTCGCGACGGCGCTGCCGACCATCGGCCGCCAGTTCCACGACGTCACCAATCTCTCCTGGGTGATCACGGCCTATCTCCTGGCGTCGACCGCCGTGGCGCCGGTGTTCGGCACGCTCAGCGACATCTATGGCCGCCGCGCCATGATCATCACCTCGCTCAGCCTGTTCGTTGTGGGCTCGGTCCTGTGCGCGATCGCGCCGAACATGACGGTGCTGATCCTCGCGCGCGGCCTGCAGGGCCTTGGCGGCGGTGGCATCATGCCTGTGGTGCAGACCGTGATCTCCGACGTGGTGTCCCCGCGTGAACGCGGCCAGTATCAGGCCTATTTCTCCAGCGTCTGGATGGCCGGCGGCATTCTCGGGCCCGTGATCGGCGGCGTGTTTGCCGAGCATCTGCACTGGTCGATGATCTTCTGGATCAACCTGCCGCTCGCGGCCGCCGCGCTCGCGCTGCTGTTGCCGAAGATGGGCAAGATCCCGGTGTTCCACCGCAAGCGCAAGGTCGACTGGCTCGGCGGCATCCTGCTGATGGCCTCGGCTGTCGTGCTCATGCTGGTGCTGACCTGGGGCGGCACCCGCTTCTCCTGGCTCTCGCCCACGATCACCGCGATGGTCGGTGCGTCGGTCGCGCTCGCCGGTGCCTTCGTGTGGCACGCAAGGCGCGCCGACGAGCCGTTCCTGCCGCTGTCGCTGCTCGGCGGTTCGGTCGTGCCCTTCGCGATGGGCGCGGGCGGCTGCGCACTCGGTGCAATTGTCGGCCTGACCGTGCATCTGCCGCTGTATTACGAGGTGGTCTATCACCTCAGCGCCAGCGAGGCCGGCCTCGCGCTGATCCCGCTTGCCGCGATCTCGACCTGCGGCGCGGCGATCGCCGGACGGACCATGGCGAAAGCCAAGCACTACAAGCGCGTCGCGATCGTCGGCACCTCGCTTGCCGCGATCTGTGCCGTGGCGATGGCGCTGACCACGCTGCCGCTGTGGGGATTGCTCGCGCTGATGAGCGTGTTCGCACTCGGGCTCGGCACCACGTTCCCGGTCAGCGTGGTGTCGCTGCAGAATTCGGTGGCGCGCGCCCAGGTCGGCACCGTCACCGGCGCGATGAACTTCTTCCGCGCGCTGATGGCTTCGTTCACGGTGGCCGTCTTCGCTGCGATCCTGCTGATGGCGCTCGGCGCCGACATCTCGCTCGCCAGCGAGCACCATGGTGCGGGCGCGGCGAGCGCGATTCCCACGGCCGACATGATCACCGCCTTCCGCTACGTGTTCGGCGCCGCCGCCGTGCTGCTGACCACTGCCTCGATCTGCATGATCACGATGGAAGAGCGCCCGCTCGCAGGGCCCGGTACGCCGCCGGTCGAAATGGCGGAGTAGGGCGGTCGCCACGTCATTGCGAGCGAAGCGAAGCAATCCATGCTTCAGCGTATGAAGAGCGATGGATTGCTTCGTCGCTACGCTCCTCGCAATGACGGGGTTGGTTTCTAATTCAACTCTCAAGCAGCGCCGAGGATTCGAGTTCGCGTTCTCGCGACATGTTCTGTCCGAGCTTTGCATTGCATTTCACCCTCTCAATCAACAGAGGGCGCAGGGAAAGCCGGGTGCCGATTGCACCCATGGGTCCCGTGCAACAAAAAGCACGGGGGTAGGACCACAGGTGAAATAACCGGAAACTCCGGCTTTCCCTGCGCGATGGTTTTACGGCTTCCTTCGTGCTCTCCCCGGCGAGACGGGCTTGTTTGTCACCGTCTTCGCAAAGACGCTTTCGCGTCTTGCGAGGAGACACCAACCACTGGGGCGTCAGGACCACACGACTTCGCCGTCCGCGTCACGTGCACTCGTCAGTTGCGCGCTCCGCGTCCACCGCACCTCGACCCAACACTCGTGACGATTGCGCAGCGCCCCTCAGGCGGGTGAGACGGGCGGAGTCATACACTGATTTGCGCTTCTCAAAAACAGAAATATTTTTTCGAGGAGGGCTTGCGCCGACGGGCAAATCAGTGATTGGCGTGCAGAGGAATATCCGACGCGTTGTTGTCGCATACTTTTCATCCGGCCGAGTCAATTCGGCAAAAGCCGTCTATCGCGGTGGTCGAGCAGGGGCGTCATTTCGCCCTTAGGTGAAATTGAGCTGGATCGACACGTCGCAGTCGGCTATCTGACAATCATGTTTCTCTCGATTGCAACGACACATCAGCCCGCTACGGATCTTGGCTTCCTGCTTCACAAGCATCCCGACCGGATACATGAGGTGGAGCTCGCCTTCGGCAAGGCATTGATCTTATACCCGGAGGCCGTCCCGACGCGCTGTGAGGTGGTGTTGGTTCTTGATGTCGATCCTGTTGGTCTTGTCCGCGGAAAAGGTAACGGCGAGGGTTTGCTCGATCAGTACGTCAACGATCGCCCCTACGCGGCGTCGTCATTTCTTTCGGTCGCGTTGAACAGGGCGTTCCGGACCGCTATGGCGGGTACCTGCCACGCACGTCAGGAGCTTGCCAACGAGGCCATCCCGCTCGAAGCGGTCGTCACGCCTTTGCCGATGCGCGGCGGCGAAAAGCTGGTCCGTGCGTTATTCGAGCCCCTCGGCTGGCATGTCGAGATCGAGCCGATCGAGGGCCCGGGCGCGACCGGCAATCTGTACGCGCGAGTGAAGCTTGGTGGAACTGCGCGCCTCAGCTCTCTTCTCAACCATTTGTACGTGCTCATCCCGGTGATGGACGACGCCAAGCACTATTGGGTTGGAGATGACGAGATCGACAAGCTGCTCAATCGGGGCGAAGGCTGGCTGAGCTCGCACCCCGCAAAGGAGTTGATCGTCCGTCGTTATCTTCGGCACCGTGGGATGCTCGCCCGAGCGGCCCTGGAGCGACTGGTGCCGGAAACCCAAGACGAGAGCGCTCAAGCTGATCCGCGTGGAGCTCAAGAGGAAGTGCTTGAGGCGCCGATCCGGCTGAACGACCAGCGCATGGATGCGGTTGTCGACGCGCTTCGCGCGACCCGAGCCAAGACCATCGCGGATTTGGGTTGTGGTGAGGGGAAACTCTTGCAACGCCTGCTTCGAGAGCCTTGGGCGCAACGGCTGATCGGCCTCGACCCGGCCTCCCGTGCGCTGGAATGGGCAGCAAGGCGGCTAAAATTGAATATGGCTGGTGGTCCTCCGGAGGGGCGGGTGACGCTTCTCCATGGATCGCTGACGTATCGGGACGAGCGCTGGTCAACCGTCGACGCCGCGGCGCTGGTTGAAGTGATTGAGCATCTGGATCCCGACCGACTGCCGCTTGTCGAACGCGTCGTGTTCGGCGGGGCGCGTCCTCGCGCGGTCGTCGTGACAACCCCGAACGCGGACTACAATCGGCTCTTCCCAAATCTCGCTGATGGCGGCTTTCGCCATCCCGATCATCGCTTCGAGTGGACGCGTGCCGAGTTTCGCTCGTGGACTGAGAAGATTGCGTCGACTTACGGCTATCAGCCGATCCTCAGCGGAATTGGGCAGCAGGATGATGCGCAGGGGGCGCCGACGCAAATGGCGGTGTTCACGCGATGAGCGCGACCATGACGAACATCCAGATTCCCGATTTTTCCCTCGTCATCCTGATTGGCGCGACGGGGTGCGGCAAGTCGACCTTTGCAGCGAAGCATTTTCTGCCGACGGAAGTGATTTCGTCCGACTACTGCCGCGGACTTGTCTGCGACGATCAGACAGATCAAGGGGTTACAGCCGATGCCTTTGACCTGGTGCGCGAGATCGCCGGCAAGCGGCTGAAGAACAGGAAGCTCACCGTGATCGATGCCACGAACGTTCGCGCGGCGGAACGCAAGGGCTGGATCGAGCTGGCGCGGAAATGGCACGCCCTGCCGGTCGCAATCATCCTCGATCCAGGTATCGATGTCTGTATCGAGCGCAACAAGACGCGCCCTGATCGCCCATTCGGCGCTCAAGTGGTGCAGCGGATGGTGTCTGAGGTGCGACGCGGCCTCGGTGGACTTCAGCGCGAGGGCTTCCGCCAAGTATGGAAGCTCGCCAGCGCCGAAAGCATCGAAACCGCCGTCGTTGCACGGCAGCCGCTTTGGACCGACAAGCGAACCGATGCGGGTCCATTCGACATCATCGGCGATGTCCACGGTTGTTCCGACGAGCTCCAGACGTTGCTGGTCAAGCTTGGCTATCATGTCGCGTGGTCGGAGGACGAGGGGAGGCGAACGGTCAGGGTCACGCCACCCGAGGGCCGCAAAGCGGTCTTCGTGGGTGATCTCGTCGACCGCGGGCCAAACTCGCCTGATGTCTTGCGCATCGTGATGAGCATGACGGCGGCCGGTCACGCCTACGCCGTTCAGGGCAATCACGACCGCAAGCTCGAGCGTTGGCTGTCGGGCCGGAAGGTCACGATTGCACATGGCCTTCAGCAGACGATCGACCAGCTCGAAGGACAAGATCTCGGCTTTCGCGAGACCTTGCGGATTTTCCTCGGGGATCTGCGCAGTCATGTTTGGCTCGACGGTGGGCGGTTGGCAGTGGCCCACGCAGGGCTGAAAGAGGACATGATCGGCCGTGGATCCGGCGCGGTGCGCGAATTCGCGCTCTATGGCGAGACCACGGGAGAGATCGACGAGTTCGGGCTGCCTGTTCGCGCGGATTGGGCAGCGAACTATCGAGGAGCGACTACCGTCGTGTACGGTCACACGCCGATCCCGCGCGCAGACTGGGTCAACAACACGCTCTGCATCGATACTGGTTGCGTCTTCGGCGGAAAGCTGACCGCGTTGCGCTGGCCGGAAAAACAGCTTGTCGAGGTTCCCGCCGAACGGACGTGGTCCGAGCCGATCCGTCCGATTGCCGCGGCTGATCTGACGTCGGGGCAGGCCGAGGCGGACTCGATCCTAGACTACAAGGATGTGAGCGGACGGCGCTGGATCGATACGGCACTGAAAGGCCGCGTGGTCGTCGCGGAGGAGAATGCGTCTGCCGCACTGGAGGTCATGAGTCGATTTGCGTTGGCGCCTCAGTGGCTTGCATATCTGCCGCCGGCGATGTCGCCTTCCGAGACCAGCGAGCGCGAGGGCTGGCTGGAGCGACCGGAGGAGGCCTTCGCGCATTTTCGCGATCGTGGCGTCTCGGAACTGGTGTGCGAAGAGAAGCACATGGGGTCGCGTGCGGTGATCGCCATTTGCAAGACGGCGAGCGCAGCCCGGGCGCGCTTCGGCGTGGCGGGCGAAGAAACCGGGGCGATCTGGACACGTACCGGACGGGCGTTTTTCGGTAATCCCGCAACGACCGAGGAACTTCTGGGCAGGTTACGCAACGCAATCGAAGATGCTGGTTTGTGGAATGAGCTGGATAGCGACTGGTTGCTCCTCGATACGGAAATCATGCCCTGGTCTGTCAAGGCCGGCAGCCTGATCGAATGCCAGTATGGGCCGGTCGCCACGTCGTCCCGTGCCGGACTGGCAGCGTCGATCGACGCCTTTGCGCGCACCGGCAATCGCGGGCTCGACGTCGCGGCCTTGCGCGATCACTTCGCAGATCGGGCAGAACGGGCGGCGCGATACGGCAGCGCTTGGGCCCCCTATGTTTGGCAAGTCGATGCTATCGGCGACTTGAAAGTTGCACCTTTCCATCTGCTTGCGAGCGAGGGACGTGTCTGGTTCGAGCGTGACCACGTCTGGCACATGGAGCTGGCAGATCGCCTGGCGGCGGCAGCAGATGGGGTCGTCACACGCACCCAATGGCGAAAGGTTTCGCTTGCGGACGAGAGCGAGATGCTTGGAGCCATCGCTTGGTGGGAGGCGCTGACGGACAATGGCGGTGAAGGCATGGTCGTCAAGCCGCGCGAATTTGTCGCCCGAGGCAACAAGGGCCTCATTCAGCCGGCGCTCAAGGTGCGCGGTCGTGAATATCTCCGCATCATCTACGGTCCTGAATATGATGCGCCGCGAAACCTTGTTCGTCTGCGTGAGCGGAGCCTGGGCGGCAAGCGCAATTTGGCGCTTCGGGAGTTCGCCCTTGGCCACGAAGCCTTGAAGCGTTTTGTCGCGCGCGAGCCGCTGAGGCGCGTTCATGAATGTGTATTCGCGGTCTTGGCGCTGGAAAGTGAACCTGTCGACGCACGGCTCTGACCGATGGCGGCGAGCCTTGCGCTGTCCTGCGGCTCGGCGAGCGAGCTGACGAAGCCGGTTTCGATGTTGGTGACGTGTGGCATTGGCTGAGTTCACGTCCCCGGCTGCGACACCTCGGTCTCCTTGCTGGTGATGAACTCCAGCAGCACAGGCACGCCTTCCTTCGTCTTCTGGATGCCGCGCTTGATGGCGGGGATGATGTCCTCAGGCTTGGTCACCCGCTCGCCATAGCCGCCGAAGGCAAGCGCCATCGCCGCGTAGTCGCCGGAGATGTCGGTCGAGCGGTATTTCTCGGTCGAGATCGGCATCACCTTCAATTCGATCGCCATCGAGAAGTTGTTGAGCAGGATCGACATGATCGGGATCCGCTCGCGCACCGCGGTCTCGAAATCCATGCCGGTGAAGCCGATCGCGGCATCGCCCCAGACGTTGATGCAGAGCTTATCGGGCTTCGCGAGCTTGGCGCCCATCGCGAGGCCCAGGCCGTAGCCAAGCTGGGTGGTCTTGCCCCAGCCGATATAGGACAAGGGTTCGACCGATTTCCAGAACGGTGACAGCTGGTCGCGCGGGCTGCCGGCGTCGTGGGTGATGATGGTGTTGTTGATGTCGACGGTGTGCTGCAGGTCCCACAGCACGCGATAGGGATTGAGCGGTGCATCGTTGTGGGTGAGCTTCGGCAGCCATTTCGCGAGCCACTCCTTGTGGCTGGCGGCAATTTCCGCAGCGACCGCGCTGGCGTCGCGGTCCGCGGTGACTGTCTTGCCGATCTCCTCGAGCAGCGCGTCGAGCACCAGCGCGGCGTCGCCGACCAGGCCGACCCTGGCCTCGACATCCTTGTTGAGATGGTTCGGATCGAGCGTCGAATGGATGATGGTCTTGCCCTTCGGCATCGCGATCCCGAACGACGTCTCGGTGAAGGAGCAGCCGATGCCGAAGATCACGTCGGCCTCGCCGAGGAATTTCGGCACCGCGCGCGGCACGGCCAGGCCGCCGGAGCCGAGCGACAGCGGATGCGTTTCGGGGAACGACGACTTGCCGCCGAGGCTGGTGGTGACGGGGATCGCGAGCCGCTCGGCAAGGCGCTTGAGCTGCGGCCAGGCCTTGGCGTAATGCACGCCCTGGCCGGCATAGATGACCGGACGCTTGGCGCCGATCAGGAGTGCCGCAGCCTCCTTGATGTGAACGGGGTCGGCGCCGTAGCGGGTGCGCAGCACCGGCGTGTAGTTGAGCGGCTCCGGCACTTCCTCGTTCCACATATCGGCGGGGATTTCGACGATGACGGGCCCGCCGCGGCCGTTCTTCAGCCTGGTGAAGGCGCGGCGGAAGATGTTGCAGACCTCCGAGGCGAGGATGATCGGCTCGGACGATTTCGAAAACGGCTTCATCGCCTGGCTGGAGTTGAAGTTCGGGTCGATATTGGCGAGCCGGCGCGCATAGCCCATCGGCAGCACCAGGACGGGGACGGATTCGCCGTAGCACTGCGCCACGCCGCCCATCGCGTTCTCGGCGCCGGGGCCATGCTGCATGCAGAACGCGCCGATCTTCTCGCCAGAGGTGACGCGGGAGATCGCGTCCGCCATGTGGACGCCGATGCGCTCCTGGCGCACCATGACCGGGCGGATATCGGCATTGGCGGCATATTCGATCAGGTGGTTGACCGGGTAGCCGCAGAGGATCTCGATGCCCTCGCGCTTCATGATTTCCGCGATCGCGGTGCCAAGCTTCATGACGGTGTCTCCCCTGGATGCGGCCGGTTTGCTCCGACCTCATTGTCGCCCCGAAGGCCAGAGGAACAGGATTCTGCGGACCGGTAAAGCACGCCCCGCGCGCCCGTCTGGTAGTGCTGATATGCGTTTACGGGGAATAACGGCCCCCGGGGCGGGGCGATGTCGAGCCCCGGCGGGAGTAGGCCGGGGATGCCGATACCGCGGAAATCGCATGCACCTCTTAAGCGATCGTTCATCTTCTCCTTCAATGGCCCGTCAACCAATGCGGCCTAGCCTGATACAATCATTTTACGGCGCGAGAGAATATCCGCAGGCGTCGACGGGAGTTTTCAATGCGATCGTTGCTGGCAAGATTCATTGGCGATGAGGCAGGCGCGACGGCGATCGAGTACGCCATCATCGCAGGCGGCCTCAGTATCGTGATCGTTGCCGCCGTAAATGGCATCGGCATCAACCTCAGCGGCCGCTTCGACGCGATGAGCACGGCGCTGAAGTAGCGCCGCCCCGACGCGCGCGCCGCGGCCTTAGCCGCCTCTCAGCGC
Source organism: Bradyrhizobium erythrophlei (assembly GCF_042430365.1). GTDB lineage: Bacteria > Pseudomonadota > Alphaproteobacteria > Rhizobiales > Xanthobacteraceae > Bradyrhizobium > Bradyrhizobium erythrophlei. The sequence continues at coordinate 48,996 of NZ_JBHMET010000252.1, forward strand.
GCGCAGCATCGCGATCCGCGCGAACATCAGCCAGCCGCCGCCGCGCTCCGCGGCGTTGATCAGATGCGCGACCGCGACCTGCCAGCGCTCCTCCTGCTGGAGGTCTTCCGGTAACTTCATGATGTAATCGGCCGCCTGCTGCAGCGTCTCCAGCCTGCCGCGGTGGAGCGCGATCGGATCGTCGAAGGGCGTCGACCAGGGCATCTCAGGCGCGGCGGGTCAGGATCATCAGATAGCAGCCGCGCGCCCTCAAAAAATCAGCTCGCCTTCTTCGACCGCGCGGAGGCTTGCGCCCGCACCGCCTTCTCCGCCTTCTTCGGCTCGGGCTTGGCGACTTCCTTCGGCTCGCGCTTGCCGCTGCCGGAGATCGGCAACAACATCTCGCGCTGGCCCTCGATGCGCTTCTTCGGCTTCTTTCCCTTGGCCTTGCTCTCGGCCTTGGCGGCGGGAGCGGCATGCTTCTCGTTGGCAACGCTCTTCTTGAGCGCGTCCATCAGGTTGATGACGTTGCCGCTCGACTTCGGCGCGGGCTTGGTGATCTTGATGCCGTTGCGCTTCTGGTTGATCAGGTCGATCAGCGCCTGCTCGTAGCGATCCTCGAACTCCTCCGGATCGAAGTCGGCGGACTTCTGCTCGACGATGTGCTTGGCGAGATCCAGCATGTCCTTGGTGATCTTCACGTCCTGGATGTCGTCGAAATACTCTTTCTCGCTGCGCACCTCGTAGGGGTAGCGCAACAGCGTGCCCATCAGCCCGTTGTCGAGCGGCTCGAGCGCGATGATGTGCTCGCGGTTGGTCAGCACCACGCGGCCGATCGCGACCTTGTCGAGGCTGCGGATGGTCTCGCGGATGACAGCGAAGGCGTCATGGCCGACCTTGCCGTCGGGGACGAGATAATACGGGCGGATCAGATAGCGGCTGTCGATCTCGGACCGCGGCACGAACTCGTCGATCTCGATGGTGCGGGTGGATTCCAGCGCGATGTCGTCGAGCTCGTCCTTGGTGACCTCGATATAGGTGTCGGTGTCGACCTTGTAGCCCTTCATGATGTCGTCGGCGGGAACTTCCTCGCCGGTCTCCGCGTCGACCTTGGCGTATTTGATGCGATGGCCGGTCTTGCGGTTGATCTGGTTGAAGGAAACCTTCTCGGTGTCCGACGTCGCCGGGTACAGCGCGACGGGGCAGGTCACGAGCGAAAGGCGCAAAAAGCCCTTCCAGTTGGCGCGGGGGGCCATGGGATACTCCGATAACGCAACCGACGGAACGGGCAAGGATACCACCGGGGGTCCCGGTTTGGAACATCACGTGTCCCGGATTCTCTCAACGGCGTTAATCGAGATCCGGTCCAATGCGAGGTGCGACTTTTTGCAGCCGCCGTCGCCGCACGCCCGTTCCTCCGGAACATCGCTCCCCATCAGGCGTTGGCTCTTCGAAAGGCGGGCGGCAATAGCCGAGATTACAGGCACTTAACGCAAGAGGTTGCCATGGCAACGGAACGACACGGTCAGATCGTCGACCCCCCAAGCGCAGCGCGCCAGGCCGCGCCGGGCCCGTCCATTCTTGCGCTGCTTGCGGTATCAACCGGCCTCGCGGTCCTGATCCTCGGCCTTGTCTGGTTCGTGTTCTTCCATGTCGGAGCGTGACAGGGGATGACGGGCCAAGACAGGGTGATGCCGGGCCAACGGGACGACGGCACCCGGCGCACCTAGTCGAGACGCGCGATTGTTTGAGACGACGGGACCGCAAGCCCCAGCCGTCTCGCCTCATAGCCGGACTGCTGGATCGACTGCCACCACGACCGGTTCGCGAGGTACCAGCGAACGGTCTTGGCGAGCCCGCTGTCGCCGTCGCGACGTCGCGTCACGAGATTTCCGAATTTGATCGGTAGCGCTTTGCGGCGACGTGGGGGAGCCTGACGCATGGTCTATCGATTCAAGTTTCCTCTGCTGACGCAGTTGAAAGAACGAAGTCTTTCCGGCGTCTTTGTCGGATTGGTGCTGCTCGCGATGACCGGATGGGTCTATCTCTTGAGCACGATGTTCCTGAAGTTCGCCTTGTGGTTCTTCTCCTGAAATGCAGGAGATCAATGCGCGGCTGATCAGTTCTGCGTCGTTGAGGTGCACAAAAAATTCAGCGGATGAACAATCTTTCGGCGCGCTGAATCATGATGCGGTCACAACTTCCGACTGAAGATGCGCACCAGGGTGAATTGGGAAGACGGAAAATGCTTGGTAGTCTTGTCTTGCTGGTGACGTTCTTCGCGGGCTTCTTCGCCGGATTTGGCATGCGCGTCTGGCGATCATACAGGCGGCGCACGGCGCACCTGACACCAGACAGATCGCGATTGCCCCTCACCACATTCGGACATGCCCGCCGGGCATTCTAGCCATGCAGATGTTGTGCCCCCGACAGCGGCGCTCATTGCATGACGGCGACGAGACGGCTGCGCGGATCGACCACCGGCGTGCGTCGTCGTATCTCGGCCCTCGCGCTGACAGTTGATCGAGGGGTGAGACGTGTTAGATTGCAGACGGGCTTGTGCAAGATGACTGATCTCAGGAACAACTCGCCGCGGCGCTACTTTATCGACGATGACGGACGGCGCGTCCTGATCGGCCTCACCTTCGAGGAGACTTTCGAGTTCGAGCGCCTCGACCATCAGTCGGGTCTGCAGGATGCCGGGCACGTGCTGTGGGACGCCAGCGGCCGGCCGGCAAGCAAGCCGGCGCAGCGCTGGCTCGAGCTCTATCGCAAGCACGACCGGGCCTGGGGGCAGTGGATGGCCGCGAGCCGCACCGGACGTCGCGGGAATTTACCGTTTCTTAACTAAGGCAAGGCGATTTTGGCCCATTGGCTGCGCCTGACTTGGACACACGCGGATGTTTCAGCTGTTCCTGCGCGCTCGCGCGCACAACTACATCAAGGGCCGCCTGGGTGACCAAGGCTTCCGGGCGCGCTCGCCGGAGCGCGACGCCGAGACCGATCGCGCCCGGATCGGTGCAATCGTGGCTGCGATCGAAACCGCGCTGCATGCGGCCGAGAGCGAGCAGACCGGCCTCAGCCGCCGGGTCGACGACGTGCTGGCCCGCGCCGCCGTGACGATCGGCAACGGCACCGACGAGTACCTGGAGCGCGAGGACCTCGACAACTACCACCAGGACCTGTTCACGGCCGAGATCTCCAACGGACAGCGCCGGCTGAAGGAGCTGGCGGCCGAAATCGCGCATTTCAAGTTCATGAAGGCGGCGGTGCTGAGCCGCTTTCCGGATTACAAGGCCACGATCCCCGGCTAGCGCGCGCCAAGGGCCTTCAAGGCGGCGGCAAGACGGGGCTTTTCCACACATGACCCGGCCTTCCGCGGCCCGGCCGACACCGTTCGCGCTTGATCGTTGCTGCAATATCGGTAGGAATGGCCTCCCTGTTCGGCGCATCCGGGGATTGGACCCGTGGAATTGTGTCCCGGGGATGCCCGGTTGACGCAAAGTTGTGATCCGGGCGTCGGCCTTCGGCAACATTGGTGGGAAGCGGATCGTGGCCAATTTGCTAGTTACCGGCTGTGCGGGCTTTATCGGCTTTCATCTCGCGCGACGGCTGCTGGGCGAAGGCGGGTCGGTCGTCGGCATCGACAATCTCAACGACTATTACGATCCGCGGCTCAAGCTGGCGCGGCTCGAGCAGCTCACGACGTTCTCCAACTTTGCGTTCGAAAAGCTCGATTTGGCCGACCGGGCAGGGATGCAGGCGCTGTTCCTCCGGCATCGGTTTCCCGTCGTGTTGCATATGGCCGCGCAGGCCGGCGTGCGGTACTCGCTGCAGAACCCGCATGCCTATGCCGATTCAAATCTCGAAGGCTTCCTGAACATCCTGGAGGGATGCCGGCAGGGCGATTGCCGGCATCTCGTCTTTGCCTCGTCGTCGTCGGTCTACGGCGCCAATACCAAGCTGCCGTTCTCGGTGCATGACAATGTCGATCATCCGGTCAGCCTCTATGCCGCGACCAAGAAGGCCAACGAGTTGCTGGCGCATTCCTACAGCCACCTCTATGGCCTTCCGACCACCGGCTTGCGTTTCTTCACCGTCTATGGGCCGTGGTATCGTCCCGACATGGCGCTCTATCTGTTTGCCGACGCGATCACCGCGGGGCGGCCGATCAATCTGTTCAACCACGGCAAGATGCGGCGTGACTTCACGCATATCGACGACGTCGTCGAGGCGATCAAGCGGGTCATCGACCGTGTGCCGCAGGGCAATCCGGACTGGTCCGGCGCAAGCCCAGATTCCGGATCAAGCAACGCGCCGTGGCGCATCTACAATGTCGGCAACAGCAAGCCGGAAGAGCTGATGCATGTCGTTGCGCTGCTCGAGCATGGATTCGGGCGCGTCGCGCAGAAGAATCTGCTTCCGATGCAGCCGGGCGATGTGCCGGAGACCTTTGCCGACATCGACGATCTCGTGCGCGACGTCGGATTCCGGCCGGATGTCGCGATCGAGCAGGGCATCGAGACATTCGTCGCGTGGTATCGCGACTATCATCGCGTCTAAAGGGATGTTCGCCTGGGACCCCCGGTCCGGACGACTTCGTGCCACTCGCGCCGCGGGCGGCGAGGCCTTAGGCGAACCGCAGCGCCCTTACACCGCGAGCATGCTCGATCCCTGGATCGAGAGCAGCGTCAGGTTTCCGGTCGCGTAGGCGCCGGTGTCGATGTTGGCGCGATTGGGCAGGATCTCGGCGCTGCGAACCGGCGTATGTCCGTGCACGATGTACTTGCCGAAATTCTTCTTGCTCTGGAGAAACTCGTCGCGAATCCACAACAGGTCCGCCTCGCGCTGCTCGGTCAGCGGCGTGCCCGGGCGCACGCCGGCATGCACGAAGAAGAAATCGCCGCAGGTGAAGCTGAGCCGCAGCCGGCCGAGAAATTCGCGATGCAGCGGCGGCATCGCCGCGGCAAGCTCGCGGATCAACGTCCGCTGCTCGTCCTCCTGCGGGGCCGGCGACGGCGAAAGGCCGTAGGACAACAGCGTCTGCAATCCGCCGACCCTGAGCCAGTCGGGAAGGCGGGACGGGTCGCGAACCACCTCGCCGAGAAAGGCCTCGTGATTGCCCTTCAGGAAAACCACATTGCCGCGGCGGGCCCGCTCGACCAGAAGATCAAGGGTGCGCCGCGTGTCCGGACCGCGGTCGATATAGTCGCCCATATATACCTCGATCGCGCGATACGGCCTGCTGTGCGCGACGTCGGCGTCGATCACCCGGAACATCTGCCTGAGCAGATGCGCGCAGCCGTGAATATCGCTGATCGCGTAGATGCGAACTCCATCCGGAAGCCGGGGTTTTGTGGTCGACGTCAGTTGTCGCAGCGCTGACAGCATCAGGTGGATAAGGACTCTTTATACGGCGGCGACCCGAGCGCCCGGCCGAAGAGGCAAATCGCAAGGTAAGAAGGATTCGCCAGGAACCCTCTCTTTTAACTTTGAATTGCTCCGCGCGCGAGGTGAGTTTTCAGCGGCTTGATGCCGCCAAGTCCCGCTCTCGTGCTCGTTTTGAGGATCAATCAGTCGGCGCCGCCTTGCATGGGGCGCCGATTGTGGCGGCCGGACGACGAGCGGAAGGCAAAATGGCCCGCGCTGGCCTCAACGGAGCTCCGGGCTCTCGAGCGGTGCCGCACGGCCGACCATCACGGCGGGACCGACCGCATGTCTGACGAACGCGCTGACGAGATATCCGATCTGGAGAGGCGCAACGAATGCGGCAACCGCCGACAGCGCCTGAACAAATGACCAATTCTGGCCGATTGAAGCCACGGCGACGGCGACACAGCCAAGGAGCAGGACCGGTATCAAGACAAAAAAGCGGAACCGAATTCCCAGAACCAATCCGATCAACGCACTGCAAACAACCAACGTGGTCACAACACTTACTCCTTGACGCCACATTGCTTAACGATGGCCGCCTAAGATTGGTTTAAGTGCTTAAGTCAATTTGTTCTTACGCCAGAGTTGCAGGCGGATCGATCTGCATGCGCGGACCGCAGAATCGACGCGTTTCTTTCGCAATGCCGTGATCACCGATGCGAAGCAGTTGCTCAACGAAATGTCATTCGCGTGATGTCAAGTCGTGCAGCCGTTCAGTCTTCGTTGCGCGATGATTTTCGCGCGCAAATTCTGTGCGCTTGTGAACAATCACACATCACGAATTGATTGCTCGTGCATCATGCTGTGAATGATCGCAGTCACAATTTTGCAATGCGAAGAACGAAATTGATTTTCTTGGTGCGGTGCCACAATATCGCTGTGTTTGGTAAACAACTTCCGCAGGCATTTCGCGCAAATCCCAAACTTCGTCGACCACGTTTTGGTGCAAGCCGTTTCGCAGTGTCCGAGTTTTTTCCGCCGCATCTAGTGTCCGATTTTTTCCGCCCGCATCTGTTGTGTTTGTTTGTTGTTGTTCGCGCGGCCTGCGGCCGTTGAAGTAAAGAGGTTCGAGATGTCTGCAACCACGTATGGCTCCGATGGTCTCCGCGTATTGGCGTCGAACCGCGGCACCTCATTGCAACGGCCGTTTCAGCTCTTCATCATCGCCGGCGACTTCCTCGTGATCCTGCTGAGCTACGTGGCTGCCAGCGCGCTCTATCGCGAGTTCATGAATTCGCCGACCGATCCGGATAATTCGCTCGGTGCAGGGCTGATTGTCGGTATCGTGTTCGTCATGGCCGCTTACTTTCAGGGCGTCTATGACAACCATAGGTTGCTCAGCACCTTGTGGCAGTCACGCAAGGTCGTCGTGATCTGGTTGTTCGCGCTCACGACGCTCGCGGTCGCCGCCTTTCTCTTGAAGTCGACGGCGAACCTGTCCCGCGGCACCATCATCACGTTCACGCTGCTGGGGGCGGGCGGGCTGCTCACGCATCGCGTGATCTGGCGCTACTGCCTGTCGTCCGCCTTTGCGAAGGAGCGGCTGATCGACCGCAAGGTCATCCTGCTCAGCCTCCGCGCCCTGGATTTCACGTCCAACCGCTTCAAGGATCTGCGCAAGCATGGTTTTGACGTGGTGCGTCACTTCGTGCTCAACCCGGCGCAGGATCAGGACGACGCGGCCTGGAATCGGCAGATCACCGATGTGATCCGGCAGTCGCGCGCCGCCGATGTCGACGAATATCTGGTGGCGATCGACTGGAACGAGCTGCCGATGCTGCAGAAGCTGAGCCAGCATCTGCGGGTGGTCCCGCAGCCGATCCGCTTGTTACCGGATTTTCCGATCGCCGATCTGGTGTCGCGGCCATTTTTGCCGGTCAGCGGAACCGTCGCGATCGAGATCCAGCGTCCGCCGCTGTCGGTGTTCGAGCGGGTGCAGAAGCGCTGCCTCGACATCGGACTTGCGTCTTTTGCCCTGCTGATGCTGGCGCCGCTGATCATCACGGCAGCGATCCTAGTCAAGCTCGATTCCGCAGGCCCGGTTATCTTCCGGCAGTCGCGCCGCGGCTTCAACGGCAAGCCGTTCGAGATCTGGAAGTTCCGCAGCATGCGTGTGACCGAGAACGGCAACAAGATCACACAAGCCAAGAAGCAGGACTCGCGGGTGACCCGGGTCGGGCGCTTCCTGCGCAAGACCAGCATCGACGAGCTGCCGCAGCTCTGGAACGTGCTGCGCGGCGAGATGTCGCTGGTCGGACCGCGCCCCCATGCGCTGGCCCATGACAATTATTATGACCAGCTCATCAGCAAATACGTCTACCGCCACCACATGAAGCCCGGCCTGACCGGCTGGGCCCAGGTCAACGGTTTCCGCGGCGAGACGCCGACCATCGACCTGATGGAGAAGCGCGTCGAGTACGACGTCTGGTATGTGAGCAACTGGAGCATCTGGCTCGACATCCGGATCATCTTCCGGACCGCCGCGGCGCTGATGTATCAGGAAGCTTATTGAGCCGCCCGCGCGCCACCCGAACTCGGGCTGGCGCGCCCGCGGACCTATTCCTCGTCGACGATGAGGATCATGAACTGCAGGAATGAATAGAGACCGGCGGCCGCGAAGCCGGCGCAAAGGGCGGTCGTGACCGCGATAGTGGCAAGGATCTGCATGGCCTCCAACGCCTCGACAAGCTTGCTTGCCGGGGCTCTAACTAAAGCGGGATGAATCTTGGTTGAATCGGTTCGGCCGCGGTCGGTTCACCCCTCCCCAACGGGGAGAGGTCGATTTGCGCAGCAAATCGGATGAGGGGGCGCCGCTCTATCGAGGGATCGTAACCCCTCACCCGGCGCTGCGCCATAGCCGAAGCTTCGCTTCGGCGTTCTCTTCAAGGACAGCCGCCTGAAGGCGGCCTATGCCTCTCCCACGGGAGAGGTGATCTTCCGATGCCGTTCCAGCGCGACCTAATCTCATCATGCCTTACTAGCACAGGGCCGGTCGCCGGAGCGTTATCCGCGACGTCCAAACTCCGCCGCGCGAAGCAATCATTGATTTATGTCTAGCAGTCTGCTGAAAAACCCAGAAATTGAAGCATTGCTGTGTGTTTGGGCAGGTGG
>NZ_JBHMET010000253.1:0-712 GCF_042430365.1 Bradyrhizobium erythrophlei
GCCTTGAAGGCGGCCTGCTGCTTGCCTTGCACGAGCCAGGTGGCGTACATCTTCTTCACTGCGTCGGTGGCCGGGTCCAGCTTCATGATGGCGCCGAACATCTCGGCGCCGTACATGAACGAGATCCAGCACGACAGCTCGACGATCTCCTCGGGGCTGAAGTGCGCACGCACCGCCTCGAACTCGGCATCCGGGATGCCCTTGGGGCTGCGCGCGACGGCCGTGCCGAAGCGCACCGCCGCGGCCACGCGCGGGTCGTCGTAGGCGGGCTTGGGATCGCCCAGCGACGCGCAGAAGTTGCAGCCGCTTTCCTGGGCCACGGCGCGGCGCACTTCCTCCTTCAGGTCGGGGTCGAGCCGGCCGGTGAAGCGCAGGAACTCGTCCATCTCCATCCATTTCTTGGAGATGTCCTTGCGATGGTCCATCACGTTGAAGTAGGGCGTGCCGGCGCGGGTGGCTTGTTCGAGGCGGGGCATGGCGTCTCCTTTGGGCAGTGGGTTGACGAACGGATGTCGGGTCAGGCCCGACCGGGATACGGGCTTTGCATGTCGGCAAATCGGAGGTCGACGTCGCGCACCAGGTAGTCGAGCCGGCGCTCCCAGAATGTCGCGAGATACGGCATCGCCAGGTGCTTCTCGAAGTCCTCGCGGCTGCGCCAGTTCTCGTAGAACATGAACACGTCCGGATCCTCCGCATCGCGATGGAAGTGGTA
>NZ_JBHMET010000254.1:0-2463 GCF_042430365.1 Bradyrhizobium erythrophlei
GTCGAGCGAGACCTCGCCCGGACGCAGCGGCCGCTCCAGGGTCTGCGCCACCAGCGTGCCTTCAGTCACCGCGGGCTGGGTCGTCGGGGGCGCGTCAACGACGGGCGCGGCGGCTTCTTCAGCCGACGCCGACGGCATCGACTGCGTCGAGCCTGGCATCGCCGCCATGCCGCGCTCGACCATGGCTTCCAACTGATCGATCAGGTCGCGATCGTTGCCCTCGGGCTCGGCCTCGGTGGCCTCGAGCCCGGCCAGGATCTCCTTGATGCGGTCGATCGACGACAGGATCAGCGTCACCGCTTCCGCGGTGACCGGCATGCCGTCGCGGAATTTGCCCATCAGGGTCTCGCCGGCATGGGCCAGCGCCTCGAGCCGCGGCAGGCCGAGGAAACCGCAGGTGCCCTTGATGGTGTGCACCAGGCGGAAGATGTTATCGAGGATCTTCGCGTTGTTGGGGTCCTGCTCGAACTGCACCAACTGATTGTCGACCGTATCGAGGCTCTCGCTGCTCTCCGTCAGGAACTCTCGCAACAGATCGTCCATCGGAATTGCCCCCCACAAAGTGCTACGGAACGGTCGCCTCCCAGCGATAGCCTGGGCAGCTTCACGGCGACGTTAATTTCGCCGTCCGTGCAAATACGGATGATGAGGCTTTTCAAATGGTTGGGGCGTCGTGTCGCGCGATGCCGGACGGCCTCGAAAGCACAAGCACTTATCGCCTAAAGCGCAAGGCGCGCGGGGCGGATGATCGCGATTTGAATCAAATCCGATCGAGCGCGGACGTTAAGCCTATCCGAGCGTGAAGCGGACACGGAGTTCCGCAGCCTGGATCAGCCCGATACCGTCACGCGAAAGACGCGAGGCGGTGGAATAGCCTCCACCGCCCCGCCTTCCGATATCTGCGGCTACGCTTAGCGGAGCAGCTGGAGCACGCTTTGCTGGCTCTGGTTGGCGAGCGCGAGCGCGGAGACCGCGATCGACTGGCGGGTCGACAGCGCCTGGCTGTTGGCCGCTTCCTCGTTGGTGTCGGCCAGCGTCAGATTCGACGAGCCGTTGTGCAGCACGTTGATCAGGTTCTTGGAGAAGTCCTGGCGGATCTGCACGATCGAGAGGTTCGATCCCAGCGAGGACGCCGTCGAGCGCAGCGCGTCGGAGGCGTTGGAGATCGACGTCAGCACCTTGTTGGTCGCGGTGTTGTCGATGAAGTCGATACCGACCGTCAGGTTCGACAGGCCAAGGCCCGCCGCGCTGAAGGTCGTGCCGGTGATGTTCAAGGTCGACTTGCCGGTCTCGTTGAACACCAGCTTCAGCGAGTCGCCGTTCAACAGGTTGACGCCATTGAACGAGGAGTCCTGCGCGGTCGTCGTGATCTGCGACAGGATGTTGTTGAACTGCGACACCAGGCCGGCGCGGATCGCCTGCGCGGCGGGATCGACCACCGGGGCCGAGGCCGACTTGCCGGCGAACAGGCCGGTCGAGCCGGTGAGCGCGCCGATCTGCTGCGAGGCGTTGTCGTTGTTGGCCTGGATCGTCAGCGTGCCGGCCGAGTCGAGAGTGGCCTGCAAATTGTTGCCGGCGAGCGCCGCGTTCAACCCGTTGAGGTCGTGGATCTGGCCTGCGCCGGTGCCGAAGGTGATGTTGGTCGGCGTGCCGGTGCCGAGCTGCGCAATCTGGAGAACCGTGCCGATGGCGAGGTTCGAGTTGGTCGAGGGGGTGCGCGCCAAGGTCGTGGTCGCAGTGCCGGTGCCGATGCCGAGCGAGGACAACAGGTTCGCATTGCTCGAGCTGATCGCGAGGTCGGCGGCGGTGCCGGTCGAGATCACGAGCTGGCCGGTGCCGTTCACCGAGGCGACGGTGCCGGTGGCGGGGACGGAAGCGGCGATGGTGGCCGAGCCGGCCGAGATCGTGGCGGTCTGGACGCCGGTGGCGAGGTCGACCGCTTTCAGCAGGTCGCCGATGTTGGCGGCGCCGCCGTTGAGATAGACCTGCGAGTTGCCCGCACCGTCGGCGACGATGTTGCCGCTGACGCCGGAGCCGGGGGTGACCGCGCCGGGGGCCGGTGCTGCACCAGTCTTGAAGGTGATGGTGTGACCATCGACCGTCAGCGTGTCGCCGTTGGCGATCGTGGCGGTGATGGTGTCAGCGTTGGCTGCGACCGTCAGCGAGGTCGCGGCAGTGACGTTGGCGGGCGTCGTCAGATTGTTCTTGGCGGTCACGCCGGTCAGGGTCGCGGCAGTGTAGGAGCTGCCGCCGAACAGGTTGGCGGCGGTGGCGCCGGCGCCGAGCGAGACCGAGAAGTTCGACTTCGAGGAGTAGCCGACCTGGGTCTGCAGTGCCTGGGTGGCGACCGATTTGGCGCTGGCGACCAGCTTCTGCAGCGAGGTGATGCCGGTGTTGGCGGCTTGCAGCACCTGCACGCCGTTGCCGATCCCGTCCAAGAGATTGTTGATGTCGCTGGCGCGG
>NZ_JBHMET010000254.1:2473-109245 GCF_042430365.1 Bradyrhizobium erythrophlei
TGCCTGCGCCGTGAAGAAGTTGGTCGGGTTGTCGAGCGCGGTGTTGACCTTCTTGCCGGTGGAGAGGCGATTCTGCGTGGTGGCGAGCAGATCCGCCGTCGACTGCAGCGAAAGCAGGTTTTGGCGCACCGACGCCGAGAGAACAATGCTGGACATGCTGGCAACCTTCTGGATGGACCTTCTTGGTCCGACGCCCGGATATTATTTCGATTATGGCTACCAGAAGGTTAATGCGCGTCTGCAAAAGTTGAGGCGGGCGCGCGGGCGCGATCAACCCGCTCGATTGATCGCTTCAAAAAGAAAACGGCGGGGATTTCCCCGCCGTTTCCGTCGTCGTTTTCGTTGTGCGGCTTAGCGGAGCAGCTGGAGCACGCTCTGCTGGCTCTGGTTGGCCAGCGACAGCGCGGAGACCGCGATCGACTGGCGGGTCGACAGCGCCTGGCTGTTGGCTGCTTCCTCGTTGGTGTCGGCCAGCGTCAAATTGGACGAGCCGGTCTGCAGCACGTTGATCAGGTTTTTCGAGAAGTCCTGACGGATCTGCACGATCGAGAGGTTCGAACCGAACGAAGACGCTGTCGAGCGCAGCGAGTTGGAGGCGTTGGACAGCGAGGTCAGCACCTTGTTGGTCGCGGTGTTGTCGATGAAGTCGACATTGACCGTCAGGTTGGACAGGCCGAGGCCCGCCGCGTTGAAGGTCGTGCCGGTGATGTTCAGCGTGGACTTGCCGGTCTCGTTGAACACCAGCTTCAGCGAGTCGCCGTTCAACAGGTTGACGCCGTTGAACGAGGAGTCCTGCGCGGTCGTGGTGATCTGCGACAGGATGTTGTTGAACTGCGACACCAGGCCGGCGCGGGCGGCCTGCGCGTTCGGATCGACGACCGGAGCCGAGGCCGACTTGCCGGCGAACAGGCTGGTCGAGCCGCTGAGCGAGCCGATCTGCTGCGAGGCGTTGTCGTTGTTGGTCGTGATCGTCAGCGTGCCGGCGGAGTCCAGCGTGGCCTGGAGGTTGTTGTTGGCGAGCGCCGCGTTCAGCCCGTTGAGATCCTTGATCTGGCCCGCGCCGGTGCCGAAGGTGATGTTGGTCGCCGTGCCGGTGCCGACCGCCGCCACCTGAAGGACCGCGCCAATGGCAAGGTTCGAGTTGGTCGAGGGGGTGCGCGCCAGAGACGTGGTCGCGGTGCCGGTGCCGATGCCGAGCGAGGACAACAGGTTCGCGTTGCTCGAGCTGATCGCGAGGTCGGCGGCGGTGCCGGTCGAGATCACGAGCTGGCCGGTGCCGTTCACCGAGGCGACGGTGCCGGTGGCGGGGACGGAAGCGGCGATGGTGGCCGAGCCGGCCGAGATCGTGGCGGTCTGGACGCCGGTGGCGAGGTCGACCGCTTTCAGCAGGTCGCCGATGTTGGCGGCGCCGCCGTTGAGATAGACCTGCGAGTTGCCCGCACCGTCGGTGACGATGTTGCCGCTGACGCCGGAGCCGGGGGTGACCGCGCCGGGCGCCGGTGCCGCACCGGTCTTGAAGGTGATGGTGTGACCGTCGACGGTCAACGTGTCGCCGTTGGCGATCGTGGCGGTGATGGTGTCGGCGTTGGCTGCGACCGTCAGCGAGGTCGCGGCGGTGACGTTGGCGGGCGTCGTCAGGTTGTTCTTGGCGGTCACGCCGGTCAGGGTCGCGGCGGTGTAGGAGCTACCGCCGAACAGGTTGGACGCGGTGGCGCCGGCGCCGAGCGAGACCGAGAAATTCGACTTCGAGGAGTAGCCGACCTGGGTCTGCAGCGCCTGGTTGGCGACCGATTTGGCGCTGTCGACCAGCTTCTGCAGCGAGGTGATGCCGGTGTTGGCGGCCTGCAGCACCTGCACGCCGTTGCCGATCCCGTCCAAGAGATTGTTGATGTCGCTGGCGCGGTTGTCGAGCGACCGCGCGGTGAAGAAGTTGGTCGGATTGTCGAGCGCGGTGTTGACTTTCTTACCGGTGGCAAGGCGGTTCTGCGTGGTGGCGAGCAGATCGGCGGTCGACTGGAGGGAGAGGAGGTTCTGACGAACCGAAGCCGAGAGAACAATCTCAGACATACTGGGTACCCTTCTGGATGAACACGTTGACGCAACGCCGCAACTTTCACGCGGCGGTCGGTGCCACACTGGGCTGTCCGCGCTACCCGTTCGTTAAAGGGCCGGTCCGTACAAATACCAACAAGGGCCGTTCGGTAATTCTACGGGAGCTCGCTGCACGCGTTGGGAAACGAGCTGACGACGCCGCCGGGGCAAGCGCGGCGACAAGTGGAGTCGTGCTGTATTTGCAGGGCTTCGCGCGCTGTTGCGGCGCCGGCCGAATGTGCGCCGAGACGAAAATCCGTCGCGCGATCGCACCGCCTCCGGCACACCGTATGCTTAATCGAAATCAATAAATGCCGCAGATTGTGAAAACCTTTGCCGCCCCAGGCAACGTCACGCCGTGCTCTCCGAGCGCAACACGTGGCGCTTCGGGAACCGCGACGCGCGGTATGGCACCCCCGTGCGCCCAACCTACTGCCGTAGTTTCCGACCGGGCCTTGATCGCGCAGCACTTTTTTCTGCAAATCGCGGTGCGTCGCCGGTTCCGCCGCGGCAACGGCGGCGGTCTGCCCTGTAGAGGGCATAAGGCGCAAACCGCAACTCTTGTGCAATTGGATGGGGAAGCTATGTTCACTGCCATCCCACACGCCATGAGTAGGTGATGCGAGACCTTCGTGCTCCCGCCTTTCGGCAGGAGACCCAATGTCTGCGGTATCGCGTCCGCTTAATCATCTGTTGCAAGCCCTGCCCGCGGCGGAACTTGCGCTCATCAAGCCGCATCTCGAAACCGTCGAGCTGACCAAGGACGCGATGCTGGTCCAGGCCGGCGCCCCGGTGCAGCGCGTCTACCTGCCGCACAGTGGCGTCGTTTCGCTGATGGTCAATCTGTCCGACGGGCAGTCGGTGGAGATCGCGACCGTCGGACGCGACAGCATCGTCGGCGCGTCGGCCGCACTCTATGGCGGCCCGCTGCTCACGGATGCGATCGTCGTGGTGCCGGGGACCGCCTCGGTGTTCACGGCGGAGGATTTTCGCGAGGCGGCGGATCGCAGCACCACGTTCCGAACCCTGGTCACACTTCATGAGCAGGCACTGTCGGCGCAGACCCAGCAATCGGTCGCGTGCAACATTTCGCACCCGGTCGAGGCGCGGCTGTCGCGTTGGCTGCTACGCGCGCGGGATCTCTGCGGCAGCGAGGGACTGCCGCTGACCCAGGAGATGCTGGCGCAGATGATCGGCGTCCGCCGCAACGCGATCTCGATCGTGGCGCACGCATTTCAGCAGGCCGGCATCCTCCGCTACAGCCGCGGCCATATCGAGATCACCGATATCGATGCTCTGCGGAAAACCGCCTGCGAGTGTTACGCAACGGTGAAGGGGCATGCCGAACAATTGATCGGCAGGACGGATTGAAGGCGCTTTCGCGCGCCCGATCGCGGCCCAAAATGCGATCCGTGGCACAAACTGCATATCGGCTCGCCCATTCGGACCGTTTGTCTTGGCGCGAAGTCGTGCCAATATCGGGCACAAGCTGATTTGCGCGCGCCAAGCGCCAGGTACCAGAGTCAAGCTTTGCCCGTCAGGCAGGAGGTTGCTTTGGATTCGGTTCCGCGTTCACCGAACGGATTCCTGTCGTCGCTGTCGGCAAGCGATTTCGAATTGATCCGTCAGCACCTGCGCACGGTCGACCTCGCCCCCGAGATGGTTCTGGTCGAGGTCGACGAGGCGCTCCGCCGCGCCTACATGCCGCATAAGGGCGTGATCTCGCTGGTGGTCAAACTGGCGCGCGGCGAACACGTCCAGATCGCGATGGTCGGCCGCGACAGCATCTTTGGCGCATTCTCGGCACTCGGCGATGCGACCGCGCTGAACAGCGCGGTCGTGCTGGTGCCCGGGGTCGCCTCGACAGTCGAGCTCGACGTGATGCGCGCCGCAGCCGACCAGAGCCCGACATTTCGTGCCGCGCTGGCGCGGCACGGGCTCGCCGTCTACGCCCAGATCCAGCAGACCGCCGGCTGCAACGCCGCGCACACCGTGGAATCGCGGCTTGCGCGGTGCCTGCTGCACACACGCGACCTTTCCGGCAGCGACAAGATCGTCCTGACGCAGGAAGCGATGGCGCAGATGATCGGCGCGCGGCGCAACAGCGTGTCGCTGGTCGCCCATACCCTGCAGGAAGCGAACTTCATCCACTACAGCCGCGGCCATATCGAGATCACCAATCTCGACGGCCTGATGAAGACCTCGTGCGAATGCTACGCGACGGTCAAGGCGCAGTACACGAGACTGCTCCATCACCAACAGATCGCCTGCACCGCCGCCTGACGCTGCCGGCGGCGATCCGCGCCGCGTGCTGCCGTACTTCTACGGCTTGCGATTTTCACCGTCGGATAACGTTGAATGGCGATGGTCGGGTGGAGACGCGGGGGCGCTGATGTTCATCTACGAAACGACCGACCGGAAGGAAGCCAGGCGCTTCCGCATCGCTCAGTTCAATGGCAGGACCGCCACCGTGCGCTCGGCCGACGCGACGATCACGGGCCGCATCCGCTCGATCGTCGAAAGCAAGACGAGCGTCGCGGTGGCATGGATCATCACGATCATTCCGGAAGAGCCGAAGCCCGCCGCTTCCGCGCTCCGGCTGGCGCCGCGCATGCGGGCGCTCGCGGAAGACTATTTCTGAGCCAATCCCGCGCCGTCGCGCCGCGGCGCTTCCCGAGACGCACAACGGGCGTCGGCGCTCGCTTGCGCCTTCATTGCTCCAGGAAATGTCAGGGACCGCTCAGGCCGGATGCAGCAGGGCCTTGCGGACAAGATCCGCAGTGTTGCGCGCACCGAGCTTGCGCATGGCTTCGGCGCGATGGCTCTCGAAGGTGCGCGGGCTGATGTTCATGCGAAGCGCGCCCTGCTTGTTCGAATAGCCGTCGCTGATCAGGCTAAGCACCTCGCGCTCGCGCTTGGTCAACGGCTTCTGTCCGGCTTCCGGCGCAAACATCACGTCGGGCGAGCGCGGGCGTGCCGGCTTGTTCTCGCGGAGCGGATTGAGATCGATGGCAGGCACCGCGTTGGGATACAGGTCGGAGATCTGCTTCAGCATGGCGCAGACACGCTCGGTCTGCTCGAAGGCATTCTCGATGATCTGCTGCAGATAGATGCCGTTGCCCGGCGCCTGCGCGAACTGATGGCTGTGCTGCTTGATCTCGTTCATATAGAGCAGCAGCGCGGTCATGGGTCCGTTGAACTGGCGGGCAAGCGCCGCTCCGGCCTCCTCGACGGCCTGCGCCCGCGGGGCGGCCGACCGGCCAACTTCATTCTGGGGCTCGGGGAGAGGCCCCTCCTCGATCCACTTCGGGAGATGGGCCTCGGCGCGATTGTCGTGCTGCGTCATGAGTATGGTTTACCGAAGCTGAACTGTGTCTCGGTTAACGTGGAACTCGGTAGAAATACTGATAACGCAACTGTGATTCGGGCGCCCAAACAGCCAAACAGAGGCAGGTTGCCGCCAATTTTGCAATGAATCTCATATAAGGGAATCAAATTCCGGTAGTACTACGGTCATTCGACCGCCCAAATCCCCGTAATTTGACGGGGTTTGCGTTTACCTTCGCCAGATCAGCGGGTTGCATTTTGACGACAGCGATCGACCGGCAAGGTGATGATTCGCCATGATGGGCACTTCGGAGCCCTATCCGGCGTCAGCGCCTGCGCAGCCGCAGGAACTTTTGCAGGAACCGCCCGGACACCACGAACCTGAACCACCAATACGCCAGTCGCCGCGTCGACATGTGATGTCCTCGACACCGAGATGGCCCCACCTCCCCTGCATAACGCGCGCTGCAATGCACGCTTGTGAGACGGTTCACATCCTCGCCAACAGCTCCCTGGACCGACAGATCGCGATTTACAGCCGCTGCGGTCGCCCCAATGATCGCGACCTCGGAATATCCCGCAAGACCCCGACAAGGAGGCTGCGATGAAGCAAGGACGACAGCGATCCTGGATGGCGATCGCGGCCGTGGCCGTTGTCCTGGCGTTGGGATCCGGTGCGTTGGCGCAGACCGCGCCGACCGACCAGACACCGCCGACGCCTGACAACGCCGTCATGATCACGATCCTCTTCAAGCACGACCAGTCCCGCCCCTTAAGCGAACTGAACGCGCAACTCGAGCGGCAAGGCTTCTACAAGGCGTTTCCGCCTGAAGGCGTCGAGGTGGTGAGCTGGTACGTGATGATGGGTATCGGTCAGGTGGTGACGCTGCGGCTGCCGGCGTCGCGGCTGCGCGAGGTCAACCGCGTCATCGAGAACAATGCCTGGGGCGCCTATCGCACCGAGTTCTATCCGACCTACGACTACAAACCGATCGGGATTGCGAACCACGAGAAGGCAAAATGACTGCGATGCCGGGCGCAATCGGGATTGCGAACCACGAGAAGGCAAAATGACTGCGATGCCGGGCGCAATTGGGATTGCGAACCACGAGAAGGCAAAATGACGGCGATGCCGGGCGCAATCCGGGATTGCGAACCACCAGAAGGCAAAATGACTGCGATGCCGGGCGCAATCGGGATTGCGAACCACGAGAAGGCAAAATGAGGCAATGGGCGATCGCGTTGCGGTCGCGACGGGGCCGTGCCGGTTCCGCCGACCGGAGCCGGCGCCCGGTGCGCGCGGGCCACCGCTACGCGTGAGCCCTGGGGCGCTGACTCAGCTTGCGAGCCAGAATCCGCAAATCCTCGCGGCGCCCGCTGCAGAGCAAGCGGGTGAATTCGTCAGGATCAATGGAAGCAGGCGAGACATCGGCTGATCTGCGCGCAACACGGCGTGGCCAGATCGATCGGAAGAGACGCGTGAGCATCTTCATGGTTGTTGAGCCCCGGTAAGCGTCTGCATTAATTCGCGGCAATGATGGTTGGTTCCATCGTCGTCGCGTCTCCCGGAGAATTTTGCCCGCACTCACGCGAGCAGCGCCTTGCGCTTTCGCACCCGCGCAATGGATTGCGCGACGGCCGCCCGATCGAGCGCCCCATCCTGCGCGGCAGCGGCAACCGCCTCGGCGAGCCCGGCCATCTCCCGCTCCTGGACGAACAGATTGTTGCCGATGCAGACCATGTCCATGCCGGCACCGAGCGCCCGCCGGCTCGCGGCGGCGGTGCCGAGCGCCTTTTGCAGCCCTTGCATCTGCATGTCGTCGGTGATCAGGAGCGTCTCGGGCAGGCGGCGGCGGAGCCGGCCGATTCCTGCCGATGACAATGTCATCGGATTGTGCGCGTCCCAGGGACGGACGATGGCGTGGCTCACCAGCACCGCATCGCCATGGATCTGCGGCGCCAGCGTATAGAACAGCTCCTCCTGCTCCGGACGCAACGCGTCCGAGATATCCATGAACTCCAGATGCGAATCGACGCTGGCGCCGCCGATGCCCGGGAAATGCTTCAGGCAGAGCCCGATCCGCGCCGCGCGCGCCGCCGCGTCGACCAGCCGCGCGTTGGCTTCGACCTCGCCGATATCAGCCGAATAGGACCGCTTGATCTTGCCGATGTTGGGATTGTCGGGATTGTCATCGACGTCGATGACGGGCGCGAAATTGTAGCGAATGCCGAGCCGGCGCAGTTCGCCGTAGCTCGCGGCGAGAATCTCCCGCTTCTCCGCCGTGTCGAGCAAGTTGAAGTCCTTCGCGCTCGGCAGCGGTTGGAATCCAAGACTGTCCTTGAGCCGGCGCACGAGCCCGCCCTCCTGGTCGATGAAGACCAGCGGGCCAGATGGCAGCGCCGCGATCTCGGCGCAGAGCGATTGCACCTGATCGGGCGAGGCGATGTTGTTGTCGTATTGCCGGGTCTGGCAGGAGTAGTCGAACAGGATGACGCCGCCGAGCCCGAAGCGTGCGGCGAAATCCTTCAGCCATAGCGGGATCACCTTGCCGTGGAAGCCTAGGATGAAGAGTTCGCCGAACGGCATGGGCATTTGCTTGCCTTGGCTGTGCGTATGCCTGGATCAGGCGCACAGACGACATAGCACGCGACGGAAGCGACAAGAATAGGCCGCCCCGTGAGCAGACCGGGATACGCCACTCGCGGGGTTGACGTCCTTTGCCAGGCTTACGCTGGCGATGCGACGACTCTCGCGTTTGCGCGCGACGCAAGGCCCGCCCGATCTGCTTCCGGACGCAGAAACGCGAGCCCGATCACGCCGCCGATAAGCGTCACGGCGCCGCAGACCATGAATCCTTGACTGTATCCTTCCGCGGCCGATGCCGCGCCTTCGATCATGCTGCCCATGATATAGGGAGCGACGATACCGGCCGAGGTACCGACCGCACTATTGATCGCCAACACCGCACCGCGTTGAGAAGAGGGCGTGATCTCGCCGAGAATCGCCGGAGAGAGAACGTAGACGACCGACGGCAGCGTCGTCCCGGCAACTATCAGCGTTAGTGTCGCCACCACGTTCGGCGCATAGGGTGCGGCGAGCAAGGCCAGGCCACCGAGACAAATGGCAACGCCCGAAAAGATACCGCGGGCCGCCCGGCTGCTCGATCCCGCCTGCATCATTCGCTGCGACAACCAGCTCGCGCCGACGACAACGAAGAAGCCGACGATGAATGGCAAGGCGGTCAGCTTGCCCGCCAATGACTGCTCGAAGCCAAGCCCTTTGACCAGATACGGAGTGAACCAGGACAAGACGAGCGCAAGACCGAAATAGGCACCGAAATACGCGCACCAGGACGCCAGGTTGGTCGGGCTGAGCAGGAGATCGCGATAGGGGATATGCGCGTGAGCGTCCGTCGCGGCAGTCACCGCCTGCTCCTCAATCCTGCCCTCCTTGCCAATCAGCGCCCACGCCGCAACCCACGCAAGTCCAACGACGCCAAGCGCGCCGAATGCGTAGTGCCAGTTGTAGTTCGTGATGATGGCGTTCAACAGCGGAATCGCGATCACGACGCCGACCGCCGCGCCCTGTGCGATGATTGCGCTCGGGATCGCGCGCTGCTGGTCCGGGAACCATTTATAGGCTGCATGCAGCGCGACCGGATAGGCAGGTCCCTCGCCGGCGCCGAGGATGATGCGACAGGCGATCAGGAGTTCAACCCCCACGGTGCCGAGCATTGGAAACTGAACCAGCGCCCAAACCAGCCCCATGACCAGCAGGACCCACTTCGACCGTATGCGGTTGACGATGAATCCGGTGACAACGGCCGAGATCGAGAACAACAGGAAGAAGCTCGATCCGACGACACCAAATTGCTTGGGCGTCAGATTGAGCTCAGTCATGATCGGCACGCCGGCAAGTCCGATAATGGCCTTGTCGGCGAAGTTGATCATCATGAACAGGAACAACAGGGCGACAATGCCCCACGCGCCTTTCTCGGGCCGGACCACAGTCATGGCGTTTCCTTTGCGTTAGCGGTCTGGATTGACGCTTTAGTTGCGTCTTGTTTTCTAACGAAGCGACGTTGTCGTCAGGTCGACCCGGACCGTCGCGAATTCGGGCGGCATCTGAACGCGCGTTCAGCGCCTCCGCGTGCACTAAAGCGCGATGAGATCAGGTTGAATCGTCATTGCGCTTTGGCTTCTTGTTTGAGCATGACCTCCGTGCAAACGCGTTCCGCGTTTGTCGCGAGGGAAAACCGCTCCACGCTTTGCGCTAACGCGGCCCTGCGGGTCCGGATCTTGCTCTAGGAAAGGCGCGTGCCTGCAACGGTGATCCGATGCAACAGGCGATCGTGTCCGTGATAGTCGTTGGCGGCGTAATGCCACGTCGAGCGATTGTCCCAAAACGCTATCGAACCCGGACGCCAGCGGAAGCGGCAGGTGAATTCGGGGCGGGCAGCGTGGCGATAGAGAAAGTCGAGCAGGGGCTTGCTCTCGTCTGCGGTCCACCCGTCGAAGCGAAGGGTGAACCCAGGATTGACGTAGAGCGCCTTTCGGCGGCTTTCCGGGTGATTGATCACCACTGGATGCGAGACTTCACCCACGGCCAAGTCTTCGTTGCCGAAGCGCTTTTTGTGCTCATCGTTGCCCTGCTTGTAGGCGGATTTCGCGCCGAACACGTGAGCAGCGGAGTGGATGGCACGTAGTCCCTCGAGCGTCCGCTTCAGTCCGTCCGACAAGGTGTCGTAGGCGAGATACATATTCGAGAACAGCGTGTCGCCGCCCTCGTCGGGGACTTCGCGCGCGAGCAGGATCGAGCCCATCGCCGGCTCGGCGTCGTAGCTATGGTCGGTGTGCCAGCCGCCGCCGATATTGGTCTTCTGATCCTTCTCCTTGCGAACCTCGGCGATTTCCGGGTAGCCCGGCGCCGCCGTGAAGAACTTGTTGATGTCGATATTTCCCCATCGGCGCGCGAAGGCGATGTGCTGCTCCGGCGTCAATTGTTGATCGCGAAAGAAAATGACGCCATGGTCCAGAAAGGCTTGGCGAACCTGGTCCCATTGGCGATTGCCGAGGTCGCTTGCGAGATCGACCCCAAGCACTTCCGCACCACATCCGCCCGTGAGCCTGCGAATCGTGACCGTCTCCTTCTGCATACTGGCGTCCCCTCATCGTTTTGTTGCGGCATCTGCCCTGCTCTGGGCGCGCCCATATATGAATTCGAACTCAAATTCGAATTATAGTCAACAGCGATGAAACATCCGGAACCAGGCGATGTCTTGCCCGCCAAGCAGGCGCGCAGCCGCGCGACCCGTGACGCGCTTGTCGGCGCGGGTAGAAAACTTTGTGAAATCAAGAGTTTCGACGACCTGTCGGTGGCCGAGATCGCCGCCGCCGCCCAATGCTCGGTGGGCTCGTTCTATAGCCGCTTCGCCGATAAGGACGGCTTCTTTCGCGCGTTGATCAACGACGTCGTCGATCGCGACAGCGCATTCATGCACAGCCCGCTCGATTGCGCCGAACATTTGAGTACAGAGGAAATTCTGGCAGATGCGATCGCGACCACGCTGAAGGCCTATCGGAAGCGGCGGGGATTGATCCGCGCCGCCATCCGCCGCAGCATGACGGATCCGACCGTATGGGAGCCATTTCGTCTACACGGGCAGGCAATCGCCGACCGGCTGGTGGCGCGCTTGCTGCCACGGTTTCCAAACGATCCCGACATCGAGCGCAGGACTCGTTTCGCGTGCCAGATGCTCTACGGCACGCTTAATAACGCGGTCCTTATCGCCCCCGGTCCGATCCAGCTCGACGACGACACCTTCGAGCCTGAGTTGCGACGTGTCTTTCATCAAATCACCATCGGCTCCGGGGCCAGCGACAGGCCGCCAGACGACAAGCGGGATTGAACCACGCTGTGTGTTAAAGCGTTGCGCAACAATGGCTGCCGCCGAGAGCAGCAAGACGAGCCGGAACAGACCATGACAGCACCTTACGTCCCGCAGATGGCCCTCTATCGCCAATGGCTGAAGGAAACGCGCGGCCTGAGCCTTGGCAGCTTCGAGGAGATGCGGCAGTGGTCGGTCACCGACATCGACGGCTTCTGGCAGAGCATCTGGGACTATTTTGACATTCAGTCGCCGACACCGCACCGCGCGGTGCTGGCGAGCCGCAAGATGCCCGGCGCTATCTGGTTTCCGGGCGCCTCGCTGAATTATGCGCGCCAGGTGCTGCGCCATGTCGACGCCGCGCACGCTGCCGGCCAGCCCGCCATCGTCGCGAGCGGCGAAGACGGCATCTTAACGGAAACGAGCTGGCCGGAATTGCGGCGCAAGGTCGCCGCGCTGGCGCTGCATCTCAAGCGCAACGGCATCAAGTCGGGCGATCGCGTCGCCGCGTATCTGCCGAACATCCCGGAGGCCATCATCGCGTTGCTGGCCACCGCCAGCATCGGCGCGATCTGGAGCGTCTGCGCGCCCGACATGGCGGCCCCCGCCGTGATCGACCGCTTCAAGCAGATCGAGCCGAAGGTCTTGATCGCCTGCGATGCCGTGACCTATGCGGGGAAGCGTCATGATCGGCGCGGGGTGATCGACGAGCTGCGCCGCTCGCTGCCGACCGTCGCGCACGTCATCCTGCACAGCGACGCGGCAACCGCGTCCGAGCCGCGTCTCTCCGACATCCTGTCCGCCACCGGCGGCGAGATCGATGCGTTCGAGCCGGACTGGCTGCCGTTCGACCATCCGCTCTGGATTGTCTATTCCTCCGGCACCACCGGATTGCCGAAGCCGATCGTGCATGGCCATGGCGGTATCATCGTCGTGGCGCTGCCGCTGATGACGCTGCACAACGACATCGGCTGCAGCTATCAGGACAATTCGTTCGGCGAACGCTTCCACTGGTACTCTTCGACCGGCTGGATCATGTGGAACTGTCAGGCCAACGGCCTGCTCAACGGTACTACCTGCTGCATCTTCGACGGCAGTCCCGGCGGCACCAAGGACAAGCCGGACTGGACCACGCTGTGGCGCTTCGTCGCCGATGCAAAGGCGACGTTCTTCGGCGCGGGCGCGGCGTTCTTTGCCAACTGCACCAAGGCCGGGATCGATCTCGCCGCGGTCGGCGATCTCGCGCGGCTGCGCGCGCTGGGCTCGACCGGATCGCCGCTCAGCGCCGACACCCAGGCCTGGTTCAACGAGCGCTTTGCCGCGCTCGCGAAGAGCAACGGCAGCGCCGCGCAGGCCGACATCTGGTGGGCCAATATCTCCGGCGGCACCGATTTCGCCGGCGCCTTCATCGGCGGCAATCGCGAGCTGCCGCAGACGCCGGGCAGCATGCAATGCCGCCTGCTCGGCTGCGCGGTCGAGGCCTTCAACGAGCAGGGCCGTGCCGTGATCGACGAGGTCGGTGAACTCGTCTGCACCGAGCCTTTGCCCTCGATGCCGCTGCGCTTCTGGAACGATCCCGGCGACGCGCGCTATCGCTCGAGCTATTTCGAGACCTATCCCGACAATTTCGACGGCAGCGGTCGCGGCCCGGTGTGGCGGCACGGCGACTGGCTCAGGATCAACCCCGACGGCTCCTGCGTGATCTACGGCCGGAGCGATGCCACCATCAACCGCCACGGCCTACGCATGGGCACGAGCGAGCTCTACTCCGCGATCGAGGCCTTGCCGGAGGTGCTCGACTCCCTGGTCGTCGACCTCGAATACCTCGGCCGCGACAGCTACATGCCGCTGTTCGTGGTGTTGCGCGACGGCGTCGCGCTCGATGCCGCGATGAAGGCGAAAATCAACAAGGCGGTCGAAGCCGGGCTGTCGCGCCGCTTCCTGCCCAACGACATCTTCGCGGTCGCCGAAATCCCGCGCACGCTGTCCGGCAAGAAGCAGGAGCTGCCAATCAAGAAGCTCCTGCTCGGCCATCCCCTGGAAAAGGTCATCAACAAGGACGCGATGGCCAATCCCGGGTCTCTCGACTGGTATCTGGAGTTTGCGCGGAATTATCTGAGCAAGACGGCCGGCGCCGCGTGAGGATCTGACGAATGCAATCGCCCAGTTATATCGACCCGCTCAGCGGCAAGCTCTACCCGCTGGATGTTCCGCGCTGGTGCTCGGATGAGGGCAAGCCGCTGCTGGTGACACCGCTCGCCGGCATCTCGCGCGACGAGATCGATCGCGGCGTCCGATCGCTGTGGCGGTATCGCGCCGCGCTGCCAGCCGAGATCGCAAGGCCGATCACCATGGGCGAAGGCTGCACGCCCATGGTCGAGCGGGAATGGGGCGACCTTCGCCCGCACTTCAAGCTCGAATGGTTCAATCCGACCGCGAGCTTCAAGGACCGCGGCACCACCGTGATGCTGTCGTTCCTGCGGCAGCTCGGCGTCGATGCGGTGCTGGAAGACAGCTCCGGCAATGGCGGTGCGTCCGTGTCAGCGTATGGCGCCGCGGGCGGCATGCGGGTGAAGATCCTCGCACCCGCCACCACGTCGCCGGTGAAGGTCGCGCAGATGCACGCCTTCGGCGCCGAGGTTCAACTGGTCGAAGGCCCGCGCGAGGAGTCGGAAGCGGAAGCCATCCGCCAATCGAAGCAGACCTTCTATTCCAGCCACAACTGGCAGCCGTTCTTCCTCCAGGGCACGAAATCCTTTGCCTATGAGATCTGGGAGGACTTCAACCATTCCGCGCCCGACAACGTCATCATGCCGGTCGGCGCCGGCAGCAGCCTGCTCGGCTGCTACATCGGCTTCAAGGAGCTGCTGGCGGCCGGGCAGATCAAGCGGATGCCGCGGCTGTTCGCCGCGCAACCGCTGAACTGCTCGCCGGTCGATGCCAGTTTCGCAGCCGGCGTCGACACACCCGTCGATCGCGCAGTCCACAAGACGATCGCCGAGGGCACGGCGATCAGGCATCCGCTGCGGCTGACGCAGATGGTGGCGGCGCTTAAGGAGAGCGGCGGCGGCACGGTCGCGATCCCCGAGGACGGGATCGTCGCCGCCTTGAAACGGCTTGCGCGCACCGGCCTGTTCGTCGAGCCGACATCGGCCTCGGCGGCTGCCGCGATCGACGTGCTTGCGCAGCGCGGCGCGATCCGGCCTGGCGAGCGCACCGTCGTCATCATCACCGGGACCGGCATCAAGGCCGCCTCGCTGATCACGGATATCCTGACGAAGGGCTAAGGCGCGATGAGATCAGGTTAGATCGTCATCGCGCCTTAGCTTCTTGTTTAACCATGATCTTTTCGGAAAACCGCTTCACACTTTTCCGGATCATGCTCTAACTTACGCGCGCGGTTCGCCGAGCGTGTGCATCAACCGGTTGGCCCATCCAAACAGCGCTGCCGACAGGACCAGATCAAGCTGTT
Organism: Bradyrhizobium erythrophlei; assembly: GCF_042430365.1. GTDB lineage: Bacteria > Pseudomonadota > Alphaproteobacteria > Rhizobiales > Xanthobacteraceae > Bradyrhizobium > Bradyrhizobium erythrophlei. The sequence continues at coordinate 17,252 of NZ_JBHMET010000254.1, forward strand.
CGAGCTCGCTCAGCCCGGCATCCGCCAGCGCCCTGCCATCGTCCGCGCCGACTTCGACCGGTGTTGTCGAGAGCTTGGCCGCAAAATCGAACAGCGCCTGGTCGCGCGGCGGCAGCTTGGCATCGCGCTCGTCGGCGAAGATCGTGTCGATGATGTCGCTGCGGCGGGTGATGCCGATGAAACGCGAGGCATGCACGGCGGCGCAATAGACGCAGCGATTGACGATGGAGGCGCCGACCGCGCCCAGCTCGCGCTCCGCCGACGACAGGCCGTCCTTGCCATACATGATCATGTTGAACAGCGGCGAGCGCACCTCCAGCGACTCCGGATCGTGCGCCAGCGTCAGGACGTATGGCGAGAAGCCGGTGTTCGACGGCGTCACTTTCATCGCCGCGAGTTGCTCAGGCGTCGCAGTCGCGAGATCGACGGGCGTGACATAGGGCGACCAGGTCGGGACCTTGGCCGTGAAGCGGTGGACGGGCTCGCTCATTGCACGCCTTTCAGGACTTTCAGACCGGCGATGACCCGGAGCTGATAATTCACGAAAGCGGCCAGTTCGGCGAGGCGCACGATATCCGGCTCGCGGACGCCGGCAGCCTTGAGCGCTTCGATATCCCGGCGCGTCGCCTCGCGGGGCGCGATCGTCAAGAGGTCGGCATGACGCGCCACCGCATCGAGCCGCGGCTCGCCGCATGTCCCGTCGGGGTGCGCGAGCGGCGCCACATCGAGATCACCGGAATGCGCCAGATAGGCATCGTAGTGGCCGGCGAGCTCATCATTGCCGACATGGCGGCACATTCGCGCTGCGAGCGCGGCCCGCAGGGCATGGCTCAATCCGCCCGGTTCTCGCGGCAGCAGCACTGCGTCATGCGCGGCTTCACTGAGGCGCAGGATTTCGGCCCGCGCCTTCAACGCCGCGCCGAGCTTTGAAGCCGGCGGAACGCCGGCCAACGTTTCGATCAGCGTCGTCATGCCGTTTCCCTGAGGTCGCGAGGGTTTGGGACATCCTCGACCGTGAAGCCGAGGGGATGCGCGCTGCCGAGGAATGCGTTCAGCTCGTCTTCGTAACGCGCCGGATCGAGCCCGCGGGATTTCAGCCACGCCGGATCGTAATAGGTCTGGCGGTAGCGCTCGCCGGAATCGCAGATCAGCGTGACCAGAGATCCGGTGCCGCCCGCGCTGCGCATTTCCGACGCCAGGCGGCAGAGCGCCAGGAAATTGGTGCCGGTGGAGCCGCCGACCGGCCGGCGCAGCAGGCGCGACAGCACGTTCATCGCCGCGATCGATGCCGAATCCGGAATCTTCATCATGCGGTCGACCACACCCGGAACGAACGACGGCTCGCAGCGCGGGCGGCCGACGCCTTCGATCAGCGAGGGCCGCTCGCAGACATGGGAGCGATCCTGGGTGCGGAAGCAATCGAAAAAGGCGGAATGTTCGACGTCGGCGACGCAAAGCCGCGTCGGAAATTGCCGATAGCGCAAATAGCGCCCGATGGTCGCCGAGGTGCCGCCAGTACCGGCACCCATCACGATCCATTCGGGCAGCGGGCGCTGCTCGCCGTTGAGCTGGGTGAAGATCGACTCGGCGATGTTGTTGTTGCCGCGCCAATCGGTCGCGCGCTCCGCGAAGGTGAACTGATCCATGTAGTGACCGCCGAGACGCGCGGCGAGCGCGGCGGCCTCGGCATAGAGCGCTCGGCCATCGTCGATCAAATGGCAGTTGCCGCCGTAATGCTCGATCGCGGCGATCTTCTCGGCCGACGTCGTGCGAGGCATCACCGCGTAGAACGGCACGCCGATCATCTGCGCGAAATAGGCCTCCGAGACCGCCGTCGAGCCCGATGATGCCTCCACGACGGCCGTGCCCTCGCGGATGTGTCCGTTGCACAGCGCGTAGAGGAACAGCGATCGCGCGAGGCGATGCTTGAGACTGCCGGTCGGGTGGGTCGATTCGTCCTTCAGATAGATGTCGATGCCTGACAGCGCCGGCACGATCAGCCGCATCAGATGCGTATCGGCCGTGCGGCACTGGTCCGCCTCGATCGCGGACACGGCCTCATCGACCCAGCCGCGCCGGTAGTTCGGCCCGGCCGGGCGATTTTGGCGGGAGGACATGTGCCCGTTCGACATGCCGCCATGAAATCATAATTCTTAATGAGCATCAAGATAGCTTTATCATTCCAAATATAAATGATACAGAATTGAAGGATGCAAGACGACGTCATCGATATCCGCCTGCTCGAAGCCTTCGCCGCTGTGATGTCGGCCGGCAGCATCACCGGCGCGGCCCGGCTGCTCGGCCGTTCGCAGCCGGTGGTCACGCGGCAGATCCAGGACCTGGAGACCGATGTCGGCTATCTCCTGTTTTCCAGGAATGGCCCGCGCATCACGCCGACGCCGAAAGGCATCCTGTTCCACGCCGAGGTCGAGCGTCTTCTGCTCGGGCTGAAGCACATCCGCGATCGCGCGGCGGCGATCGGAGCCGGCTCGCTGCCGGTGCTGAGCCTCGCCGCGATCCCGGCGCTTGCTGCAGGCGTCGTGCCGGTCGCGCTCGCAACGGTGGATCAACATCTGTTGCCGCGGCAGATCCATGTGCAGGCGCTCTCGGCCGAGAACGTCGTGCAATCGGTGCTTGCGCAATCGGTCGACTTCGGGCTCGCCAGCCTGCCGGTCCAGCATCCTGGCCTCGACGTGCAATGGGTCTGCGAGGTTCCCTGCGTGGCGTGCCTCGCCGCGGATCATCCGCTCGCCAAGCGCAAGGTGATCCGCCTGAAGGATCTCGACGGCCGCCGGCTCCTGACCATGGCGAATCCCTATCGGCTGCGCCGCCGCGTCGAGGAAGCTATCGCGCGCGCCGGCGCGGCGCCGGCAGAGGTCATTGCGACCAACGCGTCGCTGACCGCGATCGCGATGGCCAAACAGTCGCTCGGCATCGCGATCGTCGAGCCGGTGCTCACCTCGAGCCTTGCGGTGGACGGCGTGGTCACCCGCCCGCTCGATGTTGCCATCCCCTTCCTGTTTGCTGCGATCTCGCCCACCGGGCGCGAGCTCACGCCGACGGTCGCCGCGATCAACGATGCGCTGCGCGTTGCGGTCACGCTGATGCCCGGCGCGACCCTTCACGGCGGCGAGGCCGCGTGGTCCGAGCCGGCCGGCGAGGCCGATACTTTCGAGAGGGAACGTTCATGACGGCGACCACCGCGAACGCAGCCGGGTTGGCCGCGCTCGAAGCGCGCCTGAAGCAGGACCTCGCCTGGCTCGAACTGCCGTCCAAGCCATGGGTGCCGCGCCGCGTAGCCGACGGGCGGGACGTGGTCGACGTCGTTATCGTCGGCGCCGGAATGGCCGGCCTCGTCACCTCAGGCATGCTGAAGCGCCTCGGCGTCGACAATCACCTCGTGCTCGATCGCGCGCCGGCCGGCCTGGAAGGCCCGTGGGTCACCTTCGCGCGGATGCGCACGCTGCGCTCGCCGAAGGAATTGACCGGCCCGGCCATGGGGCTGCCGGCGCTGACGTTCCGCGCCTTCTACGAGGCGCAGTATGGCGAGGCGGCCTGGAAAACTCTCGATCGCGCGCCGCGCACGATGTGGATGGAGTACCTGATCTGGTACCGCCGGGTGCTCGACCTGCCCGTCCGCAACGAGGTGTCGGTCGAGCGTATTCGCGCCCGGTCCGACGATCTGCTGGCGCTCGACATCAACGAGGGCGATCGCACACGGCAGCTTCTCGCGCGCCGCGTCGTGCTGGCGACCGGACGCGACGGTCTCGGCGGTCCCTATCTGCCGCCGATCGCAGATGGGATCGACAGACGTTTCTGGGCGCACTCAGCCGAGGCCATCGATTTCGCGCGTCTGCAGGGAAAACGCGTCGCCGTGGTCGGCGCGGGCGCTTCCGCGATGGACAATGCCGCGACCGCGCTCGAAGCCGGCGCCGGCAGGCTCGATCTCTTCATCCGTCGGCCGGACATCCCGCGCATCAACAAGTTCACCGGGATCGGCAGCCAGGGCGTCGTCCACGGCTTCGCGGGCCTGCCGGACGAGTGGAAGTGGCGCTTCCTCGATCACACGCTGCGGGCGCAGACGCCGCCGCCGCGGCCGAGCGTGCTGCGCATCTCCGCCCATCCGCAGGCGCATTTCCACCTGGCGAGCCCGGTCACGGATCTCGCCGTCGACAGCGATCATCTCGTCGTGATGACGCCCAAGGGCCGTTACGCCGTTGACTTCATCATCTTCGGCACCGGCTTCAAGGTCGACTTCGGTCTGCGTCCCGAGCTTGCCGAATTCGCGCCCCACGTCCGTCAGTGGTCCGATCGCTTCGGCGTCCCCGAGGGGATGGCCAATCCGGAGCTGGAATCGTCGCCTGACCTCGGCGATAGCTTCGAATTCCTCGAAAAGGTGCCGGGCGCATGTCCGGCGCTGTCCCGCCTGCACTGCTTCAACTACCCGGCGACGCTCAGCCACGGCAAGCTCAGTGGAGACATCCCGGCGATCAGCGAGGGTGCCGACCGGCTCGCGCGCGGCATCGTCCGCCGGCTGTTCGTCGAAGATCGCGAACGCCATTTCGAAAACCTCAAGGCATTCGCAACGCCCGAGATCCTCGGCGACGAATGGACCGACGCCGATGCGAAGCAACCCGCCGGATAGACCCGCCTCAGGAAACCAACAGGTCAGCGCAGATGCAGACGAGTAACAACCGGAATGCCATCGTGGCGGCAATCGCCGGCAACGCGATGGAATGGTACGACTTCACGATCTTCGCCCTGATGACCCCGGTCATCAAGAACCTGTTCTTTCCGGTCGATCCGAACATCCCCGGCAGCGAGATCAACGCGCTGTTGTTGACAACCGCGCTGTTCGGCGCCGGCTTCGTGATGCGGCCGATCGGCGGCGTCGTGCTCGGCTATTTCGGCGATCGCAAGGGGCGAAAGGCTGCAATGACGCTGGGCATGACGCTGATGGCGCTGGCGGTCGCCATGCTGGCGCTGACGCCGACCTACGCGACCGTCGGGATCGCAGCACCGTTCATCGTGCTGGTCGCGCGCCTCCTGCAGGGCTTCTCGGTCGGCGGCGAGTTCGGCACCTCCACCGCCTATCTGATCGAAGCCGCCCCGCCCGGCCGCACCGGCTACTACGGCTCGTGGCAGATCACCGGCCAGTTGATGGCCAATGTGCTCGGCGCAACGCTCGGCGCCTGCCTGACGCTGATGTTCACGCCGGAGCAGCTCACCGCCGGCGCGTGGCGGATTCCGTTCTTCGTCGGCCTCGCGATCATTCCGATCCTGCTCTACATGCGCGCCCGGCTGGTCGAGCCGGATGCCCTTCGGCAGGACAAGGCGACCGCGCAGAAGGCGGCCTTCACATCCGACCTGAAGCGACCGGGCCGCAACTACCTGATCGGCATGGGGATGGTGGTCGCGAGCGCGGTCTCGTTCTACGTCACCTTCGGCTACACCGTGACCTACGCCAAGGAGGTGCTCAAGCTGCCGCTGACGCAGAGCTTCCTGGTGCAGATGATCGCGGCGCTCGTGATGGTGATCGTGGTCCCGATCGCCGGCACTGTGTCCGACCGTTACCCGCGCAAGCCGCTGCTGCTGGTGTCGCTGGTCGGCTATTTCGTCTCGCTCTATCCGCTCTATAGCTGGGTGATCGCCGAGCCCTCGATCACGAAGCTCCTGGTCAGCCAGGTCGTGATCGGATTCTTCAGTGCGTTCTTCCTCGGCGTCTACTGCACCACACTGGTCGAGCTCTTCCCGGTCCGGATCCGGTCGACCTCGCTCTCTATCGTCAACAATGTCGCGGTGCTGATCTCCGGCGGCTTCGCGCAGTTCTTCGTAACCTGGCTCCTCGCGCTCACGGCCTCGCCGCTGGCGCCGATCTTCTATGTGATGATCGGCGTGGCCCTCGGCCTGATTTCCGTCATCGCGATGCGGCCCGCCGACATGAAACCGCGATAGTCGGGAACGCTCACAGCGCCGGGGGAGGATCGCCTCCGGATCGCGGCGCCTCCTTGTCCTGGGCATCCACGTCTTGGTTTCCCTGTGAAGAAAGGCATGGATGGCCGGGACAAGCCCGGCCATGACGATGCGGAAACGTCAGCGCCAAAGCCCGCTGACGTCATGCGCAATTGCCCTGCCAGCAAGCGGGAGAGGGAACGCAGCACCTGCGCGGCCACCACTTCATCTCATCATTCCCTAGCCTGCCTTGCGCAGCTTCAGCGCGTCGTAGAAGGCCGTTTCGAAATTGATGTAGCCGATGAACGATGTCGGATCGCCGAACGGCAGGATTTGCGTGGCCCAGTAGCCGCCGAACCCGTTCTGGCGGTCGATCCAGTAGAACAAATTGGCAAGGCCGGCCCAACCCAGCGCGCCGGCGGGGCGGCCGGTCGGGGCCTGCTCCTCATTGATCATGAAGCTGAGCGCCCAGGATTTCGACTGGCCGGGGAAGAACTCGGCATCGTTGGCGAGCGAGGTGATCACGCCGGTGATCGCGGTGACCTTGTTGTTGCCGAGGTGGTTCTTCTCCGCCATCCGCACGGTCTCCGCCTTCAGGACACGGCCGTGCTCGCCGGCGCCGTCATTCAGCCACATGCGGATGAAGCGCATGTAGTCGCCGATGGTGCCGTAAAGTCCGTGGCCGCCCATGTGGATTTCGGGATTGGCCGGCAGCTCGAAATCCATCGGCGCGAGCGAGCCGTCGGCGTTGCGCGCGTGGATGCCGGCAAGCTTGCGGCGCATCGGGTCGGAGAGCTCGAAGGTCGTGTCCTTGATGCCGAGCGGCTCGAAGATGCGCGTCCTGAAGACCTCGCCGAGCCGCCTGTCCGTGATCGCCTCGACGATCTGGCCACACCAATCCATGTTGGTGCCATATTCCCACCGCTCGCCGGGATCGAACAGCAGCGGGGTCATCAGCGACGCCTTGGACGCCGTGATGACGCTCGGCTGCCCTTTCTCCTGCGCGAGGCGGTTGTAGGTGTGATTGATGAAGTCGTAGCTCAGGCCGGCGGAATGCACCATCAGCATGCGGGTGGTGATGTCGCGCTTTGGTGCGCGGAGCCGTGGCTCGCCCTTGTCGTCAAAACCTTCGATCACCTGGAGCTTGCCGATGTCGGGCGCGTAGGTTCTGGCCGGCACGTCCAGATCGAGCCTGCCCTCCTCGACGAGCTGCAGCACGGCCGTCCCGGTGATCGCCTTGGTCGTCGAGAAGATGGCGAACACGCTGTCGGTCGTCATGTCGGCGGGCTGATCGAGGCGGCGCTTGCCGGCGGCGCCTTCATAGATGTTGCGATGGCGGTCGGTCACCATGGCAACGACGCCGGGGACGCGCGGGTTTGATGTCACAACGCCGTCGAGAATCGCATCTGCTGCCGCACTGAAATTCGTGCTCATTGTCTTCCTCCCATATTGCTTGTGATGTGGTCAGCCTCGATCGGGATGGCTGCTTTCACGAACGGCCTCCCGCTCGGTCTTCGCCTGCGTAGCCCGGATGGAGCGAAGCGAAATCCGGGCTCGGTGTCACCGTTGCGGCATAAGTCCCCGGATTGCGCTTCGCTCCATCGAGGCTACGAAATCGCGCCTACTGCATGGCAAAGCCCTGATAGCCGCTCGCGGCGACCTCGTCGCATTTCTGGCGATAGGTACCGACGCCGCCGCAGTAGGACAGCACCCGGCGCGGCTTGCCTTCGACATTCGAGCCGAGATACCAGGAGTTGGTCTTCGCGATCAGCGTTGCGTTGGCCGTCTCATCGTGATGCGCCACCCACTGGTCCTCGGTCTCCCTGGCCGGCTCGATGACGTTCAGATCCTTGCCGCGCAGATATTTGATGCAATCGGAGATCCACTCGACCTGCTGCTGCAGGCAAGTGGTCATGTTGCAGAGCGCGGCGGAGGGCGCGAGCGGCACCGCGGTCGTGAACAGGTTCGGGTAGCCGTGGACCTGCAGACCCATGGTGGTGCGGATGTCCCGGCCCCAATCCTCCTTCAGCGAGCGCCCGTCGCGGCCGCGGATGTCGATGCGCGTCAACGCGCCCGTTCCGGCGTCGAAGCCGGTCGCCAGGATGATGACGTCGAATTCGTGCACGGTGCCATCGGCGGTCTGGATGCCCCCAGGCGTGATGCGCGCGATCGGATTGTCCTTGACACTGACGATCTCGACATTGGGCCGGTGGAAGGCCTCGAGGAAATTGCTCTCCAGCGGCACCCGGTGCGTGCCGAAGCCGTAATCGGTCGGAATAAGCTGTTCGCACAGCTTGGGGTCCTTGAGCCGCTCGCGCATCTTCTCGCGCACGAATTCGGTGATCTCGGCGTTGACGGCTTCGTCGAAGAACAATTCGGCGAAGGACGAAACCCACAATTTCAGGGATCCGTCGTTCCAGCAGTCCTCGATCACCTGGCGGCGTTGCGCGGGCGTCAGGTCGGCCCAGAGGTGCTCGAAGTCGAACTCGAAGCCGGTGAAGGTCTTCGGCAGCCGTTCGGTGAGGAATTTGAACTTCGACTTGTAGGCCTCGGCATCCGACGCACCCCATTTCGGGTTCTTCATCGGGATGATGTATTGCGGGGTGCGGATGAACACCTTGAGATGGCCGACCTCGCCGGCGATCGACTGGATCACCTGGATTCCGGTTGCGCCGTTGCCGACCACCCCGACCCGCTTGCCGGCAAGCTCGATCGGCCCCTTGGGCCAGCGCGCGGTGTGGAATAGCTTGCCCTTGAAGCTCTCCTGTCCCGGGAAGGACACGTGCGGCGCCGAGAGCATGCCGCAGCAGGTGACCAGGAACTGGGTGTCGATCACCTCGCCCTTGTCCGTCGTCACCAGCCAGCGTTGCGTCGCCTCATTGAAATGCGCGCTCTTGACCGTGGTGCCGAACTGGATGTCCTTCTTGAGGTCGAGGCGGTCGGCGACGTAATTCAGCCAGCGCTCGATTTCCGGCTGCCCCGGGAACCGCTCGCTCCAGCTCCAGCCTTTGTAGAGATCCTCGGAGAACAGGTACTGATAGGTGTGGCCTTCGGAATCGAAGCGCGCGCCCGGATAGCGATTCCAGTACCAGGTGCCGCCGACGCTTGACCCGGCATCGATCGCCCTGACATTCAAGCCCTGCTCGCGCAGGCGGAACAGTTGATAGAGGCCGGCGACGCCGGCACCGATTACCACGGCGTCGAGTTTGGACGTCGCATGTGCGCCATTGCTTCCATTGGACCTGGTTGCGGTCTCGGTCATGGTTCCCTCCTGTGTGGTCTCTCGCACGCCCTTTCCCATCCGCTGTGTCGCCGGATGACGGTGCGTTGCGCCAAATTGAGCCTCGGCGGCATGGTCAGGCCGCCGAGACGCAGAGGAGGCTAAGGGGCCTGCGGCCTTCGCGACTTGGATGAAACAGACAATCTCTGGAACGCGGCCGTTCAATCGCCGCGATCGCCGGCTGACGTGCTTGGCAAACGGCAAAAGCGGCTTAATCTGCGTCGCCGGCCGGCCAAGGAAAACAAGCAGTCACCCGCGCCAGGGATTTCGAGGGACGGATTCCAAGGAGGAGGCTCGCGCGATGGGCCAGTTGATCACGGTCGAGGAGCTGCCACGCTACGCTCCCGGTGAGCTGAAGTTGGACAGCGCCTCGGTCGGGAGGAACGACTTCCGGCTGCGGATTTTCCGCTATGCGCCGTCAGACATCTGGGTCCCCCCATCAGCAAACTTCCTTCTCGTGCTCTATCGCGACGGCGTGACGTCGATGAACCGCCGCGTCACCGGCGCGTGGAAGCAGGATCATGTCGGCCGCGGCGTCACGTCATTCCTGACGCGCGCCGAGCCATCAAGCTGGCAATGGAAGAACGACATCGAGGTCACCCATTTCTACATCGCTCCCGCCCTCATGACGAAGACCGCGAGCGATGCCTTCGACCGCGACGCTGAATCGATCGAACTTCACGACCTGCTCAAGGTCGAGGATCCGATCCTGACCTGGATCAACGACCAGATGGTTCAGGAAGTTGCGGCAGGCGGTCCGGGCGGCCGTCTCTGCTACGATGCGCTGGCGCTGCAGGCGAGCGTGCACATCCTGCGCAAATACGCGGCGATCGAATTCAAGATGCCGTGCGCGCAGGGACGGTTCAGGCCGGCGCATGCGCGGCTGATCGAGGACTACATCGAGCAGAACATCTTCCGGAACATCACGCTGGAGGAGCTCGCGAACATCTGCAATTGCACGCCGGTGCAGTTCGCCCGCAAATTCCGGGTTCACTACGGCATGCGGCCGCATGCCTATGTCCTGCGGCGCAAGGTGGAGCATGCGTGCCGGCATCTGCGCAAGGACCGCGTCGCGCTGAAGGAGATCGCGCTGCTCGCCGGCTTCGCCGATCAGAGCCACCTCAATCGCGTCTTCCGGCAGCACATGAACGTCACGCCCGCCGAATATCGCCGACAGGTCTGCGAGACGACGATCGAGGCGTGAGACCGGGGCGTCCGCGGCCCCTCATTCCGCCGGGCACGCCACGGCCACCGCCGGCCGGTCGAGCCGCAGGCTCCAAAGCGCGAGCAGCAACCCGACCGCCGTGATCGCGGCCGCCACCAGCGGCAGCGCGCCGAGGCCGAAATTGTGATCGATGCTGAGTCCGCCGGCCCAGGCGCCAAGCGCGTTGCCGAGATTGAAGGCCGCGATATTCAGGCTCGACGCCAGCGTGCGCCCTTCCACGCCGGCCGCTTCGAGCACACTCAGTTGCAGCGGCGCGACGGTGGCAAAGGCGCCGATGCCGAGCGGGAACAGCACCGCAACCGCGAGCGGCTTGATCGAGAGCACGGCCGCGAGCGCCACGAGCACGATTGCGAGCCCGCCGAGCGTCACGATCAAGGCGCGCGCGAGCCCCTTGTCGGCGAGCCGGCCGCCCGCGACATTGCCGATCGCAAGGCCGGCACCGAACACCAACAGGATCGGCGACACCGCAGCCTCCGAGAAGCCGGTCAGGCGCGTCAGGATCGGCTGCACATAGGTGAAGACCACGAACAGGCCGCCGAAGCCAAACACCGTCATGGCAAGCCCGAGCAGAACCTGCGGGCGGCCGAGCACGGCCAGTTCCTGGCGCAGCGGCGCGGGCTTGTCGCTGTTGCCGACATGGCCGGGCACCAGCACCGACAGCACGACGAACGCCGCGACACCGATCGCGGTCACCGCCCAGAACGCGGCGCGCCAGCCGAGCATCAGGCCGAACCAGGCGCCAAACGGTACGCCGAGCAGGGTTGCGACCGTTAGCCCGATGAACATCGTGGCGATCGCCGACGCGCGCTTGTCCTCAGGGACGAGGCTCGTCGCCACCACCGAGCCGACGCCGAAGAAGGTACCGTGCGCGAGCGAGGTGAGGATGCGCGCCGCCATCAGCAGCGTATAGTTCGGCGCCAGCGCGCAGGCGGCGTTGCCGAGGGTGAAGATCGCCATCAGCGCCAGCAGCACCGCCTTGCGCGGCATCCGCCGCGTCAGAAGCGTCAGGATCGGCGCGCCGACGAAGACGCCGAGCGCATAGCCGGACATCAACAGACCCGCCACGGGGACCGACACCTGCATGTCGGCGGCGACCTGCAGCAGCAAGCCCATGATGAGGAATTCTGTGGTGCCGATGCCGAAGGCACCGGCGGTCAGGGCAAGAACAGCAAGAGGCATGGGTCGCTCCGGAGCGGATGGGAATTGCGCCGGGGACATAGCGACGTCGGCACGTAAGGATTAGGATGGCGCCAATCCAATCATTTGTGACGTGAATTCAACGTGGCCCGATCCGATACCAACCGCTCCGGCGAGATGGACGTCTTCGTCCGTGTCGTCGACCTTGGCGGCTTCACCGCTGCTGCAAAGAATCTCCGGCAGACGCCGTCGGGTGTCAGCAAGCTGGTTTCCCGGCTGGAAGCGCGGCTCGGCACCCGGCTCGTCAACCGCACCACGCGCAAGCTCCAGCTCACCGAGGAAGGGCAGGCCTTCTACGAGCGCGCCCTGCGCATCCTCGCCGATATCGACGAGGCCGAACGCGAGGCGGCATCCTGCACACCGCGCGGCCACCTCACCGTCAACAGCAACATTCCGTTCGGCATGCTGCATGTGATGCCGCTGTTGCCGCGTTTCATGGGCGAGAATCCCGACATCACGCTCGACATCACCCTCACCGATACGTTGATCGACCTGATGCAGGAGCGCGCCGACGTCGCGATCCGCGTCGGTCCGCTCAGCGCCTCGCGCCTCGTCGCCCGCAAGCTCGGCACCAGCCGCATGGTGGTGGTCGCAGCCCCGTCCTATCTCGCCCGCTTCGGCGCACCGAAGACGCCGGCCGATCTCGCCGGCCATCGCGGCATCGGCTGGACCTTTCCGCGCAGCATCCGTGGTTGGCCGTTCCACCGCAACGAGCAACTCCAGGAGGCGTTGCCGCCGCCGATCGCACGCGCCAGCAATGGCGAGGCCGCCCGCCAGCTCGCGCTCGGCGGCATCGGGCTCGCGCGGCTCGCGCTGTTCCACATCGGCCCCGACATCGAGGCGGGCCGTCTCGTACCGGTGCTGCAAAACTACAATCCCGGCGACCGCGAGGACATCCACGCCGTCTATGTCGGCCATGCCGGGCCGCTGCCGGCGCGGGTGCGCGCCTTCATCGATTTCCTCTCACAGCACATCCGCATCGGCGATCCGTCGCTGCGGCGTGACGCGAAGGGAAAGTGGAAGATCGTGACCAGCCGGTGACGGCGGCAACGCCCGCCGCGCGATAGCCAGATCGTGAACGCTGCGGCGCCGCGAGCGCTTGGCAAAGCCGGCCAAAGCCGCTAAACGTCCGCCCCCTTTCACATCACAATCAGAGCATGACATGTCGAGCGCCCCGCCCGCCGTCTCGATCGGCGTCGATTTCGGCACCAGCAACACCGTGGTGGCGCTGTCCGACGGCGATGGCCGCGTCGAGGCCATCAGGTTCGACCATGGCGGCCGGACCCATAGCGTCTATGTGTCGGCCTTGTGCTTCTGGGAGGAGCGGCCGGGCAGCGGGCTACATGCGCGCGCCGAGGGCGGGCCGTGGGCGATCGAGCAGTTCCTCGAGGGCCGCACCATCCATCGCTTCATCCAGTCGTTCAAGACGTTCGCGGCGAGCACGGCCTTCAACACCACCCAGATCTTCCGGCAGCGCTACAAGTTCGAGGACCTCCTGGCGGCGTTCCTGCGCACGCTGGCGCGTCACGCCGGCGACGGCTTCGATCTCGGCGCGCCGACCGTCATGGTCGGCCGCCCGGTGCGCTTCGCCGGCGGCAATCCCGACGATGCGCTCGCCATGCAGCGCTACCAGGCCGCGTTCGAGCGGCTGGGCGCCGGCCACGCGCGCTATGTCTACGAGCCGGTCGGCGCCGCGTTCTCCTTCGCCCGGCAACTCGACCACGACGCCACCGTGCTGGTCGCTGATTTCGGCGGCGGCACCAGCGACTTCTCCGTGATGCGCTTCTCGCGCAAGGGCGGCGTGCTGCGCGCCGAGCCGCTCGGGCATTCCGGCATCGGCATTGCCGGCGACACTTTCGACTATCGCATCGTCGACCACATCGTCTCGCCGCGGCTCGGCAAGGGCACGAGCTACCGCTCGTTCAACAAGGTGCTGCCGATCCCCAATCACTATTATTCCAGCCTCGCCCGCTGGCATCAGCTCGCGATGATGAAGGGAAGCAACGATTTGCGCGACCTCAAGCAGCTCGTGCGCACCGCGCTCGATCCCGCGCCGCTGGAGGATTTCATCACCATCGTCGATCACGATCTCGGCTTTTCGCTCTATCGCGCGGTGTCCGACACCAAGGTCGCGCTGTCGACCCAGGACAGCGTCGAATTCCGTTTTGACCGCGAGGGCATCGATATCGCCGCGACCGTCACCCGCAGCGATTTCGAAGAGTGGATCGCCGACGACATCGAACGCTTGGGCGCAACCGTCGACGAGGCGCTGGCCAGCGCCGGCATCACCGCGCGCGACGTCGAGAAGGTGTTCTTGACCGGCGGCACCTCGTTCGTGCCGGCGGTGCAGCGCCTGTTCGCCGAGCGCTTCGGCGCGGAACGGCTGACATCGGCCGATCAGTTCGAATCGATCGCCTACGGCCTCGCCCTGATCGGCCACACGCCGGACCCGGACCGCTGGACCGTTGCGGCCGCGGCCTGAGTGGTGTCGTCTCGCGACCTATTGCGTGCGAGCCTTCGTCAAACACCCACAAGCAGCGGCCGTGCGGCGTCGGCGAGCATGCCATGCGCCCGTTTGACGTTGTCGAGGAACTGCCGCACGCTTTCGCGCCAGGTGAAGGTCAGGGCGTAGGCCCGGCATTTTTCACGCGGCACCTCAAGTGCAGCGAGCGCGGCGCGGCGGAGATCGGGATCGAGACAACCGCAGCCAGACTTGCCGATCACGTCGAGCGGCCCCATCACCGGAAAGGCCGCAACCGGCAGGCCGCACGCCAGCGCTTCCAGGATCACCATCCCGAACGTATCGGTCAGGCTCGGGAAGACGAAGACGTCGGCCGAGGCGTAGACGTCGGCGAGCGCGCGTCCGGTCCGCGTGCCCAAGAAATGCGCTTGCGGAAATCGCGCCTCGAGGCTCGTACGCAGTGGCCCGTCGCCGACCACGACCTTCGAACCCGGCAGGTCGAGATTGAGGAATGCCTCGAGATTCTTTTCGACCGCGACGCGGCCGACATACAGGAACACCGGTCCCGCGAAGCTGAGCGGCCGCACGCTGCGCGGACGAAACAGCTCGGCGTCGACGCCGCGCGACCACGGCATCAGGTTGCGGAAGCCGTGCGCCTTCAGCGCCTGCTCCAGCGTCGGCGAGCCGACCATGGTGCCGTCGCCACTGTTATGGAAGCGGCGCAACGCCGCATAGCTCCACTTCAGCGGCACCGGCAGCCGCGCCGCCAGATATTCGGGAAAGCGGGTGTGATAGCTCGTCGTGAACGGATAGCCGCGGGTCTGGCAGACGTAGCGCGTGATCCAGCCGATCGGCCCCTCGGTCGCGATATGCACAGAGTCCGGGCGCAGCCGTTTGATCGCGCGCTCGATGCGCCCCACGGTGGCCAGCGCCAGGCGAATCTCCCGGTAGCCCGGCAGCGGCACGGTGCGGAAATCGCCCGGCGTGAGGAATTCGATATCGGCGCCGAACGACGGCGCTTCGCTCGCGAGATATTCAAGCGAGCGAACCACGCCGTTGACCTGCGGACGCCAGGCGTCGGTTGCCACCAGCACGCGCATCAGGCGACCGCCCTTGCGAACGGCACGACGCTCGCCTCGCCGGCCATCTGCCGTGGCCGCGCCTCGGCCCAGCGGATGATCTCGAACTGCCCGTCATGATGCTCGACCACGCCGGTGCAGGATTCCACCCAGTCGCCGGTGTTGATGTAGCGGATGCCGAAATCGTCATGCATCGCCGCGTGATGGATGTGGCCGCAGATCACGCCCTCGGCATTGTGGCGCCGCGCTTCCGATGACAGCACCTCCTCGAAGCGGCTGATGTGGTTGACCGCATTCTTGACCCGGAGTTTCGCCCAGGACGAGAACGACCAGTAGGCAAGCCCGAACCGGCTCCGGATCCAGTTGAGCCAGACGTTGGCGGCGAGCGCGGTGCGATAGCCGACATCGCCGAGCAGCGCGAGCCAGCGGGCGTGGCGCACGACGAGATCGAAATGATCGCCGTGAACGACGAGATAGTCGCGGCCGTCGATCCCGCGGTGGATCGCATGCTCAACCACCTCGAGGCCGCCGAAGGTCGAGCCGACATAGTCGCGGACGAACTCGTCGTGATTGCCGGCCACATAGACGAGCCGCTTGCCGCGCCGCGCGAGCTCGACGAGCTCCTGCACGACAGCATTGTGCGCGCTCGGCCAATACCAGCTCGACCGCAGATACCAGCCGTCGACGATGTCGCCGACCAGATACACCGTGTCGGCGTCGTGGTGCCGGAGAAGGTCGATCAGCCGCTCGGCCTGGCATCCCCTGGTGCCGAGATGAACATCGGAGATGAAAAGGCTTCTGACCCTGACGACGTCGCGCGGCGACGACGCGATCAGGTCCTGGCGCTGCGCCTGATGGTCGCAATTGCCGCCCTCGCGCAGGAACGCCATTGCCGCGGCTTCCGCCAGGCCCGCGACGGCTTTCGTCACATCGCGGTTGGCGCGTCGCCGGAAGATCGAGCGATGCCAGTAGACCGCGACGGCAAACACCAACAGCGCGAGTTGCGCGCCACGATGCCGCCCGTCGGACACAGCTATGCCGAACTGAAGGCCGGCAAGCAGGGTCAGCAGCGCGGCGGTGAGATGCTCGATGGTGTGGGAGCCGGGCCGGAAGCGGGACAACAGGGCTCTCATGCGATCTCCTCGACAGGCTTGGGGGCGGCGATGGCGCGCGACGGCGCGCGGCGCGGCCGCGCGATCGCGCGCTTGTAGAAGCGAAGCCCGAGGATGATTGCGACCTCCACGGCGATGAGGATGGCGACCACCCAGAAGCCGATGCTGACCGGATCCTGGCCGCTGCCGCGCAGCGCGTAGCCGAGGCTGAGGAACGGCATGTTCCAGATCACGGTGCCGATCGCGGTGGCCGCAACGAAGGCGCGCGGCTCGAGCCGCAGCACGCCGGCCGGCAGAGCAAGATAGATTCGCACGGTCGGCAGCGTCTGGCCGATCAACGTCACCCAGAAATGATTGCCGCGATAGGCATTGGTGAGCTGCTGATAGAACGAAGGCCGCAGCAGCACGTATTTGCCGTAAGTCCCCACCAGTCGCTCGATGCGCTGCGAGCCGAGCGCGCGGCCGAGCCCGTACCAGCCGATAGCACCGACGACGGAGCCTACGCTTGTCGCCACGATGGTCATGGCGAGCATAGCGCCATCGGACACGGTGAGACCGAGCAGCATCAGCAGCACGTAGGACGGAAACAGCGGAATGAATTTCTCGGCGACCGCGAGGCATCCGATGCCCAAGAGGCCGAAGTGCAGAAACAATGCGATCGTGCTCGACGTGTCCATGATGCCTCGATCACGCGTAAGGAGGACGGCGGCTGATCCGGTACACCGAGGCCGGCGGCAGGTTGCGGAAAGTCTGCCCGATGCAGCTGGCCCGCAGGTCGAGGCGATCGAGGATCGCGTCGGGAACGGGGCAGCGCGGGCCGTAGGTGATCTGGTAGAACGCGCCGTCCGGGCGGAGATAGGCAAATGCGCCGCCGAGGATCGCCAGCACCTTCTCCGGCGGCATCGTGAGCAGCCCGAGCCCAGAGACGACGGCGCCGACCGGCGCCCCCTCGAACAGCTTCTCCTTCACCAGCCAGGCTGCGTCCATCCACAGCACCCGCGCGCCGGGGAAGCGCTGCTGCAGCAGCGGGATGAAATCGGAGCCGTATTCGACCAGCGTCAGATCCTGCTGCCTGACGCCGCGACGGAGCAGCGCGTGCGTGAACACGCCGGTGCCGGGGCCGAGCTCGATGACCGGACCGGTGTCGGCGGATATCTCCTGCGCCATCAGCGACGCCGCAACCGGGCCCGACGGCGCGACGGCGGCAACGCGCATCGGATTGCGCACCCATGCGAGGAAGAACGGCAGGATGTCAGCAGCCGACATGGCCGATCTCACTTGCGGTTGAGACGCAGCCGATCGCGCGGCGGTGGTTCGGTAGCAGGGCCATTCAAATGTCTTTCCGCTTGCGTGTGCCCGCCGTCGAAAGCGGCGGCACGCGCGAAATGAGCCACGTCGGGTGAAGCAGGAAAATCAAGCCGGGCCCGACGCTGTCTTCAGTCTCACGCAAAGTTTGCGTGAACCTGTCGCGACGCCTCATTTTTCAGAAAATCATCCGCGACGTTTTCGCCTGACGAGGCCGCAAGGTTGCCGCAATGAATGCGACGTAAACTCGGCGAGGGCGACGACGAGCGCGTCTCGATGCGACTGCGATTGATGGAAGACGAGCCGGACCTGTGCGAGGCCGAGGCGATCGCGGCCGTGGGCAATTACGACGCGATTATGCGCGATCGCCAGCTCCCCGGCGGCGATGGCCTGTCGCTAATTCCGAAACTGCGCGAGCGCGGCAATGCCGTGCGGTGTTGGTGCTCACCGCCCGCGGCGAGCTTGCGGACTTGATCGGCGGCCTCGACAAGGGCGTGCACGATTACCTCGGCAAGCCGTTGGCGCGCGGCGGCTGACATCCCTGCGACCGCGATATGGCCGCAGCGACGCTAGAACGTGATGATTGTTGGTTGAATCGGCTGTCCCCAGACTCGCTTACCTCTCCCGCTTGCGGGGGAGGTCGACGCGCGCCGAGCGACGCGAAGCGTCGTCCGGAGCGCGTCGGGTGGGGGCTCTCTCCACAGTACGATTCGTGGAGAGAGCCCCCACCCCAGCCCTCCCCCGCAAGCGGGAGAGGGAGCGCAGCGCCGTCGCGGTCGCGGTCGCCAATCAAACCTAACCTCACTATGCTCTAGCATCCACGCCGCAACGACGCGGGCTTAAGACTTCGCGACCGAGGGATGGGCCGGCCGGTAGGCGGAGGCGTCCGTCGTGAATTCGGCGTGGCCATAATCCTTCAGCTGGTTTTCGATTCTCTTGACCAGGCGCCGCTCGGCTACCTCCCGCACACCGGGAATGCGGGATGCCAACCGGTGCAACGCAAGCCTGGTGTAGACGAAAAGCCCCGCCAGCGCCGTGAGAGCGCGATCCCTCGCGGTGATGGGAACACCGATCGATGCGGCTCTGGCCTTGTCGCCGTTCAGGAAGCTGTTCACGAAGAACACCTTCGAGAAGCTGCGTTCGAAGATCTCGAAGAGACGGCTGCCAAGGGATTCGTCAGACCGCAGGGTTGCAGCCATCGTTGCCCGAACCAGTTCGCCACACGTCTTGTCATCGTAGCCGGCCCGCAGCGTCGCAGAACGCAAGAGCATGAGCTCGACAATTCCCTTCGGTGTATCGGCGAGCAGGTCCTCCGGCAGGCCGAGGAGGAAGCAGCGGTAGCGCGCGAGCTCGACGCGGGCCCGCTCCGCCGGCGTGAACTGCGTGCGGCCATCTGCCAGCACCTGCTGCGCCAGCAGGAAGATCGGGATCAGTCCGGCGGGCATCTGGTCGACCTGCGGGATCGGGATGCCGTAGACCGCAAGGTCCCAATTGTCGGCCCGGCGCATCACGTTGGCGCGCACCATGGAGTGCATCAGCCGCACCATCGCGGCCGCCTTGAAACCCGGGCCGAAACGCCCGAGCGCACCCGGAAGCACCGAGGTGGCGAAGAACGTCGCGGTTTCCTTGACGCGCCGCGCCGACGTGCCGCTCGACAGTGCGTTGGTGATCGCCATCGGCAGCGCCGCGTACTTGTTCATGAAGGTTGCGAGAAACGCGCCACGGATGAGAAAGGGGCTCAGATTGGCGGCGCCGTTGCGATCGATCCTTGCGCCTTCCTCGACCAGCGTCATGTCGAGCCAGGCGGGCGTTCGCTCCATGTCGCGGATCAGGGCGATGAGTTCGCGCGGCGCATCGGGCACCGCCTCGACTCCCGCCTCGCACGCCTGAACCAGCATGGCGACCAGCCGGCGGAAGCCGTATTCGCGCATCAGTGCGGCATAGGCATCGGCTGCCGGATCGCCCATCATGGTGTAGCTGCGGATGAACGCCATGCGGTCGGCATCGGCCAACAGCGCCGCGCGGGCGGCAGCGTATTTGCTGGAGAGGGCGCTCGTGACGCCGATATCTCCGGCAAATCGCTCCGGGACGATGGAAAAATCGACCCTGCCGTAGATTTCGGGAATTTTTCTCTTTGGGCCGCGACATTGCTACGCAGCCTCTCTAACGTTTCGGTCTGCATGCGCGTCTCCCCCTGAAATCGGCTGGTAGCTATGGTCAGGCCAAATTTATATCAGCCGATATGAAATGCAACAGATTAATATCAGGTGATATGATTTAGCGATGAACTCGAAAAACAGCCCCCTCCCACCGCCGACGCGGTCGGCCACGACCGGTTACAGGAAGGGCGACGAAACGCGCGTCCGCATCCTCAACGTCGCCCTCTCCGCTTTCGGCAACAGCGGCTTCGCCGCGGTTACGACGCGCCAGATCGCCGAAGAGGCGGGCATCAACCTGCCCGCGCTCAACTACTACTTTGGCAATAAGGAAGGCCTTTATCTGGCCTGCGCGCATGAAATCCTGGCGCGCTATCGCGAAGGAATGGATGACGTCGGCCAGACCGCCTTCGCGTCGCTGCAGGGGCCGCCTGATCCGGCCGGCGCCCGAGCGCAGTTGAAGCTTCTGCTCACTGCTTTGGCGCGGTTCCTTCTGACATCCGCGAGCGCCCAGAATCGGCTGTTTGTTCAACGCGAGCTGGCGGACCCCGGGCCCGCATTCGAGATTCTCTACGCCGGGCTGTGGCGGCCGGGAATCGAGCTGGTCGCGAAGCTGATCATCGCCGCTTCCGGAGAGAAATTGACCACGGCGCAGGCACGCGTCCGCGCCGTGCTAATGATTGCGGGTTTGACCGGCTTCCAATCCGGCGCGGCCATCATTTCGCGGACGATTGGCGAAGCGGCCTCGCTGACGATGGTGATCGAAGCGCTCGAAGCACAAGTCGACGCGCTCGCGTGACTTGATCTGGATTCGAACAGCAACTAGATCACTCGAATTGATCAACCGACAGGATGCGTACCGCCATGGATTTCATCCCGACTGCAACGCCACTCAGCCTTGCCAACGGGGAAATCCATCGTCATGCCCATTTCGATCACGCTCTCCAATCTGACCCTGTCCGCGCCTGACGGCCGATCGCTCCTCTCCAACATCAGTCTGAGTTTCGGGCCCGAACGGACCGGCCTCGTTGGCCGCAACGGCATCGGAAAAACGACGCTTCTCGCCCTGATCGCAGGCGCGCGCCCGCCACACTCCGGCACGGTTTCGGTCGAGGGACGCGTCGGAGTGCTGCATCAGACGGTTCAGGTGAAGCACGATGAAACGGTTATCGACCTGTTCGGCGCACGACAGGCCCTTGTCGCGCAGCGTCGTGCCGAACAGGGCCATGCCACCACCGAAGAACTCGCAGATGTCGACTGGACGCTGGAAGGGCGCATCGCTTCCGCGCTCGGCCGTGTGGGACTGGACGATGCCCTCGACGCGCCCCTGGCAACGCTCTCCGGCGGACAGAACACCAGGGCTCGCCTCGCCGCGCTCATATTCGCCGAACCTGACTTCCTGCTGCTGGATGAGCCCACCAACAACCTGGACCGCGAGGGACGCAAGGCACTGATCAATCTAATCGCCGGCTGGCGACATGGCGCGATCATTGTCAGCCACGACCGCGAGCTGCTGGAAGCCGTTGACGCGATCGTCGAACTGACATCGCTGGAAGCCAGACGCTATGGCGGCAATTGGAGCCAGTACCGGGACCGCAAGGCGGTCGAGCTGGCGGCCGCCCGGCGCGACCTGGCCGATGCCGAAAAGCGCGTCGCCGACATCGACCGGAAGGAGAGGCAAACCGCCGAAAGGAAGGCGCGCAAGGATGGCGCAGGCAATCGCAAGCGCGCGAAGGGTGACATGCCGCGCATCGTTGCCGGCCTGCGCAAGGACCGCAGCGAAGACACGAGCGGCGAAAACGCCCGCCTCGCGGAACGCCGGCGGACACAGGCGCAGGAAGCCGCGACCGCAGCGCGCAAGCGCATTGAGGTGCTTCAACCGTTCTCGGTTCATCTTCCGTCGACGCACCTGCCGGCCGGCAAGACGGTTCTGCGGATCGAAGATGCAAGTGTCGGCTATCGGCCGGACGAGCCAATCCTGCGCAATCTCACTCTGTCAATCACCGGGCCGGAGCGCGTCGCCCTTGTCGGGCCCAACGGCTCCGGCAAGACGACATTGCTGAAGCTGATCGGCGGTGATCTGCCGCCGGCGGCGGGCACAGTGCAGGTCGCGCCCGACTTTGCCATGTTCGACCAGACGGTCAGTCTGCTCGATGCCTCAAGCACCATTCTGGACAACTTCAAACGCATCAATCCGGAGGCCAGCGAAAATGAGTGTCGGGCTGCGCTCGCCCGATTCATGTTCCGGGCCGATGCCGCCCTGCAGACCGTCGCGTGCCTCAGCGGCGGGCAGTTGCTTCGCGCCGGCCTCGCCTGTGTGCTGGTGGGATCGACGCCACCACCTCTCCTGATCCTCGACGAGCCGACCAATCATCTGGACATCGAGTCGATCGAAGCGGTCGAGGCCGGATTGCGGGCCTATGACGGAGCGCTGCTGGTCGTCAGCCACGATGAAGCCTTCCTTGAGGCCATCGCGATCACACGCAGGCTGGATCTCGCTTCGTGGCGATGACGCGGAGAGCTGGAGGCGCGATCCGCTCAAGAGCGGAAGAAACGCTGCATCAGATCGAGCTTCGCAAAGACCAGCGATCATAGACGACGATCACGGCCCCGATCAGCGTTTGCGGACTTCGGATCGGGGGCGTAAACTGGCGCGCTGATCCCGACCTGCTTGTGAGCCGTTGGACGGTAACGCTGGCATGCGAAACTCTCAAAGAGCCGAGGCGCAGGCATGCGGGTTGCAGGGCATCGCGAAGGAAAGAGAGAAGTCGGCGCGCCGGCTCGCGCCTCGTTGCAGGAGTTCCACGCGTGAGCGTCGCATTCACCAAGGAAGACAGTGCCGAAACCGCATCAGAGACACTGCTGCCGGACCGCCCGATCTCGCCTCACCCGAACCTCGTCACTGCGGCAGGGCTGAAGGCCCTGGAAGCCCAATTGAAGGAGGCCCAGGAAGCCCACGACATCTCGCAAAGGATCGAGGATGTGAACGAGCGGCGGCGACAAGGTGCGCTGCCACTGCGAGATGCGCGATACTTCGCAGCGCGGGTTCGAACGGCTCAGGTGATTCCTGATCCAACAACGTTCGACACCGTCAGCTTCGGAAGCACGGTCACCTTCAGCCGCGACGACGGACGTGTCCAGACGTATCGAATTGTGGGTGAAGACGAGGCCGACCCGAAGAAGGCAACGATCTCCTTCGTTTCACCGATCGCCAGGCTTTTGATGGGCAAGTCTGTTGGAGACGTCATCGAGACGTCGGGTCAGGAAATCCAGATTGTCGCGATCGCATAGCGATTGACGTCCCGCGCCGGGGCCCTTGCTTTCACGCAATCAATGTTTCGAACGGTGACGGTTGATCAAATAGCGACAGCCGAGCACGCATCGCCTTGGGGCAGGTCGTAGGCGCGGTGCTCGGCTGTCAGGCCGCGCGGCGGTGCGGCCATCCCGTTGGCCTCGCTCAACCAAATGAGCGAGACTGTCGGAACCAAATCTCTGCTGTTGCTAAATGCGCGCCGTCGAATGAAGCGCGTTTCTCTTGAAGGCAAATCCGACGAAGCTGGCCAACAACAGCAAGCCACCGGCCGCGATTAGGCAATGCGCGAACGTCATCCTGGACCATCCCGATTGAGAAGCTTCGTGCTGCGCGATATGCGCAGCAACCTGGCAATCAACAGCACTTCAGGAATTGATTTGCCCTGTCGGGAACCGCCGGACAGCCCGAAAGGTGGCTGGCACTGCGCTCTGCCCACCCGTCGATTTCGGCGAGGTCGTCAAGCCACGCGGCTCTTCGCTGCCTCTCATCGTGCGGTTCGTCACACCGCTCAACTGTCGTCAGGATAACCGATAAAACTTTATCGACAATCGAAAGGAAAAATTAAGGTTACCGGGGCATGCCGCGCCGACGGGCGCGCCCATGCCACTGATTTGCCCGACGGCGCAAGCCTGCGCGTCAAAAATATTTCGGTTTATCGTAAGTGAAAATTAGTGTAATGATCCGCCCGTCTCACCCGCTTGAGGGGCGCGTCGCGATCGTCACGAGTGTTGCGGTGAGATGCGGTGGACGCGAAGCGGGCAACTGACGAGTGCGCGCAATGCGGACGGCGAAGTCGTGTGGTCCTGACGCCCCAGTGGCAGGTGTCTCCTCGCAAGACGCGAAACGTCCTGCGAAGACGGTGACAAACAAGCCCGGTCTCGCCGGGGAGAGCACGAAGGAAGCCGTAAAACCATCGCGCAGGGAAAGCCGGGATTCCGGTTACACCTGTGGTCCTACCCCCGTGCTTTTTGTTGCACGGGACCCATGGGTGCGATCGGCGCCGCCCATGGGTGCAATCGGCACCCGGCTTTCCCTGCGCCCTCTGTACTTCAGGAGGGCAGCCGAAGATGCAAAGCTCGGACAAATCGTGTCGCGAGAACGCGGTGTCATGCCCTCACGCTGTTTGACTTGTGGATCAAAGATCATCGGCGTCCCAGCGAAGGGGCCCGCCGTCGCTGCTGCGCAGCTTTGGCGCGGCACCCGCCTTCGCAAACGTTCCGTCGCGGCATGCCGCGCCGAAGCGTTAGCGAAGGCGGGTGGCGGAGAGGGAGGGATTCGAACCCCCGATAGGCTTGCACCTATGCCGCATTTCGAGTGCGGTGCATTCAACCACTCTGCCACCTCTCCAGTGGCGCAGGTGATTTGCGTCACCCGCGGTCGGGGCGTGTTCTAGGCGAGGATGGCGGGCCAGACAAGGCGCTGCAATAATATTTCCGTCATGGCGTCCTAAGGCGATGACCGGAATCGGACGGCACGAAGAACACGCGTGGAAACAAGGCACTAGCAGCCGCGTTGCGATCGATCGGACGCCAAATCGAATCAAGAAGAGGAGCCTGCAAATGGAGCATCTGACGGTTCGAGCCAACGGCGCGGCGTTCCACGTTGCGCGGATCGGCGGCGGCAAGCCGCTGCTTCTGCTGCACGGCTGGCCGGAATTCTGGCGGACCTGGGAGCCGGTGATGACGCGCTTGGCCTCCCGCTTCACGCTGGTCGCCCCCGACCTGCGCGGCTTCGGCGACAGCGACAAGCCTGACGGCCCCTACGGCCCGGACCAGCACGCCGACGACATGCTGGCGCTGTTGGATGCGCTCGGCATCGAAAGGTGCGGAATCGTCGGCCACGATGTCGGCGGCGCGGTGATGCAGCCACTTGCCCGCAAGGCGCCGGAGCGACTCGCCGGCCTGTTCTTCTTCGACTTCGTCTATCCCGGCATCGGGGTGCGGATGGCCACGCCCGACCGGCTGAACCACATCTGGTACCAGTCGTTCCATCAGATGGAGATGGCGTCGGCGCTGGTCGGCGCGACGCGGGAGAATTGCCGCCTCTATATCGGGCATTTCCTGCGCAACTGGTCGCATCGCAAGGCTGCGTTCGACGACGTGCGCGAGGCCTTCACCGACAATTTCCTGAAGGCAGGCAACCTCGCCGGCGGCTTTGCGCATTATCGGGCGGCGCATGCGGCGCGCGTGAAGATGATGCAGGGCGAAGCGCCCGCGCTTCCGCCGATCGCAACTCCGACCTGCATCCGTTGGGCCGAACACGATCCGCTGTTTCCCTATGCCTGGACCGACCGCCTCGGTGAGACCTTCACCGATCTCGACCTCAAGGTGTTCCCCGATGTCGGGCACTTCCCACACCGCGAGGATCCCGATCGTGCGGCCTCCGAAATTTCCGGCTTCTTCGAACGGATCAATTGGAGGTAGAAATTGGGTGGGACCGCCAGACGCGACAAAAAAACTGGCGGTCCCGTGCCGCTGCTTAAAAAATGCTGGCCGGGAAGTGCGGCTTCGCCGGCCAGCGGGAGCGACTGGATCACGGTAGCAACGGGCACCGAAACGGCAACGCGAACCGTTTCTTAACCTAACCGGTCAACCTTAACCCGGCTTGTAAACCGCGAGATAGCCTCAGGCCTTGGCTTTCCTGGCCTTTTTCTCGCTCTTTTCCGCCTCGTCGTCGTCCTTGGCTTTCTTCTCGTCCTTGCCGTTCTCTTTCCTGCGATTGGTAAAGCGGGCGTTGCCGAGCCCGGTTCCAATCGTCAGCACGCCCCAACGTTCGACATCCTGCATGAAGGGGACCTCCGCGAGCCCCTGGGCCACACCGTCATTGTGCATGACGACAGCGGTATCGTGGCCGCCGATCTCGGGGATAGCTTCGACCAAACTCGCCGGGAGGTTGAAGGTGCTGCTCTCCCAGTTGCCCGGCAGGTTCTGCGCGCCCTTCTCGATTCCACCGTCTTCCTTGATGACGCCGGGACAGGCGATGCCGATGAACGGCGCGAGCTTCATCCCCTCGGCCTCGGTAGCGGCGATCAGGTCCTTCAGCATCTTCACCAGCCGCTTCACCGCGCCGTCGCGCGTCGGCTCGTCGTCGGCATGGCGCCACAGCTCGGACTTCCAGACGGACGCCTTGGACAGGTCGGGCGCCTTCTTCCAGCGAGTCTCGACCACGCCGCAACGGATATTGGTGCCGCCGATATCGACCGCCAGAATGCTGTCATGGGCCTCGAAGATCCATGATGGCGCCAGATGCAGCGTGCCGATCAGGCCGGCGTCGTCGGGATGAAAGCGGATCGGCACCAGGTCGACCTTGAAGTCCTCGGATTTCAGGATGATCTCGGTGCGCGCGATGGCGAGCTCGCCGAGCCGGCTCTCGCGAAAACCGCCGCCGACCACGATGCGCTCGGTCTTCGCCCAGGCCTTGGTCTTGAGGAAGCGCCGTGTCACATAGGCGAGCTCCTGCGCGAACTCCTCGATCGCGCTGTGCACGACGGCAGAGGCCTCGGTGTCGTCGCCGACCAGCATGGCGTCCAGCGTCTTCTTGCTGATCTTGTCCGACGGTTCGTCGCCGAACGGGTCCGCGCCCGATTTGCGCAAGGGCTTGCGCCAGTGATCGAGGATCTTGCGGAACGCGCCCTTGGAGGCGCGGTCGCCGAGAAACCCGTCCTCGTCCTTGAGCTCGAGGTTGAAACTGTCGATATCGACCGACGGCAGCCGCGAGGCGCCGTGGCGGGCGATGCCCGTGGTTGTTGCAATGTCGTCGGCCATATGCCCCTCTGCCCGGGTGGAGGTTCGAGGGACAACGGATGCGGAACCCGTTGGTTTCATGCCTCGGAGGGGCGGCGGGCGGCGGCGACGGGACCAAAATGGCGCCAAATCCTTCATTTATGGCCGGTTTTTGCCCTATCTTGCCTTGACTCCCCGACGTTTGCGGCTATAAGTCCCGCCCATCCGGCGCGAGGATTTCTCGCGCCGCTTGTTTTTGCGCGAGTCATGCGGGAATTCGTTCCCTTCGCGCGAAAATCGTAACCCATAGCGACTGAACAAAAAGCCGACCCGGGCGATCCGTCCGAGGCCGGGACCGAACACGAAGGAATCAAACGATGTTCGCAGTCATCAAGACCGGCGGCCGGCAGTACCGTGTCGTTCCGAATGATGTACTCGAGATAGGCAAGATCGCCGGCGACGTCGGCACGATCGTGCAGCTTGGCGAAGTTCTGGTGCTCGGCGGTGACACGCCGGTATTGGGAACGCCCACCGTGGCAGGCGCGTCCGTTGCGGCCGAGGTGCTGCAGCACAAGCGCGGCCCCAAGGTGATCGCGTTCAAGAAGCGTCGCCGCAAGAATTCACGCCGCAAGCGCGGCTATCGCGACGAGCTCACGGTGCTTCGCATCACCGAGATCCTCGCCGATAACGCCAAGCCGACCGTCGGCCCGCGGCCGAAGAAGGAAAAGGTCGCAGCTCCCGCCGAGGGCGAGGACGCAGCGCCGAAGGCGGCCAAGAAGAAGGCGTCCGCCAAGGCACCGGCCGCGAAGAAGGCTCCGGCCAAGAAGGCCGCGGCCAAGAGCGAGAAGAAGTGATCGTCACGCTGCAAACGTTAGCGTGACCAGAATTGAAGTGATTCCGTCAAGGAATTGATCTAGGAATTCGAGCGAAGTCGGAGACGAGCCATGGCTCACAAAAAAGCAGGCGGTTCATCGCGCAACGGGCGTGATTCCAAGGGCAAGCGCCTTGGCATCAAGGCGTTCGGCGGCGAGCACGTCATTCCCGGTAACATCATCGCGCGTCAGCGCGGCACCACCTGGCATCCCGGCCTTAATGTAGGCATGGGCACCGACCATACTCTCTTCGCCAAGGTCGAGGGTCATGTCGAGTTCCGTGCCAAAGCCAACGGCCGCACATTCGTATCGGTTATCCCGATGGCGGAAGCGGCCGAATAGACGGTGGACACATCCGAGTCCGCCGGGTCCTGTTGAACCGGCGGAGTCGAAAAGGGCTCCAGGGGAGGCGGGATAACCGGCCTCCCCTTTTTGTTGCGCGTGTTCGGCTTCGATCACGCCCAACGTTCCAAGCGTTGCGTATCGTTTTTTCGCATCACAGGAGCCCGACATGCTGCAGGAGATTCCAACCCCGACCTTGCGCGAGGCGAGAGCTTGCGTCCTCGAGACCGAACGGCTGACATTGCGCAAGCCGACGCTCGCGGACGTAAAAGCAATTGCGCGGCTCGCCAATGATCGTCGCATCGCGGAGAACACCCGCCGCCTGCCGCATCCCTATACCCAGGACGACGCCATCGCTTTCGTGCGGGCGCTGGCCGAGGGCGGGCGCGAGACCGTGTTCCTGATCGAGAACAATCACACGCCGATCGGCATGGTCGGCATCAACTGGCGCGAGGAGACCACGCCGGAGCTCGGCTATTGGCTCGGCGTCGAGCATTGGGGCCAGGGTTTTGGCACCGAGGCCGCGCGCGCGGCAATCGATTACTTCTTCGAGGAATTCGCCCTCGACCAGCTGATCTCAGGCGCCCGCGTCACCAACCCGTCGTCGCGCAACATTCTCGAGAAGTGCGGCTTCCAGTGGAGCGGCGTCGAGCTGCACCGCTTCGAGGCGCTGGGCTCGTCGACCCCGGTCGACTGCTTCCGCCTGTCGCGCAGCGTCTGGTCGTCGCTGAAGAACTGGGGCCATTCGACACGGCGCGCCGGATAGGTCCGCCTCATTGCGAGGAGCAAAGCGAACGAAGCAATCCATTTCACCGCATGCGGCACCGTGGATTGCTTCGCGGAGCCTGTCATCCGGCGGCGCTTCGCGCCGACCGGGTGGCTCGCAATGACGAATTGCCGAACAGCCTTACACCGGCGGATTCACCACCGGCTCTTCCCTTCCGAGCTTCTGCTCGCGCAGGAAGATGTAGAGGCCGGCGCCGATGATGATCGCGGCGCCGATGATCGTGGCCCAGGACGGCACGTCGCCGAACACGACGAAGCCAAAGATCACCGCCCACACGATCATCGAATATTGGTAGGGCACCACGACGCTCGCCGGCGCGAGCTTCAGCGAGCGGTTGACGCACAGCAGCGCCGCGACCGAGATCAGACCGGCGGTGGCGAACAGCACGAGGCTGCCGGCGCTCGGCGTCACCCAGCCGAACGGCGACAGCGCCGCGCCGAGGATGAACGTGCCGCCGAACTGCGACGTCGCGAGCACGATGTCGGGCGTCGACCGTAGCGAGCGGGTGATCAGCATCAGCACGGCAAACGACAGGCTCCCGCCAAGCGCGATCATCGCGGGCCAGCTGAACGTCTGCGCTGACGGCCTGAGCGCAATCAACGCCCCGCAGAAGCCGACCAGGATCGCGGTCCAGCGCCGCCAGCCGACATGCTCGCCGAGCACGATGCCCGACAGCGCGGTGACGAAGATCGGGCCTGCGAGGTAATAGGTGATGACATCAGCAAGCGGCAGATAGACGGTGGCGAGGAAGAACGCCGCGACCTCCAGCGTCGACAGCGTCACCCGCAGCAATTGCAGCCATGGCCGCTCGAGATGGACAAATTCCGCACGCTGCCGCCACACGATCGGCAGCAATACGATGAGCGCGGCGCAGGCGCGTAGCCACAACAGCTGCCCGACCGAATAGGTCGCGACGATGAATTTGCCCATCGCATCGCCGAACGAGAACATGAAGATCGACAGCAGCATCAGCCCGATGCCGGCGAGCCGCGCGGACCGATCGTCGTAGGAGGACAGTTTTGCGAACAGGCTCATCTTGCTTGTTGTTTGTTGCTCGTTGTCGCCGCGCGTGAGCAGGCGGTGTCTCTTTGCCATCTGGTTTTACCGGCATGGATGCGCAGGACAACCCCGAGGGTTGCGAATCGCCCCAATTGTCGCAGTCCGGCGCCTGCGCTACCGGTTGGTCAGCCGTTCAAAAAGCAACGCAGGAAACGCCGGATGACCGAGTTCGACCCCACCCAGCATCGCATGGTGCAAGCACAACGCTGGTTCGAGGATTTCGTGCTCGGCGAGCGCTTCGTGATTCCGAGCCGGACCCAAACCTCGGCGGTATTCGCCGCATTCCAGACCGCGAGCGGCGACACCCATCCGATCCACTACGACGTCGAATATTGTCGCGCCCGCGGCATGCCCGACCTGCTCGCACATGGCTTCCAGACGCTGGTGCACACCGCGCCCGGCGCGGGGCTGTTTCCCTACATCGTCGAGGAGTCGCTGGTCGGCTTCCTCGAGCAGTCCTGCAAGTTCCTCAAGCCGGTCTACGCCGGCGACACCATCTACCCGGCGCTTGAGGTGATCGAGCTCGCGCCCGGCCGCAGCACCGGCGTGGTGACGCTGCGCTCGACCGTGCACAACCAGCGCCGTGAGCTGGTGCTGGAGGGGACCCAGAAGTTCTTGGTGCGACGCCGGCCCGCCTAGCCGCTGATCCGGGCCCCTCGGGCCGCAAAAAGGCCCGAAAATTAAGGCTTCTCGGCAAAGTCCCGACGTCCTGGGGTTGCCGCATCGCCCCCCCTGGCCTAACTAGGGCGGATCATGAAATTCCTCGATGAAGCCAAGGTCTATATTCGCTCGGGCGACGGCGGCAACGGCTGCGTCGCGTTCCGGCGCGAGAAGTTCATCGAGTTCGGCGGCCCCTCGGGCGGTAATGGCGGCCGCGGCGGCGACGTCATCATCGAATCCGTCGACGGACTGAACACGCTGATCGACTACCGCTACCAGCAGCACTTCAAGGCGCCGAAGGGCGGCAATGGCATGGGCAAGGACCGCCATGGCGCCAACGGCAAGTCCGTCGTGCTGAAGGTGCCGGTCGGCACCCAGGTGTTCGACGAGGATCGCGAGACGCTGCTGCACGACTTCACCGAGCTCGGCGAGAAGTTCGTGCTGGCGAAGGGCGGCAATGGCGGCTTCGGCAACGCGCATTTCAAATCATCGACCAACCGCGCGCCGCGCAACGCCAATCCGGGCGCGCCGGGCGAAGAGCGCTGGATCTGGTTGCGGCTGAAGCTGATCGCCGATGCCGGCCTCGTCGGCCTGCCCAACGCCGGCAAATCGACCTTCCTCTCGGTGGTCAGCGCAGCGCGGCCGAAGATCGCCGACTATCCCTTCACCACATTGCACCCGCAGCTCGGCGTGGTGGACTATGGCGGCCGCGAATTCGTGCTCGCCGACATTCCCGGCCTGATCGAGGGCGCGCATGAGGGCGCCGGCCTCGGCGACCGCTTCCTCGGCCATGTCGAGCGCTGCCGCGTGCTGCTGCATCTGGTCGATGCGACCTGCGAGCACGCCGGCAAGGCCTACAAGACCGTGCGCACCGAGCTCGAGGCCTATGAGGGCCATCTCGCCGACAAGATCGAGATCGTGGCGCTGAACAAGATCGACGCGGTCACGCCGGACGAACTGAAGAAGCAGAAGGACCGGCTGAAGCGGGCGGCGAAGAAGACCCCGCTGTTGCTCTCCGGCGCCACCGGTCAAGGCGTGCAGGAGGCGTTGCGCGCGCTGGTCGAGGTGATCGGCGAGGCGCCGGTCTCCCACAAGGCCAAGGGCCTGGCGGAGCCGTGGGCGACGCCGGTGCCGCAGGGCTGAACAACCCCTGCACTTCCCAAGCCACATTGTGGCGCGTATTGCTTCCTCCGACCTTCGCTTGATCCAGCCAGCTCATGAAACGCCCCGCGCTCAAGAATTTTCGCCGTATCGTCGTCAAGGTCGGCTCGTCGCTGTTGGTCGATTCGCAGGCCGGCGAGCTGCGCGCGGCGTGGCTTGCGGCGCTGGTCGACGACATCGCCGGGCTGCACAGGGACGGCTGCGAGGTCATGGTGGTGTCGTCGGGCTCGATCGCGCTCGGCCGCAGCCGCCTCAAATTGCCGCGTGGTGCGCTGAGGCTTGAAGAGAGCCAGGCGGCGGCTGCGGTCGGACAGATCGCGCTGGCGCGAATCTGGTCGGAGGTGCTCGGCCATCACGGCATCGGCGCTGGGCAGATCCTCGTCACGCTGCAGGACACCGAGGAGCGCCGCCGCTACCTCAACGCGCGCTCGACCATCGCAAAGCTCTTGGACTGGCGCGTGGTGCCCGTCATCAACGAGAACGACACGGTCGCCACCAACGAGATCCGCTACGGCGACAATGATCGGCTTGCCGCCCGCGTCGCCACCATGGCGAGCGCTGACCTTCTGGTCCTGCTGTCCGACATCGACGGCCTTTACACCGCGCCGCCGTCCGCCAACCCCGATGCGAAACTGATCCCTATCGTCGAGAGCGTGACCTCGGAGATCGAGGCGATGGCGGGCGCAGCCGAATCCGAGCTGTCGCGCGGCGGCATGTACACCAAGATCGAGGCCGCGAAGATCGCGACCACCGCGGGCACGCATATGCTGATCGCCTCCGGCAAGATCGAGCATCCGTTGCAGGCGATCGCCGACGGCGGCCGCTGCACCTGGTTCCTGACGCCGGCCAACCCGGTCACCGCGCGCAAGCGCTGGATCGCAGGCTCGCTCGAGCCGAAGGGCACGCTGACTATCGACGCCGGCGCGGTGAACGCGCTGCGCGCCGGAAAGAGCCTGCTGCCGGCCGGTGTCATTAGGGTCGACGGCCAGTTCGCCCGCGGTGATGCCGTGGTGGTGCGCGGCCCTGACACCCATGAGATCGGCCGTGGCCTCGTTGCCTACGACGCCGAGGACGCCGAGAAGATCAAGGGCCGCTCCTCGCCCGACGTGATGGCCATTCTGGGCATCAGCGGCCGCGCCGAGATGATCCATCGCGACGACCTAGTTGTGGGCCCGGCCGGTACCATTCCGGCCAAATAGGCCATTGGCCGACCGCGGGACGGCCTACCGCCCACCTGCCATGCCGGCTCCGCGCCTCGCCACCCCTCAATTGCCATGCTAGAACATGGCCTTAGGAGCATGATCCGGAAAAGTGGAAACCGGTTTTCCGAGAAGATCATGCTCAAACAAAAGCTGGGACGTCCATGACCGCGCTGAAGGCGATCGACGGCAACGCCGATCTCACCGCCCTGATGACCGACCTCGCCACCAAGGCGCGCGCCGCGGCGCGCGTGCTGGCGCTGGCGCCGCCGGAGCAGAAGAACCGTGCGCTGGCGGCGATCGAACGCGCGATCCGCGAACATGCGCCGGCGATCCTGGCGGCCAACGCCGAGGATGTCGCGGAGGCGCGTGCCGGCGGCACGACCGCGGCGTTCCTTGACCGCCTGACGCTGACGCAGGCGCGCATCGACGGTATGGCCGACGGCGTCGCCACCGTGCGCGAGATTCCCGATCCGGTCGGCGCCGTCACCGAGAGCTGGCAGCGGCCGAACGGCATGACGATCGAGCGCGTGCGCGTGCCGCTCGGTGTGATCGGCGTGATCTTCGAGAGCCGCCCCAACGTCGCGGCCGACGCCGGCGTGCTGTGCCTGAAGTCGGGCAACGCGGTGATCCTGCGCGGCGGCTCCGACAGCTTCCGCTCCTGCCGTGCGATCCATGAATGCCTGGTGCAGGGCCTGCGCGAGGCCGGCCTGCCCGAGGCCGCGATCACGCTGGTGCCGACGCGCGACCGCGCGGCGGTCGGATTGATGCTGTCGGGCCTCAATGGCGGCATCGACGTCATCGTCCCGCGCGGAGGCAAGAGCCTCGTCGCGCGCGTCGAGACAGAAGCGCGCGTGCCCGTGTTCGCGCATCTCGAAGGCGTCAACCACGTCTACGTCGATCGATCCGCCAATCTCGACATGGCGAAGTCCATCGTGCTGAATGCCAAGATGCGCCGCACCGGCGTCTGCGGCGCGGCCGAGACCCTGCTGGTCGATCGCGCCAGCGCTGCGACGAGCCTGAAGCCGCTGGTCGAGATGCTGCTCGACGCCGGCTGCGAGGTGCGCGGCGACGATGCCGTGCAAAAGGTCGATGCGCGCGTGAAGCCGGCAGCCGAGGATGATTGGGACACCGAATATCTCGATGCCATCATCGCCGCACGCGTCGTCGACGGCGTCGATGCGGCGATCGCGCATATCCACGATCACGGCTCGCATCACACCGATTCGATCGTGGCCGAGGATGTTAGGGCCGCGGAGAAGTTCCTGAGTGAAGTCGACTCCGCGATCGTGCTGCACAACGCATCGACGCAGTTCGCCGACGGCGGCGAGTTCGGCTTCGGCGCCGAGATCGGGATCGCGACCGGCAAATTCCACGCCCGCGGCCCGGTCGGTGCCGAGCAGCTGACGAGCTTCAAATATCGCGTCCACGGCACCGGACAGACGCGGCCGTGATCCTCCCCCGACGCGCGCGGTAGAGCCATTGCAGCAAGCTTCGACCGCGCAGCAACCAACCGCCCGAGCGCTTCCGTTCTACACCAACGGCATGCGCGTCGGACTGCTCGGCGGCTCGTTCAATCCGCCGCACGCGGCGCACCGCGCCATCAGCCAGTTCGCGATCAAGCGGCTGCAGCTTGACCGTGTCTGGTGGCTGCTGACGCCGGGCAATCCGTTGAAAAATCACGACAGCCTGCATGCGCTCGCCGAGCGCGCCGAGGCCGCGCGGCGGGTGGCGGACGATCCCCGCATCGACATCAGTTGTCTCGAAGCTGTCATTGGTGTCAGCTACACTGTCGACACGATCATCCACTTGCGCCGCCGCGTCTCCGGTGTGCACTTTGTCTGGATCATGGGCGCTGACAACCTCGCGCAGTTCCATCGCTGGAAGGATTGGCGGCGCATCGCCTCGGATGTGCCGATTGCCGTGATCGACCGACCGCCGCAGAGTTTCCGCGCCCTCGCCGCACCGGCGGCACAGGCGCTTGCGCGCTACCGCATGCCCGAAAATCAGGCGACTCGCCTCGCCGACCAGCGCGCACCGGCTTGGGTTTTCCTCACCGGGATGAAATCCAATCTGTCTTCGACCGGCCTTCGGAACCCGGACGGGAGCTGGAGGACGGCGTGAAGTGCAAAAAGGGTTACTGGAATATTGAAACCATTAACCCCACATGCGTAGTATGGTCGGCGGGCGCCGAGGATTCGGCCCTCGCGATACAGTGAAAGGAATGGTCCCTGGCCACATCTGTATTGTCAAAGTCTGTTTTACCCAAGGTTCCCAAGACTGCGCGTAAAACATCGACGAAAACCGCGGCCTTGAAGGCGCAACCCGACGCCGACAAGACGCTGAATATGATCCTCTCCCGCCTCGACGACATGAAGGCGGAAGAAACGGTCACAATCGACCTTC
This sequence comes from Bradyrhizobium erythrophlei, assembly GCF_042430365.1. Classification (GTDB taxonomy): domain Bacteria; phylum Pseudomonadota; class Alphaproteobacteria; order Rhizobiales; family Xanthobacteraceae; genus Bradyrhizobium; species Bradyrhizobium erythrophlei. Next base: position 52,540 of record NZ_JBHMET010000254.1, read on the forward strand.
GCGGCAAATCGGCATATTCCGACTACATGATCATCACCTCGGGCCGGGCCAACCGGCACGTCGGCGCGATCGCGGAAAATGTCACGAAGGGCCTGAAGGAAAACGGGGTCAAAGGCGTCCACGTCGAAGGTATGTCCAACTGCGACTGGGTGCTGATCGATTCCGGCGACGTGATCGTGCACGTGTTCAGACCCGAGGTGCGCGAGTTCTACAATCTCGAGCGGTTGTGGGCTCAGAACTCGGCGGTCGCGGCGGTCTAAGGGGGGTTCGAAGCCGATGCGAATCGGCTGCGGCGCAGTTAATCTGCGTTGATGCGACTTGTCGTGATCTGCATCGGCCGCCTGAAGCAAGGTCCGGAACGGGAGCTTGCCGAGCGCTATCGCGCGCGCTTCGACGATATCGGCCGCAAGCTCGGCTTTCGCGGCCTCGACATCCATGAAATTGCGGAAAGCCGCGCGCGCGATGCGGCTGCGCGAATCGCCGAAGAGGCGCACGCGATCTCGGCGTTGATCCCGAAGGAATATGTGCTCGTGGCGCTCGACGAGCGTGGCAAGAGTGTCGACAGCACAAGCTTCGCCCAGCAGCTCGGCCGCTGGCGCGACGAGGGAGTAGCAAATACTGTCTTCGTGATCGGCGGTGCGGACGGACTTTCGCCTGAATTGCAGCGCACGGCTAAACTGCGCATTGCGTTCGGCTCGGCGACCTGGCCGCATCAAATGGTCCGCGTCATGCTTCTGGAACAGATATATCGGGCCGCGACCATTCTTGCCGGCCACCCCTATCACCGCGCCTGAACTTGGCGGCGAACCGACGAACACTGATATAAACTGGATGCAGCACAATCGGGACATTGCTTCGCGACTCGACGTCGTCCGTCGCCGACGGCTCGCAGCGTTCTCGATCGGCCTGCTCGCAGCGACGCCGTTGACGCCAGCGTACGCGCAAGCCGCGCCGCCGGCGCAACAGGCCGCCGCAACGTCGCCCGACGCCATCAAGCAGCGCGAGCAGGAGCTCGAGGCTGCGCGCGAGCAGCAGCGCAAGGCAACCGAGTTGCAGGAAAAGCTGAAGGCCGACATCGCGGCGATCGGCCAGGACCGCAGCAAGCTCAATCAGCAGATCATCGATATCGCGGGCCAGGTGCGCAGCGTCGAAACGCGGATCGGTGCCGCCGAAGCGCGGCTACAGCCGCTCGACGGCCGCGAGCGCGAGATCCGGTCGTCGCTGGATTCGCGCCGCGCCGAGATCGTCGAAGTGCTCGCCGCGCTCCAGCGCGCAGGCCGGCGCACGCCGCCGGCGCTTTTGGTGCGGCCCGAGGATGCGCTGCAGTCGCTGCGCACCGCGATGCTGCTCGGCGCAGTAGTGCCGGAATTGCGCGGCCGCGCCGAGCGGCTCGTCACCGATCTCGGCGAACTGGTCGAGCTGCGCAAGACGATTTCGACCGAGCGCGACGCGCTGGCACGCGATCGCGACAAGTTGAGAGAGGACCAGACCCGGCTCGCGGCCCTGGTCGACGAACGGCAGCGGCAACAGAGCGCCGCCGAAAAGGACATGGAGGCGGAAGGTGCCCGCGCCATTGCGCTGTCGAAGCAGGTGGACAGCCTGCAGGGCCTGATCGCCAAGATGGAGCAGGACCTGAAGAGCGCCGCCAAGGCGGCCGCCACCGCCAACCTCCAGGGCGCGCCGGCTGCTCCGAACGGCAAGCCCAATCTGGGGGCGTTCAAGGACCCGGCCCGGCTCAGCCCGGCGGTCGCCTTCGCCTCGGCCAAGGGCCTGTTCTCGTACCCCGTCAATGGCACCAAGATTCGCGATTTTGGCGGTTCCGACGGCGCAGGCGGCGTACAAAAAGGCATTTCTTTGGCAGCCAAGGCGGGGGCTCAGGTCACAACCCCGTGTGACGGCTGGGTTGTTTACGCTGGCCCCTTCCGCTCCTACGGACAACTCTTGATCCTCAATGCCGGGGGCGGGTATCATGTCCTGATCGCCGGGATGGAGCGCATTTCGGTAAACATCGGCCAGTTTGTACTTACGGGGGAGCCGGTCGCGACGATGGGGTCGACATCCCAAGTCGCATCCATTCTCGCAACCAATGCGAGCCAGCCCGTGCTCTATGTTGAGTTCCGTAAGGACGGCACTCCAATCGATCCAGGTCCATGGTGGGCCGCAAATGAAGGCGAAAAGGTTCGCGGATGATGCGCAAGACTTCTGTAATCCTTCTCAGCGCCGCTGCCGGCGCGGCATTGACGCTCTTCGTCACCCAGCCCCGCGCTGTGCTGATGGGATCGAGCGCGCGCGCCGCGACCTCTGACACCTATCGCCAGCTCAATCTGTTCGGCGACGTGTTCGAGCGCGTGCGCAGCGACTATGTCGAGAAGCCCGACGACAGCAAGCTGGTGGAATCCGCGATCTCCGGCATGCTGTCCGGCCTCGATCCGCACTCGAGCTACATGGATGCCAAGAGCTTCCGTGACATGCAGGTGCAGACCCGCGGCGAGTTCGGCGGTCTCGGCATCGAAGTCACGATGGAAGACGGACTGATCAAGGTCGTCTCGCCGATCGACGATACCCCGGCCTCGAAGGCCGGCATCATGGCCAACGACATCATCACCACGCTCGACGACGAAGCGGTGCAGGGCCTCACCCTCAACCAGGCCGTCGAGAAGATGCGCGGTCCGGTGAACACGAAGATCCGGCTCAAGATCATCCGCAAGGGCCAGGACAATCCGATCGACGTCACGCTGGTGCGCGACAACATCCGCGTCCGCTCGGTGCGCGCCCGCGTCGAGGCTGACGACATCGCCTATATCCGCATCACCACCTTCAACGAGCAGACCACCGAAGGCCTGAAGAAGGAGATCGCCAATCTCTCGAGCCAGATCGGTGACAAGTTGAAGGGCTACATCATCGACCTGCGCAACAACCCGGGCGGCCTGCTCGAAGAGGCGGTCACCGTGTCGGATGCGTTCCTCGAGCGCGGCGAGATCGTCTCGACCCGCGGCCGCAACGCCGAGGAAACCCAGCGCCGCGCCGCCCATCCGGGCGACCTGACCAAGGGCAAGCCGGTCATCGTGCTGATCAACGGTGGCTCCGCCTCGGCCTCCGAAATCGTCGCCGGCGCGCTGCAGGACCACAAGCGTGCGACGCTGGTCGGCACCCGCTCGTTCGGCAAGGGCTCGGTGCAGACCATCATCCCGCTCGGCTCGGGCAACGGCGCGCTGCGCCTGACCACGGCGCGCTACTACACCCCGTCGGGCAAGTCGATCCAGGCCAAGGGCATCGTGCCCGACATCGAGGTGCTGCAGGACGTGCCGGACGAGCTGAAGGCGCGCACCGACACCAAGGGCGAAGCTTCGCTCCGCGGCCATCTGAAGAACGACGGCGACGAGAAGACCGGCTCGCAGTCCTACGTGCCGCCGGATGCCAAGGACGACAAGGCGCTGAAGATGGCCGACGACCTCCTGCACGGCATCAAGTCGACCGCCAGCTCGGCGCCGACGCCCGGCTCAACCGGCGACAAGGCCGCGGTCGACAAGCCGGCCAACAAGGCCGCCAACTGACCCGCAATATCAGTTTGACGAGAAGGGCGGCCTCCGGGCCGCCCTTTTTGCTTGTGGGGTAAGACATCTCCCCTCTAACCGTGCTTTGACGGGCCGCCGGCGCGGGTGGGAACGCGCCGCGCCGTGCTATCGTTCGCACTGTTGATTCGGGGAGGATGATGGCAGAGGCGGCCGACGAACTGAGCACGCCGCTCGGGCAGGGGACGGGGGGCAAGACGCGCCGCTTCCGCCTGCCGTTCACGGCGATGCAGGCGCTCGCGGTGCTGCTCGGCCTGATCCTGGTCACCTTCGGCGGGATTGCCCTGTTCAACGACAATCCGCTTGGCGGCGAGCCGATCGCCCACATCGCGCTCCGCAAGGTGGAGACATCAGCGCCGGCCGAGAAGCAGACCCCGCCCGGCCATGCCGAACCGGCCGCCAAGGCCGCATCCAAGTCGCCGGCCACCGCTGGCGATGCCAAGACCGTCACCATCATCGACGGCTCCAGCGGCAAGCGCCAGGACGTGGTGATCGGCGCGGGCGATGCCGCCGACAAGTCCGATGGGGACACCCCCGCCCCCATGATGACCGGCGTCGACCAGCGTCTGCTTGAAAAGACCCGCTACGGCATGATCCCGGTGGTCGCTGACGGCCTGAAGCCGTTCACGGTCTATGCTGCCGAGGCGGACCGCGCCAAGGCCGCCAGGATGCCCGTTGTCGCGATCGTGGTGGGGGGCCTCGGCGTCGGCGCGGCAAAGACCGCCGATGCGATCATGAAGCTGCCGTCCGCCGTAACGTTGGCATTCACGCCCTATGGCGCCGACCCCGGAAAGCTCGCCGAACGCGCCCGCGCGCAGCGCCACGAGATCCTGCTGCAGATCCCGATGGAACCGTTCGATTATCCCGACAACGACCCGGGGCCGCAGACCCTGCTGACGTCGCTGAGCGGGGAGCAAAATCTCGACCGCTTCTATTGGCACCTTAGCCGTTTGCAGGGCTATGCGGGCATCGCCAACTTCATGGGCGCCCGCTTCGTCGCCACCGACCCGGTGATGCAGCCGATCGTCCGCGAGGCGGCCAAGCGAGGCCTCGGCTTTTTCGACGATGGTTCCACCCCGCGCAGCGTCGCCTCGTCCCTCGCCGCGGGGCAGGCGATGCCGTTTGCCAAGGCCGATTTCACCATCGATGCGGTGCCGACATCGGCCGAAATCGACCGCACGCTGGTGAAACTGGAGACGCTTGCCAAGGAACGCGGCACGGCCGTGGGCGTCGCCTCGGCGCTGCCGGTCTCGATCGAGCGGCTCTCGGCCTGGATCAAGACGCTGGACTCCCACGGCATCATGCTTGTGCCATTGACAACGGCGATGCTGAAATCAAAATCGGGCTAAAGATCAATCTGTTGGCGCGACTCCATCCCCGCTGGGCCGAGTCGGCAGCTTAGAAGGTGTGTGAGGTAGCGACGGCATGGCACGTTACGAGGACCTGCCCTATCGGACCTGCGTTGGCATCATGCTGCTCAACGCGGCCGGACTGGTCTTCATCGGGCGCCGCGCCGGCGGCATTGAGCATGTCGACGAGAGCCATGTGTGGCAAATGCCGCAGGGCGGCGTCGATCCCGGCGAGGACACGTTTCAGGCCGCCAAGCGCGAGCTCTACGAAGAGACCAGCGTCAGATCGGTGGAGAAGCTCGGCGAGGTCGCCGACTGGCTGATCTATGATATCCCCCGCACCGTCGCCGGTCGCGCCTGGAAGGGCCGCTATCGCGGCCAGCGGCAAAAGTGGTTCGCGTTGCGCTTCACCGGCAAGGACAACGAGATCAACGTCGCCAATCCCGGCGGAGGCGGACACAAGGCCGAGTTCGTCACCTGGCGCTGGGAGCCGATGAAGAACCTCCCCGGTCTGATCGTGCCGTTCAAACGCCCGGTCTATGAGCGCGTCGTGAAGGAATTCGCGCCGCTGGCGACCGAATAGCGACGCGCGACCACTGCCATGCCGACAAGCAAACCCTATCGCCCGAACGTGGGCATCGCGCTGTTCAACGCCGACGGACGCGTGCTGATTGGCCATCGTTTCAAGGACGATGGACCGGAGATCGTCCTGCCCGGTCTCGAATGGCAGATGCCGCAGGGCGGCATCGACGCGGGCGAGGATCCGCGCCAGGCTGTCATGCGCGAGCTCTGGGAGGAGACCGGCGCCGTCAGCGCCGACTACCTCGCCGAGACCGACTGGATGACCTACGAATTTCCGCCCTATGACGGACCGCCGTCGCACCGGCTGGCGAAATTCCGCGGGCAGCGGCAAAAATGGTTCGCGCTTCGCTTCACCGGGCGTGACGACGAGATCGACCCGCTGACGCCGCGCAACGGCCAGCCCGCCGAATTCGATCAATGGCGCTGGGAGCGGCTCGACCGGGTCGCCGACCTCGTGGTGCCGTTCCGCCGCGACGTCTATCGCGCGGTCGCAACGCGGTTTGCGCAATTCGCGAGCTAGACTAGAGCTTGATGAACCGACTGTCCGCGGACTCGCTTCACCTCTCCCGCTTGCGGGGGAGGTCGACGCGCGCCGAGCGACGCGAAGCGTCGTCCGGAGCGCGTCGGGTGGGGGCTCTCTCCACAGTACGATTCGTGGAGAGAGCCCCCACCCCAGCCCTCCCCCGCAAGCAAGCGGGAGAGGGAGTGCAGCGTCTTCGCGGCGCCAAATCGACCTAATCTCATCGTGCTCTAATTCACGGCAGGAACGAGCCTGGCATCGCCCGGCGTCATTCCGTAGGCCGTACGAAATACGCGATAGAAGGTCGCGATACTGTCAAAGCCGCACGCGAATGCGACTTCATCGATCGCGCGCTGTGGCGTGGCGCGGAGCATCCGCCGCACCCGCGCCAGCCGCGCCGCCGTCAGTGTCCGCGCGAACGAAAGCCCGGTCGGCTCGTACAGCATATGCAGTTGCCGGAGCGAAATGCCGAGCTCGGCGGCGACTGCGCTCGGAGAGAGCTCAGGGCGATGCAGATCGCGGGCGACGATCTCGCTCGCCGCATGGAGGAAACCTGCGCGCATGGCCGCACGGACCTCGTGCTGACGCGGTCGCAGGCGTCCGCGCGCGAGCAGCGCCAGACGCACCATATGCGTGACATCGCCGGCGAACTGTCCGGCCTGCTCGGGTTGCCGCGTCATTGCGCGGAACATGGCGCCGACAAGCCGCGTCAAACCGCCGTCGCGCGGCAGCGCCACCGGCGCAACGTCGTCGATCCGCGCGCCGAGCACGAGATCGTTGCTGACCGGAATCTTCAGACTGAAGAAGTGAAAGCCGTCGGCGCGCTCGGGCGTCGAGGCGAACGGGAGGTTGGTGGAGCCGAACACCAGGTCGCCCTCGCGCACGAACTGGATACGATCGCGGCCGATATTCATGTGGCCGGGGCCGCGCACCTGCCATGCGAGATGCATGCTGTTGCTCGGAACGCGCGCGATGTCGGCCGTGGTGCGGCTGACGCGATAGGACGACGCCTTCATCTCCGCCAACACCGCGTCGCCGACCGCTGTTGCCGAAAATCGGCCGTCGAAGTCCGCGCGCTTGTTGCGCTCCAGCTCGATGGTGACGCCGAACAGGGTCTTGCCGCGCACCTCGCACCAATGGTCGAAGCGGTCCTGCGGACGAAGGTCGTCGGTGGAAAAAGTGATCACGTCGTCAATTCCAAGCTATCCAAATGCCTAGTTCGGCCCGACCGCGAACGGACCGATTGCGATCACGTGGCAGTCGCTGTCGCGCTTGACGCAATCGCCGAGCGCCGCATTGACCGCGGCCTGTTCGTTGGCGGCTTTCAAGGCCAGTCCGGGCCGCCCCTGCGTGCCTACGGCAACCGCATTCCAACCCATCGTGGCATTGGCAAGCTTCTGCGCAACGTCGCTTCGCTCGCTCGGCGTAATGACCGCGCTGTCCGAGGCTTTGAAGAATCCGATGGCGCGGAGCATCGTCGGAACCGGCACCACGAAGACGTCGTCAACCGCGACGATCATGCAGGGAACTCCGGCAACCGCGGCGCAACCCTGCAGGTTTCGCCGCGCCGATTCCTCCAGCGTCTCCATGCCGGAATTGAAGAAGAACTGGCCGCCCGGGCCGATGGCAATTGTTTTGGTCTTCCGTGCCGGAGTGAACATGTTCTCCAGCCGGGTCTTGCTCTGGTCGCGCAGCAGCGGCACTTCCTTGGCCGCGAACGGCTTGTCGACCAGCGAGTCGCGCTTGACCCAGGGCAGCGGCGGCAGCGGTGGATTGCCATGGGCGTACACGACGGCGTTGCCGACCGCGTAGAGCTCGCATTTGCGCGTTGTGCCCGCATTGTCGGCACGCTTCTGGCATTGCTCGAGCGCCGCCGTCTTGGCCGCCTCCTCGCTCGGTTGCCCGGCGATCCAACCAATGACGCCGTTGATGTTGATGGCGACAGCCTTGGAGTCACCAGCGCCGGCATATTCATTGGCGAGGATGCCGCGGGTGCGTTCGCCGACGAAAGGCACATTGTCGGCGACGAACTTCTCGCCTGACGGGATCGACGGCGGTGGCGGCGGCGCGGCTGCAACGGAGGGAGCCGGCGCCGGCGATGCCATTGTCGACGGTGTCGATGTGGTCGGCGACGCGGATGGCGCCGCAGCCGGGCTCGCTGCATTGCTCGCAACCGCGGACGGCTTGGCCGCCGTCGTCTCGAGCTTGGTGAAATAGAGGAAACCGCCGACGCCGATCGCAACCAGCAGAACCACGGTCGCTGCCACCGGCCACATCCAGCTCGGCGGGCCGGCCGCGGCTGACTTGGCCTGCTTCTTGACCTGCGGGGTCGCGTAGGTGCCGTCCTCGCGCCGCATCGCCACCATGTAGGCATGCACGGGGGTCGGAATGTTCTTCACTTCCTGCGCACCGATGTCGGCGAACTGCACCGACAATTTGTTGACGACCTGCTCGTGCACCGCGCGCGACACGCAGATGCCGCCGACCTCGGCAAGTCCCTCGAGCCGCGCGGCGATGTTGACGCCGTCGCCGAGCAGATCACCGTCGCGCTCGACCACGTCGCCGATGGTGATGCCGATGCGGAACGCCATCTGCCGGCTCGGCGGATAGGCCATGTTGCGCGTGCGCAGGCTTTCCTGGATATCGATCGCGCACCGCACCGCCTCGACCGCGCTCGGGAATTCGGCAAGCACGGCGTCGCCCGCGGTGTTGAAGATGCGGCCGCCGCATTTGGCGATGAAGTCGTCGGTCACCTGCCGATAGGACGCGAGCCGCCGCAGCGTCTCCTCCTCGTCCTCGGCAACCAGTCGGCTGTAGCCGGCAATATCGGCCGCGAATATCGCCGCGATCTTGCGTTTCATGAGTGCCAGCCCCGGAACCACGATATGCCAGAGCAGAATGCCGCCAGAAACTTGCGGGTGCAACAAGCATCAAGCGCCCGCCAGGGTGTGGCGAGCGCTGAGTTCGTTCAGATTTTCGAGGGCTATGGCGAGGCTGACGCCGGGCTAATTCTGGCTGAGCACGATCTTTCCGGAAAGCCGGCGCCCGCTTTACCGAATCATGCTCAGTGCATCGCCGTCGTGTTGAGCTCTTGCTGGATGCCCTTGAAGTGATCGAGCCGCTCGATCGCATGGTCGAGCTCGGAGCCCTCCTTCTCGGCGAGCTTCTCTTCCATCTCCTTGATGGTCTCGGCGAACTTCGCGCGGTCGAGGTCGGCGATCGCCGTCGCGACGTCGGCGAGCACCGTGAGGCCCTTCTCCGACATCTCGGCGAGACCGCCGAGCACGATCACCTTCTCGCGCTTGCCGGCGTTGATGATCGTCAGGATGCCCGGACGAACCGCAGCCACGACCGGGGCATGTCCGGCGAGCACGCCGAAATCGCCTTCCACGCCGGGAACGTCGACCTGATCAACCTCGCCGGAGAAGGCGAGCTTTTCGGGAGAGACGAGATTGAAGTGGAAGGTAGCCATGGAAAACCTGTGAAGGAAAACCTGCGAATGGGGAGTGGCGAATGGGGAGTGGCGAATAGCGAGTGGCGAAGCCGGGAGCAGCTGGTCGCTACTCCCTGTTCGCCATTCGCCCGTCTTAGGCCGCTTCGGCGGCGAGCTTCTTGCCCTTCTCAACGGCTTCTTCGATGGTGCCGACCATGTAGAAGGCCGCTTCCGGCAGGTGATCGTACTTGCCTTCGCAGAGATCGCGGAAGCCCTTGATGGTGTCGGCGAGGTCGACGAACTTGCCCGGCGAACCGGTGAACACTTCGGCGACGTGGAACGGCTGCGACAGGAAGCGCTCGACCTTGCGGGCGCGGGCAACCGTGAGCTTGTCCTCTTCCGACAGTTCGTCCATGCCGAGAATGGCGATAATGTCCTGCAGCGACTTGTAGCGCTGCAGGATCTGCTGGACCAGGCGCGCGGTGTTGTAGTGCTCCTCACCGACGACGAGCGGCGACAGCATGCGCGAGGTCGAGTCGAGAGGGTCCACCGCCGGATAGATGCCCTTTTCCGAAATCGCGCGCGACAGCACGGTCGTCGCGTCCAAGTGCGCGAACGAGGTCGCGGGCGCCGGGTCGGTCAAGTCGTCGGCCGGCACGTAGATCGCCTGCACCGAGGTGATCGAGCCCTTCTGCGTGGTGGTGATGCGCTCCTGCAGCGCGCCCATGTCGGTCGCGAGCGTCGGCTGATAACCCACGGCCGAAGGAATACGACCGAGCAGCGCCGACACTTCTGAGCCGGCTTGCGTGAAGCGGAAGATGTTGTCGACGAAGAACAGCACGTCCTGGCCCTGGTCGCGGAAGTGCTCGGCGACGGTGAGGCCGGTCAGACCGACGCGGGCGCGGGCGCCCGGCGGCTCGTTCATCTGGCCGAACACCAGCGCACACTTCGACTTCACGCTCGGATCCGGATTGTGCGGATCGGCGTTGACCTTCGATTCGATGAACTCGTGATAGAGGTCGTTGCCCTCGCGGGTACGCTCGCCGACGCCGGCGAACACGGAATAACCACCGTGCGCCTTCGCGACGTTGTTGATCAGTTCCTGAATGAGCACGGTCTTGCCGACGCCGGCACCGCCGAACAGGCCGATCTTGCCGCCCTTGGCGTAGGGCGCGAGCAGGTCGACGACCTTGATGCCGGTGACAAGAATTTCCGCTTCCGTCGACTGGTCGGTATAGCTCGGCGCCTCCTGGTGGATGGCGCGCAGGCCTTCGGACTTGATCGGGCCGGCTTCGTCGATCGGCTCGCCGACGACGTTGATGATGCGGCCGAGCGTGCCTTCACCGACCGGCACCCGGATCGGTGCGCCGGTGTCGGTCACTTCCTGGCCGCGGACCAGACCCTCGGTGGTGTCCATCGCGATGGTGCGCACGGTGGATTCGCCGAGATGCTGCGCGACCTCGAGCACAAGGCGATTGCCAGCGTTCTGGGTCTCGAGCGAATTGAGGATCGCCGGCAGGTGGCCTTCGAACTGCACGTCGACCACGGCGCCCGTGACTTGGGTAACGCGACCGATCTGGGTGGCTGCTGTAGCCATGGACTCTATCTCCTTCGATCCGAAATTTTAGACCACGGTCAGCTTGACCGGGATGTTGCCTTTGGTGGCCTTGGAATACGGGCACACCGTGTGAGCTTCTTCGACCAGCGCCTGGACCTTGGCCTTGTCGGCGCCAGGAACCGAAACCTTCAACTCGACCGCGAGCGAAAAGCCGCCGTCGGTGTTGAGCGTGATGTCGGCCGTGACCTTGGCGGCCTGGCCGTCGATGCCGTGCTTCTTGGCGACGACGAGGATCGCCTGGCCGAAGCAGGCCGAATAGCCGAGCGCGAACAGTTGCTCGGGATTGTGGCCGTCGCCGGCGCCGCCCAACTCCTTCGGCAGCGCCATGGCGAGCGCGAGCCCGCCATTGTCGAGCATCGCGCGGCCGTTGCGACCGCCCTTGGTGGTAGCCGATGTGACGTAAGCCATGTCGCGCTCCCTTCGGTTAGACCGCCTCGGCGCCGGAGATGATTTCGATCAGCTCCTTCGTGATCATGGCCTGGCGGGTACGGTTGTAGATCAGCGTCTGCTTGCGGATCATTTCGCCGGCGTTGCGTGTCGCATTGTCCATCGCGCTCATCTGGGCGCCGTAGAACGAGGCGTTGTTTTCCAAGAGCGCGCGGAAGATCTGCACCGCGAGGTTGCGCGGCAGCAGGCGGGCGAGGATCTCGTCCTCTTCCGGCTCGTATTCATAGGACGTCGCGGCAGCGGCATTGGCCGCGGGCTCCGCGACTTCCAGCGGGATGATCTGCTGCGCGGTCGGGACCTGCGCGATCACCGACTTGAAGCGCGAGTAGAACAGCGTGCAGACGTCGAATTCACCGGCCTCGAACCGCGCCAGCACTTTCTGGGCGATGTCTTCGGCGTTGACGAAGCCGAGCTGGCGCACCGAGCGCAGATCGACATGCTCGACGATCTGCTTCTCGAACTGGCGGCGAAGCTGCTCGTAGCCCTTGCGGCCGACGCAGAAGAATTTAACCTCTTTGCCCTGCGCGATCAGCGACAAGGCGCGCTCACGCGCCAGACGCACGATCGACGAGTTGAACGCGCCCGACAGGCCACGTTCACCGGTGCACACCAGCAGCAGATGCACCTGGTCCTTGCCGGTGCCAGCGAGCAGCGCCGGCGCGCCGGGCGAGCCGTTGGCGGCGGCTGCGATGTTGGAGATCACCGCGTCCATCTTGTCGGCGTAGGGCCGCGCCGCTTCGGCGGCGTGCTGCGCGCGGCGCAGCTTCGAGGCTGCGACCATCTGCATGGCCTTGGTGATCTTCTGCGTCGCCTTGGTCGAGGCGATGCGGACCCGCATGTCTTTAAGTGAAGCCATTCTTCGTTCACCCCGGCGATCCGACCGGAAGGGTCAGACCGCAAGCCTCTCTGTTCGTCGCGCCCGGCCGCGAGGCCGGGCGGTACCCCGATTTATGCGAACGCCTTCTTAGGCAAAGCTCTTGGCGAAGCCTTCGACCACCGACTTCAGCTTGGCAGCGGTGTCGTCGGAGAGGTCCCGGCTGTCGCGAATCGCGTTGAGGATGTCGGCGTTCTTGCCGCGCAGCAGCGACAACAGGCCTTCCTCGAACGCCTTCACCTTGTTGAGCGGGAGCGGATCGAGATAGCCGTTGGTGCCGGCCCAGATCACGCAGACCTGCTCTTCCATCTTCAGCGGCGAGAACTGCGGCTGCTTCAGGAGTTCGGTCAGGCGCGAGCCGCGGTTCAAGAGGCGCTGCGTCGACGCGTCGAGGTCAGAGCCGAACTGCGCGAACGCCGCCATTTCGCGGTACTGCGCGAGCTCGCCCTTGATCTTGCCGGCGACCTTCTTCGTCGCCTTGGTCTGCGCCGACGAACCGACGCGCGACACCGACAGACCGACGTTCACCGCGGGACGGATGCCCTGGAAGAACAGATCCGTTTCAAGGAAGATCTGGCCGTCGGTGATCGAAATCACGTTGGTCGGAATGTAGGCCGACACGTCGTTGGCCTGGGTTTCGATCACCGGCAGCGCGGTCAGCGAGCCCGAGCCATGATCCTTGTTGAGCTTCGCCGCACGCTCGAGCAGGCGGGAGTGCAGGTAGAACACGTCGCCCGGATAGGCTTCGCGGCCCGGCGGGCGGCGCAGCAAGAGCGACATCTGACGGTAGGCGACGGCCTGCTTGGACAAGTCGTCATAGATGATCACGGCATGCATGCCGTTGTCGCGGAAGTACTCGCCCATGGTGCAGCCGGTGAACGGCGCAAGGTACTGCATCGGGGCCGGATCGGACGCGGTGGCCGCCACCACGATCGAATATTCCAGCGCGCCCTGCTCTTCGAGCACCTTCACGAATTGCGCAACGGTCGAACGCTTCTGGCCGACCGCGACGTAGACGCAGTACAGCTTGAGGTTTTCGTCCGGCTGCGCGTTGAGCGGCTTCTGGTTCAGGATGGTGTCGAGCGCGATCGCGGTCTTGCCGGTCTGGCGGTCGCCGATGATCAGCTCGCGCTGGCCGCGGCCGATCGGGATCAGCGCATCGATCGCCTTCAGGCCGGTCGCCATCGGCTCGTTCACCGACTTGCGCGGAATGATGCCGGGCGCCTTGACGTCGACGCGCTTGCGCTCGACGGCCTGGATCGGACCCTTGCCGTCGATCGGATTGCCGAGAGCATCAACGACGCGGCCGAGCAGGCCCTTGCCGACCGGCGCGTCCACGATGGCGCGGGTGCGCTTGACGGTCTGGCCTTCCTTGATCTCGCGGTCGGAGCCGAAGATCACGATACCGACGTTGTCGGTTTCGAGATTGAGCGCCATGCCGCGCGTGCCGTTCTCGAACTCGACCATTTCACCGGCCTGAACGTTGTCGAGGCCGTAGACGCGGGCGATACCGTCACCGACCGACAGCACCTGCCCGACTTCGGTGACTTCGGCTTCCTGGCCGAAATTCTTGATCTGGTCCTTGAGGATCGCGGAAATTTCCGCGGCGCGGATGTCCATCAGCCTGCCTCTTTCATCGCGTTCTTGATCGAATTGAGTTTGGTGCGAAGCGAACTATCCACCATGCGGCTGCCGAGCTTGACCACCAGGCCACCGATAATGGAAGGATCGACCTTCACGTTGAGCGCGACGTCCTTGCCCGTCACCGATTTCAGTGCGGTCTTCAGCGCGTCGAGATTCTTGTCACTGAGCTGCTCGGCGACGGTGACTTCGGCAGTCGCCTCGCCCTTGAACTTCGCCACCAGCGCGCGGTAGGCGCGAATCACGTCGGCCACAGCGAACAGCCGGCGATTGGCGGTGAGCACCTTCAGGAATTTTGCGGATATGCCGGAGATCCCGGCCTTGTCGAGCACCGCGGCCAGCGCCTTCAGCTGGGCATCGGCCGAGAACACCGGGCTGCGCACGAGGCGCTTGAGATCGGCGCTCTCGTTGAGCATGGCCTCGAATTTATCGAGATCGGCTTTGACTTGATCGACGGACTTTTCGTCGCGCGCCAACTCGAACAAGGCCGTTGCGTAACGACCGGACACTCCCGAAACGGACGGATCTTCAGCAGCCACGAGCTCGCTCTTTATTGCTGTCAAATTCGCAAGGGAAAAACCGTCGCCACCAAAGCAGCGCCTAGCGATCCAAGCCCTTGGAATTCAAGCGGGACTTCGATTTTCGACCGGCACAGGACGTGCCGGAATCGTTAAAATCGCGGCTTTGCTAACATAGCGAGCGCGCAGGTGCAACATGACGGCACCCGTCGGTGCCGCCTTGTCGCACACGCTTTTTCGGCGGCCCGGCGCCTGCGGATGAACGGAAATTCTGCCCTCGGGAATTAGCCGCGTCGGCCGCCGATTCGCGTCCTCGCATTTTGTTCCATCGCCAATTCGCATGGCCCCATGAGCGGGCCGTTTCGGAACCCGACGCGGCCGAGTGTTCCATTTGGCGATTACTTACCGAAAACTTACTACGGCTCCGATAAACAGTATTCGCTAGTATTGTATTCGTTAAAAGTTGGTTAACGGCAAAGATTTCAAAATTTACCTCGAATACCCTTGCCCGGTCACAAGATGTTTCATCGGAAGACAATCCGGAACTACTGCCCAATTCGTGCCGCAATGCAAAACCAAACGGCGATGGTCAACGACGGGACGGGGGTTCCACTTGCCACATTTGTGGCAATACTGTCTGAGGGTCTTATCAATGCTGAAGATTATAAAGCCGGCGCTGGGGGGGAAAACCCAGTCGCGTACGGCGCTCGCTTTTGTAGCCGCAACTCTCCTGGTCGGCGGCAGCGTCACCGAAGCATCCGCGAAGTCGCGGCACCACCACCGCCACCACCATCACGCCCGCGCCGAAGGTTCCTCCTGGCGCAATGCCAACGCCTCGATTGCCCAGCCCAACGGCGGCCACTCCTTCTCGGGCATGGCCTCCTATTACGGCAGTGAGTCCGGCAGCCGCACCGCTTCCGGTCAGCGCTTCAACCAGAACGCCATGACCGCAGCCCACCGCTCGCTGCCGTTCGGCACCAAGCTCCGCGTCACCCATGGCGGCCGTAGCGTCATCGTCACCATCAACGACCGTGGCCCGTTCATTCGCGGCCGCGTGCTCGACCTCTCCACCGGCGCAGCCCGCGCCATCGGCCTCACCGGCGCCGGCGTCGGCCGCGTCACCGCCGAGGTCGTCTCCTAAGCCTTCGCTCCACGTTTCCGTTCGAAGAGTTCGGTAAGCGTTGCGTAGAGTACGGTCGCGGATCTGATTCCGCGCATCGAACAAGCCTGCCGTCGCGAATGACGGCAGGCTTTTGTTTTCACAGGAAGCTCTGCGGATCGACGTCGACCTCGAGCTTCAGATTGCCCTTGGTCTTATGACCTGCCGCCAGCCATTCGCGCAGATATTGCGAAAGGTCGACGTTGCGCAGCGACTTCACCAGCAGCCGAAACCGATAGCGGCCCTTGATCACGGCGAGCGGCGCCTCGGCGGGGCCGAGCACCTGGATGCGCTCATCGAACGGCGCGACGGCGGCGAGCTTGCGCGCAAAACCTTCCGCGGTCGGACGATCGCCGGCGGAAATGATCAGGCTCGCCAGGCGGCCGAACGGCGGATAGCCGGTGCGCTCGCGAATCTCGATCTCGCTCGCATAGAACGCCTCGCGATCGTTGGCGATCAACGCCTTGATGACGGGATGCTCGGGCTGGTGCGTCTGCAGATAGCCGACGCCGCGACCCTGATCGCGGCCGGCGCGGCCGACCACCTGGTTCAGGAGCTGGAACGTCCGCTCCGCGGCGCGCGGGTCGCCATTGCTCAAGCCCAGATCGGCATCGACCACGCCGACCAGGTTCAGCCGCGGGAAATTGTGGCCCTTGGCCACGAGCTGCGTGCCGATGATGATGTCGACGCGGCCTTCTGCGATCTCGTTCAGCTCGCTGCGCATGGTCTCGATCGAGGTGATGAGATCGCTCGACAGCACCATGGTGCGGGCCTCTGGGAAGATGCTCGCCGCCTCCTCCTGCAGCCGCTCGACGCCGGGGCCGACGGCCACCAGCGATTCCTCCGCCGCGCAATGCGGGCAGATGTTCGGCCGCGGCATCGAGAAGCCGCAGTGATGGCAGACCAGCCGCTGGCGGAAGCGGTGATCGACCAGCCAGGCGTCGCAGATCGTGCAGGCAAAGCGATGGCCGCAGGCGCGGCATAGCGTCAGCGGCGCATAGCCGCGGCGATTGAGGAACAACAGCGCCTGCTCGCGCCGTTCGATCGCGTAACGGATCTGCTCGGCGAGCGGCGGGGAGATGAAGCGCCCGCGTGGCGGCGGCGCGCGGCGCATGTCGATCGCCTCGATATGCGGCATGTGCTGCCCACCGAAGCGCGACGGCAGCGCGACGCGCTGGTAGCGCCCCTTGCGCGCATTGACCTCGCTCTCGACCGAGGGCGTCGCCGAGGCCAATATGATCGGGATCTTGGCGATGTGCGCGCGGACCACTGCCATGTCGCGCGCATGATAATGCGCGCCGTCGTCCTGCTTGTAGGCCTGGTCGTGCTCCTCATCGACGATGATGAGGCCGAGATCGGCATAGGGCAGGAACAGCGCCGAGCGGGCGCCGACCACGACCGGTGCCTTGCCTTCGGAGGCCGCCGCCCAATTGCGCGCGCGGGTGCGCGGCGTCAGCTCCGAATGCCATTCCAGCGGCCGCACGCCGAAGCGCTGCGCGAAGCGATCGAGGAACTGGCCGGTCAGTGAGATCTCCGGCATCAGGATCAGCGACTGCCGGCCGCGACGGATATTCTCGGCGATCGCCTCGAAATACACCTCGGTCTTGCCGGAGCCCGTGACGCCATCGAGCAACGCGACGTGAAAGCTGCCGCTCGCCGCGAGCGTACGCATCACGTCGACCGCGCTGCGCTGCTGGGGCGAAAAATCCGGCTGCGCATAGGATGGATCGGGCGGCGGCGGCGCCAGCGGCGGCGACATCGCCTCGACCGTCAGCGTGCCCTCGTCCACGAGGCCGTCGATCACGCCAGAACTGACGCCCGCCTCCCGCGCCGCTTCCGATTTGCCGTGCAATAGTCCGTCGGACAGCAGGTCGATGACCCGCCGCCGCGCCGGCGTCAGGCGCCGCGGCGGCTCGCCGACCAGGCGCACGCCGATGCGGGTGCGCTCGGGTCCGAGATTCTCGCCCATGCGCAGCGTCATCCGCAGCACCATGCCGCGGGCCGACAGCGTATAGTTGGACACCCAGTCGACGAGCTGGCGCAGTTCCGCTCTGAGCGGCGGGACGTCGAGCTTCTCGCTGACGTCCTTGAGCCGGTTGTGCAGCCGCGGGTCGGGCTTTGCGTTCTCGGCCCACACTACGGCGACGACCTCACGCGGCCCGAGCGGAACGCAGATGACGTCGCCGGGCGCAAGCTCCATGCTGCGCGGGACGCGGTAGGAATAGGTCTGGTTCAGCGCAACAGGCACCAGCACGTCGACGACACGGGTCGTCGACGTCGAGGTCGTGCTACTGCGCGTGGTGTGGTCCATCCGGGAATCGATCCTTGAGCCGCGGCAGGCTAGAGCAATTTCAGTTCTGATTGCATCAGAACCGAGGCTCTAGATTCTTGTTTTGACGCGTTTTCTTCACGCGAACCGGCATCCACTTCGCTCGAAAACGCTTTGTCGCCACCCCAGCAAGTTAGCGAACGGTAAACGAAACAGGTGCGATATAATCAAGGGACTAGCAACGCCAATAGCGCCATGGCCAAGACAAACCAGGCAAGCAAAGAGCCGGTGACCCAGCCGGTTGAGCTCGACTACGCCGACTTGACCGTCACGCAGGAGATGGCGCGATGGCTGTCGCATCTGCGCGCCGAGCGGCGGCTGTCGCCGAAGACGCTCGAGGCCTACGCCCGCGATGTCCGCCAATGCCTCGCCTTCCTGGCCGGGCATTGGGGCACACACGTCACGCTTGCCGGATTCGCCGCGCTCGAGGCGAGCGACGTCCGCGCCTTCATGGCGATGCGCCGTGCCGATGAGATCGGCGGACGCTCGCTGATGCGGGCGCTGGCCGGCCTGCGCTCGTTCGGGCGCTTCCTCGAACGCGAAGGCAAGGGCAAGGTCGGTGCGTTGTCGGCGATCCGTGCCCCGAAGATCGCCAAGGGCCTGCCGAAACCGATCCATGTGGCCGCGGCAAAGCGCTTTGCCGATGCCGACGAGCGCGCCGGCGAGACCCGCGAGACCTGGATCCTGGTGCGCGATGCCGCGGTGATGGCGCTGCTCTATGGTTCGGGCCTGCGCATCTCCGAGGCGCTGGGACTGAAACGACGGGACGTACCGAAGCCCGGCGAAGGCGACGTGCTCGTCGTCACCGGCAAGGGCAACAAGACCCGGATGGTCCCGGTGCTGCAGAACGTGCTGCAGCAGATCGCGGACTACGCCGCGATCTGCCCGCATCAGTTGAGCCCCACCGGACCGATGTTCGTGGGCGCCCGCGGCGGCCCGCTGAGCCCGCGAATCATCCAGCTCACGATGGAACGGCTGCGCGGCGCGCTCGGTCTGCCCGATAGCGCAACGCCGCACGCCTTGCGGCATTCCTTCGCCACGCATCTCTTGAGCCGCGGCGGCGACCTGCGCGCGATCCAGGAGTTGCTCGGTCACGCATCGCTGTCGACCACGCAGATCTACACCGGCATCGACAGCGAGCGCCTGCTCGAGGTCTATCGCTCGGCCCATCCGCGCGGCTGAACGCCGCCGTTCATGTTCATACGGCTGCCATAAACGGCTCGCCCCTTGCGTTGCAGGCCGCATTCGGCAATCGTGTGGCCGTCTCAGCCGGAAGGGGGAATCATGAGCGCACACGAGAGTATGGAGCACGCGGAGCATGCCGAGCACGCCTCCGGCGAGAACAAGAAGATCGCGCTGCTGATCGCGGTGATCGCACTGTGCCTGGCGCTGTCGGAGACCCTCGGGAAGGGCGCGCAAACCGAAGCGATCAGCAAGAATGTCGAAGCATCCAACCTGTGGGCGTTCTTCCAGGCCAAGAGCATCCGCCGCACCACGGTGCAGACCGCCGCCGAACAGGGCAAACTGAGCCTTGCCGGCACCACCGATGACGCCACCAAAGCGTCGCTGCAAAAGCAAATCGACGACTGGCAGAAGACCGCGGCGCGCTACCGCTCGGAGCCGGAAACCGGCGAAGGCACCGAGCAGCTGGCCGAGCGCGCCAAGCACGCCGAACACGAGCGTGACGAAGCCACCGCGAAGTACCACCATTTCGAGCTTGCCTCTGCCGCGTTCCAGATCGCCATCGTGCTGGCGTCCGCGACCATCATCACCGGCATGATCGCGCTGGCCTGGGTGTCCGGCCTCGTGACGCTCGCTGGCGTCGTCATGACGGCCCTCGGCCTCTTCCAGCCGCATTTGCTGCATCTGCATTGAGCTAGTGGAGGGGCTCCCCTCCTTAACCGTCACCCTGAGGAGGCCGCAGCGCGGCCGTCTCGAAGGGTGGACGGCCACCAGCGGGGCCGTGCCTCCTTCGAGACGCGCGCGAGAGCGCGCTCCTCAGGATGACGGGTCTAGGATTTACGGTCAGCCTAACGCGCCTCGTGCACGCTTTTGCGGAAGCGCGCGATCAGGCGCAGCATGCGCGCCGACCAGCCATCGCCATCGCCGCCGATAATCGCGCGAATCCGCTGCTTGATCGGTTCGACCAGTGCGGAGGCTTTGGCGCGCACCGCGAGGACGAACTCGTAGAGCGCCTCGAACCAGCGCATCTCCAACAGCTTCGGCCGCGTGATGTCGAAGATGAAGGCGGTGACGCCGACGCCGAGGAACTTCGCGAACAGGATCGTCGAGATCGCGCTCATCCAGTATTCGTGCGCCAAGAGCCACAGCCCGACCAGCTTGAGCGGAAACAGCGGAATCACCGGCACGATGAACACGATCAATGTCATCGCCGGCGACAGCGAGTCGACGCGGTCGGACAGCCATTGCTTGAACGCGCGCAGCGGGATCAACGCCACCACGCGCTCGACGATTGGCTCGAGGTGGTCCCACAGCCATGCCTCGATCAGGAAGATGATCGCAAGCAGGACCCAGAACGGCTGTAGCAGGCGGCGCAGCATAGGTGTCGACTCTAGCCGGCTGACGCCGGATGTCGATCACATATGGATGGCCCGCTTGCCGACCGCAAGCGCGGCTTCCTTGACCGCTTCCGAGCGGGTCGGATGGGCGTGGCAGGTGCGCGCGAGGTCCTCGGCAGAACCGCCGAATTCCATGAGAACGCAGGCCTCGTGGATCATCTCGCCGGCTTCGCGGCCGACAATATGGACGCCAAGCAGCCGATCCGTCTTCGCATCTGCGAGAATTTTCACGAAGCCGTCAGTGGTCTGATTGACCTTGGAGCGGCCATTCGCGGTGAACGGGAATTTTCCGACGGTATAGCCGATACCTGCCTGTTTGAGCTCTTCCTCGGTCTTGCCGACGGACGACACCTCCGGCGTGGTATACACAACGCCTGGGATAACATCGTAGTTCACGTGGCCGGCCTGGCCGGCGATGATCTCCGCGCAGGCGACGCCCTCGTCCTCCGCCTTGTGCGCGAGCATCGGCCCCGCGACGACGTCGCCGATCGCGTAGATGCCCTTCACATTGGTCGAGAAATGCTTGTCGATCTCGACGCAGCCGCGATTGTCCACCGCGACCCCGGCTTCCTTCAGCCCGAGCCCTTCGGTGTAGGGCACGCGGCCGATAGAGACGAGCACAACGTCGGCCTCGATCGTCTCGGCTGCGCCGCCCGCGGCCGGCTCGAGCTTGGCGAGCAGCGTCTTGCCCGACGTGTCAACCGAGGTGACCTTCGTGCCGAGCTTGAAGACGAAGCCCTGCTTCTCCAGCATGCGCTGGAATTGCTTGGCGACCTCGCCGTCCATGCCCGGTAGGATGCGGTCGAGGAATTCCACGACCATGACGTCGGCACCAAGGCGGCGCCACACCGAACCAAGCTCGAGCCCGATCACGCCGGCGCCGACGATCAGGAGTTTCTCCGGCACCTTCCCTAGCGACAGCGCGCCGGTCGACGACACGATGCGCTTCTCGTCGATCTCGATACCCTTCAGGCGCGCGATGTCGGAGCCGGTGGCGATCACGATGTTCCTGGTCTCGACGATCTCGCTCTTGCCGTCGCCCGTAACTTCGACCTTGCCGGCGCCGAGGATCTTGCCGGTGCCCTTGAGCACGTCGATCTTGTTCTTCTTCATCAGGAACTCGACGCCCTTGACGTTGCCGTCGATGCCCTGCTGCTTGAAGTTCATCATCGCGGGCAGGTCGAGCTTCGGCGCCGAGACGCTGACGCCCATCTTGGCGAAGGAGTGCGCGGCTTCCTCGAACATCTCGGACGCGTGCAGCAGCGCCTTGGAGGGCATGCAGCCGACATTGAGGCAGGTGCCGCCGAGTGTTGCGTTCTTCTCGACGACCGCGACCTTCATGCCGAGTTGCGCCGCGCGCACCGCGCAGACGTAACCGCCGGGTCCGGTGCCGATGACGACGAGATCGTAGGAAGCCATGGTTGAAGTCCTGTAGCTAAGGTGTGTGACAGTGAGGGGAGCATCTTGCCGGAAAGCCGGTTGCCGCCTTTCCGGACCATGCCCTAGCGACCGCCCGACACGTCGAGGATCGCGCTGGTGACGTAGGATGCCTCGTCCGAGATCAGCCAGACGATGGCGTTGGCGATTTCTTCTGCGGTGCCGACGCGCTTCATCGGCACCATGTGAGCGAGCCGGTGCGCACGATCGGGCTCGCCGCCAGCGGCGTGGATTTCGGTATCGATGAGCCCGGGCCGGATTCCGGCGACGCGGATGCCTTCACCCGCGACTTCGTGGCCAAGGCCGACCGTGAAGGAATCGATCGCACCCTTGGAGGCGGCATAGTCGACATAGGTGTTGGGCGCGCCGAGCCGCGCCGCGACCGACGAGAGGTTGACGATGACGCCGCCCTTGCCGCCGTGCCTGGTCGACATGCGCTTCACCGCCTCGCGCGCGCACAAGATGCTACCCGTGACATTAACTGCCATCATTTGCTGGATACGCTCCGCGGACATCTCGTCGACGCGCACGCCACTCTTGCCGACAATGCCGGCATTGTTGACGAGCGCACCGAGCGTCCCGAAGCCATCCGCTGCCTTGAACAGCGCGAGGATGTCCTGCTCGCTGCCGACGTCGCATTTCACCGCGATCGCCTTGCCGTCCTTTGCCTCGATCGCGGCAACGACCTCGTTCGCCGCGGCCTGATTGGTGGCATAGCCGACGACGACGCGATAGCCGCGCGCCGCGGCGGCAATGGCCGCGGCGCGGCCGATGCCGCGGCTGCCGCCGGTGATGACAACGACCTTATCCGTCACATTCGTCCCCAAGCGTGTGCGCCCAAACCGATCGTGACGCCCGGGTTGCCCGGCGTCACGTGCAGTATGTTCTTAGAGATCCAGCACCAGGCGCGCCGGATCTTCCAGGCTCTCCTTGACCCGCACCAGGAAGGTAACCGCTTCCTTGCCGTCGATCACGCGGTGATCATAGGACAGCGCCAGATACATCATCGGGCGCACCTCGATCTTGCCGCCGACCACCATCGGCCGCTCCTGGATCTTGTGCATGCCGAGGATGCCGGACTGCGGCGCATTGAGGATCGGCGTCGACATCAGCGAGCCGTAAATGCCGCCATTGGTGATGGTGAAGGTGCCGCCCTGCATCTCGTCGATCTTGAGCTGGCCGTCGCGGGCGCGGCGGCCGTAGTCGGCGATCGACTTCTCGATCTCGGCGATCGACTTGTGATCGCAGTCGCGCACCACCGGCACCACGAGGCCGCGATCGGTGCCGACCGCAACGCCGATGTGATAGTAGTTCTTGTAGATCAGGTCGCCGCCGTCGATCTCGGCGTTGACCGCCGGAATGTCCTTCAGCGCCTGCACGACCGCCTTGGTGAAGAAGCCCATGAAGCCGAGCTTCGAGCCGTGCTTCTTCTCGAACACGTCCTTGTACTGCGCGCGCAGCTTCATCACCTCGGTCATGTCGACCTCGTTGAAGGTGGTCAGCATCGCGGCGGTGTTCTGCACGTCCTTCAGGCGGCGGGCGATGGTCTGACGCAGCCGCGTCATCTTCACGCGCTCCTCGCGCGCGGCGTCGTCGGCGGGCGACGGCGCGCGAACCTGCACGGCGGCGGCGGGCTGGCTGATCGGAGTCGGCGCGGACGCCGCCTTCTCGATCGCGGCCAGCATGTCGCCCTTGGTCACGCGGCCATCCTTGCCCGAGCCGGGCACGGTGGAGGCATCGATGCCGCTCTCGACGGACAGCTTGCGCACCGACGGCGCCAGCGGCGCATCGGCCGGCGGCGCCTTTGGCGCAGCGGGAGCCGCGGCGGCGGCGGTCGGCGCGGCGGGAGCAGCGGCCTTGGCAGGCGCGGCGGCTGCCGCCGGCTTGGCGCCGGCGGCGCCGTCATTGATCTGGCCAAGCAGCGCGCCGACGGCAACGGTTTCACCATCCTTGGCGATGATCTCGCCGAGCGTGCCGGCCGACGGCGCCGGAACCTCGATCGTGACCTTGTCGGTCTCGAGCTCCACCAAGGGCTCGTCCACCGCGACGGCATCACCGGCCTTCTTGAACCAGCGGCCGATGGTGGCCTCGGTCACGGATTCGCCGAGCGTTGGAACGCGAATTTCAGTCATGGTCTTTTCCTCGATAACCCTGCGGTCATAAAACTTGTGCGGCCATCGTCCGCCAAAGCGGACGATCCAGCGCTCCGTGACAACACCTGCGGGTAGGATGGCGCGGGGCACTGGCTGCCCCGCTTTCGCGGGGCATG
Source organism: Bradyrhizobium erythrophlei (assembly GCF_042430365.1). GTDB lineage: Bacteria > Pseudomonadota > Alphaproteobacteria > Rhizobiales > Xanthobacteraceae > Bradyrhizobium > Bradyrhizobium erythrophlei. Next base: position 76,867 of record NZ_JBHMET010000254.1, read on the forward strand.
AGTTCAGTGAAGATCGTTAGTTCAGTGCGTCGTCGAGCAGCGCCTTGAGCTGCGCCAGATGCTTCGACATCAGGCCGGTCGCGGTCGCGGCCGCCGCCGGACGGCCGGCGTAACGCGGACGCTTGTTCGGCGCGTGGATCTGGTTCAGCACCCATTCGAGATAGGGCTCGATGAAGTGCCACGAGCCCATGTTGCGCGGCTCTTCCTGGCACCAGACGATCTCGGCGCCCTTGAAGCGGGCGAGCTCCTGCACCAGCGCCTTCAGCGGCACCGGATAGAGCTGCTCGATGCGCATCAGGTAGATGTCGTCGATGCCGCGCTTCTCGCGCTCCTCGTACAGATCGTAGTAGACCTTGCCCGAGCACAGCACGACGCGACGGATCTTGTCGTCCGGCTTCAGCTTGATCGCCTCGTCCGTCAGCATCTGCGCGTCATCGTACAGGATACGGTGGAAGCTGGTGTCCTTGCCGAGCTCGTCGAGCCGCGATACGGCGCGCTTGTGACGCAGCAGCGACTTCGGCGTCATCATGATCAGCGGCTTGCGGATTTCGCGATGCAGCTGGCGACGCAGCACGTGGAAGTAGTTCGCCGGCGTGGTCGGATAGACCACCTGCATGTTGTCTTCGGCGCACATCTGCAGGTAACGCTCGAGCCGCGCCGACGAGTGTTCCGGCCCCTGCCCCTCGTAGCCGTGCGGCAGCAGGCAGACGAGCCCGGACATGCGCAGCCATTTGCGTTCACCCGAGGAGATGAACTGGTCGAACACGACCTGGGCGCCGTTGGCGAAATCGCCGAACTGCGCCTCCCACATCGCAAGCGCATTCGGCTCGGCCAGCGAATAGCCGTACTCGAAGCCGAGTACCGCTTCTTCCGACAGCAGCGAGTTGATGACCTCGAAATGACCTTGGTCAACGCCGAGATGGTTGAACGGCGTGTAGCGGCTCTCGTCTTCCTGGTCGATCAGCACCGAATGGCGTTGCGAGAAGGTGCCGCGCTCGGAGTCCTGGCCGGACAGGCGGACGTGATGGCCCTCCTCGAGCAGCGTGCAGAACGCCAGCGCCTCGCCGGTCGCCCAATCGATGCCGACGCCGTTATCGATCGCCTTGGCGCGATTGTCGAGAAAGCGCTGGATCGTGCGGTGGACGCGGAAGCCGTCCGGCACCTTGGTGATCTTGCGGCCGATATCCTTGAGCACGGCAATATCGACGCCGGTGATGCCGCGGCGGGCATCCTCTTCCTGGTCGGCGATCTTGAAGCCCGACCATTTGCCGTCGAGCCAGTCGGCCTTGTTCGGCTTGTACCCCGAACCCGCCTCGAGTTCGGCATCGAGGCGCGCGCGCCAATCGGCCTTGGCCTTTTCGACCTCGCCCTCGGTCAACACGCCCTCGGCAACCAGCCGCTTTGCGTAGATCTCCAGCGTCGACGGATGCGAGGCGATGCGCTTGTACATCACCGGCTGGGTGAACGCCGGCTCGTCGCCCTCGTTGTGGCCGTGGCGACGGTAGCAGAACATGTCGATCACGACCGGCTTGTGGAATTTCTGCCGGAATTCGATCGCGACCTTGGCGGCGAACACCACCGCTTCCGGATCGTCGCCGTTCACGTGGAAGATCGGCGCATCGATCATCTTCGCCACGTCGGACGGATAGGGCGAGGAGCGCGAGTAGCGCGGATAGGTGGTGAAGCCGATCTGGTTGTTGACGATGAAGTGCAGCGAACCGCCGGTGCGATAGCCCTTCAAATCCGAGAGGCTGAAGCATTCGGCGACCACACCCTGGCCCGCGAACGCCGCGTCGCCATGCATCAGCAGCGGCAGCACCGAGATGCGCTGATCCGGCGGATCGCCATGCTGGTCCTGCTTGGCGCGCACCTTGCCGAGCACGACGGGATCGACGATCTCGAGATGCGACGGGTTCGCGGTCAGCGACAAATGGATCTTGTTGCCGTCGAACTCGCGGTCCGAGGAGGCGCCGAGGTGATACTTGACGTCGCCAGAGCCTTCGACGTCTTCGGGATTGGCCGAGCCGCCCTTGAACTCATGGAACAGCGCGCGGTGCGACTTGCCCATCACCTGCGTCAGCACGTTGAGGCGGCCGCGATGCGGCATGCCGAACACGATCTCCTTCACGCCGAGATTGCCGCCGCGCTTGATGATCTGCTCGAGCGCCGGGATCAGCGATTCACCGCCGTCGAGGCCGAAGCGCTTGGTGCCGGTGAATTTGAGATCGCAGAACTTCTCGAAGCCTTCCGCTTCGATCAGCTTGTTGAGGATCGCGCGGCGCCCTTCGCGGGTGAAGCTGATCTCCTTGTCCGGCCCTTCGATGCGCTCCTGGATCCAGGCCTTCTGCGCGGCATTGGAGATGTGCATGAACTCGACGCCGAGCGTCTGGCAATAGGTGCGCTCGCAAAGCTGCACAATCTCGCGCAGCGTGCCGTATTCGAGGCCGAGCACGTGATCGAGGAAGATCTTGCGGTCGAAGTCCGCCTCGGTGAAGCCGTAAGAGCGCGGATCGAGCTCTTCGCGATCGCGCGGCGCCTCGATGCCGAGCGGATCAAGCTTGGCGTGGAAATGGCCGCGCATGCGGTAGGCGCGGATCAGCATCAGCGCACGGACGGAATCGCGGGTGGCCTGGTGGACTTCGGCAGCCGACAGTTCGGCGCCCTTCACCTGCGCCTTGGCGGCGAGCTTGGTGCCGACGGCCTTCTCGACCTGCGCCCAGTTGCCGTCGAGTGCCGAGGTCAGTTCGTCGCGCGGGGTGACCGGCCAGTTGTCGCGGCCCCAGGAGGCGCCCTCGGCGTTCTTCTGGACGTCGGCGGGGGTGTCCCTCAGGCTCTTGAAGAACTCCTGCCATTCGGCGTCGACCGAGGCCGGGTCCTGCTCGTAGCGGGCGTAGAGGTCGTCGATATAGGTGGCGTTGGTGCCCTGCAGGAAGGATGAGAGGGCAAAGGCGGCGTTCGCGTCCTGGCGAGACATGTAGCAGTCCTGGTGATTTTTTTCGGTTCGCGCGTAGTAGACGGCGCTAGGGCCGGCCCGAAAAGGGACCGACTGGATGAGTACCCTTTACCCTATCTGGGATGGATATTCCTGCCTAAAAGAACCAAAAAATGAATCGGATTACAAATCTTGTTGAGGTGCCGGCGACGCAATGACGCGCGCAAAAAAGCCCGCTTCTTGAAGGTGATACCTCCGGAGGCGGGCTCGATGCGTCCGATCAGGACTTGATCCGTGCGCGATCAGTATCTGGCGACGAGCGGGGCGCCACCAAATTTGTAGTTAACGCCGACCCGCACGAGATCGCCGCGGGTGGTCCAGTGGTTGGTCACCGCGAACGGGGCGTTGGGCGCCAACGGCTGCGCGGTCGCATCCGTGCTCGTCCCGAAGTCGTAGTGCAGGTATTCGAGCCTGGCGCTCCAGTTGCCGGCAAATGCCCACTCACCACCGGCGCCGACGGTCCAGCCGGCTCTCCAGGTGCTCGTCGACGCAGCGTACTGGAACGGCGGCAGAGCCGTGAAGGACGTGAAGCTGTTTGTCTTCACCTCCCCGTAGGCCAAACCGCCGGTCACGTAGAGCAGCAAGCGATCCACCGGCGTATAGCCAAGCCGGCCGCGGAACGTGCCAAACCAATCCATCCGCTGGTTCGAGCTATGGAACCAGGTGGGAACCGGGGCACCCACGAACGGGGAAAGAGGGGATACAAAGGGGCTGCCCTTGATATCAGCAGCGTCGATATCCGCCTCGAAGCCCAGGACGGCCCGGTCGAACTGCACGTTGTATCCGGCCTGGACGCCACCGAGGACGCCATTCATGTTAGCCGACGCGGTGAACGGCGCGGCACCGAAGAAGGCCGCCGTCGGCAGGAAGTTCACATCGTCGGTGGTGCGCCCCCAAGCGTAGCCGACGTTGCCTCCGACATAGAAGCCCGTCCAGCTATAGGCGATGGGAGCAGCGACGATCGGCGCCTTGACGGCCATGTCAGCCGCGAGCGCGGGCTGACCAATCACCGGTGTGAGAAGCGCGGCCGCCGCAAGGAGAAGCAATGGGCGCATAAAATTTCCTCCAGAAAGGCAAAAAAACTTATCGGCAAGCAATTCCACCGTCCGTGCTACTCCTGATTCCCCTTCTTGACTGTATCGTGCGCGCAACGGTTGCGGGAATTCGACGGCCGAAAGCGACCGCCCAAATAGGCGCGTCGCACAGGGCTACGAGGCTATGATGCGGCGGCAACCGCCGCGATCGTCCTACTTCAGCATCTCGGCGAGCGTGTGCCCGAGCCGTGCCGGCGACGGGGAGACCTTGATGCCAGCCGCTTCCATCGCCGCGGTCTTGGATCCGGCATCGCCCTTGCCGCCGGAGATGATGGCGCCGGCGTGACCCATGCGGCGTCCGGGAGGCGCAGTGACGCCGGCGATAAAGCCGACCATCGGCTTCTTGCGGCCGCGCTTGGCCTCATCCTTGATGAACTGGGCGGCATCTTCCTCGGCCGAACCGCCGATCTCGCCGATCATGATGATCGACTTGGTGTGGTCGTCCTTGAGGAACAGCTCGAGCACGTCGATGAACTCGGTGCCCTTGACCGGGTCGCCGCCGATGCCGACCGCGGTGGTCTGGCCGAGGCCTTCCTGGGTGGTCTGGAACACCGCTTCATAGGTCAGCGTGCCCGAGCGCGAAACGATGCCGACCGAGCCCGGCTTGAAGATGTTGGCCGGCATGATGCCGATCTTGCATTCGCCCGCGGTCATGACGCCCGGGCAGTTCGGCCCGATCAGCCGCGACTTCGAGCCTGACAGCGAACGCTTCACGCGCACCATGTCGAGCACCGGGATGCCCTCGGTGATGCAGACGATCAGCGGGATCTCGGCATCGATCGCCTCGCAGATCGCATCGGCCGCGCCGGGCGGCGGCACGTAGATGACGCTCGCATCAGCACCGGTTTTCCCGCGGGCTTCCGCAACCGTGTTGAACACCGGCAGGTTGAGGTGGGTCGAGCCGCCTTTGCCCGGCGCGACGCCACCGACCATCTTGGTGCCGTAAGCGACCGCCGCTTCCGAATGGAACGTGCCGTTCTTGCCGGTGAAGCCCTGGCAGATGACCTTGGTGTTCTTGTCGATCAGGATGGACATGGTTCGTGATGCTTTCGCGAGACGAGCAGGGAAGGAGGTTAGTGGATACGCCGGTACACGCCGGTGAGCACATCGGCCCACCCTTCCGCGTCAGGCGAGAACTGGATTTTCATGTTGTAGGTGTTGTCGTCGACGACCTCGTAGACGTGGCGCGCATTGCCGCGCAGCGAGCCGCGCACCAGGATCAGCGAGTTGTTGACCCAGGCGCCGGAGGCCGGCGACGGCGGGTAATAGCCAAGCGAGTCGTGCCAGAACAGCTTGTAGGTCCGGTCCTCGCGGTCGTAGGTGAAGACGCCGTGGGTGGCAAAGCTCTCCTTGCCGTCGCGCATCTGCACGCTGTCCTGGATCAGGTAGAAGCCGTTCAGCGCGATCCGCGCGACGACGTGCGAGGTCGCCGGACCGCCTGCGGTCCAGCGCGATGGATGGACCATTTCTTCGCCGTTCCACTCGCCCGCGAAGACCGCGAGCTTGCGGTGTTCATCCAGCGGTGTCGGGGCGTCGAGATGATCGGCCATGGCTAGCCTCCCTTGACGGCTTTCACGATCTTCTGCGCGGCGTCATCGAGATTGTCGGCGGGCACGACGTTGAGGCCGCTCTCGCGGATGATCTTCTTGCCCAGCTCGACATTGGTGCCTTCGAGACGCACCACCAGCGGCACCTTGAGGCCGACCTGCTTCACCGCGGCGACCACGCCCTCGGCGATCACGTCGCACTTCATGATACCGCCGAAGATGTTGACCAGGATACCCTTCACATTGGGATCGGCGGTGATGATCTTGAAGGCTGCGGCGACCTTCTCGACGCTGGCGCCGCCGCCGACATCGAGGAAGTTCGCCGGCTCCATGCCGTAGAGCTTGATGATGTCCATCGTCGCCATCGCGAGGCCGGCGCCGTTGACCATGCAGCCGATCGTGCCGTCGAGCGCGACGTAGTTGAGGTCGTATTTCGACGCCTCGATCTCCTTGGCGTCTTCCTCGGTCTCGTCGCGCAGCGCTGCCACGTCGGGGTGACGGAACAGCGCGTTGTCGTCGAACGACACCTTGGCGTCGAGCACGCGGAGCTGGCCCTGCTTGGTGACGACGAGCGGATTGATCTCAAGCATCGCCATGTCCTTGGCGACGAACGCGGCGAAGAGCTGGCTGGTCAGCTTCTCGGCCTGCTTGGCGAGGTCGCCGTTGAGCTTCAGCGCCTGCGCAACGGTGCGACCATGATGGGGCATGATGCCGGTCGCCGGATCGACCGAGAAGGTGACGATCTTTTCCGGCGTCGCATGCGCGACGTCCTCGATGTTCACGCCGCCCTCGGTCGAGACCACGAAGGAGACCTCGGAGGTTTCGCGGTTGACCAGCAGCGAGAGGTAGAACTCCTTGTCGATGTCGGAGCCTTCCTCGATGTAGAGACGGTTGACCTGCTTGCCGTGCGGGCCGGTCTGCACGGTGACCAGCGTCTTGCCCAGCATCTGCTTGGCGAACTCGGCGACCTCGGCGACCGACTTGGCGATGCGGACGCCGCCCTTGTCGCCGGCGCTAGCCTCCTTGAACTTGCCCTTGCCGCGGCCGCCGGCATGGATCTGGCTCTTCACCACCCAGATCGGGCCCGGAAGCTGCTTTGCCGCCGCGTCGGCCTCTTCCGGCTTCAGCACCGGCACGCCGCGCGAGATCGCCACGCCGAATTCACTCAGCAGGGCCTTGGCCTGGTATTCGTGGATATTCATGAGAAGACGCTCCCAAACCCTCGTGCGGCGAATTTCGTGGAATTCACTTCAGCTTTGTGACTGGCATACCATATACCAAAGCTAGCGCAACCACAAAATTCGCCGGAATTTCATAATCTTGTGCCCGACAGTCGATTGAAACGGCCAATCGGGCGATTGCCAAACCAGATTACTTGCCGAGCAGATCGGGGGCGATCTTCTTGCAGGCGTCGACCAGGCCCTGCACCGCGCCGACCGACTTGTCGAACGCCTCGCGGTCCTTGCCGGCCAGCTCGATCTCGACAACGCGCTCGACGCCCTTGGAGCCGATCACGGTGGGAACGCCGACATACATGTCCTTCACGCCGTACTCGCCGTTGAGGTAGGCCGCGCAGGGCAGCACGCGCTTCTTGTCCCGCAGATAGCTCTCGGCCATCGCGATCGCGGACGCCGCCGGCGCATAGAAGGCGGAGCCGGTCTTGAGCAGGTTGACGATCTCGGCGCCGCCATTGCGGGTGCGATCGACGATCTCGTCGATGCGGGCCTGCGAGGTCCAGCCCATCTTGACGAGGTCGGGCAGCGGAATGCCGGCAACGGTGGAGTAGCGGGTCAGCGGCACCATGGTGTCGCCGTGGCCGCCGAGCACGAAGGCGGTGACGTCCTCGACCGAGACGTTGAATTCGTCGGCGAGGAAATAGCGGAAGCGCGCCGAGTCGAGCACGCCGGCCATGCCGACCACCTTCTTGTGCGGCAGGCCGGACGCCTTCTGCAGCGCCCACACCATCGCATCCAGCGGGTTGGTGATGCAGATGACGAACGCGTCGGGGGCGTACTTCTTGATGCCGGCGCCGACCTGCTCCATGACCTTGAGGTTGATGCTCAGGAGATCGTCGCGGCTCATGCCGGGCTTGCGCGGCACGCCGGCGGTGACGATGCAGACCTTGGCGCCGTCGAGTGCTTCATAGGAGTTGGTGCCGACGAGATTGGAATCGAAGCCGTCGACCGGCGAGGACTGCGCGATGTCGAGCGCTTTACCCTGCGGCACGCCTTCGGCGATATCGAACAGCACGACGTCGCCGAGTTCCTTGAGGCCGACGAGGTGCGCCAGCGTTCCGCCGATCTGACCGGAGCCAATCAAAGCAATCTTGTCGCGTGCCATGGGAAATCAGTCCTTTGAACTGGTAGCAGGAGGGAGGGAAGTTGTTTGCAAGGGTGGTTATCCCTTTCGAATGATCCATTCAAGTCGCGGACTGCCCAATTGCCGGCCCTGCCTGGAATTCGATCAGGCATGCCACGAGCGTATTCCAGCGTCCGGAGGAAGACGTCGAAAATGCGGCCCGAAGCTCAGGTTTCGACCAGCCCCGTGGTTGCGCCGCTCGCCGCCGAATCCTTGCGGCCGTGCGGCAGCGCCAAATAGGATTCCGAACTCATCTCGATCAGACGAGAGGCCGTGCGCTTGAACTCCATCGCCTCAACGCCCTCGGTGGCCAGATACAGCGACACCGGATCGGCTTCCGCGGAAGCCATCAGCTTCACGGCATTGTCATAGAGCGTGTCGATCAGCGAGATGAAACGTTTGGCCGCGTTGCGCTCGGCGTAGTCCATCACCGGAATGTGGTCGACCAGGATCGTGTGGTAGTCGTGCGCAAGCCGCAGATAGTCGGAAGCGGCGAGCGGCTTCTCGCAAAGATCCACAAAGCTGAAGCGCGCGACGCCGTGCGACGAGCACGGCACGGTCAGGACGCGCCCCTTGATCGCGATGGCGCGGGCCTTGTGCGGCGCATTGCCGGTCATCCTGCGCCACGCCGCGTTGAGCGCGGCATCGGCAGCGTCATCCGCGGGCACCAGCCACATCTTCGCGCCGGCGAGCTTCTCCAGCCGGAAGTCGGTGCGCGCATCGAGCCGCAGCACATCCATGTGATCCGAAATCTGCGCAATGAACGGCAGGAACAGCGCGCGGTTGAGACCGCCCTTGTAGAGATCCTCCGGCGCGACGTTCGAGGTCGCGACCACCACGGTGCCGAGTTCGAACAGCTTTGCGAACAGCCGCCCGAGGATCATCGCATCCGCGATGTCTGTGACGTGGAATTCATCGAAGCAGAGTAGCCATGCCTCGTCGAAGATCGACTGCGCGGTCAGCGCGATGACGTCGCCGTCGGCGATCTCGCCGCGCGCGATCTGCTGGCGATAGCCGTAGATGCGCTCGTGCGCCTCGGCCATGAATTCGTGGAAATGCGCACGGCGCTTGTGCTCGATCGGGCTCTGCTGGAAGAACAGGTCCATCAGCATGGTCTTGCCGCGGCCGACCTCGCCGTGGACGTAGAGCCCGCGCGGCGGCTCCGCGTCCTTGTCGCCGCCGAACAGCCGGCCGAACAGGCTCTGCTTGCGCTGCGGCTTGTAGCTCGCGAGACGCTCGTCCAGCGCGCCAAAGGCATCCGCGGCGCGCGCCTGCGCCGGATCGGCCTCGATCGCGCCGGAGGCGACCAGAGCCATGTAGTGGTCAAGGAAGGAACTGGGCGAGGTGGTGAGCATGAGCCCACCTTACGGCCCTAGTGCGCGGAAAATTGCAAGCCGTGAAATTGGGACGATGGGTATGCAACAGCGCGCTCTTGCATACCACGGCGGGCCGAACAGACCCGCCGTGCGCCCGGAACGTGCGCCGGCCTCACGCGCAAAGCGCGTAGGAATCCTCGACCACGTAGGGGCCGCCGCCGGTGGAGGCGCGCGCGGAAAACAGCACGAAGCGCGAGGCCATGAAGGTGCGGCTCGGGAAGTAGCCGCGGACGGACAGATAGTCCGCAACATCCTGGCTCGAGGCATCGTGCAGTCGCGCGAGCGTCACATGCGGCGTGAACTTGCGCCCCTCGGGATCGAGCCCGATCCGCTGCATCATCCGCTCGAGCTCGGCCTGCAGCTCGATCAGCGGCCGGCTTGGCTCGACGGAAGCAACCACTGCCCGTGGCTTGCGGCCGCCGAAGCTCGACAGACCGCTGAGCCTCACTTCGAACGGTTTGCGGTTCACCCGAAACAGCATCGACGCAATTTCGTTGGCGGAGACGTCGTCGATATCGCCGATGAAGCGCAAGGTGACGTGATAATTTTCGGGATCGATCCAGCGCGCGCCGGGAAGGCCGCCACGCAAGCTGGAGAGGGTTTGGCCGATATCGGCCGGAATTTCCAGTCCAGTGAACAAACGCGGCATCGCAAAAATCCTCGATGCGGGGGCGCGAGGTTTGGGAGCCCGCGCCTGTAACGACTCGGTGACGAATCACCGACGTCCCTTTTTACCCGAGTTATATGACTCTGCGAAGCACGCGGCGTTAACAGGTCGTAAACCTATGGGATATGTCGCGATCCGCTGCCCGATTTTCAACTGCGTTGCCCGGATAATGCGCCGAGAAGTGCCTCCACCGTGGGCAGGATGTTCCTCACGACGATATCCACACCCTCGGCCGTCGGGTGCATGCCGTCGGCCTGATTGAGCTTGGCGTCCGCGGCGACTCCATCGAGGAAGAACGGATAGAGCGGCACACCAAGGGACTTCGAAAGATCCGGATAGATCGCGTTGAATTTTGCCGCGTAGTCGCTGCCGTAATTCGGCGGCGCGACCATGCCGCAGAGGAGCACGGCGATCTTGCGCGCCTGCAACTTTGTGATGATGTCGGACAGCGCGGCGCGCGTGACGGCGGGATCGGTGCCGCGCAAGGCGTCGTTGGCGCCGAGCTCGACGATCACGGCATCGGTTCCCTCGGGCACCGACCAGTCGAGCCGTTCGCGGCCGCCCGAGGAGGTATCCCCGGACACCCCGGCGTTGACCATGTCGACCTTTATCCCCTTGGCTTCCAAGGCTTTTTGCAGGCGGATCGGAAATGCCGCGGCGCCCGGGAGGCCGTAGCCGGCGCTTAAGGAATCGCCCAGCACGACCATCTTGATCGGCTTGGCCATTGCTGCGGTCTGCGCCTCGGCCGGCGCGCCGGCCGCCGTCATCAAGCCCATAATCAACACGAGTATGTGCACGAACATGCGCAACCGGCCCTCGACCGCGGCGGCGGAAGTGCCATATGACCGAACCATGGACAGTCTCATCGAACCCTCTTCACTGACCGACGTCGAGCCGGACACGATTTCCGTCAAGAACGTCAATCTCTCGCTCGGCACCGGCGCGGCACGCGTTCATATCCTGAAAGATATCAGCCTTCGTGTGGCAGCGGGCGAAGCCATCGGCCTGATCGGCCCGTCGGGCTCGGGCAAGTCGACCCTTCTGATGGTGATGGCGGGACTGGAACGTCCTGACAGCGGAGAGGTGGTCGTCGACGGCACCTCGTTCAATGCCCTCGACGAGGATGCGCTCGCGCGCTTCCGCGGCCGCCAGGTCGGCATCGTCTTCCAGTCGTTCCACCTGATCCCGACCATGACGGCGCTGGAGAATGTCGCGGTGCCGCTCGAGCTCGCCGGCAACCCCGATGCCGCAGCGCGCGCCGCGCAGGAGCTGCAATCGGTTGGTCTCGGCGAGCGTCTGCATCATTATCCGACGCAGCTGTCCGGCGGCGAGCAGCAGCGCGTGGCGATCGCGCGCGCGCTCGCGCCCGACCCCGCGATCCTCGTTGCCGACGAGCCGACCGGCAATCTCGATGAGGCGACGGGCAAGCAGATCGTCGACCTGCTCTTCACCAAGCACGCTGAACGCGGCATGACGCTGGTGCTGGTGACGCATGACATCTCACTCGCGCAGCGCTGCGACCGCGTGGTGCGGCTGCGCTCCGGCCGTATCGACGGCCGATCCGCGACATGAGCATCGCGTCCGAAGTCGCGGTCCAGGGCCGCGCGTCGTCGCTTGCCTTCCGCTACGCGCTGCGTGAATTGCGCGGCGGCCTGCGCGGCTTCTACGTCTTCATCGCCTGCATCGCACTCGGCGTGATGGCGATCGCGGGCGTCGGCTCGGTCGCCGCAAGCCTCGGCGATGGTCTCTCGCGCGAGGGCCGCACGCTGCTCGGCGGCGACGTCGCGTTCTCGCTGATCCAGCGCGAGGCCAAGCCGGAGGAGGTCGCCTTCCTGCGCACGCGCGGCGACGTTTCGGTCGCGGCGACCTTGCGCGCGATGGCGCGCAGCAACGACGGCAGGCTGGCGTTGGTCGAGCTCAAGGCGGTCGACAGCAGATATCCGCTGCTCGGCGAGCTGACGCTCGAGCCGAACATGCCGCTTGCCGATCTCCTCGCCGAGCGCGACGGCGCCTTCGGCGCAGCGGCGGATTCGACCCTGCTGGCGCGGCTCGACCTGAAGCTCGGCGACCGCGTCACCATCGGCAGCGCGACCTACCAGATCCGCAGCGTGGTGGCGGCCGAACCCGACAAGCTCGCCGGCGGCGTCGGCCTCGGGCCGCGCTTCCTCGTCAGCGAAGCGAGCCTGCGCGCCACCGACCTGCTGCAACCCGGCAGCCTGGTGCGCTGGATCTATCGGGTGAAGCTGCTCGATGGCGCCAACGACGATCGCGCCACGGCGGCCTTGATCGACGGCGCGCGGAACGCCGCGCCGGAGGCCGGCTGGGAGGTCCGCAGCCGCAGCAACGCCTCGCCACAGCTCGAACGCACCATCAACCGGTTCACCCAATTCCTGACCCTGGTCGGCCTCGCCGCGCTGCTCGTCGGCGGCGTCGGCGTCGCCAACGCCGTGAAGAGCCATATCGACCGCCGCCGCGACGTCATCGCCTCGTTCAAGGCGCTCGGCGCCACCGGCCGCGACGTCTTTACGATCTACCTCACCCAGGTCGTGGTGCTGGCCGGCATCGGCTCCGTAATCGGGCTTGCGCTCGGCGCGGCGCAGCCCTTCGTCATCGTCGGCCTGTTCGGCAACGTGCTGCCGCTGCCGGTGGTGCCGGCGATTCACCCCGATGAGCTCGCGCTCTCCTTCATCTACGGCCAGCTCACCGCGCTCGCCTTCGGCCTGTGGCCGCTTGGCCGGGTGCACGACGTCCCGGTCGCCGCGCTGTTTCGCGAGACCGTCAACAGCGAATGGCATCGCCCGCGCTGGAGCTATCTCGCGCTGATGGCGGTCGTGATCGCGCTCTTGATCGCGGTTGCGATCGGGCTTGCCTACGACAAGCGGATCGCCTCGGTGTTCGTGGTCTCGTCGATCGCGGTGTTCCTGCTCTTGCGCGGGATTGCCGAGATCCTGATGGCGGTGGCGCGCCGATTGCCGCGCAGCCGCATGACCATGCTGCGGCTGGCGATCGCCAACATCCACCGGCCGGGCGCCCTGACGCCGTCGGTGGTGCTGTCGCTGGGGCTCGGGCTTGCCGTGCTCGTCACCATCACCCAGATCGACGGCAATCTGCGCCGGCAATTCCTGGCGGCGCTGCCGGAACGTGCGCCGTCGTTTTATTTCATCGACATCCCCTCCACCGAAGCGGACCGCTTCGGCGCCTTCCTCAAGCAGACCGCGCCCGATTCGACCGTCGAGGACGTGCCGATGCTGCGCGGGCGCATCGTCGGCGCCCGCGGCGTCAAGGCCGACCAGCTCAAGGCGAGCGTCGATTCGGAATGGGTGCTGCAGAGCGACCGTGGCCTGACCTATACCGGCGAGATCCCCAAGGGCTCGAAGGTTGTCGAGGGCGAATGGTGGGGGCACGACTACAGCGGCCCGCCGCTGGTCTCGATGGAGAAGAAGATCGCCGACGGCCTGAGCTTGAAGATCGGCGACGAAATCATCGTCAACGTGCTCGGCCGGGACATTCCCGCCAGGATCGCCAACTTCCGCAACATCGACTGGCAGGGCCTCGGCATCAACTTCGTACTGGTGTTCTCGCCGAACGCGTTCAAGGGCGCGCCGCACAGCCATGTCGCGACCCTGACCGAGGCCCATCCGGACCCGGCCGGCGACGCCCGCATCATCAAGCAGGTCGCCGACGCCTTCCCGATGGTGACGAGCGTGCGGGTCCGCGAGGCGCTGGAAACGATCGGCGGCGTCGTCAGCAACCTCGTGCTGGCGATCCGCGGCGCCAGCGCCGTGACCCTGATCTCGGCCATCCTGGTGCTGGGCGGCGCGCTTGCCGCCGGCCACCGCCACCGCGTCTACGACGCCGTCATCCTCAAGACGCTCGGCGCCACGAGGGCGCGGCTGCTCGGCGCCTACGCGCTGGAGTATCTGATGATCGGTTTTGCAACCGCCGTGTTCGGCGTCATCGCTGGGTCGGTTGCGGCCTGGCTGATCGTGACACGGCTGATGACGCTGAGCTTCATCTGGCAGGCCGGGAGCGCCGCCCTGGTTGTGATCGCCGCCCTGGTCGTCACCGTGGGGCTGGGGCTTGCCGGAACGCTGCTCGCACTGAACCAGAAGCCTGCCTCAGTGTTGCGGAATTTGTGACAATTTGTAGCGGCGGTTAACGCCGCTTTCTCCTATAAATACGGCGCCAGAGCGACATTCGGCCGCGCGTGGAAGCTTGCACCGGATGTGCTAATTTCCCACATACCAACCGGGTCGGATGGACGATTTGATGACACGGAATTAATGTTCCGCAAATCGGGCCATCTGAGATAGATTTACGACCGGCGCCGCAAATCCCTTGCGCTCCACCGGGACCAACCACGGGAATTCGACCATGTCGGACCTAGACCGCAACTACGCTTCTCCTTTCGGCCGGGCCGCCGGGCGCATTGACGCTGCGGCCGTCGACGCCGGTCTGCGCGCCTACATGCTGCGCATCTACAACTACATGAGCATCGGCCTGGCCATCACCGGCTTCGCCGCGCTCGGCGTCTACATGGCGGCGGTCACCGGCGACCAGTCCGCTGCCGTCGCCAAGTTTGGCAACGCCTATCTGACACAGTTCGGCTACGCGATGTTCGTCAGCCCGCTGAAGTGGCTGTTCATCCTCGCCCCGCTGGTGATGGTGTTCGTCATCTCGGCCGGCATCAACCGCCTGCAGCCGGCGACCGCCCAGTTGCTGTTCTGGGTGTTCTCGGCGCTGATGGGCCTGTCGCTGTCGTCGATCTTCCTGGTGTACACGCACACCTCGATCGTGCGCGTGTTCTTCATCACCGCGGCGACCTTCGGTGCGCTCAGCCTCTACGGCTACACCACCAAGCGTGACATGACCGGCATGGGCTCGTTCCTGTTCATGGGTCTGATCGGCATCATCATCGCGAGCCTGGTCAACCTGTTCCTGGCGAGCTCGGCGCTGCAGTTCATCGTGTCTGTTGTCGGCGTGCTGGTGTTCGCGGGCCTTACCGCCTGGGACACCCAGCGGCTGAAGAACGACTACATCTACGGCTACGCCTCGCAGGGTGGCGTGGTGGCCGAGCGTGCAGCGATCACCGGCGCACTCTCGCTCTACCTGAACTTCATCAACCTGTTCACGCTGCTCCTGCAGCTGCTCGGCCAGCGCGACTAAGCGCCCAGGCGAGTGGATCGATCGAAGCCCCGGCCTTGCGGCCGGGGCTTTTCTTTTGCGCAGGGCAAAAATAATCTTGCGGCATGTCGAACGCAGAAATCAGGCCCACCACCGAGGCCGACCTCCCCGCCATCACCGCGATCTACGAGCAGGCCGTGCGCTTCGGCACCGCGACGTTCGAGCTGATCCCGCCTGATCTCACCGAGATGACGCGCCGCTACCGGGCGCTGATGGACGGCGGCTTTCCCTATCTCGTCGCCGTGCGCGACGGTCGCGCGCTTGGCTACGCCTATGCCGGCCCGTACCGGCCGCGGCCCGCCTATCGCTTCACGGTGGAGAACTCGGTCTATCTGGATCCATCCACCCACCGCCGCGGCATCGGCCTTGCGCTGATGCAGCGCCTGATCAGCGAGTGCGAGGCGCGCGGCTTCCGGCAGATGATCGCGGTGATCGGCGATTCCGCCAATGCCGGCTCGATCGGCGTCCATCGCAAATGCGGCTTCCAGATGATCGGAACCCATCCGAGCGTCGGCCTGAAGTTCGGCCGCTGGCTCGATACCGTGATGATGCAGCGCGCGCTCGGCGAGGGCGCGACGACGGTGCCGGCGGACGAGTAGAATTTCGCAGCCCGGATGGAGCGCAGCGCAATCCGGGAAAAATCGAACGGGCGGACGACCCTTCCCCGGATTGCGCTTCGCTGCATCCGGGCTACGTGGCGTAGAACTTCGCGCCTACACCAGCGCCAGCTTGCGGTCGATGACCAGCAGCACGCGCTCCAGCTCGTGGCCGCGGCGCAGGATCAGCCCGGTCGCCGAGATCACGCTGTACATGCCCTGCTTGCGCGCGAGCCGTGGGTCTTTCTCGATGCGGTAGATCGGCACTTCGGACGCGCGGCGAAACACCGAGAACACCGCACGGTCCTTCAGGAAGTCGATCGCATAGTCGCGCCATTCGCCATCGGCGACCATGCGGCCATACAGATTGAGAATTCGGTTGAGCTCTAGACGATTGAACGTGACGCGATTGGGCTGGGGTGCCGTAGCGGCGGGGCGCGCCACGGCGCGGTTCCCGCTCGGATCGGTGTCCTCCGAGATCAAACTCATCGAGCGCCTCCTGTCATCTCGGTGACGATCCTGCTCCGAAAATCGGGTCCCACCTTTCGGGACCGTCACGAGGCTGACATGATCGCGCTAAGTCGGGGGCGCCGCAAGGGCCCATTCGCCATGCCATCCAGTGCGTTACGGCGCTGGGGCACGTCCGATTGGCGGCGGAAAAGATTCACGGGAACGTTAGCAGAATCATATTGCTGCCCCACTTCCGCCAATCGACCGCCCCGCTGCCCTGCGACAAGACAATCCTGCGTTGGCCCGGTCCTTTCGGTTCCGGATTCCTCAGCCCCCAGCCCCCCGGGGCCGTCGGGATCGGGCCTGTTCGCAGGGGAGTAATCCCAACACTGGGCCAACGAAAGTTGGTCCTTTTTGTTTTTGGGGGGTATGCGCGGCATCGCGCGATCACGACGCGCCGACGCAAGCTCGCATTCGTTTCAAAGGTTGCGTTTCAAAGATTGTCTGGATGCCGGTCGCGCAGACGCCTGTGGCGGAATGACGCGACCGAACCGATCAATGCAGCGACGTGAACGCTGCGCCGAGCATCGGCCCGGGCTTGTCGCGATTGCCATCCTGAACATAGACCGCCGCTGCGTCCACGCCGTCGCGTGTGATGTTCTCCAGCGGCACGGTCCAACTGCCGGACGACCCATTCCAGTCGCCGACCTTCAGGAGATTGCGCACAACGTTGTGGTAGGTGATCTCACGTCCGCGATTCTCGCCGCGACCGATCGAGATCGGCACCGCCTTCGAGATCGAGCAGATCCAGACCTCGCCGCGCGCCGCGGTCGGCGCCTTGGCGGCGGCCACCGAGACGTTGATCTGCTTGCCCGACAATGTCAGCGTCACCGGCACCGACATCACGCCGCTGGCCTTGTCGGTGTTCCTGATCGCATTGTCGATTGCAGTACGATCGCTGCCGATGACATGCGCCGAGCCGTTCACCACCATTTGCGGCGTATAGACATCGCGATCGCCGCGCATATGCGAGTAGGCCTTCTGGCGCGCACTGAAGCGGGAGTCGGCTAGGGTGTCCTTCCAGCCGAGATAGTCCCAGTAGTCGATCGGCATGCTGAGCGCGATGACGTTGGGATCCTTCGCGAGTTCACCGACGATCTTGTCCGCGGGCGGACAGGACGAGCATCCCTGCGAGGTGAAGAGTTCGACGACAGCACGCGGATCGGCGTGGGCGGGGCGGATGATCGCGACGATTGCGCAGATACCAAGGGCGCTCGACCATCGCGAGATACAATTATAGGCCATCATCGCTGTCATAGTGCGAACCGGTGGTGATGATTTCCATCCGTATTTGTACGGGGCATGACCGTGTCCCTTGATCGAAAGTGTCCCCTTTCGGCGTGCCCCAAAACGCGAGAAAGCGGCCTTTTTCATAGGCCGCCTTCTTTTTGGTCGCCACTCACTAAGCAGTGAGGCGCCGATCACAAATCCGCGTTAGGCCGCAAGTTTGCGCAGCACGTAATGCAGGATGCCGCCGTTGCGGTAGTAGTCGAGCTCGTCGAGCGTATCGATGCGGCAGAGCAGCGGGACGTTCTGCTTGGCACCGTTGCTGGAGACGATCTCGGCGGTCAGCGTCTGGCGCGGCCTCAAATCACCCTGCAGCCCGCGGATCGTGACCTTCTCGTCGCCCTTCAAGCCGAGCGACGACCACGACGTGCCTTCCTGGAAGGTGAGCGGAAGCACGCCCATGCCGACCAGGTTGGAGCGGTGGATGCGCTCGAAGCTCTGGCAGATCACCGCACGCACGCCGAGCAGGCGGGTGCCCTTCGCGGCCCAGTCGCGCGACGAACCGTTGCCGTATTCGGCGCCGGCGAACACCACCAGCGGCACGCCTTCGGCCTGGTACTTCATCGCCGCGTCGTAGATCGACATCTGTTCGCCGTCGGGCCAATGCTTGGTCAGACCGCCTTCCGGAATGTTGCCGTCGGCGCCCTTCAGCATGAAGTTCTTGATGCGGATGTTGGCAAACGTGCCGCGCATCATGACCTCATGGTTGCCGCGCCGCGTGCCGTACTGGTTGAAGTCGGCCGGACGCACCTGGTGCTCGCTCAGGAACTTGCCGGCGGGCGAGGTCAGCTTGATCGAACCGGCCGGGGAGATGTGGTCGGTGGTGATCTTGTCGCCGAACATCGCAAGGATGCGCGCATCGACCACGTCGGTGGTCGGCTCCGGCTCCTTCTTCATGCCCTCGAAATAGGGCGGGTTCTGCACATAGGTCGAGCTCATGTTCCAGCGATAGGTCTCGCTTTCGGTGGTCTTGATCTTGCGCCAGTTGGTGTCGCCCTTGAACACGTCGGCATACTTCTTCTTGAAGATCGTCGCGGTGACGTACTTCTTCATGAAGGCGTTGATCTCCTTCGCGGTCGGCCAGATGTCCTTCAGGAACACCGGCTTGCCGTCGTTGCCGGTGCCGATCGGCTCGACCGCGAGATCCTTGGTCACGGTGCCGGCGAGCGCGTGGGCAACGACCAGCGGCGGCGAGGCGAGATAGTTCGCCTGCACGTCGGGCGAGACGCGGCCTTCGAAGTTGCGGTTGCCCGACAGCACGGCGGCGGCAACGATGCCGTTGTCGTTGATCGACTTCGAAATCTCTTCCGGCAGCGGACCGGAATTGCCGATGCAGGTGGTGCAGCCGAAGCCGACCAGGTTGAAGCCGACCTTGTCGAGGTCCTTCTGCAGGCCGGAATTGGCGAGATATTCGGCGACCACCTGGCTGCCCGGCGCGAGCGAGGTCTTCACCCACGGCTTGGCCTTCAGGCCCTTGGCCGCCGCGTTGCGCGCCAAGAGGCCGGCGCCGATCAACACGCTCGGGTTCGAGGTGTTGGTGCAGGAGGTGATCGCCGCGATCACGACGTCGCCATGGCCGAGGTCGAAATCGCGGCCTTCGACGGCATGGCGATTCGATTCGCCTTCGGGCTTCTTGTATTCGCTGGTCAGCGCGGTGGCGAAACCGGACGACACCGCCGGCAGCGCGATGCGGCCTTCGGGGCGCTTCGGTCCGGCCATCGACGGCACGACGTCACCGAGGTCGAGCGTCAGCGTCGTGGTGAACACCGGATCAGCCGACTTGGCAGTGCGGAACAGGCCCTGCGCCTTGGCGTAGGAGGCGACCAGCTTGACGCGGTCGGCCTTGCGGCCCGAGGTCTTCAGGTAATCGATGGTCGCGGCATCGACCGGGAAGAAGCCGCAGGTCGCGCCGTATTCGGGCGCCATGTTGCCGATCGTCGCCTTGTCCGCCACCGAGAGGTAATCGAGGCCGGGGCCGAAGAACTCGACGAACTTGCCGACCACGCCCTGCTTGCGCAGCATCTGCGTGACGGTGAGCACGAGGTCGGTCGCGGTGACGCCTTCCTTGAGCTGGCCCTTGAGCTTGAAGCCGACCACTTCCGGCAGCAGCATCGACAGCGGCTGGCCAAGCATGCAGGCTTCCGCCTCGATGCCGCCGACGCCCCAGCCGAGCACGGCGAGACCGTTGACCATTGTCGTGTGCGAGTCGGTGCCGACGAGCGAGTCGGGATAGGCGACCTCGAAGGTGCCGGTCTTCTTGCCGACCGTCATCTTCTCCTTCTTGGTCCACACCGTCTGCGCGAGATATTCGAGATTGACCTGGTGGCAGATGCCGGTGCCGGGCGGCACCACCGAGAAGTTCGAGAACGCCTTCTGGCCCCATTTCAGGAACTCGTAGCGCTCCTGGTTCTGCTTGTATTCCTCGGTGACGTTCTTCGCGAACGCCTTGTTGTCACCGAAGAAGTTGACGATGACCGAGTGGTCGATGACGAGATCGACCGGCACCAGCGGATTGATCTTCTCGGCATCGCCGCCGAGCTTCTGCATCGCATTGCGCATCGCCGCGAGGTCGACCACGGCCGGAACGCCGGTGAAATCCTGCATCAGCACGCGCGCCGGACGGAAGGCGATCTCATGCTCGAGCTGACGCTTCTTCAGCCACTTCGACACCGCGACGATGTCGTCCTTCTTCACGGTGCGGCCGTCTTCGTTGCGCAGCAGGTTCTCGAGCAGAACCTTCATCGAGTACGGCAGCTTCGAAATGCCCTTCAGTCCGTTCTTCTCTGCCTGGGGCAGGCTGTAATAGACGTAGGTCTTGCCACCGACCTTCAGGGTCTTGCGGCATTTGAAGCTGTCGAGCGATGTCATGCGAGGAAATCCTAGTTCTCAGTTATACCCGGCAAGGGTATTAAAACACCGGCAACCAACGAGAGCCTGAGGTGGGCTGATGGCTTGCGGCCGCCGATTGTGTGCTGCATCAAGTTCCGGGCTTATAGAATCTTTCTAGAAGCACCGCCACACCGACAAGCGTGCGACAGCGTTGCGCGACCCAAAAATTCTTACGCGGTAGCCACAGGTTTCAGAGGGCTGTGACAGAAGAACGATGCGGCTCTCGGGACGAAATCTGAAATGCGTGCGCGGCGGCCGGGAGGTGTTTTCCGGACTCGACTTCGCGACCTCCTCCGGCGAAGCGCTTGCCGTCACGGGTCCGAACGGATCGGGCAAGACCTCGCTGTTGCGCGTCGTCGCGGGGCTCCTGGTTCCCGCAGATGGGGTGGTCGCGCTTGAAGGTGGCGAGGATGAGCTGAGCTTGCCCGAACAGGCCCACTATCTTGGCCACCGTGACGCTTTGAAGCCGGCGCTGAGCGTCGCGGAAAACCTCTCATTCTGGCGCGAGTTCCTCGGCGGCAAGGCGCAGGATGCAACGCATTGCCTGGCCGCCGTCGCACTCGACCATGCCGCGCACCTGCCGGCGGCCTATTTGTCGGCCGGCCAGCGCCGGAGGCTGTCGATCGCCCGCCTGCTCACGGTGCGCCGGCCGGTCTGGCTTCTGGACGAGCCGACCTCCGCACTCGACACCGCCGGGCAGGAGCTGTTCGTACGGTTGATGCGCGAGCACCTCGCCGGCGGCGGCATCATCGTCGCGGCCACCCACTTGCCGCTCGGGATCGACGCGCGCGACTTGCGGATGGGAGGCGGGGGATGAGCGAGCGACATTTTTTGTCATGGGGCAAAGGTCTCTCCGTCCCCTCCCCGCTTGCGGGGGAGGGCATAGGCCGCCTTCGGCGGCCGTCTATTAAAAGGACGCCGAAGCAAAGCTTCGGCTATGGAGAGGGGTGCCACACGACGTGCTCTCTCAATGGCAAGCAACCGAGATTGCCGGACCGGCGATTCCATCGAACCTCTCGCCCGGGGCCCCCCCTCTCCCCCGCCCTCCCCCGCAAGGGGGGAGGGAGCGCAGCGATTGCGCGGCAAGACGTGGGCTCTCACTGCACAAACAGCCGAGGTGTCGCATGACCGCCCTCGCCGCATTGATCCGCCGCGACATCAGGATCGCGCTGCGCGTCGGCGGCGGCGCGCTGATCGGCGTCTTGTTCTTCCTCACCGTCACCGTGCTGATGCCGTTCGCGGTTGGGCCGGACCTCGCGCTGCTGTCGCGGCTTGGGCCCGCCATCCTCTGGCTCGGCGCGCTATTGGCGAGCCTGCTGACGCTGGATCGCCTGTTCACCGCCGACCATGACGACGGCTCGCTCGACCTGATCGTGATGAGCCGGACCCCGCTGGAACTCGCCTGCGCGGCCAAGGCGCTGGCGCATTGGCTCGCCGCCGGGCTGCCGCTGATCGTCGCAACCCCGGCGCTCGGCCTGCTGCTCAATCTCGACGCGGCCGCAACGCTGGCCGTGGCGCTGACGCTGCTGGCGGGAACGCCGGCGCTGACCTTCACCGGCATGATCGGTGCGGCGCTCGCGATGACGCTGCATCGCGGCGGGCTGTTGCTGGCGGTGCTGGTGCTGCCGCTGTCGATCCCGGTGCTGATCTTCGGCGTCGCCGCCTCGCAGGCGGCGATCACGGGCCCGATGTCGTTTGGAACACCGTTCTCGATCCTGTGCGCGCTGTCGCTGGTCAGTTTCGTGATCGGACCATTTGCCGCAGCCGCGAGCCTGCGGCACGGGCTCGACTGAGATCGCGCCTGATCAATTCTTGACGAGAGCTTTTCGGCCAATTGCCTGCGACCCATCAGACGATTATCACGGTGCCATGACGCTGATCGACCTTGCCAACCCGACCAAGTTTCTGGCGCTGACCGCGCGCATCCTGCCGTGGCTGGCGGGCGCGACCGCGATCCTGCTTGCGATCGGTCTCTACCAGTCGGCAATGGCGCCCGACGACTACCAGCAGGGCGCCACGGTGAAGATCATGTTCATCCACGTGCCGAACGCGTGGCTGTCGATGTTCGTCTGGGGCGTGATGAGCGTGGCCGCACTCGGCACGCTGGTGTGGCGGCACCCCCTCGCGGACGTCGCCGCAAAGGCCGCCGCGCCAATCGGCGCCGCCTTCACCTTCCTCGCGCTCGTCACCGGCTCGCTGTGGGGCCGGCCGATGTGGGGCACCTATTGGGAATGGGATGCGCGGCTGACATCGGTCTTGATCCTGTTCCTGATGTATCTCGGCCTGATGGCGCTGTGGCGCGCGGTGGAGGATCCCTCCCGCGCGGCGCGGGCGGCGGCGGTCCTCACCCTGGTCGGCGCGATCAATATCCCGATCATCAAGTTCTCGGTCGATTGGTGGAACACACTGCATCAGCCGGCCTCCGTGATCCGGATGGGCGGATCGACGCTCGACAAGGCCTTCCTGTGGCCGCTTCTGGTGATGGCGATCGCGTTCTCGCTGCTGTTCATCACGATGCATCTGGCGGCAATGCGCAACGAGATCCTGCGCCGTCGCGTGCGCAGCCTGCAGATGATGCAGGCCAGCCGCATCGCGTTTTCGAGCGAAGCGGGCACCGGCTCGCGTGAAGAAAACGCGTCAAAAGAAATTGGGGCGACCTGACCCATGTCGCTTGGTCCCTACGCCTCCTTCATCGTGACGTGCTACGTGCTGGTCGCAGTCGTGGTGCTGCTCCTAATCGTCTGGATCATCGCCGACTATCGCCGACAGCAGGCGCGCTTGCGGGAGATCGAGGCCAGCGGCATGACCCGTCGCTCCGGCCGAAGCGCGACGGATGCATGATGAGCGAACAGACAACAAACTCGCCGCCGCAAGGCCGGCGCTGGCTGGTGGCACTGCCGCTGATCGTCTTCCTGGCGCTCGCGGCGCTGTTCCTGCTGCGGCTCTATGGCGGCGATCCCTCGAAGATTCCATCGGCCCTGATCGGCCGGCCGGCGCCGCAAACCGCGCTGCCCGCGCTCGATGGCCTGATGAAAGACGGCGCGCAGGTGCCCGGGCTCGACCCCGCCGCATTCAAGGGCAAGGTCAGCGTCGTCAACGTCTGGGCGTCATGGTGCGTGCCGTGCCATGACGAGGCGCCGCTGTTGACCGAGCTCGGCAAGGACAAGCGCTTCCAGATCATCGGCATCAACTACAAGGACGCGCCCGACAATGCGCGCCGCTTCCTCGGCCGCTATGGCAATCCGTTCGGCATCGTCGGCGTCGACGGCAACGGCCGCGCCTCGATCGAATGGGGCGTCTATGGTGTGCCCGAGACCTTCGTGGTCGGGCGCGAGGGCACGATCGTCTACAAGCTGGTCGGCCCGGTGACGCCTGACAACGTCGACCGCGTGCTCAAGGCCGAGATCGAGAAAGCGCTGCAAGCGGGAAAGTAACCGCGTCATCGTTTCGCAGCGTATGAAGCGCGAGCAGCAATGACGCGAGAAAAACCTGCGACAAAATAATTCGACGCGTTTATCTGCCGTTCATTTCACGGCCATGGCACCGCCACGAACGCATTCCTAACTCAGCAGCGTTGACTTCAACTCGTTCCTCTGGAGGGGACATATGCGCAAGACCACGCTCGCTTCACTTCTCGCCACCACGCTCGCGCTCGGCATGATGACGGCCACGCCGTCGATGGCCCAGGGCACGCAGCCGGCCACGCCCACCGCCAAATCCGAAAACAAGATGATGGCTCCCGCCCCGAAAGCGGCGGCCCCCGACACCAAGACGACGGGGATGACGAAGGACGACCCGCTCGACATCAACAGCGCCAGCGCCGACCAGCTCGACGCGCTGCCCGGCGTCGGCAAGGCCTACTCGGCCGCGATCATCAAGGGCCGCCCCTACAAGGGCAAGGATGAACTGGTGCAGAAGAACATCCTGCCGCAGGCGACCTACGACAAGATCAAGGACAAGATCATCGCCAAGCAGAAGAGCTGATCTCTGATGCCTCCGACGCAGCGCGGCGCAATCGCCCGCGCTGCGTTCGGATTTACTTCCGCAGATCGCCGGCCTCTGCCTCGCTCGTTTCCAGCGACACCGGCTCGAGGTGGTAGCGCTTGGTCAGTGGCATCTGGGCGATTGCGAAGACCATGGTCAGCGGCGTGACGCCGAACACCTTGAAGTTCACCCAGACATCCGTAGTCTGCGTGCGCCAGACGATCTCGTTCAAGATCGCCATGCCGGCAAAGAACAGCGCCCAGCGCATGGTGAGGATGCGCCAACCCTGCGGCGTCAGATTGAACATCTGGTCGAACATGATGGCGATGAAGGAGCGGCCGAACAGCAACCCGCCGCCAAGCACCGCCGCGAACAGGCCGTAGATGATGGTCGGCTTGACCTTGATGAAGGTCTCGTCGTGCAGCACCAGCGTCAACGTGCCGAACACGAGCACGATCGCGCCTGTCACCATCGCCATGATCGGAACGTGCTTCGTCACCACATAGGACGCGATCATCGCCGCCACGATCGCGACCATGAAGGCGCCGGTCGCGACGAACAGATGGTATTTTGCGTTGGCGACAAAGAAAACGAGCAGCGGCCCGAGTTCGGTCGCGAGCTTGAACAGCGGATGCGGCTGGGTCTTGTCCATCAAAATCAGTCCATCAAGCTCGTGTCTTGGCCATCCTTCGAGACGGCGCTTCGCGCCCCCTCAGCATGACGACCTTTCGTATCTCAGAGTCATCCCTGCATAACGGCTTTGCCGTTATTGCCTGAGGAGCGCACATTTGCACGCGTCTCGATGGATGAATTACTCGATTCCCGCAATCGCCTTGGCAAAGTCCTTCGCCGTGAAGGGCGCGAGATCCTCGACGCCTTCGCCGACGCCGATGAAATGCACCGGCAGCTTGTGCTTCTCCGACAGCGCCACCAGGATGCCGCCGCGCGCGGTGCCGTCGAGCTTCGTCATCACGAGGCCGGTGACACCTGCCGTACGATGAAACGCCTCGACCTGCGACAGCGCATTTTGTCCCACCGTGGCATCGAGCACGAGCAGCACCGCATGCGGCGCCGAGGCATCGACCTTCTTGATGACACGCACGACCTTCTCGAGCTCGTTCATCAACTCGGACTTGTTCTGCAGGCGGCCGGCGGTATCGATCAGCAGCACGTCGCGCTGCTGCTCGGTCGCCGCCGTCAGCGCATTGAAGGCAAGGCTCGCGGAATCCGAGCCCTGCGCGCCCGCGATGACCGGCGACTTGGTGCGCTCGCCCCAGACCTTCAACTGCTCGATCGCGGCGGCGCGGAAGGTGTCGCCGGCGGCGAGCATGACCTTGCGGCCCTCGGCGGCGAACTTTGCCGCAAGCTTGCCGATCGTCGTGGTCTTGCCGGAGCCGTTGACGCCGACCACGAGGATGACGAACGGCTTTTTCGCCGCATCGATCTCAAGCGGCAGCGCCACCGGCGCCAGCACCTGCTCGACCTCGGTCGCGACCACCTCCTTGACCTCGTCGGCGGAGATCGCCTTGTCGTAACGGCCCTTGCCGACGGCCTCGGCAATGCGCACCGCGACCTCGGTGCCGAGGTCGGCGCGCAGCAGCACATCCTCGATGTCATCGAGCATGGCGCGATCGAGCTTGCGCTTGGTGACGAGATCGGCGACGGCCGTCCCGAGCGCACCGGAGGTCCGCTTCAGGCCGCCTTTCAGCCGCTGCCACCAGCTCTGTTTGGGAGTTCCCGCAGTGGTATCGTTCATGGCGCGGGTGTGTTAGCCGTTTCGGCCCATAAACGAAAGTCTCGACGAATTGATCGATGTTCCCCAAATGACCGCGGAAGAAATCCAGGCGCGGGTGCTCCACCGCGACGGGCTGATGCTGGTCATCGACAAGCCGGCCGGGCTGCCGGTCCATCGCGGCCCCAAGGGCGGGCCCAATCTGGAGGCATCCTTCGACGCGCTGCGCTTCGGCCTGCCGCGGCCGCCGGTGCTGGCGCATCGGCTGGACAAGGACACCTCCGGCTGTCTCGTGCTCGGCCGCCACCGCAAGGCGACCGCCTCGCTCGGACTCCTGTTCAAGCACGGCAAGATCTCGAAGACCTACTGGACCGTGGTCGAGGGCGGCCCTGCCGAAGATGAAGGCACCATCGACCTTCCGCTCGGGCGCCTCAATGCCGAGCGCGGCTGGTGGCAGAAGCCGGATCCGCAAGGACAGAAGGCGGTCACCAACTGGAAGGTGCTGGGACGCGGCAACGGCCTCACCTGGCTCGCGATGGAGCCGGTCACCGGCCGTACCCATCAGCTTCGGGTGCATTCGGCCGCCGCGGGCTGGCCGATTGTCGGCGACAACATCTACGGCAACGGCCCGCGCTTCGGCGAGCCGATCCTGCACCTGCACTCCCGCGAAATCGGCATCCCGATCTCGAAGAACAAAGCGCCGGTGCACGTGGTCGCGCCGGCGCCGGAGCACATGCAGGAGCGGCTGCGAGCCTGCGGCTGGAACGGTCAGTAGCGGCCGCGGTGGGATCCAACGGTCGGTCCGAGTTGGCCCATTATCCTTTACGAAACGTTTAGTACCGTCCGGTAGACCTGAAATCTGGCTTAGAAAAAGCACACGCGAGACGGGCTCAGGACGAGCAATGCTGAATGCCGGGCAATCCATTGTCGACGAGGTCGAGGCAGCGATTCGCGCCGGCTCCGCCGAAAAATGCGTTGCGACGGCCAAGCGCGTCACCGACCTCTTCCTGGCGTCCGCCGGCGGCTTCAACAGCGAACAGATCGAGCTGTTCGACAACGTGCTGGAGCGGCTGGTCAAGACCATCGAGCTCCGCGCCCTCGCCGATATCAGTGCCCGCATGGCGCTCACCGAGATCAGCGAACAGCTCGCGCCGGTTGCGCAAGCGCCGCCCACGATCGTTCGCCGCCTTGCCCGGAACGACGAGATCAGGATCGCACGGCCGATCCTGCAGGAATCCTCGCGCCTCAGCCCGGACGATCTGGTCGAGATCGCACAGACCAAGAGCGAACAGCACCTGCTCGCGGTCGCCGGCCGCTGGTGGCTCAAGGAAGCCGTCACCGACGCGCTGCTGGCGCGGCGCTTTGCGAGCGTCAGCCACCGGCTCGTCAGTAATCCCGGTGCGCGGGTTTCGCCAGGCGGCTTTGCCATCATTCTCGCGCAGGCCGAGCACGACCCCGACCTTGCGGTCGAGACCGGCGTGCGTGCTGACCTGCCTTCCGACCTCCGCCTGCAGCTCTTGCACGACGCCACGGACACAGTTCGCGGCCGGCTCTTGGAGCGCGCCCCGCCGCATCTGTTCGAGGAGATCCGTCACGCGATCGCGGCGGTTGCCGCCGGTGTCGAGCGCGACATGTCGCGGGTTCGCGACTTCACGGCGGCCAAGCGGCACGTCGCAAAACTCAAGGAGAGCGGCGAGCTGAACGAGGCCGTCCTGCTCGGCTTCGCCAGGCAACGGAAATACGAGGAGACCATGGTCGCGCTGGCGCACCTCTCGCATTCGAGCGTCGAGGTGATCCGCCCGCTGATGCAAAGCCTTCGCGGCGAAGGCCTGCTCGTGCCCTGCCGCGCCGCCGGGCTGAGCTGGGAGACCACCGCCGCCGTGATGGAGTGTCGTTATTCGACGGGAACCATGGGGCCGGTCGAACTCGTCAAGGCGAAGGGCCAGTTCACCAAGATGACGCGCGACAACGCCGATCGGCTGCTCCGCTTCTGGCAGGTCCGTTCCACTCACTCGCCGCAACCCGGCAGCCATTAGAGCATAATAAGATTAAGGTTGAAGTGGCGCCGCGAAGACTCTGCGCTCCCTCTCCCGCTTGCGGGGGAGGGCTGGGGTGGGGGTATCGCCACGAGTCGCACTGTGGAGAGAGCCCCCACCCGCCGCGCTGCGCGCGTCGACCTCCCCCGCAAGCGGGAGAGGTGAAGCGAGCCTGCGGACAGGTCGATTCAACCAAAACCATCGCGCTTTAGACCGACATTGCCCTCACGCGGTCAGCCGCGCGCCGTCATGACCCTTGATGGTCAGCGTCCGCACCGCGCCCGGCACATCACCGTCGATTGCAACGGGGAGGAAGTGCTCGGTACGGCCCTGCCGGTCACTCTCGATCAGCACCTCGCGCGTCGCGCCGACCTCCGCCGCGAGCCGCCGCAGTAGCGCTGCGTCACCGGCTGCACGCAAACGCCGCGCCCGTTCCTTGATGACGCCGCCTGCGACCTGCGGCATCCGCGCAGCCGGCGTCCCCGGACGCCTGGAATAGGGAAACACGTGCAGGAAGGTGAGATCGCACTCCTCGACCAAGGTAAGCGAGCGCGCGAACATCTCCTCGGTCTCGGTCGGGAAGCCCGCGATGATGTCGGCGCCGAAGGCAATATCCGGCCGCAAGCGGCGCAGCCGCGCGCAGAAATCGATCGCGTCCTGGCGCGAATGGCGGCGCTTCATGCGCTTGAGGATCATGTCGTCGCCGGATTGCAGCGACAAATGCAAATGCGGCATCAGCCGCGCATCGCTGGCGACGACGTCGAGCAGGTCGCGGTCGGCCTCGATCGAATCGATCGAGGAGATGCGCAGCCGCTTCAATTCGGGCACGTGCCGCAGGATCTGCCTGGTCAATTGGCCAAGCCTCGGCGCGCCCGGCAGGTCGGCGCCGTAGCTCGTGAGGTCGACGCCGGTCAGCACGATCTCGGCGTGGCCGCGCTCGACCAGCGCGCGGACCTGATCGACCACCGCGCCCATCGGCACCGAGCGTGAATTGCCGCGGCCATAGGGGATAATGCAGAAGGTGCAGCGATGGTCGCAGCCGTTCTGCACCTGCACGAACACCCGCGGCAGGCCGCGCTCGAAGCCGTCGAGCAGATGCGGCGCCATCTCCGTCACCGCCATGATGTCGGCGACCGCGATCTTCTCGCTGCTCTCGATGCCAAAGCCCGCGTCGAACACCGCGCGGGTCTCGCGCCAGGCCTCGCTGCGCATCTTCTCGTCATTGCCGACGACGCGGTCGACCTCGGCCATCTCGGCGAACATCCGGCCTTGCGTCTGCGCCGCGCAGCCGGTGACGACGATGCGCGCTTTGGGCCGCTCGCGCTTCAGCCGGCGGATCGACTGCCGCGCCTGGGCCACCGCCTCGTTGGTGACGGCGCAACTGTTGATAACGATGGTGTCGGCAAGTCCGGCCTGCTCGGCCTCACAACGAATCACCTCGGATTCGAATGCATTGAGGCGGCAGCCGAAGGTGACGACGTCGACGCTCATCGTCGTCAGACGATGTTGGCGAACAGCGCCGGATCGAAGCAGCCTTCATATTCGAATGTCGCCGTGCCCGTCATCAATACGTGGTCGTCGCGCTCGCGCCATTCGATTGATAGTTCGCCGCCGGGAGACGCAATTTGCACAACACGGTTGGCGCGCTTCAACCGCGCCGCAGCGACCGCGGTAGCACACGTTGCCGAGCCGCAGGCCCTGGTCAGCCCGACGCCGCGCTCCCAGGTGCGGATCGTGATGTGATCGCGGTCGACGATATGGGCGAGCGTGATGTTGGCGCGGTCCGGGAAGATCGGATGATTTTCCAGGAGCGGCCCGAAGCGCTCGAGGTCGTAAGCGTTGACGTCATCGACCCAGAAGATCGCATGCGGATTGCCCATCGAGACCACCGACGGCGAATGCAGCACCGGGTTGTCGATCGGTCCGACCTGCAGTTCGATGTAGCGCGTGTCGCGGAATTCCTCCGCCAGCGGAATGTCCTGCCAGCCGAACTTCGGCGCGCCCATGTCGACGGTGTAGAGATCCGGCGCCGGGCCCTGCCAGCAATTGAGCAGGCCGGCGCGGGTCTCGAAGGTCGCCGCGGTCTGGCCGGTCTTCTCGAACACGCGGCGCACCACGCAGCGCATGCCGTTGCCGCAGGCGCCGGCTTCGGAACCGTCATTGTTGTAGATCTTGATGAACGCTTCGGTGCCCTCCAGCCGCGGCGGCTGCAGCACCATGAGCTGGTCATAGGGCACACCGGCGGGCGAGGCCACCGCACGCGCCTCCTCCGCCGAAACCTGCGCCTTGGAATCGCGCAGGTCGACGACGACGATCTCGTTGCCGATGCCGTTCATCTTGGCGAAGGCGTGGTTGGCGAGCGTGCTCATGGATTTTCCCAATTTCTGCCCGCTTATATGGCGAGTGATGCCCTATTGGCCAGCCTGCAGGCGGGTATGACGCATCTGTCATGGGACGAATGCGGAACTTGCGTGTTAGGAATATCGCACCTTGCGGGCGTGCGCCGGGACCGATCGAGCGGCCGCGAGGGATGGGGATGGAGAATACCGAATGAACCGTATCAGCACGTTCCGCGCGGCCCTGGTCGCGCTGCTCCCATTGGCCGCGATTGCGCTGGCCGACCCGGCACCCGCCCAGTCGCCTCCGGCAGCCTCCCCCTCGCCGGCGGCAAGCCCGTCGCCGACCCCAACCCCGGCGCCTTCGGCCACGCCGGTCCCGCCGCCCGCCGAGACCAAGTCGCCGGCCGATAGCCCGGCCGCTGCCCAGACCCCGGCGCCGCCGCCCGCGGCACCGGTCCAGACCGCCGATCCGTTCGGCGAGCCGTTCACGCTGGAGCCGAAGAAGGTCGTGGCGCTGAAGGGCAACGCCAATTGGGATGCGGCCTTCGATGCCGTGATCGATGCCTTCAAGGCCCTCACCGCGCAGCTCGACAAGCAGGGCGTCAAGACGTCAGGCAATCCGATGATCGTCTACACCTCGACCGATGACACCGGCTTCACCTTCATCGCCGAAATTCCGGTCGACCAGGAGGTGAAGAGCCTCGGCAAGAACATGAGCATGGGAACCTCGCCCGACGGCAAGGCGTTGAAGTTCGTCCATCGTGGTTCCTACGACAACATGGACAATACCTATGAGGCGATCACCAATCACCTCGACGACAAGAAACTGGAAGCCAAGGACACGTTCATCGAGGAATACATCACCGATCCGCTGAAGACCGCGGAAGACAAGCTGGTGATCAATGTTTACGTCCCACTGAAGTGAGATCCATGAAATTTACCCTCCCCGTCGCCTCCCTCGGCCTGATGCTGCTTGCCACGCCCGCTTTGGCGCAGATGCCGCTGGTCCCCCCGCCTTCGATTTCCGTCATCGGTGATGCCACCATTTCGGTCGCGCCCGACCAGGCGCAGGTCGACGGCGGCGTCACATCAGACGCCAAGACCGCACGCGAAGCGTCCGACGCCAACAACGCAGCGATGGCCAAGGTGCTGGCCGCGCTCAAGGGCGCCGGCATCGACGACAAGGACTACCAGACCTCGCGGCTGTCGCTGCAACCGAAATATGCGCCCGACCGCAACGGTCCGACCAACATCATCGGCTACCGCGCCAGCAACCGCGTCACCATCAAGGTCCGCGATGTCGCCAAGGTCGCCAATGTGATCGACGTGCTGGTGGGCGCCGGCGCCAACGAGATCACCGGAATCAATTTCGTGGTGTCGCAGGCTTCGAAGGTGCTGGACGAGGCCCGCGACAAGGCGATCGCCGACGCGCGCCGCAAGGCGGAGATCTACGCGAAGGCCGCCGGCGTGACGCTCGGCGAACCGATCAGCATCTCCGAGGAAACCGGCGCCCCCACGCCGATGTATCGCGGCAAGGTGGCCGCGCCGATGGCCGCCTCCGGCGCGCCGGTAGCGCAGGGCGAAGAGACGCTCGCGGTGAGCGTGAGCGTGTCCTGGGCGATCAGAGCGAAGTAGTCATTGTCGTCCCGGCGCAGGCCGGGACCCATTAACACCGTCGTCAATTGTCTTGAGAGCTGTGGCCACAGCCAATCCGAGCGACGCAATCCTGTGGTTGATGGGGTGGACGGCCCCCTACGGCATCAGTGTGCCAGAATGAGGTTGTGCAAA
>NZ_JBHMET010000255.1:0-75000 GCF_042430365.1 Bradyrhizobium erythrophlei
CGGATTCGTCCACCTCGCCGCCGCCATGGTCTGGCTCCGGTGAATGTCGATCCGGCCTAGTGGCAGGTGTCTCATTAGCGAGGGGCAAGATCTCTCGCTGATGACGGTGACAAGAAAGCCCTGTCTCGCCGGGGAGAGCACGTATAAGCCGTAACCCATCGCGCAGGGAAAGCCGGCGTGTTTTCCGGTTTCACCTGTGGTCCTACCCCCGTGCTCTATTGCACGGGACCCATGGGTGCGATCGGCACCCGGCTTTCCCTGCGCCCTCTGCTTTTCAGAGAGCGTCGAATGCTTGCAATCCTCGGACACATCGTGCCGCGAGAACGGGAATTCATGTCCTGCTGTTTCTTCGTGATCAAACAAAAACGCCCCCGCGATGGGGGCGTTTGGCGCGACCGCAAACGGCGATCGAAGCGGACTTTAGTCCTTCTTGAGGAAGCCCGAGAACTTCTTCTGGAAGCGCGACACGCGGCCGCCACGGTCCATCAGCTGCTGGGTGCCGCCGGTCCAGGCCGGGTGCGACTTGGGGTCGATATCGAGGTTCAGCGTGTCGCCTTCCTTGCCCCAGGTCGAGCGGGTCAGGTACTCGGTGCCGTCGGTCATGACGACCTTAATCGTATGATAATTCGGATGAATATCGGCTTTCATGGCAGTTCCTTCGGCGCGCCGGCGCCCGTCTCAAGATGTCTGGGATACGGGATTTAGCCGGCTCTATAACGCAAGGAGCCCCCCAAAACAAGGCCAAGAACAAGGCCAAGAACACGGCCAAGTCGGTGCCCTCAAGCCCATCACCGCATTGGGACTTTCCCGGATTTGCCAGCCGGGGGTTAGCGGGCCTATCTGGGGGCAGAGAAACCGGTCCGGATTGATGAGCGTAGCCGAACAGCTTGAGACCCCCCGCAGCGCCCCGCAGCATCAGCGCGATGCGCTGCTCGAGGACGAGGCCTTTATCGAAAGCCAATTGACGGAGCCGGCCAAGAACCGCGCCCGCCTGAGGCCGCTGTTGGCGCTGGCGCCCTATGTGGCGCGCTACAAGGGCCGCGCGATCCTCGCCTTCATCTCGCTGACAACAGCGGCGATGACCACGCTGATCGTGCCGGTCGCGGTGCGGCGGATGATCGATTTCGGCTTCACGCCGGAAGGCATCGCGATGATCAACAGCTACTTCAGCGTGATGATCGCGGTCGTGGCCGTGCTCGCCGGTGCCAGCGCGTCGCGCTACTACCTCGTCATGACGATCGGCGAGCGCATCGTCGCCGATCTCCGCCGCGATGTGTTTACGCATCTGATCTCATTGTCGCCGGCGTTCTTCGATTCCTCGCGCTCCGGCGAGCTGGTGTCGCGGCTCACCGCCGACACCACCCAGATTAAGTCCGCGGTCGGCGCGTCGGTCTCGATCGCGCTCCGCAACATGATGCTGTTCATTGGCGCCACCGCCATGATGGTGATCACGAGCCCGCGGCTGTCCGGCTTCGTGCTGCTGGCGATCCCGATCATCGTGATCCCGCTGGTGGCGTTCGGCCGCTGGGTCAGGCGGCTGTCGCGCAACGCGCAGGATACTTTGGCCGACGCCAGCGCCTATGCCTCCGAACTGATCGGCGCGATCAGGACCGTGCAGGCTTACACCAGCGAGCGGTTCGCCGACACGCGCTTTACCCGCGAGGTCGAGCAGGCCTATCAGGCAGCGCGCAGCTCGACCAAGGCGCGCGCGGTGCTGACGCTGATCATCATCTTCATCGTCTTCACCAGCGTCGTCGTGATCCTCTGGGTCGGCTCGCACGACGTGCTGACGGGGTCGATCAGCGCGGGCCGGCTCGGCCAGTTCATCCTCTACACCGCCTTTGCCGCGACCGGCCTCGGCCAGCTCAGCGAGGTCTGGGGTGAGGTCTCGGCCGCGTCTGGCGCCGCCGAGCGGCTGTTCGAAATCCTCCGCGTCAAGCCGGAGATCGCTGCGCCCGTTAAGCCCCGTGCGCTGCCGCAGCCGCCGCGCGGCGACGTCGGTTTCGACGATGTCAGCTTCGCCTATCCGACGCGGCCGAATGTATCAGCCGTCGACGGCGTGTCGCTGAAGGTCAGCTCGGGCGAGAAGGTCGCGATCGTCGGCCCGTCGGGCGCCGGCAAGAGCACGCTGTTCCACCTGTTACTGCGCTTCTACGATCCGAAATCGGGCACGATCTCGCTCGATGGCGTGCCGGTCAAAGAGGCCGATCCGATCGACGTGCGCGCGCGCATCGCGCTGGTGCCGCAGGACACCGTCGTGTTCGCAGCCAGCGCGCGCGAAAACATCCGCTTCGGCCGTCCCGATGCAACGGATGCGGAGGTCGAGCGCGCCGCCGACCTCGCCCACGCCACCGAATTCCTCCGGAAGCTGCCGGGCGGCTTCGAGGCGCAGCTCGGCGAGCGCGGCGTGACGCTGTCGGGCGGCCAGCGCCAGCGCATCGCGATCGCCCGCGCGATCCTGCGCGACGCGCCGCTGCTCCTGCTCGATGAGGCGACCTCGGCGCTCGATGCCGAGAGCGAGACGCTGGTGCAGACCGCGCTCGAGGAATTGATGCGCCACCGCACCACGCTCGTCATCGCCCATCGGCTGGCGACCGTCTTGTCCTGCGACCGCATCCTGGTGATGGACCAGGGCAGGATCGTCGAGCAGGGCACCCATGCCGAGCTGGTCGCGGCAAACGGCCTCTATGCGCGGCTCGCGCGGCTGCAGTTCGAGGGGATTTGAGGGCGCGTTGACCGACCGAACTTCATCTCGTCGCTGCGCTTCGACAGCAATTGGGGCCGGTACAGGCGGCGAGTTGGTGCACCCGCACCAAAGACGAGTTCGCAGCTACGCGATGCCGCCTTATCGGCGGCGCGCGCCAAGCCGCTTACGGATCCAGTTCCGTATCCCAGTAGAGATAGTCGAGCCAGCTTTCGTGCAGATAGTTCGGCGGGAACAGCCGGCCGTTGCGGTGAAGCTGGTGCACCGTCGGCGCATAGGGCGCCTGCTTCGGAAACATCCTGGCCTGTTGCGGCGTCAGGTTGCCCTTGCGCAGATTGCAGGGCGAGCAGGCGGCGACGACGTTTTCCCAGGTGGTCTGACCACCCTTGCTGCGCGGGATGATGTGGTCGAAGGTCAGGTCGTCGCCGGAGAGGCAATATTGGCAGACGAAGCGGTCGCGCAAGAAAACGTTGAAACGGGTAAAGGCGGGGTGGGTAGAGGGTTTGACGAAGGATTTGAGGGATACGACGCTCGGCAGCTGGATTTCGAAGGAAGGACTTCGTACCGCCCGGTCGTAGTATTCGACGATATTCACGCGGTCGAGAAACACCGCCTTGATCGCGTCCTGCCAGGACCAGAGCGACAGCGGGTAATAACTGAGCGGCCGGAAGTCCGCGTTCAGCACGAGCACCGGCCAACCGCCTTGTGAGACATGTGCGTTCAAATAACGCTCCTGACTCCCATTAGCTGCGAAGCAGCATGCACTCACATACTACAGGCAGCGTGACGGGATTGTGAAGAGCAATGAGCGGCTTATCCTTAGGCCGCTCGCCATGTTCCCGCCGCGATTGCCACCCGGCCGCGAAGCCCGCTAAACCGGTTTCCTCGGGCCTTTCTCGCCCGCCGACGGACCTTAAGCCACATGACCACCTCGTCCCGTTATCTCGAAGCGCCGCGCCGGCTCCGTGCCTTCGTTCGCGCGCATGAAACGAGCCTGGTGGTGCTGGCGGCGCTCGCCGGAACCGTCGGCGGCGTGGTCGTGTTGGCGATGAGCGTGGCGGTCGCGGGTCTCCACGCGCTGTTGTTCAACATCAGCATCCACGAGCGGCTGTCCGCCCAGCCCTTGATCGATTCGCTGCGGGCCCTGCTTGTTCCGAGCCTCGGCGGCTTTGTGCTGGGGGTCGCGTTCCTGCTGCTGTTGCGCTGGCGCCCGGCGCGCGAGGTCGACCCGATCGAGGCCAATGCGCTTTATGGCGGGCGGATGTCGTTCCGCGGCAGCGTGATCGTGGCGCTACAGACGATCTGGTCGAGCGGCGTCGGCGCCTCGGTCGGGCTGGAGGCCGGCTACACCCAGCTCTCGAGCGGGCTCGCCGCCTCGCTCGGGCGCGCGTTCCACATGCGCCGGAACGACCAGCGGATCATGGTCGGATGCGGCGCGGCGGCCGCCATCGCAGGCGCGTTCGGCGCGCCGCTCGCTGGTGCGTTCTACGCCTTCGAGCTTGTGATCGGCGGCTATACGCCGGCGAGTCTGGCGCCGGTCGGGGTTGCCGCGGTCGCGGGCTATTTCGTCACCCACGGTTTTGCGGAGCTGAAGCTCGGCATCGCGGTCGGCGCGGTCGGTGACGTGCTCGGCCGCGACCTTGCGATTGCTGTCGTGTTCGGGGCGCTGGCGGCGCTGACCGGCATCACCATCATGCGCGGCGTCACGCTGTTGGAGGCGGTGCTCGCGAAGACGAAGCTGTGGCCGCCGCTGCGTCCCGCGCTCGGTGGGCTCGCGGTCGGTGGGCTCGCCGTGCTGACCCCGCAGGTGATGTCGTCCGGGCACGGCGCGCTGCACTTTGCCTCGATCGTGTCGATGCCGCTCGGCTTCATCGCCTTCGTGTTCGTGCTCAAGGCGCTTGCCTCCATCCTCTCGCTCGGCTCCGGCTTTCGCGGCGGCCTGTTCTTCGCCACGCTGTTCATGGGCGCGCTCGGCGGCCGCCTGTTCGCCGCCGGTGTCGATATCGTCTGGCCGGGGCTGAACCTTGACCCCAACGCCTATGCGGTGATCGGCATGAGTGCGCTGTCGGCCTCGGTGATCGGCGGACCGCTGACGATGTCGTTCATCGCGCTGGAATCGACCGGCAATCTTTGGCTCACGACCGCGGTGCTGGTTGCCGTCATCATCTCGACCACGATCACGCGCGAGCTGTTCGGCTATTCGTTTGCGACCTGGCGGCTGCATTTGCGCGGCGAGACCATCCGCAGCGCGGCCGATGTCGGCTGGATCCGCGATCTCACCGTCGGGCGGATGATGCGGCGGGACCTGACCACGGTGGACGCGGCAATGCCGATGGAGGAATTCCGCGACAAGTTCCCGCCGGGCTCGAAGACGCAGGTCGTCGCTGTGGACGGCGAAGGCAGTTACGCCGGGCTGGTGCTGGTCGCGGAGGCGCATGCGCCCGATATCCAGACCGGCAAGGGGCTTGCCGCCATCCTGCATCACACCGACGTGGTGCTGCATCCCGGGATGAACATCCAGGAGGCGATCGCGGTGTTCGACGCGGCCGAAGCGGAATCGCTCGCGGTGATCGAGGGCGATGGCGACCGGCGGCCGATCGGGACCCTGACCGAAGCGCATGCGATGCGGCGCTATGCCGAAGAATCCGAACAGCGCCGGCGCGAGGTGATCGGGGAGGTTTGATTTCGCGGACAAAAGCCGCAAAGAATAGCCGATGACACGCGCCCGAAGAGCGCGACGCGGGAGGATGCCGATGCACAGGTGGCTCGCAGTGTTGGCGGCGATGGTGCTGTCTGGCGCGGTCGCAACTGAACCCGGTTTCGCGCAGGGCTACCCATCGCGGCCGATCACCATGATCGTGCCGTTCTCCGCCGGCGGCGCCACCGACACGCTGGCGCGCTTCCTGGCCGAGAGCATGCGGCCCGTGCTCGGCCAGCCGATCGTGATCGAGAATGTCGGCGGCGCGGCCGGGAGCATCGGCGTCACCCGCGCGGTGCGTTCGCCGAACGACGGCTACACGCTGTCGATCGGCACCTCGACAACGCATATGCTGACCGGCGGTCTCTACGCGCTGCCGTTCGATCTGCTGAGGGATCTCGAGCCGGTCATCGAGATCGGCAGCGAGCCGCTCCTGATCGTCGGCAAGAAGAGCCTTCCGGCCGACGACCTCAAGGGCCTGATCGCCTGGCTCAAGGCCAATCCCGACAAGGCCTCGGTCGGTATCGCCGGCGTCGGCGCCACCGGCCAGCTGGCCGGCATCGCGTTTCAAAAGGCCACAGGCACCAAATTCCAGTTCGTGCCCTATCGCGGCAACGGACCGGCGATGCAGGATTTGCTCGCCGAACAGATCGATTTCATGATCGAACCGGCGTCGAATTTCCGCGCGCTGCTCAGCGCCGGCAGCGTGAAGCCGTTCGCGATCGCCGGTCACGCGCGGCTGCGGTCGTCGCCCACGATTCCGACTGCCGATGAGGCCGGGCTGCCCGGCTTCTTCGCCTCGCTCTGGTACGGGCTCCGGGTGCCGAAGGGCACGTCGAAGGACATCATCGCCAAGCTGAACGCGACCATGACGCAGGTGCTGGCCAGCCCCAAGGTGAAGCAGCGCTTCGACGAACTCGGCATCGAGATCACACCGCTACAACAGCAGTCGCCGGAAGCGCTGCGGGCGTTCCAGAAGCAGGAAGCCGACCGCTGGTGGCCGATCATCAAGGCCTCGGGCATCAAGGCGGAGTGATGAGCTGCTTATGGCCGCGGGATTTGCGAAAGGTCCGCCCTTGGCCCGACGTCGCGCGGCAATAGCCCTTCCTCGATCGCCTTGATCTGCAGCGCCAGATAGAGCGAGTTGATCCGGCATTGCGCGAGGCTGCCGGCGATGAACCAGAGGCCCGGCTGCGGCGTGCGCGTGTACATGTTGCGCAGCTCCTGTCCGTCGCCGAAGCCCCAGATCGGGCCGACCCGTTCGGCCATGGCGTCGCCGAACAGCTTCTTCACCAGCTCCTCCTGCGGCCGGTAGCCGGTCGCGAGCACGATGAGGTCGGCGGCAACCGTTTCGCCATCCTTCAGCAGCGCGCCGTCGGCGACGAAGGTCTCGACATCCGAAAACTGCTTCAGCTTGATCGCGCCGCTGGCGACGAGGTCCGAGCAGCCGACGTTGAAATAATAACCGCCGCCGCGGGTGAGATATTTGAACTGCCAGCCGGTGCCACCGTCGCCGAAATCGAGCTTGAAGCCGACGTGCTTCAGCCCGTCGAGCAGCGCCTTGTCGAGCTCCTTCGATCGCTCGGTCATCAGGGTGTGGCTGCGCTTGGCGAGCGTCAGCGGCATCGAGGTCGCGATCAGGTCGTTGTCCTCGAGCGTGCCTTCATTGTAGGCGGCATAGGCGAGCTGCGCCGACGGCTCGATATTGGTGATCAGGGTCGAGGAGCGCTGCACCAGCGTGACCTCGGCGCCGGAGGAATGCAGGTCCTGCGCGATGTCATGGCCACTGTTGCCGGTGCCGATCACCAGCGCACGCTTGCCGTTCCAGTCCTCACCGTCGCCATAGCCGCTGGAATGCACCACCTTGCCGGCAAAGTTGTTCAAGCCGGCAATATCGGGCAGGTTCGGAATGCCGCTGACGCCGGTCGCCATCACCACATGGCGCGGCTGCATCTTGCGCGTAGTGCCGCCGGCGCGGCGCAGCGCCACGTTCCAGCGGCCCTGCGCCTCGTCATAGCTACCGCCGGCGAATTCGGTGCCGGTCCAGAAGTTCAGCTCCATCGCGTCGACGTAGGATTCGAACCAGTTGGCGAGCTTGTCCTTGGGGATATAGACCGGCCAGTTCGGCGGGAACGGCATGTAGGGCAGGTGATTGACCTGCACCTGGTTGTGCAGCGTCAGCGCGTGATAGCGCTTGCGCCAGTTGTCGCCGACGCGCGCCTCGCGGTCGACGATCAGCGTGTCAATCCCAAGCTGCGTCAGCCGCGCCGCGATCGCGAGCCCGGCCTGTCCGCCGCCGACCACCAGCACGGCGGGATCACGGTCGGTGTATTCGGCGGAAGCCTTGCGCTTGTCGAGCCAATTGGGGC
This sequence comes from Bradyrhizobium erythrophlei, assembly GCF_042430365.1. Lineage (GTDB taxonomy): Bacteria > Pseudomonadota > Alphaproteobacteria > Rhizobiales > Xanthobacteraceae > Bradyrhizobium > Bradyrhizobium erythrophlei. The sequence goes on from NZ_JBHMET010000255.1 coordinate 7,772, forward strand.
CGCGGAAATCGCGCGAATGGGCCTGCCCGCGCGGTCGCGTGTGGCCCTGCTGCTCCTCGAAACCCTTGAGTTCCTCGAGCGCGGTGAGCAGCGTCCACGCCTTCAGCCGATCGTCGTCGGCCGCATCGGGGATCAGCCGCACGATGCCGTGGCCGCGGCCGACGGATGTTTCGAACTTGAAGATCGCCTCGATCGCGGTGGTGCCGGCGCGCATCACCCGCCGCGGCGCGGTGCGATCGGCATCGATGCGGAAATTATGGGGTTCGCTGCGCCGCGCATGCGCGGGCAATTCCTCGAGGATCGCGAAGGCACGATTGACGGTCTGGATATTCCAGCTCAGCGCCAGCACGTCGCGCCAGTAGCTGTCGGGGTGGAACAGTGGTTTCAGCAGCACGTCGTCGGGGCTTGCCAGCGCATCCTCAAACTGCACAAGCCAATTGTCGGCGGCAACCGAAATGTCGTCCGTCTTGTCGAGCATCGGGCGTTTCTCGTCATCGGCCGTCTGTGCGGCGTTTCCTTAGGCCCGAAGCCTATACCCATTCGGAGGCCCGCAGAAAGAGCGTGACGAGATGCCGCCTATTCGGCCAGCGACAGGATCAAGCCCTGGTTTGGCGGAACGCGGCCCTGAAGGGTATCGAGATAGGCCTCCCGCACCGCTGATGGCCCGCGCCGCTCGATCACCTCGAGCCAATCGGGCAGTCGCGGCGCTAGGCCGGCCCACGCGGCGCCAAAGCGCTGGTCGACACCGCCCGGTCCCCATTCCTTGGCGCGCTTGCGGATCTGGTCGGGGGCGAAGAACCAGGTCGGCTTGGCGCCCGGCAATGCCGGCTCGTCGGGTGCGCTGGCGCGGTGGGTCAGCCCGACCCGGCCGGAATATTTCATCTGCGCGCCGAAATGCCGATGCAGCGTCTCGCGCAGCGCGGAACTGCCGGCCATGTCGACATAGGCGACCGGTTCGGTTGCCGGTATCGACGTGACGCGGTCATAGGTGACGACCTTGTCGTAGCAGCCGAGCGATTTGACGAAATCGACATTGCCTGCCGATGTCAGCCCGACCACGCGGACGCTCGGGCGCTGCGTGTGCACGAGATGCGCAAGCCCGAAGGCGGTCTTGCTCGAGGCTGACGACAACAGGACGCTGCGGGCGCCATAGAAGTCGTTCTCGGCGAGGAAATCGTCGACCAGGAACGACAGCATGAACAAGGGGCGGAGCAGCGCCTGGTAATCGCCCTGCCGGCCGGCAAAGGCGGGTTCGCCGGAGACGCGGGCATAGGCATTGTAGACCGGTGCCACGCCCTGGCGGTGCGCGGCGGCATCGCGCAAGCCCCGCTTGCTGACGTCGGCGGCCTCGATGACGAGATGGGTCGCCATCGGGAAATAGCCAAACAGCGTTTCGCCGACCGCGACCGCAGGATGCCGCGAGGCGATCACCTCGCCAAAGCCCCACACCGGGATGTTGCCGTAGCCCTCAGGCGTCGGGAACAACTGCCAGTATTTCAGCTCCTCGCCGATCACGGCGTAGGTGATGTTGTTGGCGGTGAGAGCGAAACGCGTCACCTTCACCAGCAGGGTGTCGGCCGGCAGGGCGGCGGCGTCGGGCAGTTGCGTCTCGATCACCTTGCATTGCTGCAGATCGTTGCGGACGACGATGAAGTCGGTGGATTTCATGATGACGATCCCGGATCAGATGCGCCGCATCATTGCGTCGAGCGATGACCCTTTTGCAACAGCAACAAAGTTTGAAACGCTGTTCGTTTCACCCCGCGCCGCGGAGCTGCCCGTCGCGGTAGAGATCGCGCAGCTTGCGCTTGAAGATCTTGCCGGTGGCTTCGCGAGGCAGGGCATCCATGAACTGGATGTCCCTCGGCACCTTGAAGTTGGCGAGCTTGCCGCGCAGGAAATCCTTGATGGCGTCGATTGACAGTGTCGCACCGGCCTCCGGCTCGACGCAGGCGAACAGCCGCTCGCCATATTCATCGTCGGGCACGCCGAACACCGCGCAGTCGCGGACACCAGCCATGCCGATCAGCGCATTCTCGATTTCGGCGGGATAGATGTTGACGCCGCCCGAGATCACCATGTCGCGCTTGCGGTCGCACAGGAAGAGATAACCGTCGGCATCGAGATAGCCGACGTCGCCGACGCTGACGAGACCGTCGCGGTCGGCCTCGGCGCGCGCCTTGGCATTGCCGTGATAGTCGAAATCCGACGTCGCCGTCTGCCGCATGAAGATCTCGCCGGGCTCGCCGACGTCGCACGGCGTGCCGTCGGGGCGGAAGATCTTGACGATGCCGCCCTCGATCACGCGGCCGACGGTGCCGGGCTTCGCCAGCGCTTCCGCGGCCGAATGCCAGACCGGGATGCCGGTCTCGGTGGAGCCGAGATACTCGTTCACCACCGGTCCCCACCAGTCGATCATCGCGCGCTTGACGTCGACCGGGCAGGGTGCCGCGCCATGGACGATGAAGCGCAGCGAGGACAAATCGTAGCGGCGCCGTGTCTCCTCGGGCAGGCGCAGCAGCCGCACGAACATGGTCGGCACCATGTGCATGTGGGTGACGCGGTGGCGTTCGATCAATTGCAGCAAATCCTCGGGATCGAAGCGCGGCTCGAGCACGATGCTGCAGCCGTTGCGGAATGCGAGCATGCCGTAGGAGTGCGGGGCCGAATGGTACATCGGCCCGTTCATCAGGATCACCTGATCCTCGTTCGGCTTGATGCCGTAGGTGACGGCGCCGACGCGGGCCGCGGCCGCCTGCTGCTCGGGCCGCATCGGCTTGCGCTTGACTCCCTTCGGCAGGCCCGTGGTGCCCGACGTGTAGAACATCGGCGCCGCGCCGATCGGCGCCTCGGCTAGCGGCGGGTGCGTGTCGCGCCAGCGGTCCCAGTCGGTCATATCGGCCGGCACCTCGGCAAGCGCCGGGGCCACGCCGTAGGCAGCAGCGATCTCGGGCGGCGTCGTCACGACCAGGAGCTTGAGCCCTTCCGGCAAGCCATCCTTGATCTGCGGCAGCAGATCGGCGTGGCAGACCAGGGTGTCGGCGCCACTGTCGGCGAGGATGTAGGCGACCTCCTCGGCCTTCAGATGCCAGTTGATCGGCACGACGGGACTGCCGAGCGCGGCTGACGCCGCCACCACCTCGAACAGCGCGAAATCATTGCGCAGCATCATGCCGACCGGCTTGCCGTCGCGCACGCTGAGCGCACGGAAGCCGCTGGCCGCCCGCGCGATGCGGGCGTGGATATCGCCGTAGCTGATTTTTCTCTCGCCGCTGATGATCATGTCATGTCTCGTCTGTTAGCGGTCGTCCAGGATGCCGCCGATGTTGATCCAGCTCTTGCCGTTGAAGCGGCGGAGCTGCAATTGCTGGAACGGCAGATAATCGTCCGGCCCGGTCGAAACCGTCATGCCCGGCAACAACAGCGGCAGCGGAACCTCGCGCAGCGATGCCGCCTGGCGCAGGATGTTCTCGCGGCTGAAATCCTCCTTGCAGGCCTTGAGCACGGCCATCAGCAGCGTCGCATAGTGGTAGCCGGCCGCATAGTTCGAATTGTTGAGATCGGCATTGGGCAGATACTGCTTCATGAAGGCAAGATACTCCTTCACCGCCGCGTCGTCGGCCCATTGCGCGTCCATCGTGTCCTTCTGGTTGCTCGACGAGATCAGGCCGACCGCATTGTCGAGGCCCGCGGGTTCCAGGAACGAGATCGAGGAGGCCGAGGTCGGGACGAAGAACAGCTCCGGCTTCCAGCCGATTTCGGCGACGCCCTTGATCATCTGGGACGTGAATTTGCCGAGCACGACGCCGAACAGCACGTTGGCGCCGGACGCCTTCAACGTCGCAAGCTGCGAGCTGATGGTCGGCGCGGTCGGCTCATAGCTCGCCTCCGCCACGATCATGCTCGCGGCCTTGCCGCCGAGCGCGCGCTTGAAGCCGGCGACGTAGTCGCGGCCGAAATCGTCGTTCTGCGAAAGGATCGCGATCTTCGCATCCGGCTTGGTCTGCAGCACGTGTTTGGCGTAGACTACGCCCTCGGATTCGTAGGCCGCCATGCCCGGCATGGTCCAGGGATAGGCCTTCGGGTCGGCCCATTTGGTCGCGCCGCTCAGCACGAATAGCTGAGGGATTTTCTTGGTGTTGAGATAGCGGTGCACGGCGTTGTTGGTGGCGGTTCCGAGCGAGCCGAACATCATCAGCATCTCGTCCTGCTCAACCAGCTTGCGGGTCTGCTCGACGGTCTTCGGCGGGGAATAGGCGTCGTCCAGCGTGATGAATTTCACCTTGCGGCCGTTGATGCCGCCCTCCGCGTTGATCTTGGCGAAGAACGCCTCCTGCGTCCGTCCGATGGTGCCGAAGCCGGACAGCGGCCCGCTATAGGGCAGGGTCTGGCCGATCCGGATTTCCTCCTTGCCGTTGTCGGCGGCGGCGCCCGTGATCGCGCAGGCGGCCAGCACGGCCGCCAGCGCATATTGCGCGCGTTTCATCGTTCACTCCCGGTCTTGATCTGATTGAGTCAGGCGCTGGCGCGCATGAAATCGTTGCGCGCCTCGGCGAATTCCGACTTCAGCCGCGCCACCAGTTCGGCGACCGGCGGTGCGTCGGCGATCTGGCCGATGCCCTGGCCGGAGCCCCAGATGTCGCGCCAGGCCTTGGCCTTCATGTTGCCGCCGGAGCCGAAGTTCATCTTGGATTTGTCGGCGACCGGCAGGTTGTCGGGATCGAGGCCCGCGGCCGCGATCGACGGCCCGAGATAATTGCCGTGCACGCCGGTGAACAGGTTCGAATAGACGATGTCGTGCGCGGCGTATTCGGTCAGCGCCTGCTTGTATTTGACATCGGCGTTGGCCTCTTCGGTCGCGATGAAGCGGGTGCCGATATAGGCGAGGTCGGCGCCGAGCGCGAGCGCGGAGGCGATGCTCGCGCCGTCGGAGATCGCGCCCGACAGCAGGATCGTGCCCTTGAACCATTGCTTGACCTCGCGCACCAGCGCGAACGGCGACAGCGTGCCGGCATGCCCACCGGCGCCGGCGCAGACCAGGATCAGGCCGTCGACGCCCTGTTCGGCGGCCTTGCGCGCGTGCTTGACGTTGATGACGTCATGGAACACGACGCCGCCATAGGAATGCGCGGCCTCGACGATCTCGGACGGCGGGCGCAGCGAGGTGATGATGACAGGCACCTTGTGCTTCACGCAGGTTTCCATGTCGCGCATCAGGCGGTCGTTGGAGGCGTGACAGATCTGGTTGACCGCGTAGGGCGCGACCTTCTTCTCCGGATGCAGCGCCTGGTACTCGCCGAGTTCGTTCTCGATCCGCGTCAGCCACTCGTCGAGTTTTTCGACCGGGCGGGCATTCAGCGCCGGGAACGAGCCGACAATGCCGGCCTTGCACTGGGCGATCACGAGCTCGGGCCCCGACACGATGAACAGCGGCGAGCCGACGACGGGCAGTTCAAGCTTGTTGGCGAGCGAAGCGGGTAGCGGCATCTCTTGGGGTCCTCCATGCATGCCAATCGGCCGGTGGCCGGGGGGTGGATCGCGCCTTGTTGTGATGGCTGGAGCGGCGGCGCCTGTCTCTGGTCGGCGCCCGGCTCTCTTGGGAAGGCAATATAAGGCTGGACGGAAGCGGCACGACGTTCAATATTGAACGATGGTTCGATCAAGAATGAACACGGGTACAAGGGCGGCGGAGCGGCATGGACTGGGAGCTTTGCAGAATCTTCGTCGCGGTGGCCGAGACGCGCAGCCTGGCCGGCGCCGCGCGCCGCCTGCGCATCAGCCACCCGACCGTCGGCCGCAACGTCGCGGCGCTGGAGAAGCAGCTCGGCACGCGCCTGTTCGCCCGCGCCAATGACGGCCTGTCGTTGACCTCGCAGGGAAGAAAGTTTCGCGAACACGTTGACGCCATGGCGGCCGCGGCATTGCGCGCCGAGGCAGCCGTGTCGGCGACCGGAGCGCAGGCGCGCGGAGTGGTCAAGCTGTCGATCGGGGCGTCGCTGGCCTCGGACTGGCTTATCCCGCGGTTGGAGCCGTTCCTGCTCGCGCATGACCATATTCAGCTCGAGATCATCACCCACCCATTTCCGGCCAGCGTCCGCCGCCGCGAAGCCGATATCGTGCTGCGCCCGGTCGATAGCGGCGAGGAGAATTTGATCGGGCGGCGGATCGGCCGACTCGGCACCGGCTTCTACGCCTCGCGCGACTACGCGGCGCGACGGCCGCTGCCGCAACGGCGTGACGAATGGAAGGGGCATAGCGTCATCGGCTTCGCCGACCCGACGTCATACGTTGGGCTCGCGCGCTGGAGCGAGGTCATCACCCGGCAAGGGACGGTGGTGCTGCGCTGCTCGTCACGGGAAGAAATGCTGGCCGCTGCAAAGGCTGGCCTCGGCATCTCGACGCTCTCCTGTTTCGTCGCCGCCGGCGATCCCGATCTGGTTCGGGTCGCCCCGCAAAAATTGGTCAACGTGGCCGATCTCTGGCTACTAGCGCATCCCGATCTCGTCGAGCTTCCGGCGGTGCGGGCCGTGATCGGTTTCGTCACCGATTGCGCGCGCGAGGATCGCGTCAGGCTGCGCGGCTAGAGCGCTCCTACTTCGCACTGTCCATGACACCCTCGCGCTTCTTGAGCACGCGGTAATAGGCCCACCACAAATGCGCGGCGGCGCCGCGCAGCGGGCGCCATGGTTCGGCGAGCGGCGCCATCTGCTTTGGCGTCGGGCGCGTCTTCAGCCCGAGACCGGCCTTGACGGCTTCCTGGACGGCGAGGTCGCCGGCCGGCCAGGCGTCGCCATGACCGAGGCAGAACAGCAGGTAGATGTCGGCGGTCCACGGGCCGATGCCGGGCAGCGCCGTCAGCGTGTTGTGCGCGGCGTCGGCCTCTTCATTGGCGAGCACCTCGAGGTTCAGCCGCTCCTCGGCGAGCTCGCGCGCGATGTGCTTCAACGTCTTGATCTTGGCTGCCGACAGGCCGAGCCGGCCGAGCCGGTCGGCCCGGGCTTTGCGGATCGTGTCGTGATGGAACGGATCGAACGCCGTGCTGACGCGGCCCCAGATCGCCGCAGCGCTCGCGGTCGAAAGCTGCTGGCCGCAGATGATCGCGGCCAAGCCGGCAAAGCCCGGCTCGCGCTGGCGGATCGCCGGCATGCCGGTCTGTTCGAGGATCGGCCGCAGCCGCCGATCCTGGTCGACCAGCTTGTGGATCGCGTCGTCGAGGTCGGTCTGGGTTTCGAGGTGGATCAGCATGGCGGAATCAACTTTGTCGTGCGCGGGCTTGACCTGCGCATCCATCTTCTATCGTAACAGAGTCTTGCTCAGATGGATTGCCGGGTCGAGCCCCGGCAGTGAAGTGACGTGCGACCAACTGCCATGCCACCCGTTTTCCGCTTCGCCCCCAGTCCGAACGGCTATCTGCATCTCGGCCACGCCTATTCGGCGCTGCTCAATTTCGATTTGGCGCAGCAGTCGGGCGGGCGCTTCCTGCTGCGGATCGAGGACATCGACGGGACGCGCTGTCGACCCGAATTTGAGGCCGCGATCTACGAGGACCTGGCCTGGCTCGGCATCGCCTGGGAGACGCCGGTGCGGCGGCAGTCGGAGCACTTTGCCGCCTATCGCGAGGCGATCGACCGCTTGCAGGCCGACGGCCTGATCTATCCGAGTTTCGAGAGCCGCGCCGAGATCGCGCGGCTCGTTGCCGAGAGGGAGGCGCGCGGTGCGTGGCCGCGCGATCCGGACGGCGCGCCGCTCTATCCGGGGACGGCCAAATCGCTCACGGAGGACGAGCGCGGCCGGCTGATGGAACAGGGCGCGCCTTATGCGTTGCGGCTCGACATGGCGGCAGCGTGCGCGCGCGCCGGCGACTTGCACTGGCGCGAGCAGGGCGAAGGGCCCGCCGGGGAGACCGGCGATGTCGCCGCCCGGCCGCAAGCCTGGGGCAACGTCATCCTGGCGCGCAAGGAGACCCCGACCAGCTATCACCTCTCCGTGGTGATCGACGACGCCTTGCAGGGTGTCACTGAGGTGGTCCGGGGCACTGACTTGTTCTGGTCGACCAGCGTCCATCGCCTGCTGCAGGATTTGCTCGGCCTGCCCGCACCGGCATACCGGCATCACCGGCTGATCCCGGATGACGCCGGAAACAAGCTCTCGAAATCGACCCGGGCGACCGGCCTCCGCGAGCTGCGGGCTGCGGGGGCAAGTCCGGCCGATATCCGCCGCCTGATCGGCCTGCCGCCGTTTTGTGGTGGTCAGCCGGCGTCGCCGCCGTGACTCCGACAGTCCTGGCATGCCATTCTGTTCCGCAAGGGGCGGGGGACAGCGGAGACCATGGCGGCAACATCGCGCGCACGGCGCAGCACGCGGCAACCGAAGCGGAAGCTGCCGAAGAAGCGCGTCCCCAAGCGCGCTGCAAAGGCTGCCGCGAAGCCGCGCCGCAAGCCCGCCTCGGCCAAGGCCGGCGCTGCAATGGTCGAGACCGCGCTGGCGGCCTTTGCCCATGAGGTGCGGACGCCGCTGACCGGGATTCTGGCGATCAGCAACCTGCTTGCGACCTCCGATCTCGGCGAGCGCGAACGGCGTTGGGTCGACACCATCAGGGCCGGTGCTGAGCATCTGGCGAGCCTTGCGACCTTGTTCGTCGACGCTGCCCGCAGCGAGGGGCCGGGGTTGGCGGTCCGGCAGGATTTCTTCGATCTGCACACGCTGGCGCGGAACATCGGGGATTCGCTCTCAGGCCGCGCGGCGGCCAAGGGGCTGCAAGCCGCTATCGAGATTTCCGGCCAACTTCCCGTCTTCGCGGTCGGCGATCCCGTCCGCCTGCGCGCGGCGCTGGAGAATTTGATCGACAATGCGGTGAAGTTCACCGAGCGGGGGGCCGTCGCGCTCAAGGTGTCGCCGCTGCGGGCCGGGAAGGGCAGGATCGGCGTCGCGTTTGCGGTGTCCGACAGCGGCATCGGCCTGACACTGTCGGAGGTGAAGCGCCTGTTCCGGCCATTCTCGCAGGCCAATGTCGCGATCGCCTCCAGGTTTGGAGGCGCCGGGCTCGGCCTTTCGTCGGTCAGGCAGCTCGCGCGCGCCATGGGCGGCGACATCGTCGCAACTGCGCGCAAAGGCGGCGGCACCACCTTCACGCTGAACGTGGTGCTGACGGCGGCCGAAGGGGCCGTGACCTTGATGCCCGACAGCGAAGCCGCCGCGGGCGAGACGCAGCGGCTGCGGTTGCTCAGTGTCGAGGACAATCCGTTCGGCCGCGTCGTGCTCAACACGATCCTGACCGAGCTCGGCCATCAGACCGAGTTCATCGGCCAGGGCGAAGCCGCGCCTGAAAGGCTCGGGCAGCGGGCATTCGACGCCGTGCTGATGGACATGGTGCTGCCGGGCATCGGCGGGGTCGAGGCGATCAGGCGGATCCGCGCGCTGCCGTCGCCGCTCGGCCGCATCGCCATCATCGGGATCTCCGGCAAGGCCGAGGACGAGGCCGCCGCGCGCGCGGCCGGCGCCGACGCCTTCCTGGTCAAGCCTGTGTCTCCGCGGGCTTTAGCGACTGCGCTGCTTGCAGCGACACGCCCTGCGGCAGGCGCGACTTGATGATCGCCGCGTTCAGTTCGCCGCCATAGACGAAGATCGCGGCGATGAAATACAGGAACACCAGCGCGATGATGACGGATGCCAGCCCCGCATACATCGTGACGTAGTTGTTGGCGAAGCGCGCCAGATACTGGCCGAACACGATGCCCGAGATCAGCGACGCCACCATGGTGAAGATGATGCCGGGCAGGATCTGTAGGAAGCGGCGGCGGCCGGCCGGCACCCAGGCATGCAGGATGAACAGCGCAATCGTCAGCGCGCTGATCGTGATTCCATAGCGAGCAAAATTGAGGATGCGCTCGTTGCTCTCGACAAAGAACGGGATGTGGCGCCGCGCCGCCTCGATCATCAACGGACCGAGCACGATCAGGAACGCCATTGCCAGCGACGTGACCGCCGCCACCAGCGTGTAGCCGATCGATTCCAGCCGCAGCCAGTACCACCGCCGCGTTTCGACCACGGCGTAGGCGCGGTTCAGCGCGATGCGCAGCGCCTCGACGCCGTTGGAGGCGAAGTAGACCGCGAGCACCGCGCCGATGGTCAGGATATCGCCGCGCGTGGTGGTCAGGACGTCGTGGATTTCGCCCGACAGCGTGTCGGCGACCTGCTTCGGCCAGACCTGCAGCAAGAGCCCGGCGGCCTGGTCGGCAAGCTCCTTGGAGCCGAAGAAGCCGGCCAGCGAGGTCAGCACGATCAGGAACGGAAACAGCGCCATCAGGGTCGAGAGCGCGATGTGGCTCGCGATCGCCCAGCCGTCATCGGTCAGGAACGTGTAAAAGGCATCGATCACGACGTGGAAGACGTAACGAAGCTGTTTCACATTCCACCTTGACCTGGCCAGACGGGGCGGTCCGTCAATGGACCTAGCTTCCGACATAATCGGGTTAAAGACCAGATGGTTGCACACTCCGCCCGGGCGTGTGGAAGTCCGCCCGATGCGGTGTTATGTAGCGTCGATGACATCCATTCTAAGCATGATTATCCTTCCTATCGCGGTCGGCGCCGTGGCGCTGGTGCTGCTGCTCGGCCTCGTCAACATGATGAGGGGCGGTTCGCCGAACCGTTCGCAGAACCTGATGCGGCTGCGCGTGCTGTTGCAGTTCATCGCGATCATCATCACCATGGTCACGGTCTGGGCGATGGGCCGCTAGCGCGCCCCTGCCGTCGGGGCGCGCGCAAACTCTAGGAGACCACGACAATGGTCGTTCTCAACCGCATCTATACGCGCACCGGCGATGACGGCACCACCGCGCTCGGCTCCGGCGAGCGGCGGCCGAAATACGATCTGCGCGTCGCGGCCTATGGCACGGTCGATGAAACCAACGCCGCGATCGGCGCGGTGCGGTTGCATCTCGCTGATAGCCCAGACGTCGATGCGATGCTCGGCCGGATCCAGAACGACCTGTTCGATCTCGGTGCCGACCTCGCGGTGCCCGAGCGCGAAGGCAAGGCCGAGCGCTTGCGGATGCTGGCGAGCCAGGTCGAGCGGCTCGAGCGTGACATCGACAGTCTGAACGACCAGCTCGCGCCGCTGACCTCGTTCGTGCTGCCAGGCGGCACGCCCGCTTCCACATATCTGCATCTTGCGCGCACCATATGCCGCAGAGCGGAACGGATGATGGTGGAACTCGCAGCCCGGCCGGACGAGCCGGTCAATGCCGCTGGTATCCAGTATATGAACCGGCTGTCGGATTTCCTGTTCGTTGCCAGCCGTTTCCTGAATAACAAAGGCGCTGGAGACGTGTTGTGGGTGCCCGGCCAGAACAGATAGACTACCCGGATCGGGGGCCGGTTTTTTGGCTTTCGCGCGTTGACCGAGGGTAACGGGACCTTTAGGTTCCGCGCCAGCCAACCAAAACCCACAAAATCAAAGCGAAAGAGGATCGATGAAGGTTCTTGTGCCGGTAAAGCGGGTCGTCGACTACAACGTCAAGGTCCGCGTCAAGAGTGACGGATCGGGCGTTGAGCTCGCCAACGTCAAGATGTCGATGAACCCGTTCGACGAAATCGCCGTCGAGGAAGCGCTGCGGCTGAAGGAAGCCGGCAAGGCGACCGAGGTGGTGGTGGTGTCGATCGGACCCGCGCAGGCTTCGGAGACCATCCGCACCGGCCTTGCGATGGGCGCCGACCGCGGCATCCTCGTGAAGGCCGACGGCAATGTCGAGCCGCTCGCGGTCGCCAAGATCCTGAAGGCGGTGGTCGAGGCCGAGAAGCCCGGCCTCGTCATCCTCGGCAAGCAGGCGATCGACGACGATTCCAACCAGACCGGCCAGATGCTGGCCGCGCTGCTTGGCTGGTCGCAGGCGACGTTTGCCTCCAAGCTCGAGGTCGAAGGTTCGGACTTCAAGGTCACGCGCGAAGTCGACGGCGGCCTGCAGACCATCAAGCTGAAGGGCCCGGCGATCGTCACCACTGACCTGCGCCTCAACGAGCCGCGCTATGCGTCGCTGCCCAACATCATGAAGGCGAAGAAGAAGCCGATCGACGAGAAGGCGGCGGCTGATTACGGCGTCGATCTCGCGCCGCGCCTTGAAGTGCTGAAGACTTCGGAACCGGCAGGCCGCAAGGCGGGCGTCAAGGTCAAGGACGTTGCCGAACTCGTGAACAAGCTCAAGACCGAAGCCGGGGTTCTCTGATGACGACGCTGTTGATTGCCGAACACGACCAGGGGTCGCTGAAGGACTCCACCAACAAGGCGCTGACGGCGGCAAGCCAGCTCGGCGGCGACGTCCATGTGCTGGTCGCCGGCGGCGCAGGCGCCAAGGCGGCCGCGGAAGCCGCTGCCAAGCTCGCCGGCGTGAAGAAGGTGCTGGTCGCCGAGGGCGACGCCTATGCCCACGACCTCGCCGAGCCGCTGGCCGCGCTGATCGTGTCGCTGGCGGGAGGCTATGACGCCTTCGTCGCGCCCGCGACCTCGCGCTTCAAGAACGTGATGCCGCGCGTCGCCGCCCTACTCGACGTCATGCAGGTGTCGGAGATCATCAAGGTGGTCGCCCCCGATACCTTCGAGCGGCCGATCTATGCCGGCAACGCGATTCAGACCGTGAAGTCGAAGGACGCCAAGAAGGTCATCACCGTCCGCACCTCGACCTTCGCCGCGGCCGGCGAAGGCGGCAGCGCGCCGGTCGAGGGCGCCGCGGCGGCGGCCGATCCGGGCCTCTCCAGCTTCGTCGGCGAGGAGGTCGCCAAGAGCGATCGTCCCGAACTCACGTCCGCCAAGATCATCGTCTCCGGCGGTCGCGCGATGCAGAGCCGCGAGAACTTCGCCAAGTACATCGAGCCGCTCGCCGACAAGCTCGGTGCCGGCGTCGGCGCCTCGCGCGCCGCGGTCGATGCCGGCTATGCGCCGAACGACTGGCAGGTCGGCCAGACCGGCAAGGTGGTGGCTCCGGAACTCTATGTCGCGGTCGGCATTTCCGGCGCGATCCAGCATCTGGCCGGTATGAAGGACTCCAAGGTGATCGTCGCCATCAACAAGGATGAGGACGCGCCGATCTTCCAGGTGGCCGATTACGGCCTGGTGGCGGACCTCTACCAGGCGGTTCCGGAGCTGACCGAAGCGCTCGGCAAGCTCGGAAAGTAAGCGACAAGACACCGGCCGGATGGGTAAACTCCGGCCGGTGTTATTATTTTTGAGGGGAGCGTTTTCCGGCGAATTGGGCACCCGGAAGGCCGCGCTTTCAGGTATCGTTGGGATTGGGCAGGTGCGATGTGCGCGCCGTTCCGGTGGATGAGAAGATGACGGTGGCAATCAAGAAAGTCGGCGTGATCGGTTCGGGCCAGATGGGCAATGGCATTGCGCATGTGGCGGCGCTGGCCGGCTTCGACGTGGCGCTCAATGACGTGTCGGCGGAGCGGCTGAAATCGGCGCTCGCGACCATCAACGGCAATCTGACCCGCCAAGTCGCAAAGAAGCACATCACCGACGACGAGCGCAAGCAGGCGCTCGACCGCATCTCATCGGCCGATTCGCTGGATGCGCTGGCGGATTGCGATCTCGTGATCGAGACCGCGGTCGAGAAGGAAGAGACCAAGCGCAAGATCTTCCACGACGTCTGCGCGGTCCTGAAGCCCGAGGCGATCGTCGCGTCCAACACCTCGTCGATCTCGATCACGCGACTGGCTGCCTCGACCGACCGTCCCGAGCGCTTCATCGGCATTCATTTCATGAATCCCGTGCCGGTGATGGAACTCGTCGAGCTGATCCGCGGCATTGCTACCGACGACGCCACCTTCGACGCCGCGAAGGGGTTCGTCGGCAAGCTCGGCAAGCAGGTCGCAGTTTCGGAGGATTTTCCGGCCTTCATCGTCAATCGCGTCCTGCTGCCGATGATCAACGAGGCGATCTACACCCTCTATGAGGGCGTCGGTAACGTCGAGGCGATCGATGCGGCGATGAAGCTCGGCGCGCATCATCCGATGGGACCGCTTGAGCTTGCCGATTTCATCGGCCTCGACACCTGTCTGTCGATCATGCAGGTGCTGCATGAGGGGCTCGCCGATTCCAAGTACCGGCCGTGCCCGCTGCTGGTGAAGTATGTCGAGGCCGGTTGGCTCGGGCGCAAAACCCAGCGCGGCTTCTACGATTATCGCGGCGACAAGCCGGTCCCGACGCGCTAAGGCGCCCTGAGCGGTGCCCGATGTCGTACACACGGGAAACAATCGTTAACCGTTAGCCGACTAGGCTGCTCCTGGAATTGGGAGTGCCGCGTATGGACACGGTCAGCATGGTCACCAGCCTTCTGTCGATGCAGCAAGGCAATCTGCAGGGCCAGATCGCAACCAGCGTGATGAAGCAGAATCTCGACGCCGAGAAGTCAGCGGTTCAGACCCTGCTCGGCACCCCCTCGACCGCCAATCTGACGCCCGGCGTCGGCGGCAATCTCAACGTCGTCGCCTAGCGCATGACCCGGAAAAGTGGGAACCGGTTTTCCGCTGGGATCATGCGCCAATAATAATTAGAATCCTGCCGCGGCCGGCTGCAGCGCCGCCTTCACCAGATTGATCGCGTCGTCGCTCGCCCATTCCGCAGGCCCCGCGATATTGGCGATTTCGCAGCCCTTGGCGTCGACCAGCAGTGACGTTGGCATGCCCAGCGCCTTGCCTATATTCTTAAGATCCTGAAAAACCTTGGCTTTCTGATCGCTGAAATAATCGAGCCTGGTCAGATTGGCGTCTTTCAGGAAGGCCTTCGGCTTGTCGGGGTCGCGGGTGTCGATGTTGATCGCCACCACCTCGAAATCCTTGCCGCCGAGCTTGGCCTGCAGGCTGTCCAGCGCCGGCATTTCCTTGCGACAGGGCACGCACCAGGTGGCCCAGAGGTTCACCAGCACCGTCTTGCCACGCCAGTCCGAAAGCTTCTTTGGCTTGCCGTCGGCATCCTCGAACGCCAAATCCGGCAGCCGCAACGGTGTGGTGGCCATAGTCAGCGCGGCCACCTCACCATGGGCCAGCGGCGCGATCTTTTTCGCGAGCTCGACCGCGCCGGTGCAGGCGGTATCCCCGCCGGGGGCGCGCTTGAAGCTGGACACCCCGACATAGCCGAGCACGGCGCCGACCAGCACTGCGCCGACGACGAGCGGGATCCGGCGCATGGCGGCAGGCTTCAGCGGGGTCGTCTCGGGCATATCGTTTGTCATCCTGGGTCAGATATGGCTATGCAGTGCCTGACATTACGGTCGGCGCCGCAACGGCGTTTCGCCGTTACGGCTAAAAAAACAAGGCGTGAGCAAGAGGTCATGAGCAACAAGATGTGGGGCGGCCGGTTCTCGGAGCGTCCCGACGCGATCATGGAGGAAATCAACGTCTCCATCGACGTCGACCGTCACCTTTATGCCCAGGACATTGCCGCGTCCAAGGCCCACGCGGCCATGCTGGCCGCGCAAGGCATCATCACCGCGGGTGATGCGAAAAATATCGGCAGAGGTCTAGACACGATTTTGTCAGAGATCGGCAAGGGCGATTTCGACTTCAAGCGCGCGCTCGAAGACATCCATATGAACGTCGAGAGCCGGCTGTCCGAGCTGATCGGGCCCGCCGCCGGACGGCTGCACACCGCGCGCTCGCGCAACGACCAGGTCGCGACCGACTTCCGCCTCTATGTCCGCGACACTATCGACGAGACCGACGCCGCCCTGGCCGCGTTCCAACAGGCGCTGGTGGCGCGCGCGCTGGAGCATGCCGCAACCGTGATGCCGGGCTTCACCCATCTGCAGACCGCGCAGCCGGTGACCTTCGGCCACCATCTGCTCGCCTATGTCGAGATGGCCTCCCGCGACCGCGGCCGCTTTGTCGATGCACGCAAGCGGCTGAACGAATCGCCGCTGGGCGCCGCCGCGCTTGCCGGCACCTCGTTCCCGATCGACCGCGCGGCGACGGCAAAAGCGCTCGGCTTCGACCGGCCGATGGCCAACTCGCTCGATGCGGTGTCCGATCGCGACTTCGTGCTGGAGACGCTGTCGGCGGCTTCGATCTGCGCGGTGCATATGTCGCGCTTTGCTGAGGAGATCGTGATCTGGACCTCGCCGCTGGTCGGCCTTGTCAAGCTCAGCGACAAGTTCACCACCGGCTCGTCGATCATGCCGCAGAAGCGCAACCCGGACGCCGCAGAGCTGGTGCGCGCCAAGACCGGCCGCGTGATCGGCGCGCTCACCGCGCTCCTGATCGTGATGAAGGGCCTGCCGCTCGCCTATCAAAAGGACATGCAGGAGGACAAGCAGGGCGCGATGGAGGCCTTCGCGGCGCTGTCGCTTGCGATCCGCGCCATGACTGGCATGGTCGAGGACCTCGTCCCCGACGAGGCGCGCATGAAGCTCGCTGCCGGCGAGGGCTATGCCACCGCGACCGACCTCGCCGACTGGCTGGTGCGGACGCTGAAAATGCCGTTCCGCGACGCCCACCATGTGACCGGCCGCATCGTCGGATTGGCCTCGAAGCAGGGCGTGGCGCTGCACGAGCTGCCGCTGAAGGCGATGCAGGAGGTCGAGCCGAAGATTACGGCCGAGGCGTTGAAGGTGCTCAGCGTGGAGTCCTCGGTGAAGAGCCGGACGAGCTTTGGCGGCACCGCGCCGAAGAACGTGACCGCGCAGGCCAAAGCCTGGGCCAAGCGGCTGGAAAAAGAGCGAAAATTGGGCTGAACGAAAAATTTCGCCGTGGTTTCATGGCTATCCGGGTCTCGCCAGAGCATAGCAATGTTTGTATGGTGCGGCCCGCATTGGGGATTTCGTCGTGATTAGCAAGCATCGCCTGACCCCGTCGGGATGGGCCATCATTGTGCTGAGCGCCACAGCGCTCGCGCTCGGCGGCTGCGGCCGCAAGGGACCGCTCGACCTGCCGCCGACCGCGAACGTCGCGCCGACGGCGGCACCGGCCGATACCGAGGCCGAGCGGGCGGCGCAGCCCAGCGTGTTCAATCCGACCTACGGAACGGACGCGGGACCGACCGCGCCGAAAGGCGCCAAGAAACCCTTTATCCTCGATCCGCTGCTCGGTAACTAGAGCAGCGGTCTTGAGAGCCGCGGCTCCGGTCTCCTGTTTTGATGCGTTTTCCTGACGCGAGCCGGTCCCCACTTCGCTTGAAAACGCCATAGAGCGAACCATGAACCATTTCGACTATCGCGACGGCGTACTGCACGCCGAAGCGGTCAATCTCATTGAGCTCGCCGAGACCGTCGGCACGCCGTTCTACTGCTATTCGACGGCGACGCTCGAGCGTCACTACCGCGTCTTCACCGAGGCCTTTGCCGGCGAGAAAGCCCTTGTCTGCTACGCGATGAAGGCCAATTCGAACCAGTCGGTGCTGCGCACGCTGGCCAAGCTCGGTGCCGGCGCCGACGTCGTGTCCGGCGGCGAGTTGAAGCGCGCGCTGGCCGCCGGCTTCCCGCGCGAGAAGATCCTGTTCTCCGGCGTCGGCAAGACCGAAGCCGAGCTGCGCGCCGCGCTCGCGGCCGACATCCTCTGCATCAACGTCGAATCCGAGCCCGAGCTCGAGCAGTTGTCGCGCCTTGCGGCCGAGATGGGCAAGACCGCGCGCATCTCGGTGCGCGTCAATCCGGACGTCGATGCCGGCACGCATGCCAAGATTTCCACCGGCAAGTCCGAGAACAAGTTCGGCATTCCGCTCGAACGGGCGCGCGACGTCTATGCGCGTGCGGCCAAGCTGCCGGGGATCAAGGTGACGGGCGCCGATGTGCATATCGGCAGCCAGATCACCGATCTCGGGCCGCTTGAGGTCGCATTCAGGCTGCTGGCCGAATTCGTCCAGACGCTGCGCGCCGACGGGCACACCATCTCGCATATCGATTTCGGCGGCGGGCTCGGCATTCCCTATTACATGGACCGCGAGGCCCCGCCGGCGCCCGACGCCTACGCCGCGATGGTCAAGCGCGTGACCCACAATCTCGGCTGCACGCTGATGTTCGAGCCGGGCCGCATGATCGTCGGCAATGCCGGCATCCTCGTCACCCGCGTGATCTATGTGAAGCCGGGCGACGCCAAGAACTTCGTCATCATCGATGCCGCGATGAACGATCTGATCCGGCCGACGCTCTACGAAGCGCATCACGACATTCTGCCGGTGCGTGAGCCGGCAAAGGGCACGCCGACCATCGTCGCCGACGTGGTCGGCCCGGTCTGCGAGACCGGCGACTATCTTGCGCTCGATCGCTCGCTGCCCGAGCCCAAGGCCGGTGATCTCTTGGCGATCATGACCGCCGGCGCCTACGGCGCAGTGCAGTCCGGGACCTACAACACGCGCCCCCTCGTGCCGGAGGTGCTGGTCAAGAACGACCAATACGCCGTGATCCGTCCGCGCATCGACGTCGAAGCATTGATCGCGATGGACAAGCCCGCGCCGTGGCTGTGATTGCGTAGCCCGGATGGAGCGAAGCGAAATCCGGGACAGTCCATCAGGTGGTGCGAACCCCGGATTGCGCTGCGCTCCATCCGGGCTACGGTTTTCTGGTTTACTTGGCGGCGTGACTGCCCTTTCCACCGCTACCCACGATCACGCCGGCCGCCTTCTCGATGGGCTTGATCGCCGCGGTGAAATCCGACTCCGCGCCCTCATCGCGGATGATGACTTCCCAGAGGCGGCCGACGGCTTCGGCGACTTCCATCGACAGGCCGAGCGACCTCATTTCCTCGACCGCGAGCCGCACGTCCTTCACCATCAACCCGGTGGCAAAGCCGAAGTCGAAGGTGCGCGGCAACACCGCGCGCGGAAACTTGTCGCGGCTTGCGGTGTTCAGGCCGGAGCCGGCGTTGATGACGTCGATCATCACGGCCGGATCGAGGCCCGACTTCACGCCCATCACCACCGCTTCCGAGGTCGCGACCATCGCGGTGGCCGAGAGGAAATTGTTGGCGAGCTTCATGGTCTGGCCGGAGCCCGGCTTGGTGCCGATGAAGAACACCTTGCCGATCACGTCGAGCGCCGGCTTCACCAGCTCGAAGTCGGCTTTCGGCCCCGACACCATCACCGCCAGCGTGCCCTTCTCGGCACCGCCGACGCCGCCGGAGACCGGGCTGTCGATCTGCACGATGCCGCGCCTGGCGAGCAAGTCATGAATCTTCACGGCCATCTGCGAGCCGACTGTGGAGAGATCGATGAAGCGCTTTGCCCGTTTGCCCTCGATCACGCCGCCCGTGCCGGTCGCCACCTCGAGCGAAGCCTGCAGCGAGGGCAGGCTCGCCATTATTGTCTCGACGCGGTCGGCGACGTCCTTCGGCGATGCGCCCGCCTGCGCACCGAGCGCGACCAGCTTGTCGACGACGTCCTTGCGCGTGTCGAACACGACCAGTTGATGTCCGGCCTCGATCAGCCGGCGCGCCATCGGGAAACCCATTTTCCCGAGGCCGATGAATCCGATTTCCATGGCTTTGTTTCCTCCTTGCGTCATTGCGAGGAGCGAAGCGACGAAGCAATCCACGTCTCAGCTTGCGGAACTATGGATTGCTTCGCTTCGCTCGCAATGACGGCGTAAGCGGCTTGCTTGCTTTGCGTTCGGGATCGGTCACGCCTTGTCGAGTTCGGCGAACACTTCGCGCGCGATGCGGAAGCTGTCGACGCCGGCGGGGATGCCGGCATAGATCGACACCTGCATGAAGATCTCGCGGATCTCGTCGCGGCTGACGCCGTTGGTCAGCGCGCCCTTGATATGCGCCTTCAATTCGTGCGGCCGGTTGAGGATCGAGATCATGGCGAGGTTGAGCATGCTGCGCGTCTTGCGCGGCAGTTCCTCGCGGCCCCACACCGCGCCCCAGCAATATTCGGTGACGAGTTCCTGGAACGGCTTGTTGAAGCTGTCCGAGTTCTTCAGCGCATTGTTGACATAGGCCTCGCCGAGCACCGCCTTGCGGATCTCGAGCCCCTTGTCGCGCGTCTTCTGGTCCATGACGTTTCCTCATAGGTTAAGGCGTTGGTTCGGCCCGGGAAGTTACGGGGTCGGAACGCCGCAGTCACGCCTTCGTGTTATGCGTATTTCCCGGTGTGGGTTACGCCCTGAGGCGGATGCCTCACTGCCGCCCTTGTGCTACGCTGACTTGCCGGCAACCCGGAGATTTTATTGAGCGGTGCCAACCTCGATCCGTCAGAGAAGCCGTCACGATCCGTGCGCGACAGCGATGCGATCGCGCGGCTGAAACTGACGCAGGCTCTGCAGCGGGCAAAGTCTTCCATCGCGTGGGAACGGGCCTGGCCGCATCTGGCGCGGTTCCTCACCGTGATCGGCCTCTTCCTGGCAGCGTCCTGGGCCGGGCTGTGGCTGGCGTTGCCGTTTGCCGCGCGCGTGGCCGGCACCGGCCTGTTCGCGCTTGCTGCACTCGCTGCATTGTCGCCGATGCTGCGCTTCCGCTGGCCGACCCGCGAGGAGGGCCTGAGCCGGCTCGACCGCGGCGCCGGCGTTCCTCATCGCCCTGCGACCACGCTCTCCGATACGCTGACGACGCAGGATCCGTTCGCTCGCGCGCTGTGGCAGGCGCAGCGCGAGCGCACGCTGGCCTCGATCAAGCGGATTCGCGCCGGCCTGCCGCGGCCGCGGCTCTCGCTCCACGATCCCTGGGCGCTGCGCGCGCTTGTGATCGTGATGATGGTCGCTGCCTATGTCGCAGCCGGCGACGAGCGTGGCCTGCGCATCGCCTCCGCTTTCGACTGGAACGGTATCATGGCGCCGGCCAATATCCGGGTCGATGCCTGGGTCACGCCGCCGAACTACACCGGCAAGCCGCCGATCATCCTGTCGAACGCAAACCGGGAGGCTGCGGCCGCCGACGGTCCGCTGGCGGTTCCGGCGGGCAGCACGCTCCTGGTGCGCTCCAGCGGCGGCACCATCGACGTCGTGGTCGGTGGCGGCGTCACCGAGGTCGCGGCCGCCGAGCAGGCGCCGAAGGGCACCAATGAGCGGCACTTCAAGATCGCGGCCGACGGCACCGCGCATGTCCGCGCCCCGGCCGGCCAGCCGCTGTGGAAGTTCACCGCGACCCCCGACCGCCCGCCGACCATTGCGCTGGCGAAGGACCCGGAGCGCCAGGCGCGCGGCGCGCTGCAATTGTCCTACAAGCTCGAGGACGATTACGGTGTCAGCGAAGCGCGCGCCCAGTTCGTGGCGCGTCCGGGCGAGGCGTTGAAAGACCCGAGCCGCGACACCACCAAGGCGGCAGAGGCGCGGCCGCTGTTCGAGCCGCCGCAATTCCCCTTGGTGCTGCCGAACGCGCGCACCAGGAATGGCGTCGGCCAGACCTTGAAGGACCTGAGCGAGGATCCCTACGCCGGCGCCGAGGTGACGCTGACGCTGACCGCGAAGGACGAGGCGGGCAACGAGGGCAAGAGCGAGCCGTTCAACATGCGGCTGCCCGAGCGTCTCTTCACCAAGCCGCTGGCGCGCGCGCTGATCGAGCAGCGCCGGATTCTCGCGCTCGACGCCAACCAGAATTCGCAGGTCTTTGCCGCGCTCGACGCGCTGATGATCGCACCCGAGATGTTCACGCCGGAGGCGGGCCACTATCTCGGCCTCTACAGCGTGAGCCGGCAGCTCGAGGCGGCACGCACCGACAATCAGCTGCGCGAGGTCGTGGCCAGCCTGTGGGCGCTCGCCGTCACCATCGAGGACGGCAACATTACCGACGTCGACAAGGCGTTGCGGGCGGCGCAGGACGCGCTCAGGCAGGCGCTGGAGCGCGGCGCGAGCGACGAGGAGATCAAGAAGCTCACCGACAATCTGCGCGCCGCGCTCGACAATTTCCTGCGCCAGCTCGCCGAGCAGTTCCGCAACAACCCGCAGCAGCCGGCGCGCCCGCTCGATCCCAAGACGCGGATGCTGACCCAGCGCGATCTGGACAATTTGCTCAACAAGCTCGAACGCGATGCGCGGCGTGGCGACCGCGAGGCCGCGCTCGACGCCCTCAAGATGCTCGATCAGTTGATGGAGGGGCTGCAGATGGCGCAGCCCAATCAGGGCGGCGACGACGATCTCGACGCGATCCAGCAGGAGCTCAGCGACATCATCCGCAAGCAACAGCAGTTGCGCGACAAGACCTACAAGCAGGGCCAGGATTCGCGGCGTGACCGCATGCGCGGCAAGCAGGGTGACCAGTCGATGTCGGACCTGCAGCAGGATCAGCAGGCGCTGCGCGACCGCTTAAGGAAGCTCCAGGACGAGCTTGCCAAGCGCGGCATGGGGCCGGGACAGCGTGGCGAGAAGGGCCAGCGCGGCGACCAGGGACAACAGGGCGACCAGGGCGACGGCGAGGACGGCTTCGAGCAGGCCGATTCCGCCATGGGCGACGCCGATGGTCGCCTCGGCGAGGGCGATGCCAGCGCCGCGGAGCAGTCGCAGGGCCGTGCGCTCGACGCGCTGCGCAAGGGCCAGGAACAGATTGCGCGGCAGGGCGACGGCGACCAGCAGGGCCAGGGCAACAGCCCCGGTCGTCAGCAGCCCTCGGCCAAGTCGACCGACCCGCTCGGACGTCCGCTCCACGGCCGCGAATTCGGCGACGACTACACCGTGAAGATCCCCGGCGAGATCGACGTGCAGCGGGTGCGCCGGATCCTGGAGGAGCTGCGCCGCCGTCTCGCGGACCCGTCGCGGCCGCAGATCGAGCTCGACTACATCGAGCGGCTGTTGAAGGACTATTGAGGGCGGGTATCCCTCCGCGCATTGCACGCGTCATGCGCGGGCTTGACCCGCGCATCCATCAACCTTCAAGAATTTCTTGCGATGGATTGCCGGGGCAAGCCCAGCAATGACGAACGGTTACGCCTTCCTCGCCGACAGCGCGTCGGCTACGGCAGTACGGATATCCGCCACCGAGAACGGCTTCGTCACCACGTCGTGCACGATGGCGTTGAGGCCCGAGGCGCGTTCGCGCTGGTCGGCGAAGCCGGTCATCAGCAGGATCTTCAGTTGCGGGAAATCGCGCGCCGCGGTGAGCGCGAGCGCGATGCCGTCCATGACCGGCATCTGGATGTCGGTGAGCAGCAGGTCGAACCCGCCCTGTTCGCGGGTCAGGATCTCCAGCGCGTCGGCGCCGTCCATCGCGGTGACGATC
Source organism: Bradyrhizobium erythrophlei (assembly GCF_042430365.1). GTDB lineage: Bacteria > Pseudomonadota > Alphaproteobacteria > Rhizobiales > Xanthobacteraceae > Bradyrhizobium > Bradyrhizobium erythrophlei. Next base: position 30,905 of record NZ_JBHMET010000255.1, read on the forward strand.
TCATGGCCGTCCATGGCGATGGCGCGCGCCACCAGCGTGCGCATCGAGTCCTCGTCGTCGGCAATCAGAACGCGCGGCATGTCGATCGATCCGTTTCGCAAGGCCGCAGGCTGCGTCGTCAGACGTGGCCACCGGCGAGATCCCGCTTGTTGAAGAATCGTACGTCGATATTGCGGCCTTCGGGCGGCGGCGAGGCGAGGCGCGACTTGAAGAAGGCGGTCTCGCCCGGCCTGAGCACTGGCTGTTCCAGCACCGCGTTCCAGGCATAGATCTCGGCGCCCTGCGCGTCGCGCACCGCGAAGCGCAGCCGCGGCAATTCGACCGGCTTGCGGGTCTGGCCGACGATCACGCCCTCGATCACCAGCACCGGCTTGCCGTCGACCGTCTCGTTGGTGATCTTGATATCCTTGAACGCCAGCCCGCGCAGGTTCACCTCGAGGCCGACCATTTTGTAGAACAGTGCCGTCTGCGGCAGCAGGCGCACCACGTCGTTACGCCAGACCACGAGCGCGATGATCAGCGCGGCCATGGTCGCGCAGGCGGTCGGCAGCGCGCCAACCTGGGGCATGAAGGGAATCCGGGGCAGCGCCGGCAGGCGGAACAGTTTTGGCAGCTTGAAGCGGCGCTTCGCCGCGCCGGCGGCATGCGCCTCGGCGTCTTCCTGGGCGACCGCCGGCCAGTCGCCGGTCGAGCCGTCATCCGCGGCCGGCCAGTCGGCCGAGAGCGGCGGGCTTTCGACGATGGGGGTCTCGGACGCCTCCTCCTGCCGGGCCATCGCCTCCCATTCGGCGGCGGCGTCGGAACCCGCCGATCGGCCGGCCGCCATCGCAGGCGCGGCGGCCGCAACCTCCTCGACCGCGTCCTCCGGCCGGGCCAGCCAGACCTCCTTGCAGCGGGAACAGCGGACGGTCCGTCCGGCCCCGCCCAGGGTGGCCAACTTGATGGCATAGGATGTTGTACAATGCGGGCAAACGATATGCATGGAGCCGAATCTCCACCGTGTCTTTGCCCGGATGCTACAAAGCGACCGTTAACGAATCGGAAACCATAACCGAAGCACAACCCTTTTGTGCGGTTCGCGGGCGGCGGGCCGGATGTGTGGGGTATTGGGCTCTTGCCCATCTCGAACGGAGCTAGCGCTTTGGTTCGGTTCGAAAATGTCGGTTTGCGCTACGGGCTCGGCCCGGAGATTTTGCGCGACCTCTCCTTCATGATCCCGGCGCACTCCTTCCAGTTCCTCACCGGGCCGTCGGGCGCGGGCAAGACCTCGCTGCTGCGGCTGCTGTTCCTGTCGCTGCGGCCGACCCGCGGGCTGGTCAATCTGTTCGGCCAGGACATCTCGCTGCTCAACAAGGATCAGGTTGCCGATCTGCGCAAGCGCATCGGCATCGTGCTGCAGGACTTCCGCCTGCTCGACCACATGACGACCTACGAGAACGTGGCGTTGCCATTCCGCGTCATGGGCCGCGAGGAATCGAGCTATCGCCGCGAGGTGATCGATCTCCTGAAATGGGTCGGTCTCGGTGAGCGCATGGACGCGCTGCCGCCGATCCTGTCGGGCGGCGAGAAGCAGCGCGCCGCGATCGCGCGCGCGGTGATCTCGCGGCCGCAATTGCTGCTGGCGGACGAGCCGACCGGAAGCGTCGATCCGACGCTCGGGCGACGCCTGCTGCGCCTGTTCATCGAGCTCAACAAATCGGGCACCGCCGTCATCATCGCGACCCACGACATCACGCTGATGGATCAGTACGAGGCGCGGCGGCTGGTGCTGCATCAGGGACGGCTGCACATCTATGAGTAGGAGCGGCGACGAGCAGGTGTCGTTGGTGGATCTCGGGCGTGAACGCCCGCAGGTCCCGGCAACCGCGCGCAACATGTCGCCGATTGTGCCGCGCGCCTCGATCTCCGGCCGCGCGCTGGTCGCGGTCGTCGCGATCATGACCTTCCTCGCCTCGATGACGACAGGCACCGTGCTGTTGGTCAGCGCCTCGGCGGCCGAATGGCAGTCGGAGGTCGCAAGCGAGATCACCATCCAGGTGCGGCCCGCGCCGGGGCGCGACCTCGAGCGCGACGCGCAGGCCGCGGCAGAGGCGATGCGCACGCAGCCGGGCATCGTGCAGGTCCGCTCGTTCAGCAAGGAGGAATCGGCCAAACTGCTCGAGCCGTGGCTCGGCAGCGGGCTCTCGATCGAGGAACTGCCGGTGCCGCGCGTCATCGTGGCGCGGGTGCAGCCCGGCACGACGCTCGATCTCGCCGCGCTGCGCGGGCGGGTGAAGCCGGTGGCACCCTCGGCGAGTGTCGACGATCACCGCGCCTGGATCGAGCGCATGCGCTCGATGACCGGCGCCACCGTGTTCGCCGGCGTCGGCATCCTGATCCTCGTGATCGTCGCCACCATCATCTCGGTGTCGTTTGCGACGCGTGGCGCAATGGCGGCGAATCGCCCGATCGTCGAGGTGCTGCATTTCGTCGGCGCCGGCGACAGCTACATCGCGAACCGCTTCCTGCGGCATTTCCTCAGGCTCGGCCTCGAAGGCGGGCTGATCGGCGGCGGCGCAGCGATGCTGGTGTTCGGCTTCTCCGAATCGATCGCCGGCTGGTTTTCCGGCACGCCGGTCGGCGACCAGTTCGCGGCCCTGCTCGGCACGTTTTCCCTGCGTCCGTCGGGCTATCTGGCGCTGGCGGCCCAGGCGGTGCTGATCGCGGCGATCACCGCCTGGGCATCGCGTCGCACCCTGTTTGCGACCCTTGACGACATCGATTGACGCCGCGCAAACGCTTGCGTTTGTCGCGCGAAAACCGGACTCCACTTCGCTCGAAATCGCTTCTAAAATTGGCCCCGGGGGAAGGACAGCCGCATCACATGAGTTTGCAGCCCGACGATAGGTCGCCGAACAGGCGTGCCGCGCGCCCGCGGGGCTGGCTGCGCGCCGCGATCGTGGCGTCCATGGCGCTCGCCTTCGTTGCGGCCGCGATCGGCTTCGTCGGCTTCCTCTCGCAGTTGCGCGGCGTCGAGACCAACCCGCCCCGCAATGCCGACGGCATCGTGGTTCTGACCGGCGGTTCCTCGCGGGTATCGGATGCGATGGAGTTGCTGGCGGCGGGCTATGGCCAGCGGCTCCTGATCTCGGGCGTGCATCCGACCAATGATGCCAGCGACATCTCGCGCTCGCTGCCGGACAGCCAGCGGCTGTTGAGCTGCTGCGTCGATCTCGACCGCTCGGCGGTCAACACCCGCAGCAATGCGGCCGAGACGCGGCGCTGGGCGCGCGAGCGCGGCTTCAAGTCGCTGATCGTGGTGACGTCCAACTACCACATGCCGCGGGCCATCGTGGAACTGTCACACGCGATGCCCGACGTGACGCTGATCCCGTTCTCCGTCGTCGGCGACAGATGGCGCGACGAACCCTGGTGGACGAGTGGCGCGACGTTCCGCCTGCTGCTATCGGAATATGCGAAATATGTCGCCGCGGAGGTGCGGGTTCGGCTCGCTGATGTCGGCCTCGACCTGACCTCCGATCTCGGCGAGCCGGCACTGCGCCGCGCGACCACGGCGCAGGCGAACTGATACTGGGACACAGATGGCTTCGATCTTCCTGCGCTCGCTCGTTTTCAACGTGCTGTTTTATCTGGTGCTGGTGGTGCTGTGCATCGTCGCGATCCCGACGGTCGTGCTGCCGCGCCAGGCGATGATGGCGCTGGCGGCGTTGTGGGCGAATACCAGCCTGTTCCTGATGCGGGTGGTCTGCAACATCAGGATCGAGTTCCGCGGCGTCGAGAAGATCCCGAAGGGCGCGCTGATCGTCGCCTCGAAGCACCAGTCGTTCTGGGAGACCTTCGCGCTGCTGGGCTTCTTCGACCACCCGCTGTTCATCCTCAAGCGCGAGCTCATGATGATCCCGGTGTTCGGCCAGTACCTGAAGAAGGTCGGCATGATCTCAGTCGAGCGTGGCGGCGGTCCGCGCTCGCTGGTGAAGACGCTGAAGCAAGCCGCCGCCGAGGTGAAGCGTGGCCGGCAGCTCGTGATCTTCCCGGAAGGCACACGCAGACCGCCCGGCGCACCGCCGAGCTACAAGGCCGGCGTCGCCCAGATCTATGTCGAATGCGGCGTGCCGTGCCTGCCGGTGGCGCTCAATTCCGGGCTGTTCTGGCCGCGCCGCACCTTCATGCGCTATCCCGGAACGCTGGTGGTCGAATTCCTCGATCCGCTGCCGCCCGGATTGCCGCGCGACGAATTCCTTCACCGCCTGCGTGACGAGATCGAGACCGCCACCGGCCGCATCGTCGAGGCGGCGCGCGCCGAGCAGGCGCAACTGTTCGGCGCGGTGCCGAGCCCGGCGAAGGCCAAGGGATAGCCTCTCTTATTCTCCCCCGAAGGGGGAGGGTGAAGCTTCGCGGTGCAGCGGGTGCGCATCATGCAGCATCGTCGCGAGCCGATGCAGTTGCTCATCGCGAAAGCCCTGCTTCTCGATCGACGTCACCGTCGACATCACGTAGTCGCGGTTGTTGCCGGAGCGGCCGTGGCCCTGCTGCACCAGGCGCAATTGCTCGACCAGCGACAGCCGCCCGGCATACTGCACATGGCCGCGATCGACGACATAGGCGAGCGCGGCGACGCGCTGCCGCGCCTCGTTCTCAAGCCACACCGAGCGCATCACCTCGCGATAGACATTGGTGGTCTGCTCGCGCGAGCGCAGATAGGCGATGGTGTCGTCGCGATGTCCGGCGGCGACCCGGAAGGCGATGCCGCGGCAGGCGCCACCGCGGTCGAGGCCCAGCACCAGGCCGGGCTTCTCCGGCGTGCCGCGGTGGTCGAAGGAATAGACGCAGAGCGCGCGGTGCTCGCCGATCAGCCGCGCCGGCACCTGCTCGATGAACGCGAATCCCGGCTTCCACATCAGGGAGCCGTAGCCGAACACCCAGAGGTCGCCGTCGGACAATTCGGGGGAGGGAGCACTTGTTGGCATCGCTCTCACGGGCTAGCAGAACGTGCGGTCGAAGCGAAGTGATTTCCTTTGCTTTCCGGGGCCTCCCCGCCGCTTAGATTTTGACAAATTCGCGCGCCAAAGGAGCCGCATGTCCAATATGACCTCCGCCCCGCGTCGGCGCTCGCTCCGGGGCCTTCTGTTCATGCCGGTCCTGGTCCTCGTCGCCGCGGTGGCGTGGAGCGGGTTCTGGTTCTACGCCGCCTCGCAGGTCGGCGTGCAGGCCGACGCCTGGCGCGCCCAGGAGGCCAAGGCCGGCCGGGTCTATGATTGCGGCAAGCGCTCGGTGGCGGGCTACCCGTTCCGGCTCGAGATCCGCTGCGCGGATCCGAGCGTAATGCTGGTGTCTCAGACGGCCGCGCCGCAGACCTCGTTCACCGCACGGCTGGCCGAGATCCTGGTGGTGGCGCAGATCTACGATCCCAAGCTCGTGATCGCCGAGTTCAAGGGGCCGGCCACGCTCGCCGAGTATGGTGCGCAGCCGTCGCTGTCGATCAACTGGAGCAAGGGGCGGAGCAGCGTCGTCGGCCTGCCGGCCGTGCCGCAGCGCGCCTCGCTGGTGTTTGACGACCTCGCCATCGATCGCACCGGCGGCGCGGTCGCGGCGCCGCTGGCGCGCGCCGGTCACGTCGAACTGCACGGCCGGCAGATCGATGGACCGACCCCCGGGCTTCCCGTGATCGAGACCGTGCTGCAGATCGCGCGCGGCAGCTTGCAGGACGTGCATCCGCTGCTCGCGCAGCCGTTCAACGCCGACATCCGCACCCGCCTCTCCGGGCTCAAGGACCTGACGCCGAAGCCGTGGCCGGAGCGCTTCCGCGAGCTGCAGGCGGCCGGCGGCAGCGTCGAGATCGTGCAGTCGCGTATCGAGCAGGGCGACCTCGTCTCGGTCGCGGCCGGCACGCTGCGGCTCAACGCCCAGGGCCGCATCGAGGGCGAATTGCAGATGACGGTTGCCGGCATCGAGCGCGTGATCCCCGCGCTCGGCATCGACAAATTGCTGGAGGAGGGCGTGCCGCAGGCGACGCTCGATCGCGTCGCGCCGGGCGTCAAGTCGCAGGATCTCAACAATCTGTTCGGCGCGCTCGACAAGGCCATCCCCGGCCTCGGCAAGGTGATCAAGCAGAATGCTAATGCCGGCGTCGCCGCGGGCGTCAACTCGCTCGGGTCGGAGGCGGTGCTGGAAGGCAAGAAGGCGCGCGCGTTTCCGCTCCGCTTCGTCGACGGCGGCGTATTCCTTGGACCGCTGAAGGTCGGGCAGATTCCTCCGCTGTTCTAAGGCGGGATTTCGGCCGAGCGCGAGGACTGTACGCATTGGGATTACCCCTTCAGGCGCCGGCCAGCGCTGCAACGTATTTCCGGACTGGTTCGATGGCCGGATCGCCACGGGATTGGCAGCCGGCACGACATGGATCGCGCGTGCCCCGTGGAAGACCGGGATCTATCAATCTGGTACTTGTCGGCCTTGCGATCCGTTGTAATGTTGGAACATGCGGCACTCGCATGGCTGTTGCCCAAAAAGGGCAGGCATCACCATAACAGGTGCGGACCAACGCGCCGGTTTTTGGGACCGAGACCGACATGGCTGGTGGCGGATCGTTTGACACGTTCCCCAAATTGCTGCTGCGCAATGCAGCGCGATTTGGCACGCGTCCGGCGTTTCGGCACAAGGATCTTGGCATCTGGCAGAGCTGGACCTGGGCTCAAATTGCCGAGATCGTACGCGCCTACGCCGCGGGCTTGCATCGCCTGGGCTTGCAACCGGGCGACACAATAGCTGTCGTCGGCTCCAATCGGCCGAAGCTTTACTGGACCATCATGGCAGCGCAGGCGCTGCACGCAATTCCCGTTCCGGTTTACGCGGATGCGGTGGCCGACGAGCTTGCTTTTGTTCTCGCTCACGCCGAGGTGAAGCTGGTCGCGGCGCAAGACCAGGAGCAGGTCGACAAGGTCCTGTCGGTGTCCGATCGACTGCCGCACCTCGACAAGATCGTCTATGACGAGCCGCGCGGCCTTGATGGCTACGATCGCAGTCGATCGATCGCAATCGGCGATGTCATCGAAGACGGCCGCGCCGCGCTTGCGGCCGACGCCGGGCTTGGTGAACGGATTGATGAGTTGGTTCGGGCAGGCAAAGGCTCGGACGTCGCGATCATCCTCTACACATCGGGAACGACCGGCGCGCCGAAGGGCGTCGTGCTGTCGACGCGAGGCTGCATTGATGCCGCAACCGATACCACGAGCTTCGACCGGCTGACCGAGCAGGACGTCGTGCTCGCCTATCTGCCGCTGGCCTGGGCGGGCGATCATTACCTCAGCTACGTGCAAGGCCTTGTGGCCGGATTCTGCATGGCGTGTCCCGAGAGCAGCGACACGATCGAGCAGGATCGGCGTGAGATCGGACCGACCTTCTACTTCGCTCCGCCGCGCGGTTTCGAGGCCATGCTGACGCGGCTCATGATCCGTATGGAGGACGCTGCACCTATCAAGCGGCGGATGTTCACCTACTTTCTCGGCGTGGCGCGCCGCTACGGCGAGCGGGTCTTGACCGGAGATCCGGTGCCGCTGTCAGGCCGGTTGCTCTATGCGCTCGGGCGCTTGCTGGTCTACGAGCCTCTCAAGAACGTTCTCGGCCTGTCCCGGGTGCGCGTCGCCTATACGGCCGGCGAGGCGATCGGTCCGGATCTGTTCGCATTCTACCGCTCGATAGGACTAAACCTGAAGCAGCTCTACGGCCAGACCGAAGCGTTCCTTTACGTGACGTGCCAGCCTGATGGCGAGATCTACTCCGATACGGTTGGTCCGGCGGCGCCAAATGTCGACATCCGCATCGCGGAATCGGGCGAAGTCCAGTTTCGCTCACCCGGCATGCTCGTCGGGTATTTCAAGGATCAGTCAAAGACTGCGGAAACCATGACGCCCGACGGCTACGTCAAGACCGGTGACGCGGGCTTTTTCGACGAGAAGACCGGACATCTCAAGATCATCGATCGCGCGAAGGACGTCGGCAGGCTGGCCGACGGCACGATGTTTGCGCCGAAGTACCTCGAGAACAAACTGAAGTTCTATCCCAATATCAAGGAAGCGATCACGTTCGGCGACTCAAAGGATTTCGTTTGCGCCATGCTCAACATCGATCCGGTCGCCGTCGCGAATTGGGCGGAACGCAACAACGTCGCCTACGGATCCTATCAGGAGCTTGCCGGGCATCCGCTGGTTTACGACATGGTGGCGAAAGACGTGGCCGAGGTGAACCGCTCTCTCGTCAAGGAGAAGGTGCTCGCGGGCGCTCAGATTCGCCGCTTCCTCATTCTGCACAAGGAGCTCGATGCGGATGACGGCGAATTGACCCGCACGCAGAAGGTGCGCCGCCGGTTCATTGCCGAACGCTACGCGCCGCTGCTTGCGGCACTCTACGACGGCTCGCATGAGGCCGACATCTCCACCGAAGTCACCTTTGAGGATGGCCGCAAGGGCACAATCGCGGCACGGGTCAAGATTCGCGACATGCAAGCGATCGGCGCGGCGGAATCGCTGGGGAAGGCCGCATGAGGGCGCCGGACACAAATGAAATCCTGCTGCAGGTCGAGGGCGTCGCGCTGTCCTTCGGCGGCGTCCGGGCGCTGAGGGACGTTTCCTTCAACGTCAGAAAGGGCGAGATTCGAGCCATCATCGGCCCCAACGGCGCCGGCAAGACCTCGTTGCTGAATGTGGTCAACGGCTTCTATCACCCTAATCACGGCGCCATCACCTTCAAGGGACGCACCCGGGCCAGAATGCAGCCTTTCGAGGCGGCGCGCGGCGGCATCGCACGCACGTTTCAGAACGTCGCCCTGTTCAGGGGAATGAGCGCGCTCGACAACATCATGGCCGGCCGCACCTTGAAGGTGCGGCGCGGCCTGTTGTGGCAGATGCTGCGATACGGTCCTGCTCTGGCAGAGGAGCTCGAGCATCGGCGCCGGGTCGAGGAGATCATCGACTTTCTGGAGATCGAGGCGATCCGCAAGGTGCCGGTTGGGCGTTTGCCGTACGGCTTGCAGAAGCGGGTCGAACTTGGTCGTGCGCTGGCGATGGAGCCCGACCTTCTGCTCCTCGACGAGCCGATGGCGGGCATGAATCTCGAGGAGAAGGAGGACATGTCGCGGTTCATCATCGACGTGAACAGTCATTACGGAACGACCATCGCGCTGATCGAGCACGACATGGCCGTGGTCATGGATCTCTCGGATCGCGTCGCGGTGCTCGATCACGGCGTAAAGATCGCTGACGGCACGCCGAACGAGGTGAAGAAGAGCCAGGCCGTCATCGAGGCCTATCTTGGCGTTGCACACTGAGGAGCGTTCGTGATCGCATTCGGTCAGTTTCTCGAGATCCTGATCGGCGGATTGATGTCCGGCGTGCTCTATTCGCTGGTCGCGCTCGGCTTCGTGCTGATCTTCAAGGCATCCGGCGTGTTCAATTATGCCCAGGGAGCAATGGTCTTGCTTGCAGGGCTGGCGCTGGTTCGCACCCTCGATCTCCTGGTTGCCAACGGCTTTCCGCTGTGGGCCGCGATCGTCCTCGGTATCGGTTTTGCCGTCGTGATCATGGCGGCGACGGCCTGGCTCATCGAGCGGTTCGTGATCGGGCCGCTTGTCAACCAGAACGCCCTCACGCTGTTCATGTCCACGATCGGCGTGACGTTCGTCATCGAGGGCGCGGCGGAGATGATCTTCGGGTCGGATGTTTACCCGTTACGGCTGTTCCCGACGGACGCCTGGTTTGTGTTGGAGGGGCTCTTTCCGGGTGGAATTCTGATCAACAAGCTGGATGTCTGGGGTGCGTTGATCGCAGGCATCCTGGTCGCCGGCCTCGCGATCTTCTTTCAGCGTACCAAGACCGGTCGCGCACTCCGCGCCGTGGCCGACGACCATTTGGCCGCGCACTCCGTCGGGATTCCAATCAGCTGGATCTGGTTCGTGGTCTGGCTCGTTGCCGGTCTCGTTGCGCTCGTTGCGGCGACCGTGTGGGGGACCAAGCTTGGCGTCCAGTTCTCCATCACCTTTCTCGCGCTGAAGGCGCTCCCGGTCCTGATCATCGGGGGACTCACCTCGATTCCGGGAGCCATTGTCGGCGGGCTCATCGTGGGGGCGGGTGAGAAGATTGCAGAGGTGTACCTGGGGCCGTCCATCGGCGGCGGTATCGAATATTGGTTTGCCTATGTGCTGGCGTTGGCGGTGCTGCTCGTGCGGCCGCAAGGTCTGTTCGGCGAGCGGATCATTGAACGTATCTGAGGCGAGGAGTTCGTTGTGCTTTATCGCGAGGCTGGCCAGTTCAAGACGAGTTACGCAGAGGATATGGCGATCTTCCCGATCCGTCAGGACCGCATTGCGCTCGCTGTCTTGCTCAGTATCGCCTTCATCGGCGTGCCGGTGTTGGCCACCTTCCATATCTGGCCGTTCCGCAGCGAGTATCTGTTGTGGGCCATCCTGCTGCCCTTCCTTATCCTGGCGCTCGCCGCCATCGGGACCAACATTCTGGTCGGCTATTGCGGCCAGATCTCGCTCGGCAGCGGCGCGTTCATGGCGATCGGTGCCTATTCCGCCTACAAGCTGGCGACAGGCGTTCATATCCCGCTTGGCTTTCTTGGCGTCGCGGTCTCGATCCCGCCGTTGCCGGTGCTGGCATCCATTCTGCTTGGCGGGTTGATGGCGGCTTGTGTCGGAATCCTGTTCGGTATTCCCAGTCTGCGGATCAAGGGTCTCTATCTGGCGGTTGCAACGCTCGCCGCGCAGTTCTTCTTCGATTGGGTATTCCTGCGGATCCCATGGTTCACCAACTACGCCCCGTCGGGATCGGTGAATGCGCCGGCCCTGGATTTCTTCGGCCTGGTCGTTCGCTCGCCGGTCGAGCGCTACCTGCTCTGCCTGCTCTTCGTGGTGGTCATTGCGGTGTTGGCGAAGAATCTCGTTCGCAGCAATCTTGGCAGACAATGGATGGCGATCCGCGACATGGATATCGCCGCGGAACTGATCGGTATCCGGCCGCTCTATGCTAAGCTCACGGCTTTCGCGGTCTCTTCATTCATCGTTGGCGTTGCGGGCGCACTCTGGGCGTTCGTCTACCTGGGTTCATGGGAGCCGCTTGCGTTTTCGATAGACCGTTCGCTGGAGCTTCTGTTCATGGTCATCATCGGCGGGCTCGGATCGATCATGGGGTCGTTCGTCGGGGCAGCCTTCGTCCTGATCGTGCCGATCATGCTGAACCTCGTTCCAACCGAGCTCGGCGTGCCGCTATCGACGCAAACGATCACGCACCTCGAATTCATCATCTTCGGATCGTTGATCTGCTATCTTCTCATCAAGGAACCCCATGGCTTCGCCCGGCTGATATCGATCGGCAAGGAGAAGCTTAGACTTTGGCCGTTTCCCTATTGAAGCAGCGATCGCAACTGGATCGCAACGCGGATGGCGGCCGCTGGAGGAGGAGGAAGGACAACAAAGCTCCCGGACGGAAAAAGAGGGGCTCAAAAGAGGAGGATATCAATATGGCAGCTATTGCACGCAATGTACTGATACTGGCGGCGGCCGTCCTGTCTGGCGCGCCGTTCGCCGCACCGGCCGCAGCGCAAAACGAGCAGTTCGTCCCTATACTGTCCTACCGGACAGGACCGTACGCCGTGAACGGCGCGCCTTATGCAAACGGCGTTGCCGACTACTACAACCTGGTCAATGAACGCGACGGCGGCATCAACGGCGTCAGGCTTCTGGTCGAGGAGTGCGAGACCGCTTACGCGACCGACAAGGGCGTCGAGTGTTACGAGCGCCTCAAGGGCAAGGGGCCGACCGGCGCGGCCTTCATCAATCCGCTGTCGACCGGCATCACCTTCGCACTTACCGAAAAGACGGAAGCGGACAAGATCCCGATCATTACGATGGGGTACGGCCGAGCCGACTCGAAGAACGGTGCGGTGTTCCCGTACAACTTCCCATTGCTCGGCACCTATTGGTCCGCGGCCGATATCGCAATCCAGCATGTCGCCAAGGAACTCGGCGGGTTCGACAAGCTGAAGGGCAGGAAGATCTCGCTGCTGTATCACGACAGCCCGTACGGCAAGGAGCCGATCCCGATGCTGCAGGTGCTGGCAAAGAAGTACGGCTTCGAGTTCACGCCGATCCCGGTCACGCACCCCGGTGTCGAACAGAAGTCGCAATGGCTGGCGATCCGCCAGAACCGGCCGGACTATGTGCTGGTCTGGGGCTGGGGCGTCATGAACAGCACGGCAGTCAAGGAAGCGGCGGCCGTTGCGTATCCGCGTGACAAGATGATCGGTGTCTGGTGGTCCGGTGCGGAGCCGGATGTGACGCCCGCAGGCGATCAGGCCACGGGCTACAAGTCGCTGATGCTTCAGCATGGCGCAGGCAAGTTTCCGGTGCATGCCGAGATCGCGAAATACGTCTACGCCAAGGGCAAAGGTTCAACGGAGCCTGGCAAGATCGGCGAAGTTCTCTACAACCGCGGCATGACGAATGCCATGCTGGGCGTGGAGGCGATCCGCAAGGCGCAGGAAAAGTTCGGCAAGAAACCGCTGACGGGCGAGCAGGTCCGTTGGGGGCTTGAGAACCTCATCCTCACCGATGCACGTATCAAGGAACTCGGCTTTGAGGGGATGATGAAGCCGGTCAGCATTTCCTGCTCCGACCACGAGGGCTCGCGCTACGGACGCGTCCAGCAGTGGGATGGCAAGGGTTGGAAAGTGATCTCCGACTGGTACACGGCCGACGAATCGCTCATCGAACCGCTCGTCGCCGATGTGTCCGCGAAGTATGCCGCAGAGAAGAAGATCAAGCCGCGCGACTGCGCGAAAGAAACCTGAGCCCGTGTAGAGCGATCCGGGAGGCAGGTTTGCCTGCTCCCGGATCCCGGAAGGTGCAACTGTTTGGAGGTCTGCGGGTGTCAACTGCCAAGGTCGCCACGGCGACGGAAGCGGCAGTTCCGGTTCTGTCGGTCAACAATATCGAGGTTGTCTACGATCACGTCATCCTCGTGTTGAAGGGGGTATCGCTGGAGGTCCCGCAGGGCGGCATTGTCGCGCTTCTCGGCGCCAATGGTGCCGGCAAGACCACGACGCTGAAGGCGATCTCCAACCTGCTGCACGCAGAGCGCGGCGAGGTCACCAAGGGCTCGATCCTGTTCGACGGCGTCGAGGTGCAGTCGCTGTCGCCGAACGACCTGGTGCGGCGCGGCTGCATTCAGGTGATGGAGGGGCGGCGCGCCTTCCCGCATCTTACGGTCGAAGAGAATCTCCTGACCGGCGCCTTCACGCGCAGGGACGGCAAGTTGGCGATCGCGCAGGATCTCGAGCGGGTCTACGCCTATTTTCCCCGTCTCAGAGAGCGGCGCGGTTCCACGGCCGGCTACACGTCGGGCGGCGAACAGCAGATGTGCGTGATCGGGCGCGCGCTGATGTCGCGCCCCAAGATGATTCTGCTCGACGAACCCTCGATGGGCCTCGCGCCGCAGATCGTCGAGGAGATCTTCGAGATCGTGAAGGATCTCAACGTCAAGGAAGGTGTATCGGTTCTTCTCGCCGAACAGAACACCAATATGGCGCTCAGATATGCGAGCCACGGCTACATCCTCGAAAATGGCCGCGTGGTGATGGACGGCGAAGCCCGCGCGCTCGCCGCAAACGAGGACGTCAAGGAGTTCTATCTTGGCGTCGCCGGCGACAAGCGGAAATCATATCGCGATGTGAAACACTACAAGCGGCGCAAGCGTTGGCTCGGTTAGCGACGACGGTGGAGGTCGTTGCGGCCGTGACGAATGTCGCGGCCGACACCCCATGCGGCGGCATGGTCCTGGGCAACTGAAGGTCGGGCGGATTCCTCCGTTGTTCTGATCGGGACTCCTTTACATCTCACGCGCGATATCGAAGTTAGTGGCGAGTTATTCCCGCCGTCGCGATGAAGAAATTGTGACCGGGATATTGCGGGCGCACACGAATATTGGCGCCCCAGATTCGCTCTCTCCTGCCTGAGGAAACGTCCTCGCTTGGGAGGGAGCATATGAGAGTACTCAAGGGGATTCTGCTCGGCAGCATTCTTGTTTCGGCCGGTCCGGCACTGGCGGACGATGCGGCGGAGCTGCAAGCATTGAAGGCGCGGCTGAAGCAGCTCGAGCAGCGAATGGATACGCAGGCGCGCAAGCAGGAGGCGCAGGCCGCAAAGGTCAACAGCGTGGTGGCAACGAAGGCGCCGTCGCCGTTCGATCCATGTCCGGGCGGAAAGCTCTGCTACAAGGGCATCACGCTGACCTTCGGCGGCTGGCTCGATCTCACCGACATCTACCGCACCCGCAACCTGTCATCCGACGTCGGATCGATCTACAACTCGATTCCGTTCCGCGGGAATAGGAACTACAACATCGGGGAAAATCGCTTCTCAGCGCGCACAAGCCGCCTGTCGCTGCTGGCGGAAGGCAACGTCAGTCCCGAATTTAGCGTCAAGGGGTACGGCGAGATCGATTTCGAGAGCGCCGGCAGCACCTCAAACCCCGTTGCGACCAACTCGTTCACGCCGCGCATGCGCCAGGCCAGCATCGAGATCGACCGCAACGATCTCGGCTGGCACGTGCTCGCCGGTCAGACCTGGTCGCTGACCTCGCCGAGCAAGGTTGGCATCGATCCGCGCGGCATCGATGGACCACCCGTGGTCGACTTCGAATCCGTTCCCGGCATCTTCGCGGCGCGGCAACCGGGCGTCCGCATCTGGATGGACTTTGGGCCGGAGTTCTCGCTCGCGGTGTCGGCTGAGAACGCCCAGACCATCTTCGTCGGTGGCAACGGTGACTTCCGCGGTGCCACTCCATTCGTCGGAACAGGGGTGTCCGGAATTCCGGGAGTCGTGACCGGCACGACGCTGTTCGGCGTGACCGGCCCAGGCGGAAGCTTCTTCAACCCGCTGACCAACCTCTCGCTCAATCGTGTGCCCGATGTCACCGTGAAGGGCGCGTGGGATCCGGTGGTCGGCGGCCACAAGCTGCACGTCGAAGCCTGGGGGCTGTACCGCGAACTCCTGGATCGCTCCTTGACCGTCAACCACCCCGTCAGCGCGTTCGCGGTCGGCGGACACGTTGCCTACGAGGTCCTTCCCAAGGTTCTCGAATTCCAGTTCACTGCCGCGCAGGGCGCGCTGGGTCGCTTCAGCGCGACTCCGTTCAGCGACGCGACGTTCCGCGAGGACGGCACCTTCCAGGTGCTTCCGATCCTCGGCATCCAGGGCGGACTGATGTGGCATGCGGTGCCTGGGCTCGACATCTACGGCTTCGCGGGACTGGAGAAGACGAAAGCTACGTTCTCGTTCGGATCCACCGGCCTGCCGTTCGGCTACGGCAATCCGCTCTACGACAACCGCGGCTGCAATGTGGAAAATTCACCGGCGGTCCAGTGTAACGGCAATACGAAGGAGATCCGGCAGCTCACGGGCGGCTTCTATAAGACGCTGTATCAGGGGGCGTTCGGCGCGGTCAAACTCGGCACGCAATACTCCTACACTCAACGGTTCACGTTCGAGGGTGTCGGCGGCGCGCCGAAGACCGACGAGCACATCGTGATGACCCAGCTTCGCTACTATCCGTTCTGAAATGAGGACATTGCAATGTCGAAGGACAGAACCGCACATGCGCGCGAGCTGATGCTGATCAGCGAAGTCGCGCATGTGGTCGAGCGCAGCGGGCTGGCGATGGCCGGCGCCATGGGCGGGACGTTCGTCGCCGCCCAGCTCGGCAAGATCCATGTCGCGATGTTCGATTCGATCGAGTTCGTCGCGATGTCGGTCCTGATGGGATCGGTCGGCTTCTATCTCGGGATCGACATTCCGCGGCGGGCGGCATTTGCCGCCCGCCTGCGGCGGGTCGATGTCGTCGAGCTCCTGAGCGCGAGCGGCACCTTCCTCGCCGCCGCGGCGGCGCTGGTGTCGGTCTACGGCATCATCCTCGACGAGGTCCCGCGGCGGGCCTGGGAGCTCGTCATCGGGTCATGGTGGATGGGCGGCGTGGCCATGCTGGCCACGGCCGGACTGCTCGGCCGCCAGCGGCTGGCGCAGAAGGTTGCGGCGATCTCCGGTGCGCCGGCACGATACCCCGCTCCGCGAGGCTGATGCCGTCGCGGCGGCGGGAACTCCGCTGCCGCAAAGTGCCGACAATGGACGTGGCCGTCGATCACGGCCACGCAGTCGATTTCTGAGACCTCAATAATCGCACCATGCTCCGGCGACAGACGCTCTATCGCGTGACGCGCGGCGCCTCGTTCGCAAGAATGTGTCGACGGTCGCGAGTTGCATCGGGGCAACACCCTTAGGAAACATCGCTCGTTAACCCTTTTTCGCCATTGCGCGACCACACCGACGGCCGACAATCCGCAGCGTCACATGCTTGGCTGTGCAACCTGGCTCCGCAGGAGCCTGTGGAGGCTGGGATGATGAACGCGCGGCGAATGGGGACGGCGGCGTTGTGCCGAACGGTCGTGTTCCCGAGCTGGATTGTCGCCTGGCTCGCTGCTTTCGGCTCGACTGGAATCGAGACCGCCGACGCGCCGATCGTCGATCGATATGCACCCCTTGCCATCGCCGACGCCGCGCCCGCCGCTCCGCCCCCGATCGCCAACAGCAACACCATCGCGATCGGCAACGCCGTCGTCGCCAGCGCCGATTCCGCAATCACGGACGGATCTGAGCCGGTCGCGGCCACCGACACGACGACGTCGTCGCGCAAGGCAGGAGCGATCGTCGAGGCCGCGTTGACCGATCCGGCGCAGTTGCTGCCGCTCGAAGGCGAGCCCGTGCAGGTTCCCGCGGCGAGCGTGCCGGATTCACAGCCGCGTCAGGCCCGGCAGTTTGTGGGGTCCATCGACATTCTCGACGAGTGCTGGGACGTTAATGCCTGCGTCGACCGCTACCTTTGGGCGCTCTATCAACGAACGCCGAAGGAGGACACCATCAAGGTGCAGGACTCGAGGAAGGTCACCGTCAAGAAGAGGGGCAAGATGGTGACGGTCACCAGAAGCTTCACCCGGCTGGTCGATGAAGATTTTGGGTGGAAGGATCCGAAGGCGGCCGAACGGGTCGGCATGCCGATGATGGACTATGTGATCGGAGGCATGTCGCGGCCCTTCAAGCTGAAACTCTTTCATGCGCTGCTCGCGGCGGAGCAGGCCGGCCTGTCGCCCGGCATCACCAGCGCATTCCGCGACGACTATCGACAGTCGATCGCAAGCGGCCTCAAGGCGGCCAGCAACCGCTCCTATCATGGCGGGAGCTTGCGCGGCGGCTACGGCTATGGGCTTGCGGCCGATGTCGTCAGCGTCGATGGCGCGACCCGCGATCAGCGATGGAGGGCCTCGGAGAAGCTCTGGAAATGGATCGATGCCCGCGGCAAGGAGTTCGGCGTCGCGCGACCATATCTCGATCGGGATCCTCCGCATCTGGCGCCGGTCGACGGCAATGAATACGCCGCGCATAGCCGCGGCACCAGCACTCACCAAGCGGCAGCGGACGTGAAGAAGCGCAACCGGCTCGCCGTGCGTAACCATCACGGCGGGGCGAAACGCGCAAGAACCGCAAAGTCATCGAAAGTGAGAGCGACCTGACCCGCGCGCGGGAGATCCGCTTTGCGCCGGACGTGAAGTGCTTGGCACCACGCGTTTCCGAACTGGCCGGATCGGACGAGTGACGTTAATCTCGGCACGAGCCCGCGTAACTCGGATCAGGAGATGCGCATGACCTACGGGCTTTCGGGCCGGACGCGCAGGCAGAGCTGGCTGCGGCCT
This sequence comes from Bradyrhizobium erythrophlei, assembly GCF_042430365.1. Lineage (GTDB taxonomy): Bacteria > Pseudomonadota > Alphaproteobacteria > Rhizobiales > Xanthobacteraceae > Bradyrhizobium > Bradyrhizobium erythrophlei. Next base: position 48,695 of record NZ_JBHMET010000255.1, read on the forward strand.
GCGCAGCTTGCCATTGTCGGCCTGGCCGCGCTGGTCGGAGCGGGCTGCGATGCCAGCGCCCGTGGCGTTGGCAGCGCGCGTCCGATCGAGTCCGTCGCCACGCGCGAGCCCGGCGCACCCATCCTGGCAATCGTGTCGCTGCAGAAGCAGCGGATCACCATCTACGACGCCGATGGCTGGATCCTGCGCGCGCCGGTGTCGAGCGGCCAGAAGGGACGCGAAACGCCATCCGGGGTCTTTAGCGTCATCCAGAAGGAGCGGGAGCATTATTCCAACCTCTATGACGACGCCTTCATGCCGCACATGCAACGCCTCACATGGTCCGGCATCGCGCTTCACGGCGGGGTTTTGCCGGGGCGCGCGGCGTCGCATGGCTGCATCCGAATGCCGTTCGACTTCGCCGAGAGCCTGTTCGAAGCGACCCATCTGGGTTTGCGGGTGATCGTGGCGCCGGCCGACGCAGCGCCGGTCGAGGTCGTTCACCCGCTTCTGCTCCGGACCAAGCCGGACACTGGTGTCTCGGCCGCCGCCCGTCTCGTCGAGGCGGAGGAGGCGACGCGGCGGGACGAGCAAGCCAGGGGCGTGGCCGGGCAAGCCTATCGCGAGGCGATGCAGGTGATGATCCCGGTGCGAGCGGCGGAAAACCTGAAGGCCCGTGCCGAAGCGCGCTTGGCCGCCTCCGAAACCGCGCTCGCCGCCGCAACCTCGGCCGACGCCAGGCAACAGGCCGAGGACGCCAGGGCCAAAGCGACCGCCAACCTCGTCGAGCTCGACGTGAAGCTGGCCGCTGCCAGGGACGAGCTGCAACCGAAGCTCGATGCGCTCGCGGCTGCGCGGGAAGCCGCCAAGTTCGCGCAGGCGGCGCGGGCCGCGGCAGCCCAGGCGGCGCGCCAGGCCGCCCGCGAACACGCGCCGATCTCGGTCCTGATCAGCCGCAAGGCCCAGCGGCTCTATCTGCGGCAGGCCTCTGAAACGGTCTACGAGAGTCCCGTCACGATCCAGGATGCCGATCGCCCGATCGGCACGCATGTCTTCACCGCACTCGAGCGCACCGGCGAGGGGACCGGCACGCGATGGAATGTCGTCTCGCTGGGCCGTGCGCGGCCGCGCGGCGACGAAGCCGAGCGCCGCGCTCCGGCTGCTCAGGCAAGTGCTCGGGATATCGAAGTACCGCCCGCGCCCGACAGCGCACAGGCCGCGCTTGATCGCATCGAGATGACGCCGGAGGCGCTGGATCGCATCGCCGGCATGCCGCCGCGATCATCCATGATCGTCACGGATGAGGCCATGAGTGCGGAAACCGGCAAAGGAACCGACTTCGTGATCGTGCTGAGTGACGAACCGCAAGGCGGCATCAAGTTCCGACGCCGCCGTCCGCCGACGGAGGTCGGCTACATGCGCTCGCGCGATCGTCAGCTTTATTGGGGCCCGTCCTTCAGGAGCCCGTTCTCGATCTGGTGAGGCGTCGAGCTCGTGGTGCTCGTCTCACCTCGCTCGCAATGGTCACCAATGAATGCGGTTTTGCGTCGCCTGGGCTTGCTATACTGCGGCGCGTGTTATGGCGACCTCGGCAAGGGAGGACTCATGGCGAGAGAATTGGCAGGCAAGGTTGCCGCCGTGACCGGCGCTGCGTCGGGCATCGGATTGGCGAGCAGCGAGGCGATGCTGGCAGCGGGTGCGCGCGTGGTGATGGTCGACCGCGACGCGGCAGCGCTAACGGCACTCGGCAGCAAGCATGGCGACGCCGTGATCCCGTTGGTCATCGATCTGCTCGATCCGAAGGACTGCGCGACGCTGCTGCCGCGGGTCCTGGAGAAGGCCGGCCAGCTCGACATTCTGCATGCCAATGCCGGTACCTATGTCGGCGGCGACCTGGTCGACGCCGACAGCGGGGCGATCGACCGGATGCTGAACCTGAATGTCAACGTCGTGATGAAGAATGTGCACGACGTGCTGCCGCACATGATCGCGCGTCGGACGGGCGACATCATCGTCACGAGTTCGTTGGCGGCGCATTTTCCGACGCCGTGGGAGCCGGTCTATGCGTCGTCCAAATGGGCGATCAACTGCTTTGTCCAGACCGTGCGACGCCAAGTCTTCAAGCACGGCATCCGCGTGGGCTCGATCTCGCCCGGGCCCGTCATCAGCGCATTGCTCGCGGACTGGCCGTCCGAGAAGCTGAAGCAAGCCAAGGAATCCGGGAGCCTGCTCGAGGCCAGCGAGGTGGCCGATGTGGTGATGTTCATGCTGACGCGGCCACGCGGCATGACCATTCGCGACGTTGTCATGCTGCCGACGAACTTCGATCTTTAGCGGGCATCTTGGTTCGAACGGCGCGAGCAAGAGGGCAACCCTTGCCGTTGCGCCGCCGTCACTCGAAACTCGAAATCAGTCACGTTCGAAGACCTTGGCGCCAGGGTAGACACGCCGGGCGTAGGCCACGACCAACTCCCGGTCCTGGCTCTCCAGGAACGGAGTGCGGAGCTGGCACGACCCGACGATGAGGTGCCACAGGCCATTGAGCTTTTGAATGGTGACGTTCATTTGAGTGTTCCTCGACGAACCCGCATTCCAGCCGAACACCTGTTTGTCGCATCAATCTTGCGATTCGTTCGGCTGAGCAGCGATCTTGATCACAGGTTTTTGAACCCAACTCGTGCCGGCTCCAAACGACGATTGCTCTCGTTGGAAGCTACCGCGGTGAGTGTAAAAACTTCTCGCCGTCACTCAATTGTACGAGCGTCAGCGCAGGGCATGAGAAGGGATGAAGGACGTATACGAAGGTATGCCGATGTCTGCCCCGGCGATGGCGCAAACGAGCGCCCGCGCTAGATCGGCGTCGGCATTGCATCCGCGATTGTCCGCGAATGGCCGCGGAACTCGGCAATCACCTTTCCATCCCGTGCATTGGTCAGGGTGCAGTCATAGATCGCCGTCCGGCTCGTGCGGCAACGTTCAAACGCGCGGGCGATCAAGTGATCGCCCAGTCGGACCGGACGCACGAAGGTGATGCTGCATTGCTGGGCGACCGACTGCCGGCCGTAGCTGTTGCAGGCGATCGAAAGCGCCGTATCGGCCAACGTGAAGAGCGCGCCGCCATGGCATGTCCCGAACGCATTCAAGCTGCTCTCGGAAACCGTCATCTCGAGTTCGGCCTCGCCGGGCGCAACCTTGCGCAGCGAGAAGCCGAACGCCCGTGCGGGCGCATCGCCCGCGAGCATGACGGCGGCGCATTGCTCGGCCAGCCGGCACGGATCGTCAGGTAACGGGGTCATTGCGTTCGATGCACGTCATGTGCCGGAGGCGAGGATGATCGCGCTCGTCGGCGAATTCGAGCGCCGCGCGCACGGCCTCCTCGATCGAGATCTCTCCCGCCTCGGCTTGCCTGAGGGTGTCCGAGAACGCTGGATCGCTCCGCTCCATGATCCTGCGCCGGATCTCGGCCGCAGCGGCCTCTGCCACAAGGCGGCGGACGCGGGTGCGGCGGCGCGCCTCGCGCTCCGCGGGCGTTTGCGGCGCTGACTTGAGGACGGCGCAGAGCAGTTCGTCGACGCCCTGTCCGGAGCTTGCCACCGTCTCGATAACCGGCACATTCCGGTCGCCCTCGCGGCGCAGGCTCAACATGCTGCGGAGCTGCCGGACCGTGCGTGAGGCCAGTGGAAGGTCCGCCTTGTTGACAACAAGCACATTCGCGATTTCCAATATTCCGGCCTTGATCGCCTGGATGTCATCGCCGAGGCCGGGGGCATTGACGACGATCCGGACATCGGCAATCTCGGCAATCTCGACCTCGGACTGTCCGGCTCCGACGGTCTCGATCACGATCACGTCGCGGCCGGCGAAATCGAGAATGTCGACGATCGGCTGGATGCTGTCGGTCAGGCCGCCGAGGTGGCCGCGCGAGGCAATCGAGCGGATGAATACGCCGGCGTCTTCGGTGTGCCGCCCCATCCGCACGCGGTCGCCAAGCACCGCGCCCCCGGACAACGGGCTTGACGGATCGACCGCGGCGACGGCCACCGTTCGTCCGCTCCGGCGCAGCTCGGTCACGAATGCATCGATCAGTGTCGATTTGCCGGCGCCGGGCGGCCCGGTAAAGCCGACCGTAAGCGCGCGGCCCGTCTGCGGCAGGATCGCCCGATGCAAGGCGGAGGCGGCCGGACCTCCGGCTTCCATGATCGTGATGCTTCGTGCGATCGCCCTGGCGTCGCCGGCCTGTAGCCGCTCCAAAAGCGACGTTGCGATGGAATCCGCTGTCATCGGATCAGGCAACGATCAACGGATGCCCGAAACCGAGCTCGCGGCGAAGACAACTCACCACTTCGCCGTGTGTGACGCCGGCCTCGGTCGCTTCCACCACTTTTTCAAAGACATTCTCGTCCGTGCTGTTGGCGGCGCGCGCCAAGGCGTCGAGCGCGCGGGCGACCTCGCGCTGGCTGCGCTCCTGCTTGAATGTCTTGAAACGCTCGACATGACGGAGCATCGCGTCGGCATCGGGCCGCTCGGCCGGAGGGACCGTGGAATCCTCCTCGATCTGATAGCAATTGACCCCGACGATCTTGCGCTCACCGGAGTCAACCTGCTCCTGGAACGCAAGCGCCGATTCGCCGATCATGGTCTGCACCAGGCCGGTTTCAGCGGCCTTGTACATGCCGCCGGCGGCGTCGATCTTCGCAATCACGGCTTCGATTTCCGCCTGCATCTCGTCGGTCAGTCGCTCGACGTAATAAGAGCCGCCCAGCGGATCGATGACGTCGCAAAGCCGGGCCTCGTCGCGCAGGATGTTTTGCGTCGCCACCGCGACACGCGCGGTCTCCTCGCTCGGACAGGCGATCGCCTCGTCATAGGCGTCCGTATGCAGCGATTGCAGCCCGCTGAGAATGCCTGCGATGGCCTGGATCGATACGCGCGCGATGTTGTTGAGCGGTTGCTGCTGGGTCAGATCGACGCCCGACGTTTGGCCATGGAACTTGAACCGCCAGCAGGCGGGATCCTTCGCCCCCAGCCGGTCGCGCGCGATCTTCGCCCAGATGCGGCGTCCGGCACGGAATTTCGCAACCTCCTCGAACAGCGAGATCGAGATGTCGAAGAAGAAGGTAAAGCGGCGCAGCACGTCGTCGATATCCATGCCGCGCGCGATGCAATCCTCGGCATACTGGATCGCGGTGGAGAGCGTGAAGCCCATGGTTTCCGCCGGCGTCGCGCCGGCCTGCTGCATGTGCTGGCCGACGACGGAGACCGGATTCCAGTTCGGAACGCGGCGTCGGCAAAATTCGATGTGGTCGAGCAGCACCCGCCGCGATCCCGGCAGCGACAGGCGGTAGAACTGGTGATTGGCGATGAAGTGCGAAATGTAGTCGCTCTGATTGGACGTTCCCGTCACCGAACGCCAGTCGATGCCGCGCCGCCGCGCCACGCCGAGCGTGAAGGCAAGCAGCGTGAAGGGCGAGGGGTCGTTCATCGCCGTCGAGATTTCACCGATCGGAACGCCGTCAAGCGCATCATCCATGTGGTCGGTGGTGTTGATTACGGTGCCGCAGGTTCCGAGCAGCACCGGATCGACCTCGTCACAGTCGATGCCGCGAAAGCCCGAACAGCACGGCAGCAGGCTGATTGCCGTGGCGCCCGCCTCGATGATGCGTCGCACCCGCTTGTTGTAGTCTTCCGGAGTGCCGAGGCCGATCAATTGACGCTGCGTCCAGGTGCGGCCGCGATGCATCGTCGGATAGATGCCGCGCGTGAACGGATACTGGCCGGGAAAGCCGAGGTCCTCGAGATACCGCTCGCCATTCCAGTCGCGCGGCGAATAAAGCGGCTGGATCTCGATTCCGGATCGGTTACGGATCGCCTTCTCATCGCCGATCTGACGGGCATATTGCGTGCGCCATTCGCCCTGCGCATGTTCAAAGCCGGGGAGCGGAAGCTGGATCGCGGTGCGGGTCATGGGGTCGCCTCCGAAAATTCGTCGCTGCGCGCTGCGCGCGATTGCCGGCCGAGCGCTGTGACGCAATCGACGATCTCCTCGCGGGCCGAACCGGGGCCAAAAATCCGGCTGACGCCGGCCGCGAGTAATGCAGTTTTCTCCTCGTCGGGCACGATGCCGCCGACGATGACTTGCACATGGCCAAGCCCCGCCGCCCGCAGCGCATCCATCATTTTCGGCACGATCAGGTGATCGGTTGCCAGCGAGCTGATGCCGATGACGTCGACATCTTCTTCGGTCGCGAGCTTCACCACGCCCGGAATGGTCTGCCACGGCGGGGTATAGATCACCTCCATGCCGGCGTCGCGCAGATAGGCGGCGACGATGCGGCTGCCGCGATCGTGTCCGTCGAGGCCGATCTTCGTCACCAGCGCACGGATCGGCAGCGCGTCGACCTTCATCATCGGTTTGATCTCCGTCGGGGCTTGGCATTCGGGCCAGACGGGCCGCTGCCGAACACGGCAACGAACTCGTCGACGATGGTATCCAGGCCGCCGCTTGAGCGCCGATACCAGATGGGTGTTGAGTTCAGGGCGCCCAGCAGCAGCATTCTCAGCAACGTCGGCGACCGGTCGGAGGGGAGGCCGAGGGCGGCGATGAGGGCGCGGAATCGCGTTTCATACCGATCGCGCTGGGCGCGCAGCTCGGCCGCAGCTTCCGGCACATCGTCCGGGATGACCCTGACGATGACGCGCGCGAACGCGCTTGCATCAAGGATGGATTCCAGATGCGCCTCGATCGCGCGCCGAAACCGCCGCGCAGGCTCGGTCTCCTGATCGACCAGATTGTCGACATGGCGGACGATGCGGTCGACGCCTTCGGTATAGACCGCGACAAGCAGCGCCTGCTTGGTCGGGACATGGAAATACAGCGCGCCCGGCGTCACGCCGGCTGCTTGGGCGACATCGCGGATGGTCGTTGCATGATAGCCGCGCTCGGCGAAGAGCGTGGCGGCGGCTTCCAGCAGCGCCGGCCAACGGTTCGCCTGTTGCTTTGCAAGAGTGGCAGCCAAAGTGTGCCTCCAAGATAACCAAACGATTGTTTAGCATTCGACCGAAAAGGGCCAGCGATCGCGCCAAGTTACTCCATTTTCTGAAGCTGAAAAGCGTCGACCTCGCCAGCATCTTGACGTTTTCTGAGATTACAGCTAAACAAGCGTTTAGTCAATAAAAAAAGGGAGGGTGAGGCATGGAAAAGCCGCGCGCCTATTGGAATTCGGAGAAGGAGACCCGCCCGCGCGACGTGCGCGAGGCGGAGGTTCTCGGCTTGATGCAGCGGCAGTTGCGCTATGCCTATGACCATTTGCCGTTCTACCGACGGCATTATGATCGGGCCGGCTTTCACCCCGATCAGGTGACCTCGATCGCCACCTTCACCGCGCGCGTGCCCATCATCACCAAGCAGATGCTTCGCGACGATCAGGCCGAGCATGCGCCTTTCGGCAGCTATCTTGGCGCTGGCCCGGTCGATGTCTGCCGCGTGCACGGATCTTCCGGGACCAGCGGAAAGCCGACCCTCTACGCAATCTCGCGCGGCGACTGGGACTACATCGCCGAGGTGATGGCGCAGGCCTTCTATACCTGCGGTGTGCGCCCGGGCGACGTCGTGCAGCTTGCGACGGTCTTCAGCCTGTTCATGGGCGGTTGGGGCTCGCTGCTCGGCATCGAGCGGCTCGGAGCGACGGCCTTCCCGGTCGGCGCGGGTGAGACCGAAAGACAGATCGAGCTGATGTGGCGGATCAAGTCGACCGTGCTGATCACGACGCCGAGCTACGCCTTGCACATGCTGGAGGTGGCGCGATCGATGGGGCTGGACCCGTCGACGTCGCCGCTGCGTCTCGGCATCTTCATCGGCGAGCCGGGCTCATCGATACCCGGAACGCGCCAGGCCCTGGAGAGCGGATGGGGCATCGTCGTGCGCGACATGGCGACGACATCGGAGATGACGCCGTGGGGCACCAACGCCGAATGCGAACGCGGCCAGGGCGTGCACGTGATGCAGGACGAGGTGTGGACCGAGATCGTTGCCAAGGACAATCCGAACCGCGCGCTGCCCGACGGGGAGAGCGGGGCGGTCGTCTACACGCATTTACGACGGCAGTCGCAGCCGATGATCCGTTTCTACTCCGGCGACGAGTCGCATATGACCTACGAGTCCTGCGGCTGCGGTCGGACCTATCCGCGCCTTCCCATGGGCGTCTATGGCCGTCTGGACGACATGCTCCTGATCCGCGGCGCCAATGTCTATCCGAGCCAGGTTCAGCGTTCGTTGCTGTCGGTGCCAGGGACCGGTGTCGAGTTCAAGATCGTGCTCGAACGCAACGGCGCACTCGACACGGCAACGGTGCGGGTTGAGCGCGATCCGGCGGCCAAGACGGCCAATCAGGCGGATTTCGACGGCGAGCTGGCAAAGCAGGTCAAGCGCCGGCTGAAGAACGACACCAACATCAATTTCGAGGTCGAGGTGCTGCCGCCGAATTCGCTGGAGCGGGCGATCTCCAAGGCGAACCGGGTCGATGATCGACGCCCGCGGTTCCGGCCCTGAAGTGCGACGAGATCGGGTTGAGTCATCATCGCGCTCAAGCCTTCTGTTTGCCGACGGCCAGCCCTCTCATCGTCGACTTCCCTTCAGGAGTCCCTCGCCGCACTCGGCGAGGGGAGCGCATCAGTTTGTCAGTAACCAACAGGGTGCGACAAATTAACCCGACGGGCAAATTGGCGCTTCCGTCGTCGGGCAAATCAGCACTAGGACTCCGCCCGTCTCACCCGATTGAGGGCGCGTCGCGATCGTCACGAGTGTTGCGGTGAGATGCGGTGGACGCAATGGCTGCGCAAGACGAAGGCAGCTCAGAGCGGACGGCGAAGTCGTGTGGTCCTGACGCCCCAGTGGCAGGTGTCGACTTCTTGAGAAGCTAACGCTTCTCAGGGACGACGGTGACAACCAAGCCTGGTCTCGCCGGGGAGAGCACGAAGGAAACCGTAAAACCATCGCGCAGGGAAAGCCGGCGTGTTTCCGGTTTCACCTTTGGTCCTACCCCGGTGCTTTTTGCTGCACCGGACCCATGGGTGCGATCGGCACCCGGCTTTCCCTGCGCCCTCTGCTTGAGAGGAGGGTGGAAAGTGACGCAAGACTCGGACGCAATGCGTCGCGAGAATGCAGTGTCGCATCCTCATCGCTATTTGATATGTGAATCGGAATCTTGCTCGCAATGACGATGTGTCGCGTTGAGCTTGTAGCCCGGATGAAGCGCAGCGCAATCCGGGGCCGCTTTACCAATGAAGAACCCGGATTTCGCTTCGCTACATCCGGGCTACGGCAGGCGCCTCAATCCGCCTTCTTCGTCAAACTCGCGTGCGGACGGCCGAAGTCGGCGGCCGCCGAATCCTGGCCGATCTCGACGATGCCGCGGCGGATGGCACGGGTGCGGGTGAAATGATCGAACAGCGCCTTGCCGTCGCCACGGCGGATCGCGCGGGTCAGCTTCGCGAGGTCTTCGCTGAAGGTGCCGAGCATCTCCAGCACCGCGTCCTTGTTGGCAAGGAACACGTCGCGCCACATCGTCGGGTCCGACGCCGCGATACGGGTGAAGTCGCGGAAGCCGCCGGCTGAGAACTTGATCACTTCGGATTCGGTGACCTGCGCCAGCTCGTCGGCGGTGCCGACGATGGTGTAGGCGATCAGGTGCGGCAGATGGCTGGTGATCGCGAGCACGAGGTCATGATGGTCCGGCGTCATGACCTCGACCTTGGCGCCGAGCGCGGCCCAGAAAGCGCGCAGCCGGTCGGTCGCGGCAGGATCGGTACCTTCCGGCGGCGTCAGGATGCACCAGCGGTTGATGAAGAGTTCTGCGAAGCCGGAGTCCGGACCGGAATGCTCGGTGCCGGCCACCGGATGGGCCGGCACGAAGTGAACGCCCTGCGGCAAATGCGGCGCCGTGTCCTTCACGACCGCGCCCTTCACCGAGCCGACGTCGGAGATGATCGCGCCCGGTTTGAGATGCGGCGCAATCTCGGCCGCGACCGGTCCGCAGGCGCCGACGGGGATGCAGAGGATGACGAGGTCGGCATCCTTCACGGCCTCCGCATTGGTCGCCACGACCTTATCGACGATGCCGAGCTCGGCGACGCGCGCGCGCGTCGTCTCCGAGCGTGCGGTGGTGACGATCTCGCCGACCAGCCCTTGCGCGCGCGCGCCGCGCGCGATCGAGCCGCCGATCAGGCCGAAGCCGATCAGCGCGACGCGTTTGAAGAGGGGGGTAGCGTTCACGTCGGCTTCACTTTCCGGCCATGAAGTCGCGCAAGCCGTCGACCACGAGGCGGTTCGCCTCCTCGGTGCCGATGGTCATGCGCAGCGAATTCGGCAGCTTGTAATTGTTCAGTGCACGCAGCACGAGGCCGCGCTTGGTGAGGTACACGTCGGCTTCGGCCGCGGTCTTGCCCTTGTCGGTCGGGAAGTGGATCAGCACGAAGTTCGCGACGCTCGGCGTCACCTTGAGGCCGAGCTTGCCGATCTCCTCGGTGAGCCAGTTGCGCCAGGTCTCGGTGTGCACCCGCGACATCTGCACATGCGCAGAGTCCTCGATCGCGGCCGCCGCCGCCAGCATCGCCGGCGTCGAGACGTTGAAGGGGCCGCGGATGCGATTCACCGCATCGACAATGTGCGCAGGTCCGAACATCCAGCCGATGCGCAGCGCCGCGAGGCCGTGGATCTTCGAGAAGGTGTGGGTCACCACCGTGTTCTCAGTGGTCGCCACCAGCTCGATGCCGAACTCATAGTCGTTGCGCGAGACGTAGTCGGCATAGGCGGCGTCGAGCACCAAGAGCACGTGCGGCGGCAGTCCGGCGCGCAGGCGCTTGACCTCGTCGAACGGAATGTAGGTGCCGGTCGGGTTGTTCGGGTTGGCGAGCCACACCAGCTTGGTGCGCGGCGTCACCGCTTTCAGGATCGCGTCGACGTCGGCGGTGAAATTGGTCTCGGCGGCGACAACATTCTTGGCGCCGTTCGCCATGGTCGCGATCGGGTAGACCAGGAAGCCGTGGGTGGTCGAGATCGCCTCGTCGCCGGGTGCGAGATAGGTGTGCGCGAGCAGATTGAGGATCTCGTCGGAGCCGGCGCCGCAGATGATGCGGTCCGGATCGAGCCCGTAGGCGCGGCCGATCGCCTCGCGCAGCACGCGCGAGGTGCCTTCCGGATAATCCTCGAGATGGTCGAGCGCGTGCTGGTAGGCGGCCTTCGCCTTCGGCGACGGGCCGAACGGCGTCTCGTTGGCGGACAGCTTGAACACCTTGCGGCCCGGCTCCGGCACCGGGCTCTTGCCGGGCGTGTAGGGCGCAATATCGAGAATGCCGGGGTTCGGCACGGGGCGGGACATCTTCAACTCCGGATGGGCGGACGGCCTGGATCTCTCACGTCAAGTCTTGGCCGACCCGTTAGGGGGCACCGTATAGCGCGTTGCGTGGCTGCCGACGAGGGCCGACGAGCGGACCGAGGCGCCGGCCTGGATCAGAGCGAGCTTGATCTTCTCGAAGTCGTGGCCCGCGACCGAGACCAGAAGCGCTGCGCCGTCGAAGGCGGTGTCGGGGACGGCGACGATCTCGGCGAGCGGCGCCAGCGCGCGGGCGGTGTCGGCATTCCAGCCGGAGACGCGCACGCTCCACATCTGGACTTCGGTCACCATCGCATCGTCGGCGACGCGGGAGACCACGAACACCGGCAGCGCGGCCGGATGGTCGGCGCGCTCGAGGAACGGCAGGCGCGCGATGATCTTCGGCGCACCACTGGCCTCGAGCGCATTCCACCACGGCGTCCGGCTCGAGATCGCCGAGACCAGCGCGAGATCGCCTTTGGATTTCGCCACCGCCTCGACCGCGGCCTGCGCGCTGAAATGCGCCACGTAAGGCACCACGAAGCCGAAATGAAACCGCGCCGAGTCCCGCATCGCGGACTCGCCGACCGAGACGTCGGCATGCACCGAGAACGGCGCCTGGACGTAAGTGAAGGTCGAGATGATGACGCGCCAGATGCTCTCGATGGTGTCGAGCGGCAGGATGCCGCGATGGCGCTCGACGAGATTGCGCATCATGCTGGCTTCGCGCGCCGGGCGGAACGCCGAGCCGACCTCCTGGGTCTGCTTGACCTGGATCAGGCGGTCGATGATGTCGCCACGCGCCATCAACAGGCGGTGAACCTGCTCGTCGATCGCGTCGATCTCTTTGCGCAGCTCCTGCAAGCTGGGCGGCGACGGGGGCGGCTTGGACATCGTAAAACCTTGTCGTCGGGGCGGCCCGATGCCGCCCAAGGACGGGGTCTTGATTAGGAAAGACAGGCGCCGAAAGCAAAGAGAAACGACGCGGCGCTGCTCTGCGCCATCGGGTTAACCATGCGTGGCAGGGTCAGGCTGCCTTGACGAACGGCGGGGCTGGGACTAGTTTCCCGGCACTTCCGTGGTCATTTGAGCCGGCCGGCTTGCAGCCACGTTAAACAACTCGCTAAACAGGCCGGGGACAGATCAGCTCCCGGCCGAACCTTTGTTCAGGCCGGGTTTTTTATGGCCTGATTTCTGTTCGAAGCCTCCCGCGCGGAGGCAGGGTCGCTGACATGAGCAACGTGCGTTCCATATCGAGCCCGACGATCCAAAGCGACGATCGCGCCCATGAGGCCGATCATCCATCTTCGCTGGTGGCGAAGTTCGGCATGGACCAGCCGCTCAAGCTCGATTGCGGCGTCGATCTCGCGCCGTTCCAGATCGCCTACCAGACCTATGGCGAGCTCAACGCCGATCGCTCCAATGCGATCCTGATCTGCCATGCGCTGACTGGCGACCAGCATGTCAACAACACCCATCCCGTCACCGGCAAGTCCGGCTGGTGGGACACCATGGTCGGCGCGGGCAAGCCGCTCGATCCGGAGAAGTACTTCATCATCTGCTCCAACGTGATCGGCGGCTGCATGGGCTCGACCGGGCCGGCGTCGATCAATCCCGCGACCGGCAAGGTGTGGGGGCTCGAATTCCCGATCATCACGATTCCCGACATGGTGCGCGCGCAGGCGATGCTGGTCGATCACCTCGGTATCACCACGCTGTTCTGCGTGGTCGGCGGCTCGATGGGCGGCATGCAGGTGCTGCAATGGACTGCGGCCTATCCGGAGCGGGTGTTCTCGGCGCTGCCGATCGCATGCAGCACGCGTCATTCCGCGCAGAACATTGCTTTCCATGAGCTCGGCCGGCAGGCCGTGATGGCCGATCCGGACTGGCGCGGCGGGCGCTATGTCGCCGAGGACACGCATCCGCATCGTGGCCTCGCGGTGGCACGGATGGCGGCGCACATCACCTATCTGTCCGACGCGGCGCTGCATCGCAAGTTCGGACGGCGGATGCAGGATCGCGACCTGCCGACCTTCTCGTTCGACGCCGATTTCCAGGTCGAGAGCTATCTGCGCTACCAGGGCTCGTCCTTCGTCGAGCGCTTCGATGCCAACAGCTATCTCTATCTGACGCGCGCGATGGACTATTTCGACATCGCCGCCGACCATAACGGCGTGCTGGCGAAGGCGTTCGCCGGGATCAAGACGCGCTTCTGCGTGATGTCGTTCACCAGCGACTGGCTGTTCCCGACCTCGGAATCGCGTGCGCTGGTGCATGCGCTCAACGCGTCGAGCGCGCGGGTGTCGTTTGCCGAGATCGAGACCGACAAGGGCCACGACGCCTTCCTGCTCGACGTGCCCGAACTCTTCGATATCGCCCGAGCTTTCCTGCAGGCGGCAGGCAAGGCGCGCGGCCTTGGACATAGCGACGGCCAGTCATGAGCATCCAGCAAACCCTGCCGCTGCCGGGCATAGCGCCCGAGCGCACCGGAAGCTATCGCACCGATCATCTCCTGGTCGCCGACATGGTGCAGCCGGGCTCGCGCGTGCTCGACGTCGGCTGCGGCGACGGCGACCTGCTGCAGCTGCTTGAGAGCCGCGACATCGACGGCCGCGGCATCGAACTGTCGCGCGAGGGCGTCAACCGCTGTGTTGCCAAGGGGCTCGCGGTGGTGCAGGGCGACGCCGACACCGATCTCGTCAACTATCCCGACGACGCCTTCGACTACGTGATCCTGTCGCAGACGCTGCAGGCGACGCGGCAGCCGAAGGTGGTGCTCGAGAACCTCCTGCGCATCGGCCATCGCGCCATCGTCTCGTTCCCGAATTTCGGCTTCTGGAAGATGCGCCTGCAGCTCCTGGTCGGCGGCCACATGCCGCGCACGGAGAATTTGCCGGCGACCTGGTACGACACCGCCAACATCCATTTCTGCACCATCAAGGATTTCGTGCAGCTCTGCGACGAGATCAACGTCAAGATGGAGCGCGCGGTCGCGCTCGATCTCTACGGCCGTCCGGTGCCGCTGAACCTGCCCTGGTGGGTCTGGAACATGTTCGGCGAGCAGGGCGTGTTCCTGCTGAGCCGCGGTGCGGGGAAATAGGTAGCGGCGCCGGCTTAGACCGGCGCTGCCACCAGCGACCTTGGATCGCGCACCGGCCAGCGTCCGGCCTCCACCAGCGCGATGAAGCGCTCCACCATCTCGTTGAACAGCGCGGGCTCCTCGAGATTGAGCACGTGGCCCGACTTCGGGAAGAAGGCGAGCCCCGCGGCCGGCAGATGCTTCTTCAGGAACAGGCTCGGCTCGACGCAATTGTCGTCCTCGTCGCCGCACAGGATCAATGCCGGCGTCGGCACGCGCCGGATCGCATCCGTCATGGTGTAGATCGAGGGCCGGCCGCCCTGGAAGCTGCGCATCGTGTTGGCGGAGCCTTTGGCGTCGTGACGCGCAAGGGCGGCGTAGAAATCGGCGTGGCCGCGCGGATCCTTCAGGAGAAAGGGAATCCGGCTCGGCGCCTCGCGCGTCACCTTCGCGACCTCGACGGAGCCGATCGCTTCCAGTTGCTCGGCATTGGCGCGGCACTGCGCGCGGAAGGCGTCGAGGTTCTCCAGGTTGGAGCCGGAGCCGACGGCGGCGAGCGTCATCGAGAGCGCGCGCTCGGGCGCGTTGAGGCCGATCTGCAGCGACGAATAGGAGCCCATCGACAGGCCGACGAAATGCGCCTTCTCGATCTTGAGATGATCGAGCACCGCGAGCGCATCGGTATAGAAGTGCCGATAGGTGTAGACCTCGGCGCTTGGCGGCACGTCCGACGGCGTGTAGCCGCGCGCGGAATAGGCGATGCAGCGGTGCCCGCGCGAGAAGTAGCGCATCTGCGGCTCCCAGTTGGTGTGGTCCGCGGCGAACTCGTGCAGGAAAATGATCGGGGTCCCGTGTCCGGCCTCTTCGAAATGGAGGCGGACATTATCTTTCGTTACGACGTGGGGCATTGAAATTCCTTCTCGTAGGCCGGCCTCAGATTTGCAATTAATTTCCGCGGCGGCAATGCGGCGGCGTTGATTCTTTTTCGTCACCGCATCGTCGCGGAATGACCCAGAAATCGTTTCCGCAGTGCCGCAAGAAATCTTCCTCTCGCCACATCCCGACTTTCAAAAACCGCCGCCGGGTTCCCCACCTTCGGGGAACGCGATCAGGAATAGGGGGCCCTACAGAGGATCAAGATGGTTCAGTTGCTTGCGTATCGCCGGTCGCTTCGAGTTATGGCGCTGGCTCTGTGTTCGGTTGCTCTCGCCGTTATTTCAGCCGCTCCGGCTTCCGCCCGTCCCCACCATTCCCGTCACGCGCACGCCGGTCACCATGCGCGGCATCATGCGCATCATCACCATCGGCATGCGGCACGGCTTTCGCGCTGGGAGCGCGGCGTCGGGCAGATGCAGACGCGCGGCCTCGCCGACGCCAACGCCAGCGTCGCGCCCGACGCCGCCTCGGGCAGCTTCGGCTCATCCGGCATCGTCGCGGAGGCGCGGCGCTATCTCGGCGGCAACCCGACCAGCCGCTCGAACCTGTGGTGTGCGCGCTTCATGAACATGGTGCTGGAGCATACCGGCCATCGTGGCACCGGCTCCGACATGGCGAGCTCATTTGCGAAATACGGCCAGCGCGTATCCGGCCCGCAGGTCGGCGCAATCGCGGTGATGGGCCGCCGCGGCGGCGGTCATGTCGGCGTCATCACGGGCGTCGATGCCAAGGGCAATCCGATCATGATCTCCGGCAACAACGGCAACCGTGTTCGCGAGGCGCCGGTGTCGCGCGGCCGGATCTACGCCTACGTGATGCCCAACTGAGTTGGAATAGGGTAGGTAGAGCGCAGCGAAACCCACCGCCTACACCTCAACGCGAAGGCGATGGGATTCGCTGCGCTCTATCCATCCTGCGAACTACGACGCTACACCAGCGTCGGCTCTTCGGCGGCGATCGCGTCGTTCACCGCGACGCTGCCGTCGGCAATGATCTCGGCATAGACGCCGCATTCATTGTGCCCGAGCCGCTGCATCAGCGTGTGCGGGATGGCGAGGTCGCGTGCGCCGGTGTCGGGATCGACATTGACTGCCGCGCAGCGGGTGATGCGCTTGACCACCTTGGCCCGCGCGCTGCCGATCGCAATCGTCTGGTCGAGGAGGTCGAATTCGTGCCAGGCCGGCCAGCCCTCGACATAGAGGTTGGCGCGGAAGCGCAGCGGATGGACCGGCGCCTGCACGATGTTCTCGATCGCGCGCAGGCTGTTGAGATTGATAATCGAGACCACCTTGCGTGCGACGTCGGAGAAGCTGTGGCCTGCGCTCGCCAGCACCTTCGGCGGCCCCTTGATTTGTGCGGCGTGCTGGCCGGCGAAATATTGTTCGATCGCCGCACGGCCTTCGGCTGTTTCGAGATCGCCCTGGGCGACGACCGCGCCGTCGCGGCGGAGCGTCAGCACGTGGCTGCCGTCATCGAAATGAGCGCGCAGCGGCACCAGCCACTCGTCCCGCTGCAGCATCAGGAAATGGGGCTTTGCCAGCCATTTCGGCTCGGCCGGGTCGAAGCCGCTCGGACCATTCTCGATGGCGTAGCGGCGGTCGGACAGGATGGTCTGGCCGGCCTTCAGCACAGCGCTGGGCAGCGGTTCAGGGGTCAGGCCCTTGACGGGGTAGCGGTAGATGCCGGCGATCTTTGCAGGGGACATGTGCGTTCCTTCCAGGCGCCCGCTTTATCCTGTTTGGTGCGCCGGGAAAACCTGCCGTGAACGAGCCGGCGGTTAGTCCGCGCGCGCCGCGCCGGGTGCGTCCAGAATGCGTTGCATGAACACGAGGTCGAGCCAGCGACCGAGCTTGCGGCCGACCTCCGGCATGCGGGCGACCTCGACAAAGCCGGCCCGCGCATGCAGCCGGAGCGAGGCCTCGTTGCTGCCGTCGATCCCGGCGATCAGGGCGTGCTTGCCGAGCGCGGTCGCAGCCGCCACCAGCTCGTCGACGATGATGCGCCCGAGCCCGTGGCCGCGATGGGCGGCCTGGATGTAAACGCTGTGCTCGACGGTGTAGCGGTAACCCGGCCAGGCGCGGAAATCGCCGAAGGTGCCGTAGCCGAGAACGCTGGTTCCCTCGGCGGCAACCAGCACCGGATAGCCCAGCGCCTGCCTTGCCTTCATCCAGGCGAGCCGGTCGGCCTCCGTATCCCGTTTCTCGGTCCAGACCGCGTTCGAGTGGGCGACGACCTCGTTGTAGATCGCGGTGATTGCGGGAATGTCTTGTTCCGTGGCCGGGCGGATCGCCATCGCAGATTTCCTCGAGAGAACTCTTGAACTGACTAATCGTCTACTATATAAGACGATATGTCAACTATAGAAGACAGTGCGGATGAAGGGCTCGGGCGCCGAATCCGCGCCGAGCGGGACGCGCGCGGCTGGTCGCTGGCGGAACTCGCCGGCCGGGCCAGCGTGTCCAAGGCCATGCTCAGCAAGATCGAGCGGGCCGAGGCGAGCCCGACGGCTGCGACCCTGTCGCGGATCGCGACGGCCTATGGCCTGACCATGGCCGCGCTGTTCGAGGTGACCGCTTCGGAGAGTTCCCGTCTTGTCCGTGCCAAGGACCAACCGACCTGGCGCGATCCGAAGGCGGACTATCTCCGGCGGCAGGTGTTCCTGCACGCCGCCAATCCGCTGGAACTGGTGGAGATCGAACTGCCTGCCCGGCAGGAGGTCGGCTTTCCGGCCAGTGCCTATCACCTGATCCGTCAGGTGGTCTGGGTGATCGACGGCCACCTCACGCTGATAGAGGGCGCGCTTCGTCACGAGCTTACCGCGGGCGACCGCATCGAGCTTGGCCCGCCGTCGGACATCGTCTTCCGTAATGAAAGCGCTCAGCCTTGCCGCTATCTCGTCGCCGTCGTGCGGCGCTGAGCACCAGCGGGCGAAATCGCAGGCCGTGGCCCTTCCGTTTTGGAACCAAGTGCCCACATCTGCGGCAAGCCTAAGAAATGATGGCGACGCCAGAGGCTGGTTGAGGAACGTCAACGCGGCCCGCGGAAACCCAATGAAGATGTCGGAACCATGCCTGAATGGGTGGTGACGGCAGGCCGAGGGAAAAGAAATGAACGTAGAAAAGTATACCGAGCGCGCGCGCGGATTCATCCAGTCTGCCCAGTCGCTCGCAATGCGCGATGGGCACCAGCAGTTCTCGCCGTTGCATCTGTTGAAGGTGCTGCTGGACGACAGCGAGGGGCTCGCCGGTGGTCTGATCGACCGCGCCGGCGGTCATTCCCGGGCAATCCTGAAAGCGACCGAAGAGGCGCTGAACAAGCTGCCGAAAGTCTCGGGTGGCGGTGCCGGACAGGTCTACCTGTCGCCGGAGCTTGCGCGCGCCTTCGATGCCGCGGAGAAAGCCGGCGAGAAGGCTGGCGACAGCTTCGTCACCGTCGAGCGGCTGCTGCTCGGGCTCACGCTCGAAAAAGGCAGCGAGGCCGCCGGCATCCTCGCCAAGGGTGGCGTTACTCCGCAAAACCTCAACGCGGCAATCGAAGCGCTGCGCAAGGGCCGCACCGCGGATACGGCGACCGCCGAGAACGCCTATGACGCGCTGAAGAAATATGCCCGCGACCTGACCCAGGCCGCGCGTGACGGCAAGCTCGATCCGGTCATCGGCCGCGACGAGGAGATCCGCCGCACGATTCAAGTTCTGTCGCGGCGGACCAAGAACAACCCCGTGCTGATCGGCGAGCCCGGCGTCGGCAAGACCGCGATCGTCGAGGGCCTGGCGCTACGCATCCTCAATGGCGACGTGCCGGAGAGCCTGAAGGACAAGAAGCTCCTGTCGCTCGACATGGGCGCGCTGATCGCCGGCGCGAAATACCGCGGCGAGTTCGAGGAGCGGTTGAAATCCGTCTTGCAGGAGGTTTCGTCCGCCGAGGGCGGCATCATCCTGTTCATCGACGAGATGCATACGCTGATCGGGGCCGGCAAGGCGGATGGCGCCATGGACGCTTCCAACCTTCTGAAGCCCGCGCTGGCGCGCGGTGAGCTGCACTGCATCGGTGCGACCACGCTCGACGAGTACCGGAAGCATGTCGAGAAGGACGCCGCATTGGCGCGGCGCTTCCAGCCGATCTATGTCAGCGAGCCCACGGTCGAGGACACGATCTCGATCCTGCGCGGCTTGAAGGACAAGTACGAGCAGCATCACGGCGTTCGCATCACCGACTCCGCGTTGGTGGCCGCGACCACGCTGTCGAACCGCTACATCACCGACCGTTTCCTGCCCGACAAGGCCATCGACCTGATGGACGAGGCCGCGGCGCGGCTGAAGATGCAGGTCGATTCCAAGCCGGAAGAACTCGATTCGCTGGATCGGGACATCATCCGCCTGAAGATCGAGCAGGAAGCGCTGAAGAAGGAGAACGATGCCGGCTCGCGCAGCCGCCTGCAGACGCTGGAAAAGGAACTCGCCGGGTTCGAGGAGCGGTCGGCGGCCCTGACGGCGCGCTGGAGCGCGGAGAAGAGCAAGCTCTCCAACGCACAGAAGCTGAAGAGCGAACTCGATGCGCTGCGCGTCGAGCTTGCCAATGCACAACGTCGCGGCGAATTCCAGCGCGCGGGCGAACTGGCCTATGGCCGGATCCCGGAGCTGGAGCGGAAGCTCGCCGATATCGAGGCCAAAGAAAGCGTCGCGCGGAACGGCGGCGAGATGATGGAGGAGGCGGTCACCGCCAACCACATCGCGCAGGTCGTCTCGCGCTGGACCGGCGTGCCGGTCGACAAGATGCTGGAGGGCGAGAAGGACAAGCTCCTGAGGATGGAGGACTCACTCGCCAAGCGCGTCGTCGGCCAGGCCGAGGCCGTGCGTGCGGTGGCAACCGCCGTGCGCCGTTCGCGCGCAGGGCTGCAGGACCCGAACCGGCCGACCGGCTCGTTCATGTTCTTAGGCCCGACCGGCGTCGGCAAGACCGAGCTGACCAAGGCGCTCGCCGCTGATCTCTTCAACGATGAGACCGCGATGGTCCGCCTCGACATGTCCGAGTTCATGGAGAAGCACTCGGTCTCGCGGCTGATCGGCGCGCCTCCCGGCTATGTCGGCTACGACGAGGGTGGCGCGCTCACCGAAGCGGTGCGGCGGCGGCCCTACCAGGTCGTGCTGTTCGACGAGATCGAGAAGGCGCATCCCGATGTGTTCAACGTGCTCCTGCAGGTGCTCGACGACGGCCGCCTGACCGATGGTCAGGGCCGTACCGTCGACTTCCGCAATACGCTGATCATCATGACGTCGAACCTCGGGTCGGACTTCCTGGTGAACCAGCCGGAGGGCGAGGACACGGCAGCGGTGCGCGACCAGGTGATGGGCGTGGTGCGGGCGCATTTCAGGCCGGAATTCCTGAACCGCATCGACGAGATCATCCTGTTCCATCGGCTGCAGAAGAGCGAGATGGGCCGGATCGTCGAGATCCAGTTCGCTCGCCTCACAAAGCTGCTGGAGGATCGCAAGATCGAGCTCGAGCTGGACGCCAAGGCGCGGGATTGGCTGGCCGAGAAGGGCTGGGATCCGGCCTACGGCGCCCGCCCGCTGAAGCGCGTGATCCAGCGCAGCGTGCAGGATCCGCTCGCCGAGATGATCCTGGCCGGCGAGGTCAAGGACGGCGATCACGTCGTGATCTCGGTCAAGGGTAACGTCCTGACCTTCAACGGTCAGGTGCCCCGGACCGCCGAGATCGTGCAGTTCGACGCGCCGGTCCCGAAGCGCAAGCTGAACTGACGCGCAATGCGAAGACCCTCCCCGCCGATCGCGGGGAGGGTCTTTGTTCGCGCGCTATTCCTGTGGGACGATCGGCGGGCCGCGCTCCCCGGGCTCATCATCGTCGCCGGGCTCGAGTTCAGACAGGATATCGACCAGTTCGCGGGTTCGCCCGGTGACCAGCGGCTTGCCGGCATTCATCAGCGGTTCGTCATTGGCAAGCCAAGCTTGTGCCTCGGCGAGCTCGGTCACGGTCGCGCCTGATGCAATGATCCTGGCGATGGTGACATCGTCGGCGTTGCGGACTGCTCGCAGCACGTCGTCGCGGGTGAGGCGAGTCATGGCGTGAATCCCTCTCAAGCACGGCTACGTCACGGCCCGCCGCCGAACCGGCTGGCAAGCAGATTATTACGTCAACGCCTCAGCTATGAGTGGTGAGCCGAGGCGGGTTCTGCGACATCACCCAGAGTTCGATCGCGGCAAGGATCGCGACGGCGGCGCCGATGATCACGCATACCGTCATCGCAGTGGTTCCCTGGAAACCCAGGACCCACGGCGAGACCAGCGTCCAAAGGCCGACGATCAGGTTCAGCCACTCCTCCCAAACCGCGAATGCCGCCAGGGCTGCGACCGCAAGGATCGCCATGGCGAGACCCGCGATGTGGGCGTTGGTGGAGACCATTCCGGCGTCGAAGTTGAGCACCCAAGGTGCGAAGAAAAGAATCGCGCCGAGGATCAGGTTCGCGACGTCGCAGAGTTTTGCGTTCGTCCAGTTCTCCATGACACCCTCCATTGGAGGTTCTACTTACAAATCAACCGGATGACCGCCGCACGGGTTCCCGCCTGGGGGATGAATTTTGATCGAATCATGGCAAAGCCGGCCTTCCGGCACCACAGCAGGCTGCGCGGCGAGAACGGTTCCGAGCTTTGCTTGATTGCGGGGGAGGGGCCGATCAGCGGTTGCTGATCGATCGCGTCAACGGCGCGCCGGTGGTCGCGGTGGCGTCGGAGACGACGCGCGAGCTGCCGCGGCTGTTCATTTGCGCGTCGATCCGGTCGCGCTCCTTCTCGAAGTTCGCCATCATCGGCCCTTCGAGTGAGCGGCCGCGCGGCAGCTTCACGCGCATCGGGTCGACGAAGCGGCCGTTAACCAGGATTTCGTAGTGGACATGAGCCCCGGTCGACATGCCGGTCGATCCGACGAAGCCGATCACCTGGCCCTGGCGCACGCGCTTGCCGACTTCCATGCCCTTGGCAAAGGCCGACATATGGCCGTAGGCGGTCTCATAGCCGTTGTTGTGCTTCAGGCGGACATATTTGCCGTAGCCGCCCTCCCAGCCGACCTTCTCGACCACGCCGTTGCCGGAGGCGAAGATCGGGGTGCCGTAGGGCGTCGCCCAGTCGACGCCGGTGTGCATCTTCGTATAGCCGAGGATCGGGTGGCGGCGGCCGCCGAAGCCTGAGCGCATGATCGCGTTGTTGACGGGCTTGCGGACCAGGAACTTCTTCGCGCTCTTGCCGGTCTCGTCATAGTAGTCGACCACCGAATCATCGGGGGTCTGGAATCGGTAGTATTTCTTGGTCTCGCCGCCGACCGTGAGCGACGCAAACAGCACCTCGGTCTTTTCGGTGATGGTCGCGCCTTCGTCCTCGCCGGCATAGAACACGTCGAACGAGTCGCCGGGCTGCACCTTGCGCTGGAAGTCGACGTCGTAGGAATAGATCCGGACCATGTCCTCGATGACGGTCGGCGGGACCTTGTTGCGCAGCGCGGTCTCGTAAATGCTCTGATAGAGCCGCACGCCGCTGCCATCATCCTCGTCGTCGTCGTCCTTGGAATTGTCGGCCGTCTCGGCGACCGTGTTCATGCTCTGCACGTCGACGGCGACGTATTTGCCGATGTCGGACAGGGCGGCCACGGCCTCGACAGTCGTGTCGTTGGCAACGATCACGCGGTAGGGCTGCAGCCGGACGCCGGGGCCCGGAGCTGCCGGTGCCATCAGGATCCGCACCTTCTGGCCTTCCTTCAGGCCGCCGTCGCGGCCGCGGGCGCCGAGCGTTGCGGCAATCGCTTTGGCCTCGTCGGGGGTTGCGCCCTGGTCGCGCAGGATCGAGGCGATGGTGTCGCCCTTCTTGACGACGTGAACCCGTTCACCGGTCGGATTGCCGCCGGTGACCTGGTCCTTGGTCTTCGGCAGCAGGGTTACGTTTTCCGGCACCACGCGGGTCTCAAAGCCGGCATAGGGATCGGAGACGTTGCCCTCGGTGGCGTAGGCCATCTTCATGTCGGGCGCGCCGGCGCCGGTGGCGTCGGCGGCGGCATTCGCGAGCGTGTAGCGGACCGAGCCGCCGGCGCCGCGCCAGTTGGCGGCATCACGTACCCGCATCAACACGTCGTCGAGCGCGACGACGGCGGCGAGCTTGGCCTTCGGCAGCACGGTCCCGAGATCCTTGGTGATGAAGGAGACCTCGGCGTCGGGCTCGACGGCGTCCGGATTGTTGGGATCCTCGGCGGCGGCCGGCGTCTCAGAGCCGACATCGGTGAGCAGCCGCTGCGCGTTGAAAGGTGGAATCTTCGCCGACAGGTCGCTGGTCGTCATCGACAAATTGCCGGAGATGCGGACGAAGGGCCGCACCCGCATCACGTCACGATTGCCGACGCGGGTGACCGTCGAGACGCGCACCACGTTGCGTGAGGCGGTGGATTCGCTCGGCGGCGGCAGGCGGTCGCTCTTGTGCAGGCTGACGACGCGATCATTGGCGCCGAATGCGCCGCGCAGCGCGCCTTCGACGCGCTCCGGCACCTTGGCAAAGGTCATTTCGCCGTCGAGCGAAGCAAAAACGGCGCCGCCGATCAGAGCTGCGCCGCACAGACCGGTCAGGATAGTGCCGCTGAACCATTGTACTGAGACACGGCGGCGGTCGATCACCGCGGCCTCGGTGCCGTCGACGGAAAGTGGCGGCTCGTGACCGAGATCAATCATCCCGGTCTCGCGTCCAAAGCCGCTTCCGCGTGACGCACGTTGGCTCAACCCGGCATCCCCCCAAATTCCATCAACATGCGATCGACCTCTGCTCGTCCCTATTCCCCGCCTTCACCTCTCTAGAGAGGCGTTGCGGGAGTATGGCGAGCCACACGCAAGAATGTCGGGAACACGAAGGCCATCAGCCAGCCGCTATCTCGAACATCAATGGTGTGCAGATCTCTCGATATTGCTCGGCCGTGAAGGAAAGAGGCGACGGGTTCCTAGGAAGAAATCGCCTGTTCCCCTGAAAGAAGCACCCGAGCCCCCACTGGTTTCGAGCGCCTCAAAGCTTAACTTATAGTCAGAACGTCGCAGGATTATGGCTCAAGTGGGGCGCAAAGTCCCAAAAAGTCAGGACTTTTCCGCCTCTGAAAAAAGTTCGTCCCCATGCGACGATTTCTTGACGAAAGGCGTTGACAGGTCCGAAGGGGCCGGCCTATAAGGCACCCACTGAGCGCGGCGCTGCATTGGCCCACGAGGCCAAGGCAAGCATTCGCGCCCTTGATGCTCCTCACTTCGATGAGTGACTCAACAGCCGACATAAATCGGTTGGGATTCGCCGTCGGACTAAGGGTGTCGGAACCTTCTCGCCAGGGAAGGATTGAGGTCTTCGGGCCTCGGGCTGTTTGACAAGTGAAGATGAAGAAAGAGAAACGTGGACGGCGGAGTCCTTGCGTCTCTCGGAATACTTGAAAGCTTAGGCTTTCATCTTTCGAGAGTGGACGAAAGACTTCGGCGGTACACGTTTTAAAGGTTACACCATCGTTGCCAGCGATGTGAATCGTGGGCAGCTGTCGGCTTCGGTCGGCAAGAATGGTGGGACCTCGTCAAACGTTGTGATCAGCCGGTTCAAGGTTTCAAGTCCAACTTGAGAGTTTGATCCTGGCTCAGAGCGAACGCTGGCGGCAGGCTTAACACATGCAAGTCGAGCGGGCGTAGCAATACGTCAGCGGCAGACGGGTGAGTAACGCGTGGGAACGTACCTTTTGGTTCGGAACAACACAGGGAAACTTGTGCTAATACCGGATAAGCCCTTACGGGGAAAGATTTATCGCCGAAAGATCGGCCCGCGTCTGATTAGCTAGTTGGTGAGGTAATGGCTCACCAAGGCGACGATCAGTAGCTGGTCTGAGAGGATGATCAGCCACATTGGGACTGAGACACGGCCCAAACTCCTACGGGAGGCAGCAGTGGGGAATATTGGACAATGGGCGCAAGCCTGATCCAGCCATGCCGCGTGAGTGATGAAGGCCCTAGGGTTGTAAAGCTCTTTTGTGCGGGAAGATAATGACGGTACCGCAAGAATAAGCCCCGGCTAACTTCGTGCCAGCAGCCGCGGTAATACGAAGGGGGCTAGCGTTGCTCGGAATCACTGGGCGTAAAGGGTGCGTAGGCGGGTCTTTAAGTCAGGGGTGAAATCCTGGAGCTCAACTCCAGAACTGCCTTTGATACTGAAGATCTTGAGTTCGGGAGAGGTGAGTGGAACTGCGAGTGTAGAGGTGAAATTCGTAGATATTCGCAAGAACACCAGTGGCGAAGGCGGCTCACTGGCCCGATACTGACGCTGAGGCACGAAAGCGTGGGGAGCAAACAGGATTAGATACCCTGGTAGTCCACGCCGTAAACGATGAATGCCAGCCGTTAGTGGGTTTACTCACTAGTGGCGCAGCTAACGCTTTAAGCATTCCGCCTGGGGAGTACGGTCGCAAGATTAAAACTCAAAGGAATTGACGGGGGCCCGCACAAGCGGTGGAGCATGTGGTTTAATTCGACGCAACGCGCAGAACCTTACCAGCCCTTGACATCCCGGTCGCGGACTCCAGAGACGGAGTTCTTCAGTTCGGCTGGACCGGAGACAGGTGCTGCATGGCTGTCGTCAGCTCGTGTCGTGAGATGTTGGGTTAAGTCCCGCAACGAGCGCAACCCCCGTCCTTAGTTGCTACCATTTAGTTGAGCACTCTAAGGAGACTGCCGGTGATAAGCCGCGAGGAAGGTGGGGATGACGTCAAGTCCTCATGGCCCTTACGGGCTGGGCTACACACGTGCTACAATGGCGGTGACAATGGGATGCTAAGGGGCGACCCTTCGCAAATCTCAAAAAGCCGTCTCAGTTCGGATTGGGCTCTGCAACTCGAGCCCATGAAGTTGGAATCGCTAGTAATCGTGGATCAGCACGCCA
>NZ_JBHMET010000255.1:80000-114567 GCF_042430365.1 Bradyrhizobium erythrophlei
CCGAACGAGGAGACTGCCATGCGTGAGATGATTCGCCCCCTCTGCGTCGCGATGAGTGTCGCCTGTCTTGCTGTGTCGATGACGACGCTGTCGAACGGCCGTGCCCTCGCGCAGGCCAAGCAGCAGCAGATGGCCCCGGCGCCAAAGCAGCCGGCCCAGGCCGCACCCGCGCCGCAGCAGGAGCAGGCGCCGCCGATCAAGCAGATCGCGCTGACCGACAAGCAGATCGACAGCGCGCTTGCTGCGACCAAGGAGATGGATCCGATCACCGCCAAGCTGCCGCAGGACGCCAAGCCCGACCCAAAGGTCACGGCGCAGCTCGAGGGCATCGCCAAGAAGAACGGCTTTGCGAGCTATGACGAATACAACAATGTCGTCGACAACATCTCGCTGGTGCTCGGCGGATTCGATCCGCAGAGCAAGAAATATGTCGGCCCCGAAGCCGTGCTGAAGGCACAGATCGCCCAGGTCCAGGCCGACAAGAAGATGTCGGCCAAGGACAAGAAGGAGGCACTCGCCGACCTCAACGCGGCCCTGAAGTCGCCGCCGCCGGCGATCGAGAACAAGGGCAACATCGACCTCGTCGCCAAGAGCTACGACAAGCTGATGGAAGAGTTCGGCGGCAGCGACGACAATTGAGCCTGCCAGTCCCAAACAACAAGCCCCGGAGAAATTCTCCGGGGCTTTTTTGTTTCGCGAGAGCTTCAGGGCGGTCCCGAGCGGGTCCTCATTCCTTCCCGCGAGTGGCGCAGGGCGTTCGCAGCTCAAGTCCGCGTGCGCATCCGCATCATGAAGCTGTCGAACGAGAGCTCGGCGACCTGCATCCAGGCCAGCGATTCGTTGCGATAGGATGCCTCGACAAGGGAACGACCTTGATGTCGTCTTTTCTTCGCCGATGATCGACGTTGTTGTGGTGAGCGTTTCCGATGGCCTTCGACAGGCACTTGTTGGTGGAAGTCCGAGCTTTCCGGTTCCACGATCAGGATGGCCGTTCGCTCGGGGATAATCAAGCGCTGTCCGCCCACCGCAGCTGCGAAGAAGCCCCGTATTTCACCTGACGAAAGTCTAAGCGGTGCGCTGCTTCAATCGCTGTGATCTGCTAGTCAGAGGTGGCCAGCCGTCAGGAGTTCAAGGACATGGCCAACAAGAAAGTCGTGGTCGCCGGTGCAACCGGTCTCGTCGGCAGCGCCGTGTTGCGACACTTCGGCGCATCGGACGATTGTGAGCGCGTTGCGCTGTCGCGCCGCCGGCCGCGCGACCTCTACGGCGCGCGTCACGTGCCTGTTGATCTGACCAATGCCGAGGATTGTCGGTGCGCGGCGGCCGAACTGCGCGGCGCGACGCATCTCGTCTATGCCGCGCTCTACGAAGCGCCGAGCCTGATCGATGGCTGGCGTGACGCAGAGCAGATCAGGACCAACGACCTGATGCTGCGCAATCTGATGGGCGCGCTCGAGCCCGTCGCGCCTGATCTGACCCACGTCGCGCTGCTGCAGGGCACCAAGGCCTATGGCGTCCACGTCCGTCCGCTCACGGTGCCGGCGCGCGAGGGCCGCTCGGAAATGTACGAGCAGCCGAATTTCTACTGGGCGCAGGAGAATTTCCTGCGCGAGCTGCAGCAGGGCAAGGCCTGGCACTGGAGCATCCTGCGCCCCGTGCTGATCATCGGCGAGGCGATGGGCGGCGCGATGGATTTGATCCCGCCGCTCGGCGTCTACGCGGCTGTCTTGCGCGAGCAAGGCCGGCCGCTCGATTATCCCGGCGGCGCCGCGCGGGTGTCACAGGCGGTCGACGTCGATCTCCTTGCACGCGCAATTGCCTGGTCCGGCGAGGCAGAGGCCGCGCGCAACGAGGCTTTCAACGTCACCAATGGCGACGTCTTCACCTGGGAGAACATCTGGCCCGCGATTGCCGATGCGCTGGAGATGACGCCGGGCCAGCACGTGCCGCTGTCGCTTACGCGGGAATACAAGAACTGGATCGCGCCGTGGGATGAGCTGCGCAGGAAGTACGACCTGATCGCTCCGCGCCTCGAGGAGTTCGTCGGCCTCTCGTTCCAGTATGCCGATTACAGCATGCGCTATGGTCAGACCGAGAGCGGCCCGCCGTCGATCGTCTCGACGGTCAAGATCAACCAGGCCGGCTTCACCGAGATGATGGATACCGAAGTGATGTTCCGGAAGTGGTTCAAGCTGGCGCGGGCGAGCCGGCTGTTGCCGTGATATCTCATTGTGTCGCCGACGCCCTCTTCTCCCTCGCCCCGCTCAGGCGGGGAAAGGTAAGAGGGCTCTCCAATCTCACAAGCGGAGCTAGCGCTAGCGCGAAAACGCCGCCTCCATCGCCTTGCGCGTCCTGATCGTGTCGCTGGCCTCGTCGACATCAACGTCGCTCCAGCGCACCACCGCGCCGTGGGCGACGTCGTTCTTCAGCTTGACGCGATGGGCGAGTCCGATCGGCAGCGCGCCGGCGGCGAGGCTTGCTTGAGCTGGCAGCAGCTTGCCCCATACCGTGTAGCCGCCTTCGCCGTCCAGCATCTCGCCGGCGCGCAGGTTGCGCTTGGCGACCGCGGCGACGTCGCCGCGGAAGCCGCGTGGCTGCCCGGTCGGCTCGTTGCGCAGCGCGGCCGACAGCACCGAAATGTTCAGCTCGAGCCCGATCAGATGATACGGCTTGTACATCGCCGCATAGCGGCCGGACGCATCGGTCTTGAGGCCGTATTGCTTGAAGCAGTCGGCGGCATAATCGTTCGGCGCCTCCAGCACCACATAGACGCCCCAACGCAGGTCGCGGAACACCGGTCGGCCGTCACGCTCCAGCGACGACACCACCTCCACGGTGCCGGATTTCTCCAGCACGCCGCCCTGTTCACGCGGCCGCATCACGTGCGGCAGATCGTCGACGCCGCAAGGCGGAAACAGCAGACCGTCGGAGGGCACGTCGAGCCCGGTAGAGTTGGCGATCGCCGCCATCTCGATGGCTGATTTGGTGCCGTCGAGGAAGGAGTTGAACATCTGCGGGTTCATGCCGGCCGATTGCGCTTCGCCTGCGGTGAGCCCGTAATGCTGCCACACGCCTTCCGGCGTCACGTCATGATAGGCGGGGAGATATTTGGTGCCCTTGCCGGCGGCGACCACGCGAAAACCCGTGGCGTGCGCCCAATCGACCAGCTCGGCCGTCAATGCCGGCTGGTCGCCATAGGCGAGCGAATAAACCACGCCTGCCTTGCGTGCTTCCTCGGCGAGCAGGGGGCCTGCCAGTACGTCGGCCTCGACATTCACCATCACGACATGCTTGCCAGCGGCGATCGCCGCCCGCGCATGGCGAATGCCGACCGCAGGATTGCCGGTCGCTTCCACCACCACGTCCAAAGCGCCACCGGCAATCGCGCGGGCGCCGTCGTCGGTGAAGGCGGTGGCCTTGATCCGCGCCTCGTCCCAGCCGACCGTGCGGCACGCTTCGCGCGCGCGATCGCGGTCGAGATCGACGATGATGGGCACCTCCAGTCCCGGCGCGTGCGGCACCTGCGACAGGAACATCGAGCCGAATTTGCCGGCGCCGATCAGCGCAACGCGAACGGGCTTGCCGGCGGCAGCGCGGGCTTGGAGGAGGTGATGCAGGTTCATGATGGGTGTCCGAGAAATTGTTGTGAGGTGCAGCGCTGCTGCCTGGATTCCGTCATGGCCGGGCTTGGCCCGGCCATCCACGTCTTCGGTGCAGCGAGCGTGTTAAGACGTGGATGCCCGGGACATCTTGCGCGAAGACGCGCTTCGCGCTTTTGCCCGGGCATGACGACGTTGAGAGTACGCGTCAGCTTACTCCGCCGCCTGCCGTGGCGCACGCGCCAACCGCAGCAACGCGTCGTCATCCACGGTCTTGATCGGCGTGAAATCGCGATGCGCGATGTACTGCGGCCGTGTCGGGGTGCGGATATAGTTCGAGACCGCGTTCAGCGTCAGGTAGACGATCTTGCGCGGGTAGGGCGTGATGTTGCCGCTCGAGCCGTGCACCAGGTTGCCGTGGAACATCAGCATGCCGCCGGCCTTGCCGGTCGGCGCGACGATGCCGCCCTGCTTCACCAGCCGCGTCACCGTCTCTTCGTCGAGCGTCCACAGCGGGTATGACGTCGTCTCCAGATCATGCGAGGCCTTCAGATCGCCGGCGGATTGGCTCTTCGGCACCAGCATCAAGGGCCCGTTGATCGGCATCACCTCGTCGAGGAAGATCGCGATGTTCATTGCGCGCGGCTCCGGCATGCCGTCGTCACGCTTCCAGGTGCCGTAGTCCTGGTGCCACTGCCAGACGTCACCGGTGAAGGCGGCCTTCGCATTGATCTTGAACTGGTGCATGTAGACCTTCTCACCGAAGATCTGCTCGATCGGTTCGATCATGCGCGGATGCGCGCCAAGCACGCGGAAGGCCTCGTTGTAGAGATGCGCGGCAAAGGCGGTGCGCGGCGCGCCGCTCTTCTCGCGCCACACCTCGGGGCGATTGGCGTCGTAGATCGAGACCGCCTCGCGGGCGAGGAAATCCACCTCTTCCTGGCTGAACAGCTCGGGCAGGAACAGCCAGCCCTCGCGATGGAAGAATTCGATCTGCTCTGGCGTCAGTTTCATGGTGCTTTCCTCCTTTTGTCTCTTGTTCTCATTCTCGTCATGGCCGGGCATAGCCGTCTGAAGGACGGCGTCGCTTCCGCTCGCCTATGCCCGGCCATCCACGTCTTTGTTGCGCGGCGAAGCAAGACGTGGATGCCCGGGCATGACGGCTGCTACGCCGCCACGTCGGTCGCCCTCAATCTCTCTTCAGTCAGCCGCCCCGCCGTCTGCGCGTGCGCCAGCGCTGCGGCCTCTGCGGCGCTGGCGTTGCCGGCGAAGATGTGCGCGGCGATGGTCTCGTGTTCGGTCCAGGCGCTGCCGCGGTTGTCGAGCTCGGCGAGCACGGTTGCCATCGAGCGGCGCATATGCGGCCATTGCGGCGCGATCATTTCCTCGATCGCGGAATTGCCGGCGAGGCGGTAGATCGCGCTATGGAAGTCGACGTCGAGCGCAATCAGGCGCGCCAGCGGCGTCGTGTCGTCGATCGCGCTGCCGGCCTTGAGTGCGGCTTCGAGCGCTGACCGGCCGGTGGAATCCTCCTTCACACGCGCGGCGGCAAGCCGCGCCGCCAGCGCATCGATCGCGCCGCGGACTTCATAGAGTTCGCGAATGCGCTGCGGATCGAGCTGCGTCACCTCGAAGCCGCGCTTGCCGCTTTCGGCGACGAGCCCTTGCCGATGCAAGAGATGCAGCGCGTGCGAGACCGGCTGGCGCGAGACGCCGAGCTTTTCGGCGAGCTCGTTCTGGGTGATGCGCTGGCCCGGCAGCAGCGTGCGGTCGATGATCGCCTCCAGGATCCGCGCATAGACCTGGTCGATCAGGTTCGGGAGCGGGTCCAACGGGATCATGCCGGGTCATCCAGGTTTGGAATACGGAATTCCGTGTTCAGGAGGAAGCTACGTCCGGTCAGGCCAACGGTCAAGCGCGTTCTGAGAGGGCCTCTAGTCTGTTGACAAGAAAAGGCTTTTTGATCGCGACCTGTCGAAGCCCAACGAAGATGCCCAGCGCTAGGCCGGGCATCTCGCGCGTGCAGGACCTGTGCAGCCTATTTCTTCTTCCCCAGCTCGGTCAGCATCCGCGTCATCAGGTAGAGCCGCGGCACGATCGAGTTGGTGTCGATGTATTCGTCGCGGGCGTGGTAGCCCCAGCCGGCGAGGCCGAAGCTCTCCACCACGATCGCCTTGCCGCTGCGTCCGGCGTAACCCGCATGGGTGGCGCCTCCGGTCATCTCGACGATGTCGAGCGTGCGGTCGATCTCGGCATAGATCGCCTGGCCCTCCTTGGCGAGCGCGCGGCCGCGGTCGCTGGCGACGAAGGGCGGACGTCCCGGCTCGATCTTCACCGTGACCTCAGTGTCCAGGATCGATTTGTTCTTCACCTTTTCATCGAGCGCGGCCTGAAGCTTTTGCACGCCGTCCGGAATGGTGAGGCGGATGTCGGCGCCGGCGGTCGCATGATCCGGAATCTGGTTGCGCACCGTGCCGGCCTTTGCGGTGGTCCAGTTGAGCTGTGTGCCCGGAATCGACTTGGCGACGTCCTGGGTTTGCAGCAATTGATGCGCGAGCTCGATCAGCGCGTTGCGGCCGAGCTGCGGGGCGGCGCCGGCATGCGAGGCCTTGCCCTTCACATCCATCGTTCCCGTTGCGGTGCCGCTCGCGCCGAGCAGCAGGCTGTCGTTCTTGGCGACGGGAGACGCGGCCGTCGGCTCGAACGACAGCACGACGTCATGCTGGTCGGCGAGCTCGGCGATGAGCTCGCCGGACCCGATCGAGCCGACCTCCTCGTCCGGATTGAACGACACGGTGAGCTTGGTGTAGTCGCGCCAGCCGGCGTCGTTGAGGATCTTCAGCGAATGCAAGATCACGGCGATGCCGCCCTTGTCGTCGGCGATGCCGGGGCCGTAGATCCTGACGCCGTCGACCTTGTAGGGTTGCGAGGCCAGGATGCCGTGCTCATAGACGGTATCCATATGCGCGATCAGCATCAGCTTCTTCGTGCCGGTGCCCTCGAAGGTGCCGATCACGATGTCGGCGCCGGCGCCGCGCGTGGCCTTGCGCCGCTCGGTCTTGGCGCCGAGCGCCTTCAGCCGCGCCTCGGTGTAGTCGGCCATCTTCTTCAGGCCATCGACGTCGCTCGAGCCGGACTCGATCATCACCATGTCGCGCAGGCTCTCGATCACCGCGGGCTGTGCCTGCTCGGCGGCCGCGCGCAGTTTCTCGTCCGCCGCGGCCATGGCAGGGGAGGCGAGGAGGAGCCCGAAGAGGCTGACCGATGCGAGCCGTGTGATTGATGTTGTCATGTCGTTTCCTCCTCGATTTTGTTGGGAGGAAACCCTAGGGCAAATTCGGTTCTGATTGAATCAGAACCGAAGCTCCAGGTTCTTATTTTGACGCGTTTTCTTGACGCGAACCGGCACCCGCCCCACATCAAGTGCGGGGCGGGCTTTCGCTCGAAAACGCTCTCGCATCGGGCTCCACATACCTCCAGCGGCGTCAGTTCTGATCCAGCACCTCGACGTCGAACGTCTCGATCTCGGCGGCATCGGCGACCGCCTCCAGCGCGGCGATCCTGTCGCCGACGATCGTGACCCGCAGCACGATGCGCAAGGCGCCGCCGAGGATGACGGCAACCCCCATCTCGCCATCGACCAGCGCGGGCCTGGCGGCCTGGGCGCGTCCCTTGTAGAGCTCCGCAACCGCTGCGGCCCCCCGGATTTCCGCGAGCGAGCCGAGCCGTTGCGCGGCCTGGTCGGCGCGGAACACCACGTCGGGATCGAGCACCGCGAGCAGTCCCTGGAAGTCGCCGTTGGGGGAGGCCGCGAGGAAGGCGTCGACGATGCTGCGTTGCCGGCCGAGATCGGCATCAGGCGCCGGTGGTGTCCCCTGCACGCGGCGTCTCGCGCGGCTTGCGAGCTGCCGCGCCGCGCCCGGCGTGCGGCCGACGATCGGCGCGATCTCTTCGAAGGAGACCGCGAACATGTCGTGCAGCACGAAGGCCAATCGTTCGGCCGGCGCCAAGGTCTCCAGCACCACGAGGAGCGCGGCGCCGACGGAATCGGCCATCTCGGACTCCCGCTCGCCGGCATCCTCAGTGACCGGCTCCGGCACGTGCGGGCCCATCGGCTCCTCGCGCCGCGATTTGCGCGAGCGCAGCATGTCGAGGCAGATGCGGGCGATCACCGTGGTCAGCCATCCGCCGAGATTGTCGACCGCTGCCGCATCCGTGCGGCTCAGCCGCAGCCAGGTTTCCTGCACGGCGTCGTCGACCTCGGCGGTGGAACCCAGCATCCGATAGGCCACCGCGCGCAAATGGGCCCGGTTGACCTCGAATTGCTCGGCCAGAAACTTTTTCTCGTCCATCGGTCACATTCCCTGTGCGCGCTCCGTCATGGCTATGACGAACGAAATCCGGCCGATGTGACAGCAGATCGGCGCGGCCGCGTCAAAAGCAAAACAGGAGAACGAGACGATGCAAGCCCGTATGAACCACCCGGTCATGGTCCTGCCCGACGCCATGAAGGCGATGCAGGCGCTTGGCGAAACCACCAAGAAGAGCCTGTCGGAAAAGCTGCTGGAACTGGTCTATTTGCGTGCCAGCCAGATCAACGGTTGCAGCGTCTGCGTCGACATGCACCCCAAGCTCCAGGCGCGTCGGCGAGACCGACGAGCGGCTGTTCTGCGTCGCCGCATGGCGCGACACGCCCTTTTTCACCGACGCCGAACGCGCCGCGCTCGCGCTCAGCGAGGCGCTGACGAGGCTCAGCGACCGCGAGGATCCGGTGCCGGACGCGGTCTGGAACGAGGCCGACAAGCATTTTGATGAAAAGGAGCTCGCCGCCCTCGTGCTCGCGATCGCCACCAACAATGTCTGGAACAGGCTCAACGTCGCGGTGCGCCAGCCGGTCGGTGTGTTCAAGGTGTGAGGCGGCGCATGCGTTCTTCGCCTCTCCCCTTGTGGGAGAGGCCGCCACCGATGCAACGCATCGGAGGCGGGTGAGGGGTCTGTCTCCGCGGAGAGAACCCCTCACCCGGCGCAATTCCGTTTCGCTCTATCGCGCCACCCTCTCCCACAAGGGGAGAGGGTGCACCGCTCATGCGGCGAGGAAATCCAGCACGATCTCGCAATAGCGCTGCGGGGCCTGCTCGAACATCGGATGCGTGGTGCCCGGGATCATCTCGGTGCGCGAGCCCTTCACATGGGCCGCGAGCGCGTGCAGCACCTTCGGCAGCATGCCCTTGGTGTTGGCGCCGCCGATGAAGAGGGTGGGTGTCTTGATGGCCTCCGCATCCGCTTTCGAGAATGGCGGTCGCTGGTCGCGGGTCTGGCCAATCAGGGTGGTGGCATTGTCGCGCAGAAGTTGCTTCGACGTCGCTGGCACGCGCTTCCAGGCGCCAGGGCCTTCGAGTGCGTCCATGAAGATCTCCAATCCGCCGTCGATGTCGCCCTTGGCGATCTCCGCGGCACAGGCCGCGAACCGCGCGGCCAGCGGCGAGGGGCCCGGCTTGAAGTCGGGATCAAGCGTCTCGTCGAGCTCGCCGCCGGGCTCGGCCAGGATCAACTTGCGCAACAGATCCGGCCGCCGCTGCGCGGCGCGGAATGCAATGTGGCCACCGCGGGAATGGCCCATCAAATCGACC
The DNA here is from genome assembly GCF_042430365.1 of Bradyrhizobium erythrophlei. Classification (GTDB taxonomy): domain Bacteria; phylum Pseudomonadota; class Alphaproteobacteria; order Rhizobiales; family Xanthobacteraceae; genus Bradyrhizobium; species Bradyrhizobium erythrophlei. The sequence continues at coordinate 89,230 of NZ_JBHMET010000255.1, forward strand.
GGCCTGGTGTCGAATTTTTCGATGAAGGCGATGACGTCGTCGGTATGCTGGGCGATCGAATAGGTGTCGCCGAGGCCATCCCAATGGGCCGGGAAGAAATGCCGCAGGCTGACCGCGATCACGCGATGCTTCGTCGTCAGCGGGCCGAGCACCGCCGACCAGATCCGGAAGTCGCACAGCGAGCCGTGCACGCAGACCAGCGGCGGGCCGTGCCCGATGTCGAGATAGGGCATGTCGAAACCGTTGACGTGGAGGCACTGCATCGAGGGGCTCGCGAAAATGAGGGGAAACAGATACTGTTGATCCCGCCGAAGTTCCCACAGGATTCGGGTGGATAGCAACATTCTCCAAGCCTAGATTCAGCTCCAGCATCAGGCTCCGGACCGTGAGCCGACGACATCGGGAGCGAGCCATGACCGGCCAGCATTTTGCCATCTTCGAGACCGCGATCGGCCCCTGCGGCGTCGTCTGGGGCGACCACGGCGTCACCGGCGTGCAGCTGCCGATGGGCAGCGAGGAGAAGACCCGCAAGCGGATCTTCCAGCGCAGCGGCGACGTCACCGAGGCTACCCCGCCGGCCGACGTCAGGCACGCGATCGACGGCATGGTCGAGCTTTTGGCCGGCAAGCCGAACGACCTCGCCGACATCGTGCTCGATCTCGACGGCGTGCCGGAGTTCAACCGCGGCGTCTACGACATCGCGCGCAAGATCCCGCCGGGCCAGACCATGACTTATGGCGAGATCGCGAAAAAGCTCGGCGGTGTCGAGCTGTCGCGCGACGTCGGCCAGGCGCTCGGCCGCAACCCATGCCCGATTGTGGTGCCCTGCCACCGCGTGCTGGCGGCCGGCAACAAGCCCGGCGGCTTCTCGGCCAATGGCGGGGTCGTGACCAAGCTGAAGATGCTTCAGATCGAAGGCGCGGTGGTGAACCACACGCCGAGCCTGTTTGATTGATCTTCTCCCTCTCCCCGCAAGCGGGGCGAGGTGAAGCGAGCAGCTAGCTTGCTTCGCACACGAACCCGCTGCCCTTCCGCCTGATCCTGCCGACCGACGGTGAGGGGAAATGCGCAGGGCAGCACAGCGTGTCGGTGTCGCAATAGCGCTCCAGGAAGCCGCGGCGCGTCTTGGCCGCCTGTGCCTGGTCGACGTCGAACTTCGCCGACAATTCCGGATAGCGCGCCTGGATCGGCGAATGCATCAAATCGCCGGAAAATACCGCGTCGTCCTTGCCGCGGCCGAAGCTGAACGCGACATGGCCCGGCGTGTGGCCGGGGGTCGGCAGGATGCGCGCGTGATCGCCGATCTCATGATCGCTGGTGACGACCTCGTGCCGCTTGGCCTCGACGATCGGCAGCACGCTGTCGACGAATGGCGGCACGGCGGTCTTTGCGTTCACGTCCGTCCAGTAGTCGAACTCGGTCTTGTTGAAGAGGTAGCGCGCCTTCGGGAAGGTCGGCACCCAGCGGCCGTTCTCCAGCCGCGTATTCCAGCCGACATGGTCGACATGCAGATGCGTGCACATCACGTAGTCGATGTCGTCGACGGAGAAGCCCGCGGCCGCAAGCCCGCGCAGATAGGTGTCGTCGGTCTTCATGTTCCACGCCGGCCGCTGCGGCCGCGGCTTGTCGTTGCCGATGCAGCTGTCGATCAGGATGGTGTGATGCGGCGTCTTCACGACATAGGACTGGAAGCACAGGATCAGCGTGTCCTCGTCGTTGAGCGCGCCTGCGGCCTTCATCCACGCCCGGTTCTCGCCAAGCAGCTCCGGCGTCAATCCGGGCAGCATGTCGAGCGCCGGCAGGAACGTGGTCTCCTGCTCGATGATGCGGTGGATGGTGAGGTCGCCGACGGTGAATTTCAAACTCATGTTGATTCCTTAGGGAAGTCAGTGCGGATCGCGTACGGCAGGAATGACGATGTTGGCGAGGATGTCCATCGCCGCAAGGCCTTCCTTCGGCTTGCCGTACTGGGCTGCCGTCGTCATCATCACAAGGTCGAGATCGGGCACGATAAAGATGCGCTGGCCGCCCCAGCCGAACGCGGCGACCCATTTCACGTCCTTGCCGTCGGCCAGCGAGCGTCCCATCCACCATTGATAGCCGTAGAACAGCGTGCCGCCGAAATAGCCGACCGCCTGGAAGCGCGGGATGATCGACTGCGCGATCCATTCCGCCGACACGATCTGCCGGCCGTTCCATTGGCCGCGGTTGAGCACGAGCTGGCCGATCTTGGCGGCATCGCGCGGGCGCAGGAGAAGCCCGGCGGCAGCCGCGATCTTGCCGTTCTTGTAGGTCTTCCATTCGAGATCGGTGATGCCGAGCGGCTGCAACAGCGCCTCGCGCGCGAAGGCCTCGAGCGGCTTGCCTGACACGCGCTCGAGGATGTTGCCGAGCAGATCCGTGCCGCCGCCATTGTAGGTCCAGAACGTGTCAGGCGGCGCGACGATTGGCTTGCCGAGGACGTAGCCGATCGGATCGGCATCAAAGGCGAGATGCGGCTCGTCGTTGTTCGGATCGTTCCAGGGCAGCGTCTCGTCCCACTTGATGCCTGACGACATCGTGAGCAGGTGGCGGAGCGTGATCGTGTCCCATCCCGGCGATTTCACCGACTGATGCTCGGGGAAGAATTTGACCACGGGTTCGTCGACGCCGGCGATCAGCTTGCGATCGATCGCGATCCCGACCAGCAGCGACGTCACGCTCTTCGACGCCGAACGCATGTCGTGCACGGTGGTGGCGGTGAATTCGCGCGGGCCCTCCGGCTGCCCCCACGGCTGGTCCACGCCAGGGAAATATTGCTCGAACACCAGCTTGCCGTGGCGCGCAACGACAACCGAATGAACCTCCGAGCTCCTGAGCCGTAGCCGCGCCGCGATGCCGCAGAGCCGCGCGCCATCCATGCCGACGCTGTCGGGGGCCGCGGTCGTCCAGCCGTCGTCGAGCGACGCCGGCGACCCGCAGGCCAGATTTCGTTGACCGATCGCCATGCTGTCCGCCCTTGCTGACGTCACTGACGGGATCGGCGCGAGCGCGAGGCTCGCGCAGAGCAGGATTTTGGGGAAGTGATCGCGCATCCTCATCTTCCCCTCCAGGTCCGACGCTATGCCGCCGGCGGGACCGAAATCTTCACCGAGGGCCGCTCCGACACCTTCTGATAGAAGGCATCGAGTTTCGGATAGGCCTTGCGCCAGCCGCAATCGGGAAACCGGAAGTCGGCATAGCCGAGCACGCAAGTCAGCCCGATCTGCGCAATGTCGAACGGGCCGTCGAGGACGTCGGGCCGGTTCTCGAACCGCGCCATGCCGATCCAGGCCCTGTTCCAGTGATCGTCGTGCCAGGCCTGCCAGAGCGAACCTTGCGGCCGCACCATCTTCTCGTAGCGGCACAGCAGCATGGAATCGAGCATGCCGTTGATCAGCGAGTGATCGGTCTTCACCTTCCAGCGCCGCGGACCGTAGCCGGGGATCAGCCGGCCGCCGCCGAGCTCGTTGAGATATTCGACGATGACGTAGGAATCCAGGATCACATCGCCATGGTCCAGGATCAGCACCGGCAGCTTCTTCAGCGGCGTGATCTTCGAGTATTCGTCATTGGCCTGGCCCGGCGCGACGGTGGCCGGCACCAGCTCGATCTTGTCGATCAAGCCAAGCTCGATCGCCGCGATCCGCACCTTGCGGGCGAACGGCGAGGCGGGGGAGAAGGTGAGTTTCATGCGAAGCCCCTTGGCAAGGTTCGTTGGGAATTGCCGTCATTGCGAGGAGCTCGCGACAAAATTGCGAAGCAATTTTGCGCTGAAGCGACGAAGCAATCCATCTATCCGACGCGGTGACATGGATTGCTTCGCTTCGCTCGCAATGACGTGGTTGGCGCCGATGCCCGGCGCCTTACCTCACGCCGCGATGATCTGCTGGCGCTGCTCGCCGAGGCCATCGATGCCGAGGGTGACGACGTCGCCGACATTGAGGAAGGTCGGCGGCTTCATGCCGAGGCCGACGCCGGGCGGCGTGCCCGTGGTGACGATGTCGCCGGGCAGCAGCGTCATGAACTGCGAGACATAGGAGATGCACTTCGCCATCGAGAAGATCATGGTCGCGGTGTTGCCGGTCTGGCGGCGCTGGCCGTTGACGTCGAGCCACATGCCGAGCTTCTGCACGTCGGGGATCTCGTCCTTGGTCACCAGCCACGGGCCCAGCGGGCCGAACGTGTCATGCGACTTGCCCTTGGTCCACTGGCCGCCGCGCTCCTGCTGAAAGTTGCGCTCGGAGACGTCGTTGCAGACGCAATAGCCGGCGACATGGTTTAGCGCGTCGGCCTCCGAGACATATTTGGCGCGGGTGCCGATGATGGCGGCGATCTCCACTTCCCAGTCGAGCTTGGTAGAGCCGCGCGGCTTCTCGACCGCGTCGTTCGGGCCCGACAGCGAGGTGTTGGCCTTGATGAAGAAAATCGGCTCGGACGGGATCGGCGATCCCGTCTCCTTGGCGTGGTCGGTATAGTTCAGGCCGATCGCCACGAATTTGGAGATCCCGGTGACCGGGGCGCCGAAGCGCGGCTTGCCTGATACGGCGGGGAGCGAGGCGGCATCGAGGGCCGCGAGCTTCTTCAGCGACTCCGGCGCGTAGGCGTCTCCGTTGAGGTCCTTCACATGCGCCGAAAGATCGCGGAGCTGGCCGGATTTGTCGACCAGGCCGGGCTTTTCCGCACCCTTTTCACCATAACGCACAAGCTTCATTTGATCACTCCCTACGGGGTTTCTAGAGGATTGTTGCTGGTATACCTCAGCATGCTTCTTGGAACAGCGCGGCGGGAAATTCAATGGCCCAGAGCGCACTGCATTGCAGCCAAGCCTTATTTCAAGGCTGTATCGGACCGATCACGTCAGCGCGGTGAACCTGAACGCATCCCCGTCGCGCCTGAGATGGCCGGCGCTGAAGTGGCCGCCGATCACCAGCGTCGGCGTATCGGCAAAGCGCGAGAACAGCTCGCGCCGCGTCACCGCCGACTGCTTCTGGTCGAAATCCGCGGTCGACGACCAGTCGAGATGGTACATCTGGCAGGGGTGATGGGCGACGTCGCCGGTCAACAGCGCCGCCTCGCCATCCGAGGCGATGTGCACGCTCATGTGGTCGGGGCTGTGACCCGGTGTCGGGATCAGCGTGATCTCGTCGCTCAGGCGATGGTCGCTCGGCACCAGCTCCGCCTTGCCGGCGTCCACGATCGGCTGCACGGAATCGGTGAAGACTGCGACCTTATCCGCCTCCTCCTTGGTGTCGCGCCAGTAGTCATATTCGGTCTTGCCGAACACGTAACGCGCGTTGGCGAAGGTCGGCACCCATTTGCCATCGACGAGCTTCGTGTTCCAGCCGACATGGTCGACATGCAGATGCGTGCACAGCACGGTGTCGATGCTGTCGGGCGCGAAGCCGGCCGCGGTCAACGCTTCCAGGAACGGATCGTTGCGGTTGTTCCAGGTCGGCACGTTGCGGCCCTGCTTGTCGTTGCCCAGACCGGTGTCGACGATGATGCGGTGCTCGGGCGTCTCCACCAAGAGCGAATGGATCGACATTTTCAGCCGCCCCTCGTCAGTGGCGAAATGCGGAATGAGCCAGGGCAGGCTCAGGATCTCCTCGCGGCCGGCGAGCGGCAGGATGAAGCGCGTGCTGCCGACCGTCTCGACCTCGACGACCCTGGTGATTCTGACCTTGCCGACCGTCCAATGCATCCGGCGTTTCCCCTTGTCGTTTGTTGTTTGGTGGCTCGTTACCGTGCGCAGTCGACGATCACGGTGCCCACCTTGTCGCCCTTCTCGACGGCGAGATGGGCCGCGGCGGTGTCGGCGAGCGCGAATTGCCCGGCGATGTTGTGCACGCGGGTGCCCGATGCGAGCCACTTGGTGATGTCGTCCTGCGCGGCCGCGAGCAGCGGCGGCGGCAATGCGAACAGCAACAATGAACGCAGCGTGATGCATTTCTCCATCAGTTCGCGCATTGGCACCACGGGCGTGCGATTGCCGTTGGTGGCGTAGACCGCGATCGTGGAATTCAGCGCCATGATCTTCAGCGTGGTCGCGAGGTTGCCGCCGAAATCGACGTCGACCACGCGGTCAACGCCGCGGTTCTCGGTGAACGCCATCACCTTGGATACGACGTCCTCGGTGCGGTAATTGACGACCATGTCGGCGCCGGCGAGCCGCGCCTCCATATCCTTCACCTGCGAGCTCACGGTCGCGATCACCCGCGCGCCGCCCCACTTTGCCAATTGCACCGCGTAATGGCCGACTGCGCCGGCGCCGCCGGTGACGAGCACGGTCTGCCCCGCGACGGGACCGTCCGCGAACAGCGAACACCACGCGGTCATACAGGGGATGCCGAGCGTCGCGCCGGCTGCAAACGACACGTCGCCGGGCAGCGGCGTCACCAAATAGTCGGCGAGCGCGATGTATTCGGCCGCGGTGCCGAAGGCGCGGCCGTTGCGCTGGCCGTTGAACAGCCAGACGCGGTCGCCGACCGCGAATTTGCTGACGCCTTCGCCGACCTGGTCGATGATCCCGGCGCCATCGCTGTTCGGGATGACGCGTGGAAACTCCATCGCGCGATAATTGCCGCTGCGGCGGCCGACATCGGCCGGATTGACGCCGGACGCCTCGAGGCGGACGCGGACCTCGCCCGGCCCGGCCTCGGGCGTCGGCATCTCGCCAACGGTGAGGACCTCGGCGGCGGGCCCCGCCCGCTCGTACCAGACGGCCCTCACAGCGTGCCCGGGAAAGCGCCGCCGTCGAGCAGGATGTTCTGCCCGGTGATGAAGCCGGCCTTGGCGCCGCACAGGAAGGCGCAGGCGTAGCCGAACTCGTCGGGATCGCCGAAGCGCCCGGCCGGATTCTGTTTGGCGCGCTCGGCGAGCAGTTCGTCGGGCGTGATGCCGCGCTTTTCGGCTTCCGCCTTCGCAGTGCCGCGCAGGCGGTCGGTGACGAACGGGCCCGGCAACAGACCGTTGATGGTGACGTTGTTGATCACGGTCTTGCGCGACAGGCCGGCGACGAAGCCGGTGAGGCCGGCGCGCGCGCCGTTGGAGAGGCCGAGGATCTCGATCGGCGCCTTCACCGCGGCCGAGGTGATGTTGACGATGCGGCCGAACTTGCGCGCCATCATGCCGTCGACGGTGGCCTTGATCAGCTCGATCGGGGTCAGCATGTTGGCGTCGATCGCCTTGATCCAATCGTCGCGGGTCCAGTTGCGGAAATCGCCGGGCGGCGGGCCGCCGGCATTGTTGACCAGGATGTCCGGCTCGGGGCAGGCCTTCAGCACGGCCTCGCGGCCGGCCGGCGTCGTGATGTCGCCGACGATCGCGGTGACGGAGACGGTGGGGTGGGCTTTGCGAATTTCGTCGGCGGTCTTGTTCAGCGCCTCCGCGCCGCGCGCGGTCAGTGTGACGTGAACGCCTTCATTGGCGAGCGCCATCGCGCAGGCGCGGCCCAGCCCCTTGCTCGATGCGCAGATGATGGCGCGGCGGCCTTTGATTCCGAGATCCACGGTTTCACTCCCTGTGATGTCTGGAAGGTTTTGATGGCAACAGCTTAGCCAACATCATGCGCCCTGATAAGGGCTCGGGCATTGCGCCAGCCGAAATCGTAGGTATCAAGGAGCGCATACCAGGGAGCCCGCCACGTCAGACCTGTTCCCCACGCACTCAGATCGTCATTGCGAGGAGCGCCGCGACGAAGCAATCCATCTATCGGGTATGCCGCGATATGGATTGCTTCGCTCCGCTCGCAATGACGGTAAGCTAAGGCCGCTCACCCCGCCCTTGTCTCCGCCCTGATCATATCGGCCGCCTTTTCGCCGATCATGATGGTCGGCGCGTTGGTGTTGCCGCCGATCAGTGTCGGCATGATCGAGGCGTCGACCACGCGCAAGGCCTCCAGGCCGTGGACGCGCAGCTTCGGATCGACCACCGCGAGCGGATCGTTGACACCCATCTTGCAGGTGCCGACCGGGTGATAGACGGTGTCGACCCGCGCGCGCAAGATGTTGCGGATGTCGTCGTCGGTGCGCACGTCCGCGGTGAACATGTCCTTCTGCTGCAGGGCGCGCAGCGACGGCGTCTCCATCAGCCGCCGCGTCGTCTTGTAGCCAGCGACCATCGCCTCCAGATCCTCGGTTTCGCCGAGGAAGTTCGGATCGATCAGCGGCGCCCGCATCGGATCGGCGCTTGCGAGGGCGACGCTGCCGCGGCTCTTCGGCCTGAGCAGGCAGACGTGGCAGGAGAAGCCGGTGCCGCTGTGGCGCTTGCGGCCGTGGTCGTCGACCATCGCCATGCCGAAATGCAGTTGGATGTCGGGGATGTCGAGGTCGGGCCGCGTCTTGAGGAAGCCGCCGCATTCGGCGAAGTTCGAGGTGAGGGGGCCGCGGCGCTCGCGCCGATATTGCAGGATGGCGCGGACCAGCCGCGGCATGCCCTTCAGCGAGATGCCGGCGAAGTTCGGATTGTCGGACATGTAGCCGAAGATGAAGTCCGGATGATCCTGCAGGTTTGCTCCGACGCCGGGCAAATGGTGCGTGCTCGCGATGCCGTGTTTGGCGAGCGCGGCCACGTCGCCGACGCCTGATAGCATCAGGAGCTGCGGCGACTGGAAGGCGCCGGAGGAGAGGATCACCTCGCGCCGCGCGCGGAGCTGCTTCAGCGCGTTGCCCTGTTTGTATTCGACGCCGACCGCGCGCTTGCCTTCGAACAGGATGCGGGTCGCCTGCGCGCCCGTCTCGACGCGCAAATTCGCGCGCTTGCCCATGTGCGGATGCACATAGGCGCGCGCCGCGCTCCAGCGCTCGCCGTTCTTCTGCGTCACCTGGTAGATGCCGAGGCCCTCATGGTCCTCGCCGTTGAAATCCTCGCGGATGCGGAACTGGCCTTCCTGCGCCGCCTGCAGGAAGGTCTGCTGGATCGGGTTGTCGGAGCGCAGCCTGTTGACGGCGAGCGGGCCGCCCTTGCCGTGATACTCGCCGTCGAAATCGGCGTTGTCCTCCGAGCGCTTGAAATAGGGCAGCACGTCGGCAAACGCCCAGCCGCTGTTGCCGAGCGAGGCCCAGTGATCGTAGTCGGCGCGGTGGCCGCGGATGTAGACCATGGCGTTGATCGCCGAGGAGCCGCCGAGCCCCTTGCCGCGCGGCTGATAGCCGATGCGGCCGTTCAGCCCCTTCTGCGGCACGGTGCTGAAGGCCCAGTTGTTGATCGTGCCCGCGACCATCAACACCAGCGCGCCGGGCGTGGTGACGACCCAATTGTCGTTCCTGCCGCCGGCATCGAGCAGCGCGACCGAGGTCGCCGGATCCTCCGACAAGCGTCCTGCGACCGCGCAGCCGCCCGAGCCTGCGCCCACCACCACGAAATCGAATGTGTCTGTCATGAATGTTTCCCCCTGCCAGTTATTATTCGTCATTGCGAGGAGCGCAGCGACGAAGCAATCCATCTATCCCCGAGCGGCGCGATGGATTGCTTCGCTGCGCTCGCAATGACGGTGATGGTGCCCTACGACAACAGCCGCATCAGCTTCTCCAGCCGCGCGATCTTCGCGCCATAGGGCGGATAGAGGTCGGCGAGCCGGTTGAAGCGCGAACGATAGAACACCGGCTTCAATTTGGTCAGCGTCTTGAACCCCCATTCGCCGTGATAGGCGCCGCTGCCCGAGGCGCCGACGCCGCCCATCGGCTGGTGCGCCTGCGCGAAGTGGAACAGGCAGTCATTGACGGTGACGCCGCCGGACACCGTGCGCGCCAGCACCTCGTCGCTCCACCGCTTGAGGTGTCTTGCCGCATGCTTGATCTCGCCGAGCACCAACATGGTCTCGGCGATCACGGTCTCGACCGTCGAGCGGTGGCCGAAATCGGCCGAGAACGCCGCCGCGAACTGCGCCTCGTTCTCGGTGACCGCGGCGCGCAGCCGGCGGAGCCGGTCGAGCCGCGCCTCCAGCGTCGGCGCGGCCTCGTTGCGCGACAGCTCGATCTGGCGCTGGAAGGCCTCCTCGAGCGCGTGCTGCCCGGGGCTCTTCAATGGCCGGTCCATGGTCGTTTCCCCCGAGATGACGTCTTCTTGACGGTATCGTTGGACGCCAAACTCCGCTTTTGCGCGGTTTCTGGCAAGAGCAGGTTCCGCATCCGCGATTCCGGTAACGAAACCGGTGATTTCCGCGTCACAAAAACCTCAAAAAGCTGCTCGCGGGGCTTTCCAAACCGGGGCCACGTTGATACATACGCCCCGCACCCGACGGCTTCGGTCCGGGTTGCCTTCTCAGGAAGCCCTCCGGACGGATCGATCGGCGCCGTTTTTAAGCGTTGGCCGACCGCCTCGGGCTCCCCTTCTGCAAGGCATGCAACGGTTTAACGCGGGGTGGAGCAGCCCGGTAGCTCGTCAGGCTCATAACCTGAAGGTCATAGGTTCAAATCCTATCCCCGCAACCAAATCTCGACCGGCAGAGATGAAGAGCCCGCCTCTCGGCGGGCTTTTTCGTACGTGGACCCATCACAACTGCGCGGTGGCCGCCCCATGCTTTGCGCCGGCGCCACAGAAGCCGTGTCAAGGCGGCAAGGCGTGTTCTGCGCTTGGCAATAGAGCACCCGCGGGCGCGACATACCGATTCTCTCCGCGGCGCTTTTGTTCGGCATGTTGCGCCGGCCGAATATCGCAGGCGGTTCGCTCGCGGCGCCTCTAGGGTTTTGTGAACATGGCGTTGCCACTCGCCGTATTGGCGGCCGGAACCTCCTCCTGCAGCACGTCCCAATGTTCGACGACCTTGCCGTCCTCAACACGGAAGATATCGACCGCAACCATCGGCTTTGGTCCCCAGCCGGTATAGCGGCCATGAACCATGACGAGGTTGCCATCGGCGACGGCCATGCCGGGTTCATAGGTCAGGCCGGTGAGGGTCGGGATCAAGCCGGCGATGGCTGACGGTCCGTCCGGGATCGTCGGGTTATGCTGCTTGTAGTTCAAGCCAAAATATTGCTCAACGACCGTTGGATCCCGGTCGATAAAGGCCCTCTTGAGGACTTCGAGGACGATTTCCTTGTTGGACATTGTCATGGCCGATCCTTATCTACCTATCGATAGATAGATAGTAATCCCGTAGCAAAATACCTGTCAAGTAATGTATCTATCAGTAGGTAGACATTGGTGGATGCGATGAGGGATGCAATTCTGAAGGCCGCCGAGGCACGGATACGGCGGGGCGGTTTTCACGGGTTCAGTTTTCGTGACCTTGCCGCGGACGTCGGGATCAAGAGCGCCAGCGTGCACTATCATTTTCCAACGAAGGCCGATCTCGGCGTCAGCTTGATGAGAAATTATCAAGAGCAAATGTTGGCTGCCTTCGGCGACGCCGAGGATGATCGAATATTGGCTGCCAAGCTTGGCGCCGTGCGCGAGGCATACAGAAGGAAGCTGTCGAAGGCGGGAATTTGTCTTTGTGGAATATTGGCCGCTGAGCACGCCGGCCTGCCGGAGCCCGTTGGGGAGGCGCTCAAGGACTACTTTGTTGCCTGTCGAAATTGGTTGATCTCGGCCTTTGCTGGATCAGGGGCAGGCGAGCCGGAAAAGCGTGCGCTGGTCTTTTCGAGCGCCGTACAGGGCGGACTGCTGATGTCCCATGCGATGGGCGATCCGACGCTGTTCAACCGGGTGGCGGAGGAAGCCATAAGGGCCCAAGAGCAATCCGGGGTTCATCGGGGACGTACCAAGCGTCAGCGCGGCTGACCCCGCAACCAAATCTCTTTCACCGGCGAGCTGCGAGCACTCTTGCGGGGTCACGTCGACAGGTACGTCGACGGATGACTCCTCAGTCCGTCCGTGTATTCAGCATCGCGCCGAGGGCGGCTGCGGTGACGCAGCCGGACCTGATCATCGATAACGGCAACGTGTCCGCCGGGAATGCGGTCGGCAGCGGCGCTGTCCGCTGCCTTGCGCGTGGCAAGCAGCTGGGTGCGCGCCTGCGCGAGGCGCGACATCACCATTGAAACCGGCACGCCGGCGACTTCGGCGATCTCCTTGTATGACATGGCGCTGGATTCGCGCAGCACGATGATCTCGCGGAGCGGCGCAGGCAGAGCATCGATGAGCTGTCGGATGGTCACGTTGCTTTGCGTGTCGGGCACCGCAGATTGAGCAGTTGCTTGCGGCTCCGGCCGCGAGGACTCTCCGATCGCTATCGCGTGGGCAGAGGACGTTTCGCGCCGGTCGAGCCTCGCATGGCAGACGTTTCTGAGGATCGCGAGCAGCCGCGGCCGGACGGCAGGACTCCGAAAGCTATCGAAATCGCGCAACGCCTCCACATAGCATTCGTGGACGGCATCTTCGGCGTCGGCTTGATTGCCCAGGTAGAAGTGCGCGAGCGTGTAGGCGTCGTCGAGAAACGGAAGGGTCGCGTCTCGAAATCGCTGAGCCCGGTCATTCCCGGCCTTGCGTGTCATCGCATTGCATCTCGTGAATATGTTTACCAGCAATCGGCGCAGTGGTATCCAGTTCGGCACCGGGGGTCGTGGACCATCGCGCCAAGCGTAGGGACAGGCGCGACATGAACCCCACCAGGATTCGAGTATCGTTCATCGCATCATTTTGACTGACCGGCCCTTCGGAGCACGGATGATGTCCGAGACGCAGCTGCCGAACCGTTTTTCGATCTCCCACCGCGGCCTCGCCAAGGGGCCGGCCTACGAGGCATGGCGGGAGAACATTTGGCGCGGCTTTTGCCGGCTCGACGTCAGCCCGGCCGAAGATGATTACATCGATTGCCACAACGAGTTCACGCAGCTGCACTCGATCGTGATCGCGACGCCGCGGGGAGGTTCGGCCCGCTTTGCCCGGACCCGCACGCTCCTGGACGATGGTTGCGACGACCTGGTTCTCATCTCTGCAACACGCGGGACGGTGCACGTCACGCAGGGAAACAAGGCGATCGATCTGACGCCCGGGCAGATGTGCCTCACCGAGATGAATATCGTCGGCGCCGCGGACCTCAACCAGTCCGGAGGCTTCACGACGACGCGGTTGCCGCGACGTCTCCTGCTCCAGGTTGCCCCAATGGCGGAGACGCAGCTCGCGAGAGCGCTCGGGCATGACAGGGCGCTGAGTTCGATGATCGTGCGCTACTTCGGGCTCTGCGCCGACGTGGCCGGCGATCTGGACATTGCCGGGCAGAAGGCGGCGGCGCAGCATCTCGTCGATCTCGTCGGTCTGTTGCTGGCCAATCGCGCCGAGAAGAAGGACCTGGTCGAGCGACACGGTTTGTCGGGCGCGCGGCTGGAGCTCATGAAGGCCGACGTTCTCAGGAATCTCGACCGGGGTGATCTCACGATCGAGAAGGTCGCCGGCGCCAACGCGATCAGCCTGCGCCAGGCGCAGCGATTGTTCGCGGAATCGGGGACGACGTTCTCGGAATTCGTTCTTGAGCAACGGCTGCTGCTGGCGCGGCGGCTCCTGCTGAGCGAGTCAGGCATTCGCCGAAAGGTCAGTGACATCGCCTATTCGGTCGGGTTCAACGACCTCTCCTACTTCCACCGATCGTTTCGGAGACGGTTCGGCGTCTCGCCCGCCGACATGCAAATGGAGTTCGGTCGAACGCAGTGAATGCCCGATACAGGCAACGCTGCGGTAGGTTGAGCCCCGGTGCAGCGGATACGTATGCTTCCCGCGCCTACACCGCCGGCTTGGCACTCGCCGGCGCCTTGTCGACCCGCTTCGACCAGGAGCGGTAGTAGGCGAGCACGGTCATCAGCGCGATGCCGGCGGCGCTGACCAGGATCTGCATCCAGAGGCTGCCGGAGACTTCGACCAGGATCAGGTGCGCGATGACGGCAAGGAAGACGCCGAAGCAGAACACCTCGAGCGATTGCTGGCCGCATTTGATCATCGGGCGGAAGATCGGCCATTCGTAGCCGGCCCAGTCGCGCGGTAGGAACCGCGTGACGAAGAACGCCAGCACCACGAAGTGCAGGACGCGATACGGCGCGAGGTTGGTCTTGTCGTTCGGGTTGAACGCATCATAGAGCCAGGCCGGCATCGCCTGCCCGAGCGCGGGGAAGCTCCCGGCCAGCGTCATCACCAGCGCGAACAGGAGATAGGCGGCGCCGAGCATCAGGAAGGCGCGCGAGCGGATGAAGTGCATCGATTCGATCGCACCGCCGAGCGCGAACCAGCCGCCGAACACGAACAGGAACTGCCAGCAGAACGGATTGAAGTACCACGAGCCGCCCGGATAGGCCGGCAGGTTCCAGCCGAAATGGCGTGCGGCGAGATAGAGCAGGAACGATGCTGCGAGCGTCAGATTGGGCCGGCGCAACATCGCCCAGAGCACGACGGGATACACCACCATCAGCGAGATGTAGAGCGGCAGCACGTCCATGTTGACCGGCTTGAACGCCAGGATCAGGCCCTGATAGAGCGTCTCGGCCGGATTGTGCATGAAGCCCGCGACGTTGAACTCGTTCTCCAGATTCGGATCGTGATAGCGCTGCGCGAGATAGCCGATCTCGGCGATGTAGATCACGAACAGGAGGACGTGCGCGACATAGATCTGCCAGGCGCGCTTGATCAGGCGGGTGCCGCCGATGATGAAGCCGCGTTCGAGCATCATCCGCGCATAGACAAACGAGGCGGTGTAGCCGGAGATGAAAACGAACAGGTCGGCTGCGTCGCTGAATCCGTAGTTCCTCTGCGTGATCCAGTTGACGGCGTTGTTTGGGATGTGATCGAGGTAGATCGCCCAGTTGGCGAAGCCGCGCAGGAGGTCGAGCCGGTAGTCGCGTCCGCGCGGCGGCAGGACAGCCCTGATGTCCATCGATACGTTTCCCCTTCCGACCCGCGAATTTGCTGTTCGCGTGGCGCACCCATCCCGCATCATTCTAGCAAGCTTTTGCCTGATCGCATCAGGTTTCGGGGTGCGGGTCGGATGCGCTTGCCGCAACTTTGTCCACATCTTGCGACATGAAACCGAAAGTTGCAGGCAAGCCAAAAATCGCGGAGAGAAAAATGACGCCGCATTCGCTTCGATCGAACCGTTCCATTCAGGCCTCCATCTGCCTCACCGTCGTCCTCATGATCGGGCTCGGTGCAACAGCTGCGGCCGCGAATCCCGCCCGCGTGCTGGTGCTCGCCACCGGCGGCACCATCGCGGGCCAGGCCAGCGCGCGCGCCGGCAACGCCTATGACTCGGGCAAGGTGAGCGCGGCGGACCTCATCTCCGCCGTCCCTGATATGGACAAGCTCGCCCGGATCTCGGCCGAGCAGATCTCCGCGATCGGCTCGCAGGACATGAACGACAAGGTGTGGTTCGACCTCGTCGCGCGCATCCGTGCCGCGATCGAGAAGAAGGAGGCCAATGGTGTCGTGATCACGCACGGCACCGACACGATGGAGGAGACCGCGTTCTTCCTCTCGCGCGTGCTCGAGACCGACATGCCGATCGTGCTGGTCGGCTCGATGCGTCCCTCGACCGCGATCGGCGCCGATGGTCCCGCCAACCTCTATGAAGCGGTGAAGGTCGCCTCCGCCCCCGAATCGCGCGGGCGCGGCGTGCTGGTGGTGCTCAACGACACCATCCACGGGGCGCGCTGGGCGCAGAAGACCAACACCACGAGCGTCGAGACGTTCCGCTCGCGCGACGCAGGGCCGGTCGGCTATGTCGATACCGGTTCGATCCGCTTCGTGCAGCCGGCCGCCGCAGTGAGGGCGCCGAAGCTGAAGCTGCCCGACGCCGCACCCCTGCCGCGGGTCGATATCGTCTATTCGCACGCCAACATGGACGGCGCGCCGATCGAGGACGCGGTCAAGCGCGGCGCGAAGGGCATCGTGCTGGCCGGTGTCGGCGACGGCAACACGTCCAAGGGCGCGCTCGAGGCGCTTGCTGCGGCGGCCAGGCAGGGCGTCGTCGTGGTCCGCTCGACCCGCGTCGGCTCCGGCTTCGTCAATCGCAACGTCGAGGTCAACGACGATACGCTCGGCTTCGCCGTCTCGCTCGACCTCAACCCGCAGAAGGCGCGCGTCCTGCTTCAACTCCTGATCGCGAACGGTATCACCGAGCCCAAGGCGGTGCAGCAGGCCTACGTCGCGACCTGGTGACCGCCTGCGTCGATGGACCAAACGCCGTCGCAATGCTACGCCTCGCCGCGAGCGGCCACCATGATGGCCGCCGCATCCCGCGAGCGCCCGCTGCCGGGATCGAGCGTGAAGGTGAACGTCAATGCCCCTGTGGACCTGCGAACAATGCGGCTCGCAATTTCCTGAAAGCGCGGCGGCGCCGAAGGCGTGCCCGATCTGCGAGGACGAGCGGCAATATGTCAATTGGACCGGGCAGGCCTGGCTGACGCGCGAGGCGCTGGCAGAGCGCCACAGACTGGTCTGGCGCGACGATCTCGGCCTGGTCGGGATCGCGCTCGAGCCGTCGTTTGCGATCGGCCAGCGCGCATTGCTGGTGCCGGATCGCGGCGGCTGCGTGATGTGGGACTGCGTGCCGCTGGCGACGCCTGAGGCGATCGCGCATGTCGCCTCGCTCGGCGGGCTGAAGGCGATCGCGATCTCGCATCCGCATTATTATGGCGCGGTCGCCGACTGGAGCGCCGCGTTCAACGACGCGCCGGTCTATCTGCATGGCGACGACGCCCAGTGGGTGACGCGGCCGCATCCGTCGATCGTGCCGTGGCGGGGCGACAGCCATCGGATCTCCGACGAGATCCTGCTGGTCCGCGCCGGCGGACATTTCGCCGGCGCCACCGTGCTGCATTGGCGGGGCGGCGCGGACGGCCGCGGCGCGCTTCTGACCGGCGACATCGCCATGGTGGCGATGGACCGCCGCTCGGTGAGCTTCATGTACAGCTATCCGAACTACATCCCGCTGAACGCGGCGGCGGTGCGGCGGATCGCGGACGCGGTCGCGCCGCTCGCCTTCGATCGCATCTATGGCGCCTGGTGGGGCAAGAACATCGCCGACGGCGCCAAGGCGGCGTTCGACCGCTCGGTGCGGCGCTACATCGCGGCGATCGCCGACCGCAGCTAACCTTGCCACACGGCGCGGCCGCGTTATATCAGGGCTTTCCCGCCACCACGGATTGTCCCCGAGTTCCTCATGACCACCACTGCAACAGCCGAATCCCAGCCGTTCCAGGCCGAGGTTGCCGAATTGCTGCACCTGATGGTGCATTCGGTCTACTCCGAGACCGACATCTTCCTGCGCGAACTGATCTCAAACGCGTCCGACGCCTGCGACAAGCTGCGCTACGAGGCGATTGCCCGGCCCGAACTGATCGCGGACGGTGCGCCGCCCGAGATCAGGATCGTGCCGGACAAGAAGGCCAATACGCTGGCGGTGGTCGACAGCGGCATTGGCATGGACCGCCACGAGCTGATCGACAATCTCGGCACCATCGCGCGCTCCGGCACCAAATCGTTCCTGTCGAAGCTGTCGGAAGCCAAGGACGGCGCCAATCTGATCGGCCAGTTCGGCGTCGGCTTCTACGCCGCCTTCATGGTCGCCGAGAAGATCGTCGTCACCAGCCGCCGTGCCGGCTCCGACGAGGTGTGGGTGTGGTCGTCCGAAGGCGGCAGCGGTTTTGAGATCGCACCTGCCAGCGAGGAGGCTGCAGCCCGCGTGACGCGCGGCACCGAGATCGTGCTGCATCTGAAGACGGACGCCGCCAAATATCTCGAGCAGTACCAGATCGAGCGCGTCGTCCACGAATACTCCGATCATATCCAGTTCCCGATCCTGCTCGTGCCGGAGGAGGGCGAGCCGCGCCAGATCAATTCGGCGAGCGCGCTGTGGCAGCGGCCGAAATCCGAGCTCAAGGTGGAGGACTACAATCACGCCTATCAGCAGATCGCCGGCGCCTTCGACGAGCCGGCGATGACGCTGCATTACCGCGCCGAGGGCCGCCAGTCCTACGCGGTGCTCTTGTTCGCGCCGTCGACCAAGCCGTTCGACCTGTTCCAGGTCGAGCGCAAGGGCAAGGTCAAGCTCTATGTCCGTCGCGTCTTCATCGCCGACGATGCCGAGATCCTGCCGGCCTATTTGCGTTTCATCCGCGGCGTGATCGACAGCGAGGACCTGCCGCTCAACATCTCGCGCGAGATGCTGCAGAACAATCCGCAGCTCGCGCAGATCCGCAAAGCGGTCACCGGCCGCGTGATCTCCGAGTTCGAGACGCTGGCCGAGAAGGAGCCGGCAACCTTCGCCAAGATCTGGACCGCGTTCGGCCCGGTCATCAAGGAAGGCCTGTGGGAGGATCACGAGCGGCGCGAGAAGCTCCTCGCGCTGTCGCGCTTCACCACGACCGCGGGCGAGGATCGTTCGCTGAAGCAGTATGTCGACGACCTCAAGCCGAACCAGACCGAGATCTATTATCTCGTCGGCGATACCATCGAGCGCCTGAGGTCCAACCCGAAGCTTGAATCGGCCCGCGCGCGCGGCATCGAGGTGCTGCTGCTCACCGATCCGGTCGACGCGTTCTGGACCGCGGCGCCGATCGATTTCGGCGGCAAGCCGCTGAAGTCGCTGAGCCAGGGCGATGTCGATTTCGGCCTGATCCCGCTGCTCGACGACACGGCCGAGGACGGCAAGACCGAGACGGAAGCCGATGCTGCGACCACGATCGCCGTGATCAAGGATGCGCTCGGCGAGCGCGTCTCCGACGTTCGCGCCTCGCAGCGGCTGACCTCGAGCGCGTCCTGTCTCGTCGCCGGCGGCGATGCCCGCGACCGTGCGCTGGAGCGGTTGCTCGCCCAGCAGAACCGCGGCGCGGTGACCAAACCGATCCTGGAGATCAATCTGCGCCACCCGCTGGTCGCGGCGGTCGCCACCGACACGGCGCAGGCGAAGGACCTGTCGTTCCTCTTGTTCGAGCAGGCGCAGATCCTCGACGGCGAGATGCCGGAAGACCCGGCCGCCTTCGCCAGCCGCCTCAACGGGCTGGTGCTACGCGGAGTGGCCAAGGGGTAGGGGCCCGGTAGCCCGGATGGAGCGCTAGCGAAATCCGGGGCCGCCGTATCCGCGGATGGTCCGTTCCCGGATTGCGCTGCGCTCCATCCGGGCTACGGTTGTGTGGAGTGGCGGCGCGCATGCGGCGACCCCACGAACCCGATTCCAAAATCACTCGTATCTGCTAGATCATTGCCGTGAGCAGGTGGACGCGGATCACCATGACGGCTGCGGGCAGCGAGATCTTCTACGGCGGCATTCCGGTCTTTCGCGGCTTTGCGAGCCTGATGGACCCGGCGCTGTATGCGCCCCTGCCGGACGACTGGACCGTCGGCGTCGCCGATATCGTGGAATCGACCAAGGCGATCGCGGCGCAGCGCTACAAGGCGGTCAACATGGCGGGCGCCGCCGTGATCGCCTCCGTCACCAATGCGCTCGATGGCCGTGAATTCCCCTTCGTGTTCGGCGGCGACGGCGCGAGTTTCGCGATCGCGCCGGCCGATCTCGACCGAGCACGCGAGGCGCTGGCGGCCACCGCGACCTGGGTCCGCGATGACCTCGAGCTCGTGATGCGGGTCGCGCTGGTGCCGGTCGCCGCGATCCGCGCGGCGGGCGCCGACGTCCGTGTCGCGCGTTTCGGGCCGTCGGCCAATCTGTCCTATGCGATGTTCTCCGGCGGCGGTCTCGCGCACGCCGACGCCGCAATGAAGCGCGGCGAGTTCGCGGTCGATCCGGCGCCGCCGGGCACGCAGCCCGACCTGTCCGGCCTGTCCTGCCGCTTCGAGGAAATGCCGTCCGCGCGGGGCGTCATTCTCTCCGTGCTGGTGCTGCCGGCGAAAGGCGCCGATCCGGCAGCCTTCCGCAAGGTGATCGAGGACATCGTCGTGCGGGTTGAGAAGAGCCCCGATGCTGGACGGCCGGTGCCGCAGGGCGGCCCGCCGCTGCGCTTTCCGCCGCAGGGGATCGATTACGAAGCGCGCGCCAAGCGGTACGGCGGATCACTTGCCATGCGGCGTGTCGCGGTGCTTGGTTTTGCGTTCTGGGCCTATGTCGTGTTTCGCCTCGGCCTCAAGGTCGGCAAGTTCGCGCCAGAACTTTATCTGCAGCAAGTGGTCGAGAATTCCGACTTCCGCAAGTTTGACGACGGCCTGCGTATGATCCTGGATTGCACGCCGGAGCTCGCCGCCGAGCTCGAGCAACGCCTCGTGGCCGCGGCCGCGCAAGGCGTCGTGCGCTACGGCTTGCATGAACAGGATGCGGCGATGATGACCTGCTTCACACCGTCGGTGATGCGCTCCGACCACGTCCATTTCGTCGACGGGGCCCGCGGCGGCTACGCCTCGGCGGCGACGGCATTGAAGGCAATGGCGGCGTAGGGCTACCTCGCCCCGCTTGCGGGGAGAGGTCGGATTGCGCAGCAATCCGGGTGAGGGGGTACAGGTCTCAACTCTCGGCTCGCTCGCGGAGGGAGCCCCTCACCCCAACCCTCTCCCCGCAAGAGCGGGGCGAGGGAGACGGGAGATCTTGCTTCGACCTATCGCACCTTCGTCCAGGTCTCGCCGCCGCACAGCGCGCCGACGCAGCCCTCGACGCGTAGCGTGCTCTCGCCGGTCACGGTGACGCTGCTGGCATAGGTGCCGCCGTCGTCGGCATTGTAGATCTGGCCCTGCCATTTGTTGGCGGCGACGGGTTGCATGCCCGAGAACAGCGGCAGGCCGACGATCGGCCGGTGAGCCAGCGATGGATTCGGATTCTTGTTGTCGACCTGCGGCTTGCCGGTGGCGGGATCGATCGGGGCGCGCAGGCTCACGACCACGCCGCAGAGGCCACCGCCGCATTTCGAGACCTTGACGCGGGCGTCGCCCGCCTGGGTCTGCCAGACCCCCGTCGGCTCAGGCGCGCCTTGCGCATGCGCGGCTGACGCAGTGAGCATCGCCACAATGATTGCGACAACATATCCGAATCGGCAGGCCATGATTTATTCCCCGGAGAGCGCGCCTGCATATCAAGTCGGATGATTTCTGCAATGTCATATTCCTGCGATCAGCAGGGCATGATCCGGACCCGAACGATCGCGTTTGCGCAAAGCGCATGGCTAATCTCCGAAAGATCATGCTCGAACAACGACCTAAAGCGCGACGACAAGTCACCCTGGCGCGTCACGTTTGTCCCCAGCGGGTCAATTTGATCGTCAGCGCGGTGGCGAGACCGAAGACCACCATCGCAGCGCCGACCAGGGCGAACAGCGTCCATGCCGGGGCGCCGGAGGCGGCAAGCCACCAGCCGCCAATGCCGACCATCAGCAACCGAATCGTTCCGGCAAGCACCGGACCGCCGACCCTCGCCGCGCCTTGCGAGGAGAAGTAAAGGCAGACCCCCATACCGAAGAAGCCGAAGCCGGGGCCCGCCAGGGCGAAATAGGAAGAGGCGGCGGCGGTGACGCCGGGATCGCCGGTGAACAGCGATATCCATAGCGCGGGCTTGATTGCGACGACGATGCCGACGAATCCGACAACCAGGCTCGCGACCGCCGCCGCGGTCCATGTCACCCGCCGTGCGCGTGCGACGAGCCCCGCACCCATCGCCATGCCGACCATCGGCACCGACGCGACGCCGACCGCAAAGGCGATCGGGATCAGGAGGAATTCCAGCCGCGAGCCCATGCCATAGCCGGCGAGCGTTTCGGTGCCGAAGCCCGCTAGGATCTTGGTGAAGATCAGGATCGTCAGCACGCTCTGCAGCGGCGACAGGCAGGACATCGCGCCGACTTTCAGGATGTCGAGAAACATGCCGCGCTGGAAGCGGAAGGCGGCGAAATCGAGCTTCAGCCGGCTGCGGCCGCTGAGGAGATACCAGGCGAGGAAGACGACACCGAGCGTGAACGCGGTGAGCTGGCCGGCCGCGACGCCGCGCATGCCGAGGCTCGGTGCGCCGAACAGCCCGAGGCCCAGCACGCCGCCGACCGCGATCTGGACCAGCGAGACCGCGATCAACGTGAGCGACGGCGTCCGCATGTCGCCGGTGCCGCGCACCACGGAGGCCAGCGTGTTGACCAGCCAGATCGAGATCGCGCCGGAGAACAGCACCTGCGAATAGTGCATCGACTGGTCGAGCACGCCGCCGCGCCCGCCGAGCAGCGTGTAGAAGCTGCGGCCGAATCCCAGCATCATCACGGTGAAGAACAGTCCGGCGCAAGCGCCGATGATCGCGGCATGCAGCGCCAGCTCGGCGGCACGGTCGCGATGGCCGGCGCCGAGCGCGCGGCTGATCGCCGACGAGACGCCGCCGCCCATCGCGCCCGCCGACATCATCTGCGTCAGCATCGCGAACGGAAACACCAGCGCGATGCCCGCCAGCGGCTCGGTGCCGAGCCGGCCGATATAGGAGGTCTCGGCCACCGCGACCAGCGTAGAGCCGAACATCGCGATGGTGTTGGGGATCGCAAGCTTGAGCAGCGTCGGCAGGATCGGCGCGGTCAACAGCGGGTTGGCCAGCGCGGCTCTGGGCGCAGCGGCGGCTGGACGCACGTCGATCGGAGCATCAATGGTCATGCGTCAGAGGCTCACACATATCGGAAGGGCAATTGATCAGCTTGTCCGCGAGTTCGCCTTGCCTCTCCCGCTTGCGGGGGAGGCCGACGCGCGCGCAGCGCGTGGCGGGTGGGGGCTCTCTCCACGATACGACTCGTGGAGAGAGCCCCCACCCCAGCCCTCCCCCGCAAGCGGGAGAGGGAGTGCAGTCCCTTCGCGGGTGCAATTCGACGTCAATTCAACGCGCTCGCGGTCAATAAATGATGATCGACATCCTACGGACTCAACTCGACCCTCGCCACCGCCGCCGGCGCAGGGGTCACCATGGCAGGCCGCATAGGTCGATCTTGCCCTGCCGCGGGGCGCGCACGATGTCGTAGACGAACGGCGTCATCGCCTCGAAGCGGATCTGCCCCGAGGGTTGCTCGCAATAAATCTCGCCGGTGAAAGGATGCCAGCCGCGCGCAGAATAGAAGGCGAAATTGTGCGGCTCGCAGACCAGGAGAGCAAATTTTACCGCCTCGTTGGCGCGCATGGTCTGCACCGCGGCATCGATGGCGAGGCTGGCATAGCCGCGGCGCCGGCAGTCCTCGCGCGTGGCGACGCCGCCGATGCCGCCGATATGCACCTTGTGGCCATTCCAGGTGACGGTCCGGAAATAGACGCCGACATGGCAGGCAAGCCTGCTGTCGTCGGGGGCGTCGATCAGGACGCGCAAATCGGCATTGGCCCATTCGATATACGCCCAGGGCTGCTTTTCCACGAGATGACGGCCCCAGACCGCCCGGTGCAGCGGTTCGGCGCGCGGCCAGGACGCGTCTCCGTTGAGGACGTCGATTTCGATGCTCATGTTTTCCGCCCCTCGGCTGTGTCGATCTGTCATACACGCCGCGGCGGGGCGCGCATCCGAAAATGCGGTGTTTAAGCGCGATGGAACCTTCTATAAGGAGGTCTCGTTAAGTGTAGTCTCCCACCACTGTTGGACATCACCCATGACCTTCACGCTTCCCGATCTTCCCTACGCCCACGACGCCCTTGCGCCCTATATGTCCAAGGAAACGCTGGAGTTTCACCACGACAAGCATCACCAGGCCTACGTGACCAACGGTAACAATGCGATCAAGGGGACTGAATTCGAGAACATGTCCCTCGAAGACATCGTGAAGAAGTCGTTCGGCAAGAATGCCGCCGTCTTCAACAACGCCGGCCAGCACTACAATCACATCCACTTCTGGAAGTGGATGAAGCCGAATGGCGGCGGCAGCAAGCTGCCCGGCCGTCTGGAAAAGAAGATCAACGAGGATCTCGGCGGCTTCGAGAAGTTCAAGACCGATTTCGCCGCCGCCGGCGTCGGTCAGTTCGGCTCCGGCTGGGCCTGGCTGCAGGTCAAGGGCGGCAAGCTCGAAATCTCCAAGACGCCGAACGGCGAGAATCCGCTGGTCCACGGCGCGGTGCCGATCCTCGGCGTCGACGTCTGGGAGCACTCCTACTACATCGACTATCGCAACCGCCGTCCGGATTACCTGAAGGCGTTCGTCGACAGCCTCGTCAACTGGGACTATGTCGACGAGCTGTTCGGCAAGGTCGGCTGATCGCGTAGCCGTCATTCCGACGACGGCTTTCTTCACCCTCCCCTGAAAGGGGAGGGTCGGTTCGCATGCAGCGAAGCGGAATGCGAACCGGGGAGGGGTCATCCCTCAACACGGGCAGTCTCTCAACTGAGAGACTGTGACCCCGCCCCGCCGCTCATTTCATTCGCGTCGACCCTCCCCTTTCAGGGGTGGGTGAAAATTTGAGTGTGCGGCGAATGCGCCTCCACTTCACCACACCATCGGGGGCATTGGTGGGTAACGCGGCAAGCTATCTTCTGGTCTTCTTCGGCGGTGGCCTCGGCGCAAGCCTGCGCCATCTGATCAACGTCACCTGCGCGCGCTGCATCGGCACCGCGTTTCCGTATGGCACCTTCATCATCAACGTCACTGGCTCGACCGTGATGGGCCTGATCGCCGGCTACCTCGCCTTCAAGGGCGAGGCCTCGCAGCACTGGCGGCTGTTCCTGATGACGGGAATCCTCGGCGGCTACACCACATTCTCCGCCTTCTCGCTCGACGCTGTGCTGCTGTACGAACGCGGCGAGCTTGGGCTTGCGGCGCTGTACGTGCTCGGCTCGGTGGTGCTGTCGATCGCCGGCCTGGTCGCCGGGCTTGCGATCGTCCGGCATCTGACGTGACGGAACGAGTGGGGCAGATCCGCCCTACAAACTGAATCCTGGTTCAGCGGCATTGAGTTGGGGGTCTTGTCCAGCCCCCTCAGCAAAAATATTTCGGTTTATCGGAAGGGCGACTTGGTGTATGAATTGGCCCGTCTCACCCGATCGAGGGGCGCGTCGCGATCGTCACGAGTGTTGCGGTGAGATGCGGTGGACGTTGATCGTGCGGCCGACGAGCGCGCGTGAAACGGACGGTGAAGTCGTGTGGTCCTGACGCCCCAGTGGCAGGTGTCTCCTCGCAAGACGCGAAGTCCTTTTGCGAAGACGGTGACACAAGCCCGGTCTCGCCGGGGAGAGCACGATATAAGCCGTAAAACCATCGCGCAGGGAAAGCCGGCGTGTTTCCGGTTTCACCTGTGGTCCTATGTGCTTTTTGTTGCACAGGGCCCATGGGTGCAATCGGCACCCGGCTTTCCCTGCGCCCTCTGCGAGAGGAGAGGGCGGAACGAAGAGCAAGCCTCGGACGATTCATGTCGCGAGAATGCGGACCTGTGAGTTGTTGAGAGCAAAGCGCGCCACACCTTCACCGTCGTCCTGGCGAAACAGGCCGTGTAGAAACGCTGGCGCGGCGGCTGGAGCTGAGATCA
>NZ_JBHMET010000256.1:0-15394 GCF_042430365.1 Bradyrhizobium erythrophlei
ACGGGCCGTGCAACCCGAAGTCCGTGAACAGCACAATCAAAGTTGCCAGCTCACCTCTGTACGTCCTGCTGCAATGGGGAGCATCATACGCGCCAATGATATCAGTGGGTTAGTTGAAAATTTCCGATCTCATTGTGTTGCGCTTGTTGCGTCGGATTTCCACCTATTCTCAAGCATGCCCCTGCCCCCTCGGCGGACGCAACCCTCCGTCGATGGGAATGGCAAGTGCGCCCCCTTGGAGACCTGAGGCCGGCATGCGCGGGCGAACCGCACCACCCGTAGGCTGCCCGCTGAAAAATGGCCTGTAGCCCGACCGGCCGAACATGAGGAGAGGTCGGTGGTCAAGAAGACGACGAAGGCCGCCAAGTCCGCGAAGAAGCGCAAGCCGGCCCCGAAGAAGGCCGCGCCGAAGACGACCCAACGCGGCCGGTCGATCTCGGAGCGATTGCATACCCTCGGCAAGGTGCGGAAGGCGGCCGAGGAATTTCTCAAGCTCCAACTCGAGATCGATCACGCATGCGGCAAAGGCGGCCAGCTCGCGTTCGGCGAGTTCGGCGGGCGGTTGGCGGCCGCCAAGAGTGCTTGGGAAGATGCGATCTTGAACTCGGACAACGTCACGGACTGGGTTGCAGCTGCGCGCAAAGCCGCACATCTGCCATAGCATTAGCGCGGGCGATCGGGATCGAAGCGCCGAGGCGGTCGCATGGGCGTGGCAATCCGAAGGAGGTGCCACGTCGCTATCTCCTCCATTGGAGACGGCTGCGGCCGGCCCCAAGCCAGCCAGGGTCGAGCCGTCACGCCCGCCCCGTCGCAGCCAACAGCGCGTCGCGTTCGACCGCGGGCATGGCGCGCACGCGGCGCCGGCCGATGATGCGCATGGCGGCAAATCCGGCGAGGAAGACCACCAGCTTGCTGACGATGCCGAAGATCGGCATGACCACAGCCCATGTCGCGACGCTGAAGGTCAGCGCGACAAACGCATTCACCGCTGCCGAAACGAACATCAACCCCGACCAGACGAAGCCCACGACCACGGCGACGTCGGGCACGACAGCCTTTGCGATATCAGGCAAATAGCGGTTCATCCAGCCGGGCTTGAGCATCACGACGCCGACGATCGCGTAGATCACGCTTGGCTTGAACAAGACGAAGCGCGGGTCGTCGGTGAGCAGCGTCGCGGTGCCGGCAGCGACGATTAGGAACAGGCTCAGCCACTCCATGGTCTCGATCGGCTTGCCGCGAACAAACTGCGTCCCGATCTGGACGAGCCCCAGCGCGATGCCGAGGCCGACCGCAAGGATCGTGTTGTGCGTCAGCAGAAACACAACGAGAAAGCAAATGGTCGACGCCAGGTCGAGGAGCAGCAGCTTGGCCGCATTGAGGAAATATCTCATCGGACGTTGCTCCGCTCATTGAGCCGCAACCAGCGCGCTTCGTGCCCGATCGTGGCAAGGCCGGAAGGCCCAGTACCGCCACGGCCTGTGGCGCCCCGGTTACACATGTCGACATTCCGTGCCGGCAGCTCCGGACGCGTTTGACATCCCAGCTAGTGGCCGCGACAAATTAGCACACGCGGGGGGCGTGATCATGGACGGGGGCGTCATTTCGCGATTTTCCACGGTCGGTGTGCGCGGCGATGGCAGAAAGCGACCGGGAGAGGCACGGGGTGGACCGCAGCCAATTGCCAACTTGGGTGCGGGCACGGTCGATTTGACCTACTTTTGGGGGCGTCTCAGATGGTCGTGACTCTGCGGCAAGCACAATTGCTGGGATTGTGCGTACTGATCCAAGCACTCCTCGGCAATGCATTGGTCGGGACGGCGTTCGCACAAAGCTCCTGCAAAGAAGCGTGTTGGATCGATGCGAAAACAGGAAAGCCGGTACCTACCATTCCCGGCGGCGCGCTCTACGAAGACGGTGGGGAGCTCCACTCAGGACTTCAAGTCGGTGGAGGCAACTACGCGTTCAATCCAAAGACCGGCCGGAATTTTGCGCGGAGCGAGGACGGGGCTTGGATCGATACCAAGACGGGAATGTGTGTTCCGACGATTCCTGGCGGAGCGCTTTACGAAGACGGAGGGCATCTTCACTCAGGACTCCAGATCGGCGGAGGCAATTCCGCCTTCAACCCAAAGACGGGCCGGAATTTTGTTCGTGTGCCCTGCCCATCACCGCCGCAACACGCCACCACGCCATCGGTGAGAACTGAAATACAAGTCGCTTCCTCAGGCCTCTACCTCGGCGGTGAGCTGGTAAAGAACTGGGGCTGGGTGCGCTCGACCGAGCGGCTGGCTGCGACCGACATGGTGACAAACCAGTTCAGCGATCGCGCCGATCCCGTCGGCGGCGGTTTTCTGATCGGCTACAGGTTCGCGCCGTGGGCGAACAACGTGATCGTCAGCCCGTTCGCCTCGTTCGATTTCATCGACGCGCCGGTCAATCACACCTTTGCCGGCGGCAGCTATCTCGGCACCACCGCGAAGTTCATGGGCACCTTCGGCGTCAAGGCCGGCCCGCAGCTCGGCGCCGGTGTCTGGCTCTACGGCATCGCCGGCGTCAGCGTGCTGAACGAGACGCTCAACATCAACTTCATCCCGGTGTCGAGCTCGCAATCGGCATGGGTCGCCGGCGGCACGCTCGGCGTCGGCGGCGCCTGGCAACCGGCGTTCCTGCAAGGCTACGGTCATCCGGTGTCGCTGTTTGCGGAATACCAGCACACCTGGTGGGGCGACGCGAATTTCAACACGCCGACAGCCTCGCCGTTCTTCAACTACAATTTCCGTCGGGACGACGACGTGCTGAAGGTCGGCTTCACGGTCGATCTGAGCCCCGCCGCCGCGCCGGTTGCGACCGGACCGCGCTACGTGAAGGCGCTGCCGGCGAAGTAGCTCGGCAGCTCCAACATCACCCCGCGCGGCCCATCGTGAAGATTGGGCTGAAGCAGCCTAGGATCAGGCGCTTGGGGTCGAACGGAATTTCGCCCTTCGGCTCGAAGCGCTTGTCGTCGTGCATGCTTGCTTCGGCCGCGTCGAGCGTCGCCTTGTCGGGCCACACTTGCCACGAGAAGACGATCTTCTCGCCGTCCCTTGCATCGACGGCGCGGCGGAAGTCGGTGTATTTGCCGCTGGGGACGTTGTCTTCCCAGGACTCCACGATCTCGATGCATCCATACTCCTTGAAGAGTGCCGCGCCGTTCTCGGCCCATTTGCGATAGGCTTCCATCTTGTCCGCGGGCACGGGAATCACGAATCCTGCGATGTACATCGGGTCAGCCTCCCTTGCGATGATCCCGCGACCCTAGCACAGCGCCCTCCGGTGCTATGCCGAGGCCAGGATCAACTCTCCGCAAGATGGCGCGCGATCAACCCGACCGCGAAGTCGAGGAAGTCGCGCTGGTCGAGGCCGGAGGGATCCTCGGCGACGCTCGCCAGCAAGGCCTTGCCTGACATCGCCGCATGCATGTGAGCCGCACTCAGGAGAGCGATAGCGTACTGGGTGTCGGACAACCGTGGCGCGGCCCTGCCCGCTTTCCGCGCGGCTTCAGCCCGCGCGCGATGTACGCGCTCGACCAGCGACTTGAGCATGCCTGAGCCCTTTGGCTGCCAGCCGGCGAGGCTCAGCCAGAGCGCGAGCCTGGCGGCCCGCTCGTCCGCATAGGCGCGTTGAAACAACCGGCCGAGCGCGGCGACGTCGATCTGGTCCGGCGCCCAGCCTTCGATGGTCGCCGCAATGTCATCCACCAGCCGGCGTCCGGTGCGGCGCAGGAGCGCGTCCATCAACGCCTCGCGGGTGCCGAAATGGTAGTGGATCGCCGCGTCGGTGATGCCGAGATCCGCGGCGATGCGCTGGATGCGCACGCCGTCGGGCCCCTCGTCGTGCAGTCGCCGCTCGGCGGCATCGAGGATTGCGAACTTCGCCGCTTGCGGTGTTCGACGTTGTCGCGTGGCCATTGACATCCTGCGGTTCATGGGCATTACTTAGGGTACCCTAAGTAAGAGATTTGTCATGGACGATTTGCATCCCGAGGCGCTGGCGACAATAGCGGATCGGCTCGGCATTGCCTCGACCGACCTCGCGCCACCGCGTTCGCGGAGCTTTCGCACGCCGGACCGACCCAGCATCCACACGCTCGATTGGGGCGGCCTCGGACCGCCGGCGGTGTTGCTGCACGGCGGCGCGCTCACCGCCCGCACCTGGGACTTTGTCGCGATGGCGCTGCGGTCCGACTTCCGGCTCGTGGCGCTCGACATGCGCGGCCACGGCGCCAGCGAATGGGCCGACGACTACTCCATCACAAGCTACGCGACCGACGTCGTCGCGGTGCTCGACGGACTGGCGCTCGAACGCGCGCACATCGCCGGCATGTCGCTCGGTGGAACGGCGGCCTGTGAGTTCGCGCTGCGCCACCCGGACCGCACCGAAAGCCTCGCGATGGTCGATGTGATCTCACGCCCCGTGTTCGCCGCGACGGCGCGAATGCGAGCCTTCATGACGGGTTTTCCTGGCGCGGCGACCGTGGACGAAGTGGTCGCGATGGCGCTTGCCGTCAGTCCGAGGAGCGATCCGGAGCGGCTTCGATACCGGATGCGCACCCTCCTGAAGCGCGGCGACGACGGGCGCCTGGTGTGGAAGCGGGACCAGCGCCGTCCGACGGACTTTCCCGCGATCCTGAACCATCTCGCCGGCTTCGAGGCGCGTGTCGCGGAGATGGTCGCGCCGTTCCTGCTGGTGAGGGGCGGCGAAAGCCTGATCGTCACCGAAGACGCGGCCCGTGACTTCACGGCGCGCTTCCCCGACGGGCGG
This sequence comes from Bradyrhizobium erythrophlei, assembly GCF_042430365.1. GTDB lineage: Bacteria > Pseudomonadota > Alphaproteobacteria > Rhizobiales > Xanthobacteraceae > Bradyrhizobium > Bradyrhizobium erythrophlei. The sequence goes on from NZ_JBHMET010000256.1 coordinate 4,804, forward strand.
TGGGTCACCATCGCCGGCGCCGGCCACAACGTTCAGGAGGACAATCCGCGCGACCTGGCCGACGCACTGCGCGCCTTCTGGCGCGGCCGCCTGCCGGGCATGATTCCGAAAGGCCTCGCATAACGGCCGACCGGTTCACCGCGCTCGCGACAGGATGCGATAACTCAGGTTGCGGGCATGATCAGCCCAACCCGCATGTCGCGCGCGACATAGACGCAGGCGTCATCGGCAAACACGCGGCCGTTCGCGATGCCGAGCGCCAGCCTGCCGCGCCGGACCTGGCGCATGTCGACCTCATAGCGCACGCGTTTGATATCCGGCGTGATATGTCCGCGAAACTTCACTTCGCCCACGCCGACGGCGCGGCCCTTGCCCGGCGAACCCGACCATCCGAGCCAATAGCCGATGATCTGCCACATCGCATCGAGGCCGAGACATCCCGGCATCACCGGGTCGCCACGAAAGTGACACGCGAAGAACCAGAGGCCGGGCGTGATGTCCAATTCGCCGATGATGTGGCCTTTGCCGAACTCGCCGCCGTCCAGGCTGATCTCGGTGATGCGGTCCATCATCAGCATCGGCGGCGCCGGCAACTGCGCATTGCCGGGGCCGAAATAGCCGCCCTCGCCTGACTTGAGCAAGTCTTCCCTGCTGTAGGACGATCGCGGCGTGTGGAAATCGTGCGGGTTGAACAACACAACAAGACCTCTGGTGCCATGCGGTTGGCGGTTGCTGAATGTCAGGCGACCTTGTTGCTGCCCCGAACCTTCGCCTTCGCGCGCGCGGTCAGGCGCAGGGCGGCCGCCATGAAGGCCCAGATGTCGTCGGTGAGCCTGGCAGGATCGGGTCGCCGGTCGCGCATCAGCGCGCCGATCAGCGCCTGGCGAATGCCGCCGATCATCAGCGCGATGGTGAGATCGGGATCGATGTCGTCGGGAACGACGCCGTCGCGCTGTGCCGCCGCGATCATCCGCGCACCGGCCGCGAGCTGGCGGCTGGTGAAGGCACTCTCGACGTCAAGCACTTCAGGCGCGCGGCTCAATGCCCCGATGACAAGCGGCGCAAAGGGGTGGGCATAGTGAAACGCGACATAGGCGCCGATCCGCTCCCTTTCCCTGCCTGCCCAGCTGTCCGCGCGCAGGCTGGCGCCACTGAACGCCCCCTCGTCGAGGCGGCTGTAGAAGTCCTCGACAACGGCCGCGATCAAACCGGCCTTCGATCCGAAATGGTGATAGGCGAGCCCGACGGACACCTGCGCCCGCCTGGCAACGGCCTGCATCTCCAGATGGCCGTGGCCGGAAATGAGCTCCTGTTCGGCCGCGCGGATCAACCGCTCCCGCGTCCCGATGCCGGTGGCAGACATGTCTGATCTCAAAACTGAATTGAATTCAATTCAACCGCGGCTGCAACGCAATGTCAAGACGGCGCGGCCGGCGGATCACCTGGCAAGCGATGCCGCGTCAGTCGTGCACGCTGAAACGTCCATGCGGGACGTTGGCCGTCAGGCGCGTGAACTCTGCATGCGTCAAACGGAGCAGCGTCGCGTGATCGCCGGCCTCGATATAGACCTCCGGCTGCGTCTCGATGCTGTCGTCGACGATGAGATCGAGCCCGTAGCACCGGCCGGTGGCCGGAACGGCTCCGGGCGCGCAGTCCGCGAAGATCCGATTGATCTCGGTTTCGCTGGCCATCTCGATATCCTCGCCGAGTCGTGTCCTCAAATCCGGAAGTTTGAGGTGGTGGGATGCCGGCACGATCGCGAGCATGTAGCCGCCGTCGCGTCGCAAGACGACGCCCTTGGCGAGACGATCGCCCGAGATATGGCACGCCTCGGCCGTGCGCGCGGACGTCATCGTCGGATCGTGGGGGATCTCGTCGTACTGGATGTTCTCACTGGAGAGATAGTTGCGGAGCGTGGGAGCAATGGTCATGGCTCGACCTCCGATGCTGAAATGGAACCGTCCAGCGTGAGGTCGACCTCGCCGCACGATGAGCGGCCACGTGGTTCTCTCCTCAATCTAGGTCTAGCGCCCGAGCGTTGCAATCCGTCATCGGCCCTACCCTAGTCCGGGCGCCGCGCCAGGTTCATGTTCCGGGCCTTGTCCAGATTGCGCGCCTCGGCCAGCGCTGTCGCGCGCGGCAACAGGGCCGATGCGAGGTCGGCGTCGGTAAGATCGGCGCGCGCGAGATTGGCGTCCGACATATCCGCGCCGGCAAGGTCGGCTCGGCTGAGGTTGCAATCCGCCAGATTGGCGTTCTTGAGGCCGGCGAATTCGAGATCGGCGCGCGCGAGGTTGGCGCCGGAGAGATCCGCATTCCTGAGATCGGCGGATCTCAGGACGCCGCGCATCAAGCCCATCGACTGGTTGCGCATGTCGGCGCTGAGATCGGCGCCCGCAAGCCTTGCCCCGATCAGGCTGGCGCCGGAGAGATCAGCGGTGATGCGCGCGTTGCTCAGATCGGCGCCGCCAAGCTTGGCACGCTGCATTTGCGTGCCGAGCAGCGACGCCTTGACCAGGGACGCCTCGGTCAGGTCGGCATCGATCATCCAGGCCTGGTTGAGGATGGCACCATCGAACCGCGCGCCCTTCAGGTTCGCACCGTTGAGCTTGGCGAGGCGAAGACTCCGACCGGAGAAGTCGAGGCCCGAAAGATCGAGGTGCGACAGCCGCCTGCCTTCCAGATCCGCAGTGCGCGAGTCGGCGGGGTCGTGAGGCGCCGCCTTGAGCAGCGCCTCGACTTCGGCACGCGTCATGTCCGATGTCGACATGTCCGGGCTGTCGAGGTCGACGCTGCGCAGCATGTCCTGCGACACGGCGTCGATGGGATCAACCAGCAACGCCATCACCGACACAACAGCGAAAGCGAGACGATAGCGCATCGCGGTTTCTCCACTCGCAAGCTTCGCTGCGGCATGACAGCCGGCACCGAAAGCCGACGGCCCTTACGCAGGCTGCCGGACCTCAGCAGGGATCCGGGCCGCAATGTCGGGCCGATTTGTCGCGAGCCAGGCCATGGCCTCAGGTCCGTCGACCACGCACGCGAAGGTGTCCCAGGTCACGTCCTCCAGGGATTCCGGCTGCAGTCGCTGGGCCGCATACTGAATGAGCTCGTGCAGGCGCTCGTATCCGCGTCGGTGCTCGAGGGATTCCGCGATCGCGGCGCTGGACCACCCATGCTGGGCGAGACCGATGATGCTTGGGGGTTCGGCCTCGCTGAACCAGGGTGTGGCGTCGAACTCGAGACAGACGACGTTATCGGCAGTGTGGCAGGTCGCGTGGATCATTGCCTCCTCCCTTCTGAAGAGGGGACGCCCCGGCGGGCCATCATGACGCCCCGGCGACGCGAGAGCGTCCTCCGCATCGGCCGTGGTGTTCGGCACCGTCGGTTTTGCAGACCACGATGCCAGCCGATCTGCCGGTCATGTCCGCGGCAGATCGAATTTGCCCTCAATGGTGGTGCGCCGACACGCTCTTCACATGCTCGGTGACAAGCTCGGCAACGGCATACTGGCCGACGTCGCCCATGCTGATCATGCCGACCATCCGCTTGCTCTTGTTGATCACCGGCAGCCTGCGGACCTTCAGCGTGTCCATGTGGTGCACCGCCTTTGCCAGATCGTCATCGTCCCGGCAGCAGTGGATTCCTTCGGTCATCACGTCGCGCGCGGTCATCCGCGCGGCGTTGAAGTCCTTGCGCGCGAGGCCTTTGCAGACGATGTCGCGATCCGTCACCATCCCGATCAGCCGATCATTATCCCCGATCGGAATGCACCCGACGTCGTGTCCTTGCATCAGCTTCGCGATTTCAGCGAGCGGCGTGTCGGGGCCAACCCACTCGACGCCCTTGTGCATCACGTCCTTGACTTTCATGGAGGACCTCCGTTGCAACGCGTAGCCCCCGCTCGCGCCACTCTAGCGCGGATCGGGCACGGCTGCACGGGGCTTGGCACGATTGATTCTTTCAGGCGCGATGGCGCGCGGCTGCACGGCACGTGGCGCGCACGTGCGCGGACCCGCGAGCCACCACGGGGCGCCTAGCCCGCGTCCTTGATCGCGGTTTCGAAGCTCTTTACGTCGAAGGCCGGCATGCTCTGGATTCGTCCCAGACCCTGGGCCGCGTACCAGACCGAGAACGCAAGCATCGCCTCCTGGTTCGGGGCATCGACGATGTCGACGAAATCGTAGTAGCCCTGCGTGTAGTGGATCGACTCGATCTTGATGCCGAGCTTGTCGAGCTTTGCCTTGGCCTTGCCGATCCGATCCGATTGCCTGCTCGCCCATTCCGGGCTCAGATTGCCAAGCAGCACATATTTCATGGCCACCTCCACGTCACCTTGACTGCGAAGGACCACGCGATTGTACGCCTTCCGGCGCACCCTGCCTACGCGGTTCTGCGTGGCGGGAACTAAGCTCTTCCTGTCGCAGCCGGCAGCGCATCGCGTTGCAGCGCGGGCATCACGCGTATCCGCCGCCTCGCGGTGAGGCGCATGGCAGCAAATCCGGCGAGAAAGACCACCACCTTGCTCACGATGCCGAAGATCGGCATCACCATGGCCCATGTCGCGACGCTTGAGGTCAGCGCGACGAAGGCGTTGACCGCCGCCGAGACGAACATCAGGCCGGCCCATGCATAACCCACGACACATCATGGCTGCGACGTGACGCGGCCCGCCGTCAACTGCTCGGTATCTTGCGGCGCACCGCCTCGGTGCCGGCATCAGTGACGCGATACGTCCGCGGTCCTTCCGGGACGATCCAACCCTTGTCGAGCATCCCGGCAAGCGTGCTCGGACCAACACCTGCGGGAAACGGGCGGCCCGTCCTGATCGCGTCGATGGCGACGCGTTCGAGATGCGTGGCGACGTGCGACGGGCGTGCCCGCCAGGCTTTCGCCGTCAAAAGGATCGACAGAACCTCGGCCCGCCGGCGCACGGCCGAGGTACTGCGAGTCAGTTCGTTGCTGATATCAAAGGCGTTCTTGCCGGCCTTGGCGAGTTCCTCAAGCTTGCGGTCCTCGTCGGGACTCCAGCGCCGCACCATCCCCATTTGCCCTCCATCGCCCGGATACGCTCCGCTGGAACCGATGCATACGCAGGCAAGGCTGATTTGCCATGTGACTTTGGGCACGTCTTGATGTGACGAAAGGGACTTTCGCGCGGCGCCGGGTCGTCGACGAACGCATCACGTGAACGCGACTGTGATGCTGGCCTGGACCGCCGGCGGTCTAGTGCTTCATCGGTTCAAGGACGATGAGCACGCCGGTCGGTTCCGGCTCGTGTGGCCTGAGGCTCGTGAGGTCCGGATCGCTCCACTCGGCAAGGCTGACGACTTCACCAGTCTGGCCGGGGACGTCGGGGGCATCGGCGGGTTCGAGGACCTTCAGGCCATTCCTGTCGACGAAGAAGGTGTGCTCGCCAAACACACTGTTCAATTTCGCGACGGCTGGATGATCGTCGGGAAGCACCTGGGCGTCCAGTTGCGTCATCGTCTGCTTCACCTGCGCGGAATTCAGTTTCATGCGCTACTCCTTTTTTGGTTCCGGCCTTGGCCCGCTTTTTCCCGCAGCCCTTGTCCTTTCCTTGCGGACCACCCCTCTCGAACGGACGCCGAATGGAAACGTTCCGCACCGCACGCTGATCAGCCGATGGAACGCAGCTGTCCGTGCGCGCAGTTGCGCTGCGCGCATCCTCCGGATTCCGTGCGCGGCCGTCGGCTAGTGAGGTCGCAAGGCCCTCGCCTTCGCGGCCTTGACGGTGTTCTCCATCAGGCAGGCGATGGTCATCGGGCCGACGCCGCGCGGCACCGGCGTGATGGCGCCGGCAACCTGAACCGCCTCGTCGAAGGTCACGTCGCCGCGAACCTCGTATCCACCGTCCGGCCGCTCGACGCGCGTTGTGCCGACATCGATCACGATCGCCTGCGGCTTGATCCAGTCGCCGCGCACCAGTCCGGCTTTCCCCACCGCGCTGACCAGGATGTCGGCCTGACGGCAGATATTGCTGATGCCGCGAGTGTGGATGTGGGTCTGCGTCACGGTCGCGTGCTCTTGCAGGAGCAGCGCGGCCATCGGCTTGCCGACGATGTTGGAGCTGCCGATCACGACGGCATGACATCCGGTGAGATCTGATCGGATCGACTTGATGAGGCGCAGGCAGCCGAGCGGCGTGCACGGCACCAGCGCGTCGTCACCGTGGAACAGGCGGCCCGCATTGAGCGCATGCAGGCCGTCGACGTCCTTGGACGGATCGACCGCCGCCATCACGCGCAGGGCGTCGATCTGCGCCGGCAGCGGCAGCTGGACCAGGATGCCGTCGATGTCGTCGCGCGCGTTCAGCGTCGCGATGCGGGCGAGCAGATCGGCCTCGCTCGCGTCGCTTGGCAGGCGCTCGACCTCACCGCGCAGGCCGAGCTTCTGCGCGACACGGATCTTGTTCTGAACGTAGATGTGGCTTGCCGGATCATCGCCGACCAGCACCACCGCCAGCCCCGGCGCATGGGGCAAGCGCTCAAGCTCGTCTGCAACATTGTCGATAAGGATCTGGGCGTGTGCGTGCCCATCGAGAATATTCGCCGTCATGGCACCTCCGTTTCGAAGCGGTGCCCAGGCGCGCGGCGTTCAGCCTCTGCGCTCCCCGATGGTCATCCATCCAAGCGCCAGTCGCGCAGATGCCGCGCTTGTAGCGGCAGCCCTTGCCCGACGCAATGGCGGACGGCGCTCGCACACCGTGTGCCAGCGTCGAGGGGCTGAACGGCCGGATGAGCGATGCCCGGGCAACGCTCGCGCTCGATCCGGGCAGACCGACGCGGCCGTCGACGCCACAGTGAATGGTGGATGGATACCTCGCAGCCCAAGTCTGGGGTAGGATTTCCGAGGAACATGCGTTAAGTCACGGCACCGGCCCGGCTTTTCCGAGCCCCGGTACCCTCCTCCCGGTCATCACGTCATTTCGGACAATTCGACATGAGACAGATCATCCTCGCGCTGGCGCTCCTCTATCCGGCTGTTGCGCTTGCTCAAGGCACCACGCCGCCGGCCGATGCCGCCAAGCCGGCCGCCTCCCAGCCGCCGATGGTCGGCGACAAGCCGCTGGTGCAGGTCGGCAAGAAACCGGCCGCCAAGAAGGGCGAGAAGGCCGCCGCGCCGGGCAAGCCACAATCGGTCGCGCAGAAGCTGCAGGCCTGTCAGGACATCGACGACGCCACCAAAGAGCGGCTGACCTGCTACGACGAGATCTTCAAGCCGCAGCCCAAGCCGAAGGCGCCCGCCGCCAAGGGCGTCAACGAGTGCCGGTTCCTGAAGGAAGAGGACGAGCGGCTGACCTGCTACAACGGGTTCGCCGACAAGATTCCGAAGCTGCCGCGGTAATTGAGGAGCTCCCGCCCGACGACGTCGGGCGGTCGGCGGCTACCAGGTGCCGAAGCCGTTGAAGAAGCCGCGCTGCTGCTGTGCGATACGGAACGGCTGGTACTGACCCGGCTGCTGGTACTGACCCGGCTGCGCGAAGCGCTGCGGCTGCATCGACGGGTTGGTATGAGCCCTGGCGACCTTGCGCTTCTTCGGCGCCGGGGCCGGCACGGCTTGCGCCTGCTGCTCGAGCGGCTTGGCATCGGCCGACGCCTTGTTCGCCTCGGGCTTGGCCTCAGGAATGAACTGGGCAAAGGTATCGCGCACGCGGGCCTTGGCCGACTGATCGGGCGGGGCCGGAGCCGCGGCAACCACTGTCGCCTGCGGCGGAACCACGGTCGGCAGGCTGGTGTCATACACCACCCGCTCCGGCAGCTTCTGGGTCGAATGGATACGGACCGTGCTCTTGTCGACACCCGGCGTGGACAGGTTGGTTGTGGCGACCACTTCCTCCTGGGGAACGATGGCGTTGATCACAAAAAGCAGCGCGAGCAGAACTCCGCCGACATACAGGAAGTATCGCGCCACGGGCATATTGTAGCTCCCCCGCGCCATGACGCGGTTCATTCACCTTGAGCGCGACGACAAATGGCCGACACGCAACCGCTTGCGCGCGATCTCTCGGAAATCCGCACTCCACACTTCCGGACCACGCTGTAACGGGCGACCTACCAGTTAGTTCCCTGTCAACTCCCAAGGTTCACCGGAACCGGTCACTTTTTCGGGACGGAGGGTTTAGATCCGGCTCGCCGTGACGACGGAGCATTTGGCCTTGTTTGCATTGATATTTACGAATCCGATCAAGATGCCGGGATAGGTCTTCCGGCTCTTCATCGCGATGGTGTCGGGGATGAGACGCTTGCGCTCGGTCAGCTGGGTGCCGTCGCTTCGGGTGAAGGCACAGGCGATCTCGATATCCTTAACGGCAAAGTCATTGCCGTTGCGGAGCGTCAGCGTGACCAGGGCTTTCGAGCCGAGCCCGCCACGCCGAAACGACTGCGAGGAGATCCTGAGGCCGTCGAGCGGTAATTTCTCCGGCTGGGCGTCGGGCGCAGTGGCGATGCCGACCGTGGCCGGTTCATCCGCTGGCGCGGCAATTGCCGACGGCGCCGCCGTATCCTTGTCCGCCGCCGGGCTTGGCGGAGCGTCGGTCGAGGTGGTCTGTGCCGTCAGAACGATCGCCGACGAGGCTGGCGACGCGGCCTGGCCCTCGGCGTCGCTCGGCTCGGGGAGCATTAGCCACGCGGCGATTCCTCCGATCGCGATCAGCGGCAAGGCCAGGCTTGTCCCAACATTTCGAAACGACGCCGTGCCGATCCGCATTTGCCGTGCCCTCACCCGCGCAACGCCGGTAGCGTCGCCGCGCATGAAAAAAGCCCTACGGGCATTGCACCGTACGGCTTCTAGGGACGACGGCCGCGGTACGGCGCCAGTCGGATACAATCGCTGACGATCGAAATGGTTTCATTTCTGCACGGCAATATTGCGGCAATCACGCGCGCGCGGGGATGGCCTTGCACACGGCCGGCCGCTAGATTTGCGCCGGCTTCAGCGCGGCGCGCGACAGGCATAAGGGCGCGGTCGCAACCAACAAGAACACCTTCAAAAACACGTCAAGGAGATCACGATGCCGACCGTCACTTGGGATCACGTCCACCTGCGCAGCCCCGATCCGGAAGTGACCGCGGCCTGGCTGCGCGACATTCTAGGGGCCGAGATCATCCGCGGCCCCGGCCGGATCGACGTGCAGCTCGGCGGCGCCAAGCTGTTCATCGCGGAGGTCAAGCCCGGCGACGGCGTCAACGCCGCACCCGCGACGCCGTATCAGGGGCTCGATCATTTCGGCTTGGCGGTAAGGGACATCGACGCGGTCGCCGCCGAGATCAAGGCCAAGGGCGTCGAGTTCACGACGGAGCCCACCACCATCCGCCCCGGCGTGCGCATCTGCTTCATCCGCGGCCCGCAGGGCATCTCGATCGAACTGCTGGAGCGTGACAAGAAGTATGCATGACCGCAACGCGCTCACCTGCCGGTCATGGTGAGGAGGAGCGTAAGCGCCGTCTCGAACGACGAGGGCCCCTGCGGCCGTATCCCGCTACGTCATGCTGCCCGGCAGGAAGCAGCGGATCGTGATGCCCATATAGCCGCGGATCGGCCAGACCATGGTGCGGCCGGCGCGGTTGGGTTCGGTGATGACGGCTTCATCCGGGACATCGATCCACTGACCGTCGAGGCGCACGCGGTAGTGTCCATCCTTGGATTCCCAATCAACGTCGCTGACCGCGGTGCCGTCGGCGTCCGAGCAGCACGGCCCCTTCCCGCTGCGCAGACTGTCGAACCATTGCTTGAGCGGTGAATTGGCGTAGCGGCCGTCGAGATCGCGGGCCTGTGCGAGCTGCGCCGCCACCGACAGCAAGGCGGCAAGCCCGATCCGCAGCGAGGCCGTCGCGAGGCCGGCGCGGCGTCGCGCCAGAGTTCCATCGTCAGCGCAGGGGCGCGCCAAGGGGCCGCCGGATTCAATCCAGTCCGTCATGGTGTCTGCTCCAGCACTCACCGGCCAGTGCAACCAGAGCCATGCATTTCGCGGGCCAGTTTGATTCGCGTCCACGGACCGCCGTCACCTCCTCATCATACCGCCTGGCGGGAACCGAGGGTCCTCCCAACACGGGGGCCATGGAATCAACTTGTCGCGTTGCGCCCGGTTGCGCGCTTTGGCATAAAAATCTGACCGGCTGTCCGTGGGCGCGGCGGCCGGCAACCGGGGCGTCATGAAGAACGGGCTTTATTCGATTCACGTCACCTTGCTCGACGGTCGCGTTGGCAAGGGTAGCGGCGTGGTTCTGTTTCGCGACGGTCAGATTCTCGGCGGCGACGCCTACCTCTATTACACTGGCAGCTACACGGTGAAGGGCGACGCCTTCAAGGGCGAACTGCTGGTGCAGCGGCACACCACGCCGCGCGACACCGACAATCCCCTGTTCGGCGGTCCGGCCCCGGTCGGCATTGGCCTCTCCGGCACCTTCACCGACACGCGCGCCACCATGAACGGCACCGCGCTGGTCGGCAAAGCGAGCCTGATCTTCGGCGCGACGCTGCACAAGCTCGCGGACATCAACTAGCACCTCTAGGTGGTGTGGACACTTAGCGCAGCCATAAGGCAATTGCAGCGAGGGTGACGACGGCC
>NZ_JBHMET010000257.1:0-85370 GCF_042430365.1 Bradyrhizobium erythrophlei
ATGCGCAAGCTACTTCGCAAACTCAGGATATGGACGAACCTAACTTCATCATGCTTTAGCCCAGCTCGAACGTGGTGACGCCGAAAATCCGCTGCAGCGCAAGTTGCGGGATGGCGCCGGTGTACATGCGCGCGGTCTCGAACACCGGCGAAAGCTTGAGGTCCTGCGCCAGCGCGACTGCGTCGCGGTTGACCGCGGGAACATCGAGGAAAATCTCGCCGCCGCCTGCGTCGGCCAGCAACGCAGATAAAACAATCTCGGCGCTCGCGCGGTCGTCGGCAATGAGCGGACCGATCTTGCGGCCGCTCCGGCATGGCCGGATCACACCCCAGCCGGCAAGCCGGCCGTCGCGCATCAGCGCGCGTCCGATGTGTCCCGGAGCGTTGATCCAGGCGCGCAAGAACGCCGGCCGCGGTGCCGGGAATACCGTTGCGTCGTCAGCTTCCAGGATCGCCGTCGACACGTCGCCCAGCGCGATGACATTGGCCGTCGGCGCAATCGGTCCCGTCACGCTGCCGCCATAGCGCACGTTGGCGTAAGCGAGCCGGAAACCGGACTTCGCGTAGTTCGCCTGTTGCGCCACCACGCCGTCGAGCCCGATCACGCGCGGATCGGCATGCGCGATCGCCGCGTTCCAGATCCGCAATCCATGGCCGCGGCCGCGCAAGTCGGCGCGCACGATATAGAAGCCGAGGAAGGCAAAGCGTGCGCCGTAATTGATGCAGGAGATGACCGCAGCCGGCCGGCCGTCGAGTTCGCCGATGAAGAAACCCTCAGGGTCTTCGGCGGCAAAGCAGGCGGCGTCGCTAAGGCCGGGATTCCAGCCCTCGGCCGCAGCCCAGTCGACGGCGAGCGCGATCTCGCTCGGCTGCATATGCCGAATGCGCAGTTCGGACATTGATGATCCTCGAGCTGGCGTCGCGGTATCCAGAGTAGCGTGCCAATCTCTCTCCGTCATTGCGAGGGATTGCTTCGTCGCTGACGCTCCTCGCAATGACGGCGAGGGCTCAATCCGTCTTCTTCTGCCGGTACGCCGCAAAGAACACCCGCGTCGCGCTGTCGACCACGGTTGCGATCCGCTCAGCCGAGGGCGAGGGCTTGGCCTGGAAGATGAACGCCTGGAACAGCGTCGCCTGGCACATCTGCATGAACTGCCAGGCGGCGAGCTGGGTGTCGTCCATCACGAGCTCGCCGAGCTTGGCGCGCGCCTCGAGATAGGCCGCGAAGCGGTCGACGGTGTGGGCGATCACGTGGGTATAGAACCGGCTGCCGACCTCGGGCATCCGCTCGGCAATCGCCATCACGGTTCGGATCGCCGAACCGCCGCCGGGCCGACACAGCAGGGCGACATAGGCGCGCCCGAATTCGGGGAGGGTGGTGTCGACGTCGCGCTCGGGATCGAAATTGAAGGCGGTCTTGCCCTGCTCGATCTTCTCTTCCTCGACGATCGCTTCGAACAGCCCGCACTTGTCGGCGAAATACACATAGAGCGTGCCCTTGGAGACGCCGGCCGCGCGGGCGATCTCGCCCATGCTCGCGCCGTCAAAGCCGAGGTCCATGAACACCTTGCGGGCGCCATCCAGGATCTGGCGGCGCTTCGAGGAATCCTCGTCGCCGACGACGTGGAGGGGATCTTGGGACGCTGCAACCATTGGTTCAGGCTCTCAGGAACGAAATCAGCCCAAAGTCGGCAAGGGCGAGAATCGAAACATTATAATCCACCGCATGGCAATATAGATTGACCGAACCGTTCGGTCAATGCTATCTGTGACAAGGACGATGCTCTCGTGGGCTGTTTCCGGCCGCGCGACCATCGGGATTTTTGTGAGGAGGCCACTGATGGCCGCTGCGAGAGACCAGGCCGCGCGTATCGTCCGTTCCGAGCCTGAAGTGGCCGAGGACGAAGTCGCGCGCGAGGCGGCCGCCAATCCCGGCGAGCAGCTCAGGGCTCCACTCGCCGACGAAGCGAAGCGCCGTCCGGCCGACGCGCCCGTTGAGCCTGCGCCCGAGAAACCGGCGGCCTCGCCCGCCGCTGCCGCGCCGAAATCCGGCAAGCGAAAATTCATGATGATGGGCGTGCTCGGCCTGCTTGCGCTCGCCGCCGCGAGCTACGCCGCCTATTACCTGATGGTCGGCCGCTTCTACATCTCGACCGACGACGCCTATGTCCGCGCCAACAACACCATGCTCGGCGCCCGGGTCGCGGGCCATGTCGCCGCGATCTTTCCGGCCGACAACACGCTGGTGCGTGCCGGCGACGTGATCTTCCGGATCGACGATGGCGACTATCGCATCGCGGTCGACGCCGCGCGCACCAAGATCGCAACCCAGCAGGCGACCATCGACCGCATCGGACGCCAGGTCACGGCGCTGGAAAGCGCGGTCGCGCAGGCCAAGGCGCAGCTCGTCTCCGCCGAAGCCGGCCTGAAGCGCGCCGATCTCGATTACGACCGCCAGCAGGCGCTGAGCAACAAGGGCTTTGCCTCGCGCGCCACCTTCGAGGTCTCCGAGGCCGGCCGCGACCAGGGCGCCGCCGCGGTGAAGTCGGCGCAGGCCGCCTATGATGCCGCCAAGGACAATGTCGAGGTGACCAAGGCGCAGCAGGCCGAAGCCCGCGCGCAGCTCGCGGAATTGCAGACCCAGCTCGCCAAGGCCGAGCGCGATCTCGATTTCACCTCGGTACGCGCGCCGGTCGACGGCACCTTTTCCAACCGCCTCGTCAATGTCGGCGATTTCATCCAGGCCGGCCAGCGCCTCGGCAATGTGGTGCCACTCGACGAGGTCTTCATTGACGCCAACTACAAGGAGACGCAGCTCAAGCGTATCCGCAAGGGGCAGCCGGTGACGATCAAGGTCGACGCCTACGGCTTCCGCAAGTTCACCGGCACGGTCGATAGCCTTTCACCGGCGGCGGGTTCGGTGTTCACGCTGCTGCCGCCCGACAACGCGACCGGCAACTTCACCAAGATCGTGCAGCGCCTTCCGGTGCGGATCCGTGTGCCGCGCGGCGTCGCCAGGCAGGGCCTGCTGCGTGCCGGCATGTCGGTCTACACCACCGTCGACACCCGCGAGGGCGCGGCGGATGCCGACAGCGACGCCGACCTCGACGCGCCGATGATGATCCATCCGCAGTGATGTCTGAGCTTCGGGCCGCCGGTCCGAAGTCCAGGAGCCCGGTGAGCCCATGGCTGATACGAATGGCTGATACGACCACCGCTTCCCCCTCAATGATGAGCGCCGCGCCGGCCTCGGAACGGATCCAGCCGAAGCGGCTGTTCGCGTTCATCATCATGGTGTTCGGGATGTTCATGTCGATCCTGGACATCCAGGTCGTCTCGGCCTCGCTCACCGAAATCCAGGCCGGCCTGTCGGCGAGCTCGACCGAAGTGTCGTGGGTGCAGACCGCCTACTTGATCGCCGAGGTGATCGCGATTCCGCTGTCGGGCTTCCTGTCGCGCGCGCTCGGCACGCGGCTGTTGTTTGCGATCTCGGCGTTCGGCTTCACGGTCTCGAGCCTGCTCTGCGGCTTCGCCACCACGATCGAGCAGATGATCCTGTGGCGTGCGCTTCAAGGCTTTTTGGGCGCCGGCATGATACCGACGGTGTTCGCATCGGCCTACACGATCTTCCCACGGACAAAATTCCACATCGTGGCGCCGATCATCGGCCTCGTCGCGACGCTGGCGCCGACCGTCGGTCCGACGGTGGGCGGCTTCATCACCGACCTGATGTCGTGGCACTGGCTGTTCTTCATCAACGTCGTGCCCGGCATCGGCATCACCATTGGCGTGCTGGCGCTGATCGATTTCGACCAGCCGAATTTCGCGCTGCTCGACCGCTTCGACTGGTGGGGCCTGATCTTCATGGGTGGCTTCCTCGGCACACTGGAATATGTGCTCGAGGAAGGTCCGCAATATGAATGGCTGCAGGACACATCGGTCGCGGTCTGCGCCGCGATCTGCTTCGTCTCGGCGATCGCCTTCTTCTGGCGGGTGCTGACGGCGGAGGAGCCGATCGTCGACCTCTATGCCTTCGCCAACCGCAACTTCGCGGTCGGCTGCGTGCTGCAATTCTGCATCGGCATCGGGCTCTACGGCCTGACCTATGTCTATCCGCGCTATCTCGCCGAGGTACGCGGCTACAGCGCGCTGATGATCGGCGAGACGATGTTCGTCTCCGGCGCGACGATGTTCTTCATGGCGCCGGTGGTCGGGCGTCTGATGCAGAAGGTCGACCTGCGCTACATCATCGCCTTCGGCCTCGTCACCTTCGCGCTGGGCTCCTGGCAGATGACCTGGATCACCCGCGACTATGATTTCTACGAGCTGTTGCTGCCGCAGATCCTGCGCGGCATCGGCATGATGTGCGCGATGGTGCCGACCAACAACATCGCGCTTGCCACCTTGCCGCAGGACCGCGTCAAGAACGCCTCGGGTCTGTTCAACCTGATGCGCAATCTTGGCGGCGCGGTCGGCCTTGCCGTCATCAATCAGGTGCTGAACGATCGCACCGACCTGCACATCGCCCGCCTGCATGACCGCGTCACCTGGGGCAACGCGACCGCGGTCGAGACGCTCAACATGTTCACCCAGCGCATGCAGGGGATCGGCGATTCCGCGCTGATGGCGATGAAGCAGCTGTCGCAGATCGTGCACCGCCAGGCCACGGTGATGAGCTATGGCGACGCCTTCCTGATGCTGGCGCTATTCTATGTCGGCCTTAGCCTCCTGGTGCTGCTGGTCAACAAGCCGCCGTCGTTGACCGCGGCCGGCGGCGACGCGCACTGAGTCTTCGCGGTCACACTCGCGCGGTTTGAATCGCGACAAAATGCGCTCACGCGTTTGTCAACTTGCAAATCGCGCGTGACGCATTTATAAGCAGCGCATCGTTGCTCGAACCGGGGAGATGTGCATGATTTCGACATATTCGCAGATCGCGCGCCCGCGTTCGATGGTCCTGCTGGACGCCCTCGCGCGTTGAGCACCAGCTCTGATCGGGCGTGATCCCCGATCGCCCAAACTTCCCAACACGTTACCGATTGTTTTCGACGACGCTTGCGGCCGGATTCCGTCCGCGCGTCGTCTCAAGTGGAGCCGGTTGGCGCGGATAACGCGTGGCCGGAATTTGCAATGACCCGACAGACGACTAAACGCCCCGCCGCGATCCGGATGGTGATCCCGTTCGTGTTCCGCCACTGGCTGGAGCAGCCGCTGCGCGCCTGCGTGGTGACCGCAGCCTTCCTCGGCGCGACCGTCGCCGACCTGTTCATGCCGCTCTATTCCGGCCATCTGGTCGACGCGCTGACCGCGGGCGCCTCGGAACCCGCCGCGCGCCATGCGGCGCTGCTCGCGTTCGGCGCGATTGTCGCCCTCGGCCTCGCGCAGGTGATCGTGCGCATTGTGGGCCTGCAGGCGATCGTGCCGTTCACGCTGAAGACGATGTCCGACGTGGCGCAGCAGGCGTTCATGCGCGTGCAGCGCTTCTCGACCGACTGGCACGCCAACTCGTTCGCCGGCTCGACCGTGCGCAAGATCACGCGCGGCATGTGGGCGCTCGACCTGTTGAACGACACCATCCTGATGGCGCTGCTGCCGTCGCTGGTGGTGCTGGTCGGTTCGATGATCCTGCTCGGCCTGCACTGGCCGTCGCTCGGCGCGGTGATCGCGATCGGCTCGGTGATCTATGTCGCGATGACGATGGCGTTCCAGGTGCGCTACGTCGCGCCGGCCGCGCGCGTCTCCAACGCATGGGACACCAAGGTCGGCGGCACGCTGGCGGACGCACTGACCTGCAACGCGGTGGTGAAGTCGTTCGGCGCGGAAGAGCGGGAGGACGCGCGCCTCGCCGGCGTCGTCGGCCGCTGGCGCCGTCGCGTGCGGCGGACCTGGTACCGCTATAACCACACCGGCGCGGCGCAGCTCGTGGTGCTGTTGTGCTTCCGCACCTCGGTGATCGGCGGCGCGATCCTGTTATGGGCCGCCGGCCACGCCACGCCGGGCGACGTCACCTATGTGCTGACCAGCTACTACATCATCCACGCTTACCTGCGGGACGTCGGCATGCACATCAACAACCTGCAGCGTTCGGTGAACGACATGGAGGAACTGGTGGCGATCCATGGCGAGCCGCTCGGCATCGTCGACGCCGTCGATGCCACGCCGATCGACATCCAGGGCGGCCGCATCGTGTTCGACGACGTCACGTTCCACTACGGCGGTCACCGCCGGCCGCTCTACGACGGGCTGGCGGTCGACATCCGCGCGGGCGAGCGCGTCGGCCTGGTCGGACGCTCCGGCTCCGGCAAGACGACCTTCGTCAAGCTGGTGCAGCGGCTCTACGACGTCTCCGGTGGCCGGATCCTGATCGACGGTCAGGACATCGCCAAGGCGACGCAGCAATCGCTGCGCAGCCAGATCGCGATCGTGCAGCAGGAGCCGATCCTGTTTCACCGCTCGCTGGCGGAGAACATCGCCTACGGCCGGCCGGGCGCCAGCATGGACGCGATCGAGCACGCGGCGCGGCTTGCCAATGCGCACGACTTCATCATGCGGCTGCCGAAGGGCTACGGCACGCTGGTGGGCGAGCGCGGCGTCAAGCTGTCGGGCGGCGAGCGGCAGCGCGTGGCGCTGGCGCGCGCATTCCTCGCCGATGCGCCAGTCCTGATCCTGGACGAGGCGACCTCGAGCCTCGATTCGGAATCGGAGGCGCTGATCCAGGAGGCGATGGAGCGGCTGATGAAGGGCCGGACATCGATCGTGATCGCGCACCGCCTGTCGACGGTGCGCAGCATGGACCGCATCCTGGTGTTCGATCGCGGCGAGATCGTCGAGCAGGGCACACACAAGGCCCTGACCGCTCGGCCGGGCGGCATCTATCGCGGCCTGTTCGAGCGTCAGGTGACCGAGTTCGGCCGGATCGACGCGGCGGAGTGAGTTCGACGTGGTCGAAGGAGCTTCGCCGAAGCGGCGGCGTCTAAACGCTGATCAGAAGCGTGCCTTGGTGGCAGCAACAGTGCGCGTGTTCGTGCAGCAATGCGGTCGCAAGGCGCAACGCGGCGTCGAGCCAAACGACCGCCGTTATAGTCGAGAGGTGGAGAGGGCTCTCAGGCAATTGAAGGCGGAAGAGCTCGATCGGTTGATGCGAGACAACGAGGAGTAGCAGCGCCGTTCGCGGCGCGCTATCTCGGCACAAATCCGCTCCACAATAGTCCGAGCCCAGAGAGCACCAGCAGCGCCAGCACGACGTCGGAGAAATTCCGGTCGCTCATCGCGTGATAGACCCGCGCGCCGAGCCATGCGCCGAGCAATGTCCCGGGGAACGCGCAGACCACGAGCCAGATGATCTCGAGATCGACCAGGCCGCTTGCGACCTGCACGCACAGCGCCGTTGCGAGGATGGTGAAATTGAAGGTCTGGAAGATGCCGCGCCGTTCTTCCTTGGCCCAACCGCGGATGCTCGCCCACAGGATCGGAAGCGGGCCGGAGAGGCCGGCCAGGCCGCCGAGGATGCCGCCGGCAAATCCAATCGCAGCATCGGCCCATTTGCCGCCGATGCGGACCGCCATCGGCTTCTTCTGGAGATAAAGCACGATCGGAAACACCACCAGGAACACGCCGATGGTGCGCTTGAAGACAACCGGGTCGGCATGGGCGATCAGGAGGATGCCGATCGGCACGCCGGCGAGGCCGCCGACGATGAAGGGCCAGACCAGGCGGAAATCGATGGTCTTCCAGATCGACGGCAGCGTCGAGACCTGCGCGATGACAGAGCAGATCAATACCAGCGGCACCGCAAGCGTCGGCGGCAGCACGTAGAGCCAGATGCCGAGCGCCATCAGCGCGGTGCCGAAACCCGCAAGCCCGGATACAAATCCTCCGGCAAGCGCGCCGGAGAAAAGGATCGCGTAGGTCGCCGCGGTCATAGTCGTCTCGTTTTCTTGGTCATTGCCGCGACGTTTACACGACGCCGCCTGCGGGTACTATTCGAAATCGCTCTTCTCCAGCGATAATCGAAAGTGGACGCATCGCCATGAATGCCAGCTCATTTTTGCGAAGCGCACGAAGAGCGAGCCGGGCTGGCGCTATTTCGAGATCGACGCCAGCCACGCGCCGAACGTCACCGCGCCGGAGGCGCTGATGGCGCTGCTGGAGGAGATCGTTCACCGAGTCAGGGCTTGCCCGTCAGGCTGTCGACATACTTCCGGTGCTCCGGCAACCATTCCGGGTGCTTGATGGAAATCAGTTGCACGCACAGCTGGACGCATTCGTTGCAAATGAATCCACTCGGTCCGGCGATCAGTTGCAGGACCTGCGGCTGGGCCTTTCCGCAGAACGAACATGCAGGGTCCGACGCCTGCGCCGGATCGTCGGCAAGCCGGATTCCTTCCTCCCTGAGAGCCGCAAAGATCGCCTCGATATCCTCGGCCCCAAGGTCCTTCGGGCACAGCTCACTCAGTTGATCTGATGTGATGACGCCGGATTGACCGCTGATCGCGCGTGCGGACTGGATGATCTTTTGCAGGTCCATCTGCGATTCTCCTGAAAGCGCGCGCCTCAATCCGGCACGCCGGCTTGGCGCAGCGCCTCGGCATATTTGGCAAAGCGTTCGGGAAGCAGGGGTCCAATGCGTGAACTCAGATTGGAGAGGCTGAGATCGGGGTCGAGCTGAAGGGCACGGGCTGCGAACGCCCGTGCCTCCGCCAGGCGTCCGGCGGCGGCATTACTGGCCGCGGCGACGCGCAACGCCAGCAGGAAGTGGGGCTGATCGCGGCACGCCCGTTCCGCGAGCGGCCACGCCGCATCGGCCTGACCGGCGAGGAAATTGGCGAGCGCGGCGTAGCTCAGCGTGCAGAAGCTGAGGGGATCAAGCGGGCTGAGCCGCAGCGCATGCGACAGCCGCTCGCTCGCTTGGTCCAGCGGCCCCCGCGGGACACAAACCGAGCCGGAGGCATGCCAGGCGATCGCGAGATTGGTGTTCAGCAGCCGCGCCCGGTCGGCGAGGGCAAGACCCGCCTCGGCCTCGCCGGCAACATGGCCCAGAGCCATGCCGGCATAGGAAAGGGCGATGGCATCGTCCTGCCCGAACGCGGCTGCGCTGGCGGCCAGGCGTGCGGCGTCGCCGATCTCCCGTTCATGCTCGGTGGTCCAGCGATTCACACGGCGCCAGTAATAGCACCAGGCGCCGAGGCCGTACGCGGTGGCGAACCCGGGATCGAGCTCGATCGCCTTCCCCACAAATTCCATCGCCTCGGCGATGCTCTCCCGGTCCATGCGATAGCTGCAGGCGAGGCCGCGCAGATAATGGTCGTAGGCATCGAGGCTGCCGGTCGGCTTGCGCCGCGCGCGCTCGATCTCGGCCTGCTCGAGCCGGGGCGCGATCGCGCCGACGACGTCATGCGTCACCTGGTCTTGCAGCTCGAAGATCTCGGCCAGCTCGCCGTCGTAGCGGTCGGCCCAGATATGGGTGCCGGTGTCGGCCTTGATGAGCTGGCCGCTGATCCGCACGCGGTTGCCCGCCTTGCGTACGCTGCCTTCCAGCACGTAGCGCACGCCGAGCTCGCGGCCGACCTGCTTGATGTCGACGGCACGACCCTTGTAGGTGAAGGTCGAGTTCCGCGCGATCACGAACAGTGACTTGAAGCGCGACAGCGCGGTGATGATGTCCTCAACCAGACCGTCGACAAAATACTCCTGCTCGGGATCGCCGCTCATGTTCTGGAACGGCAGCACCGCGATTGACGGCTTGTCGGGAAGTTGCAGTGGCTGAGAGGTTTCGGCCGCGGAGGTCACCGGGGTTGTCGAACGAGGCGCGTTACCCAGCCGTGCACGCCAGGCGCGCATCGGCTCGGTGATGTTCTTGAGCACCTGCGGTCCCATGTCTTCGAAGGCGGTGTCGACCTTGCCGCGGATCTGGCGGTGCGCATCCTCGGACAGGCAGACGCCGCCGGGCTCGGCGAGGCCTTCAAGACGCGCGGCGATATTGACGCCGTCGCCAAAGATATCGTTGTCATCGACCATGACATCGCCGACGTGAATGCCGATCCTGAAATCGATCCGGGCCTCTTGCGGCAGCTCGGCGTTGTACGCTGCCATGCCACGCTGAAGCTCGACCGCGCATCGTGCCGCGTCGACAGCGCTTGCGAACTCCACCAGCATGCCGTCGCCCGTGGTCTTGACGATGCGGCCACGATGCGTCGCGACAGTTGGATCGATCAGCCTCTGCCGGAGCGATTTCAGCTCGGCAAGCGTGCGCTCTTCGTCACGGCCCATCAAGCGGCTATATCCCACGACATCGGCCGCCAGCACCGCAGCCAGTCGCCGCTCGACACGTGATTCCGGACCGCGCTGCTCCATCGTCGACCCCAAGCGTTGCTTAACAAGCAAGCGTTACTCAGCAAGAATGTCACGATGCGCGATCGATGCCAACTCGCACGGCGGGCCCGGCGCAGTCCGCATCATCATGTCCGCCCTTGGGTTGGCGACGAATGCCTACGCGGCCGCCATCGCCGTCCGTCGACAGAAGCAGGAGGCCTTGATCGGAATCTCCGCCCGCGCCTGCGCGAGATCGAGCCGCTGCTTGATCAGCGCGCTCTCGGCCTTCTCGCCGCGGCGAAGCAGGCATTCGTGCAGGCCATGGAGCGACCACAGATTGTCGGGATGCTGGCAGGCCCGGCTGAGCGTGCCGTCGAGACCGAGATCGGAACGGTAGACCGCCTCGGCTTCCTCGATCCGTCCCTGCTCGAGCAGCAGCGCGCCGAGCGCGTGCCGCGGCGGCTGCATCCATCCCCAGGGCTCGTCATAGGGCAGCGCGTCGGAGAGCTCGACCGATTTGCGCAGCTCCGCGAACGCGGTGTCATAGTTGCCCTTGCGGTATTCCAGCTCGCCGTTCAGCATCGCCTCGGCGACGTTGAGCAGGTTCACGATCAGGTTGTTGTGGACGCGCCGGGTCTCCGGCACGCGGGCCTTCGCCGCCGCGAACTGCGCCCGCTCGGCCTCGGCCTCGGCGACATTGCCGAGCGCCGAATGCGCGACTGCCTTGGCGTAGTGGATCATGGCCGTCACCGAGCAGTAGAGGTCGCGATCGTCAGGCAGCTTCTGTGCGATGATCTCGCGCCATTTGCCGAAGCGCACGAGAACGTGCTGCTTCATCGTCAGATAGCCTTCGAGGAAATCGGCCATCGGCGGCGACGTGATGCGGAGCACCGGCTCCGGCACGGTTGCGATCAGCTCTTCGGCGGCCGCGATGGCCGGCGTGTACTGGCCGAGGAACATCGCGCCGTAGATCGCGAAGTGGAAATTGTGGATGACGTAGACCAGGTAGACGCCCGGATCGTCAGAATAGGCGAGGAAGCTGCGGTCGGTCGCCAGCGCCTTCTGATTGTAGCGCAGCACGTCGTTGTACTGTCCGCACAGCACGTCGAGATGCGTCGGCATGTGGATCAGGTGACCGCTGTCGGGGACGATCTCGCGGAGCCGGTCGCCGGCCCGCAACGCCCGCTGCGGAAAGGGCGACATCTCCATCAGGTGGACGTAGAGATGCAGCAGGCCGGGGTGATCCCACGCCGCCGGCGCGCGCTCGAAAGCCTGTTCGAGGATCGCCGTGCATTCCTCGGTGCCCGCGCCCTCGGCCGGTTTGCCCGAGGGCAGATCCCACATCTGCCACGGGGTCTCGTTCATGATCGATTCGGCCAGGACCGCGCGGACCTCGAGATCATCGGGAAAGGCCGCGAACACCTTGCGCACCTCCTTGGTGTAGGCCCTGTCCCACGGCGCCATGTCCTCGATTGCCTCGCGCTGCGGATAGCGCGCGGGCAGGGCCTGGATCATCGCCCGCTCGACCGCGCTCGCTTTCGCCGCATGCGCGAGCGCGTCCTGCATGGCGTCGTAGGAGGCCGACAGGGCCATCTGCCGCCCCTGCGCGTCATAGCGAACCCACGGCAGATTGTAGTTTGGTCCCGAGGCGTAGCTGACGCCCCAATGCGCCATCGCGCATTCGGCGTCGTGCGCGAGCGCCTTGCGGAAGCACTTGATCGCCTCGGCATGGTTGAAGCCGAACAGCCAGTTGAGCCCGCGGTCGAACCAGAGCTGCGCGTCGGGCGAGGATGTGGTGACTTTGCGGCTGTACGGTCCGAGATCAAAATAGGTCATGCCTTTTTGCCTCCTGCGTGTGTCCTGCATCACGGATTGCTTCGGGGAAGTCAGCAGCGTGGCTTGGTGCTGCCGAAGGTGCAGTGCCGTGCCGGGACCTTAGCAAAGAGGCGATCGACATCACAGCGGGGGGATACGACCGGGGGGGCGCCCAAAATGGCGAGGGGCCCGGCGCATTACGCCGAGCCCCTCATTGGTCAAGCATCAGCCGGCCTGTAAGCCGGGTTCTGTAGGGCACCATTCTCGCGAATGGTACGTGACGGCCATTCCTCTGGGACAAGGTTCGCACCTTGCCTCGAGCAACCTACCCGGACGGCGGGCCTGACATCGCCCTGCGGTGTTATCGCTATTTGCGAACTGACCGCGCTGCCGTCCCTATTCGGTTTTGCTCCCGGTGTGGTTTGCCATGCCGTCTCCGTTGCCGGAAACGCGGTGCGCTCTTACCGCACCTTTTCACCCTTACTCGCCCCCTCCCTTTCGGGTGGGGGAAGCGGTTCGTTCTCTGTGGCACTTTCCCTGGGGTTGCCCCCGCCGGACGTTATCCGGCACCGCATGTCGATGGAGCCCGGACTTTCCTCTCCCGCGGCCTTTCGGCGCTTGCAGGAGCGGCCGTCCGGCCGACTGACGGGCTAGGCATGAAGTCTTTGGCGTGCGGCGTCAAGCGATTGCGATGGTTAATCCGGGCCAGTTTGCCAGGTTTTGACATCCGCAAAAGATAACCCTTTGATATCGAATTCATCGATCCAAGGGTTTCGCACCATGGATACCGAACTGGCCCGGACGTTCCTGACGGTGGTGAGCGCCGGCAACTTCATCACCGCCGCGGAGCGCCTTCACGTCAGCCAGTCGACGGTCAGCACCCGCATTCACACACTCGAGCAGCAACTCGGCTGCGTGCTGTTCGTGCGCAACAAGGCGGGGACGACGCTGACGCCGGCGGGTCGGCAGTTTCAGCGTCACGCCTCGGTGCTGGTTCGCACCGTCGAGCAGGCGCGCCACGATGTCGGAATCCCGAAGGGGTTTTCCGCAACGCTCGTGGTTGGTGGCCGCATCGGGCTGTGGGAAGAATATCTGCTGCGCTGGCTGCCGCTGATGACGCGCGCGCATCCGGATATTTCGATCCGGGCCGAGAGCGCGCTCGAGCCCGAGCTCATGCAGGGGCTGGTCGAGGGCCGCATCGATATCGGCGTCATGTACACGCCGCAAAGCCGCCCCGGCCTCAAGGTCGAGCTGTTGTTCGAGGAGCAGCTCATTTTGGTGTCGAGCGATCCCAAGAGCGCGCCGGAGCCGGGGCAGGGCTATGTCTATGTCGATTGGGGACCCGAATTCTACGCGCGCCACAGCACGCTGTTTCCGAATTTCGCTGGCCCCGCGCTGACCGTGAACATCGGCTGGCTCGGATTGCAGCACCTCCTGGAGAATGGTGGTTCCGGCTTCTTCGCGCGCCGCATCGTCAAGCCGCTCCTGAAGGCGCGGCAGCTTCACGCCGTCGCCGGCGCGCCGGCATTTGCGATGCCGGCCTATGTCGCCTATCCGGCCGACCGGCAGGACGATCATCTGGCGCGCGCGATCGAGATCATGCATAGCCTTGCCGCGTCCCAGACGCATGCCGGCACGGAAGCGCCGCGGACAAAGTCCGGCGCGCGAAGGCGGCGCTGACCGCGATTGATATCGGTATCGCCGATTGATTCCATCGCCATTCTTCGCTTGTCACGGCGAACGGCTGGGTCCAGAGCAGGATCGGGACCGGCAGGAGGCGACCGATGGATATTGCGGCAGCCGTGGGGGATGCGCTGCTCGCCGGCGCGTCCGACGCGATCATCGCGACCGATCGCGAAGGCCGTATCACCTTCTGGAATCCCGGCGCGGCCAGGGTGTTCGGCTTCACCGCCGATGAGGCGATCGGACAATCGCTCGACCTCATCATTCCCGAGAACCTGCGCGCGCGCCATTGGGCCGGCTTCCGCCACACGATGGCGACCGGGACCAGCCGCTACGATCACGGCGATCTCCTGTCGGTGCCGGCGCTGACAAGGGACGGCGCGCGCATTTCCGTCGAATTCACCATCGCGATGCTGCGCGACGCGACGCACGAGATCGCTGGCACCGTGGCCGTGATGCGTGACGTGACCAAGCGCTTCGAGGAGCTCAAGGAGCTGCGGCGGAGGGCTGCGCAAGCGAGAACGTAACAGTGATGCCGGGCGGGCGCCGCCCTCCGGTCATTTCCCCGAGCGCAGACGGGTTTCGGCAACCGCGGTCACGACGCCGATGATCAACATCGAGGCGACGATTTCGGACTCCGCACCGAAGCCGAACGCCATCACGCTCGCCGTGGCGACTGTTGCGAGGATTGCAATCGTCAACCCTTCGTCGGCAATCAGCCGGCGCAGCTTCCTCAAGAATACTGCGTCTCGTTGCATCGCCGGTCCCGATGGCTTCACGGCCGGTTCCACCCGGCACATGGCTTAAGGCTACGCGGCCCGATAGCTTTGACAAACGAATAATATTGGCCGTTATCATCGGCTTGTTAGATACAAAGCGTGGCCTGGGGCGCCGGTGGCGGCCGTGAGCGGATGCTTTCGCCGGCACGGGTCAAAATAATTTATCCTGACGATGTCGTCTTGCGCGTCGCCCGTTCGACTGGGTGTCGGCGATCCAGCCGATCAAAAAGGAGTTTCAAGATGCAGTACCTGCTGTTGATCTACCAGAACGAAGTCGAATACGCGAAGAATGATGAGGCGACCTCCAAGCGGATTCTCGAGGAATATGGCGCGTTCACCCAGTCGATCATCCAGAGCGGCAATTTCAAGGGCGGCGACCGGCTGCGTCCGACCACGACCGCGACCACCGTCCGCGTCCGCGACGGCAAGACGCTGCATACCGATGGTCCGTTCGCGGAGACCCGCGAGCAACTCGGCGGCTACTACATGATCGACGCCAAGAATCTCGACGAGGCGACCGCGATCGCTGCGCGAATTCCCAGCGCGCGGATCGGATCGATCGAGGTGCGGCCGATCTGGGTGTATGACAAGTGACGGCGTTGCCGGCATTCCGGGGCGCATCGACGATGCGAACAATGATGTGCAATTGCACATCTGAGAATCTCGAGGTTCTCTGGCGCGCAACCGCGCGCCAGAGTTCGATGCTTCGCATCGCCCCGGAACGACGGTGATCAACCGGCACTCCCATGACCCCCACCCAGATCGAAAAAATCTTCCGCGACGAGGCGGGCCGGGCGCTGGCGACGCTGATCCGGCTCGTCGGCGATTTCGATCTCGCCGAGGATTCGCTTCAGGACGCTTTCGCGGTGGCGATGGAACGTTGGCCGATCGGCGAGCTGCCGTCGAACCCGCGCGCCTGGCTCGTCAATGTCGGCCGCAACAAGGCGATCGACCGCGTGCGCCGGGCGATCGCATTTCGCGGCAAGCAGCAGGAGCTGACCCATCAATTTTTGCTCGATGCGACGTGTCCCGCCGAGGCCAGCGAGGCCGTGCTCGACGACGACGTGCTGCGGCTGATCTTCACCTGCTGCCATCCGTCCTTTGCGGAGCAGGTGCAGGTCGCGCTGACCCTGCGGACGGTGTGCGGGCTGACGACGGCGCAAGTCGCGCGCGCCTTCCTGGTCGGCGAAGACGCGATGGCGCAGCGGCTGTTGCGCGCCAAGCAGAAGATCAGGCTCGCCGGCATCCCCTATGAGGTTCCCGAGCGCGAGGCGCTGGGGCCGCGGCTCCGTGGTGTACTTGCGGTGATCTATCTCGTCTATACCGAAGGCTATGCCGCGACCTCGGGCGACGATCTGATGCGGCCCGATCTGGTGCACGAGGCGATCCGGCTGGCGCGGCTGCTCGATGCGCTGATGCCGGCGCGAGGCGAAATCAAGGGCCTCCTGGCGCTGATGCTGCTGCATGATGCGCGGCGCGCCGGGCGCCAGACCGAGGGCGGCGACATCGTGCTGCTCGAGGAGCAGGACCGTTCGCTGTGGGATGCCGGCCAGATCGCCGAGGGCTTGCGGCTGGTCGAGGATGCGCTGCGGACGCCGGGCCCACCGCAATCCTATGCCGTGCAGGCTGCGATTGCGGCGCTCCATGCCCGCGCGCCCAGTTACAAGGATACCGATTGGCCGCAGATCGCGGGCCTCTACGAGGTGCTGCTGCGGATCAGCCCGTCGCCCGTGATCGAGCTCAATCACGCCGCCGCGGTGTCGATGGTCGACGGCCCGGCGCGCGCGCTCGATTTGATCGACGCGCTGGACGCGCGCGGCGGTTTGAAAGGGTACGAGTTATTGCCTGCCGTGCGCGCCGACCTGCTGCGCCGGCTCGGCCGGAAAGCGGATGCGCGGAAGGCATATCTCGCGGCCACCGACGCGACGCAACTCCAGCCGCTCCGGCGGCTCTATGCACGGCGAATCGCGGAGATGGGGTGACTTCACCTCACCCCCGCGTGTGGCCTGCAAGAGGGACCACGCTCGCATCAACGATCAACGACCGTCAGCGTGCCGCGACGTTAGACGTCCTCAGTACCCCGATTTTGCCTTTGCACCACCAGTCGTTTTTTCGGTCGCCGCTCCGCTCGACATGCCGGTCGTGGTGCCGGGTGCCATCTTCTTCTGCGCGTGATGGATCTTGTGGGTCTTGTGGGTCGAGGTCTTGTGCTGGGTCGACATGGCGCCTGCGGCTACTGGAGCGACGATGAGGCCGGTGGCGACCGCTCCCGCAATGAGTGCTTTGAACATGGATGAATCTCCACTCAAATCGCCCCAAGAAAAAACCGGCGCAGGGATGAAAAGTTCCTCTTTTTGCGCGTGCTCGCGTGGCCAGAAAGGCGACGCGAACTCGCGGGACCCGTTGGCTCGCAACGCCGGCGGAGAGGCTGCCGGCCTACTTCGCCTGCGCCACGACCTACTTCGCCGCAACCACCGGCAGGCTCGCGAGCAGGGCGTGCAGCGTCGCCATGGTCGACTGGTCGGCGATGCCATCGACCTTTTCGGGGCGGAAGTGGCGCTGGAACGCGGTGACCACCTCCATGGTCGGGCCGTCGAACTTGCCGTTGGTCGGCATGTTGTAGCCGTAGCGCGCAAACGCAGCCTGCATGTCGGCGACGGCGTCGCTGATGGCGCCGAGCTTCAGCGCGTCGCCGCGCACGATCGGCGCCGGCTGTACCCAGTGGCCGACGCCGGAATTGGCCAGCGAATGCCACGGGAATTTCTCGCCGGGATCCTTCTTGCGGCCCGGCGCGACGTCGGAATGGCCGAGCACGCGATGCGACGGCACCTTGCGGCGGAGCATGATGCCGCGGCACAGCGCGATCACGGCGGCGATCTGGCGCAGCGGAAAGTCCGGATAGCCCCAGTCATGGCCGCGGTTGATGATCTCGATGCCGATCGAGCAGGAATTGATGTCTTCCTCGCCGGCCCAGAACGAGACGCCGGCGTGCCAGGCGCGCTTGCTCTCCGGCACGGATTGCACGATGCGGCCGTCCTCGAGCACGATGTAATGCGCGGAGACCTCGGTGCCGGCGGTCACGAGCTGCGCGATCGCTCCCTCGACGTCGGGCATGCCGGTATAGTGCAGCACGATCATGTCGGGCTGGCGCCCGTTCGCGCGCTCGCCGTAGTTCATCGAGGGGATCACGTCGGAGGCAATCGAGGAATCGGGCGTGAACGTCTTCATGTCGGCAATCGCCCTGGGAACGGGAAGGGCGCGTTGACGCTTCGAATCAGAGTCTTTCGAATCGGGGCCCTTCGAACCAGGACCTGGAGACATGAACGAACCTGAAGCCATCAGATAACCTAAACCCGGCAGGAGAACGGCAATACCGATTGGTGAACGATATGCGTTTACTATTCCTTTACCCTGCGAGGCAGCGCAATCGGCCCGCGGGTTCCCGGTGCCGCATTTTACGGCGGGTGTGTGCCAGGGGCATCACCCCGGTTCCGGCCCAATAAAAGGCGTGCAATTCCGCTAACGGATCATCAACGTTTTCTTAACGCTAAGTGCCGTTACTGAGTGGTGAATAGCCGAACCGGTTTGAGGGACGGCCGAGGTCCGCTTTTGCGCGAAATCCCATGGAAGCCCAGCAAATTCCGGTCGGAAATCAGGATTTGCGGCCGAAAACGGGAACCAGCGCGCGCATCTCGCAGCGGCGCTTTCACCGGAGCGGCCAGGCAAGGCGCGAGGATTCGAGGCGCAATGGGCCGGCGCGCATCCATTTTCGTCATCATCTGCGCGGCGTCCTTTGGGGGCGGCGAATAATGACCGCTGCGCGTCACATCTCCGTGCTCGGCCGCGAGGCGGTGGACTATCTCGCGCCGCGCGCGGGCGGGATCTACGTCGATGCCACCTTCGGCGCCGGCGGCTACAGCCGTGCCATCCTCGATGTCGCGGGAACCCGCGTGATCGGCATCGATCGCGACCGCACCGCTGTCCTCGGCGGGTTCGATCTGGTCGATCGTTCCAACGGACGGCTGACGCTGGTCGAGGATCGCTTCTCCGAGCTCGGCGAGGTCTGCGCCGCGCAAGGGATCGACGCGGTCGACGGCGTCGTGATGGATGTCGGCGTCTCCTCGATGCAGCTTGACCAGGCCGAGCGCGGCTTTTCGTTCCGTCTCGACGGCCCGCTCGACATGCGCATGGCGCAGCACGGCCCGACCGCCGCCGACGTGATCGCAAAGGCGTCCGAGAGCGAGCTCGCCAACATCATCTACATCTTCGGCGAGGAGCGGCATTCGCGTGGCGTCGCCCGCGCCATCGTCGCCGCGCGCAAGAATGCACCGATCACGACGACGCAAGGACTGGCCGAGATCGTCGCCAAGGTCGTGCGCGCCAAGCCGAACGAGATCCATCCCGCGACGCGGACGTTCCAGGCGCTGCGCATCTTCGTCAACGAAGAACTCGACGAGCTGCATCTGGCGCTCACCTCGGCCGAGCGTGTGCTGAAGCCGGGCGGCCGGCTCGTCGTCGTCTCCTTCCATTCGCTGGAAGACCGCATCGTCAAGAACTTCCTTGCCGAGCGCGGCAAGGTCTCCGGCGGGTCGCGGCATCTGCCCGAGGTCGCGCAATCCGCGCCGAGCTTCCAGATCCTGACCAAGCGCCCGGTGACGCCTGGCGAGGCCGAGATCGCGGCCAATCCGCGCGCGCGGTCGGCCAAGCTGCGGGCGGCGGAACGGACCGCGGCGCCGGTGCACAAGATCGACGCGCTGCCGTCATGGCCGCGGCTGTCCGACGTGATGAAGGGGGGCTGAGATTGCGCATCCTCCACTTCCTCGTCATCGGCATGCTGATCTTCGCCGCCGCCTATGTCTATCGCATCAAGATGGAATCGACCTCGCGTGTCGAGCGCGTGCTGCGGCTAAACGCCGAGATCCGCGAGCAGCGCGATGCGATCGCGACGCTGCGCGCCGAATGGGCCAAGCTCGACGCGCCGCTCCGGCTGCAGGGGCTTGCCGAGCGGCATCTGCAGCTCAAGCCGATCGGTGCCAACCAGTATGATTCCCTGAAGAACCTGCCCGAGCGGCCGCCGAACTTCGCGCGGCCCGGTGCGCGCGATCCGATCGGGGCGATGCTCGACACCATCGAGGCGGCCACCGACGCCAATACCGTGACCGGTTCGGTCCCGGCGGCGACGCCTGAAACCGAGCAGGCCGGCGGAGATCAGCAATGACTGGATCAGCGATGACCGATCCGGCCCCAGCCAAAAAGCGCGCCGAGCCATGGCGCCAGCGGCTGATTCGCACGCTCCTGTATGGCAAGAATGTCGACCGTGCCGCGAAGGCGCGCGCCCGCGTCGGCTTCGCGATCCTGGCCTTTGCCGCGGTCTATTCCATTCTCGCCGGACGCCTCGTGCTGTTTGCGCTCGGCGCCGACAGCCATGGCGCGCGGCGCGCCGCCTCGCAGGATGCGATCGCGACCGCGCGGCCCGACATCGTCGACCGCAACGGCGCGATCCTGGCCACCGACGTCAAGGCGCCGAGCCTGTTCGGCGAGCCGCGCCGCATCATCGACAAGGACGAGGCGATCGAGCTTCTGACCGCAACCTTGCCCGATCTCGACACCGGCGAGGTGCGCGACCGCCTGTCGTCGCGCAAGGGGTTCGTCTGGCTGAAGCGCGAGATCTCGCCGAAGCAGCAGCAGGACATCCACCGCCTCGGCATTCCCGGCATCGGCTTCCTGCGCGAGAACAAGCGCGTCTATCCGACCGGCGCCGAGGTCGCCCACCTGATCGGCCTCGTCAATATCGACAACCAGGGCATTGCCGGCATGGAGAAATGGCTGGACAGCAACGGTCTGGCCGATCTGCACCGCGCCGGCTTCGCCACCGACCGGCTGCAGAAGCCGGTGGAGCTGTCGGTCGACCTGCGCGTCGAGCACGCGCTGCGCGACGAGCTCTTGAAGGCAAAGGACAAGTACAAGGCCAAGGCCGCCTCCGGCCTCGTCTCCAACGTTCGGACCGGCGAGATCGTCGCGCTGGTGTCGCTGCCCGACTTCGATCCCAACAATCCGAAGGAAGCGCACGATCCCGATCGCATCAACCGCCTGACCACCGGCGTGTTCGAGATGGGTTCGACCTTCAAGACGCTGACGCTGGCGATGGCGCTCGACTCCGGCAAGGCGACGCTCAACACGCTCTATGACGCGCGCGGCGCGCTGCATTACGGCAAGTTCGCGATCCACGATACCCATCCGCTCGGCCGCTCGATCTCGTTGTCGGAAGTGTTCACCTTCTCCTCCAACGTCGGCGCGGCGCGCGTCGCGCTGAGCCAGGGCGTCGAAGCGCATCGCGCGTTCCTGAAGAAGGTCGGGCAGCTCGATCGGCTGCGCACGGAATTGCCGGAGAGCGCCTCGCCGATCGTGCCGAAGCACTGGGGCGAGCTCAACACGATCACGATCTCATTCGGCCACGGCATCGCCGTCGCGCCGCTGCAGGCGGTGATGGGGATCAATGCCATGGTCAATGGCGGCTATCTGATCCCGCCGACCTTCCTGAAGCGTTCGGAGGACGACGCCAAGGCGGCCGCCAAGCGGGTGATCAAGCCCGAGACCTCGGAGAAGATCCGCTATCTGATGCGGCTCAATGCCGAGATCGGAACCGCCAAGAAGGGCGACGTGAAGGGCTATTACATCGGCGGCAAGACCGGCACCTCGGAAAAGGTCGTAGGCGGCCGCTACTCGAAAAAGCAGGTGCTGAACTCCTTCACCGCCATCATTCCGGCCGATAATCCGCAATATCAGCTGCTGGTCATGCTGGACGAGCCGAAGGCGATACCGGAGACCATGGGCTTTATCACCTCGGGCTGGAACGCGGTGCCGACCGGCGGTAAGGTGATTGCGCGCATCGCGCCGCTGCTCGGCCTCGAGCCCCGCTTCGATTTGCCGCCGTCCGACCGCCTTATTCTTGCGGCATCCAGAGCAACCCAGTAAGGCGTACATTCACGAGGCGCGCCCGCATACACGAGAGAGAGCCGCGCCGGCCAGACTGGAAGATCATGAACCTTCGCGACCTCTTCAGCGATGATGCCAAGATCGATCCGGGCGCGAATGCCGTCGTGATCAAGGGACTTGCGGTCGACAGCCGCGCGGTGAAGCCGGGCGATCTGTTCTTCGCGCTCGCCGGGAGCAAGACCGACGGCGCGCGCTTCATCGATGCGGCGATTGCGGCAGGCGCGGTCGCCGTTGCCGGCGATCACCCGCCGCAGGGCGAACTGCGCGTTCCCTTCGTCGTCACCGCGAATGCGCGCCGCGCGCTGGCGCTTGCCGCGGCAATATTCTATCCGCGGCAGCCCGCGACGATCGCGGCGGTCACCGGCACCAGCGGCAAGACCTCGGTCGCGGCCTTTGCGCGCCAGATCTGGCAGCGGCTCGGTCACGTCTCCGCGAGCATCGGCACGATCGGGCTGGTGTCGCCGGCGCGCACCGTCTATGGCTCGCTGACCACGCCCGATCCGATCGCGCTGCACCGCCAGCTCGACGAGATCGCGGGCGACGGCGTCACCCATCTGGCCTTCGAAGCCTCGTCGCATGGCCTCGATCAATATCGTCTCGACGGCGTGCGCGTCTCGGCCGGCGGCTTCACCAATCTCTCGCGCGACCACATGGACTATCACCCCGACGTCGCGCACTACCTCAACGCCAAGCTGCGGCTGTTCCGCGATCTCGTCGCTGATGGCGGCGCGGCGGTGATCTCGGCCGATCATGACTGCTCGGACGAGGTGATCGAGGCGGCGCGTGCGCGAAAACTTCGGATCGTCGCGGTCGGCCGCAAGGCCGATGGCACAGGCGAGGGCATCCGCCTGGTCCAGGCAGCGATCGACGGCTTTGCGCAGAAGCTCTTAATCGAGCATCGCGGCCGCAAGCATATGATCAAGCTGCCGCTGGTCGGTGAATTCCAGATCGAGAACGCGCTTGTCGCCGCGGGACTGGCGATCGGCACCGGCAGCGCTGACGATGCGGTGTTCGGCAGCCTCGAACATCTCGAAGGCGCCAAGGGCCGGCTGGAATTGGTCGGCGAGCACAATGGCGCACCGATCTTCGTCGACTATGCGCACAAGCCCGATGCGCTGGCCAAGGCGCTGCAGGCACTCAGACCCTACGCCAGGCGCAGGCTGGTCGTGATCTTCGGCGCCGGCGGCGACCGCGATGCCGGAAAACGGCCGATCATGGGCGCGATCGCGGCCGAGAACGCCGACGGTGTGATCGTTACCGACGACAATCCGCGCAGCGAGAAACCGGAGACGATCCGCGCCGCGATCCTCGCCGCCGCCCGCGGCGCACGCGAGATCGGCGACCGTGCGGAGGCGATCCGCACGGGGATCGCGGATCTTCAGCCGGGCGACGCATTGCTCGTCGCCGGCAAGGGCCATGAGGTCGGGCAGATCATCGGCGACACGACGTTGCCGTTCAGCGATCACGAGGCGGTTGCATCAGCATTGGAGCATGATCCGGAAAAGTGTGGAGCGGTTTTCCGGACAGATCATGCTCAAGAAAAGAGCTAGAGGGGTGCATGAACGCATTGTTGTGGACGTCGGATGCGATGGTGAAGGCGATGCGCGCCGCGACGCAGGGCGTGCTGCCGGACGGCGTCACCGGCCTTTCGATCGACAGCCGCACCATTGCCAAGGGCGAGGCCTATTTCGCGATCAAGGGCGACGTCCATGACGGCCACAGCTTCGTCGAGGCCGCGCTGAAGGCCGGCGCCGCGCTGGCGGTGGTCGAGGCGGCGCAGCGCGACAAGTTTCCGGCGGACGCGCCGCTGCTGGTGGTCGACGACGTGCTCGGCTCTCTCGTCGAACTGGCGCACGCCTCGCGCGCGCGGCTCAATGCGCAGATCATCGCCGTGACCGGCTCGGTCGGCAAGACCTCGACGAAGGAGGCGCTGCGGCGCGTGCTGTCGGCGCAGGGCGAGACGCATGCCTCGGTCGCCTCGTTCAACAATCACTGGGGCGTGCCGCTGTCGCTGGCGCGCTGCCCGGCAGCCACGCGCTTTGCGGTGTTCGAGATCGGCATGAACCATGCCGGCGAGATCACGCCGCTGGTCAAGATGGTGCGCCCGCATGTTGCCGTCATCACCACGATCGAGCCGGTGCATCTGGAATTCTTCGCAGGGCTCGAGGCGATCGCCGACGCCAAGGCCGAGATCTTCGAAGGTGTCGAGCCCGGCGGCGCCGTCGTGCTCAACCGCGACAATTCCCAGTTCGCCCGATTGCAGAAGCAGGCCAAGAAGGCCGGCATCAAGCGCATCGTCTCGTTCGGCACCAACAAGAAATCCGATGCGCGGCTGATCGACGTCTCGCTGCACGCGACCTGCTCGGCCGTGCACGCCGACATCCTCGACCACGACATCACCTACAAGATCGGCATGCCCGGCCGGCACATGGCGATGAATTCGCTCGCGGTGCTGGCGGGGGCTGCGCTGCTCGGGGCCGATCTCGCGCGCGCGGCGCTGTCGCTGTCGCAGCTCGAGGCGCCGACCGGCCGCGGCCTGCGCCGCGCCCTCGAGGTCGGCCATGGCGAAGCGATGCTGATCGACGAGAGCTACAATGCCAATCCGGCCTCGATGGGGGCCGCGCTGAACGTGCTCGGGCAGGCTCCGGTCGGGCCGCACGGCCGGCGCATCGCTGTGCTCGGCGATATGCTCGAGCTCGGCCCGACCGCGCCGGCGCTGCACCGTGGCCTCGCCGAGGCGATCAAGGCCAATCACATCGACCTCGTATATTGTTGTGGTCCGCTGATGCGGAATTTGTGGGATACCCTTTCCACCGGCAAGCGGGGAGGCTATGCCGAGAGTTCGGCGGCCCTCGAGGCCCAGGCAGTCGCCGCGGTCCGCGCCGGCGATGCGATCATGGTCAAGGGATCGCTGGGGTCGAAGATGAAGGTCATTGTCAGCGCACTGGAAAGGCGCTTTCCCGGCAAAGCCGCGCATGAAGAAGCGGTATAAGGCTTTTTGAATGTTTTACTGGTTGATCGAGCTGTCCAACACCGTCCCGGGCTTCGGGGCGTTCCGCAGCGCGTTGAACGTGTTCCGCTACATCACCTTCCGCACAGGCGGCGCGATGGTGACGGGCGCGTTGTTCGTGTTCCTGTTCGGGCCCTGGATCATCGATCATTTGCGGCTGCGGCAGGGCAAGGGCCAGCCGATCCGCACCGACGGCCCGCAGTCGCACTTGATCTCCAAGAAGGGCACGCCGACCATGGGCGGCCTGATGATCCTGTCGGGCCTCGTGGTGTCGACGCTGCTCTGGGCCAACCCGATCAACCCTTACGTCTGGATCGTGCTGGCGGTGACGCTCGGCTTCGGCTTCGTCGGCTTCTATGATGACTATCTGAAGGTCACAAAGCAGTCACACAGCGGCTTCGCCGGCAAGCTGCGGCTCCTGATCGAAGCGGTGATCGCGCTCGCGGCCTGCTACGCGCTGGTGCGGCTCGGGCGCGACGTGTCCTCGACGTCGCTCGCGATCCCGTTCTTCAAGGACATGGTGTTCAATTTCGGCTGGTTCTTCGTGATCTTCGGCGCCTTCGTCATGGTCGGCGCCGGCAACGCGGTGAACCTGACCGACGGCCTCGACGGCCTCGCCATCGTGCCGGTCATGATCGCGGCCGCAAGCTTCGGCATGATTGCCTATCTCACGGGCAATGCCGTGTTCTCCGACTATTTGCAGATCAACTACGTCGCCGGCACCGGCGAGCTCGCGGTGCTGTGCGGCGCGGTGCTCGGGGCCGGCCTCGGCTTCCTCTGGTTCAATGCGCCGCCCGCCTCGATCTTCATGGGTGACACCGGCTCGCTCGCGCTCGGCGGCATGCTGGGCGCCACCGCGGTCGCGGTGAAGCACGAGATCGTGCTCGCCGTGATCGGCGGATTGTTCGTGCTGGAAGCGGTGTCGGTCATCGTGCAGGTGGTGTCGTTCAAATTGACGGGCAAGCGCGTGTTCCGGATGGCGCCGCTGCACCATCATTTCGAGCAGAAGGGCTGGACCGAGCCGCAGATCGTGATCCGCTTCTGGATCATCTCGGTGATGCTGGCGCTGGCCGGCCTCTCCACACTCAAGCTGCGCTGAGCGGTAAGCCGATGATCCCCGTCACCTCCTTCGCAGGCAAGACGGTCGCGGTGTTCGGCCTCGGCGGCTCCGGGCTTGCGAGCTGCCACGCGCTGAAGGCCGGCGGCGCCGACGTGGTGGCCGCCGACGACAATGCCGACAACGTCGCCACGGCCGCGCAGGCCGGCTTCCTCACCGCCGATCTGCGCACCGTATCGTGGGAAAAGTTCGCCGCGCTGATTCTGACCCCCGGCGCGCC
This sequence comes from Bradyrhizobium erythrophlei, assembly GCF_042430365.1. GTDB lineage: Bacteria > Pseudomonadota > Alphaproteobacteria > Rhizobiales > Xanthobacteraceae > Bradyrhizobium > Bradyrhizobium erythrophlei. The sequence goes on from NZ_JBHMET010000257.1 coordinate 25,931, forward strand.
GCTGACCCATCCGGCGCCGCACTGGAGCGTGCTGAAGGCGCGCGAGGCCGGCGTCGAGGTGATCGGCGACATCGAACTGTTCTGCCGCGAGCGGCGCCGGCATGCGCCGAACGCGCCGTTCGTCGCGATCACCGGCACCAACGGCAAGTCGACCACGACCGCACTGATCGCACATCTGATGAAAGTTGCGGGCTACGACACCCAGATGGGCGGCAATATCGGCACCGCGATCCTGTCGCTGGAGCCGCCGCGGATGGGCCGCGTGCATGTGGTCGAGATGTCGTCCTACCAGATCGACCTCGCGCCGTCGCTCGACCCGTCGGTCGGCATCCTGCTCAATGTCAGCGAGGACCATATCGACCGTCACGGCACGCTCGCGCATTACGCCGCGGTGAAGGAGAGGCTGGTGGCCGGCGTGCAGGGTGATGGCACCGCGATTGTCGGCGTCGACGATAGCTGGTGCCGCGACATCGCGGATCGGCTCGATCGCGCGGGCAAGCGCGTGGTGCGCATCTCCGTGAGGAACCCGCTGCCCGACGGCATCTATGTCGAGCATGAGACCATCGTGCGCGCCTCCGGCGCGGCACGCAGCGAGGTGGCGCGGCTCGGCGGCATCGGCTCGCTGCGTGGTCTGCACAATGCACAGAACGCGGCGTGCGCTGCGGCCTGCGCGCTGGCGATGGGAATTTCCACCGACGTGCTGCAGAACGGCCTGCGCAGCTTCCCGGGACTTGCGCACCGCATGGAGCAGGTCGGCCGCCGCGGCAATGTGCTGTTCGTCAACGATTCCAAGGGCACCAATGCGGACGCTGCCGCGCACGCGCTGTCGTCCTTCGCCGACATCTTCTGGATCGCCGGCGGCAAGCCCAAGGCCGGCGGCATCACCAGCCTCGCCGGCTTCTTCCCGCGGATCCGCAAAGCCTATCTGATCGGCGAGGCCGCGCCGGAATTCTCCAGCACCCTCGGCGACCGCGTGCCGCACGAGATATCAGGCACGCTCGACGTGGCGATCGCCAGCGCCGCGCGCGATGCGGAAGCGTCAGGCGTCGCGGAGGCCGTCGTGCTGCTGTCACCGGCCTGCGCCTCGTTCGACCAGTACCGCAATTTCGAGATCCGCGGCGCCGCGTTCCGTGACCTCGTCAACGCGCTGCCGGGTGTGAAGCCGGTGGTGTGAGCTCCGATCTGCGTAGGATGGGTAGAGCGAAGCGAAACCCATCACTTCATGTCCGCGGTGCGAATGATGGGTTTCGCTGCGCTCTACCCATCCTACGTGCGCACACGGGCAAGGCCGCGGGATTGTCGCAGGCGGGCGAGCGCTGGCGGGTTTATGATGTTGCGCGAGAGGTTCAGGCGGTCTGCTGATCGGCGGGCTTGTCGGCTTGGCGCAGGCGCTTCCATTCCCAGGGCAGCAGTTCGTGCAGACGCGAGGCGGGAAGATCGGCGATCCGAGCGAGGACGTCGGCGAGCCAGGCTTTCGGGTCGACGTCGTTGAGGCGTGCGGAGGTGATGAGGGTAAGCATGACGGCGGCGCGGTCGGCGCCGCGTTGGGAGCCGGCGAAGGTCCAGTTGCGCCTTCCCAATGCGATGCCACGCAACGCTCTCTCAGCCGCGTTGTTGCTGAGGCAGATCCTGCCGTCGTCAAGGAAGCGGGCGAAGTCGTCCCAGCGCCTGAGCATGTAATTCATGGGCTTCAGGACGTCGGAGGAGCGCGAGAGGGTTTCGCGCTCACACAGCAACCAGGCGTGCATTTCGTCGAGGAGTGGTTTGCTCTTCTCCTGGCGCACGGCACGCCGCTCGTCCGCGCTGCGGCCGTTGATGGCGCGCTCGATCTCGAACAGCGCGTCCAGACGCCTGACCGCCTCCAACGCGATCGGGGAGACCGGTTTGCCTTTCTGGCCTTCCCGGACGGTTTTCTCGATGTCAGCCAGTTCGAAGAAGCCCCGCCGCGCATGGGCGAAGCAAAATGCCGGCGTGATCGGCAGCACCTTCTTCTGCGGGTCGAACAGCGGCTCGAAGCCATTGTAGCAGTCGGCTTGCAGGATGCCGGTGAAGGCGGCCAGATGCTTCTGCGGATGCTGGCCGCGTCGGTCGCTCGAGGCGTAATAAACCGCCGCCGGCGGCGCAGGTCCGGCGAAGGGGCGGTCATCGCGGACATAGGTCCAGATCCGCCCGGTCACGCACTTACCTTTTGCCAGGATGCGGATGGAGGTGTCGTCGCCATGCAGGCGCTCGGCCGCGAGCACATGACGCTCGATCAGGTGGAAGAGCGGCATGACGGCGAAGGTCCCGTGGCCGACCTGGTCGGCCAGCGTCGACAACGGCAGGTCGATCCTCTCGCACTTGAAGCGCGCGCTCTGGCGGTTGAGCGGGATATGCATGCCGAACTTGTCGAACAGGATCGTTGCCAGCAATTGCGGGCCGATGAAGCCGCGCGGCGTGGCATGGAACGGCGCCGGCGGCTGGCTGATCTTCTCGCAATCGCGGCAGGTGAACTTTTCGCGCACCGTCTCGATCAGCTTGAACCGGCGCGGGATCTCTTCCAGCGTCTCGGTCACATCCTCGCCCAGCTTCGACAGCCGCGATCCGCCGCAGCAGGCGCAGGTGGTCGGAGGCTCGATGACGACGCGCTCGCGTTCGATATTCTCTGGCCAGGGCTTACGCACTGGCCGCTTGCGCGTGAAGGCGCGCACGCTCTGGGTCTTCGCCGCCGCGGCAGCCGCGGCAAGCTCATCCTCGCTCGCCGTGGTGACGAGTTCTTCGAGCTCCAATTCCAGCTGCTCGATCAGCCGCGCCGTGCGCTCCGAGCGTTGCCCGTACAGTTCGCGTTTGAGCTTCTCGATCCGCAGCTCGAGATGCGCGATCAGCGCCTCGTTGTCCGACAGCTCCGCCCGCGCGTTGGCGGCATCCGCGACGGCCACATCGCGTTCAGCCTGCAACGCCTCACGCTCGGCCAGCAGCGCCATGTAGGCACTCGCGAGGTCCGAAGGAAGAGCGCCCGGCTTCGATGTCATGAAGCCATTGAATCAGATCAGGCTGCAGATTCAATCGTAAAAAGGCTATCCAACTCGCGTTGGACGCCGTGTTTCTTGAGGGTTGCGCCAGTCGATTCCAGATAAGAGATAACTCAACTGCGCCGGAGAGATCGTCACTGCTTCGCCCGCAACCGAAGGCCAGATGAATCTTCCTCTCTCAAGTCTTTTGTAACTCAGTTGGAAATGCAAGCGGTTCATCGGCCCCGTTGCAGCTTGTGACGGTGACCCATCCCTTTCATCCGTATTCCGGTCAGAGAGGTGCCTGCGTCGGGAGGCGTGGCAACCGAGCGGGCAAGCTGTTGCTGCTGCGCTTTGACGATGGCCGAATTTGCTCTGTTCCGCCGCAATGGACCGATGCAGCAGGCCCCAATCTCGAGGGTGTGGTGGGAGATGGGCGCGCACTGTGCAGTCTCGCCGATCTACTGGCTCTCAGCGGCCTTGTAGAGCGCCTCATGTTGCAAGGCAGGTGCGTGACGCCGAAAGGCTGTAAAGTAAATTTTGCCGGAAATGTAAGAGAAATAACGCCGCAAAGCCCATGGACGCTTCGCTGAATGTTGCTTATTTGCAGATCAAATACACCATTAGGCGGCAGCGTGGTGCTTGACGATTTAGTCTTGTGCGGCATATTAATAATTACGTTTATTGAGTCGACCTTGGAGAGCGACGCAGGTGTCGGACGGCGTCAAACACAAGCGATCGAAGGTCAGCGCTCTGGCCGCGGATGGGGTGCTCAATCCGGCTCCGGAGAAAGTCGGCGACCCGAAATTCCAGGAGAACGGCTTCTTCGACCCGCGAGACATCGTGCAAGTGAAGTACGAAATGCTGCGGCGCGTATCGGTCGACAAAATGTCGGTAACGGAGGTGTCCGACGAATATGGCGTCTCTCGGCCAACTTTCTACCAGGCCAAAGCGGACTTCGAGGACGCGGGTCTGGCCGGTCTGGTGCCCAGGAAACGCGGACCGCGCGGGCCACACAAGATCCAAGGCGACGTACTGGCCTTCCTCAAGGCACAGGTGGAGCCCGGCGAACCCATTCGGGCGCGCGCACTGGCAAACCAGCTTCGGACCGAGTTCGGCCTCGATATCCACCCCAGAACAATCGAACGTGCGCTCGGCGTAAAAAAAACAGCGTGACCAATCGTGGCCCGGGACCGCATTGCACGATGTCGTCCAACGCCACCGAACAATACGAAATACTGCGCGCAGCCGCGCTCGGCGCCGTTTTGCCGCCGGAGGCGCGCAGCGGCCTTACCATCCTTCTACACCGCGGCATGTGGGCGTGGACGCGTGCGATTTTGCGTGAGCCTTACCGGCGCCAACCCATTGCCGTGCCGCTGAGGGCTGGCCTGCCCATCGCGGACGAAACTTCCGAGCGACACACAATCATCCACTTGCTCGCCGCCATCGTGATGGCGACCCCTGAACGGAAAACAGCATGAACGAAAAGCTCAAGGTCCAATCGCATCATCTCGAGCGGAGCGCCTATCTCTACATCCGGCAGTCGTCGATGCGACAGGTCATGGAGAACGTCGAAAGCACCAAGCGTCAATACGATCTTCGCGGTCGCGCGATCGGACTTGGATGGCGCGACGACCAGATCATCGTCATCGACAGCGACCAGGGCGAATCCGGCGCATCTGCGTCATGGCGCGAAGGCTTCCAGCACTTGGTGTCCGATGTCGGCATGGGGCGCGCGGGGATCGTCATGGGGCTGGAGGTATCCCGCCTCGCCAGAAACAATGCAGACTGGCACCGACTGCTAGAGATCTGCGCCTTGGCTGACACGCTTATCCTCGATGAAGACGGCGTGTACGACCCGGCCAACTTCAATGACCGCCTGTTGCTCGGGCTCAAGGGCACGATGAGCGAAGCTGAACTGCATGTTATCAAGGCCCGATTACGCGGCGGCATCCTCAACAAGGTGCGTCGTGGTGAATATCGTTGCCCTCTGCCGACCGGCTTTATCTATGATGAGATTGGCGATGTCGTTCTCGATCCGGACGCTCAGATCCGGGAGATGATCTCCCACTTCTTCGAGACGTTCTCGCGGGTCGGGTCGGCTACGCAGACCGTCAAGACGTTCACCAGGGAAGGTCTGCTCTTCCCCTCACGTCTGCGCAACGGCAAACAAGTGGTCTTCCAACAGCTGACCACATCGACCGCCATGCGCATGCTGCACAATCCTCGTTACGCGGGTGTCTATGCCTATGGCCAGCGCCTTTACCGCCGGACCGTCGATGGAAAGAAACAGCTCCGCAAACGGGACCCCAAGGAATGGCTCGCCTGCATTCCGGACGCCCATCCCGGCTATATCAGCTGGGAGCAGTTCCAGCACAACCTCAAGGTACTCGAGGCCAATGGCCAAGGTTATCAAGCCGTCCGCGCTTCGCCACCGCGCGAAGGCGCGGCTTTACTGCAAGGGCGTGTCATATGCGGGCGTTGCGGCAGTCATATGAGCGCCCGTTACGCGGCTCGACGCGGCCAGGTGGACACCTGGTATGTCTGTCACCGCGCTTACGCCTCTCGCGGCGAACCCCACTGTCAGTCGATCGCAGGCTGGCCTGTCGACGAAGCGGTCGGCAAATTGATCGCCGCCGAAATGACGCCTGCCGTCGTGGAGTTAGCATTGGAGATCCGAAAAGAGATCGAAGCGCATCATGACGAAGCGGACAAACTCCGGCTCCGTGCCGTCGAACGCGCCCAGATCGATGCCGATCTTGCACAGCGGCGGTTCATGCTGGTTGATCCGAACAACCGCCTGGTTGCCGACACTCTTGAACGCGAATGGAACGAAAAACTGCGTGTGCTGGCTAATGTGCGAGAAGAAAGAGAACGTGCTCTGTGCGAAGTTCGGGTGACGCTCGACGATGCGCTCCGGGATCGATTGATCGCCATGACGGCCGACTTCAAAACAGTCTGGTGTGATCGGACCTTGCCGAACCGCGAACGCAAGCGGCTCCTTGCCTATCTCGTCGAAGACGTCACCTTGCTCAAGTTCCCGGCCGAGGGAGAGACCCGGATCCACATCCGCTTCAAAGGCGGAAAGACCGAAACATTGACCACTCAGAACCCAAAATCCTCCGCACAACAGGTAAAGACCCGGCCCGAGGTGGTCGAACTGGTCGACAAGCTTCTCGACGATCATATCTGCGCCGAAATCGCGGACATCCTGAATGCCCGAGGGATCCGCCCCGGCGGCTCAGCACGCCGTGCTAAAGCCGACGCGAAGTTCACTGATTTGCGGGTCATCTATCTTGTTAAACAATATGGTCTGCGCTCTCGCTATGACCGGCTGCGCGAACGGGGGATGCTGACAAAAGCGGAGGCCTGCGCCAAACTCGGCATCACCGAAAGTACCCTGGTCAGATGGGCGAAATACGGCATCGTGAAAAGACATGCCTACAATGGCTATATCGGCCTCTATGAACCGCCAGGACCGCACGTTCCGGCCAAGCAATGCAGCCGATGGAATCAGCTTGCCCACCGCGCTGAGATCATTCGTCAGCTCAACTCTTCAAAATGCACCGATCCCAAAGAAAGGGCTGTAGTATGAAGCCAATTAGTTTGTAAACAGGCATGCCCCCTGGCCATCATGCCAAATCACCTTCAAAAGATCGCCGCGTTTTCCCCTGAAGCAGAAAAGACCACCGCCCATGGGGTTGTGCTTGAGCACTTCCTGTACGCGGAGAGCCAGGCTCGGAAAGCCGCACCGCATGTCCGTATGGCCCGTGGCAATCCAGACCCTGACGCCGCTTGGGATCGGGATCATCGCCGCCTCAGAAGCTCAAGGACGCGCTGCAGCGCTTCACCGTCTACGTCCCGGTCAACCCGAACGCGACAGCCTCCGCCAAGTTCGATCTCGATGATTCCAGTCCTCGCACGCTGCGCAGGCGGCGAAGACGCCGGTCGCGGCGCGCTGATCGATATCGGAGCCGGCGCCGGAGTGATTTCGACAGGAACGAGAACTGACACGGCGTCACCGCCCAGGCGGCCCTGGCGCGCCTGCCGACGCCAGGTGAACAGCAGGCTCGGAGCTACCCCATGCCGGCGCGCGATCCCGCAGACCGTCTCACCAGCTTGCAAGGTCTCCTCAACAAGTCGGACCTTCTCGTCGTAACTCCATCGGCGCCGGCGCTCGGCGCCCAATACCTTCACCTGCATTAGCGGCATGACCTTAAGGCTAGACTTAAGGTCACATCCTCAGAAAGACGCCCAAACTTCACAAGACGGCCGCCGCCGGAGGGATACCATCCTACGGACCTGTAGCGGCGTCCGCCCATGCCACTGATTTGCCCGACGGCGCAAGGCCTCTCGGCAAAAATATTTCGGTTTTCCGGAAAACAAAATCAGTGTAATGATCCGCCCGTCTCACCCGGCACGAGGGGCGGCTCGCGATCGTCACGAACGTGGTGTGGGATGCGGTGGACGCGGAATGCGCAACTGACGAGTGCGTATTAAGCGGACGGTGAAGTCGTGTGGTCCTGACGCCCCAGTGGCTGGTGTCTCATCCGCAGCAGCAAGCTGCTCGCAGATGACGGTGGCAAAAAAGCCCGGTCTCGCCGGGGAGAGCACGAAGGAAGCCGTAAAACCATCGCGCAGGGAAAGCCGGGATTCCGGTTACACCTGTGGTCCTACCCCCGTGCTTTTTGTTGCACGGGACCCATGGGTGCGATCGGCGCCTGTGCTTTTTGTTGCACAGGGCCCATGGGTGCGATCGGCACCCGGCTTTCCCTGCGCCCTCTGCTTCTGGGGAGGGCGGAACGAGATGCAAAGCTCGGGCAGATCATGTCGCGAGAACGCGAGCCTGCGAGTTATTTGAGATTGAAGCGCACCACGCATTCGGTGTCGTCCTGGCGTTCGCCAGGACGACGATGGGGAGAGGGCCACGCAAGGCCCTGCCTCCCTCAAAAGTTACCCAACCCATTAACCCCTTGGAAACCATCCTGCGCCACCAATGGACGTTACCTCTGCCATCTGGGGACGCCCATGCTCGCCCGTGACCAACGCACCCCGTTCTCGGACTGGTGGTGGACCGTCGACAAGCTGCTGCTTGCCGCGATCCTTGCGCTGATGCTCGGCGGGGTCATCCTGTCGCTGGCGGCGAGCCCGCCGGTTGCGACCCGGATCGGGCTCGACCCCTTTCATTTCTTCTCCCGCCACGTGATGTTCGTGGCGCCGTCGCTGTTCGTCCTGATCGCGGTGTCGTTCATGTCGCCGCGGCAAATCCGGCGCACCGCGCTCGTCGTGTTCGCCGTCTCGATCATCCTGATCGTGGCGACGCTCCTGATCGGGCCCGAGGTCAAGGGCTCGCGGCGCTGGATCACGCTGGTCGGCGTCAACATCCAGGCCTCCGAATCCGCCAAGCCCGCCTTCGTCGTGATCGCCGCCTGGCTGTTCGCCGAATCCACCAAGCGGCCGGAGATGCCGGCGACCTCGATGGCGCTGGTGCTGCTGTTGATGCTGGTGTCGCTCTTGGTGATGGAGCCGGACTTCGGCCAGACCATGCTGATCCTGATGGTGTGGGGCGCGCTGTTCTTCATCGCGGGCATGCGGATGATCTGGGTGGCCGGCCTTGCCGGCGCCGCCGCCGCCGGCCTGTTCGGCGCCTATCTGCTGGTGCCGCACGTCGCAGGGCGCATCAAGCGCTTCATGAACCCGGCCTCCGGCGACACCTTCCAGGTCGACACCGCGATGGAAGCGTTCTGGAACGGCGGCTGGTTCGGGCTCGGGCCGGGCGAAGGCATCGCAAAGCGCAGCCTGCCGGACAGCCACACCGACTTCGTGTTCGCGGTCGCCGCCGAGGAATTCGGCATCATCCTCTGCCTGGCGCTGGTTTCGCTGTTCGCCTTCGTGGTGATCCGCACGCTGAGCCGCGCCTATTCCACCGACGACATGTTTGCGCGCTTCGCGGCCTCGGGGCTCGCCATCCTGTTCGGCGTGCAAGCCGCGATCAACATGGCGGTCAATTTGCAACTGATTCCGGCCAAGGGCATGACGCTGCCGTTCATCTCCTATGGCGGTTCCTCGATCGTGTCGCTCGCCTACGGCGTCGGCATGATGCTGGCCCTGACGCGGCAGCGTCCGCAGACCGAAATCGAATCGATGGAAGGCGCCAGCACCCGGCAGGCTTACGCGTAATGCCTACTCTCGTCATTGCGAGCCAACGGGTCGCGCGAACGTGCGCCCGATGACAGGCTCCGCGAAGCAATCCATCCATCCGATCTGCTGCATCATGGATTGCGTCGCTTCGCTCGCAATGACGGTGTAAAAGACCGGCCATGGATGACACACCTCTCATACTCCTGGCGGCCGGCGGCACCGGCGGCCATCTGTTCCCGGCCGAAGCGCTCGGCGTGGAATTGATCCGCCGCGGCCTGCGCGTGCGGCTTGCGACCGATGCGCGCGCACTGCGCTACAGCGGCCTGTTCGCGCGGGAGAACATCGACGTGGTGCCGAGCGAGACGGTGCGCGGCCGCAATCCGCTCTCGCTGGCGCGCACCGTCTTGATGCTCGGTTACGGCACCATGGTCGCCGCCAATCTGGTGCGCCGATTGAAGCCGGCGGCCGTGGTCGGCTTCGGCGGCTACCCGACGGTGCCGCCGCTGATGGCGGCGAAGCTGCTCGGCGTTCCCGGCATCATCCATGACGCCAACGCCGTGCTCGGTCGCGCCAACCGCTTCCTCTCCAGCCGCGTCAACGCGATCGCGACCTCGCTGCCCGGCGTGCTGGATCGCGATCCCGCGCTCGCCGGCAAGACCACGACTGTCGGCACGCCGATGCGTCCGGCGATCCTCGCCGCGGCGGCGGTGCCTTATGCGACACCCGAAGTGAACGGCCCGCTGCGTCTGCTCGTCGTCGGCGGCAGCCAGGGCGCGCGGGTGATGAGCGACATCGTGCCGCCGGCGATCGAGAAGCTCGAGCCCGCGACCTGGAGCCGCCTCGTCCTCACCCAGCAGGTGCGCGAGGAAGACATGGCGCGGGTGCGCGCGGTCTATGACCGGCTCAAGATCAATGTCGAGCTCGCGCCGTTCTTCAGCGACCTGCCGGCGAGGCTGGCGTCGAGCCATCTCGTGATCTCGCGCGCCGGCGCCGGCACCGTCGCCGAGCTCGCCGCGCTCGGCCGGCCCTCGATCCTGGTGCCGCTGCCCGGCGCGATCGATCAGGACCAGTTCGCCAATGCCGGCGTGCTGGCGCAGGCCGGCGGCGCGCTCCGCATTGCGCAGGGCGATTTCACGCCCGACCGCCTGGCATCCGAAATTTCCGCTCTTGCCGCCGAGCCTGCGAAGCTGACTGCGATGGCGCAGGCCGCACGCGGCGCCGGCCGGCTCGACGCGGCGGAACGGCTGGCCGATCTGGTGACAAAAGTTGCCGGAATCTAGGCAGTCGCGAAGAATTTTCGACCCCGGGGCGTCATGGCCGGGCTTGTCCCGGCCACCCACGTCTTTCATAAGTCGTGTCGGAATCACAACGTGGATGCCCGGGATACGCCCGGGCATGACGGAGCAACCGCGAGACCTATCATGAGACTGCCGCGCGAGATCGGGCCCATTCATTTCGTCGGGATCGGCGGCATCGGCATGAGCGGCATCGCCGAGGTGCTGATCAATCTCGGCTACACTGTGCAGGGCTCGGATGCCTCGGATAATTACAACGTCGAGCGGCTGCGCCAGAAGGGCGCCAAGGTTTCGGTCGGCCACAAGGCCGAGAATGTCGACGGCGCCGACGTCGTCGTGGTCTCGACCGCGATCAAGCGCGACAATCCGGAGCTGATGGCCGCCCGCGCGCAGCGTCTGCCGGTGGTGCGCCGCGCCGAAATGCTGGCGGAGCTGATGCGGCTGAAGAGCTGCGTCGCGATCGCCGGCACCCACGGCAAGACCACGACCACCACGATGGTGGCAACGCTGCTCGATGCCGGCGGACTCGATCCGACCGTGATCAACGGCGGCATCATCAATGCCTACGGCTCGAATGCGCGGCTCGGGGCCGGCGACTGGATGGTGGTGGAGGCCGACGAGAGCGACGGCACCTTCCTGAAGCTGCCGTCCGACGTCGTCATCGTCACCAATATCGACCCCGAGCATCTCGACCACTTCAAGACCTTCGAGGCGATCCAGGACGCCTTCCGCAACTTCGTCGAGAACGTGCCGTTCTACGGCTTTGCGGTGATGTGCACCGATCACCCCGTGGTGCAGAGCCTGGTCGGCAAGATCGAGGACCGCCGCATCATCACCTACGGCCAGAATCCGCAGGCCGATGCGCGGCTGATGGATCTGACGCCGATGGGCGGCGGTTCGACATTCAAGGTGGCGATCCGCGACCGCAAGACCGGCGCGACGCACGAGATCACTGACATCACGCTGCCGATGCCCGGGCGCCACAACGCCTCGAACGCGACGGCGGCGATCGCGGTCGCGCATGCGCTCGGCGTGTCCGATGAGGTCATCCGCCAGGCCATGGCCGGCTTCGGCGGCGTCAAGCGGCGCTTCACCAGGACCGGCGAGTGGAACGGCGTCACCGTGATCGACGACTACGGCCATCACCCGGTCGAGATCGCGGCCGTGCTGAAGGCGGCGCGGGAATCCACCAACGGCAAGATCATCGCCGTGGTGCAGCCGCACCGCTTCACGCGCCTGCAATCGCTGTTCGAGGAATTCTGTACCTGCTTCAACGATGCCGACGCCGTCGTGGTCGCGGAGGTCTATGCCGCCGGCGAGGCGCCGATCGCGGGCGTCGACCGCGATCATTTCGTCACCGGCTTACGCGCGCACGGCCATCGCGACGTGATCCCGCTGCCGAACGCCGGCGAGCTTGCCAAGATCGTGCACGGCCTCGCGAAGTCAGGCGACCTCGTCGTCTGCCTCGGCGCCGGCAACATCACGCAATGGGCCTACGCGCTGCCCGGCGAATTGAAGGCATTGGGGTGATGGGCGCGCGGTGGTGCCCACTTTCGTCATGGCCGGGCTTGTCCCGGCCATCCACGTCTTTAGCTCGCGATCGTGTCGTAGAGGTCGTCCCAATTCGGGTTCGTCGCGACGATCTTGCGAACCTTCCATGCACGGGGCCAATGCTTGATGTTGTGCTCGCGCTGAATCGCGTCGCGGATGTCGTCGAATTGCTCGAAGTAGACGAGCTGCTTCAATCCGTATCGCTTCGTGAAGCCGTCGACGAATCCGGATCGATGCTCAAATATCCGGCGAACAAGATCGCTGGTTACGCCGACGTAGAGAACGCCGTTCGGACGGTTGGTCAGAAAATAGACGTATCCACCTGCCGTGCCGAGATACTGCAAGACGTGGATGGCCGGGACAAGCCCGGCCATGACGAGTTGAGAGAACCTGCGTGACCTTTCCCGATATCACGCCCGAACTGAAGGCTGAGATGCCAGAGTTGCGCGGGCGGCTGCTTGCCAACCAGTCGCTTGCGGGATTGACCTGGTTTCGCGTCGGCGGGCCGGCGCAGGTGCTGTTCACGCCGGCGGACGAGGATGATCTCGCATACTTCCTCAAGCATCTCCCCAAGGAATTGCCGGTCTATGTCGTCGGCGTCGGCTCAAACCTGATCGTGCGCGACGGCGGCATGCCGGGCGTGGTGATCCGACTGGCGCCGCGTGCCTTCGGCGACACCAGTGCCGCGGGCGACATCGTCACCGCAGGGGCGGCTGCGCTCGACAAGCGCGTGGCCGAGAAGGCGGAGAGCGCCGGCATCGGCGGCATGGAATTCTTCTTCGGCATTCCCGGCACCGTCGGCGGTGCGCTGCGGATGAATGCGGGCGCCAATGGCGGCGAAACCAAGGACGTGCTGGTGGAGGCGACCGGTATTGGCCGCGACGGCGCGCGGCACACGTTCAGCAATGCCGACATGAAGTTCGTCTATCGCAACAGTGGCGTCGACCCGTCCATCGTCTTCACCTCGGCGCGCTTCCGCGGCACCATCACGGACGCGGCCACGATCCGCGCCCGCATGGACGCGGTGCAGAACCATCGCGAGACCGCGCAGCCGATCCGCGAGAAGACCGGCGGCTCGACCTTCAAGAACCCGCCTGACAACAGCGCCTGGCAGTTGATCGAGGCCGCCGGCTGCCGCGGCCTCAAGGTCGGCGGCGCGCAGGTGTCGGAGAAGCACTGCAATTTCCTGATCAACACCGGCGATGCCACCGGGCACGACATCGAAACCCTCGGCGAGACGGTGCGTGAACGGGTGAAGCAAACCAGCGGAATCGAGCTACACTGGGAAATCAAACGGATCGGGATCGGGAAGAACTGATGCGTGTGACAATTCTGTTCGGCGGCACCAACAAGGAACGGCTGGTCTCGGTGGCGAGCGCGCAGGCGCTGCATCGCGCGTTGCCGGAGGCGGATCTCTGGTTCTGGGACGTCGACGACACCGTCCATGAGGTGACGTCGGGGAAACTGCTCAATCACGCGCGGCCGTTCGAGGTCGATTTCAAGCCCGACGATCGCGGCATCAGCCTCGAACAGGCGCTCGACAAGGCGGCGACGGACGAGCGGGTGCTGGTGCTCGGCCTGCATGGCGGCCGGGCCGAGAATGGCGAGCTGCAGGCGATGTGCGAGATCCGCGGCGTCGCGTTCACCGGCTCGGGCTCGGCGTCGTCGCATCTCGCGTTCGACAAGCCGTCGGCGAAGCGTTTCGCTGCGATCGGCGGCCTGAACGCGCCGCAGGAGATCGCGCTCGCCGATATCGATGCCGCCTTCGCCGAATACGGCAGACTGATCGCAAAGCCCGCGAAGGACGGATCGAGCTACGGGCTGATCTTCGTCAACGCGCAGCAGGACCTCGTCGCGGTTCGCAATGCCGCGAAGTCCGAGGACTATCTGATCGAGGCGTTCGTCTCCGGCATCGAGGCGACCTGCGGCGTGCTGGAGCGCGCGGACGGCGCGATCATCTCGCTTCCGCCGATCGAGATCGTCCCGGGAGAAGGCGCCTTCGACTACGCGGCCAAATACCTGCTCAAATCGACACAGGAGATCTGCCCCGGTCGCTTCGCGCCGGAGGTGACGGCGGCGCTCATGGACCATGCGTCGCGGGCGCACCGTGCGTTGTCCTGCACCGGCTACTCCCGCAGCGATTTCATCGTCTCGCCGAAGGGGGTGGTCTATCTCGAGACCAACACGCTGCCTGGCCTGACGGCGGCATCGCTCTACCCCAAGGCCTTGAAGGCACAGGGCATCGCGTTTGCCGATTTCCTGAACGACCAGATCGAGCTCGCCCGGCGCCGCGTCCGGACGTGAGGGGCGGCAAGGGAACCCGCGAGTCGTCGGGGGGAAATGGAACCCGGCCTGTTGCTAAAATGCTAACGAGTTCGCGGCAAAGTACTCACAGGGTTGACTAAAACACGCCTTGGGCGGGCCCCCTTTACCTTTTGTTTACCAGGAAGCCCGAAGGTTAACGCTGGCGGCGCATGTAGCGCTTGGCTGCCGGGGCGTGAGCTGTCGCGGATTTCCGCTTCGAGGAACGCAACCAGGGAACAGGGGGCCTCTCTATCCCGACCGGTATCGCCGAGCCGTCACCTGCGCCGGGGACCCGCGAGGTTTGCGGGCACAACATGTGACGAGCTCGTGCAATGGACGGTGCAGGACGCCTCACCCGATCGCCGCGATCGCTGGGGCCTCAAGCTGACCTGAAGGCAGCCGCTATTGGAGCGGTCGTGCTGCTGCGCGAGTATCTCGCCCGCCGCCGAAATCGCCGCCCGGCCAAGCCGCCGGTGATCGACCGCGAGCCGCCCAATCGCTTCATCCTGATGGTCGAGCGCTATCTGCCGCGTCGCGTTGGTCTCGCCGCGACGCTTGCGATCCTGCTCGGCAGCGCCGGCTTCGGCATCGTCAAGGGCGGCCATGTCGACGAGTTCATCACGACGCTGAGCGACACCCGCAATGCGCTCGCCAATGCCGCCGGCTTCCGCATCACCACGGTCGCCATCAACGGCCGCAAGCAGTTGAGCCAGGACGAGGTGCTCGCGGTCGGCGGCGTCAACGGCCGCTCCTCGCTGCTGTTCCTCGATGCCGCAACCGTGCGCGACCGGCTGAAGGCCAACCCGTGGATCGCCGACGCCACGATCCTGAAGCTCTATCCGGGCCGGCTGCAGATCGACATCGTCGAGCGCACCGCGTTCGCGCTGTGGCAGCAGGACGGCCGGCTCTCCGTGATCGCCTCCGATGGCGCGGTGCTCGAGCCTTATGTCTCACGCCGCTTCCTCAATCTGCCGCTGGTGGTGGGCAAGGGCGCCGACACCCGTGCCAGGGATTTCCTGGCGCTGCTCGACCGCTATCCGCAGGTGCGCTCGGTGACCAAGGCCGCGATCTTCGTCGGCGAGCGGCGCTGGAACCTGCGCCTCAAGGACGGCCTCGACATCCGCCTGCCCGAGAACGACGTCGGCAATGCGCTCGCTGCACTCTCCAAGCTCGACAAGGAGGACCACCTGTTCTCGCGCGACATCGTCGCCGTCGACATGCGCCTGCCGGACCGCCTGTCGGTGCAATTGTCGGAGGAGGCCGGCAAGGCCCGCGACGAGCTGTTCAAGGACAAGAAGTCCAAGAAGAAGGCCGGTGACGCATGACCGGCCTCGACCGCAACCTGACCCCGAAGACCCGTCCGATGCAGAAGCGCACCGCGCTCGTCGCTTCGCTCGACGTCGGCTCCAGCAAGATCGCCTGCATGATCGCGCGGCTCAAGCCGTCGCCGCCGAACGAGGCGCTGCGCGGCCGCAGCCACGCGGTCGAGCTGATCGGCTACAGCCAGATCCAGTCGCGCGGCGTCAAGGCCGGCGCGGTGGTCGACCTTGCCGAATGCGAGAAGGCGGTGCGCCATGCCGTGGCGCTGGCCGAGCGCATGGCCAAGGTCCGCGTCGAATCCGTGCTGCTGTCGGTGTCCGGCGGCCGGCTGCATGGCCAACTCGTCGAGGCGGCCGCCGATATCCGCGGCGGCTCGGTGACCTCTGACGATATCAGCCGCGTGACCTCGGCCGGCATGCGCCACGCCACCGGCGAGGGCCGCACCGTGCTGCATGCGTTGCCGGTCGGCTACGCGCTCGACGGCGTCAAGGGCATCCGCGATCCCCGCGGGATGGTGGCGCGCCAGTTCGGCGTCGACATGAACGTGGTGACCGCGGACGCGACGGTCGCCAAGAACCTGATGCTGGTGGTCGAGCGCTGCCATCTCAACGTCGAGGCCATGGCGGCGAGTCCTTATGTCGCAGGCCTGTCGGTCCTGACCGACGACGAGGCCGATCTCGGCGCCGCCGTCGTCGAAATGGGCGCCGGATCGACCACGATCGCCACCTATTCCGGCGGACGCTTCGTGCACGCGTCGGGATTTGCGCTCGGCGGGCAACACATCACGATGGATCTTGCGCGCGGCATCGGCGCATGCATTGCGGATGCCGAGCGAATCAAGACTTTATACGGCACTGTGCTGACCGGCGGCTCGGATGCGCGCGAGCTGATGTCTGTTCCGACTGCAGGCGATGATCGGGAGTCTCCGCAGATCGTTTCCCGCGCCACGATCGCGAACATCGTCCGGCATCGCGCCGAGGAGATTTTTGAAATGGTCCGGGACCGCCTTGCGGATTCCCCCTTCGCGGCCGAGCCGAGGGCGCGCGTTGTGTTGAGCGGCGGCGCATCCCAGCTCACCGGCACCGTCGAACTCGCCACCCGCATTCTCAACCGGCAGGTCCGTATCGGCCGCCCGCTCGGCTTCGGCCGGCTGCCCAACGAGGCCAAGGGCGCCTCGTTCTCGGTGCCGGCGGGCCTCCTGGTCTATCCGCAATACGCTCATCTTGAACATGTCGAACCGCGGCGCACGCGGCAGCTCAGGACAGGGACTGACGGTTATCTGGGAAAGGTCGGACGATGGCTTCGCGAGGGCTTCTGATGACCGCAACCCGGCTCACACGATTTTCACCAACTCCCGCGGCCGCCGGCCGGGGCGAACCCACGCGCGCGTAATCGAGAGGCAACCATGGCACTCAATCTGACCCCCCCTGACATCAGCGAGCTGAAACCGCGGATCACTGTCTTCGGCGTCGGTGGCGCGGGTGGCAATGCCGTCAACAACATGATCACCGCCGGGTTGCAGGGCGTCGACTTCGTCGTCGCCAACACCGATGCGCAGGCGCTGACCATGTCGAAGGCGCAGCGCATCATCCAGATGGGCACCCAGGTCACCCAGGGTCTCGGCGCCGGTTCGCAGCCCGATGTCGGCGCCGCCGCCGCGCAGGAGGTCATCGACGAGCTCCGCGATCACCTGACTGGCGCTAACATGGTGTTCGTCACCGCCGGCATGGGCGGCGGTACCGGCACCGGCGCTGCACCCGTGATCGCCAAGGCCGCGCGTGACATGGGTATCCTCACGGTCGGCGTGGTGACCAAGCCGTTCCACTTCGAAGGCCAGCGCCGCATGCGCACCGCCGAGTCCGGCATCGCCGAACTGCACAAGGTGGTCGACACGCTCCTGATCATCCCGAACCAGAACCTGTTCCGGGTCGCCAACGAGAAGACCACCTTCGCCGACGCCTTCGCGATGGCCGACCAGGTGCTCTATTCCGGCGTCGCCTGCATCACCGACCTGATGGTCAAGGAAGGTTTAATCAACCTCGACTTCGCCGACGTCCGCGCCGTCATGCGCGAGATGGGCAAGGCGATGATGGGCACCGGCGAGGCCACCGGCGAGAAGCGGGCGCTGACCGCGGCCGAAGCCGCGATCGCCAACCCGCTGATCGACGATAGCTCGATGAAGGGCGCCCGCGGCCTCCTGATCTCGATCACCGGCGGCAAGGATCTCACGCTGTTCGAGGTCGACGAAGCCGCGACCCGCATCCGCGAGGAGGTCGATCCCGACGCCAACATCATCGTCGGCGCTACCTTCGACGAGTCGCTTGACGGCATCATCCGCGTCTCGGTGGTCGCAACCGGCATCGAGCAGGCCGCGATCGCCCGTAATGTCGCAGGTGCTGCCGCCGCCGCCGCGCCGTCCAACGGCTCGCCGGAAAGCCGGCTTGCCGATCTCACCGCGCGCCTGCGTGCCGACAATCAGCGTCTTGCCGAACGCGCCCAGAAGCTCGAGGCGCCGACCGGCGTGACCGTCACCCCGATTGCCGCACCGGCTCCCGCCGCCCCGGCGCCGCAGCAGCGTCCGGCCGCCAACAATGTCGAGCGCGCCGCGCTCGCCGCGATCGCCGCCGCGGTGGCTCCGGATACAGTTCCGGCTCCGATGCAGCCGGCGGCCTATGGTGACGTCACCGTGCGTCCGATCGCCCAGAAGCCGACGCTGTTCCCGGATCACGACGTCGCCAAGGTCGAGCAGCACGAGCCGGCGCCGCCAGAGACCTTCATTCCGCATGCGGCCGAGCGTTCGCCGGTCCGCGCCCCGCGGATGCCGAAGTTCGAGGACCTGCCGATGCCGGCCCAGGCCGAGATCCGCCAGGCCCGCGGCGACGGCGAGGAGGAACATCCGCAGAAGACCCGCCTCTCGCTCTTGCAGCGGCTGGCCAATGTCGGCCTCGGCCGCCGCGACGAAGAGACCGAGCCGCCGATCGCGGCCCGCGCCTCGAATCCGGCCATGCCCGCGATGCCGCCGCTGCCCGATCGCAAGCCCGCCCGCAGCGTGGCGCAGCAGATCGCGGCCAACGAAGCGCCGGTATCGGAATATGCGAAGCGCCCCGCGCCGCAAGGATTGGACGCTCATGGGCGCCCGGCACCTGTTGCGCCGGCGCCACAGGGCGACGACCATCTTGATATCCCGGCCTTCCTGCGCCGGCAGGCAAACTGAAGTTTGTTACAATTCTGGTGGCCAAAAAGGCCCCGGCGGGAACCGCCGGGGCCTTCGTCTTTTGGTCGCGCCCCGATCTCGGGCTGATGATCAAGCAACTGATATTAAATGATTAATTATCCTTTGCGTGGTCAGATGGCGACGCCAAACCTGCCCCTCTCGCTGCCGCAATTTGGTTAACCTTGGGCGCCAATGCGGCAGAGATGGGGTAACAATCGGTAAAGAAGCGTGAGTTGGCGCGCTTTGGGGCAGTGACTATGGTCCTGCCCGTGACTTGGGGAGCTCAAGCGAGTCGGCCTTGGGGAAAATAGGCCACTTGAATTGAGTGAAGTCGGGTAGTGGGCATTTATCGGATGAAGTTCAGCCGTCAAACAACGCTTCGGTCGCAAGCCACCGTGACGGGCGTCGGTGTTCACTCTGGTCTTCCTGTCAGCCTCACGCTGGGACCTGCACCTGTTGATGCAGGTTTTATTTTTGTCCGCACCGGTCTCGACGGTGCCGACCGCGAAATTCAAGCGACCGCCGACGCCGTGATCGCAACCGACTTTGCGACGGTGCTGGGTGACCGCGAAGGGCCGCTGGTCTCCACCGCCGAGCATGTGCTCGCCGCACTGCGCGGCATGGGCGTCGACAATGCGACCATCGAGATCGATGGGCCCGAAGTTCCGATCATGGACGGCAGTGCCGCGGCCTTCGTCGCCGCGATCGACCAGGCCGGCATCGTCACCCAGCCCGCCGTCCGCCGCTTCATCCAGGTGCTGAGGCCGGTGCAGGTCAAGATCGGCGAATCCCTCGGTGAACTCTGTCCGTTCGCCAACGGGTTCCGCGCCGAGATCGAGATCGACTTTGTCAACCCGGTAATCGGCCGCCAGAGCTACACGTTCGACCTGTCCCCAGAAGGCTTCCGCCGTGACGTCGCCCGTGCCCGCACCTTCGGCTGCATGAACGACGTGGCGCGGCTCTGGAGCGCCGGTTTCGCGCTCGGCGCCAACTTCGACAATACCGTCGTGTTCGACGACACCCGCCTGCTCAACACCGAAGGCCTGCGCTACGCCGACGAATGCGTCCGCCACAAGGTCTTGGACGTTGTTGGCGATCTCGCGCTGGCCGGCCTGCCGCTGCTTGCCGCATATCGCTCGGTGCGCGGCGGTCACAAGCTCAACAATGCGGTGCTGAAGGCGCTTCTCGCCGATCGCAGCGCTTGGCGGGTGGTCGAATCGGAGACCGCGCGTCGGCCGTCCCGTGGCCATGTGGAAGCCGGCGCCGGCACGGTGGGCGGCATGATTGCCCCGGCCTACGGCCCGGACGTGTCCTGACCGCGGCCGGCGACCGCCGTTCGCGCCGATTTTCGTAGTCAACACAGTCGTTAACGGGCGTGCCCGGTCGCCTTAATCCGGGCGAAATGGCTGCGTATTCGATTGGTGAAGGGCCATTTTTCGGCTAAGCAGGCCAGCGGTTGCACGGTACGGCGCCAACGGCACTGGAAGTATGCGTCCATGAACGCGGTCCATGGATGGAGTGGGGGTCGCCGTTAACCGCATCACAGGCGTCAGGTTTTATATTTCATGTCGGCACGTATGGCGCTCGAACCACGCAATTCTTCAGACGTCTCCGGCCTGAAACAGGCCGCCCGCTCGCTGCGCCTTGCGGCGGGCCTGATTGTGCTGGCACTGCCGCTGAGCGGCTGCGGCACAGGCTCGCTGTGGGACAAGTTTCTGGCCAAGGACGACACGTTCGTCGAGGAGCCCGCGGACAAGCTCTACAATGAGGGCTTGTACATGATGAACCAGAAGAAGGATCCGAAGGCCGCCTCGAAGAAGTTCGAGGAAGTCGACCGCCAGCATCCCTATTCGGACTGGGCGCGCAAGTCGCTGCTAATGTCGGCCTATTCGTTCTACCAGGCGGGCGATTATGACAGCTGCATTGGCGCTGCGACCCGCTACGTCACGCTGCATCCCGGCAGCCCGGACGCGGCCTACGCGCAGTACCTGATCGCAGCGTCGCACTACGACCAGATCCCGGACATCTCCCGCGACCAGGGCCGCACCGAAAAGGCGATCGCCGCGCTGGAAGAGGTGGCGCGCAAATATCCGACCTCGGAATACGCCACGTCCGCCAAGTCCAAGCTCGAGGGCGCGCGCGACCAGCTCGCCGGCAAGGAAATGGCGGTCGGCCGCTACTACATGGAGAAGCGCGACTTCACCGCCGCGATCAACCGCTACAAGACCGTGGTCACGCAATACCAGACCACGCGCCACGTCGAAGAGGCGCTGTACCGGCTCACCGAGGCCTATCTGGCGATCGGCATCAACGGCGAGGCGCAGACCGCCGCGGCCGTGCTTGGCCACAATTTTCCTGACAGCCGCTGGTACAAGGACGCGTATAATCTAGTAAAGTCCGGCGGTCTCGAGCCGAGCGAGAATCAGGGTTCCTGGATCAGCAGGACCTTCAAGAAGATGGGCCTCGGCTAGGAATTTACGTCGAATGCTGGCGCGTCTGTCGATCCGTGACATCGTCCTGATCGAACGGCTCGATATCGAATTTTCCCGTGGCCTCGCGGTGCTGACCGGCGAAACCGGCGCGGGCAAATCCATCCTGCTCGATGCGTTTGCGCTGGCGCTTGGCGGCCGCGGCGACGCCGGCCTCGTGCGTCATGGCGCGGAGCAGGGGCAGGTCACCGCCATGTTCGATGTGCCGAAGGGCCATCCGGCGGCTCGGATCCTCGCCGAGAACGGCCTCGACGATACCGGGGAGATGATCCTGCGCCGCGTGCAGCTCGCCGACGGCCGCACCCGCGCCTTCATCAATGACCAGGCGATCAGCGTGCAGACCCTGAAGGCGGTCGGTGCTGTCCTGGTCGAGATCCACGGCCAGCACGACGAACGCGCGCTGATCGACGCCTCCACCCATCGCCAGTTGCTCGACGCCTTCGCAGGCCTCGAGATGGACGTCGCGGCGCTGGAAGCGCTGTGGGACGCCCGCCGCACCGCCAACGCCGCGCTCGACGAGCATCGCGCCGGCATGGAGCGCGCCGCGCGCGAGGCCGATTACCTGCGCCACGCCTCACAGGAGCTGAAGACACTGGCGCCGAAGGAAGGCGAGGAGACCGAACTCGCCAACCGTCGCACCACGATGATGCAGGGCGAGAAGATCGCGACCGACCTGCGCGAGGCCCAGGAGGCGATCGGCGGCTCGCATTCGCCGGTGCCGGCGCTGTCGGCGGCCGTGCGGCGGCTGGAGCGCCGCGCCGCCAATGCTCCCGACCTGATCGAGCCCGCGGTGAAGGCGATCGACATCGCGATCAACGCGCTGGAAGAGGCCGACCAGCATCTCAATGCCGCGCTCGCCGCGACCGATTTCGATCCGGCCGAGCTCGAGCGCATCGAGGAGCGGCTGTTTGCGCTGCGCGCCGCCTCGCGCAAATATTCGACGCCGGTCGACCTGCTCGCGGCGCTGGCCATGCAATACGCCAACGACGTCGCGCTGATCGACGCCGGCGCGGACCGGCTGAAGAAGCTGGAGGCGGCTGCGCGCGAGGCTGACACGCGCTATGGCGCCGCTGCGGCGAAACTGTCGGCCGCGCGGGTCAAGTCGGCCGAGAAGCTCAACAAGGCTGTCAATGCCGAGCTCGCGCCGCTCAAGCTCGAGCGCGCCAAGTTCATGACCCAGGTCGAGACCGACGCGGCTTCGCCGGGCCCACAGGGCATCGATCGCGTCGAGTTCTGGGTCCAGACCAATCCCGGGACCAAACCCGGGCCGATGATGAAGGTCGCATCCGGCGGCGAGCTGTCGCGCTTCCTGCTGGCGCTGAAGGTGGTGCTGGCCGATCGCGGCTCGGCACCGACGCTGGTCTTTGACGAAATCGACACCGGCGTCGGCGGCGCGGTGGCGGATGCGATCGGCTCGCGGTTGTCCCGCCTCGCCGGCAGGGTGCAGGTGATGGCGGTGACCCACGCGCCGCAGGTCGCCGCCCGCGCCAGCCAGCACCTCTTGATCTCCAAGGACGCGCTCGACAAGGGCAAGCGCGTCGCCACCCGCGTCAACGCGCTCGCCGCCGACCATCGCCGCGAGGAGATCGCCCGGATGCTCGCCGGCGCCGAGATCACCGCGGAAGCGCGGGCCGCCGCGGAACGGCTGCTCCGCGCGGCGACGGCTTGAAGAACGGCGTCGTCCATGTCCACCAAGGCGAAGAAACCGCTGGTCGACGTCGCGAAGCTCACCAAGCCTCAGGCCAGGGTCGAGCTGACCCGGCTGGCGCTTGAGCTCGAGGGGCACGACAAGCGCTACTACCAGGACGATGCACCCAGCATCACCGATGCCGAATATGACGTGCTGCGCCAGCGCTACAATGCGATCGAAAAGCGCTTTCCCGAATTCGTCACCTCGGAGTCGCCGTCGCAGAAAGTTGGCGCGGCGCCGTCGGGACGCTTCAGGAAGGTCCGCCATGCGGTGCCGATGCTGTCGCTCGACAACGCGTTCTCCGAAGCGGACGTGGTCGATTTCGTCGGCCGCATCACGCGCTTCCTGAAGCTGCCGGACGACAAGATCGATTTCTCCGCCGAGCCGAAGATCGACGGGCTCTCGATGTCCTTGCGCTACGAGGGCGGCGAGCTCGTCACTGCCGCAACTCGCGGCGACGGCGCCGAGGGTGAGGACGTCACCGCCAACATCCGCACGCTCGAGGACGTGCCGCAAAAATTGAAGGGCCGCAACGTGCCCGACATCTGCGAGGTTCGCGGCGAGGTCTACATGACCAAGAAGGCATTCCTCGCGCTGAACGAGCGGCAGCGCGCCGCCGGCGACACCATCTTCGCCAATCCGCGCAACTCGGCGGCAGGCTCGCTGCGGCAGAAGGATCCGACCATCACCGCCTCGCGGCCGCTCGGCTTCTTTGCCTACGCCTGGGGCGAAATGAGCGCGATGCCGGAGGACACCCAGACCGGCATGATCCACTGGTTCGAGCGCTGCGGCTTCAAGACCAATCCGCTGACCAAACTGTGCCATTCGGTCGACGAGCTCGTCGCCTTGCATCGCAAGATCGAGGAGCAGCGCGCCGAGCTCGACTACGACATCGACGGCGTCGTCTACAAGGTCGATCGCATCGACTGGCAGGAGCGGCTCGGCTTCGTGTCGCGCACGCCGCGCTGGGCGATCGCGCACAAATTCCCGGCCGAACGCGCCATGACCGTGCTGCGCGACATCGAGATCCAGGTCGGCCGCACCGGCTCGTTCACGCCGGTCGGCAAGCTGGAACCGGTCGGCGTCGGCGGCGTGATCGTGCAGAATGTCACGCTGCATAATGAGGATTACATCAAGGGCATCGGCAACAAGGGCGAGGTGCTGCGCGAGGGCCGCGACATCAGGATCGGCGACACCGTCGTGATCCAGCGCGCCGGCGACGTGATCCCTCAGGTCGTCGACGTCGTGATCGACAAGCGGCCGAAGGGCGCGAAGGAATTCCACTTCCCGAAGAAATGCCCATGCCCGCTGCACACCGACGTGGTGCGCGAGGAGACCGCGACAGGCGAGGAGGGTTCGCGCCTCCGCTGCAGCGGCGAGTTCGCCTGTCCGTTCCAGAAGATCGAGCACCTGAAGCTGTTCGTGTCCCGCCGCGCCTTCGACATTGACGGCCTCGGCGAGAAGCAGCTGCAGTATTTCTTCGACGCGGGATGGGTCAAGGAGCCGGCCGACATCTTCACCCTGCCCAAGCGCAACGCGAAGCTGAAGCTCGAGGACATCGAAGGCTACGGCGAGACTTCGGTGCGCAACCTGTTCGCCGCGATCGAGCAGCGCCGCAGGATCTCGCTGGAGCGCTTCATCTATGCGCTCGGCATGCGCCATGTCGGCGAGACCACGGCGCTCGCGCTGGCCCGCGGCTATGGCTCCTGGGACGCCTTCCACGATGCCTGTCTCAAGGTCGCCAACGGCGACGAGGAGGCGATGGCCGAGATGGATGCGCTCGACCAGATCGGCGACACCGTGATCAAGAGCATCGCCGACTATTTCGGCGAGAAGCACAACCGCAGCATCGTCGAGCGGCTGACCGGGGAGCTGGAAAAGATCATCGATGCCGAGAAGCCGAAGAGCAATTCGGCGGTCGCCGGCAAGACCGTGGTGTTCACCGGCTCGCTCGAGAAGATGACCCGCGACGAGGCCAAGGCCACCGCCGAGCGGTTAGGGGCCAAGGCCGCAGGCTCGGTGTCGAAGAAGACCGACTATGTGGTCGCGGGCCCCGGCGCCGGCTCGAAGCTTGCGGAAGCCCAGAAGCACGGCGTCACCGTGCTGACCGAGGACGAGTGGCTGAAGCTGATCGGGGAGTAGCAGAAGCTCGCTCTTCCCCCGTCATGGCCGGGCTCGTCCCGGCCATCTACGTCTCTTCGTGCCGCGAGACCGTTAAGACGTGGATGCCCGGGACAAGCCCGGGCATGACAAGCTTTGATCACATCATCCCCTGTTCTTCCTCCTCCGCCTGCTCGATCAGTTCCTCGCTCACCACCACAGTCCGCCGCGGCACGATGAAGATCATCGCCGCGGCGCAGGCGATCGAGATCGCGAAGATCGCTGACGTCAGCGGCAGCGTCGTGGTTGAGTGGCCGCCGAGATAGGCGCCGAATTGCGAGATCAGCGCGCCGATGCCCTGCTGCAGGAAGCCCATCGCGCCTGACGCGGTGCCGGCGGCCTCGGGGCGGACGCTGATGGCGCCGGCGGCGGAATTGGCCATCACGAAGGCGTTGGCGATCATCACGATCATCTGGGTGCCGAACAGCCAGAGCGGCGCCTGGTTCAGCCCGGCAAGGCTCCAGATCAGGTTGAGCAGGCTGCCACCGAGCTGCAAGCTGAGCCCGAACCAGATCAGCTTCTCCAGCGAATGCCGCGGCGCGAAGCGCACGCACAGGAGATTGCCGACAAAGTAGCCAAAGCCCGTCATCGCGAACCACGCGCCATATTCGGCGCTGCTGCGGCCCATCTGGGTCACCACGATATAGGGACCGCCGCCGGCGAAGGCGAAGATGATCTGTGACGCGAGCACCTGGCACAGCAGATAGCCGACGAAGGCGCGGCTCCTCATCAGCTTGCTGAGATCGCCGCGAAAGCTTGAGCTGTCGGCACGGTCGCGACGGGTCTCGGGCAGCGCCAGCGCAATGAAGATCGTGATGGTCAGCGATGCCGCGGTGATCAGGTACAGGATCGCGCGCCAGCCGAAGGCGGTCTCGAGCAGACCGCCTGTCAGCGGGCTCACCATCTGTGCGATCATCAGCGCGGCGACGACCAGGCTGATCATGGCGCCGACACGCTCGCGCGGATAGAGATCGCGAATGATCGCGCGGCTGATCACCATGCCGCTGGCGCCGCCCAGCGCCTGGAAGAATCGCGCGCCGATCAGCTGCGGCAGGGTCTCGGCGAAGACCGAGCCGACGCCCGCGATCACCATCAGCGCGAGGCCGGCGAGCAGCACCGGGCGGCGGCCGAACTTATCCGACAGCGGCCCCATGATGAGCTGCGAGCAGGCGATGCCGACCATGTAGAGCGACACGGTCATCTGCGCGACGGAGATGTCGCGGTCGAACGTGGTCGCGAGCACCGGCAGCGCCGGCACCAGCATGTAGAGCGAGATCGGCGCCACGCCCGTCATGACGACGAGCATCAGCAGCATGACCTTCGATGTCGCGATGCCGTCCGTAACCGCGCCGGGCGGCTTGCCCATCACGCCGTGCATTCAGGTCCGTTTCCGTGTTGTGACATCGGACTGTAGCGATCCCGTCCGCGCCGAATACGCGCGTTTCGGCATGCGGCCATGCGATTTCGGGAGGCGCGCCGATGGAGTTTCGCCTCGCGCAACAAACACAATTGTCGTCCTCCGCGAAAGCGGGGGACCCAGTATTCCAAAGGCAGCGGTCATTGAACGGATCGGCCGCGGCGTACTGGATCCCCCGCATGCGCGGGGGATGACAGTTGTGCGCGTGTTGCGGATTGCGGCCCGAAAAGGCCGCTATTTCAGCACCGCCGTCGCTTCATCCAGCCACAGCCTGGTCGCGTTGTCGTCGAGATGCGGGCGCACCGCGCGGTTGACGCGGGCGTGGTAGTCGTTGAGCCATTTCAGCTCATCCTCGCGCAGCATGCTCACCTCGATCAGGCGGCGATCGATCGGCGCCAGTGTCAACGTCTCGAAGGCGTTCACCGGCTTCTCGGCGCCGGCGATGTCGATGCCGACCACGAGCTCGAGGTTCTCGATCCGGATGCCGTAGGCGTCGGTCTTGTAGTAGCCGGGCTCGTTGGACAGGATCATGCCGCGCTTCAGCGGCGCGGTGCCGAGCTTCGAGATGCGGGCCGGGCCCTCATGCACCGAGAGGTAGCTGCCGACGCCGTGACCGGTGCCGTGATCGAAGTCGAGGCCGGACTGCCACAGATATTGCCGTGCCAGCGTGTCGAGCTGCGCGCCGGTGGTGCCGTCGGGGAAGATCGCACGCGCGATCGCGATGTGGCCGCGTAGCACGCGGGTGAAGCGGTCGCGCATCTCGTCGGTCGGCTGGCCGATCGCGATGGTGCGGGTGACGTCGGTGGTGCCGTCTTCATATTGCGCGCCGGAATCGATCAAGAGGAGATCGCCGGGCTCGATCCGGCGGTTGCTCTTGCGGGTGACGCGGTAATGCACGATGGCCCCGTTCGGCCCGGTGCCGGCGATGGTCGGGAACGAAACGTCCTTCAGCGCGCAGGTCTGGCGGCGGAACGTCTCCAGCGCCTCGACGGTGTCGATTTCGGTGAGCCCGCCCGACGGCGCCTCGCGATCGATCCAGGCAAGGAAGCGGGTCAGCGCCACGGCGTCGCGCTGGTGCGCGGTGCGCGTGCCCTCGATCTCGGTGATGTTCTTCACCGCCTTCAAAAGGCTGACCGGATCGCTGCCGCGCACCGGCTTGCCGCCGGCGCGGGTGATCAGGCGGCTCAGCGCATCGGCCGCGGTCGCGGCGTCGAGCGCGATCGACGCGCCGCGCTTGACAAGCTCGGTGAGCTTTGGCGTCAGGGCCGCCGGCTCCTCGACATCGGCGGACTGCTCGAGATGGTCCCGCGTCGCGTTGGACAGCTTGCGGTGGTCGATGAACACCAGCGGTCGGCCTTCCTTCGGCACCAGCGCGTAGGACAGCGGTAGCGGCGTATGCGAGACATCGGCGCCGCGGATGTTGAAGGTCCAGGCCACGGCGTGGCTGTCCGACAGAACCAGCGCATCGACGCCGAGCTTGTTGATCTCGAGCCGGATGCGCTTGAGCTTTTCGGCCTCGATCTCGCCGGCGAATTGCGCGCCGTGGATCGAGACCGGGCCGAGCGGCGCTGCCGGCCGCTCGGTCCAGACCGAATCGACCGGGTTGCTGTCGACCGCGATCAGCTCCGCCCCGGCCTTGCTGCACGCCGCCGCCAGCCGCTCCGCTGCCGCAGAAGTGTGCAGCCACGGGTCAAATCCGAGGCGGTCGCCGGCCGAAAGGTGCCGCGTCAGCCAATGCTCCGGCGGCGGATCGGCCAGCGGCTCGACCTCCCAGGCCTTGCGGTCGACCTGCTTGCCGGCCTGCAGGGTGTAACGGCCGTCGACGAAGATCGCGGCCTGCTTCGGCAACACGATCGCCAGTCCGGCCGATCCGGTGAAGCCGGCCAGCCAGGCCAGCCGCTCTTCCGACGGGGCGACATACTCGTTCTGCTGCTGATCGGCGCGCGGAATCACGAATCCGGTGAGCTTGCGCCGTACGAGCTCCTCGCGGAAGGCGCTCAGCCGGGCGGCCAGCGCCACGCCGCTTTCGGGCTCCTCGAATGTCTGGAAGTGGGCTTCGAACATCGCCTTCGCACTCTCTCTTGATTGAGCATAGCCTTTTCGGAAAACCGGTTCCCATTTTTCCGGATTATGCCCCTGTCGGGTGAACACGTCCGCAATGCGGCCGGCACCGGCATGGTTTGGCATAGCTTATGCTTGAATCTTGGCGTCAACAAAAGACGGAACGGATTTCACGGCAAGCCGTTCGTCAGAGGCGTATGGGGAGTGTCCAGGAGTGGCTCAACTCAACGGCGAGGAGATGCACCATGCCTGCTGTCAGTTTTGAGAAGATTTCACCGCCGGTCCGCCGCGGTCCGATCGCCCCCATCGAACAGAAGCAGCGTGGTGTCATCGTCCAGATCCTGGACCGCTTCGTCGAAGCGCGCGTCAAGCGCGCGCAGAAGGACGACAAGGGCGTGATCGTTCATCGGGATCCCGCACCCAAATAGGCCGAGAGCATTTTCGGTTCTGATTGAATCAGAACCGAAGCTCTGGATTCTTGTTTTGACGCGTTTTCTTCACGCGAACCGGTACCCACTTCGCTCGAAAACGCTCCAGGGGATCGCGGTCACTGCCCGAGGTCGGGCGCCTTCGCAACCGTGGCATTGACGACCTTGGTGCCTTCGAGCTCCCGCACGATCCGTTCGTCGGGGCCAACGACGCCGAGGTCGAATTCGCGATCCGGCGTCACCAGCGTCATGCGCTGACCGACGATGATGACGACGGTCATGTCGAGCGGCTCGCCGGACACGGCCCATTCCCGTATTTCGCTGCGGAAGGGGGCCTTGCGCCAGGCGTCGGGGAAGCCGGGGTCGCATCTGACCTCGAGGCCGTCGTCCGACGTCG
Source organism: Bradyrhizobium erythrophlei (assembly GCF_042430365.1). GTDB lineage: Bacteria > Pseudomonadota > Alphaproteobacteria > Rhizobiales > Xanthobacteraceae > Bradyrhizobium > Bradyrhizobium erythrophlei. The sequence continues at coordinate 55,388 of NZ_JBHMET010000257.1, forward strand.
TCAGGACCAGCTTGGACCTGCTCGGCTTCCACTGCTCGTCCAGCAGCTCATTGACGAGCCAGCCGCAGGCGAAGGACCGGCATTCCGCCGGCCGGTTCGTGTAAATCTGGCATCCGCGCCCGGGCTTGCAGTGCGGGCACCACGCGTTGGCGGACTTGGCCAATTCCTCGATCGCCATGACCTTGCAGCACAGCGTGCAGTCGCCGCACTGTCTGCCGGCGGTGGTCATTTCACCGCGCGCAGCAGGAGGCTGCTCCAGCCGTCGATGCGCAGGTGGCGCAGCGGCACCAGCCCGCGGGCACGATAGGCGGCGATGACTGATGGCGCCTGGTGGGTCAACAGGCCGGAGAGGATCACGCGGCCAGCGGGGGCGAGGTGCAGCGCCATCGGCCCGGCGAGCTGCCGCAGCGGATTGGCGAGGATATTGGCGAGCACGAGGTCGAACGGCCCTTGCGTGGCAAACTGCGGTGCCGCGAAGCCGGTGGCGCGGATCACGTCCACCAGATGCCCTGATACGTTCAGTTGCGCATTCTCCTCGGCGACGCGCACCGAGGGCGCGTCGATGTCGCTCGCCAGCACCCTGCCGTGCCGCGCCTTGGCGGCGGCGATCGCCAGCACGCCGGTCCCGGTGCCGAGGTCAAGCACGCGGCGCGGCTGGCGTGACTTCAGCACATGGTCGAGCAGCAGCAGGCAGCCGCGCGTGGTGCCGTGATGGCCGGTGCCGAAGGCGAGCGCCGCCTCGATCTCGATGCCGAGCTTGTTCGGCGGTATCCGTTGCCGGTCGTGCTGGCCGTGGACGACAAAACGGCCGGCGGGGACGGGGATCAGGTCCTCCAGGCTGGCCTTGACCCAATCCTTGGCCTCGATCGTGTCGAAAGCCATCGCGGCTGCGGCATCTGGTCCCACAGCCTGGCCGACGAGCTCGCGCAGCAGGGCCTGGTCGGGCGCGGCGGCGAAATGGACGGTGACATCCCAGCGGCCGTCCGGCCGCTCGAATGCCGCAAAGGCCGCTTCATCCTCGAAAAACGCCTCGGAAAGCGCGTCGACGGCACGTTTTGCGGTTGTTTCGTCTGGCAGCGTGACGCTGGCGCGATGCGTGGATGGGGTCATCGGATGGCGGTAGCGCAGTTTTTGCTAAAACTTCAACTTTGATTTCATTCGATTTTCGCGAGAATTGAGGCGTCGCCTGCAAAAACAACCTTAGATGTTGCCGTACTATTACGTAACCGGAACTGGAAGAGAGGATGTCCACAGGGTGCCCTGGGGGCCATCAACAGGGCAGCAGCGGCTTGGTCCCCGAATATGAGGTGGCCCTTCCACAGGCTTTCCACCGCCTCTCAACCGGCTGTTCCGGCGTGCGGCGGGATGATTGTGCAGGCGCTATCCACCGGTTGTTCACAAGGCTGTCCACCGGCGAGGGCGCGGGCGGCCGTCGTTCTCAGGAAAACAGCGCGCGGTGGTCGGCCAGAATGGCCCGCGCGGCATTGTGGCCGGGCGCGCCGGTGACGCCGCCGCCGGGATGGGCGCCGGAGCCGCAATGGTAGAGCCCCTTCAGCGGGCCGCGGTAATCGGCATGGCCGAGCATCGGGCGCGCCGAGAACAACTGGTTCAGCGTCAGCGCGCCGTGGAAAATATCGCCGCCGAGCAGGCCGAACTGCCGCTCGAGGTCGAGCGGCGACAGGACCTGGCGGCCGATCACGCTTGACGCGAAGCCGGGCGCGTAGCGGTCGACGGTCGCGATCATGAGGTCGGCGACCTCCTCGCGGTGATCGTCCCAGGATTTGCCGTCGGGCAATTGCGGCGCGACGTGCTGGCAGAACAGGCTGGCGACGTGCTGGCCGGGCGGGCTTAAGGAATCGTCGAGCGTCGAGGGGATCAGGACCTCGACCACGGGGTCGCGGCTCCAGCCGAAATCCTGCGCGTCGCGGAAGGCGCGATCCATGTAGCCGAGGCTCGGCGCAATGATGATGCCCGCGGTCAAGTGATCGCCGCTCCCGGGCAGTGCCGTGAACGAGGGCAGGGCAGAGAGCGCGACGTTCATCCGGAACGTGCCCGAGCCATTGCGCCAGCGCGAGATGCGGGCGAGGAACTCCGGCGCCAGCGCACCCTGCGGCACCAGGTGCGTGTAGAGCAGTTTTGGATTGACGTTCGAGGCGACATATTTGGCGCGGATCGTCTCGCCATTGTCGAGGACGACACCAGTAGCGCGACCGTTCTCGACGATCACCTCGCGCACGCCGGCGTCGATCTCGATCTCGGCGCCGTGACCGCGCGCGGCCTTTGCCATCGCCTGCGTGATCGCGCCCATGCCGCCGATCGCATGGCCCCAGACGCCCTTCTTGCCGTTCACCTCGCCGAAGGCGTGATGCAGCATCACATAGGCCGAGCCCGCGGCGTAGGGGCTCGCGTAGTTGCCGACGATGGCATCGAAGCCGAACAGCGCCTTGACGAGGTCGCTCTCGAAGCGCTCGTCGAGCATCTCGCCGGCCGAGCGCGTGAACAGATCGAGCAGGTTGCGCTGCTGCTCGAGCGACAGCCGCCGCAGGATGTTGGCGGTACCGAGCGCGTTGAAGGCCTCGCTCACGGCGCCGACGCCAAATCCTTCGACGACATTTGGCGGCGAGCGGAGCACAAGCTGGCGCAGGACATCGGCAATGGCTTCGAGCTCCTGCGAGAAGGCGTCGATTTCGACGGCATCGCGCTGGCTGAGTTTGGCGACGGACGCTCTGGTGCGGCCCTCGCCGGTGAGGAGATAGCTGCCGTCGGGCGCGGGAAGGAAGTTCTGGGCGCGGCGCTCGACGATTCTGAGGCCGTGATCGGCGAGCTTCAGGTCCGCGACGACCTGCGGGTTGAGCAGGCTCACCGTGTAGGAGGCAACCGAATTGCGGAAGCCCGGGCAGAACTCCTCGGTGACCGCGGCGCCGCCGACCACCTTGCGGCGCTCCACGACGCGGACCCGCAGCCCCGCCATCGCGAGATAGGCTGCGCAGGTGAGGCCATTGTGCCCCGCACCGATGATGACGACGTCCGTTTCGTTCATGTCCGCTTCAAGAAGGAGTGATTAGAGCATGACCCGGACCCGGAGGGCCGCGTTAGCGCAAAGTGGAATCCGGTTTTCCGATGGGATCATGCTCGAGACAATAGATCTGGCGTGCTGTCGCGCCGTATCGGCGCGACGTCAAGTCTGTGTGAGGGCGGTTTCTTGCCCGTGATGTTGCCATATGCTCAACTCAAACCCTCCGGTGCGGTGCCGCCGGACCAGCCGCCTCCGGCGCCCGCCGGGTCCATGCCGGAGCCTTCATGAATTCTGAGCCGTCCGCCTCGCGAAACCGGCTGGTGCTGGTTGTCTACACCGCTGCGATCTTCGTCAGCGCGCTGCTCCTGTTCTCGGTGCAGCCGCTGTTCACCAAGATGGTGCTGCCGCGGCTCGGCGGCTCGCCGGCGGTGTGGTCGGTGGCGATGGTGTTCTTCCAGTCGCTCCTGCTCGCGGGCTACGCCTACGCGCATGTGCTGATGAAATCGAAGAGCCGCCTGGTTCCGGTGGCGGTGCATCTCGTGCTGCTCGTCGTGGCGTTCCTGACGCTGCCGTTGTCGATCCGCGACGGCTGGGGCGAGCCGCCGACCTCGGGCTATGCGTTCTGGCTGCTCGGTCTGTTCGCGGTGTCGATCGGGCTGCCGTTCTTCGCGCTCGCGGCCAACAACCCGCTGCTGCAGGCCTGGTTCGTGCGCACTGGCCATCCCAACGGCCCCGATCCGTATTTCCTGTACGCGTCCTCGAATATCGGCAGCTTCCTTGCGCTGTTGTCCTATCCGGTGCTGCTCGAGCCGATGTTCACGCTGCGCACCCAGAACCTGATCTGGACCGGCCTCTATGGCCTCCTGATCGTCTTGATCGCGGGCTGCGGCGCGCTGCTGCTGCGCGCCCCGGCGAAGGTGGCCGCGCTCGACCTGCCGGCCGACGATGCCAATGTGCCGGCACCGTCTTGGCTCACGCGCGCCCGCTGGATCTTCCTCGCCGCGGTGCCGTCGGGGCTCCTGATCGCAGTGACCGCGCATATCTCGACCGACGTCGCCGCCGCACCCTTGCTCTGGGTGCTGCCGCTCTCGCTGTATCTGTTGACCTGGGTGCTGGTGTTCCAGTCGCGGCCGCTATTGCCGCACAAATGGATGCTGCTGGCGCAGCCGCTCGCCATCGCCGGCGTCGTCATCCTGCTTGCGGTCGGCGGCGAGCAGAACCTGCTGCTGACGCTCGGCGGCCATCAGCTCTGCTTCTTCATCATCGCGATGGCCTGCCACGGCGAATTGGCACGGACGCGCCCGGCGGCGAAATATCTCACCGGCTTCTATGTCGCGCTGTCGTTCGGCGGCATGGTCGGCGGTCTGTTCGCCGGCCTGATCGCGCCGTTCACCTTCTCCTGGGTCGCCGAATATCCGATCCTGCTGGCATTGGCGGCGCTGTGCCGCCCGCCCGGCGGCGCCGAACGGCTGCCGCGCTGGAGCGGCTGGTACTGGCCGTTCCTCGCCGCGCTCGCGGTCGCGCTGATCGCGCCGTCCTATTCGGCCGGCGACACCTTCAACTGGCTCGACGACCACCGGGTCTGGGTGATCGGCGCGGTCGGCGTGCTCTCGGCGCTCCTCGCGCTCGCGCTGAATGCCAACCGCTGGAAGATCTTCGCCACCGTCGTCGTCGCGCTGGTGCTCTTGCGCGCCTATCCCTCGGACGACGGCCGCGTTGAAACTGTGCGCAGCTTCTTCGGCGTGCACAAGATCGTGGTGACGGCGAACGGGCAGTATCATGTGCTGATGCACGGCACCACGATCCACGGCGCCGAGAAGTTCAAGAACGACGACGGCACGCCGGCCGCCGGCCGGCCCGAGCCGATCACCTACTATCACAAGGACGGCGGCATCGGGCGAGCGATCACGGCGATGCGCGAACGGAAAGCGGCGCCGCTGAAGGTGGCCGTGATCGGCCTTGGCTCGGGCACGTTGACCTGCGCGTCGGCGCCGGGCGAGGACTGGAAGTTCTTCGAGATCGACCAGACCATGATCGATACCGCGCGCGACCCCAAATATTTCACCTACATCCAGAGTTGCGAGCCAGACCTCAAGCCGGTCATCGGCGACGCGCGGCTGACCTTCGCCAAGGAGGCGGACGGCATCTACGATCTCATCATCGTCGACGCCTATTCGTCGGACGCGATCCCGATCCACCTCGCGACCGAGGAGGCGATGGCGATCTACAAGCAGAAGCTGGCGCCGCAGGGCGCGGTGGTGATGCACGTCTCCAACCGGCATCTCGAGCTCGCCAGCGTCGTGGTCGGCATTGCGGACGCCAACGACATGAAGAGCTGGGTCTACAGCGAGGATTCCGGACGCGACAACGAATACATCTTCTCGACCTCGGTGGTGGTCTCGGCGCGCGAGGAGGCCGACGTCGGCAAGCTCGCTTCGTCCGAGGTGTGGACCGAGACCGAGGCCGACGAGAAGCAGCGGGTGTGGACCGACGATTATTCCAACGTGCTGGGCGCGGTCTTCCGACGCTTACTTGACGGCGAGCAATAGGGCAGAGCGCTTTCGAGCGAAACGCTATTTCTTGTCGTCCGCCGCTGCATTGGCCCGGTTCGGCGCCGCCGCTGCGAGCAGCGGAATTGTCGGCGGATCGTCCTCGTCGAGGAATTGCTGCACCGTCGCCTGAATCGACGACTTGACCTGATCCGGGCCGCGGTCGCTGAGGTCGTTGTGCTGAAACTCGGTCCTGACCACCTTGATGCCGGCCTTGTTCAGGGTCGCGTCATCAGGGACGACGCCGGGATCCGCCTTGAAATGGGGGTCCTTCGAGCGGATCGACAGGATCTTGATCTTGCCGTCGGTGATGAAGGGAACGCGCAGATTGTCGAGCGTCACGACCTTCTTGACCAGGTCGGGATGCTGCCTGGCAAAGAACATCGAGATGTCGCCACCGTTGGAATGGCCGATCAGGGTCAGGTGACGATAATCTGCGTTCGGGTAGGTCTTCTTGATCTCGTCGAGCGCGAACATGATGTTGAACGCGCCGCGATTGTATTGCATGCGGCGGCCGACATATTCCTCGCCGACCTTGGTCACCATCGGAGCATCGGTTTCGAGGTCATGCTGGATGCTGATGACGAGGTAGCCGCGGGCCGCGAAAATGTTCGAGAGGAAGGAGTATTCGGTGTGTTTGACCGTGTTGCCATGGCTCAGCACCGCGACCGGCAGCTCGATCATCTCGGCCATCGCCTGCATCTCCCGATCGCGGCGGACGGCGATTTCGATGGTGACGTCGCGATCTTCGCGCAGGATGTCATGGAAGGCCAGCGTCGCGTGACGGATCGCCCATTTGTCCGTCGTGACATAGGCGGCGATCGCCACGGCGCACAGGCAAAGCACAACGATGCCGCGTTTCATGTGAACTCCGATATTTGCGAAGCGTGACGAGCTCTGGCTCGGATATGGTCCGGTGCTCCGCGAAAATGCCTCCGAAAGGCCGAGCGGGCGCGGTCGGGGGGAATATCGAGGGCGATTTTTACAATCGGATGACAGGTCGCGGCGCCCGAACGCGGCAACGGCGCGAAGCGGTCACAAGCAGGTGAACGGGTTGCAAAATCGGTGATAATGGAGGTGTCTGAGACGTGACAAGACGATCACCGCCGGGAGGATATCGGATGCCGGGATGGCGTGTGTTCATGGCAATGGTGGCGATCCTGATGCTCGATCATTCTGCTGCTGCCGAAGACTTCCTTTCAGGTCCCAACCTCTACGCGGACGTGGCGCGATACGCCTCCTTCGGCCTGCACCGGTTTGGCTCGCCCGGCGATCGTGCGACCACCGACTGGATCGCGGACGAATTGCAGGCCGCGGGCCTTCGTGTCGAGTTTCAGCGCGTCCTGCTTGGCCGGCAATATGTCGTCGAGCGTGCAAGCGCGGAGGCCGGCGGCAGCTCGGTCGAGGCCACGCCGTTCTGGTGGCCTCCGGAGGACAAGGCTTCGTTTCGTCTGACTGCGCCGCTGGTTCGCGACGGCGACGTTGCCGGCAAGATCCTCTGGATCGAACTTCCGTTTGACCGCGGCGCATACCTCGGCGCCGTCCACCGCGCAGCGATCGCGCAGGCCGCGGCACGAGGCCCGGCGGCGATCCTGCTCGTGATCGGCAATCCTGCCGACGACCGCTTCGCCTACAACGTGACCCAGGAGGACAAGCCCTGGCCGGTGCCGGTGATGGTCGCAGCCGGCAAGGACAGGGGCGTGTTCGAGCCCGCGGCTGCATCCGGCGCGCCTGTCACGTTCGATGTCAGCGGGCATTACGACACCAATGTTGCCGGCCGTAACGTTGTCGCCCGTCTGGGTGATGGCGCCGGGCCGTCGATCGTGGTCTCGACGCCGCTGACGGGCTGGTACGGCTGCGCCTGCGAGCGCGGGCCGGGAATTGCCAACTTCCTGGCGCTGGCCCGCACCGCCGCAGCCGAGAAATGGCGCGGCAATTTCACCTTCGTTGCGACCGTCGGCCACGAGATCGGGCACGGCGGCATGGAATTGTTCCTGAAGCACGGCGCGCCGTCACCACAGGACACCCTGGCCTGGGTGCATTTCGGCTCGTCGAACGCCTGCTACGCGGTTTCGGCAGGCGCGCAGGGGCCGGTGCGCGCCGACCGCGCCGACGGCGAGCGCGTGCTCGTCGTCTCTGCTTCGGCTGTGTCGCTCGCCGGCGAGGCATTGGCGGGGATCGAGGCCAGGCGGATGGTCGCGGAGAAGCAGGCGGTTGGGGAATTACGCGACGTGCACACGGCCGGCTACCCGAACTTCCTCGGGCTCGCGGGCCGCCATCGCACCTTTCATACGCCGGCCGACGATCCCGGCGCGACCGGTCCCGATATCCTCGAGCCGGTGGCGCGCGCCTTCGTCGATGCCGTCCGCAAGATCTCCGAGCGCGGCGAGGGCGCGTTCAGATAGGCGCGCGCCCCGCGATTCAGCTAGTTCTGGTAATAGCCGGGCTGCTGCCCGTAATACTGGCGCGGCTGATAGTAGTAGCCCTGTGGCGCCGGGTAGTACCCCTGATTGCCGTATTGCTGCTGACCATAGCTCTGCGCACCGTAAACGCGACGGCTGGTGCGCGGCGCCGGATAGCGCTGGTCGGTCGCGCTGCCGTCGGCCGGATAGATGTAGCCGTCGTCGGCGCGCGCCTGAGCGGGGTATTCACGCGGCTGCGGCGTCAACACGACAGGATCGCCGGCGACATCATTCTGCTGGTCATACTGCTGCGGCGCGCGGCGGGCCATCGCCGTGCCGTTGCGCGAACGCGGATTGCGGGCCAGCGCGACCTGCGACGAACCGGTCAGCGTCACCGTGGTGTTGAGCACGCCCTGCTCCTGCACCAGCGCGTACAGCGTCGATGCATTGGCGCGCGACAGCCGCACGCAACCATGCGAGGCCGGACTGCCGAGCCTGTTCACGGAATCGGTGCCGTGGATCGCATGGCCGATCTTGGTGAAGAAGATCGAGTGCGGCATCGGCGCGTCGTCGAATTCCTTGGAGTAATGGTCCTCTTCCATCCGGAACGTGCGGAATGAGCCGTTCGGCGTCTCGTAAGAGGGAATGCCTGTCGAGACCGGCCAGTGGTAACGCTCGACGCCGTCGACTGCGACGGTCATCTCCTGGTTGTCCTTGTCGACGGTGATGGCAATCTTGGCCTGCGCGGCACTTGCAGTGGCCAGTGTCAGGGCGGTGAACGCAATGAGGAACGTACGCATTTAACTTTGGCCCTCCAGGCCCGATTGCAGCGCCGTGGTTCTCCGTCCCCGGCACTCACTATGCCCGGAATTGGGCTCGAGTTCCAGTGGCGCGCATCTCCAACGTCAATGTGAGGCGCGGCACAAACAAGGCGTCGGTGTGCGCAATCGCGGCGTGCGCTGACATTTTCGCGAGCGGCCCGCGACAGTGCGACTCGAATTGGTCACGGTCACGCAACGATTTGGCCGCAGCGGCGTTTCAGAGTCCCGCCCGGCGATGCCGATGCGTCGTGTTTTAAGGAATCAAGATGAACAAAACCAAGGTTAAGACTGCGACCGTCGCGGCCGGCCTGCCGGTGCGGCTGCTGCTTGCCGCCGCAGCGCTCATCCTCGCGCTGCTTGCGATCCCGCATGCCGGCCATGCCCAGGGCATCGTCCGCGGGGCGCAAGAGGGGGCCCACGAAGGTAACCGGATCGCAGGCCCCGTCGGCGGCGTGGTCGGAGGCGCCGTGGGCGCCGGCGTCGGCGGCGCGATGGGGGCCGTCAAGGGCGTGTTCGGCATTCCGGATCGCGGCTGGCATCGCGGCCACCGCTGCCGCGGTTATTACAACCGGCACGGCCACTTCCGCTGCTATTGAGGTAGAAATAATTTGTAGCCCGGATGGAGCGCAGCGAAATCCGGGGGCCATATGCTGGGCGACAGCGGTCCCGGATTTCGCTGCGCTGCATCCGGGCTACGAGCTTCCGCGCGTCAGTTCTTCAGCCGGTAACCGGTCCGGAAGATCCAGGCCACGATGATCATGCAGGCGACGAGGAAGCCCACCGTCATGCCGAGGCTCAGCGCGACGCTGACATCGGCGATCTCGTAGAAGCTCCAGCGGAAGCCGGAGATCAGGTAGACCACGGGATTGAGCAGGGTGATGGTGCGCCAGCCCGAGGGCAGCATGTTCACCGAATAGAAGCTGCCGCCGAGGAAGGTCAGCGGCGTCACCACCAGCATCGGGATCATCTGCAGCTTCTCGAAGCCGTCGGCCCAGATGCCGATGATGAAGCCGAACAGGCTGAAGGTGACCGCGGTCAGCACCAGGAAGGTCAGCATCCAGACCGGATGGGCGATGTGCAGCGGCACGAACAGGCCGGCGGTCGCCATGATGATCAGGCCGAGGATGATCGACTTGGTGGCGGCGGCGCCGACATAGCCGATCACGACCTCGAAATAGGAGATCGGCGCCGACAGGATCTCGTAGATCGTGCCGACGAATTTCGGGAAGTAGATGCCGAACGAGGCGTTGGCGATGCTCTGGGTCAACACCGACAGCATCACGAGGCCCGGCACGATGAAGGTGCCGTAGCTGACGCCTTCGACCTCGGTGATGCGCGAGCCGATCGCGGCGCCGAACACCACGAAATACAGCGAGGTCGACACGACCGGCGAGACGATGCTCTGCAGCAGCGTGCGCCAGGTGCGCGCCATTTCGAACAGATAGATTGCGCGGATGGCCCGGAAGTTCATGGCGCCCTCACCAAACTAACGAAAATGTCTTCCAGCGAACTCTGTTTGGTGTCGAGGTCGGAGATGCGGATGCCGGCATTGCGGAGATCGCTGAGCAGGCTGGTGATACCGGTGCGGTCGCCCTTGGTGTCGTAATTGTAGGTCACGGCGCGGCCGTCGCCTGACAGTTCGAGATTGTAGGCGGCAAGCGCCTCGGGAAGACAATCGACCCTGTGCTGCAATTGCAGCGTCAACTGCTTCTGGCCGAGCTTCTGCATCAAGGTCGCCTTGTCCTCGATCAGGATGATCTCGCCCTTGTTGATGACGCCGATCCGGTCGGCCATCTCCTCGGCTTCCTCGATGTAATGCGTGGTCAGGATGATGGTGACGCCGGAGGCCTGCAGCGCCCGCACTACCTCCCACATGCCCTTGCGCAGCTCGACGTCGACGCCGGCTGTGGGCTCGTCGAGGAACAGCACCCGCGGCTCATGCGACAGTGCCTTCGCGATCATCACGCGGCGCTTCATGCCGCCGGACAGCGTGACGATCTTGTTGTCCTTCTTGTCCCACAGCGACAGGTCCTTCAGCACCTTCTCGATATGATCGGGGTTCTTCGGCTTGCCGAACAGGCCGCGGCTGAAGCTGACGGTGGCCCACACCGACTCGAACGCGTCGGTGTGCAGTTCCTGCGGAACCAGGCCAATCATGGATCGCGCGGCGCGATAGTCCGTGATGATGTCGTGGCCGTTGACGGTGACCTTGCCATGGCTCGGATTGGCAATGCCGCAGATGATGCTGATCAGCGTGGTCTTGCCGGCGCCGTTCGGCCCGAGCAGCGCGAAGATCTCACCGCGGTTGATGTCCAGGTTGATGTTGTTCAGCGCCTTGAAGCCGGAGCCGTAGGTTTTCGAGAGATTGGAGACGGAGATGATCGGCGACATGAATGGTCGGCTGCCGTGAGGGATGTGGTTGGTCGCGCCGATTTACGGCCCGAACGGGGCGGGAGGAGGGTCAAACCCAGATAGGAACGCGCAATCCGTTCCGCAATCGCCCCGGCGAACAGAAATTTATTCTGCGGCGTGCGCCCTGACAGGCAATTCGACCAGCGCGACCATGTAGGTCTTCAGGTCGTCAGCGACTTCCGGATCGGCCTTCAATTCGGTCAGCGTCCGCGGGCGTGGCAGTTTCTTGCCATCTTCCTGCAGGCCCTCTGCATATAGCTCCAGGGCCTCTGGCGCGTTGCGCAACGCTTCGTCGATGTCATCTCCGGCGGAGGTGCAGCCGGGGAGGTCCGGAAACCAGACGCCGATGGCGTGGTCCGGTCCAGCATCCTCAATGATGGCGACGTAATGGGCCAAGGCTTGCCTCAATCGGGTTTCCAACCCGCACCTTTATAAATGGCACGCGCGAGGCCTTTTCCCAGGCCTTGAGGGGAAGCTCGACTATCGCTTCTTCGCCGGCTTCTTGGCGGGCGCGGCCGGCGCCGGATGCGCGGGCGGTTCGGTCTCGGGCACCTTCCCGACCAACATGATCTGGAGCTGGCCGTTGACCGCTGCGTTGGGGCGCGCGGGATCGAGCAGTTGCTCCTCGCCGAGGCCAACCGACTGCAATCGCTTCGCCGAGATCTTGAACGTGTTGACGAGGATATCGCGGACCGCGTCGGCCCGGCGCTGGCTCAAGAGCGCGTTGTTCTCGCGCCGGCCGGTCGATTCGATGTGGCCGACGATCAGGAACGTGTAGGGCAGCAGCGAGGCATGGGTCAGGGCGTCGGCGATGCGCCCGATCGTTTGATAGGACGCCGGCAGGATGATCGGCGTGTCGACGTCGAACTGGATGTCGACGTCGAAGGTCGGCAGCCTGGCGAGGTCGGGTGCGATCGGCGACCGCTTCTGCGGCGGCGGCTCGTTCTTCGAACGGGATTTCGAGCGCTCGGCGACCTGCTGGCGCAGCGCTGCTACGTCGATCTCCGCCGGCGCCTCGAAGCGATTGAGCTTGGCGATGATGTCGTCGCGCGTGATCGTAGCCTGCCCATGCGCCGGCGAGAGCGATGCAGCCAGCAGCAACAGCGCGCACAGCAGGCCGGCCTCACGCAACCCTCGCGTCAGCGGGCGCATCATTGATACCCCGCGTCGGACATGGCTTGCGTGCAGTTGCGGCTGACGCCCTTGGCCGCGACGAGGCAGGGCACCGACTTGCTGGTTTCCTTGGTCGAGCCGCCGCACAGCTTGACGATCTCGCGGGTGCAGGCATTGGCGACGGTGACGCGCGCCGCGATCCGCTTCTGGATCGCATCGAAGGTCAAGAGATAGTTGGCCTTGCAGTCCGGCGTCATGACGTCCTGATTGCGCGACAGGCACTCTTTCAGGCGATTGGCATCAAGGTTGACGCCGCGGCAATTGGCGGTGATCACCGCGCCGCAGTTCTTGGCGAGCTGGGCCGCTGCATCGGCAAAGCTGATCGTCTCGGCGACCGCCAGCGACGGCGCCGTCAGCGCAACGATAAAAAGGATAACCCCTCCCCGAACCATGAGGCTATCTCAACCGATCAAAGCGCGGCTGGTCAAGGGCTTGGGTGAAGAGAAAGTCCTTGTGTCACACCCGCTCCACAAAGCTGTCGACCACCTTCTTCTCGCCGGCCTTCTCGAAGGCGATGGTGAGCTTGTTGCCGTCGATCTTCACCACATGGCCGTAGCCGAATTTCTGGTGAAACACCCGATCATCAAGCGAAAACTCCGACGTCGTGCCCGTGGATTTCGCCACCAGCTCGCCTTCGATCACCATCGGCCCGCGCTTGGCGCGGCCGAAGCCGCCCCCGCTTGAGAAGGACGACTGCCGCTCCTCGAACCCGCCGCCGCCACCGCGGGCCTGGCCGCCGCGGCGGTTGGCCTGGGCGCGCTGCCAGCCCGGCGTCGAATAGCTCGAGCCGAACGATTCGAGGTTGTCGAAGCGCGACGCGCCATAGCCGCCGCTGCCGCCCCAGCCGGAGCCGCCCTTTGATTCCGTGATTTCGACATTGTGCGCCGGCAATTCGTCGAGGAAGCGCGAGGGGATCGTGGTCGACCAGGTGCCATGGATCCGGCGATTGGTCGCGAAATAGATCTTGGCGCGGCGGCGGGCGCGGGTCAGCCCGACATGGGCGAGGCGGCGTTCCTCCTCGAGCCCGGCGCGGCCCTGTTCGTCGAGCGTGCGCTGGCTCGGGAATAGGCCTTCTTCCCAGCCGGGCAGGAACACATTGTCGAACTCGAGGCCCTTGGCCGAATGCAGGGTCATCAGCGACACCGCCTCGCCGCCGGTGTCGCCGTCGCGGTCCATCACCAGCGAGATGTGCTCCAGGAAACCTTGCAGGTTCTCGAACTCCTCCATCGAGCGAACGAGTTCCTTCAGGTTCTCCAGCCGTCCCGCGGCATCCGCCGAGCGGTCCTTCTGCCACATCTCGGTATAGCCGCTCTCGTCGAGCACGATCTCGGCAAGCTCGGTATGCGCCGTCACCTCGGACTGCGCGCGCCAGCGGTCGAACTGCATCACGAGGTCGCGCAAGCTGCCGCGCGCCTTCGGCTTCAGCTCGTCGGTCTCGACCACGGCGCGTGCCGCCTCGAACAGCGGAATGCGCCGCTTGCGGGCATGGTCGTGCAGCATCTGCACGGTGGCGTCGCCGAGCCCGCGCTTCGGCACGTTGACGATGCGCTCGAAGGCGAGATCGTCGGCCGACGAATTGATCGTACGCAGATAAGCCAGTGCGTCGCGGATTTCGGCGCGCTCATAGAAGCGCGGGCCGCCGATCACGCGATAGGGCAGGCCGAGCGTGACGAAGCGGTCTTCGAACTCACGCATCTGGAACGAGGCGCGGACGAGGATCGCAACGTCGTTGAGGTTTTCGCTGCCGCGCTGCAACTCCTCGATCTCCTCGCCGATCGCGCGCGCTTCCTCTTCCGAATCCCAGGAGCCGGTGACGGTGACCTTCTCGCCGTCGACATCCTCGGTGCGCAGGGTCTTGCCGAGCCGGCCTTCATTATGCGCGATGAGATGCGAGGCGGCGGCGAGGATGTGGCCGGTGGAGCGGTAATTGCGCTCGAGCCGGATCACCTTGGCGCCGGGAAAATCGTGCTCGAAGCGCAGGATGTTGTCGACCTCGGCGCCGCGCCAGCCGTAGATCGACTGGTCGTCGTCGCCGACGCAGCAGATGTTCTTCGTCGGCGAAGCCGGAGGCGGCAGAGCGGGCTGTGCGACCGGTTCGGCGGCCTCAGCGCTCGCGTCATCGATCGGTCCCGGGATGACGGCGGAGAGCGGCACGCCTGGCCGCGACGGCGCCTGCGACAGCAGCCTGAGCCACAGATACTGCGCAACGTTGGTGTCCTGATATTCGTCGACCAGGATGAACTTGAAGCGGCCCTGGTACTGCCTGAGCACATCGGGGTTCTCGCGGAACAGCCTGATGTTCTCGAGCAGCAGGTCGCCGAAATCGGCGGCGTTGAGGATCTTCAGCCGCTCCTGATAGGTCGCGTAGATCTTGCCGCCCTTGCCGTTGCCGAACGAGGCGGCCTCGCCCGACGGCACCTGCGACGGCGTCAGGCCGCGATTCTTCCAGCTGTCGATCAGGCCGGCCAGCATCCGCGCCGGCCAGCGCTTGTCGTCGATGTTCTCCGCCTGCAGGAGCTGCTTCAGGAGTCGCACCTGGTCGTCGACATCGAGCACCGTGAAATTGGATTTCAGCTGCACCAGCTCGGCATGCATGCGCAGGATGCGGCCGCCGATCGAATGGAAGGTGCCGAGCCACGGCATGCCCTCGACCGCCTGGCCGAGCATCTGGCCGAGACGCAGCTTCATCTCGCGCGCCGCCTTGTTGGTGAAGGTCACCGACAGGATCTCGTGTGGCCGCGCACGGCCCTGGCTCAGGATATGCGCGATGCGCGTGGTCAACACCCGCGTCTTGCCGGTGCCGGCGCCGGCCAGCACCAGCACCGGGCCGTCGAGCGTCTCGACCGCCTCGCGCTGCTCGGGATTGAGCCCGCTGAGATATTGCGGCCCGCCCGCCGCCGCCCGCGCACGCGCGGCGATGCCGCCAGCCACCGGCTGGTGCTCGGGAACGCCGTGATGGGGCTGTTTGCTCGGTTCGGTCATGCGCGAATCGTCTGAGGTCCCACGATGGCACTGCGGGACGATGAAGGGGAGCCTTCTTAGCAGGGATTGAAGGCCATATAGGGCCTGATCGGCCGTTTTGACAGGTTTTATCGGACGATCCCGACAGGTCCCTGTCGGCGCCTCATCGGCGGTTTGGTTCCTGATTCAAGCAAAAATTTCCCGGATTCTCGGCCAGGAGCCCCGTTTCCGCGAAGGATCGTTTCCGCGGGCATTGCGCGGAGATCGGCCCGCGCGACAAGCGGGTCTAGGTGAGAAAATGAACCGACGTGGTTACGGCGACGGCGGTGCCTCACCTCTCCCGATGGGAGAGGTGACGAGCTCGCGGCGAGACCTTCTCAAACAGGATCTGATGTGAATTTACTTTGAGGGCATCGCCACGCTGCGGCCGATTCCCTCGGGCCGCGGCACCCCCGCGTAGCTGGCTGCGATCGCCTGGGTGCGGGCGCGGATGTCAGGCGGGAATGGCGCAACCTTGCGCGCCTGCATGTCGACATGAAGCGTGATGTTCTCCGAGGTCGCCGAGAGCCAGCCTTCGGTGGCGTGGCGCAGCTCCTCGAATGTGTGCAGCCGCTTTTCGTCGGCGCCGAGCAGGTAGACCGAGACCTGCACGGGATCGCCGAGGTGGATTTCCTGCAAATAGCGCACGTGGCATTCGGCCGTGAAGGTCGAGCAGTGCCGCTCCTTCATGTAGGCCGGCCCGATGCCGAGCTGCAGCCACATCTCGTCGATGGCGCGGTCGAACATCACGTTGTAATAGGCCATGTTGAGATGGCCGTTGTAGTCGATCCATTGCGGATCGATCTGCATGACCGAGGACAGGAACGGGGCAGGTGGAAGCGGCATCTCGCTTGCGGCAGTCACTGAAGTCATTATCCATCCCTGTTTGGTCAACGTGGCCAGCGTGACCCGAACGACCGGTGCCCAGTTTTTCGGATCATGCTGCTTGACCCCTTATATAACCTTTGCCACGGTCGGCTAAAGCCGGGAGGAAATTTGACGTGGCGACAACGATTTCGAGCAATGTGACGCGGCCTGAACCGCAGGCGCTGAAGAGCGCGATCGACGCCCTGGCGGCGCGGTTCGGCAACAGGCTCGTGACGTCGCAAGCCGTACGCGAGCAGCATGCCCATACCACCACGTGGCTGCCGACCCAGCCGCCGGATGCCGTGGTGATGGCGCTGGAAACCGCCGACATCCAGGACGTGGTGCGGATCTGCGCACAATACCGCGTGCCGGTGATCGCCTTCGGCACCGGAACCTCGCTGGAGGGCCAGGTCAACGCGCCGGCGGGCGGCGTCTGCATCGACCTGCGCGACATGAACAAGGTGCTGGAGGTCCATGCCGAGGACCTCGACTGCGTGATCCAGCCCGGCGTGACGCGGAAAGCGCTCAACGAGCATCTGCGCGACCAGGGCCTGTTCTTCCCGATCGATCCGGGCGCCGATGCCTCGCTCGGCGGCATGACCTCGACCCGCGCCTCCGGCACCAACGCGGTGCGCTACGGCACCATGCGCGAGAACGTGCTGGCGTTGAAGGTGGTGCGCGGCGACGGCGAGATCATCACAACAGGCACGCGCGCCAAGAAATCCTCGGCGGGCTACGACCTGACGCACCTGTTCGTCGGCGCCGAGGGCACGCTCGGCATCATCTCCGAGCTCACCATCCGTCTGCGCGGCATTCCGGAGATGATCGCAGCCGCCGCCTGTTCGTTCGAGACCGTGCGTGGCGCCTGCCAGGCGACGATTCTCGCGATCCAGACCGGCATCCCGGTCGCGCGGATCGAGCTGTTGAACGCCGAACAGGTGAAGGCTTGCAACAACTATTCAAAACTGTCGTTGCCGGAGACGCCGCTCCTGCTGCTCGAATTCCATGGCAGCGAGGTCGAGGTCGCCGAGCAGTCGAAGAACTTCAAGGAGATCGCGGCCGAGTGCGGTGGCGGCGACTTTACCTGGACCACCAAGCCGGAGGATCGCACCAAGCTGTGGCAGGCCCGGCATGATGCCTATTGGTCGGTGAAGGCGCTGCGGCCCGGCGCCGGTGTGGTTGCGACCGACGTCTGCGTGCCGATCTCGCGGCTTGCCGATTGCGTCACCGAGACCGAGGACGATCTGAAGCGGCTCGGCCTGCTGTCGCCGATCGTCGGCCATGTCGGCGACGGCAACTTCCATTGCTCGCTGGTCTGCGACGTCGAGAACAAGGACGAGATGGCGCGCGGCGAGGAGTTCATGCATCGCCTGGTCGAGCGCGCCCAAGCGATGGGCGGCACCTGCACCGGCGAGCATGGCATCGGCCAGGGCAAGCAGAAATATCTCAAGGCCGAGCTCGGCCCCGAGGCGCTCGACGCGATGCGGGCGCTGAAGGCCGCGCTCGATCCGCAGAATATCTTCAACCCCGGAAAGATCGTCCCGGCCGCCTGAGGCGTCGTCACGCACGCCGGGTTCGTGACCGGCCGCGCGCCGCGGTCGCGTGGAACTTTTCCGTCCGCCCGGCGTCTCTCTTAAGCCGTAGTGTGATGCCGCAATGCGTGCGGCGCGCCAAGGGAGAGAGCCGTGTTCGGACGGGCAATCGGAATTGCAGTCATTGTCCTCGCGATGGTGCTGTCGGGCGACGCGATCGCCCGCGGCGGCGGTGGCGGTCACGGCGGCGGCCATGGTGGAGGTCATGGCGGAGGTCATGGTGGCGGCCATGGATTCGGCGGTGGGCATGGCGGTGGCCATGGACATGGCGGGCATGGCTTCGGCCACATGCATTTCGGCGGCGGACATCACGGTGGGTTCGGCCGTTCGCACGCGTTCCGGCAATCAGGCTTCGCCGGCCATCGCGCCTTCGCATCGCGCGGGGCCGCGCATTTTGGCCAGATGCGAAATGCCGCGCTCGGATCCGGCAATATGCGCAATGCGTTCAACTCGCTGTCGCGCACCGGCGCGCTGCGCAACGGCCGGCTGTTGAGCAATCCGGCGGCGCGCGCGCAGATCGCCGCGGCTGCGGCGCTCGCGGGCTGGCAGGGCGGGGTCGCCGCAAACGGCTGGTGGGCGCATCCCGGCGGCGGTTACGGCTGGGTCGGCCCGTTGTTCTGGCCGTTCGCCTACAACGACATCTATGACTACGCGATCTGGGGCGACGACATCGGGTTCTGGGGCTACGGCTATCCGGACATCTATGCCGGCATCTTCGGACCTTATGGCTATGATGATCTCAGGGGCTATCTGCCCGATCGGCGGCCGAGCCGCCGCTATCGCAGCGGCGGACGGATCGAGCAGATGTGCGGCAATGACAGCCGGTCGATTGCCGGCCTGCCGGTCGATCAGATTGCCGATACGGTGCAGCCGACGGAGGCGCAGTTGGCGGCGCTCGGCGAACTCGGCAACGCCTCGCTCGCGGCCGCGCGGACCATACAGGCCGCATGTCCTGCGCAAGTGGTGTTGACTGCGCCGAACCGCCTCGCCGCCATGCAGCAGCGGATCGAGTCGATGGTCACGGCCGTTGGAATCGTGAAGCCGCCGATGGAGAAATTCTACGGCCTGCTCGACGACGAGCAGAAGGCGCGGCTCAACGCGCTCGCCGAGAACCAGCGCAAGGAAGCCGCAGCGCGCGATCCCAGGGCGGCGGTTGCCCAGAACTGCGGCGCTGCGCAGGGGGCCGCGCAGGAATGGCCGACGAGCGAGATCCAGGCGCGCATGCAGCTCAACGACACCCAGCGCGCGGCGCTTCAGGTGCTCCAGGACACCAGCTCCGACGCAGCCGAGAAACTGAAAGCCGCGTGCCAGACCAACGAGGTGATGACCCCGCCCGCGCGTCTTGGCTTCGTCACCAAGCGGCTCGACGTCATGCTGCAGGCGGTCAAGGACGTCCGCGCCGCGCTTGAGGATTTCTACGCCACGCTCAGTGACGAGCAAAAGGCGCAGTTCGAGGCGATAGGGCCGAAACGATCTGCTTAATCCATCAACCTGCCATCAATTTCGCGTGCGGATCGGCCGGTTCAGTGTGGCCGCCGCGCCATAGTTTGCATCTCGCTCCGCGTGGAGCGGACTCTGCGGTTCACAGGTTGTGCCAAGGCCGGCTATGCTCGCCGCACTTTCAGGGTACGGCGATGTGGTGGTTCAGCAAGGCCAAGCGCAAGGAGGTCTGGGACGATCCCGTCGAGGGGCAGCTCGGCGACATCGAGGCCGCGCAGAAGATCCGCGCGATCTGCCGCACGGCGGCCGACAGTGCCGAAAGGATCGGAGCTCCCGACGGCCGCTCGACGAAGCATCAAGGCGAGCGCGAGCGCTATGAGCGCGCCGCGCGGGCCGCGATGGAGATCGCGATGAAGGTGTCCGACGAGTTGGTCCGCGACTCCGCGGTGCGCGAGATCGTCAGCCTCTGCATGAAGGCCAACAACATGAAGACAGCGCGAACCCTATTCCGCGCCATTCAAGCCTCTTCGATCAAGGCGGAAGTCCTCAAGGAATATCCGACGTTGCAGGGCGAGCTGCCGTGATAGCTTCGATCAGCTCTGCCCGCCGAGCGCGCGCACCGCTTCGTCGACGCTGCGGAAGACGTGGTTCCTCGGCAGCATGTCATAGAGATCGAAGCGTTCGAACGCCTCCTGTGCGCGGGTCGATTCGAGCCGCGCGACGGCGACCGTCACGCCGGCGTCGCGGCATTCCCGGAACAGGTCGAGCAGGGCCTGGGCAGCGGTGAAGTCGATCTCGACCACGCCGCTGGCCTCGATGACCAAGAGCCGCGGCCGCGGTGTCGACGCATTGATCACCTTGAGCACGTCGCCGTGGAAATTCGCGGCGTTGAGGAACGACAGCGGCGCCTGCTGGCCGACCACGACAATTCCGGTGCTGTGTTCGCCGCCGACACGCCGGCCGGTCGGCCACCAGATCGTGGTGCCGGGCACATGGACGAACTCGACCAGCCGTCCCCGTGTCGTGGTCCAGATGCCGTGCAGGAGCGACAGCGCGATGCCGACGGCGACGCCTTGCTCAATTGGCAGCACGATGATCGCAGCCGCTGTCGCCACCACCAGCAGGAATTCGCCGAACGACTGCCGGAAGATTTTCACGATCTGCTTGACGCGGATGATGCGCAGCGCGACGAACAGCAACACGCCGCCGAGTGCCGCATCCGGCACATGGCGCAGCAGCGTCGCTCCGAAGGCGAGCAGCGCCAGAACGATGGTCGCGGCGAACAGCCCGGCCAGTTGCGTGCGACCACCCGTCTCCGACACGATGCCGGTGCGCGGCGGGCTGGCATTGACCGGAAACGCGCCGAACAGGCCGGACAGGATGCTGCCGGCGCCGGCGCCGAGGAAATCGCGATCGACGTCGGCCGGCTTGTCGGGATCGGACAGGAAGGAGCGCGTCGTTGCCGCGGTCTGCACCATGACGACGATCGCGATCAAGAGCGCCAGCGACGCCAGCTTCACCCAGCGCTCCGGCGCGACGTCCGGCAGCGTGGGCGTCGGCAGCGTCCCGGGCACCGTGCCGACGACATTGACGCCCTTGCTTTCGAGGTGACCGACGATGACAGCGATGGTGGCGGCGACGAGGCCGATCAGCGCGCCGGGAATCCGCGCGCTGATTGTCTCCGATCCGGCGACGACCGCGAGCACGCCAAGCCCGATGACGAGCGTGTAGGGGTTGGTCCGGCCAAGCTCCTGGGCGAGAACGCCGACCTTGTAGAGCGTCGGGCCGTTCGGCGACGCGAGGCCGAGCACGCCGGGCAGCTGCGAGACCAGGATGTGCACGGAGATGCCGGCGAGGAAGCCGACCGTGACCGGCGTCGACAACAGGTTGGCGATCCAGCCGAGCTTGAACAGGCTGCCGGTGATCATGATCGCGCCGACCATCAGTGCCAGAGCCATCGCGAAGGCCTGGTAGTCGGGCGAGCCTGACGTCGCCATCAGCGCGAGCCCGCCGGCGAAGATCGGCGTGATGGTGGAATCGGCGCCGCAGGACAGATAGCGGTTGGCGCCGAACATCGCGAAGCCGAGCGATCCGGCGATGAAGGCGAAGAAGCCGATCTGCGGCGGGAAGCCGCCGAGCCGCGAGGTCGCCATCTGCTCGGGGATCGCGATCGCTGCCAGCGTGAGCCCCGCGATCAGGTCGCCGGGCAGGTCGCTCGGCCGGAACGCGGCGAGCGAACGGAAGACCGGCCACCGTGCGGCTGTCGCGTGATCCTGGGCCATCAATTCCTGCTCTCCGCTCGCGGCTGCAACGAAGTCATACGGAAATATTCCGCCAACGCGCGATCAAAAGCCAGCGGAGTTGTTCGATGTGCACGGAGGAGGAAGCTATCGGGCGTGCGCCTCGGTGATCGCCTTGCGGATCTGAGCCAGCGGGGCGGCGTCGTCGAAGGCGAGGTTGTCGCCCTGCGCCTTCAATCCAAGGTCGCGCCACAGCGCGGCGAGATCCGGCGTCACCGGCTTCGGCCCCATCTCGTCGTGCAGGCTCCTCAGCACGTCGACGCCTGTGGCCTTGTCGGCGGCAGCCAGCACGCGCTCGATCGACCAGTCCTTCTCGTGATTTCCGCCGGCGGCGATGACGCCGCGCATCGCGTCCTGCAATCCGAGCCGGTTGCCGGTGCGCTTGCGGATCTCGATATCCGCGAGCAGGCCGAACAGCGCGCCGCCCCAGTACTTCCGGCCCCAGGTGTTGGTGTTGTCGAGCCCCTGGTCGCCGGCCTGCGGCAAGCCCTTGGGCATGTCGCGCATCATCGCCTGCCAGATCTCCTGCGCGGTGAGGTCGCCGGCCTCGACCCGCGCGATCGGCTCGATGTAGACGGCGAGCCCCTCGGAGAGCCAGCCGTAGCGGTCGTCGAGATCGGGCAGCGCGAGATGCACCATCTCGTGCACCATCACCCAGTCGCGCTTCAGCGCATCCTCGTCGGACTCACGTCCGATCAGCACGCGGATCGCGGCGCCGCGATAGCCCCAGGTGGTGCCGCCGCGGACGCGTTGGCCGTCCACCGGCACGAGCAGCAAGCGGAGTGAATCGACCGGAAACCGCCCGTAATAGGTCGACACCGCCTTGGCCGACTTCCTCACCCAGTCGAGGATCCTGTCCCTCGGCAAACTGATCTCGCCCGGCGCGAACGCCACATGGATGGTGCAGCCGGCAATGTCGAGGTCGGTCTTCGGCAGCCTGTCGAAGGCGTCGTAGGGCATGCGGTCGCCGCGCATGAATTCGGACTGCGCATCAACGCGGCAGAAGGCGATGCCGATGAGGATGGCTGCGACAAGCATCGCCGCGGCAATCAGGCGATATGTCGAGATGCTCCTCACGACGACACGCCGCGCCCGGCGGCATCGTGATCGCCCAGGAACACCTGCGCCTGCTCGTGGAGATCCTCGAGCAGCGCCGCCAGCAGGACCTCGCCCTTGGCGCGCGTCGCCAGTGTCGGATCGCCGTAGCTGCCGGAGCGGCTGTAGTTCGGCGAGCGCGGGTCGGTCGGCGTCAGGCGACCGCTCACCTCATGCGTGAGGGCAGGGCTTGCTTCCGCGCGCGCCATGTCGACGAGATCGGGCGCGATCGCCAGCATCAGGGAGGTCTCGATTTCGTCGGCGTGGCTGCCATGGCTCTGCTCGCGGAGCGCCTCCGCGGCACGGCCGTAGCGTGGGCCGTGGTAGAGCCGCAGGTGACAGACCGCGTTGCCATCGAGCCGGGACAGCGCCCGTTCGGCCGGCGCCAGCGTGCTGATGCCGGTGTCGAGCACGAACAGCGCCCGGCAGCCGCTGCCGAGAATCCCGGCGGCGATCTCGTGGATGACAGCCTCGAAGGTCGCGCAGGACAGGCTGGCGCTGCCGGCATAGTCGACGAAGGCGGGATAGTAGCCGTAGGTGACGGTCGGCCAGATCAGCGCATCGATCCGCTCGGCGAGCCGTGCGGCGAACCACTCGGCCTGCACGCGATCGGCATTGAGCGGCAGATGGAAGCCGTGCTGCTTCGCGGCGGCGCCGATCGGCAGGATGGCCGGGCTGTCAGCCGCAATTCGCCGCGCGACCTCGTCCCAGGTGAGATACTCGATGAAATGGTTGATGGTGTCGGCACCCATGCCGCGGGCCCTTTATTCGCGCAGCGACGCTGCCGTCAGGAGTCCCGCGGTGATCCAGCCATGCAGGTAGCCGGCGCCGCGCGCGGCCGCGCCGTCGGGATCGTCATAGGTCGCCAGCATCTCGCAGAGCACGCCGAACGGAATGCGATCAGCGGCCTCGTCCCACATCATGGCTTCCTCGCTCGACAGCTCGCGGAACATCGGCGTTGTGTCTTGCCGCCAGATCAGGAGGCGCGACGGCTCCTCCAGCGTCGCAGCGTCCGGCGGCGTGTCCTCGTTCTTCAGCGCCATCCAGATCGCAGCGGCGTTGGTCGACACGTCGATCCGGCGTGCGCTCGGATGCGGTGCGAACACCAGGTCGTTCCACTGCTCCGGCGCAAACGCCGCCATCGCGTCCAGCGCCAGCACCTCGCCCTCGGCGGCGTCGAAGGCGTCGTTGAGCGCCTTCTCCAGGGCGGCGAGATCGGACAGCACCGGATGCTCGCTGTAGGGCGCCGCCGCTTTCAGGAAGTCGGGCAGCCCTTGCGAGAACCAGCGCAGGTTCGGATGCTCCGACGGTCGCGCCCGGACATAGGCGTGGCCCATTTCGTCGAACATCTCGTCGCCGAGATAACGATGCAGCAGCTCGTGGTCCTTGCGCATCGACTCGACCAGGCGCGAGCCGTAGGCGTAGCGATAGACGCCGAACAGCGCCACGCGCGTCTCCCTGGGGCTGTCGAGGATTTCACTCAGGATCGTGTCGTCGTCGGCGAGGATGCCGCGCTGGAAATCGCTCTGCTGGCGCGCGAAGTCGCTCATCGCGGAGGCTGCCCCTCGGGCAGCACCTTGTCGGCGATCTCGCGGGTCCTGTTGACCTCGACCAGCAGCTCATCCAGCGGCGGGATGTTGTCGTCGCGCTCGATCATGGTCGAGATGCGGCCGAAGCGCTTCAAGGCCGCGACGTAGAGCTCCCAGACGTCCTCGCACACCGGATGATCATGGGTGTCGATGATGTGCGTGCCCATGTGGCTGTGGCCGGCCATGTGGAATTGCACGACGCGATCGGCGGGAATGCCGTTAAGGAACGTCAGCGGGTCATAGCCGTGATTGAAGGCGCTGACATAGACGTTGTTGACGTCGAACAACAGCCAGCAGCCGGAGCGGCGCGACAGTTCGGCGAGGAACTCCCATTCCGTCATCTGGGAATTGCTGAACTGCACATAGGTCGAGACGTTCTCGAGCACGATGGCGCGGCCGAGGAAGTCCTGCACGAGCTGCACGCGGCTGACGACGTGGTCGAGCGCTTCCTCGGTGTAGGGGATCGGCAGCAGATCGTGCAGGTTCTTGCCGTGTACGCCGGTCCAGCACAGATGATCGGAGACCCATTGCGGCTGCACGCGCTGCGCCAGCTGCTTCAGGCCCTGCAGATAGTCGAAGTTCGGCGGCGCGGTGGAGGCGATCGACAGCGACACGCCGTGCATCACCACGGGATAGCGCGCGCAGATCCGGTCGAGGATGCGCAGCGGCTGGCCGCCGGGCAGCATGTAGTTCTCGCTGATCACCTCGAACCAGTCGATCGGCGGATTGCCGTTGAGGATATCGTCGTAGTGCTGCGCGCGCAGGCCGAGGCCGAAGCCGAGGAAACGCGGCTTGACCGATTGCATCGGCCGCTCCGCATGCGCCGTCGATTGGTCAGGCAATCGGCTTGCGACGTTCATGGCGTCTCCGCGCAGATGGGGTCGCGCTCCAGGCGAAACCCGTGGCTTGCAAACTATCATGGAAGCGAGGCCCGGCCTACACCGGGCCCCGTTGCGGATCTGGTCCGATCAGCCCGCCTTGAACTTGCCCTTGGCCGCCGCGCACTGCTCCTTGGTCATTTCGGAGAAGCCCTGACCCTTGCAGGCGTTCTGGCCCTTGCAGGCATGGTTGCCGCCCTTGCAGGCGCTCTGGCCCTTGCAGGCGTTGGCGCCGACGCATTTGCCTTCGCTCGCGGCGTAGGACGGCGTCGACACGACGGCGCCAGCCAGGAACAGCGTGGCTGCAGCGGCGGCAATTGCGGCTCCGGACTTGGTCATAACCTTCATCTGCGTCTCCTTGTGGAAGAATGTCGAAGGTGCGCCGCCCGCAAGCCGCGACAGTCCCGGCCCAAAAGGCTGCACCCAGCGATAGCTACGCGCGCGCTACCGCATTGGTTACGCGACCGGCAAATTTTTTTTGCTCCACTCGGGAATAAGGAAGGCCCGGCGGCGCCGCCGGGCCCCTCGTTGCATCAATCCGGTACGCTCAGCCCTTGACGAACTTGCCGCCCGCGGCGCCGCACTGCTTCTCCGAGGCCATCGAGAAGCCGGTGCCCTTGCAGGCGAGCCGGCCCGCTCAGGTCGATTCCTTCGGGTGGCCCGAGCGGTTCACCAGCAGCCTGTCCAGCGAGGCGGCGCCGGGACCTGCGATCGCGAGCCACATGAAGGCGGCAAAATAGGTCGCCTCCTCGAAGCCGAGCAGCGTCTCCAGCGAGTCGATGTCGCCCCACTTGGCCGACCTGATCGCCACGATCATCACCACCGCCAGCATCGCGGCGGGGATCCGGGTGAACAGGCCGAGGATCAGCATCGCGCCGCCAAAACATTCGACCGAGGCGACGAAGGGCGTGAGCAGTTTCGGGAACGGAATGCCCCAGCCGGCGAAGTTCTCGGTGACCTGGGCGAGGTTGTTGAGCTTGCCCCAGCCCGCCAGCATGAAGGTGTAGCCGACGATGAGGCGCATGATCAGCGGGCCTGCCCAGGAGAAATAGGAGGCGATCCGCGCCGGCAGCAAAATCAGCAGGTTGACGATGGCTTTCATGGCAAACCCCTCTCGAATATGTCGCCACGCGGCCTGCGCCGGCGTCCAAAACGAACGCGCGCCAAAGGGCCAAGCCTGAGGCTACGGCCGCGTCATGGCAGGAGTTTCGCTGCGGCCGGCCCGCTTGTTACGGGGCCTTAGCCGATATTTTGCAGGGCCGGGAAGGTTTCCAGCAGCCAGACGCTGACGCTGGACACGGCGCCGGTCAGGAACCCGATGCCGGTGATGACCATTAGCACGCCCATCGCGCGCTCGACCGTGTCGAGATGCTGCTTCATCCGCGCGAACAGCGAGGAGAACTGCTTGATCATGAAGGCGGCCAGCAGGAAGGGAATGCCGAGGCCTGCGGAATAGACCGCGAGCAGGGCGGCGCCCTTGGTCACGGTGGCCTCGGCGGCCGCGATCGAGAGGATCGCGGCGAGGATCGGGCCGATGCACGGCGTCCAGCCGAACGCGAAGGCAAGGCCCATGACATAGGCGCCCCACAGCCCGACCGGCTTCGGCGCGGTCAGCCGTCCCTCGCGCATCAACAGGCCGATCCGGGTCACGCCGAGGAAGTGCAGGCCCATGATGATGATGACGATGCCGGCGAGGATCGAGAGCTCGGCCGACCAGGCCCGCACCAGCCCTCCGATAATGGACGCGCTGGCGCCGAGCGCGACGAACACGGTGGAGAAGCCGAGCACGAACATCAGCGCCGCTGATATCACCGCGCGCTTGGAGGCCGGGCTCGCCCCGTCCTGGTTGACCTGCTCGATGGTCGCGCCGGTCAGGTAGATCAGGTAGGGCGGCACCAGCGGCAGCACGCAGGGCGACAGGAAACTGACAAGTCCGGCGATCATGGCGGCCGGGATAGAGACGTCGTGCATCAATGAGCCTTCGAGAGCGTATCGTCCTGTCTTGGCGTCTACGCGGCAAACAATCCAGAAGTTTCGTCGTCTGCCGGGTCAACTATGGTCACAGGGCCGTGTTCGGAGTGCCGCGCCGCGGGGCGCGGGCGAAACAATCCCCGATGTGTTCCGTATTGCGGTAAAGGAACCGCTGACACGGACCTGATTCATGCGCATTGGCATCCGCAGCGCCATCTCCGCCCTGGTGCTGACCTCGATCGTGATCAGCGCGGTCGGGGTGCACCTGTTGTGGTGGCGCACCGCACAAAAGGTGAGCCAGACGCTGGCCAATACCATCAACGACCAGATCGTCTCCGCCGTCGGCGACGAGTTGCAGTCGATTACGACCGAAGCGCGCTCCGCGATGACCGCGGTGCGGACGCTGCTGACCGAGAAGGTGCTGGACGCGCATGATGCGCGGAAGCGGGAGTTCGTCTTCCTGTCGCAGCTGCAATCGCAGCCGACCATCTCATGGGTCGCCTTCGGCTGGCCGGAGGGTTCGTTCTTCGCCGGCCACAAGCTCGGCGAATCCGGCGTCGAGATGCTCTCGATCACGCCGGACCGCAAGCTCAAGGTCGACCAGTACGACTATGCCGGCAACGAGCTCAAGCTCAGGACCAGCAAGGTCGAGGACAGCAAATACCTCGTCACCGACCAGCAATGGTTCCGCGACGCGATCGGCGCCGATGACGAGCATTGGTCGATCCTGACGGTCCATCCGCGCGGCGAACGGCTGGCTGCGATGCTGGCGGCCCCAATCGATATCGATGGCAAGCGCGAAGGCGTCCTCGCCATCATCATCGAGCTGACCCGGGTCTCCAACTTCCTGTCGCAGCTCACGGTCGGCAAATCCGCCGGCGCCTTCCTGCTCGATCGCGATGGCGGCGTGGTGGCGGCGCCCGATCCGAACGCCGACGAGCTGAACGCGTTGAAGACCGATCACCCGCTGTTTCCGGTTGCGGTCGACGCCATCAGGCAGGTCGGCAAGGCCTACGATCCCGGCGACAGCGAGGCCTTCCGCTCGCAGTTGACGCGCGACGGGCGGGCCTATCAGGCGGTGCTGACGCCGATCTCGTTCCCTGGCTGGTCGCTGGTGACGGTGGTGCCGGAATCCGAGTTCCTCGGGCCGGTGCAGATGACGATCCGCAACCTGGTGATCGGGCTCGCGGTGTTGATCGTCGCCGCCGGGCTGTTGTCGGCCTGGCTCGCGCAGCGCCTAATCGCGGCGCCCCTGATCAAGGTGGTCGGCGAGATCAGGCATGTCGAGCGCTTCGACCTCGACAAGGTCGAGCGGCATCCGTCCCGGCTGACCGAGATCGAAAACCTCTCGGGCGCGATCGGCGACATGGCGCAGGGCCTCGCCGCGTTCCGCAAATATATTCCCGCAGATCTGGTCCGGCGGCTGGTCAGCGACGGTAACGCGGCGCAGCTCGGCGGCGCGGTGCGGCCGATGAGCGTGATGTTCATCGACCTCGCGGGCTTCACCGGCATGTCGGAGCGGCTTGGCGATCGCATCATCCCGCTGCTGTCGCGCTATTTCGACGCCGTCTCGGGCGAGATCCAGAAGGAGGGCGGCACCATCGACAAGTTCATCGGCGATGCCGTGATGGCATTCTGGGGCGCGCCGTCGGCCAATCCTGAGCACGCCACCGATTGCTGTCGCGCGGCGCTCGCCTGCCAGCGCGCGGTCGCGGAGGCCCACCTGATCGACGACAAGGGCGAGGCCGTCAGGATCCGCATCGGCATCAATTCCGGCGACATGCTGGTCGGCAATATCGGTTCCGAGGTGCGGCTGAACTACACGGTGATCGGCGATGCCGTGAACATCGCAAGCCGCCTCGAGGGCACCAACAAGACCTACGGATCGACCATCATCATCGGCCCCGAGACGCGGCGCCTCGCGGGCGACCGCATCGTGGCCCGCGAGCTCGATCGTCTTGCGGTCTATGGCCGCGCCGGCGGCCTCGAGATCTACGAGCTGCTCGGAATGGCCGACGCGAGCGCCGGCACGCCCGATTGGGCGACGTCCTACGAGGCGGGACTTGCGGCCTGGCGCGCCGCCGAGTTCACCGCCGCGATCGCCGCGTTCGAGAAGACGTTGGAGCTCCGCGGCGAAGATGCCGCGTCAACGCTGATGATCGCGCGCTGCAAGCACCAGCTCGCGAATCCCACGGATGAAGATTGGGACGGCACCACGGTGGCGCGAACGAAATAGCGGGATCGGGCCAGACTTGTTGCGTCGTCGTTGCGGAGCGTTGGGCCGCAACGATGGAGTGGACGCTTGATTCACATTTCAAACAGCGATGAGGTATGTGCCCGCGTTCTCGCGACGTGAATCGTCCGAGGTTTGCCATTCGTTTCGCCACTCCGAAGACCAGAGGGCGCAGGGAAAGCCGGGTGCCGATCGCACCCATGGGTCCCGAGCAAAGGAAAGCTCGGGAGGTAGGACCACAGGTGAAACCGGAGTCACACCGGCTTTCCCTGCGCGATGGTCTTACGGCTTCTTTCGTGCTCTCCCCGGCGAGACCGGGCTTGTTTGTCACCGTCTTCGCAGGACGTTTCGCCTCTTGCGAGGAGACACCTGCCACTGGGGCGTCAGGACCACACGACTTCACCGTCCGCTTCACGCGCGCTCGTCAGCCGCACGATCAACGTCCACCGCATCTCACCGCAACACTCGTGACGATCGCGAAGCGCCCCTCAATCGGGTGAGACGGGCGGATTCATACATCGATTTTCACTTCCGAAAAACGGAAATATTTTGTCCGAGAAGGCTTGACAGGTTTTTGCTGATTTGCCCGTCGAGGCTGGGCAAGTTGTGGTGATCATCCGACAGGGCTGGGGCCGAAGCGCCTGA
>NZ_JBHMET010000258.1:0-6020 GCF_042430365.1 Bradyrhizobium erythrophlei
GGCCCATGCCGGCGAACGTGGTGATCCGCACTCAGCTACACCACGCCACGGGGCACGATCACGACAATGAGAATTGCAGCGCCTTGTAGCTGTCCGTGAACGACTGTTGTTCGTTAGTAATTTTGGCTCTTTGAGCTTCAAGAAGAACAGGAAAAGCGACCGACGTTCGCGCAGTCCGCCCAATGATCGTGCGTCGTACAATGATGAGTGCATCGGCATAGCGGCCTTGGTCGTAATGCAGCGCCGCCAGATTGCTCAGCGAGTTGGCAACATCAGGATGATCAGGACCGAGGGATTTCTCGCGGATCGCCAGCGACCGCTTGTAGAGCGGCTCGGCGTCGGCATAGCGGCCTTGGTTCTTATACAGCGCCGCCAGATTGTTCAGCGGGCTGGCAACATCAGGATGATCGGGGCCGAGGGATTTCTCGCGGATCGCCAGCGATCTCTTGAAGAGCGGCTCGGCATCGGCATAACGGCCCTGGCTCGTATACAGCCCCGCCAGACCGTTCAGCGAGGTGGCGACGTCGGGGTGATCGGGACCGAGGGATTTCTCGCGAATCGCGAGCGATCGCCTGTACAGCGGCTCGGCGTCGGCATAGCGGCTCTGGTTCTTATACAGCACCGCCAGGTTGTACAGCGAGTTGGCAGTATCAGGATGATCCGGCCCGCGGGTTTTCTCGTGGATCGTCAGCGATCGCTTCAAGACCGGCTCAGCATCGACATTGCGGCCTTGGCTTTCATACAGCGCCGCCAGATTGTCTAGCGAGTTCGCAACATCAGGATGATCGGGGCCGAGGGATCTCTCGCGGATCGCCAGCGATCGCTTGTAGAGCGGCTCGGCATCGGCATAGCGGCCTTGGATGCTATAGAGCACTGCAAGAGTGTTCAGCGAGTTCGCAACATCAGGATGCTCGGGCCCGAGGGATCTCTCGCGGCTCGCCAGTGATCGCTTGTAGAGCGGCTCGGCATCGGCATAGCGGCCCTGGCTCTTATACAGCAACGCCAGATTGTTCAGCGAACTGGCGACATCAGGATGATTGGGACCGAGGGATTTCTCGCGGATCGCCAGCGATCGCTTGTAGAGCGGCTCGGCATCGGCATAGCGGCTATGGCTGTAATACAGCACCGCCAGATTGTTCAGCGAAGTGGCAACATCAGGATGGTCGGGACCGAGAGATTTCTCGTAAATGGTCAGTGCGCGTTGCGCTAACGGTATCGCTTCGGAATATCGACCTTGCGCAGAAAGCTTGCTGTATTGCTCATAGAGCACCTTGACTTCATCCGTCTGCGAATGCGCCAATCTGAAATCAAGGCACAACGTAGCCGCCAATCCCAGAAAAACTACAAACGCGATATGTGCTCCATTACCGATCCGCTTGATGGGACGCATCGTAACCTCCCATACCAAGGTCACCTAATGTGCGCCGCAAAGAGGTGCGGGTCATTCGCGTCGTTTTGACCACACGTCAGCCACTTCCGGTCTGCCTCTAACCGCCGACATGTCGACGAACATGGGATTTCGTCGGAAAGGGCCACCAGCGGCTATCCGCTGACCACATCGTATGCGCGATACTCGGCCACAGCTTTAGGGGCATCCTGATTCGGCCTTTCGAGCCGCCGGCCCATGAAGGAAACCCTATTCCTGACGGTAGTCGAGTCCCGCCTCATCAAATTTCGCCCTGAGCGCTGGGCGAGCCAAGAACTTGACGAACGCTCGTGCCGCCTCCGCTGCACCGGACCGAGTGGAAACGGCTGCGGCGAATGTGGTGACGTTCTGGACCTCCCGCGGAAAGGGGCCAACGAGCATGACGCCCTTGACGGGAAGAATCTCGCTGATTTGCGTCACGCAAAGCTCAGCCTCGCCTCTCGCCACAGTTCCGCAGACCGGATCGTCGGTCACGACGCTCTTGGCCTTGATCGCCTCCGCGATGCCCAAGCGTTCGATAACGCGAGCGAAATGGATTCCGACCGCGCCCCCTCCCGCAGGGTCGGCGCGGGCCACAGACTTTGCTGCCAAGAGGCTCTGCTTAAAGGCTTCCGTGCTAGAAATGTCGGGCTTACCTGCGCCCTCCCGCACGCCAACCCCGGCACCCACGCGGGCAATGACCGTACGGGTGTCCTGCACCACCAAGCCCTGGCCCGCCATCTGCTCCACGGCCACGTCAAGAGCGATCACGATGTCTGTCGCTTCGCCCGCCGTCACCCGTCTTTGCACCTGGCCTGCAGTCGCAAACGTGGGTCGCACTGTGTGCCCTGTCTCCCGCCGAAAGGTCTCGGCGAGTCCCGTAACGACCGCGTGCACGGCCGAAGCACTCAGGACCGTTACTTCTGCCGCTCCCGCCGTAGTCGTCTGAATTGCGGCAAGTATTGCAATTACGCCAAATGCGAGCCAACGACCGGTGCGTGCCATGGCGCTTCCCCTCCCCGGCATCAGGGAAGGTCTGTACTTCGATCGGCTAAGCCGGGATTTCGAAGATAAGAGAGCCAGTATTGCTGTGTGCCACTGAGTGGTTCTCATGGTGTCTTCCCCTAGATCAGTTGATCCATCTAACTCATTCGGTGCTCGATCTGGAGTTGTAGCTCTCGGCTTTACCAATCCTAGCCCTAGCTGAAAAATGCTGCCACCATCTTCGGGTTCGGGGAGAGCAGATCGCGTGCCTTTTCCTTTGGTCGCGATGTCAGATGTGGGTCAACCTGAGAAGAACTCAGTGCGAGCATATGTTTTCCGCTCTGCCCCCGAACTCGGACATTGCTCGACGCAGTCGGCATGTCTCAAACGGGCCACTTCCGGACTCATGCACCACAGCAAATCGCGTCTCGTATTCGATCACTCGTCGGCGCTGGCTCATTCGGGCAAACCCGCTTTGCGAAGGCCCTCAATAAGGAGCTTCGCGTTTGACTGCCCTCCGCGAGCGATCCACGCAGATATTGTAAAGGCGGGATCGACTCAAGCAGACGCGCCGCCGCCTCACGGGCCTCAGCGTCGCGCCCGAGATGGGCGAAGGCGGAAGCGAGACAGCGGTGCGCTGGCGGAAAGCAGGGGTTCTGACGTCGCGCTTTCTTCCCCGCGACGATGGCCTCATCAAAGCGACTAAACTCAATAAGAGCAAATCCCATCCCAACCAACGGATGGTATAGCGCCGGATCGACCGGACTCGCGCGTATGGCGCGTTCAAAGCTCCGGATCGCTTCCTCCAGCAGCCCAGCTATTCTATAGACATGGCCTCTGCAGTGCCATGCCCAATATGAATTGGGGTTGAGCGCGACCGCCCGGTCAGCCACTTCGATCGCACTTTCACTATCGCCTGCCATGAACGCCGAGATTATGCCAGCCCACGCTAACGTGTCTGGATCACTGTCGTCGAGACTTATTGCCAAGCGAGAAAGCCGAATTGCTTCCTTGCGGTCGAATTGAGGATCAATAGTGTAGCCCCAAAGGACGTTGTTCATGTGGCAGACACCTGCCAGGGCCGCAACAAGGCCGAACCGAGGGTCCAACTCCAAAGCACGATGCGCCAGCCTGATCGCCTCGGCATTCCCTTCGAGGGTCGCCAGGTAAAGCTGCGGCATAGCCCGGAGATAAAAATCATAGGCGGTGAGGTTCTCCGGTCGCCGCCGCGCCGCCAATCCAATTTCTGTCTGAAGCAACTTTGGCTGAATGGCTGAGACCACGGCGAGCGTTACTTCGTCCTGCAGAACGAAAACGTCGGTCAGGTCACGTTCGAACCTGTCCGCCCATAGGTGCGCGCCCGTCACCGCATCAATCAACTGGCCGGTGATGCGGACTTTCCCTGCCGCCTTGCGCACCGACCCCTCAAGGACATAGCGCACACCAAGCCTACGCCCGACTTCCTTGATATCGACGGCTTTACCCTTGAAGGTGAAACTTGAGTTGCGGGCGATCACGAACAACCATTTGAACCGCGAGAGAGCGGTGATGATCTCCTCAACCATTCCGTCGGCGAAATACTCTTGCTCGGGATCGCCGCTCATGTTCTCGAACGGCAGGACGGCGATGGAGGGCTTGTCGGGAAGCGCCAAAGCTTGCGTGTCCCCGACAGGCGGCTCTATCGGCGCTGCGGCAGAACCGCTCGGATCCATCCTCAACCGCCACGCGCGCATCGGCTCAGCAATGTTTTTCAGGTTCTGCGGCCCCATATCCTCAAAGGCGGCATCGACCTTCCCGCGGATTTGGCGTTGTGCGTCGTCGGAGATGCAAACGCCACCGGCCTGCGCAATTCCTTCAAGGCGGGCGGCGATATTGACGCCGTCGCCGAAAATATCGTTTTCATCGACGATGATGTCGCCGACGTGAATGCCGATCCGATATTCGAGCCGCCTAACCGCGGGCACTGCTTCATTCTGTTCGGCCATGCCGCGCTGAACTTCGATGGCGCATCTGGCGGCATCGACGGCGCTGGCGAACTCGACCAACAAGCCGTCGCCGGTCGTTTTGACGATCCGTCCGCGATGCGCGGCGATGGCAGGATCGACCAGGGATTTTCTGGCGGCCTTGAGCCGGGCCAATACCCCTTCTTCGTCAGCACCCATCAGGCGGCTGTATCCGGCGACATCCGCCGCCATAATTGCCGCAAGCCGCCGTTCCACGCGATTGTCGGTCACAACGGCCCCCGAGATCGGTAGATTCCGTCCCCCGTATCAAAGCACAGGGTGTGCCTTTTGGGCTAGGGTCAATGTCAGATCAGGGTCACGAGCGTCGCCCTCTGCAATGCTCGGCTATCCGTCAACTTCCGCTGTGCCCCGTTCGCGACCGAGATCTTGTGGCGGTGCAATACGTCGCGAAGGGCCACTTCCGGACTCATGCATCGCAGCAAATTACGTTCCATTCGATCAGCTCGTCGGCGCTGGCGAGCAAGGTTGGAGGCACCAGGACCCCAATCTCCCGCCGATCGCGATCAGCGCCTGCTTGAAAGTCGTTGAGCTGAGCGTCTTAGCCAGGAGCACGGAGACAGTATCCGACACCGCGAATCGTATGGATCAGCGGATAGGCCTGCTGGTCGTCCACCTTGCGGCGCAGGCGTCCGACATAGACGTCAATGATATTCATCGATTGATCGGAATGAAGATCCCAGACGTGCTGCAGCAACATCGCCCGCGACACGATGAGGTCTTCGTTGCGCACCAGATATTCCAGAAGCTGGAATTCCTTGGGTAGAAGGAAAATCTCCTTGCCGCGCCGGCTTGCGGTCCGCGAGATCAGGTCGATTGCGAGATCGCCGACGCGCAGGATCGTCTCCTTGGCGATGGTGTTGCTGCGCCGGCCAAGTGCTTCCACTCGCGCCAACAGCTCGAGGAAGGAGAAAGGCTTGACCAGATAGTCGTCGCCGCCGGCCCGCAGGCCACGGACCTTGTCGTCGACTTCTCCGAGCGCGCTGATGATCAGGAAGGGCGCGGTAACGCCACCGTCGCGCAACTGGCGCATCACGACAATGCCATCGATGTCGGGAAGCATGCGGTCGATCGTGATCACGGCATAGTCGTGTGCCGCACCATGGCTCAGCGCTTCGTTGCCGCTGGAAGCCAAATCCACCTGGTAGCCGCTGGTCGTGAGCTGTTCCATGAGCTGACCCGCGGTTTCCGGGTCGTCCTCGACGACCAGGATGCGGCGGTCACCACCCGTCATGGTCTTTCTCCGACGATCGCCACCAGCCTGTCCGGTTTCTCTTCGCCAGAAAATGCGCCAGTGGCGATCATCACAACGATGTGGGTTCGCCAGAGTTTAGTAGCCGTAGTCGTAGCAGACGTTGACCCACTGCAGTCCATACCGCGTCCACACTCTGCGCAAGCAATAGTCGTAGTTGTAGGCGGCGTAGGCGAAAGGCACGCCGATGAACGCAAAGCGGTGGAAGCGATGGAAGCGATGGAAGCGATGATGGAAGAAGGGGCGATTGAAGCCGGGGTGGAACGCGAAGCGTTGGCCCGGCACGAATGCTGCACGCGCCGCAAAGGGCGCCCCCGCGAAACGAGCGCCGCCGAAATGCGGGCCTATCATGCCTCCG
>NZ_JBHMET010000258.1:6030-8431 GCF_042430365.1 Bradyrhizobium erythrophlei
CCATGGCTCCAGTGCGCGGGCCTAGGCCCGCGCCGCCGAAGCGGGCGCCGCCGAAGCCGCCACCGCCGCCGATGCCTCGCCCGCCACCGAAGCCACCACCGCCACCGAAGCGTGCGCCGCCGAAGCCACCACCGCCGCCGATAGCATGCCCGCCACCGAAGCCGCCACCGCCGCCGATGCCATGCCCGCCACCGCCACCCATGCCGCCACCGCCACCCATGCCATGCCCGCCACCGCCACCCATGCCGCCACCGCCACCACCGCCGCGCTGGGCGAGGGCCGGCGAGGCAATGGCGAGCGCGGAGGCGAGCGCACCTGCGATGAGGTAACCAAACAACTTGTTGCTCATCGAAGAATCCTCCGTTGTTGACGCGACGGCGAGAACGCCTGTCGCAGGAAGAACAACAACGAGGAGGCCGAAATTATTTCTGAAACGTCAAATGACTAATGTGACAGATTCTGACATCCAAGTTAGTGTTACTATCGAGGATCGGCTTGACGACGCGCGGCGGGACAGGACCCGAGATATCAGCACGCTGGAGCGCGCCTTGGACGCTTTGGGTCACGAGCGTCGCCCTCTGCAACATTCGGCTGTTCGTCAACTTCCGATTCTGTAACGGGCCATATGTCAATCCCTCATTTCCACTTGCGAGATATCCGTTCGCCGGGGTCGTGCTTCTGTACGGGGTCGGCGCGCAGGCCGCCACCTGATGGGGTATGAGAGGATAGGTCGACCAATCTATGATTTCGCGTGGTCGGAGCCACGACGGAAGTTGCGGTCTGACCTGATCCATCGTCCCGGCGTCGGGACCTCGCTCGGAAAGGCTGGTGTCAAAGGCCTCCCGAAACGGTTTAATCGCTCCTGTTCTGTAGTGAGGTCGGTAAGCGTGCATTGATGGACGGCGGCCGTGTTGGCTCGGTCGCGTCGGATCGTCACAGCCCCGAAGCCGCGTTGCGGCGCGCAGTTGCGCGGGGGCTTGACGGCGCCGGCGCGCACCGAGCGATCATGACCTGTGCCATCATCGGCCTCCCTCAGACCGTCGCCGCATTGCGGAAGCTCGTGCCATCGGCCAGCATCCGATGCATGATGACGGCGAGCTTGCGTGCCAGCGCCACCTTGGCTTTCTTCATCCCGCTCCGCCTGGCGATCTTCATCGCCCAGCTCTTCAATACCGTGCAGCCCTTGAGTGGCTTGGTCAGAATGATGTGGGCGCCCTCGTAGAGAGCGGCGCGCACCCAGGCATCACCGATTTTCGAGATGCGGCCATCGATGTCGGTCTCGCCCGATTGATATTTGGTCGGCGTCAGGCCGAAATAGGCTCCAACCTGCTTCGATGATTTGAAGCGTGCCGGGTCATCAATCGCTGCGGTGAAAGTGAGCGACACGATGGCTCCGACTCCCGGGATCGACATCAACAACCATGCCCGCGTATCGCAGCGGGCCGCGTCCCGCACCTGCTTCTCGAAGCGGTCGAACTCGCGCCGCAGCGCGACACGCGCCGCCAGCAGCCCGTCCGCAATCACCTCCAGGCTTGGATGTCCGGCGACCAATTCCCTGATCCGCTCCGCGAAGCGCGCTGGCGTGGTTGGCCCGACCTTGAGGCCAAAGCCGCGCAGAACGCCCCGCAAGCTCAGCTCGAGATCATGAAGCTTTGTCTGCAGCAGTTTGCGCGCGGTGAGCAGTGCGCGCGTCTCCTGCGCGGCCATCGACTTGCAATGCACCGGACGGAACCAGCCCAACCGCATCAGCTGCGCGATCCCGCGCGCGTCGTTGCGGTCGCTCTTCACCGGCATCGTCTCGAGCGCGGTGTGCACGTGCCGTGTCTCCAGCAGCTCGACCGCAAGTCCGGCCTGGCGCATCGCCGCGTAGAGCCACTGCGACAAAGGTCCGGCTTCCAGCCCAATCCGCGTCAGCTCCAGTTTTAGCCCCCTCAGCCAGGCAATCAGGGCGTCCGGTTCGCTGGCAACCTTGCCCTCGCGGGCAATCTTGCCATTGGCATCGACGACGCACAGGCTGGAAGCTTCCAAAGACACGTCAATTCCGACATAATGGTTCATGGTCGTCCCTCGCTGATGCTGGAGCGGGCATCACCCGACTCCGTTCTTTCGACACCATCAGTTTGAGGGACGACTCCTTCTCGCCGCCTTAACCACCGCGGCCAGCCGGCGGCCCGTTACACCATCTATGCCTCGTTAGCGACCGAGATCGCGCGGCGGTGCAATAACTCGCGATGGGCCAGGTCCGGACATAGGCGGTCGCTTCATTTGACGAATTTGTCGGCGCTCGCCAGCGCTGGCGACCGACGCTTGCCTTGCCAAATACGAGGCAAAGAAGAATAAGCGCTAGCAGTCTGCTGAAAAACCTCTCGCCGTAGCGAGAATTTGCTGATTCAATTTTTTA
>NZ_JBHMET010000259.1:0-13313 GCF_042430365.1 Bradyrhizobium erythrophlei
CCGACTACGTGCCGATCTTCCTCAAAAATCGCTTGCATCTCGCGGGGCGTCCACAGATGAGTACAGCCCTACTCCTCGAACCTGAATCGAAACGCGTCGCCATGGGTGACCACGCGGCCTGCGGTCGGGGCGGGGAAGTGGCCGGTCAGCAGGTAGCTCGGCGTGTCCGCCAGCTCCTCGAGCAGTGCGACGCGCGTTGCGAGCGCCGCGGCGGGATCGATATCGGCAGCGTTCGACAGCCACGGTGCGGCGCACTGGATCGGGTGGTGGATCACGTCACCCGACATCACCGCATGATCGTTGCCACCATTGAGGTGGATTTGCATGTTGCCGACGGTGTGGCCCGGCGCCGGCGCAAAGCGCAAACCGGCGTCGCGGTCGTCGAACAGGCGGTGATCGGTTTCGACGAACTCGGCCTGTCCCGCCGCGACCACCGGCAGCACGGAATCGGCAAACGAGCCGTGGTTGACCGGCGACTTCGGATTCGCGTTATGCGCGGCGTCCCAGTGCTCGAACTCGGTCCGCCCCATCAGATAGCGCGCCTTCGGAAAGGTCGGCACCCAGCGGCCGTCGATCAGGCGGGTGTTCCAGCCGACGTGATCGACGTGCAGATGCGTGCACATCACGAAGTCGATTTCCTCGGGCCGCACGCCGAGCGCAGCCATGTTTTCCAGATAGGGCTGGTTGAGCATATTCCACGCCGGCACCCGCGGCCGCTGCTTGTGATTGCCGCAGCAGGTGTCGACGATGGCGGTCCAGCGCGGCGTGCGGATCAGATAGGAGTGGTGGCTCAGGATGAAGCGGCCGGTCTCCGGCTCGATGTAGCGATGATCGAGCCAGCTCCGGTTGGCCGCGATCACCTCGTCTGTGACGTTGGCGAACAACCATGTCTTGTCGAAGGCAAGCGAGGGGATTTCGACCAGGCGGTCGATCCGCATGCTGCCGATCCTGACCTGCCGCATCGGATGATCAGTTCTTGATGAGGTCGCCGAACGGCACCCAGCGCGTGCCGTCGTAGCGAATGAGCTGGAGGCTCGTCATCGGCGTGTAGCGCTCCGGCGAATTGTTCACGGCGGTGCCGTTGATCAGCATCGGCAGGCGCACGTCCTTCAGGCTGGTCGCCTGCTTGATCACGTTGGCGCGGGTGAGGTCGTTGCCGGCGGCCTTCAGCACCGACACGAGCGTCTGCGCGATGGTGTAGCCATAGACATTGAGCCAGTCGCTCTTGTTGGCGTCGGGCAGGTACTTGTCCATGAAGGCGGCCCATTCCTTGTAGCCGGCATCGTCCTTCAGCGCCGGATCGGTCGAGTCCTTCAGATACTGGCTGGAGATCACGCCGGTCGCATTGTCCTTGCCGGCGGGTTCGAGCACGCCGCTGATCGAGGCCGAGACATTGGAGATGATGGTGGTCGGCTTCCAGCCGATCTCGCCGATCCTGCGGATCGCCTGTGCCGCGAATTTCGGCGTCGCCGCGACCAGCACCACGTCGGCGCCGCTGCTCTTCAAGAGCAGGATCTGCGTGTCGACGGTCGGTGCTGACGTCTCGTAGGGCGCGCGTGCGACGATGGCTTCGCCGCCACCAAGGCCTTCTTCCAGCGCCTTCAGATAATCCTTGCCGAGGTCGTCGTTCTGGTAGAGCACCGCGACCTTGGCATTCGCGTGGCTTGCCTTGATGTATTTGGCGTAGGCGAGGGCCTCGTCGCGATAGGTCGGCTGCCAGCCGACGGTCCACGGAAAGTTCTTCGGATCGTCCCATTTCGCCGCGCCCGAGCCGAGGAAGAGCTGCGGCACCTTCTTGTCGTTGAGATATTTGTGCACGGCACTGTTGGTCGGCGTGCCGACGCCGCCGAAGATCAGGAGCACCTCGTCGCTTTCGATGAGGCGCCGCGTCTGCTCGACCGTCTTCGGCGGGCTGTAGGCGTCGTCGGCAATGATCATCTGGATGCGCCGGCCGTTGATGCCGCCGTCGTCGTTCACCTTGCGGAAATAGGCCTCCGCGGATT
The DNA here is from genome assembly GCF_042430365.1 of Bradyrhizobium erythrophlei. GTDB lineage: Bacteria > Pseudomonadota > Alphaproteobacteria > Rhizobiales > Xanthobacteraceae > Bradyrhizobium > Bradyrhizobium erythrophlei. Next base: position 2,004 of record NZ_JBHMET010000259.1, read on the forward strand.
TCGCGATCTGCGCGAAGGCGGAGACCGGGCCGGAGAGCGGCGCGGTGGTGCCGATCCTGATCGTCTTGTCGTCGGCGCCGGGGTCGTATTTCGCGCCTTGCGCCAGGGAGGGGACGGCGGCGAACAGCGGCAGCAGGATCGAGGCCGCGTGCAGGTGTGAGCGGACGAAGTGCGCCATGACGTGAACTCCCCAAGATTGCTCTCCGCCTCTTCGGGAGCGGAGTTGAAACGCGAGACCTTTGCCTGCCGCCGGATACGGCCTTCGACGTCGCCATCATCGCCAGACGAACGATCGTTCGTACGGTTGACTAGCGAACGATCGTTCGTTAGTCAAGGCGCATGGCGATGTCCCCATCCAGCGCGGCCGAGGCGGCCGGGCCCTCCACCCGCGAGCGTATCCTCGCCGAGGCGCTCAGCCTGTTTGCGCAATCGGGCTATGGCGGCGCCTCGATGCGCGAGCTGGCGCGCCGCGTCGGCATCCGCGAAAGCAGCCTCTACAATCACTTTCCCGGCAAGGCCGCGATCCTCGAGGCGATTGTCAGCGAACATGGCCCGGCGAGCTCGGCCGACCGGTTGGAGGAGCCGCGCTACCGGCAGCTCGCGCGGCAGCCGGCCGCGTTCTGCCGCCAGTTCGCGCTCGATCTCGTCGGGCAATGGTCCGATCCGCGCGAGCATCAGTTCCAGAAGGTGATCACCGCCGAGCGCAACCGCGTGCCCGGCATCCGCGCGAAATTCGCCGACCACTTTTATGCGCGCGAGCAGAGCCTGATGACCGACTATTTCCGCGGCTTCGCGCTGGCCGGCCTGATCTCGACCACGGATCCGCGCGAGGCGGCGCGGCTGTTCGCGGCGGGCCTGATCTATATCCGCCTCGAGCACTACGTGATGGGCGCGCAGCCGTCGCCGCGGCCGCAGGTGATCGAGGCGATCGACCGCTATCTTGCCTTCTTCCTGGCGCTGATCGCTGCATGGGACGAAGACCAGTCCGACAAGAAACAACGAAAAAAGGGAGAGACGCGTGGCAAGGCTGCCCCTGATTGATCCGGAGACGACAAGCGGAGACATCCGCGCCGCGTTCGACCGCATGCCGGTCAAGCTCAACATCTTCCGCATGATGGCCCATGCCGAGGCCAATGCGATCCCGCTGATGCGGCTCGCCAATTCGATCCTGCACAAGCAGAAGCTGTCCGCCGTCAACCGCGAGCTGTTGATCCTGCAGGCCGCACAGCTCGAAGGCGGCACCTATGAATGGCGCCAGCACGTGCCGATCGCGCTCGGCGTCGGCGTCACGCAGGCGCAGATCGATGCGGTAGAGCGAGCCGACTATGGTGCTACCGCGTTCAACGAGGCCGAGCGGGCGTTGCTCGTGTTCGGCCGCGAGGTCGTCGAGAAGGTGCGGGTCGGCGACGCCGCCTTTGCCGGTATGCGAAAGCACTTCAGTGATCAGGAGATCGTCGAGGCGATCGTCGCGCTCGGCTTCTACATGATGATGGCGCGCCTCACCGAGGCGACCGAGACCGATCTCGACCCGGCGGCCGGCATGGCCGTGTTCGACAGCGGCAAGAAGCGGAGCAGTTGAGATGTCGGAGAGCGCGCCCGACAAGCCGGAGCGTTATGTTCGTCCATTGAGCGCGGAGTCGTCAGGCGCCGCACCGGGCAGGGGGCGTCTCAATGGCCGCCGCATTCTGGTGGTCGGCGGCGGCCAGCGTGTGTTTGATGCGGCGACGGATCCGATCGGCAATGGCCGTGCCATGAGCCTGTTGTTCGCGCGCGAGGGCGCGCATGTCGCGGTCGCCGACCTCAACCGTGCCTCGGCCGAGGATACGGTGGCGCGCATCGCGGCCGACGGTGGTCGTGCGTTCGCGATCGCGGCCGATGTGACCTCGGAAGCCGATGTCGTCAGGATGATCGACGAGGCGCACCAGACCATGGGCGGGCTCGACGGCATGGTGTTGAATATCGGCACGTTCGGCAAGACCGGGCTCGACAGCCTCACGCCCGAGGAGTGGAACCGGATCTACGACGTCAACGTCCGCGGCCCGATGCTGTGCTGCCGTGCAGCGCTGCCGAAGTTCGACAATGGCGGCTCGATCGTCTTCATCTCCTCGATCGCGGCGCTGAAGGCGGGATCGCAGATGGCAGTCTATGATTCCTCCAAGGCCGCGCTCGGCGGGTTGATGCGCAACATCGCGCATCTGGGCGCGCGGCGCGGCATCCGCGCCAATCTGGTCTATCCCGGGCTCGTCGACACGCCGAACGGCCGCGAGGCCGGCGCCGGCCGCCCGTCGCGCGGCAAGGGCCACGTTCCCTTCGGCCGCCAGGCCACCGCCTGGGAGATTGCCTACGCAGTGCTGTTTTTCATGTCGGACGAGAGCGTCTACGTCGCCGCGCAGACGCTCGCGGTCGACAGCGGCCTGAGCGGGATGTGAGCCAGAGCTTCGGTTCTGACTGAATCAGAACCGAAGCTCTAGATTCTTGTTTTGACGCGTTTTCTTCACGCGAACCGGTATCCACTTCGCTCGAAAACGCTCTCGCTATTCCGCGGCGAGGCTTGCCGGAATCGGCGGCCGACGCTTCGCGGTGCGGCCGTTCCTGCGTCCGAGATGCCTCGGCCCCAGCGTCGAGGCGGCCGCCCGCAGCTGCTCGCGCAGCCACTGGTTGGTGGTGTCGCTCTCGGCGGTTGCATGCCAATACAGATAATTGATGTGTGGGCTGATCGGGAACGGGCAGGGGAACTGCTGCAGCAATCCCGGCTGGTCCAGCAGCGACGCCGCGCTCTCGGATGCCGTCAGCAGCATGTTGTTCCGGCTCACGACATGGCAGGCCGTCGTGAAATTCTGGCATTGCAGGCGGACGTTGCGCTTGATGCCGAGCCGCTGGAACTGGAAGTCCTCGAACGACAGCCCGCTGCGCCGCGACGTGACGCAGACATGCTCCATCCGCAGATATGTCTTCTTGTCGAGCCGCGCGCCGAGCTCGGGATGATCGCGCCTTGCGAACACCGCGATCCGCTCGGTCAGGATCTGCTCGCGCCGCACCTCGGTCGAGAGCGGCAGCAGCGTGTCGATCGCGACATCAAGCGTGCCGGCGGCGAGCTCGCGCTCCAGATTGTTGCGCTCGCAGCGCACGGTCGCGATCTCGACCAGCGGCGCCGCGGTGCTGATCCGGTTGACCAGCGCGCTCAGCACCGGCGCCTCCAGATTGTTGCGTAGGCCGATCACGAACCGCTTCGGCGTCCTGGCGGGATCGAAACGGTTGGTCTGGGTCAGTGCGGTCTCGAGCCCGTTGAGCGCCTGGCGCACGGTGGTGATGATCTGGCGTGCCAGCGGCGTCGGCGTCATCACATGGTGGCGGCGCACGAACAGGGGATCGTTGAACATGACACGCAGGCGGCCGAGCGCGTGGCTGACGGCAGGCTGGGTCAGGTTGAGACGGAAGCAGGCGCGGCTGACGCCGCCCTCGGAATAGATCGCGTCGAACACGACGAACAGGTTCAGATCGATATCGCGTACATGCATGAATCTGATTGATCCGTATCCGTCGAATGCATTTGACGAATACTAATTCGCGCTCTTAAAGTCTCAAGCAAAATAATATCTGGAGGAAATGATGAGCGGGCCATCGCCTTCTCGCGGACTCGCTGTCCCAGCGGCATCGGCTCGCAGTTCGGTCTTCGCCAAGCCCAGCCAGGAGCAGATCGTGCTGCTGATCACGGTCGCGCTCCTGATCGTGTTCGGCCTCACGCTGAACGGCTTTGCCACCGTCTCCAATCTCTTGAATTTGTTGCGGAGTATTTCCATCCTCGGCGTGCTCGGCCTCGGCATGGGGCTGATCGTGATCAGTCGCGGCATCGACCTCTCCGAGGTCGCGATCATGGCGGGTTCCTGGTCGATCGCGCTGATCGAAATGCAGAACGGCATGCCGGTGTTTTCGGCCGTGCTGCTCGCGCTTGCGATCGCGGTTTTGATCGGCGCCATCAACGGCGTGATGGTCGCTTTCGTCGAGGCGCCGGCGCTGTTCGTGACGCTGGCCGCGGGCTTCGTGATCTATGGCCTGGCGTTCTGGCTGGCGCCGGCCTGGGTGGTCTATGCGCCGAAGGATGCGCCGGGGCTGATGTATCTCGGCGCCGGCCGCCTGTTCGGCGTCCCGGTTCCGATCATCGTATTCGCGGTTTGCGCGATCGCGATGCACCTGTTCCTGTCGCGCACCTCGATCGGCCGCTTCATCTACGCCCAGGGCGACAATCCGGAGGCCGCGCGGCTGTCCGGCGTCGCGCTGCGGCCGCTGATCGTGCTCGAGCACGTGCTGGTCGCGGTGCTCGCCTGGATCGCCGGCTTCGTCTGGGTCGGGACAACCGGCAGCATGCAGATGGCGATCACGCAGGGCACCATGATCTTCGATGTCGTGCTCGTCGTCGTGATCGGCGGCATCAGCCTGATCGGCGGCCGCGGCAGCGTGTTCAGCGTCGTGGTCGGCTGCGTCCTGATCGGCACCTTGCTCAACGCCTTCACCATCATGGACGTCAACACTGAGGTGCAGAACATCATCAAGGGTGTGGTGCTGCTGGCGGCGATCGTGCTCGACAACTGGCTGCATCCCCGCGACGAGGAGACTGCGCGGCAGGGCGACTGACGCGCCGGCAATAGAAAATCAAACAAAAGAATATCTTTGTGGAGGAGACGATGAAGACGACGAAGTTGTGGACGATCCTGCTCGGAGGCCTCACGCTGGCCGCGTTGCCCCTGGTGGCCTCGGCGCAGGAAGAAGGCACTAAGACAGCGCGTGAACTGCGCGCCTCCTACGACAAGGCGCTGCAGGGCAAGACCATCGCCTATCTGCCGATCGCGCTCGGCGTGCCGCTGTCCGACGAGTGGGGCCGCGTGGTCCAGGAGGAGGCCGAGTGGCGCGGCATGAAGTACGTCGTCCGCGATCCCAACAACAATCCCTCGGCGATGCAGCAGGCGCTTACCGCGCTGGTCGACCAGAAGCCCGACGTGCTGATCGTGCAGAACCCGAGCGTCACGCTCTTGATGAAGGATCTCAAGCGCGCCGAGAGCCAGGGCACGCATGTGATCCAGATCAACATGTCCTCGAACTACAAATCGGGCGCCTTTGTCGGCGCCGACTGGCGCGAGATCGGCAAGATGCTGGCGACCGAAGTGGTCAAGGTCTGCGGCACCGGTTCCGGCAAGTCCGGCAAGATCCAGATCGTGCAGGGCGAATTGACCGCGGCCGCCAGCGTCGACCAGGTCGGCGGCATCATGGAGGTCCTCAACAAGGACTCCAACATCAAGGTGGTCTCCAACCAGGCGGCGAACTGGGACGCCAACACCGCGCTCAACGTCACCGCGACCGTGATCCAGCAGCATCCGGATCTCTGCGCCTCGATCGGCTTCTGGGGCATCATGGAGTCGGGCGCCGCGCAGGCGATCCGCAACGCCGGCAAGATCGACGACGTCAAGGTGTTCGCCTCCGGCGAGGGCTCGCAGCTCGATTGCGACCAGGTCAATTCGGGCAATTTCTACAAGTTCCTGAGCTACAAGGCGACCGAGCAGGGCCACGATCTGATGCTGGCAGCGCAGACCCTGCTGATGACCGGCGACAAGCCCGGCACCCGCAACCTCGAATATTACACGCGGCCGAGCTGGCTCGATAAGAGCAACGCGTCGGGCGCCAACTGCTTCGCGCTGCCCAAGAAGAACTAACAAAGGCGCGGCAGCCGGCGCGGGCACGTCCGCGCCGGCTGTACCTAAAGCGTTTTCGAGCGAAGTGGGTACCGGTTCGCGTGAAGAAAACGCGTGAAAACAAGAATCCGGAGCTTCGGTTCTGATTCAATCAGAACCGACAAATGCTCCGGGGAGTGCTTGGCGATGTCGATGGCGATCGATTCCTTTGCCGCATCGGTGCGGCGGTTCTCACCCCGGCTCTTGCTGTCCGAGCTCCTGCTCAAGCAATGGTTCGAGCCGGTCGTCCCCTTCACCGTGATGATCGGGCTGTGGACCTATTTCGCGCTCACGATTCCGGACTACGCCTCGGTGCAGAACTCGGTGTCGCTGCTTAGACTGTTCGCCGAATTCGGCTTCGTTGCGCTTGCGATGGGCTTCTGCCTCGTCACCGGCGGCATCGACCTCTCCGTCGGCGCGATCTTCGCGCTGTGCAATTTCGCCGCGCTCTATTTCCTGTTGGTGCGCGAATGGCCGGTCGGCCTCGTCGTGCCGGCGACGCTTCTGGTCGGCGCGCTGCTCGGCAGCATCAACGGCTTTTTGATCGGCTTCCTCAAGACGCGGCCGTTCCTCACCACGCTGGTGACGCTGATCATCCTGCGCGCCTCGGTCAATCTGCTGAACACCTCCTACGCGCAGGTGTTCGCCACCAACTCGGTCGACAGCGACGCCTGGGACTTCATCGGCGGCGGCAGCGTGCTCGGCATTCCCGTCAATGCGGCAACGCTGTTCGTAGTGCTCTTGGTCTGCCACGTCTTCCTGTCGCGCTCGCGCTATGGCTGGCATCTCACCGCGATCGGCGCGAGCCGCAAGGCGGCGCGCCACGCCGGCATCCGCGTCCGGTTGATGCTGTTCATGACCTATGTGCTGTCGGGCACGCTGTGCGCAGCGAGCGGCATCTTCTACGCCGCGCGGCAGGCTTCGACTGACTCGACCACGGGCGTTGGCTGGGAATTCCAGGCGCTCACCGCCGTGGTGCTCGGCGGCGTTTCGCTCGCCGGCGGCAAGGGCACGGTATGGCGGGCGATGATCGGCGCGCTGATCATCTTCCTTCTCATCAACGGCCTCGTGCGCATGGGCATCCCGGGCTACGTCACCTCGGCGGTGACGGGCTTGATCCTGCTCGCCGCCGTCGGCATCGACGTCAAATGGTCGAAGAACCGCGGCAAGGCGATTCAGAAGATCTATGTGAATCCAGCGTTTGTGCCGCTGGCGTCGGCGCCGTCGGTGCAGCCGGGGGCGGCCTCGCCCTATGCGCAGAATGATCGCCTGATCAACGCGCAGGCGATCGGCGTCGACCAGGTCGAGGGTCCGGAGGACGTCATCGTTGATCGCCAGGGCCGCGTCTACGGCTCGACCCGCGACGGCAATGTGATCCGCTTCTCAGGACCGAATTTCGAGACCCGCGAGGTGTTCGCCCATATCGGCGGCCGGCCGCTCGGCATGCAGTTCGATCGCGACGAGAATTTGATCGTCGCGGTCGCGGGCATGGGCGTCTATGGCGTCGCGCCCGACGGCCGCATCTTCAAGGTCACCGACGAGACCAACCGCACCTGGTACAAGCTCAACGACGATTCCCGCCTGCGCATGGCCGACGACCTCGACATCGCGCCCGACGGCAAGATCTATTTCAGCGACTGCACCACGCGCTACGAGATGACGACCAACACCCTCGACATCCTCGAGGGCCGGCCGAACGGCCGCGTGGTCTGCTACGACCCCGCGACCAAGACCACGCGCACGGTGATCAACCACTTCTATTTCCCGAACGGGGTCTGCGTCTCGCATGACGGCAAGTCGGTGCTGATTGCCTCGACCTCGCTGTGCAAGGTCTTCCGCCACTGGATCGAGGGCCCGAACAAGGGCCGCACCGAGATCCTGATGGACGAGCTGCCGGGTAACCCCGACAACATCAACCGCGCCTCCGACGGCACCTACTGGCTGGCGCTGGTCGGCATCCGCACGCCGACCTTCGACCTCGCCGCGCGCAAGCCCGGCTTTCGGCTCCGCATGGTCAAGCAGGTGCCGACCGACGAGTGGCTGGCGCCCGCGCTCAACCATGGCTGCGTGCTGAAGTTCAACGAAAAGGGCGAAGCGCTGGAGTCCTGGTGGGACCCGACCGGCATCTCGCATTCGACCCTGACCTCGATGCGCGAGCACAAGGGTTATCTCTATCTCGGCGGACTCGAGAACAACCGGATCGGCCGCATCAAGCTCGACGGCGTCGACGAAAGCTGGACCGGCTACGATGCCTATTGGGGCGCGAAGAGCAGGGTGACGAAGTAATGGGCCTGTTCGATCATCTGTTGCGCGATATCAGAAGCGTCGTCGACCGCGACGGCGGCCAGAACGCGATCCCGCCGCTCGACGGCGCGCTAAGCCCCAACGACCGGCTCGACACCGCTGTCCCGATCGGCGAGCCGCTGCCCGGCGTCGACGACGTGATCGCCGCCGGCGACGGCACCGTCTATGTCTCGGCCGGCCGGCGCGTGCTCAAGCTCTCCCGCAGTGATCTCTCGACCCGTACGCTGGTCGCCGAATTCGAGGATGACGCCGGTGGCCTGGCGCTGCATCCGGACGGTCGCTTGCTGGTCTGCGTCGCGGGCAGGGGCCTTGCGGCGATCGATCCGGCCAAACCCGATCCGCACTGGCTCGAAACCGCCGACGGCCGCGCGTTCGCAGGGCTCTTGTCGGTGACGGCCGCGCCCGATGGCCGCATCTATGCTGTCGAAGGCAGCACCGGCCGGCGTCCCGGCGATTGGCGCCATGATCTCATGGAGAAGCGGTCCAACGGCCGCCTCGTCACCTGCGGGCCGGGCCTCGACAATCCGCAGGTGCTGCTGCGCGACCTGGCATATCCTTATGGCGTCGCCGTCTCCGCCGACGGCAAGGGCCTGTGGCTGACCGAGAGCTGGGCGCACCGGCTGAACCGGTTTGTACTCACGAGCACCGGCCTCGGCGCAGGCGAGGTCGTCGCCGCCAACATGCCGGGCTACCCGGCGCGGCTGCATCCGGACGGGCATGGCGGCTTTCTGCTCGGCATCTTCGCCCGCCGCACCCATCTGATCGAGTTCGTGCTGAAGGAAGACGATTTCCGCGAGGAGATGATGGCGACGATGCCGCCGGACCATTGGGTGGCGCCGGCGCTTGTCGGCGGCAGCGATTGCCTCGAGCCAATGCAGATTGGCGGGGTGAAGGCGCTCGGCATCCAGAAGCCGTGGGCGCCGCCGCGCTCCTATGGCCTGCTCGTGCATCTCGATGCCGAGGGCGATGCGACCGACAGCCTGCACAGCCGCGCCGGCGGCCGCTTCCACGGCATCACCGCGGCCTGCGCAACAAAAAGTGGCGTCGTGATCGCCGCCCGCGGCGCGGGCCGCTTGCTGCTCACTACCGGAGATCTGCGATGAACGACGGAGTCGTCCAGACAGCCCCGACTGCCAGCGCCACTGATCAAGCCGCGGCCCGCGAACCGGTGCTGCGCATCGTCAACGGCTCCAAGATCTATGGCGGCGTGCACGCCATCGAGGGCGTCAATTTTGATCTCTATCCCGGCGAGGTCCATGCGCTGGTCGGCGAGAACGGCGCCGGCAAGTCGACCTTGTGCAAGGCGATCGCCGGCGCGATTGGGCTCACCTCCGGCGACTATCTGCTCGACGGCAAGCCTGCCGATTTCGAGCAGCCGCGCGACGCGCTCAACGCCGGCATCTGCATGGTCTATCAGGAGACCAGCCTGGTGCCGACCATGACGGCGGCACAGAACATCGAGCTCGGCAACGAGAAACTGCTGACGCGCTTCCGCACGCTCAACATCCAGGCCCAGCAGCTGCTGCAGTCGCTCAACTTCCACGTCGATCCCGCAACGCCGGTCGCACTGCTCGGCACCGCCAAGAAGCAGATGGTCGAGATCGCGCGCGCGATCTACAACAAGGCGCGCATCATCATCTTCGACGAGCCGACCGCGAGCCTGACCCCCGAGGAGATCGTCCACTTCTTTCATCTGGTGCGCGACCTGCGCGCCCGCGGCGTCTCGATCATCTACATCTCGCATGCGCTGGAAGAGTCGTTGCAGATCGCCGACCGCATCACCGTACTGCGTGACGGCAAATTGGTTATCACGGCGCCCGCCAAGACACTGACCCGTGAAGCGCTGGTGCAGCACATGGTCGGCCGCGAGGTGGCGCAGGCCGTCTATGGCCGCAAGGAGAAGACGCACCAGCGCCGCGAGAAGGTCCTGACCGTCGAGAACGTCACCATGGGCATGGCGGTCAAGAACATGTCGTTCTCGGTCTATGCCGGCGAGGTGGTCGGCATCGCCGGCCTGATCGGCTCGGGCCGCACCGAGATCGCCAAGGTGATCTATGGTGCGCTGAAGCGCAACCTCGTCAACGGCGGCACCATCCGGCTCCGCGGAAAGCCGATCCGCTACCGCGTGCCGCGCCAGGCCATCAATGACGGCATCGCATACATCACCGAGGACCGCAAGGCCAACGGCTTCTTCGAGACCATGGTGGTCGACGACAACGTCTATATCGGCAGCCTCGCGACGCGGCTCGGCTGGAGCTTCCTGCTGTCGCGCGCCAGGCGCAGCAAGCTTGCAAACTACTGGGTCGAGCGCCTCAAGATCAGCGCGTTGCAGCGGAAAGCGAAGATCATCGAGCTGTCGGGCGGCAACCAGCAGAAGGTGGTGCTGGCGAAAACGCTGGTGCAGGATCCCTCGATCATCATCTTCGACGAGCCGACCCGCGGCGTCGACGTCGGCACCATCCCGCATATCCATGCCGAGATCCGTAGGCTTGCGGACGAGGGCAAGGCGGTGGTCGTGATCTCGTCCTATCTGCCGGAGATCCTCGCCGTCTCCGACCGCATCCTGGTCGCCCGCACCGGCCGCATCGTCGCCGAATTCGACGCCGCGGATGCGACGCAGGACAAGATCCTGTACGCGGCGGTGCATTGAGGGCCTGCAAGCCGGCTTTCCCCTGTCATTGCGAGGAGCGAAGCGACGAAGCAATCCATATCTCCGCTTGCGGCGCCATGGATTGCTTCGCTTCGCTCGCAATGACGATTTGGGGATCAGTTTTCGTAGGGTGGGCAAAGGAGCGTAGCGACGTGCCCACCATCAAGGGCACGGCCAGGAATGGTGGGCACGTTTCGCTTTGCCCACCCTACGGCGCGGCGCGCCTTGCCACTGATTTGCCCAACGGCGCAAGCCCCCGGCGTAAAAATATTTCGGTTTTCCGGAATTACAACTCAGTGTATGACTCCGCGGTCCCACCCGAATGAGGGGCGGCTCGCGATCGTCACGAACGTGGTGTGGGATGCGGTGGACGCGGAATGCGCAACTGACGAGTGCGTGTGAAGCGGACGGCGAAGTCGTGTGGTCCTGACGCCCCAGTGGCTGGTGTCTCTTCGCAAGACGCGAAACGTCCTGCGAAGACGGTGGCAAAAAAGCCCGGTCTCACCGGGGAGAGCACGAAGGAAACCGTAAAACCATCGTGCAGGGAAGGCCGGGATGTCTCCGGTTTCACCTGTCCTACCCCTGTGCTTTTTGTTGCACAGGGCCCATGGGTGCGATCGGCACCCGGCTTTC
>NZ_JBHMET010000259.1:13323-44656 GCF_042430365.1 Bradyrhizobium erythrophlei
GAGAGGAGAGGGCGGAACGAGATGCAAAGCTCGGACAAATCGTGTCGCGAGAATGCGATCTCACATCCTCACCGCTGTTTGACAGTTGAACCCGAAAACCAACGCCACGTCGTCCCGGGCTTGACCCGGGACCCATAACCCCAAATACCAATTGTTGCGCGACGCTGGGACAACAGCTCATTCCAACAACGCGATCCTGTGGTTATGGGTCCCGGCGTTCGCCGGGACGACGGCGGTGAGCGCGGCAGGACCGCCCTTGACAATTATTTTAAGTATAAAATAATATCCGGCATCGGCCCATGGGGAACGCTGCCCGCGCCAGGACCCTCCGGCCGCCGAAGCTAACGGGAGAACGCCATGCGCATCGTTTGCATTGGAGGCGGGCCGGCCGGGCTTTACTTCGGCATCCTGATGAAGATGCTGGATCCCGCGCACCGGATCTCCGTGGTCGAGCGCAACCGGCCCTACGACACGTTTGGCTTCGGCGTCGTGTTCTCGGACGCGACCATGGACAACATGCGCAAATGGGATCCGGTCACATCAGAGACGATCGAGCAGGCCTTCAACCACTGGGACGACATCGAGGTCCTGATCAAGGGCCGGCGCATGCGCACCACCGGCCACGGCTTTGTCGGCATCGGCCGCAAGCGGCTGCTCAACATCCTGCAGGCGCGGGCCGAGGAGCTCGGCGTCGAGCTGATCTTCGAGCGCGAGGTGAATTCCGACCTCGAGTTCCCCGACGCCGACCTGATCGTCGCCGCCGACGGCGTCAACTCGAGGATCCGCAACAAATATGTCGAGACCTTCCAGCCCGACATGCTGACGCGGCCGAACCGCTATATCTGGCTCGGCACCAACAAGCAGTTCGACGCCTTCACCTTCGACTTCCGCAAGACCGAGCACGGCTGGTTCCAGGCTCATATCTACAAGTTCGAAGAGGGCGCCTCGACTTTCATCATCGAGACCACCGAGGAGGCCTATCTCGCCCATGGCCTCGACAAGATGGACCAGGATGCCTCGATCGCGTTCTGCGAGAGCGTGTTCTCCGAAATTCTTGAAGGGCATCATCTGGTCTCCAACGCGCGTCACCTGCGCGGCTCGGCCTGGCTGTCCTTCCAGCGATTGATCTGCGGCAAGTGGTCCGTGTTCAATGGCTCGAGCCATGTCGTGCTGATGGGGGACGCCGCTCACACCGCGCATTTCGCGATCGGCTCGGGCACGAAGCTCGCGCTTGAGGATGCAATCGAGCTGACCAACCAGTTCAAAAAACATGGCGCCGTCAAGCAGAACATTCCCGCAGTGCTCGCCGCCTATGAGGAGCTGCGCCGCGTCGACGTGGCGCGGATCCAGAACGCCGCGCGCAACGCGATGGAATGGTTCGAGGTGGTCGGCTCCCGCTATGCCGATACGCTGGAGCCCGAGCAGTTCATGTATTCGCTGCTGACCCGCTCGCAGCGCATCAGCCACGAGAATTTGCGCCTGCGCGACAAGGACTGGCTCGAAGGCTATGAGCGCTGGTTCGCCGAGAAGAGCGGATTGCCCGAGACCAACGACCGCGTCACGCCGCCGATGCTGACGCCGTTCCACATCCGCGGGCTGTCGCTCGACAACCGCATCATCGTCTCGCCGATGGCGATGTATTCGGCCGAGGAGGGCGTGCCGAACGACTTCCATCTCGTGCATATCGGCTCCCGCGCGCTCGGCGGTGCCGGGCTGCTGTTCACCGAGATGACCTGCGTCTCGCCGGAGGCGCGGATCACGCCCGGCTGCTGCGGCCTTTGGAACGACGAGCAGGCTGCGGCCTACAAGCGGATCGTCGATTTCGTGCATCGTAATTCGCAGGCCAAGATTGGCCTCCAACTCGGCCATTCCGGCCGCAAGGGATCGACCCGCGTGGCCTGGGAAGGCATGGACGTGCCGCTGCCCGAGGGCAACTGGCCGGTGGTCTCGGCCTCGGCCGTTAAGTATCTCCCCGACGGCCACGTGCCGACGCCGATGACCCGCGCCGAGATGGACGAGGTTCGCGAGCAATTCGTCGCGGCTGCCAGGCGTGGCGTGAAGGCCGGCTTCGACATCCTCGAGCTGCATTGCGCCCACGGCTATCTGCTGTCGAGCTTTCTCTCGCCGCTGACCAACCGCCGCACCGATGCGTACGGCGGATCGATCGCAAATCGCGCGCGCTTTCCGCTGGAGGTGTTCCGCGCCATCCGCGCGGTGTGGCCGGAGGACAGACCGATGTCGGTGCGGCTCTCCTGTCACGACTGGGCGGAGGGCGGCAATACGCCGGAAGACGCGCTCGAAATCGCAAAGCTGTTCAAGGCCGAAGGTGCCGACCTGATCGACTGCTCGTCGGGGCAGGTGTGGGCCGACGACCACCCGATCTATGGCCGGCTCTACCAGACCCCGTTCGCCGACAAGATCCGCAACGAGGTCGGCATCGCCACCATCGCGGTCGGCGCGATCTCGGAGGCCGACCACGCCAATTCGATCATCGCCGCCGGCCGCGCCGATCTCTGCGCCATCGCGCGCCCGCATCTTGCCGACCCGGCCTGGACGCTGCACGAGGCCGCCAAGATCGGCGTGAAGGCGATCGCCTGGCCGAAGCAGTATCTGTCGGGCAAGTCGCAATATGAGGCCAATCTGGAGCGAGCTGCGGCGGCGGGAGGGAAGTCATGACGAGCTTCTGGCCCAACGGGCACGCATTTGTCACCGGCGCCGGTTCCGGCATCGGTGCCGCGACGGCGATTGCGTTGGCAAAAGCCGGCGTGCGCGTCAGCGTCGCCGGCCGTCGGATCGAGGCCCTCAAGACCACCGCCGCGTCGCTCGGCGATCGCACCGGCGCCGTGGTCGCCATCGACGTGACGGACGAAGCCGCTGTCGCCAAAGGTGTTGCGCAGATCGAAGCGGACGCAGGCCCGATCGACATCCTCGTCAACAACGCCGGCAAGGCCGCCAGCGCGCCGTTCGACAAAACGGATACCGCGCTCTGGGCCGACATGCTGGCGAGCAACCTCTCCAGCGTGTTCCTGGTGACGCACGCCGTGCTTCCCGCAATGGCCAAGCGCGGACGCGGGCGCGTGATCAACGTCGCCTCGACCGCGGGGCTCACCGGCTACGCCTACGTCTCGGCCTATGTCGCCGCCAAGCACGGCGTCATTGGCCTCACGCGTGCGCTGGCATTGGAGTATGCGCGGCGCGGCGTCACCGTGAACGCGGTGTGCCCCGGCTATACCGATACGCCGCTGGTGGCGGATGCCACAGCCAACATCGTCGCCAAGACCGGGCGCAGCGAGGACGAGGCGCGCGCGGCGCTGGCCAAGGTCAATCCGATGCAACGGCTGGTGACGCCGGAGGAGGTGGCCGATGCCATCCTCTGGCTCGCCTCGGTGGGCGCATCGTCAATCAACGGACAAGCCGTGGCGGTGGCCGGCGGCGAAGTCCTTACCGGGTGAAGGAAAAACGTCATGTCTGAGATGAAAGCAAAGCTCCGTCCGTTCAAGGATTATCCCGCCAAGCATTTCCGCTGGTCGACCGACGCGACCGGCCGTGTTGCGACCATCACGCTGAACCGCCCGGACAAGAAGAACCCGCTGACCTTCGATTCCTACGAGGAGCTGCGGGACCTCTTCACAAATCTCAAATATGCGTCGGACGTGCGCACGATCGTGCTGACCGGCGCGGAGGGCAATTTCTGCTCCGGCGGCGACGTGTTCGAGATCATCGAGCCGCTGACGCGGATGGCGATGCCGGACCTGCTCGCCTTCACCCGCATGACCGGCGAGGTGGTGCGCGCGATGCGCAAATGCCCGCAGATCATCGTCGCCGCGATCGACGGCATCTGTGCCGGCGCCGGCGCGATGCTGGCGTTGGCTTCCGACCTTCGCCTCGCGACGCCGCAGGCCAAGACCGCGTTCCTGTTCACCCGCGTGGGACTGGCCGGCGCCGACATGGGCGCGTGCGGCCTGCTGCCGCGTGTGATCGGGCAGGGCCATGCGGCCGACCTGCTCTACACCGGCCGCGCGATGAGCGCCGACGAAGGCTTCGCCTGGGGCTTCCACAATCGCCTCGTGCCGGCGGCCGAGCTTTCCGCCGCGGCACATGAGCTGGCGCGTTCGCTCGCGGACGGGCCGTGGTTCGCGCATGGGGTGACAAAGACCATGTTCAACCAGGAATGGGCGATGGGCGTCGACGAGATGATCGAGTCGGAAGCACAGGCGCAGGCGATCTGCATGGTGACCGGCGATTTCCGCCGCGCCTTCGAGGCGTTTGCCGCCAAGCAGAAGCCGGCCTTTGAGGGCAATTGAGATGATCGAGATCCTGCAACCGGAAGGATGGGCGAAGCCGATCGGCTACGCCAACGGCGTGGCCGCGCGCGGCAAGCAGATCTTCATCGCCGGCCAGATCGGCTGGAACGCGCAATGCGTCTTCGAGACGGATGACCTCGTCGCGCAGATCAAGCAGACCTTGCAGAACATCGTCGCGGTCGCCGCCGCCGGCGGGGCAGGACCCGAGCACATCGTGTCGATGACCTGGTTCCTGCTCGACCGCAAGGAATACTCCGCCCGTCTGAAGGAGATCGGCGCGGTCTATCGCGACGTGATGGGCCGGCGCTTTCCGGCGATGACCGCGATCCAGGTCGCCGGCCTGATCGAGGACCGCGCCAAGGTGGAGATCCAGGCGATCGCAGTGGTGCCGGATTGATGGATGAACGCCCGTTCCAGTCCCGTCACCCCCGCGCAACGGCTTCGCCGTTGTCGCTGGAGGAGCGCGTAAGCGCGTCTCGAAGGGTGAACGGCCCGGCTGGTGGCCGTCGCCCTTCGAGACGCCGCTTCGCGGCTCCTCAGGGTGACGGGCATAGAGCGGAGTACGCTGAAGCAATGTTAAGCCTAAGCCCAATCATCGCGGGCCTGCACAGGTTCGGGCCGCCAAAGCCGCTTGCGGCCGGGCGAGGCGCCGTGCGACCCTAGGGAAAGCGTAAAAACGTCGTGTTTTGAGTGGAGTAGAGGACGATGAAGGCGATTATCGTCGGAGGCGGAATTGGAGGCCTCACCACCGCGCTGACGCTGCGTGCGCGCGGCATCAGTTGCGAACTTTACGAACAGTCCGAGACCATCCGCGAGCTCGGCGTCGGCATCAACACGCTGCCGCATGCGATCCGCGAGCTGGCCGGGCTCGGCTTGCTGGATAGGCTCGACGACGTCGCGATCCGCACCTACGAGCTGTTCTACCTGACGCGGCACGGCCAGCAGGTCTGGCACGAGAAGCGCGGGCTCGACGCAGGCTACGAGGTGCCGCAATTCTCGATCCATCGCGGCCGCCTGCAGGGTGTGATCCACCAGGCCGTGGTCGAGCGCCTCGGTGCAGATGCGATCCACACCGGCTGCCGGCTCGGCGCGTTCACGCAAGACGAGGGCGGCGTCTCGGCCTATTTCTTCGATCGCAGCGGCAGCCATGTCCACACCGCGCGCGGCGACATCCTGATCGGCGCCGACGGCATTCATTCCAAGGTGCGGCAGACGCTGTTCCCGGACGAAGGCGGGCCGTGCTGGAACGGGCTGATGCTGTGGCGCGGAGCGACGGACTGGCCGGCGTTCCTGACCGGGCGTTCGATGATCATCGCCGGCGGGTTGAACGCGAAGGCCGTGATCTATCCGATAGCGGCGGGATCGAGCCCGGCCAGCCGGCTCACCAACTGGGCGGTGCTGGTGAGGATCGGCGACGGCTCGTCGCCGCCGCCGCGCCGCGAGGGGTGGTCGAACCTCGGCCGGCGCGAGGAGATGATGCCTTACGTGACGAGCTTCACGATCCCGCAGGTCGATTTCACCGGCCTGATCAACGCGACGCCGGAGTTCTGGGAGTATCCGTGCTGCGACCGCGATCCGCTGCCCTACTGGTCGAACGGCCGCGTCACGCTGCTCGGCGATGCCGCGCACCCGATGTATCCGGTCGGCTCGAACGGCGCGTCGCAGGCTATTCTCGATGCGCGGTGCCTGGCGGACATGCTGGCGCGCGCGGAGCATCCGCGCCAGGCGCTGGTCGCCTATGAGCGGCAGCGCCTGCCGATGACCGCCGACATCGTCGCCTCCAACCGCCGCGGCGGGCCGGAAGGCGTGATCGACGCCGTCGAGCAACTAGCGCCGCAGGGCTTCACCGACGTCGACACCATCCTCAACTACGAGGCGCGCGAGGCGATCGTGCGCGGCTATGCCGCGAAGGCCGGCTTCGCCGCGCGCGTGGTGGCGCGGCAGTAGCAACCGGAGGGAGGGTTACGCCGGAGGCGGCGGCAGGAAGTGGATATTGTGTTCGGCGGCGAGCCGCACCACGTCATCCGGGTTCTGCTCCTTCATGTTGTGGATCGCCCAGAACAGGTCGTAGAGCCTCTTCGTCGGCGACACCCAGAACAAGGTCTTCGCCGGCTGCTGCGACTTGTTGAAGATGCCGTGCGGCTTGCCCATCGGCAAGCGCACGAGATCGCCAGGGGTCGCGGATTCATCGGCGCCGTCGAGCATGAAATCGAGCTTGCCCTCGAGGATGTAGAGGTACTCGTCCTGGTCGGGATGGATATGCGGAGGAACGAACGTGCCCGGCGGGAACGTCGCGTGCCAGGAGAAGGAATGTTCGGTACGGCTCTTCGGCACGTAGGTCTGGCCGAGGATGCTCCAGGAAATGCCCTGGATGCCCTCATTGGCGCGGGTGATGCCGGCGATCTCGTCTTTCATGACCATATTCTCTCCTGTGATCTACTTGGCTGCGCAGTCCTTGGCGTAGCGATCGCCGTAGTTCGAAAAGACCTTTTCCACGATCTCGGTCTGGAACTTGCCGTCCGGCCGCTTCGCGACCTTGGTGAGGTAGAAGTCCTGGATCGGATAGCCGTTGGTGTTGAACTTGAAGTTACCACGCAGCGAGGTGAAGTCGGCCTTCTTCAGCGCGGCGGCGACCGCGTCCTTGTTGGAGAGGTCGCCCTTTGTGGCCTTGACCGCGCTGTCGATCAGCATCGCGGCATCATAGGCCTGCATGGCGTAGGTGCCCGGGACGTTGTTGTAGGCGGCCTCGTAGGCGGCGACGAACTTCTTGTTCTGGGGATTGTCGAGGTTCGGCGCCCAGTTCGCGCCGCCGAACATGCCGACCGCGGCGTCCTGCTGCGCGGGCAGGGTGGATTCGTCGACGGTGAAGGCGGACAGCACCGGGACGGTGGCGCCGGCCTGCTTGTACTGCTTCACCAGATTGACGCCCATGCCGCCTGGCATGAAGGTGAACAGCGCGTCCGGCTTCAGCGAGGCGATCTTGGAGAGTTCAGGCTGGAAATCCAGCGTATTCAGCGGCGTGTAGGACTCCTCCACGATCTCGCCCTTGTAGTCGAGCTTGAAGCCCGAAACCGAGTCGCGGCCAGCCTGGTAGTTCGGCACGAGGAGGTAGAGGCGCTTGTAGCCGCGGTCCTGCGCGACCTTACCGAGGACCTCGAATGCCTGGTTGTTCTGGTAGGACGTCACATAGAAGAACGGGTTGCACTCCTTGCCGGCGTAGCTCGAGGGGCCGGCGTTCGGGCTGATCAGGAAGGTCTTGTTGTCGGTGACCGGGCGGTGGATCGCCTGCAGGATGTTGGAGAAGATCGGGCCGACCACGAAGTCGACCTTGTCGCGCTCCAAGAGGCCGCGCACCTTGGTGACGGCGCCGTCGGGCTTGAGCTCGTCATCGGCATTGATGATCTCGACGTCGCGGCCGGCCATCTTGCCGCCGAGGTCCTTGACCGCCAGCGCAAAGCCGTCGCGCACCTGCTGCCCCAACGTCGCCGCCGGACCCGATGTCGTCACCAACACGCCGATCTTGATCTTCTCCTGCGCGAGCGCAGGCGTCATCGCGACCCCGAGCAGGGCTGCCAGTCCCGCCAATTTCATCCGTTGTTTCATGTTGCTCCCCCGACCCTTGTTCTGACGCTTGGGCCGCAGCTTATTCTGACGACCGCGAATGCTGCAAGCGATGTGGCGTTGCGTCAGCAAGAACCCCGCCTGCCAAGCCGGCGTCGCCCATGCAAGCGTCGCGCCAATTGCTTGAAGATTAAAGAATTTGTCAAAATCGACCGGCGAATTCGCCTCGATTCGCAATTGTCCTTGCAGCTTGCGCAAAATTGCTTGAAGCTCAAAACAATCGGTTTGACCGGGTTTAGCCGCAGAGGCGCGATCGCCGCATGATCCTCGATTCCGAAACCAAAGCCGTCGAACTGCCCGATGACCATGGCACCGAACTGCGGCTGTGGCTCAGGCTCCTGACCTGCACGACCCTGATCGAAGGGGAGGTGCGCAGCCGGCTGCGCGAGAAGTTCGACGTCACATTGCCGCGCTTCGACCTGATGGCCCAGCTCGACAAGGTCTCGGACGGCATGACGCTGTCGGACCTGTCGAAGCGGATGATGGTCTCCAACGGTAACGTCACCGGGCTGGTCGAACGGCTTGTCGAGTCCGGCCATCTCGATCGGCGGACGTCGGAGACGGATCGCCGCGTGCAGTTCATCCGGCTGACGAAACTCGGCCGCGCCGAGTTCCGCAAGATGGCCGCCGAGCACGAGAAGTGGATCTCGGATATCTTTGGCGACCTCTCGCCGAAGGACATCCGTGAATTGATGCGACTGCTCGCCAAGGCCAAGGGCTCGGCGCAGCGCTCCGCCAAGGCGAGGACAGCGTAGCACCGTGACCGGGGTCGACTACGAGGTCGAATACAACAACCGTGCACGGGTGCCGGAAAACCCGGCGCTGATGGCCGGCTGGGCGAGGGACTCTGCGGCCTATCGCGAGCAGCACCCGCCGCAGCGCCTGACCTATGGTCCGGGCAGCCGCAATACCATCGACTTGTTCAAGGCTGACCGCGACGGCCCGCTCGTCGTCTTCATCCATGGCGGTTATTGGCAGGCCCTGGACGGTTCCTCCTCCAGTCACTGCGCGCGCGGGCTCAACGCCCATGGCATCAGCGTCGCGGTGCCGACCTATGACCTTTGTCCCAACGTCACGGTCAGCGACATCATCGGTCATATGCGCGCGGCGATGCGCGAGCTCGCGAAGCTCGGCCGTCCGCTCGTGGTCAGCGGGCATTCGGCAGGCGGACATCTTGCCGCATGCATGCTCGCGACGGACTGGCCGGCCTACGACGCGACGCTGCCGAGGAATCTGGTCACCGCTGCTTACGCAATATCCGGGTTGTTCGAGCTGGAGCCGCTGGTCGGGACCTCGATCAACAAGGCGCTCGGCCTCGACCGCGCCGCAGCACGGGCGGCGAGCCCACTGTTCTGGATGCCGCCCGCCGGCACGACGCTCGACGCTGTGGTCGGTGGCGCCGAGAGCGCAGAGTATCACCGGCAGAGCCGGACCATCGTCGAGGTCTGGGGCAGGGCTGGTGTGGCGACGCGGCTCGGCATCGTGCCTGATGCCAACCATTTCACCGCGATTGCGCCGCTTGCCGACCCGGATGCGCCGATGGTCCTGCGACTGAAGGAGCTCACACAGATGTAGCAGGTGATGGGGATTTTCCGATTTCCACTCTTGCGCCAAATTATTTTAAGTCTAAAATGATTTCCGGTTGGAACGCTGCCGGGTGTCCTCATATTGGTCTTGGCCTTTCTGGATAGAAAGCGAGGGGCAATAGCATGTCAGGTGAAATTCCCGGGCTTGGCCCGTCGGGTCACGTAGATGATTTCGCGCGGCGCAATCTGCCGCCATTCCATCAATGGCCGAAGCTTTTGCTCGACCGGCCGGAATTCCAGTATCCCGACTATCTCAACGTCGCGGTCGAATTGACCGACCGCATCGTCGAGAAGGGGATGGGCGACAACATCGCGCTGATCGGCAATGGCCGTCAGCGCACCTACAAGGAATTGACCGACTGGTCGAACCGCCTGGCACATGCGCTGGTGGAGAATTACGGCGTGAAGCCCGGCAATCGCGTGCTGATCCGCTCCGGCAACAATCCGGCGCTGGTCGCGGCCTGGCTCGCCGCGACGAAGGCAGGTGCGGTCGTCGTCAACACCATGCCGATGCTGCGCGCGGGCGAACTCGCAAAGATCGTTGACAAGGCGGAGATAGCGCTGGCGCTGACCGACAGCCGCATCGCCGATGAGCTGGTGGCCTGCGCCAAGACCAGCAAATTCCTCAGGCAGGTTGTCAATTTCGACGGCACCTCGAATCATGATGCCGAGCTCGACCGCATCGCGCTGAACAAGCCGGTGAAGTTCGAAGCGGTGAAGACCGGCCGCGACGACGTCGCGCTGCTCGGATTTACCTCCGGCACGACGGGTGAGCCGAAGGCGACGATGCATTTCCACCGTGACCTCTTGATCGTGGCGGACGGCTACGCGAAGGAAGTGCTCAAGGTGACGTCCGACGACGTGTTCGTCGGCTCGCCGCCGCTCGCCTTCACCTTCGGTCTCGGAGGACTTGCGATCTTTCCGCTGCGCTTCGGCGCCACCGCGACGCTGCTGGAGAACGCGGCGCCGAGCGAGATGGTCAAGATCATCGAGACCTACAAGGCGACGATCTGCTTCACCGCGCCGACCGCCTACCGGGCGATGATGGCGGCGATGGACAATGGCGCCGACCTGTCGTCGCTGCGGATCGCCGTCTCGGCCGGCGAGACGCTGCCGGCGCCGGTGTTCGAGAACTGGACCAAGAAGACCGGCAAGCCGATCCTCGACGGCATCGGCAGCACGGAATTGCTGCACATCTTCATCACCAACCGCGTCGGCAACGCGGTCGGAGGAACGACCGGGACGCCGGTCACCGGCTATGAGGCCAGGATCGTCGATGAGAACATGAATGAGCTGCCGCCCGGCACCGTCGGCAAGCTCGCGGTCCGCGGGCCGACGGGGTGCCGCTATCTCGCGGACGAACGGCAGACCAATTACGTTCGCGATGGCTGGAACATCACGGGCGATGCCTTCGTCAGCGATGAGAACGGTCGCCTGTCATTCGTCGCGCGCGCCGACGACATGATTATCTCGGCGGGCTACAACATCGCAGGCCCCGAGGTGGAGGCGGCGCTACTCGGCCATCCCGATGTCGCCGAATGCGCCGTGATCGGCGCGCCCGATGTGGAGCGTGGGCAGATCGTCTCGGCCTTCATCGTGCTCAAGCAGGGCGCGCGGTCCGACGACCTCGAGGTCAAGCTGCTGCAGGATCACGTCAAGGCAACGATCGCGCCGTACAAATATCCCCGTGCGATCTCCTTCGTCGAGGCGCTGCCCAAGACGCAGACCGGCAAGATCCAGCGCTTCAAGCTGCGCGAGGCGAGCTGAGGGGAGCCGGCGCGATCAGTGCGCGCCGCCGCCGCTCGCTGCGCCCTTCGGCTTCCCGGTCAGCAGGATCGCGATCGCCGCAAGGACCAGCACGATCCCGATCACGGCGAAGGTATCGCTGAAGCCCAGCACCAGCGCCTGGCGTTTGACGATGCCGCCGAGTGCCACGATCGCTTGATGGTGCGCGGTGGCCGGGTCGGTGACGCCGTGGGCCTGGAAGTAGGCGGCGATCTCGCCGATCCTGCTGCGCACCTCCTCGCGGCCGAGGTCGACCGACTGGCCGATAATATTGGAGTGGAACTGCTCGCGCTTGGTCACGATGGTGGCGAGCAGCGCGGTGCCGATCGCGCCGCCGAGGTTGCGCATCATGTTGGAGATGCCCGAGGCGGCGGCCGCATCCTGCGGCGCGACACTGCCGAGGCTGACCGCGCTGAGCGGCGCCAGCATCAGCGCCTGGCCGATGGCGCGGACGATGTTCGGGATGAAGAACTGGTCGCCGGAGTAGTCGAGCGACATCGCAATGTTCATGAAGGAGGAGACCGCGAACAGCATCATGCCGACGAAGGCGATGAAGCGCGCATCGAAGCGCTGCATCAGTTTCGGGACCAGCGGGATCAGCAGCAGTTGCGGCAGGCCGGTCCAGGCCAGCACCTGGCCGATCTGTTCGGCATTGTAGCGCTGCACCTGGCCGAGATAGGCGGGCAGGAGATAGACCGAGCCGAACAGCGCGAAGCCGACAAACACCGCCGAGATCGTGCCGAAACCGAAGCTGCGCTGGGTGAGCAGCCGGAGCCGGATCAGCGGCTTCTCCACCGCGAGCTCGATCCAGACGAACAGCGCCAGGCTGACGGCGGCGACGATTGCGAGTTTGACGATGAAGGGCGAGCCGAACCAGTCGTCCTTGTTGCCCTCCTCGAGCACGGCCTGCAGCGCGGAGAGACCGATCGCCATGGTAATGATGCCGAGCCAGTCCCCCTCCTTGAGGAGGCCGAGCTGCATCGGCTGCCGCTCGAGCGTTACAAAGAGCGTCGCGACCATCACCGCGGTCGGGATCACGTTAACGAAGAAGATGGTCTGCCAGCCGTAATTCTCGGTGAGGTAGCCGCCGATGGTCGGGCCGATCGCCGGCGCAAAGGTCACGGCAAGCGAGAACATGGCGAGGCCGATCGGCTGCTGCGGCTTCGGCAGCTTGGTGAAGACGAGCGTGAAGGCCATCGGGATCAGCACGCCGCCGAAGAAGCCCTGCAGGCCGCGCATCGCGATCATCGAGGGCAGGTCGTGGGTGAAGGCGCACGCGATCGAGAACACGGCGAACAGGGCCGCATGGCCGATCATGATCCTGCGGAAAGAAAACACGCGGCTCAGATAGTCGGTCAGCGGGATCACCACGATCTCGCCGATCAGGTAGGAGGTCGAGATCCAGGAGCCGTTGTCGACGCCGGTCCCGATGCCGCCCTCGATGTTGAGCAGCGAGGCGTTGGTGATCTGGATGTTGAGGATCGCCATGAACGCCCCGATCATGGCCGCGAGGGTCGAGACCCAGACGGCCATGCTGGCGCGATCGGGATTAGCGGCAGCGGGTGCCACGGCGGGGGGCGCGGACGCCGACGACGAGAGAGCAAGGTCGGACATGACATCACCTATTGGATGAGGCGACAGCGACTTTCGACGAGGTGTTGGAATGGGGTGCGTCCGCCGGACGCGACAGCGTCGCGATGGTCGGGATCACGGACATGCCCGGCCGCAACTCGACCGGTGTGGCGTCGAGCATGATCTTCACAGGGATGCGCTGCACGACCTTGGTGAAGTTGCCGGTCGCGTTATCGGGCGGCAGCAGCGCGAATTCCTGGCCGCTCGCAGGCGCGAGGCTGTCGACATGGCCGCGCACGACCTGTCCTGGGAACATGTCGACGGCGATTTCGACCGACTGGCCCTTGCGGACGTCGGTGAGCTGGGTCTCCTTGAAATTGGCAATCACGTAAGCCCCGGACGCCGGCACCAGTGACATCAGCTGCGTGCCGGCCTGGACGAACTGACCGGTGCGTAGCGTGCGGTTGCCGACGACGCCATCGATCGGCGCGGTGATCGTCGTATAGCCGAGATTGAGCTCGGCCTGGCGCTGCAAGGCGGATGCCCGCGCGGAAGCCGCGACGGCCTGGGCGATATCGGCCTTGAGCAGCTCCACCTGGCGCAGGGCGGAGGCGAGGTTCGCGGTGTCGCGCGCCACGGCGGCCTCAGCGCTGGCGTAGCGCGATTGCGCCTGCTGCGCGTTCTGGACGCTGCCGAAGCCGGTGCCGGCGAGGTCGGTGTAGCGCTTGTTCTCCTGTGCGGCGAAGGTTCGCGTCGCGGTGTCGACCGCGAGCGTCGCCCGGGCCGCCTCGATCACGGACTGCTGCACCTCGAGCTGGGCGCGCTTGCTTGCGATCGCAGCCTCGGCTGCGGCGACATCGGCCTTGGCCTGCTCCAGTGCGACCTTGAAATCGCGATCGTCGATCCGCGCCAGCACTTGGCCGGCACGCACATGCTCATTGTCGCCCACCAGCACGTTACTGAGATAGCCCGACACCTTCGGCGCGATCGTCGTGTTGTCGGCCTTCACATAAGCGTCGTCAGTGGAGACGAGGAAGCGACCGACGGTCCAATAGTCCCAGCCATACCAGGCAGCTCCGGCCAGCGCGGCTACCGCGGCGCTTGCGAGCAACAGGCGGCGGAGCTTGCCTTTCGCCTTGGCGGGGGGAGGGGTCGGCGCGGCAGTTGCAGGATTTGCGATCAATTGCTTGGCGGTGTCGGCCGGAACCTGGCTCTCGGCCTCAAAAGACGTGGAATGTTGGGGCATGGTGGCGCTCCTGATCCTTCTATCCATTTGTGAAGGCTTGCGAATTCTCGTTGCAGGGTGCTCGGACAATTAGGAAACTTGATGTTTTCCAAAATAGAGCCCATATAGGGTCTGTCAATGGAATGACAGGCATCATCTAAAAGCATGGCTCGGATGACGGGATGAGCACGAAAGGCAAAGAGCAGTCAGCGGGAGGCGCGCCGGCGCAGGCGCAGGAGCGGCGTGGCCGTGGGCGGCCGCAGCTGCGTTCCGACGATGAGACGCGCGCGGTGATCTACGAGGCCGCACGGCATGAGTTCGCGGAGCGCGGTTTCGCTGCGGCCAATATCGCTGATGTCGCCTGCCGCGCCGGCGTTTCCACCAAGACGCTCTACCGGCTGATTCCAACCAAGTTGGCGCTGTTCGAGGGCATGGTCACTGACCGGATGGATCGGTTCGTCTCGATCGTCAATCTCGGTGCATGCGACGAGCGCGATATCGAAGCTGCGCTGCGGGCGGCGTTGCTGGTCTGTGCCGATCTCGTGCTCGATGGCGAGGTCATCGCCCTGCAACGCATCATCCTGGCCGAGAGCGACAAATTTCCCGACCTCGCCGAGATGTTCTACGAGAAGGCCATGCAGCGCGCCATCGGTGCGCTGGCCGCGTGGCTGGACATCCAACGGAAGCGCGGACGGATCGTACTCGACGACAGTCAGTCGGCTGCGGGCATGCTGCTCGGCATGTTCGTGTTCCAGCCGCAGCGCGCCGTGATGTTCGGGCACAAGCCGCTGCCGCAGCGCGGCGAGCTCGAAGCGCGTGCCAGGGCCTGCGCGGCGCTGTTCCTGACGGGATGCGCCGTCCAGAGTGACCAAAGCCACAAGCCAAGTGGAGCCGCATGATGTCGGAGCCGGCCGCAACATTCAGCGTCGAGGCGCAGATTTCACGGGAAGACGAGGCGAGATGCGGGGGCGTGCTGACGCGCTGGATGGCTGCGCTCAATCGGTACGATGCTTCCGCGATGGACGCATTGATGCACTTCCCGCATGTGCGGATCGCCGGTGGCACCGTCACCGTCTACCAGCAGGCGGGCAACAACCCGATGGACCTGTTCGACCGCTTGCGCAAGCAGGACGGCTGGCACCACAGCGCGTGGAACGAGACGAAGCTTGTGCAATCCTCACCTGTGAAAGCGCACTACGCCGTCCGCTACACGCGCTACCGCGAGAACGGCTCGATCATCGGCGTCTACGATTCCCTTTACGTGCTGAGTCTGCTCGACGGCGCGTGGAAGATCCAAAGCCGGTCGAGCTTCGGACCCTAGATTGAGCAGGCTCGACGCGTCCTTTGTACGTGCGTACACGTATTCGGTGGGCAGCGAGTTCCGCCACCATCTATCACGATGCGCGTGGAAGCCCGTTGTCGCGCGGCAAACGCGTAACGCGCGATGCGCTCTAAGAGTTTTTCTAAGAGGTTTTCAATTAGAGGAATCTTCATTGCTCGCGTAACCGTCCAGCAGCGGCACGTCGTCGAAACAACAACAGCGGCGTGACAGGAACTCCGTTGCAGTTGGGATAGGGCGCGTTGAATTCAATTGGAATGTTGCGGATCGCCGCGTCGGCGTCCGTGTCCGCGTTGGCGTTATTGCCGCAGGCATCATTTGCGCAAACGACGGCGCCGTCGTCATCATCGGGCGTGCAGTCGCTGCCACCTGTCGTCGTTGCGTCTCCCGAACCACGGCGGCGTTCGACGGCTGGTGCGCCACGCCACATCCAGCGCGCAGCGCAGCCGCAGACGCCGCAAAAGCCGCCGCCGGCTCGCAATGCCGGTCTTGTCGAGAGCCCGCGCGGACCGATCCAGGGTTACGTCGCCAACCGCAGCTCCTCCGGGATCAAGACCAACACGCCGATCATGGAGACGCCGCAGTCGGTGTCCGTGGTTGGTCGCGATCAGATCCGCGATCAGAAGCCCGCGAGATTCGACGAAACGCTGCGTTATTCGGCTGGCGTTCTTGCAGGAACCTTCGGCCCGGATACACGCAACGACTGGTTCCTGATCCGCGGCTTCAAATCCGACGATGTTGGCCTGTTCCTCGACGGGTTGCAGCTGTTCTACACCTCCTATGCGAGCTGGAAGCTGCAACCGTTCAATCTCGAGCGTGTCGAGGTGCTGCGCGGGCCGTCGGCGGTGCTCTATGGCGGCTCCAGCCCGAGCGGCATCGTCAATGCGATCAGCAAGATGCCGCCAGCCGAGCCGATCCGCTACATCGAGGCCGGTGTCAACAATTTCGGCAATGCCTATGTCGGCTTCGATGTTGGCGGGCCGGTCGCGACGCAACCGCAGGACGGCAAGCTGTTCTATCGCGTCGTGGGACAGGTCCAGAACGGCGGCACCCAGGTCAACTTCACACCCGACAACAACTACTTCATCGCGCCGTCGGTGACCTGGAAGCCGGACGAAGACACCACCCTCACCGTGCTCGCGTCGGCCTCGCGGAACGAAGCGCGCAGCATCAACTTCCTGCCCTATGTCGGCACCGTCACGGACGCGCCGTTCGGTCGCATCCCGACAAAACTGTTCGTCGGCGATCCCACGATCGACAGATTCGCGCGCGAGCAGGAGATGCTCGGCTACCAGTTCGAGCGCAATCTCTCCGACAACGTCACTCTCCGCCAGAATGCCCGCTTCGCCCATGTCGACGTCACTTACCCGGGCCTGGTCGGCAATGGTTACACCAACATCGCGGCCGGCGACATCGGCCGCTACAACTGGTATGCGAAGAACACGGCCAATCAAGCCAACCTCGACAACCAGCTCGAATATCGATTCGATACCGGTCCGGTCAAACACACGACGCTGTTCGGCGTCGACCTGAAGGATTACCGGATCAACGACTACCAGATCTTCCAGTTCGGCACCACGCCGTCGATCAACGTGTTCAATCCGGTATACGGTCTCGGCAGCCTGCCGTTCACGACCACGCCGTTCCGCAACTTCATCATCAGCCAGCAGCAGCTGGGTACGTATCTGCAGGATCAGATGAAGTTTGGCGGCTTCACGCTGGTGTTGAGCGGCCGCAACGACTGGGTCTCGACCAGCCAGGATGATCGGCCGAGCGGCGTCACGCTGCTCAACCGTCACGACAGCAGGTTCAGCGGCCGCGCCGGGCTGATCTACAATTTCGACAACGGCCTTGCGCCCTACGTCTCCTATGCGACGAGCTACAACCCCGTGATCGGCGTCAATGCCGCGAACCAGCTGCTGCTGCCAGAGACCGGCCAGCAGACCGAGGTCGGCGTCAAGTTCCAGCCCAACGGCTTCGATGGGCACGTCACGGCCGCCTGGTTCGACCTGAAGAGGCAGAATGCGCTGACGACCGATCCCGGCAACGCGCTGCTGCAAACCCAGAGCGGCGAGGTCACGTCGCGCGGCTTCGAGCTGGAAGCCGTCGCCAACGTCATGCCCGGGCTGAAGCTGATCGGCGCCTTCACCGCCTACAATCTGTTCATCAGCAAGGATCTCAATCTGGCGCTGATCGGCAAGGCACCGACCAACACGCCGCGGCAGATGGCCTCGGTGTGGGGCGACTACACGTTCCAGCAGGGGCCGCTGAGCGGCTTCGGTTTCGGCGGCGGCGTGCGGTACGTCGGCTCCTCCTTTGCCGATCCCGCGAACACGCTGGCGGTGCCGTCGGTGGTGCTCGCAGATGCCGCTGTTCACTGCGAGTGGCAAGGCTGGCGCGCGGCGCTGAATGTCATCAACATCGCCGACACCATCTATGTCGCGAGCTGTGCATCGGCGACCGCCTGCTTCTACGGTGACCGGCGGCGGATCACCGCAAGCCTCGGCTACAAATGGTGACGGGGAGGGATGCTTGAAGGCGCGCACGGTTAGGATCTGGTCGCTGGTCCACACCTGGACCAGCCTGATCTCGACCGTATTCCTCCTCTTGCTCTGCCTCACCGGGCTGCCGCTGATCTTCCACCACGAGATCGACGAGGCGCTCGGGTATGCGCCGCAGCCGGAGGTGGCGGAGGGGCGGCCGCGTGCGCCCGCACAGGAGATCGTGCGCGCGGCGCTTGCGGCCGATCCGGGCCGTGTGATGCAGTACGTCTCCTGGGACAAGGACGAGCCCGGCATCGTCATGGGATTCACCAACACCGCACCGGACGGCAAGCCCGATGATGCCACCGTGCGCGCGTTCGATGCGCGCACGACAAAGCCGCTGGGGCTCGTCGGCGTCGGCCCGATGCTGATCGTGCTGAAGCTGCACACCGACATGTTCGCGGGGCAAGCCGGCAAGCTGTTCCTTGGTGCCATGGGCCTGTTGTTTGCGGTGGCGATTGTCTCGGGCGTGGTGCTGTACTGGCTGTTCACGCGCCGCCTGCGATTTGCCAACATTCGCGACCGATCCGCGCGTCGCGTGGCCTGGCTCGATTGGCACAACCTGATCGGCGTGGTCACCATCGCCTGGGCGCTGGTGGTCGGTCTCACCGGCGTCGTCAACACCTGGGCCGAGCTGATGCTGAACCAGTGGAAGGCGACCGAGCTTGCCGAGATGGTGAAGCCCTATGCCGGCAAGCCGCCGCCGGCGATGCTCGCGTCGCTTGATGAGGTGGTGGCGCATGCCAAGGCGGCCGCGCCGGGCATGGATGTGGCCTTCGTCGCCTATCCGGGGACGCCGTTCACCTCGTCGCATCACTATGCGGCGTTCATGCGCGGCGATACACCGCTGACCTCGCGCCTGCTTAAGCCCGTATTGCTCGACGGCGAGACTGCCGAGGTGTCGGACACGCGCGCGCTGCCGGCCTATCTGCAGGCGCTCCTGATCTCGCAGCCGCTGCATTTCGGCGACTATGGCGGCATGCCGCTGAAGATCATCTGGGCGATCCTGGACGTGCTGACGATCATCGTGATCGGCAGCGGCCTCTATCTCTGGTTGGCGCGGCGGCGGAAGCGAGGACGCGCAGCGGTTGCGGCGGGCCAGATGGCGTTGGCGCCATGAAGGCAGGACATCACCGGCCGCAGCGCTGGACGAACCTCGGCGTGCCGATCGTCATTGCCGGACTGACCACCTCCGGCCTGCTGGCCGCCCTGCTTTGCGGCGATCCCGGGCGCTATTTCTCCTGGGGCGCGGTCGCCTCGCCGGTGGCGATCGTCGCGTGGGCGTGGCTGCGCTTGCGATCTCGCTAGCGGGTGTTCGGCAGATAGCGCCAGCCGTCCTTGCCAAGGAAGTCCATCACCGCCTGCGCGGGCGGCAGCAGGATCTTGTCGGCGCGGCGGATCGCGTGCCACTGGCGGATGACCGGCAGGCCCTTCACCTTGAGCACCACGAGGCGGCCGTCCTCCAACTCGTGGAACACGGTGTGCTGCGAGATGAAGGCGACGCCGAGCCCGGCCATGACCGCCTGCTTGATGGTCTCGTTGCTGTCCATCTCCATGCCGATCTTCGGCGTCAGCTCCGCCTTCAGGAAGAACTGTTCCATCAGCATCCGCGTGCCTGAGCCGCGTTCGCGGGTGATGAAGGTCTCATCGGCCAGTTCGATCGGGGCGACGTGCCGGCGTCGCGCCAGCCGGTGGTCGGCCGCGGCGACGATGAAGTGCGGATGCCGGCCGAGCGGCCGCATCTCGACGTCCACGTCCGCGGGTGGCTGTCCCATGATGGCAATGTCGAGATCGTAGCCGCGCAGCGCATCGCGGATTTCCTCGCGGTTGCCGATCCTGAGCATGACCTCGATCTTGGGAAAGCGGCGCGAGAATGCCGCGATCGCATAGGGCACGAAATATTTCGCGGTGCTGACGGCGCCCATCGAGACGCGCCCGCCGCTGCGGCCCGCGATCAGGTCCAGCGACTGCTCGCAATCGAGCAGCGCGGCCTCGATCCGCTCGACCAGTGCCAGCACATGGGCGCCTGCATCCGTCAGCACGATGCCGTCGCCGGTACGCTGGATCAGGGGCATGCCTGCGAGCGCCTGGAGATTACGAAGCTGCAACGTCACCGCCGGCTGGGTGAGGTTGAGGCGGTTGGCGGCCGCGGTGATCGAGCCGGCCGCCTGCACGGCGGACAGCGCACGAAGCTGGCGGATCGTGAGGTCTCGCGCGAAGTGTCCGGCCATCGCAAGCTCCATAAGAAATACTTTGGCATCACCTAAGATAATAAAATTTCCCTAATTCGGCAATCCGCGCGTTGATAGCGCGGAAGGCGACCCCGGTTCGTGGGTCGCGCGATCACCGCCTCGGCGAAGAGGGCAGGATCAAAAGGGAGAGACCCGTGGATATCCGTCCTGCACTGCATGCCTATCTGGATTGGCCGACGCAGCACAATCCGACCCGCGCCGCCGCGGCGTCCGTCGTCGAGGCGCTGGCGCGCGCGGCGGTCGAGCTTGCGCGGATCATCGCGGCCGGTTCCCTTGCCGGCATCGCCGGCGAAAGCTGCGGCACCAATCCGGACGGCGATCGCCAGAAGGACCTCGATCTGGTCGCCGACCGCCTGATGCGCGACGCACTGCGCACGGCTCCGGTCGCAGCCGTGCTCTCCGAGGAGGCGGAACTGCCGGAGACGCTCGACGCCGACGCGCCGCTCTGCGTCGCGATCGATCCGCTCGACGGATCGGCCAATCTCGAAAACAACATCTCGGTCGGCACGATCTTCTCGATCAGGCCGAAGGGACGCGACATCATCTCGACCTTCTTCGAGCCCGGCACGGCGCAATACGCCGCCGGCTGCTTCATCTACGGTCCGCAGACCGTCCTGGTGCTGGCGTTCGACCAGTGTGTCGATTGCTTCACGCTCGATCCAGGGACCGGCGCGTTCGTCCTGACCGGGCGCGATCTTCAGGTTCCGCCCGATACGGCGGAGTTTGCCATCAATGCCTCGAACCGCCGGCACTGGAGCGGGGCGGTGCGAGGCTACATCGATGAGTGCCTCGCCGGCGTCAACGGCGCGCGCGGCCAGGATTTCAACATGCGCTGGATCGGCTCGCTGGTGGCGGAAGCCTACCGCATCCTGGTACGCGGCGGCGTGTTCCTCTATCCGGCCGACGCGCGCCCCGGCTATCGCGAGGGCCGGCTGCGGCTGCTCTATGAGGCGCATCCGATCGCGCTGATCATGGAGTGGGCGGGCGGCGCGGCCTCGAGCGGCCGGGCGCGTATCCTCGAATTGTCGGCACGCACGCCGCACCAGCGCGTGCCCCTGATCATGGGATCGGCGCGCGCCGTGCGCGACGTCGATGCGATTCACCAGACCGTCGAGCCCCTGTTCGAGAGCAGCGATGCCCCGCTGTTCGCGCGGCGCGGCCTGTTTCTCTGAGGGAAGCG
Organism: Bradyrhizobium erythrophlei; assembly: GCF_042430365.1. Lineage (GTDB taxonomy): Bacteria > Pseudomonadota > Alphaproteobacteria > Rhizobiales > Xanthobacteraceae > Bradyrhizobium > Bradyrhizobium erythrophlei. The sequence goes on from NZ_JBHMET010000259.1 coordinate 34,731, forward strand.
CATGTCTCGTCGACATCCCATCATTTCGATCACGGGCTCGTCCGGTGCCGGCACGACCTCTGTGAAGAAGACCTTCGAGAACATCTTCCGCCGCGAGAACGTGGTCGCGGCCTATATCGAAGGCGACGCGTTCCACCGCTACGACCGCGCCGAGATGCGCAGCAAGATGTCGGAGGAGGCCGAGCGCGGCAACAAGCATTTCAGCCATTTCAGCCCCGAGACCAATTTGTTTGAGGAGCTCGAAAAGCTGTTCCGCGACTATGCCGAGACCGGCACCGGGACGACGCGGCACTATGTGCACGACGTGGAAGAAGAGCGGCTTTACGGCGCGAAGCCGGGAACTTTCACCGAATGGGAGCCGCTGCCGGAAAACTCGGATCTCCTGTTCTACGAGGGCCTGCATGGCGCCGTCGTTACCGACGAGGTCAATGTCGCGCAGCACGCCGATCTCAAGATCGGCGTGGTCCCGGTCATCAACCTCGAATGGATCCAGAAGCTGCATCGCGACCGCAGCCATCGTGGCTACTCCACGGAGGCGGTGACCGACACCATCCTGCGCCGCATGCCCGACTACGTGAACTACATCTGCCCGCAGTTCACCGAGACCGACATCAACTTCCAGCGCGTGCCGACGGTCGATACCTCGAACCCGTTCATCGCGCGCTGGATCCCGACGCCCGACGAATCGATGGTCGTGATCCGGCTGAAGAACCCGCGGGGCATCGATTTCCCGTACTTGCTGTCGATGATCCCGCACAGCTTCATGTCGCGCGCCAATTCGATCGTGATTCATGGCGCGAAGCTCGACCTTGCGATGCAGCTCATCCTCACCCCGCTGATCCTGCAACTGATCGAACGAAAGAGGCGAACGATATGACCGCGCTTGCGTCCATAGCCCGCCGCGCCGAAGTCGGCCATGCCGAGATGGCGAACGCCATCCGCTTCCTCGCCATCGACGCGGTGGAGCAGGCGAAATCCGGCCATCCCGGCATGCCCATGGGCATGGCCGATGTCGCGACCGTGCTGTTCTCGCGCTTCCTGAAGTTCGATCCCACCGATCCTTCCTGGCCCGATCGAGACCGCTTCGTGCTCTCGGCCGGCCACGGCTCGATGCTGCTCTACGCGCTGCTCTATCTGACAGGCTACGAGGCCATGACGATCGATCAGCTCAAGGCCTTCCGGCAATGGGGGTCGAAAACCCCCGGCCATCCCGAATATGGTCATACGCCTGGTGTGGAGACGACCACAGGCCCGCTCGGTCAAGGCATCGGCACGGCGGTCGGCATGGCGCTCGCCGAGCGGTTGATGAATGCGCGGTTTGGTGATGATCTCGTCGATCACTTCACCTACGTCATCGCCGGTGACGGCTGCCTGATGGAGGGCATCAGCCAGGAGGCGATCTCGCTCGCCGGGCATCTGCGGCTGAACCGGCTGATCGTGCTGTTCGACGACAATCGTATCTCGATCGACGGTGCCACCTCGCTGTCCTGCTCGGATGACCAGACCGCGCGGTTCGAGGCGAGCGGCTGGGACGTTTGCCGCATCGACGGCCACGATCCGCAGGCGATCGCAGCGGCGATCAAGCAGGCGAGGGCGAACGATCGCCCGTCGTTGATCGCCTGCCGCACCTTGATCGGCTTTGGCGCGCCGAACCGTCAGGGCAGCGAGAAGGTTCACGGCGCGCCGCTCGGCACTGAGGAGGTCGGCAAGACGCGCGCCGCACTGGACTGGCCTTATCCGCCGTTCGAGATTCCCGACATGGTGCTCGCTGATTGGCGCGAGATCGGTGCGCGCGGTCGCGACGCGCGCCGTGCCTGGCTCGAGCGCTCGCGGCAGGCCAGCAACGGGACACGTTCTCCGTTCCATGACGCGCTGAACCGAAAATTGCCGTGCGCCTATGCTGAGGCGATGACGGCGCTGAAGGCGCGCTTTGCGACCGAGCGGCCGAAGCTCGCGACACGCCAGGCCTCGCAGCAGGTGATCGACGTGATCGCGGAGGCGTTGCCGAACCTGCTCGGCGGCTCGGCCGATCTCACGCACTCCAACCTTACGCTGGCGAAGATGCAGGCGCCGGTGCGGCCGGACCAACTTGACGGCAGCTACATCCATTACGGCATCCGCGAGCACGGCATGGCGGCGGCGATGAACGGCATCGCCTTGCATGGCGGGTTCATTCCCTATGGCGGGACGTTCCTCAGCTTTGCCGACTACAGCCGCCCCGCGATCCGGCTCGCCGCGCTGATGGGCATTCGCGTCGTCCATGTGATGACCCATGACTCGATCGGACTCGGCGAGGACGGCCCGACCCACCAGCCGGTCGAGCATCTGGCCGCGTTGCGCGCCATTCCTAATCTGCTGGTGTTTCGCCCGGCCGATTCGGTCGAGACTGCGGAGGCCTGGGACTGCGCACTGAGGGCCGAGAGCTCGCCGTCGATCCTCTGCCTGTCGCGGCAGGCGCTGCCGACATTTCGCGACGGCGCAACGGACAACCAGGTCGCGCGCGGCGCTTACGTCGTCGTCGAGCCGGCGCTTGGGCGTGACGTCACCCTGATTGCAACGGGTTCGGAGGTGGCGATCGCGCTCGAGGCCGCAAAGCTGCTGGCGGAAGCAGGTGTGCAGGCCGCGGTGGTCTCGGCCCCGTGCTTCGACCTGTTCCGCCAGCAGCCGCGCGACTATCGCGCAACGGTGCTCGGCAGCGTCCCACGCGTCGGCGTCGAAGCCGCGGTGGAGGGGGATTGGGCGCGTTGGCTCGGCGAGCGCGGCGAGTTTGTCGGGATGACAGGCTTTGGCGCATCCGCGCCCGCCGACGTGCTCTACCGGGAATTCGGCATCACGCCGGCGGCGGTCGCCGCGGCGGCGACGCGTGTGATCCAGCGATCGATGTGAAAGGAGGACGTCAACATGGCGCGGATAACCCTGAGGCAATTGCTCGACCACGCCGCGGAGCGCGGCTACGGCGTGCCGGCTTTCAACATCAACAACATGGAGCAGGGCCTTGCCATCATGGAGGCGGCGGCGGCCTGCGATGCGCCTGTCATCATACAGGCCTCGCGCGGCGCCCGGGCTTACACCGGCGACATCATGCTGGCGAAGATGATCGATGCGCTTGAAGAGATGTACCCGCAGATCCCGCTCTGCCTGCATCTCGACCACGGCAACGAGGAGTCGACTTGCGCCACCGCGATCCGCTACGGATTCACGTCTGTCATGATGGACGGCTCGCTCAAGGCAGACGCCAAGACCGCGGCCGACTATGACTACAACGTTGGTATCACCCGTCGCGTCGTCGAGATGGCGCACTGGGTCGGCGCATCGGTCGAGGGCGAACTCGGCGTGCTCGGCTCGCTGGAGCACGGCGGCGGCGAGCAGGAGGACGGCCACGGCGCCGAGGGCCAGCTCAGCCACGACCAATTGCTTACCGACCCCGACCAGGCCGTCGATTTCGTCCGCGCCACCAGGGTCGACGCGCTCGCCATCGCGATGGGCACCTCGCACGGTGCCTACAAGTTCACGCGCAGGCCCGACGGCGACATCCTCGCGATGCCCGTGGTCGAGGAGATCCATGCCCGTCTGCCCAACACGCATCTGGTGATGCACGGCTCGTCCTCGGTGCCGCAGCCGCTGCAGGACATGTTCAACCAGTTCGGCGGCGAGATGCCGCAGACATGGGGCGTGCCGGTCGAGGAGATCGTCCGCGGCATCAAGCACGGCGTGCGCAAGGTCAATATCGACACCGATTGCCGGCTCGCGATGGCCGCCGCTTTCCGCAAGGTCGCGGTGCAGTCGAGGAGCGAATTCGATCCGCGCAAGTTCTTGAAACCCGCGATGGAGGCCTTGCGCGAACTCTGCCGCGACAGGTTCGAGCAGTTCGGCACGGCGGGCAATGCCGGCAAGATCCAGGTGATCCCGCTGTCGGAGATGGCCAGGCGCTATCGCTCCGGCGCGCTCGATCCGCAGATTGGAAGCATGACCCAGGCCGCTTGAGCAGCGCGGCGACAAATCATTCAGGAGGACCACATGAACATGCAGTCGATCACGGTGCGCGGCAAGGATCGCTACAAGTCCGGCGTGATGGAATACAAGCGCATGGGCTATTGGGAGCCGAACTACGAGCCCAAGGAGACCGACGTCATCGCGCTGTTCCGCGTCACGCCGCAGGATGGTGTCGATCCGACGGAGGCCTGCGCCGCGGTCGCCGGCGAGTCCTCGACTGCGACCTGGACCGTGGTGTGGACCGACCGGCTGACCGCTGCGGAGAAGTACCGCGCGAAGTGCTACCGCGTCGATCCGGTGCCGAATTCGCCGGGCAGCTACTTTGCCTATATCGCCTACGATCTCGATCTGTTCGAGGCGGGCTCGATTGCCAACCTGACGGCGTCGATCATCGGCAATGTCTTCGGCTTCAAGCCGCTGAAAGCCTTGCGGCTGGAGGACATGCGGCTGCCGATCGCCTATGTGAAGACGTTCCAGGGCCCGGCGACCGGAATCGTGGTCGAGCGCGAGCGGCTCGACAAGTTCGGTCGGCCGCTGCTTGGCGCGACGATAAAGCCTAAGCTCGGCCTGTCCGGCCGCAACTACGGCCGCGTCGTCTATGAGGCGTTGAAGGGTGGGCTGGACTTCACCAAAGACGACGAGAACATCAACTCGCAGCCTTTCATGCATTGGCGCGAACGCTTTCTCTACTGCATGGAGGCGGTCAATCGCGCCCAGGCCGCAACCGGGGAAATCAAGGGTACCTACCTCAACGTCACCGCGGCGACGATGGAGGACATGTATGAGCGCGCAGAGTTCGCACACGAGCTCGGCTCCAACATCGTCATGATCGACCTGGTGATCGGCTACACCGCGATCCAGTCGATGGCGAAATGGGCGCGCAAGAACGACATGATCCTGCATCTGCATCGCGCCGGTCATTCGACCTATACGCGCCAGCGCAATCATGGCGTGTCGTTCCGCGTCATCGCCAAGTGGATGCGATTGGCCGGCGTCGATCACATCCATGCCGGCACGGTGGTCGGCAAGCTCGAAGGTGACCCGAACACCACCCGCGGCTACTACGACATCTGCCGCGAGGACTTCAACCCGATGCAGCTCGAGCACGGGGTGTTCTTCGACCAGCACTGGGCGAGTCTCAACAAGCTGATGCCGGTGGCCTCGGGCGGCATCCATGCAGGCCAGATGCACCAGCTGCTCGACCTGCTCGGCGAGGATGTGGTGCTGCAATTCGGCGGCGGCACCATCGGGCACCCGCGCGGCATCCAGGCCGGCGCGACTGCGAACCGCGTCGCGCTGGAGGCGATGATCCTCGCCCGCAACGAGGGCCGGGACTACGTCCATGAGGGGCCCGAGATCCTGGCAAAGGCGGCGCTGACCTGCACGCCGCTGCGCGAGGCGCTCGACGTCTGGAAGGACGTCACCTTCAACTACGAATCGACCGATGCTCCCGACTTCGTTCCAACGCCGAGTATGGCCGTCTGAAAGGAGACTTGTATGCGCGTGACCCAAGGATGTTTCTCGTTCCTGCCCGATCTCACCGACGAGCAGATCGCCGCGCAGGTGCAATATTGTCTCGACAAGGGCTGGGCGGTGAACATCGAGTTCACGGACGATCCGCACCCCCGCAACACCTATTGGGAGATGTGGGGCCTGCCGATGTTCGACCTGCGCGATGCCGCTGGCGTCATGAAGGAGCTCGCCGACTGCCGGCGCGTCTATGGCGATCGCTACATCCGCATCTCCGGCTTCGATTCCAGCCATGGTTGGGAGTCGGTCCGCATCTCCTTCATCGTCAACCGTCCCCGAGAGGAGCCGGGCTTCCGGCTCGACCGGCAGGAATCCGTCGGCCGCAACGTCCGCTACGCGACGCAAGCCTACGCGGCGATGCGTCCCGAGGGCGAGCGCTACACCGATCATTGACCGCGTCCGGGGTTCAAGCCAGGTGGATTGCTCCCTCGGCCGCCTGGTCCGGATGCACTTCTCCGTCGTCGCCGCCGCGGCGACGGAGCTTTTCGATGCGAGAGGACGATGACGAAAGTGCAGGAACAGACCCGCGAAGCCCCGGTCCAGACCATCGATCTCCGGCATGAATTCGCCGATCTCGGCATTGGCGACGTGCTCGACCAGCTCGATTCCGAGCTGATCGGGTTGAAGCCGGTGAAGACGCGGATCCGCGAGATCGCCTCGCTGCTGCTGGTTGAGCGCATCAGGCAGAAGATGGCGCTCGCGACGACATTTCCGACGCTGCATATGTCGTTCACCGGCAATCCGGGCACCGGCAAGACCACGGTGGCGATGCGGATGGCCGGTATCCTGCATCGGCTCGGCTTTGTCCGCCGCGGCCACGTCATCAGCGTCACGCGCGACGATTTGGTCGGGCAATATATCGGCCACACGGCGCCGAAGACCAAGGAGATACTCAAGAAGGCGATGGGCGGCGTGCTGTTCATCGACGAGGCTTATTACCTCTATCGCCCCGAGAACGAGCGCGACTATGGTCAGGAGGCGATCGAGATCCTGTTGCAGGTGATGGAAACCCAGCGCGAGGATCTGGTCGTGATCCTGGCCGGCTACGGCGACCGGATGGAGACGTTCTTCCAGAGCAATCCGGGCTTCCGTTCGCGGATCGCCCACCATATCGACTTCCCCGACTATTCGGACGCCGAGCTGCTCTGGATCGCCGAGTTGATGCTGCAACAGCAGAACTATCATTTGTCATCGGAAGCCCGCGAGGCCTTCATCCGTTACATCGCCGTGCGCAAGGCGCAGCCGCTGTTCTCCAATGCGCGGTCGATCCGCAATGCGCTTGATCGTATCAGGCTGCGCCAGGCCAACCGGCTTGTTGCAAAGCTCGACCGCACGCTGACCGCCGACGACGTGATGTCGATCGAAGCGGGTGACGTGCTTGCCAGCCGCGTGTTCGCCAAGGGAACCGGAACGACCGGCGAGGGGCGATGAGCGAGGCGCTCGCGGCGATCCGCGCGAGCGGCATGCGCAACGTGATCGCAAGCGCGCGGGCGCTGATCTTCGATGTCGACGGCACCTTAGCCGAGACCGAGGAGGTGCACCGCCGCGCATTCAACGAGGCCTTTGCGCAAGCTGGCCTCGACTGGTGCTGGGACCGCGCGACCTATCGCCGATTGCTGCGCGTCACTGGAGGAAAGGAGAGGATCCGCGCCTTCGACGAACAGAGTGCCGCTCCCACGTTGACGTCGTCCGCGGTCGCCGACCTGCATCGGCTCAAGACCGCGCGCTATGTCGATTTGGTCGCATCCGGCGGCTGCCCGCTGCGGCCGGGCGTCGCTGCCTGGCTCCAGAGTGCCCGCCGACGCGGTCAGCGCCTGGCGATCGCCACGACGACCTCCCACGGCAATATCGATGCGCTGCTGTCGGTCGCGCTCGGCGGCGATTGGGGCGATCTGTTCGAGGCGATCGTCGCCGGGGACGACGTTCCGCGCAAGAAGCCGGCGCCCGATGTTTATCTCGAAGTGCTGGCGCGGCTCGGGCTCGCTCCGGCCGATTGCATCGCCATCGAGGATTCCGGCAACGGGCTTGCGGCGGCCTCGCGCGCCGGGATTCCCGTCGTCATCACCCGCAGCGCCTATTTTGGCGATGATGATTGGACCGGCGCGCTTGTGGTTGTCGATAACCTCTTGGAGTTTGGACCCTGACGTGCCGGCGGCTGCGATCTGACCAATCGGCGCACGTTTCTCCAGAAATGGCGGGCCGCACGTGATGGGACTGCATCGATTTCTGCGGTAGGATGCCGGGGCAACGCAGGAGAATGCCGCGTGAAACTGTCGCATGCCGATGCCGTCAGCATCGGAACGATCCTGGCCGATGTCGGCCGTAGCGAAATCATGCCGCGATTTCGTCGCGTGCGGGAGCTCGAGATCCGCACCAAGACCTCCGCATTCGATGTCGTCACCGAAGCCGATGAGGCCGCCGAGCAGGTGATCTCGGCGGCACTCTTGCGTGCGTTCCCGGGTGCCGCTGTTGTCGGCGAGGAGGGCACCGCGCGCGACCCGGCTGCACTCGACCAGGTCGGGACGGCGGATCTCGCCTTCATCATTGACCCGATCGACGGTACGCGGAACTTCACCTCCAGCCTGCCGCTGTTCGGCACCATGGTGGCGGCGACGGTGCGCGGCGAGATCGTGTTCGGCGCGATCCATGATCCCGTCTCCGACGACACCGCGTTCGCGCTGCGCGGCGAGGGCGCCTGGCTCGCGGCACCGGACGGCAGGCGCTTCGATCTGAAGGTCGCACCGCCCGTGCCGGTGAAGCAGATGGAGGCGGTGATCGGCGTCAACTTCCTGCCCGAACCGTTGCGGACGGTTGTTGCGGGCAATCTCTCCAGGCTCGGCACGAGCTCCTGGCTCCGATGCGCGGCCCACGAGTATCGCATGGCGGCGTCGGGGCACTGCCATCTCCTGTTCTACAACAAGCTGATGCCGTGGGATCACGCGGCGGGCTGGCTGCTGCATCGCGAGGCCGGCGGCTACAGCGCGCATTTCGACGGCAGCCCCTACCGGCCCGTCAACCTGAAGGGCGGCCTGCTCTGCGCGCCCGACGAGGCGAGCTGGAACGCCGCGAAGCGGGCGATCCTGACGCCGGCCGGATAAGTATCCGCGGCGCGTTTCGCTCCAATCTGAGCTATTCCTCGTCAAGGCCGGGCGTTTGCCGCAGCATGAAGTGGCCGAAGGCCGATGCGATCGGCTTGGCCGGATCGTCCTGCCAGGCCTGCGCCTCGAAGGCGACGACGCGGCGGCCCTGCTTGACGATCGACACCCTTGCGTAGCTGTCGAGCGCGCGGCCGGAGCGCAGATAGTTGATGGTCAGGCCGATCGGCTTCGGCCGCGCGTCGACGCCGAGCTCGCGCGTCACGCCGACGATCGCGGTGGTCTCAAGGAGCGCGCCGGTGATGCCGCCGTGAATCGCCGGAAGGATCGGATTGCCGATGATCCTTGGCGAGAACGGCATCATCAGCGTGTCGTCATGGCCCACGCGGATGCCGAGACAGCGCGCGAAGGGGCTGCTGGCGAACACGCCCGCCGGATCATCCGGCGCGTCGAGCTCGGGCAGCGCGCCGTACGCCGCGATGGCCTTGTCGCGCAGCATGTTGGTCCGGTTGGCATTGACCATGAAACAGGCCGTCGCGGTGGCGACGGGATCGTCCTCGGACTCCTGGTAGGCGGTCGCGCGCACGAAGGCGATCAGGCGGGTAACGCGGTAGCAGATCGAATGCGCCCTGATCTCGAGGCCGGGTGTCGCCGGCTTCTGATAGTCGATGCGCAGGTCGAGCGTGGCGATCGCACGCGTGCCGTCGAGCGCGAGCTGCACCGCCATGCCGCAGCTCTCGTCGAGCATCGCGGTGACCACGCCGCCGTGCAGCACGCCGGTCTCGGTGTCGCCGACGAACACCGGGCGATAGGGCAGGCTCGCCCAGGCTTCGCCGGGCGCGGCACGATCGAGCCGCAGCCCGCTCAGCGTGCCATAGAGGGAACGGCGCGCCTGGATGGTGCGCGCGAGGTCGTCAAAGGAGAGGGTTGTGTTCGATGGTTCGGTCATGCTGACGTTCTAGACCATCGTGATGGCGCGGGCAAAGGATCTGGTTGGGTCGTCATTGCGAGCTAAGCGAAGCAATCCATGCCTCCGCGCATGCGGAACGATGGATTGCTTCGTCGCTTCGCTCCTCGCAATGACGGGGGCTGCGTATCTAACTGTCAAACAGCAAGCGGACATGAGCCCACATTCTCGCGGCACATTTTGCCCGAGCTTTGCGTCGCCTTCCGCCCTCTCCTCAAACAGAGGGCGCAGGGAAAGCCGGGTGCCGATCGCACCCATGGGTCCCGAGCAAAAGGAAAGCTCGGGAGGTAGGACCACAGGTGAAACCGGAAAACACTCCGGCTTTCCCTGCGCGATGGTTT